>JAEWPC010000091.1 GCA_023460795.1 Bacillota bacterium | reverse complement strand
GTTGCCAACGAGAAGGTCGCGGGTTCGAATCCCGTTTTCCGCTCCATATGCGCCCTTAGCTCAGCTGGATAGAGCGTCAGACTACGAATCTGAAGGCCGGGAGTTCGAATCTCTCAGGGCGCGCCATCCATACAACAACTAATAACAACCGAGGAGATCCATCAGGATCTTCTTTTTTTACATCAAAGAATTTATATATTTTAGGGGGCGGAATGGAGAGCGAATAACAGCAAATCGATAGTTATTTTTCGGAAGCTGAGTGGAGTTGTAAAAATAACACCAAATCGACAGTTATTTGACCGTATTTGCGAGACTTGATCGGCTTGGAGCTGAAATAAATGCAAATCGTTGTTATTTAGAGCAGGTGACTACATGGTAGACAAATTAAATGCAAATCGTTGTTATTTGAACAGAAGTAGCATCGGACAAGCGTGGATTGTTCCTGCAAGGGCTTCACAGACCGTTGTAGCGCAGGACAAGCGTGGTTTGTTACTGCAAGGGTTTCGCAGACCGATGCAGCGTCGGACAAGCGTGGTTTGTTACTGCAAGGGCTTAACAGACCGTTGTAGCGTCGGACAAGCGTGATTCATTCCTGCAGTGGCCACGCAGACCACTGCAGCCCCGCGCCAGTGATTTGTTAGGGGCGAGACACTGATGCCTTTAAATCGCAAAAAATCCTGCTTAGGCTCTACAGAGCCCTAGCAGGATTTTCACTTGAACCAGCCCTTCTCCTTCAGCCGAGTAATGGCTTCGATCCGGTTCGATACTTTGAGCTTGTCGAGGATGACGGAGATGTAATTGCGCACGGTGCCCGTCGTAATGAACAGCTGTCCGGCGATTTCCTTCGTCGTCTTGCCGTCGGCGACCAGTCCGAGCACTTCCCGTTCCCGTTCGGTGAGCGGATTCTCCTCGCGATATGCTTCATCCACCAGCTCGGAAGAGTAGATCAGACGACCGGCCATAATGCTGCGAATGGAATCGGCGAGATCCTCGATCAAGCTGTCCTTCAGCAGGTAGCCTCGTACCCCGCTTTTCATCGCTTTCTCGAAATAACCGGATCTCGCGAACGTGGTCAGAATGATGATCTTGCAGCCTTGATCCTTGAGCTCCTCAGCCGCTTCCAGTCCGCTCATGACCGGCATCTCGATATCCATCAGGCAAATATCCGGCTTGAGCCGGAGTACGAGCTCGACCGCTTCCTTGCCGTTGCCCGCTTTGCCCACGACTTCCATATCCGGCTCTAAATTGAGCAACGAGGCGAAAGCGCCAAGCAGCATGCGCTGATCCTCGGCTACGACGATCCGTATCATGATGTGACCTCCTCGAGCGGTTGTTTGACCTGATTAGGTACCCGCATCAGCAGCGTCGTTCCGTTCTCCGACTCGATCTCCAGACTCCCGTTAATGAATTCGAGACGTTCCTTCATCCCGCGCAAGCCGTTCCCCTGGGCCCTGCCTGTCGGTTTGTCCAGCATGTTGTCCAGCTTGCCGAGCCCGATGCCGTTGTCCGACACTCTGATAAGGAGCTCCGAGTCGGTAGATTCCATAGTTACCGTGCAGCTGGTGGCATGGCTATGCTTCACGATATTGTTGACGGCTTCCTTCAAGCACATGCTTACGACGTTCTCGTTGAGCAGCGTCATCGAGATCGGTTTCGAATCGCCTTCCAGATTCAGTTCGATCTGCGCGGCCTTCAACATTTGCCGCATATGGACGATTTCGTCCTCGATCCGCATGCCGCGCATATTCGTGACAATCTCCCGTACTTCCTTGAGCGCGCTTCTGGCCGTTAGTCTGACGTCGAGCAGCTCGGCTTGCGCCTGAGCGGGGTCGCGGCTGATCAGCTTCATGGCCAAGTCGCTCTTGAGTCCGATGAGCGAGAGCTTCTGGCCTAACGTATCATGAAGGTCACGGGCGATCCGTTGCCGTTCCTCCAGCTTGACGAGGTCGGAGATCCGCTTGTTCGCGCTCTCGAGCTCCCCTTCCAATTGCTCCCGCTTATTGCGGTTATACGTGCTAATCGGCAACAGTATGACCGCTATCAGGCTGATGAGAACAAACGGGAACTGGGTAACCAAGAGCGAGTTCTTCGTGACGAATCCGTAGTTGATCGTGGCGATCGTGCTGACGAGATGAATCGTATACAGCGTGAAGAAGCCTGCCTTGTTGCGGATGTTGCCGATGAAAAAAGCCAGGAACAGCGAAAAATAGGCGTATCCATACAAGACGGTCATGGCGACCGAGATCGCGATCTGGGCGCCGGTCCAGAAGTAAATCTGCCATCCCTTCGCGACGAACGACAAGGCATAACAGATGAAGAACGTAATCACCATCGTGATGCCGATTACGGTCTCCAGCATCGACGAGGAGTGGATAATGAAGTAGAAAGGAAGAATACAGAAGACGACCCATACGTAAGGGCTTAGGCCGGTGTTGCGATGAAACGTCTGATGCCACTTTTGGATAGTAGGAGCCCCCTCGCGTACGGCTTTGTATCTATTATTTTAACATATCCGTCCGGTGGGCATGCGGGTTCGCACTATAGCTTCGATCAGGCTGCAAGCTTCCGCGCTTGTCGCCCGCGCTTATATTCCTTGAATCCGATAAACCTCTTGTTCGCTTCGTCCCACAGACGGAAGTGGAGCGACTTCAAGCTTGTGCGCAGGTCGATCGTCGTGGCCATATGCAAGGGCGGGGTAGCGTTATGCGCTTCCTCCAGCCGATAATTCGGTACTCGGGGACTGAGATGATGGACGTGATGGAATCCGATATTGCCGGTGAACCATTGCAGCACCTTAGGCAGCTTGTAGTAGGAGCTTCCCTCAACCGCAGCTTTCACGTAGCTCCATTCCTCTTCATGCTCGAAGTAGGAGTCCTCGTATTGATGCTGGACATAGAACAACCAGATGCCTGCCAAGCCTGAGAAGAAGAAAGCGGGAGCCTGAACGAGCAGGAACGCTTCCCAGCCGACAGCCCAGCTTAGCAAGGCGTAGAGCAGCACGATGGAGACGTTCGTGACGTACGTGTTGATTCTCTCCCGGCGTCTCGCGCCTTTACGGTTAAATCGGTAATCGATGAGGAAAATATAAATCGGCCCTAGGCCGAACATGACCAGAGGATTGCGATAAAAGCGATACGTGAACCGTTGCCATGGCGATGCGGCGGCGTATTCGTCGACCGTCATGATCCACATGTCGCCGATTCCGCGTTTGTCCAAGTTGCTGCTCGATGCGTGATGGATGGAGTGGGTCGTTTTCCATTGATGGTAGGGGACGACGGTTAGGATACCCGTGATCGTGCCGACGATCTCGTTGGCGAGCTTGCTCTTGAAGAACGACTGATGACAGCAATCATGGAAAATAATGAACGTCCGAACGACGAAACCCGCCGTAATGAGGGTGATCGGAAGCGTTAGCCAATACGAAACAGCCAGGCTATAATAGGCGGCCAACCATGACAGGGCGAGCGGAACGAGCGTGTTGATGAGCTGTCTAACGCTTGCTTTCGTATCGTTCTTCTCGAAGGGGGTCATCTTCTTCTTCAATTGCATTTCTGGGGATGTCGCCAAGATCGGGTTCCTCCTCGGACTCGGTTACGAGTCGCTAGTCTACTACTATCATTGTAGGTGAGGGAACCGAGGGCGAGATAGTCATAAACGTCAGGGAGGTGTATATGACGAATGTCATATACTGTCGGACTTGATGCACTTAACGCTCCATGAACTCGATTCGATTGCCGAACGGATCGTTGACGTATAAACGCTCGATGCCTTCTTCGGCGCGCGTCTCATCATCGATGACGACGATGCGATGAAGGAGCAGATGCTCGCGCAAAGCCTTAAGATTCCGCACGAGGAAGGCGGGATGAGCTTTCTTGGCAGGCACGAAATCCTTCTGTACGCCGATGTGGACTTGATGCGCGCCGCATTGGAACCATACGCCTCCGCGTGCACGCAGCGGCTCGGGCTTCGGAATTTCGATCCAGCTGAGCAGTTCGCCGAAGAATGCTCGGGCTTCCTCTTCGCAGCCTTCGGGGGCTGCCAGTTGAACGTGATCCAGACCTTCATATGTGAATGCCATGAAAAGCCCTCCTCATTTATATGTTTCATTTGGTGAAACTATGTTTCATTTTACGAGCACATCTATCATATCTTATCGCTCCGGTAACGTCTACCTCCCATGCAGCAACCGATACGCCGCGGGCGTCACGCCCTCCTTTTCCTTAAACCTCTTGATGAAGTAGCTGGCACTAGGATATCCGCAAGCTTCGGCCACTTGCTGCACGGGTTGATCCCGATCGTCCAATAACAGTTGCTTGGCACGGCGAATGCGGCACAGCGTGATGAAATCCATCGGCGACATCTGCATCGTCCTGCGGAATAGCTTGCAGAAATAATGGACGCTGACGTCCAATTCCGCCGCCCAACGTTCGAGCGAGAACGGCTCGCTAGCCTCATCCTGCATGGCGGGCAGCAAATCGGTGACGCCGATGCCCGGGGCGGGCGATTTTCTCGTGCGGTAAGGCACTGCCTCGGCCATGAACTCCGCCATTATGCCGTAGGTCAGCGTCGAGAGGACGGAAGGACGAAGCAGCTTGCTGCCGTGCGCCTCCCCGATTAACGCTTCGAAGTTGTCGAGCAGCCGCTCAGGCCGATGGATGGACCAGACGGTCGAGCTTCGCAAGCCTTGTCCGGTCAGCAGTTCCGGGAGGAGCTGGCCGTAGAAGTGAATCCAGTACACATCCCACGGTTCCTCTTCGCTGGAGTAGTAACGCTGCGGCCGGTTCGGGAAGTAGAAGAACGCGTCGCCGGATTGGAGCAGGCGCCGCTCGCCGGCGTCATCGACGTAGCCTTCTCCGCTCGCGATGACATGCAGGTTGAAGTAAGGCAACGCACTAGATGCACGGTCGACTTCATGGTCCGGCATCTCCGAGTACCGGCCGACGGACTCCGGTAGGATGAGGTACGGGCTAAGCTCCATCGTCGGGAACGAACAATGAATTCTCAACAGACACACCGCCTAACTTTTATATGACAATATCGTTATATCGAATTCAAAATGATTGTATATACACGTAGAAATCGTGATTTTATAATAACAATATTCATATATGCAAAGGAAGAGGATTCGATGGACAAGAAGCTGAGATGGGGAATTATCGGAGCTACGGATATCGCGTTAAAGTCGGTTATGCCGGGTATTAAAGCCTCCACTACGGGGGTCATTCAAGCGGTCGCCAGCCGCGGGATCGAGAAAGCGAGCGCGGCCGCGGCTCAATTCGGAGTCTCTCAAGCCTATGGAAGTTATGAGGAGTTGCTGGCAGATCCGAATATTGACGCGGTTTACATTCCGTTGCCGAACCACCTGCACCGGGATTGGACGATCCGGGCGGCGGAAGCAGGCAAGCACGTATTGTGCGAGAAGCCGCTTGCATTGACGGCGGCGGAAGCGCAAGAGATGGTCGATGCGTGCGGGAAAGCCGGCGTGGTGCTCGCCGAAGCGTTCATGTACCGCCATCATCCGCGCATGGAGCAGATCAAGCGGATGATCGCGGACGGAGAGATCGGCGAGCTGCGGGCGTTGAGAGGCGCCTTCACGTTCAACAACGCGGCGGACTCGAAGAACATCCGCTACCGCGCGGAATGGGGCGGAGGCGGACTCTTCGACGTCGGATGTTACCCGCTTAGCGCTGCGCGATATTTCTTGGGCAAGGAACCGGAGGCGGTCACCGTTCACGCGTTCTTCTCGCCGGATCACGACAACGTCGACATGATGGCTTCGGGCCTCGTCGAATTCGAGGGCGGCATCGCGTTGACGTTCGATTGCGGCATGTGGGCGAACTTCCGCCAGACGTTCGAAATCGTCGGGACGGACGGTCGGATCGACATACCGAACGCGTTCGTCGCGAACGGCGAAGACGCCGCGTTCAAGGTGACGAACAAGAACGGCACTCGCGAGGTACAACCGGAAATCGTGAACACGTACGCGCGTCAAGTGGACGATCTTGCACGCGCCGTATGGAAGGAGCAGGCTCCGGTGTTCCCTGCGGACGATGCGGTTCGCAATATGGCGCTGATCGAAGCTTGCTTGAAATCCGCCCGAACCAAAGCCAGAGTGGAGCTTTAAACCCTATAGCATCGGAGGCAGATCGACATGATCCAAGCGCAGATGGATTCGATTACGATCGCCGGGGTAAGCACCCCGGTAACGAGACTCATCCTAGGATCGATGATGCTAAGCGAGGAGCGGATGGGGGAATCCTCCGAGCTGCTCGATGCTTACGTCGCATCCGGCGGCAATGCGGTCGACACGGCGCATGTGTACGGCCCGTCCGGCGCGAAAGCGCTCGGGAGATGGATGCTTGATCGCGGCAACCGGAGAGGATTGGTCCTTATCGGCAAAGGCGCGCATCCGGATCAGAACGGTCCCCGCGTGACGCCGGAGGCGATGGAGCAGGATTTGAAAGAGTCGCTCGATCGGCTGCAGACCGACTACGTCGATATTTACATGCTGCATCGCGACGATCCGAGCAAGTCCGTCGGGTACATCCTCGAATCTCTGAATGCTTTGCTGGAATCGAAAAGATGCTTTGCTCTCGGGGCTTCCAACTGGTCCATGGCGCGCATTGCGGAAGCGAACGCCTATGCGAAGGCGCACGGTCTGATCGGCTTCGCCTGCAACAGCCCGAACCTGAGCTTGGCCAAGCCGAACGAGCCTCGCTGGGAAGGCTGCGTATCGGCTGGCGAAGAGGACATCGCATGGCACGAGCGGTCGCAGCTGCCGCTGCTGTCCTGGTCGTCGCAGGCGGGCGGATTTTTCACCGGGCGGTTCGCGCCGGATCGCCGCGAGGATGCCGAAGCGGTTCGCGTCTACTACAGCGACGCCAACTGGGAGCGGCTTCGCCGGGCGAGACTCCTTGCCGAGCGCAAAGGCTGCGACCCCAACCAGATCGCGCTCGCGTACGTCCTGCATCAACGTTATCCGACTTGCGCGATCATCGGGCCGAGCAATCCGTCCGAGCTGCGGTCGAGCTTGCCGGGCCTCGAGGTAAGCCTTACGGAGCAGGAAGCGGAGTGGCTCGATTTGCGGCAGCCTGCGGAATTCATCCCTTGACATCGGAATGGATCGGCGTATAATAAGCCCTAACAATTCGATACGGACATTATGCCGATGAAGAGCATCCAACTCCGAGGCGTTCCCGTCAAGAGCAGCCCTACCGGGTTTGTTCCTAAGTTTACCGGCCTCCGCCCGTTACAGCGGAACCAAGAGGGTCGAACCGCGCGCGCGGATCGATCAAGTTGGGTGGCACCGCGAGCGAACGCTCCTCGTCCCAATTCAGGACAGGGGCGTTTTGTGTTGTCATCCAAACTTGAGAGGACGCGTTAAACGATGAAGAGAGCGTACAATTTCAATCCGGGACCGGCGGCGCTGCCGCTAGAGGTATTGCAGCAGGCGAAGGAAGAGCTGGTAGAATTCGGCGGCATAGGCATGTCGCTCATGGAGATGTCGCACCGGAGCAAGCCGGTCGAGCGGATGATGGAGGAGACGCGCCAGTTGCTGGCGGAGTTGCTAGGTCTCCCGCAAGGTTATCAGGTGCTGTTCATGGGCGGTGGCGCGAGCACCCAGTTCGCGCTTATCCCAATGAATTTCCTGCCGGCGGGCAAGGTCGGTCATTACGTGCTGTCGGGCAGCTTCTCGGACAAAGCGTACCAGGAGGCTGTCGCCGTCGGAGAAGCTAATGTCATCGCGAGCGGCAAGGCGGACAAGTGGCGGAAGCTCCCGAACGTAGGCGAGCTCAAGGTTGACGCGAACGCCGCTTACGTTCATCTGACGACGAACAATACGATCGAGGGCACGCAATTCCGCGTGCTCCCCGACGTTGGCGACGTGCCGCTCTTCGGCGACATGACAAGCGATATGCTAAGCCGCAAGCTCGACTGGACGAAGCTCGGATTCATGTACGCGGGAGCGCAGAAAAACCTAGGTCCGGCAGGCGTCACCGTAGCGATCGTCCGTGACGATCTGCTCCGAGTCAGCGCGGAGCGCGAGATCCCCACGATCCTCAAATACGCCACGTTCGCCGATAACCAGTCGCTCTACAATACGCCGCCGGTTCATTCGATCTACGTCATGAAGCTGGTGCTGGAATGGACGAAACGCCAAGGCGGCGTCGAGGAGATGCAGCGGCGCGCGGCGCTCAGAACGGGGCTGCTGTACGAGACGATCGATGCGAGCGGCGGCTTCTACGACGGCTTCGCCGACCAAGTAGCCCGTTCGCGCATGAACGTTACTTGGCGCATGCAGGACGAGGCGACGGAGAAGCGATTCGTGCTAGAAGCCGCGCAGAACGGTTTCGAAGGGTTGGCCGGCCATCGCAGCGTCGGCGGGCTTCGCGCTTCGGCTTATAACGCGGTGCCGGTAGAGGCGTGCGAGGCGTTGGTCCAGTTCATGCGGGACTTTCAGCGGCGTAACGGATAAGACGGGGGAGAGAGCGATATGCTGGACATTCGTTATATTCGTGAGCATGCGGAGCAAATCCAACAGACGGCCGACGCCAAAGGAATCGGGCTATCGGTAGCCAAGCTGCTTGAAGTCGACGAGCATCGGCGCGCGCTTATGCAAGAGATCGAGCAGCTTAGGCACGGACGCAACCGGGCCTCGGAGAAGATCGGCGCGTTGATGGCGAGCGGCAACAAAGCGGAAGCCGAACGGCTGAAGGCGGAAGTGAAATGGAACAACGAGACGCTGACGAGACTGGAGGGGCAACAAGCTCAGGTCGAGACGGCATACGCCGAGCTCATGCGTCTCGTGCCGAATCCGGTATCGGAGGACACTCCGCCCGGACTGTCGGACGCGGACAACGTGGAGATGAAGCGCGTCGGGGAGAAACCGGACTTCGCATTCGCGGCGCGCGACCACGTCGCCATCGGAGAGGCGCTCGGCTTGTTCGATATCCCGCGAGGAGTGAAGTTGGCGGGCGCGCGGAACTACGTGCTGAAAGGCGCGGGCTTCCGTCTGCACCGGGCGGTGCAGCATCTGGCCATGGACGTGCTGGAGGGTGTGGGATTCACGCCGATGGACGTCCCGATGCTCGTCCGGGAGGACGCGCTGATCGGGTCGGGTTATTTTCCGCTGGGGCGGGATCAGACTTATGCCTTGGCAGACGACAACAAGTATTTGGTCGGCACGTCGGAAGTCAGCTTGGCCGCCTATTACGGGGACGAGGTGATCGACGTTAGCGACCCTGTCCGGCTCGCCGCGATGTCGGCGTGCTTCCGCAGGGAAGTCGGCTCGCAAGGACGGGACGTGCGGGGGCTGTACCGGGTCCATCAATTCTCGAAGGTCGAGCAAGTCGTGCTGTGCGCGAACGACCCCGAGCTATCGGAGCGGCTGCTCCAGGAGATTACGGGCAACGCCGAGCGAATTCTGCAATTGCTCGAGCTTCCCTATCGGGTCGTCTCGGTATGCATTGGCGACATGTCGCAGAAAAATTATAAGCAATACGACATCGAGACGTGGATGCCGAGCAGGGAATCGTACGGAGAGACGCATTCGTCGTCGAACGTGCATGATTTTCAGGCTCGCCGCGCGAATATTAGGTATAGGGACGAGGACGGGAAGCTACAGTATTGCCACATGCTTAACAATACGGCGATCGCAACGCCGCGTATCCTCATTCCGCTGCTGGAGAACCATCAACGCGAGGACGGCAGCGTATATATTCCGCAAGCGCTGCGCCCGTACATGCAAGGTCAAACCGAATTGAAGCCGGAGGGATAAGTATGGACAATACGCAGAGGTTCACGGATCGGGTCGATACGTACGTCAAGTATCGGCCGAGCTACCCGTCTGAGGCGATCGATTATTTGTACGATAGGGTCGGCTTAAGCAAGGGAGAAGTTGCCGACGTGGGCGCGGGAACAGGCAAGTTTACGCGGCTGCTCCTCGAACGGGGCAGCGTCGTGCACGCGGTGGAGCCGAACGACGCGATGCGGGAGGCGGCGGTGCAAGCGTTTGGCGAGAGACCAGGCTTCCGCGCGGTTCCGGGATCGGCGGAGAACACGTTGTTGCCTGACGGTTCGGTCGATCATATCGTGTGCGCGCAAGCATTCCATTGGTTCGACCGCGAGAAGGCGAAGGCCGAATTCAAGCGTATCCTGAAACCGGGCGGCAAGGTCGCTCTCATCTGGAATTCGCGGCTGACGCACGGTACGCATTTCCTTGAAGCGTACGACAAGCTGCTGCATACGTACGGGATCGACTACGCGAAGGTGGGGCACAAGAACATTTCCGAAGAAGCGCTTGCCGCGTTCTTACATCCGGCCGTCATGCACGTCGCTCGGTTTCCTAGCGGCCAATTGCTCGATTTCGAAGCGCTGGCAGGAAGGATGTTATCCTCCTCCTACATCCCCCAGCCGGGACATCCGAGTTACGAGCCGATGATGGCGGAGCTTCGGAATATTTTCGATCGGTGCAACGACAAAGGCCTCGTGTCTTTCGACTACGAGACCGAAGTGTTCTGGGGCGAATTATAAGGACATATAACAAGGAAACAGCCTTCAAGCCCCTGATGGCTGTTTTTATTTGACGGCAACAGGTTCCTCGGCTTGCTCATCTATCTCGACGAGCTGAAGCAAGTAGAACGCATCACGTGGTCGTTCAGACGAAAAGCGGTCGAAGTCCTCAAGCATGGAAATACAAAATCGGGTGAACGTGAACCGGTGCCTTTTTTCTAAGGAGCATAATGATGCAATAGCTCTTCTAAATCCAACTGTAAATTTTTGCTTATAGGGCTCATAGGTAAACGTAAAGTGTCCGATGATAGGATGCCTTGTTTAGCGAGGACCCATTTTATTGGAGCAGGGTTGGACTCTTGAAAAAGCTTGGAGACCAGTGGAACAAGGGAATCGAACAATTGCCGTGCTTTAGATCGTTCGCCTTGATCGACCTGCTTGTAAACTTGCAAGAACGCGTCGGTTTGAATGTTGGCCGACGCTAATATGCCGCCGGAGGCTCCGTGTTCTAACAGGGAATAAAAATGAGGGTCATCGCCGCAAAGAATCGGTTTCACTTGAGAGGGAGCGAGCTCGGAAATTATATCCGTGCTGCCGGAGCTATCTTTTAACCCAATGACCCCGTTCAAATCTAAAATACTTCTAATCGTATCCGTCGTTAGATGAATACCTGTGCGGCTAGGAATTTCATAGGCGATTACAGGAACACTTACTTGCACGACGCGGCGGAAATGCTCAAGCACGCCTTCTTGCTGGGGACGATTATAGTAGGGAGTTACGACAAGGACGGCGTCCACTCCAAGCTGTGCGGCCTGTTCCGTTTGTTTCACAGTCGTGAAGGTGCTATTCGTTCCCGTGCCTACAATTAACGGAATCTGTTTATGAAGTTTGCGCAGGACATCTCTCGTCGCTTGTACGAGAGTCGTCACCTCTTCCCACATCATAGTAGGAGCTTCGCCAGTCGTACCATTAATCACTAAACCTTGAATGTCGTGTTTCAGCAGCTTCTCCAAATAGTGGCGGTACGAATCCAAATCCAACTCTTCGTTAGGCAGAAAAGGCGTGACGGTCGGCACATAAATCCCCGCTAAATCCCGTTCCGTTAACATGGTGCATCCCTCCGAATACTCCGTATCACAATCAATTTAACATGGTATTCGGCATCAGTGTTATCTATAATAAGTGATGAGCATTATCAATAAATTTGAAGTGGTGAACAACAAATGGATCTCGCCTATTTTCAGACCTTTCGGGAGGTTGCTTTCCACCAAAGCTTCACTAAAGCAGCGGGGGAACTCGGATACGCCCAATCTAGTGTCACCATGCAAATTCAAAAGTTAGAGCAGCTTTACGGCGTTCGGTTGTTTGAAAGGCATGGCAAAGGGCTTCGTCTTACTTCCGCGGGGGATGAGCTGCTGCAAGTGACTGTCCAGATGCTTAATCTCTTCCAGCAGTCTAAGGAGCTTCTTGCTCAACAAGGAGGGGGGATTCTAACGATAGGTACGATTGACTCGCTGGCCGCTTACTTTCTTCCTTCATTGATACAGAATATTCGCCGGCAATATCCGGCTATTACGGTCAGGCTTCAGCCGGACAGCGAGACATCCATCGTAGACAAAGTCAAAGAAGGGGAATTCGATATTGGGATTTTGCTAGAAAATAAGCCGTCCGATCCTGGGCTGCAATGGACAATAATTAGAGAAGAACCGCTGGTTTTAATCGCGAGCCCTGATCATCCGTTATCCTCTCTCCGCGCCATCCAGCTTGAACAACTGAATGATGCGGAGTGGATTATGCCGGAGTCGAGCTGTAATTACAGGATGATGTTGGAGAAGGTTCTTCGGAGGCAGAGCATTTCGTACAAGATCGGTTTAGAGCTCGGGAATCCCGAAGCCATTAAACGTTGTCTGATGTCAGGCACGGGTATCTCGCTGCTTCCTCAAATGGTTGTTCGTGAGGAAGTGAAAAGAGGGGAGTTAGTGGTCCTTCCGTTTAACCATCCCGACATTAGATTAGACCTGCAAATGGTCATGCGTCCGAAAAAATGGATTTCCAATCCGCTTAAGGATTTCATAGACATGTTACGTTAACTATAGAGCTTGGAACTTGTGAGCCGCGTCGCGGATCGCGCGCCACTCGGCCATATGCTGCTCGAGATTGCCGATCAGCTTGTCGATGCCGTCTATCAGCTGATCGGTCTCTCCGGACGTCAGCCGTTCGATCGATTGCACGAGCTCCGCGGGCAGCGGGGTCGGCGCGGGGATCGAGGACAGCAGAGGCTGGAGGTATCCTAGTAGAGAAGCTACAGATTGCGATTGAGAGGCGGCGGTGGCTTGTTCCTGCTGCGGGATAAGCTCGATCTGTGTGGCGGGATCGGCCGGTTGCTTAGCAACCGGTCTATTTGCTTCTTCCTCGGCCTCTTCAGCTTCCGCTTCTGCTCTTGCTTTCGCGGCCTTCTCTCGCTCTTTGCGGTTGTGCTCGAACGTCGCCCACGTCTCCAGCAGCTCGTAACCGGACTTGAATAGCAGCTTGCCCTTCGTATTGTCGGAAATGTCCTTATCCTTGAACAGCTTGGCGATCTTCTTCACGTCGGTGACCGCCATCTCGTCGCGCGCCATGATGAGCGCCAGCGAATCGCGGTGCTCCATCGGCAAATCCTTCAGCGGCATGAGCTGGTCTTCCGTCAGCTTGTCCTTGCGGATTTCGGTGCCGGCGACGATCAGCTTCCGGACGGCGTTGCTGAACTTGAGCAGCTCCAGCTTGTTCTTAATGTAGGATTCCGGTTTGCCGAGCTTGCTGGAGATGTACTTCGTCGAGCTGCTGAACTTCGGATCGGTAAGCAGCTTATGGAACGCTTCCGCTTCCTCGATCGGAGAGAAGCCCTGGCGGGTCAAGTTCTCGGCGATCTGCTCGAAGTAAATTTCCATCTCGTCCGTCGCGGTCGAGACGATGCACGGGATCGTCGGTTTGTTCAGCATTTTGCAAGCTTTGTAACGGCGGTTGCCGTAAATGATCTTGTAGCGGCCGCCCAGCATCGCGCGCACCTTGATCGGAGACAGCAGGCCGATTTCGCCGATGCTGCTCATCAGTTCCTGAAGCGCCTCGTCGTCGAATTGGTAGCGGGGCTGGTCCGTATCCTCGTCGATAAGCGCGGTTGCGATCTCGATAATATCCATGTCGATTCTCCTAGTCGGCTTGTCATAAACACAATATAGGTATTATATAACAGTCCGGACCGGAATAGGATGCAAAATATTGTTAAAGGGTAAGCGGCGAGTTGACGTACTGGACCTAGGAAACGGCGAAGGGCTGCCCCGCATGGGACAACCATTTAACAACTGCACTGAGTACAGTTAATAAACTAGTAAACGTCTTTTTCAGCGAAATACCTGCACGGAATACATTTTTATCACAAGAACGACTGAAACCCCCACACAGCCTGAGTAATAACTGTATTTCGTACATCTCGCAGTTCACGGCAGTATCTGAATGGTTGGAATAACTGTAGCTCATGCAGTTATCTCCGTGTCGCAACTGCAATATCCACGCCGATCAAAAATTGAAATTGTCGGGGTCCGGTCCTACGCGCTCGTTGCGGTTAAGCGAATCGATCTCGCTCATCTCGGCGGCGGTCAGCTCGAAGTCGAACAGCGAGCCGTTCTCGGCAAGCGCGCGCCGGACGCCTTCGCCGACGCTCGCTTCGTTGCCGTAGATCGCGGCGGTGTCGATGTTGCGGTATCCGAACCGGACGGCGGAACGGATGGCGTCTACCAACCCCTCGCCTTCCTCTACTTTGAATACGCCAAGACCTAGCCATGGCATCTGAACCCCGTTATGGAGCTTGGTCGTGCTTTGTATCGACAACGTCATTTTATATTTCCTCCTTATTGTGACTTCATTATTATCTTTCCAACCGATAGGATACGCTCGTCAATACAACCGCAAGCGCGACGATGGCTCCCCCGACCCAAGCCGTGTGCTTCAGTCCCATATGGTCGACGACGAGTCCTCCGGTTATCGAGCCGATCGCGATGCCGAGGTTGAAAGCCGCGATGTTCAGCGCCGAGGCGACGTCCACCGCGGAAGGGACGTACCGTTCGGCTAGCTTAACGATGTAGAGCTGCAAGCCGGGCACGTTCATGAACGCGAACAGTCCCATAAGAGCGATCGCGATCAGTCCCGCCGTTCGGTAGGGGATCATGAACGACATCGCGACGAGCACGACGGATTGAAGAACGAACATCGCGAGCAACGCGCGAAGCGGATCTCGATTCGCCCATCGACCGCCGATCTCGTTGCCGATCGCGACTGCGACGCCGTAGGCCAGTAGGATGATCCCGACCGTGTGCGGATTTAGCTTCAGGACGTCCTGCAGAATCGGCGTTAAGTACGTGAATGCGACGAACGTGCCGCCGTAACCGAGAGCCGTGATCGCGAATCCCATGAGGAGCCTTCCATTCCCAGCGATGCGGAACATGTCTGAGAATCTAGACGGAGGTGCCTGCTTCAGATCGCTCGGGATCAGGCGAGCGCTGGCAGCGAAGCCGACGGCGCCGAGCGCGGCGACTCCCCAGAACGTCGCCCGCCAGCCGAAGGTTTGGCCGATGTACGTGCCGAGCGGCACGCCGGTGACGGTCGCGACGGTCAGCCCGGTGAACATAAGCGCGATCGCGCTTGCTTGTTTCTCCTTGGGCACGAGCTGTACCGCGATCGTCGAGCCGATCGAGAAAAACACGCCGTGCGAGAAAGCCGTAACGAAGCGTGCGATAAGCAATGCACCGAATGAAGATGACAGGGCCGCCGCCGCGTTGCCGATCATGAACACGACCATGAGGCTCATCAGCAGCGTTTTTCGCGGGACGCGGTTCGTGAGCGCCGTCAAGATCGGCGCGCCGGCCGCGACCCCGATGGCGTAGCCGGATATGAGCAATCCGGCTATCGTGATGCCGATATTCAAATCGTCCGAGATCGCCTGAAGCAAGCCGACAGGGACGAATTCCGTCGTTCCGATACCGAATGCGCTGACGGCTAGCGCGAGCAAAGCCAGCTTCCCCGACGAGCCACTACGGGTGACTTCAGTCGATGGCGCGATAGATGCGGTGCGCATATGTTCCCTCCTATACGGTGTCGTTGCATCGATGCTGCACGAATGCTAGTATAGGACTCCGGGATCGAATCCGTAAGTACGCACAATAAAGTGATATAGATACTTTAAAGTCATATAGGTACTTGTAGGTGCCTATGAAAGAAAGGAGCCTTCGCGTGGCATACAACATTCCGGTAGAAGCGACGTTGGAAGTGATCGGGGGCAAGTGGAAGGTCGTCATCCTGTGCCATCTGGACAAAGGAGATAAACGGACAAGCGAGCTGAAGAAGCTCATCCCCGACATCACGCAGAAGATGCTGACGCAGCAGCTTAGGGAGCTGGAACAGGACGGCATGGTGAAACGAACGATCTTCGAGCAAGTTCCTCCGAAAGTCGTCTACTCTCTTACCGAATACGGCTGGTCGTTCAAGCCGATTCTGGACGCCATGTGCGCTTGGGGCGAAAAGCATATCGAGGAGAGAGGTTAAAATAGGCTATACTATTGCCAATCGTTTCCTTGAGGGGAGAAGAAGACGTGCCCAAACGATCTGCGCTTCTGAACGTATTCGTACTTTTCCTTCTATACGCGGCCGCGATGGCTGCCTACGTCTGGTATACGTCCCCGAATAACGTACCCGCCGCCTACGAGGGGACGCCGGCCGATCCGGCGACGTTCTTCTCCGCCGAGCAGCTACGTGACAGCCAGTCGCTTAACGCGACGCGTTATTGGTTATTTTTCGTCAGCGGTCCTTGGGAATGGTTCATCTACTTCTTGTTAATCGCCGGCGGTCTTGCGCGCTATTGGCGCGATGCATTGGAGCGGCGGGGGCTGCCGGTCTATATTCGGTTTCCGATATTCGTGCTCCTCGTCGAAGGGGCGTCGTTCCTGCTCTATCTGCCTGTCAGAATCGTCGGGTACTCGATATCCAAACATTACGGGATTTCGACGCAGCCGGTGTCCGGATGGATTCGGGATAAGCTGGTCGCCTTCGGCGTCGGTTACTTGACGTTGGTGGCGGTGTCCGCAGTCGCGTTCTGGGTCATCTCTCGCGGAGGACGGTGGTGGCTGAAGCTGTGGCTGCTGTCGATTCCTTTTACCG
This sequence comes from Bacillota bacterium, assembly GCA_023460795.1. Taxonomy (GTDB): domain Bacteria; phylum Bacillota; class Bacilli; order Paenibacillales; family Paenibacillaceae; genus Cohnella. The sequence goes on along the minus strand of JAEWPC010000091.1, from coordinate 76,251 downwards.
TGTTCATGATGGTTATCCAACCGGTCGTTATCGACCCGTTATATAACGACTACTATCGACTGAAAGATCCCGTACTGGAGCGGAAAATACTCGATTTGGCGCAGCGTGCGGACATTCCGGCGGATCGCGTGTACGAGGTCGATATGTCCGAGAAAACGAACGCGCTTAACGCCTACGTGACCGGGCTCGGCTCGTCGCTTCGGATCGTGCTGTGGGATACGACGCTGAACAAGCTGAACGAAAAAGAAATCCTGCTCATTATGGCGCATGAAATGGGACATTACGTCAAGCATCATCTGGAGTGGAGCGCGGCGGGGGCGGTCGGCGGGTCATTCGTTATGCTCGGCTTAGGCGGATGGCTATTCTCGAGAAATGTGCTAAGGCGCGGCAGGCAGTGGGGTATTCGCTCGCAGTCGGACATGGCCGCGCTGCCGCTCGCGCTGCTGCTATTGTCCGTGCTCTCCTTCGTTTCCCTTCCGATATCGAACGCGATATCGCGCCATGCGGAATCGGCGGCGGACGCTTATGCGCTCGAGTTGATCGGAAGCGCGGAAGGATCGGTCACGATGAATCAGACGATGGCGGTCGTCTCGCTGAGCGACATCCATCCGCCGCTGCTCGTCCAATGGTTCCGGAGCACGCATCCGAGCGATATGGAGCGAATCGTGCAAGCGCTCGATTTCGAGGAATCCCATGAATGAGCGGGAGGTCGAGCTCTATCTGCCGGCCGGCGTGGCATCGTCGCCTTTATTCTTGGAGCGGCTGAGACAGGTGATCGGGCGGGGCTTGGAGGAAACCGGGGCGATCGTTCATTCTTCGCTCGCGTTCCCGTATGGCGACAGAGAGCGGTCTGTCATCGGACAGCTGAGGGAAGTCGGCCGCGATTTGCGGTTACGAGGCCGACGGTTAGACGGTGCTCTCGGGGGCAACCGGCTGCTCGCATGGATTGACGAGAGGAGGCGCGTTCTCCAAGGCGATTCCGCCGCTCCTGCGCGCACGATCATCGTTGGCCATAGCGCCGGTGGCGTGGCGGCCGTGCATGCGGCACGGTTGCTATATGCGCGGGACGGCGGCGAACCTCCGCTCGTCGTCATGATCGGGTCGCCTCGTTGTCGCATCCCGGAGGAGCTGCGCGAGCATGTGCTGTACGTCTATGCCGCGCGATCCGATTCGCAGGGAGCTAGATGGATGACCGTGAAGCCAACCGATCCGATTACGCGTCTCGGTTCTTTCGGCGGATGGCATATCGGCCGCTGGAGCTTGCCTCGCTGGCAGATGGACAAGCACGCGCCGGTTCACGCGAGCGGACTACGGATCGTCGGGGGACATGCGGACTATTTTCGCGAGCAGCCTCCTTACTTGAACGCGATGGGACTGTCGAATATGGCGGTAACGGCTGAAGTCGTCCTGAACTGGATAAATCAGCGCCTATTATGGAATTTAGAGGGCTGACAGGCTTCACGCGAGGCAGTACACTGTAGGAAGCAAACGTAACTGCTATTCATTGGAGGGGACGAAGTTGTTAATCGGAGCGGTAGAGGCGGGCGGAACGAAAATCGTCTGCGGGATCGGCAATGCGGCCGGTGAAGTGTTGGATCGGGTGAGTTTTCCGACGGAGCAGCCCGAGAAGACGATCGAACGGATCGTCGAATATTATCGCGATAAGGACGTAGCGGCGATCGGATACGGATCGTTCGGACCCATTAATATTGACGCTGCCAGCCCGCAATACGGCTACGTCACGACGACGCCCAAGCCGGGCTGGAGCAACTATCCGGTGCTGCCCGAGCTGAAGAAAGCGATCGACGTACCGTTCGGCTGGGACACGGACGTCAACGCGGCAGCGCTCGGCGAGGCGACATGGGGCGCGGCGCAAGGGCTGGACAGCTGTCTGTACTATACGATCGGCACCGGCGTCGGCGTCGGCGTGTATCTCGAGGATCGACTGACGCACGGTCTCGTTCATCCCGAAGGCGGCCACGTGCTGACACGGCTGTATCCGGGCGATACGTTCAAGGGCGTATGCCCGTATCACGGCAATTGCTTGGAAGGCGTCGCCGCCGGTCCTGCCATTCAAGCTCGCTGGGGCGTCAAGGCGGATAAGCTGCCGGTCGACCATGAAGCGTGGGAGATCGAGGCTTACTATATCGGGCAAGCGATCGCTTCCGCGGTGCTGCTCGTATCGCCTAAGCGAATCATTCTAGGCGGCGGAGTCATGCACCAGCTGCAGCTGTTCCCGCTCATCCGCGAGCAAGTGCGCCATAACTTGAACGGCTACGTCGTCGCTTCCGCGCTCGCCGAGAACATCGACGAGTACATCGTTCCGCCGGGCCTCGGCGACAACGCCGGATTGTGCGGTTCCCTCGCATTAGGGCTGCGGGTATTGCAGGGGTAAGAATATAGGGGAAACAAAAAGCACGCCTGTTGGCGTGCTTTTTGTAGTTCGAGGTACTGGATTTCGGCGAAATAAGAACACGTGGTGTCACTAATTCATTCGAGGTACCGGATTTCAGCTAAATAAGAACACGTGGTGTCACTAATTCATTCGAGGTACCGGATTTCAGCTAAATAAGAACACGTGGTATCACTAATTCATTCGAGGTACCGGATTTCAGCTAAATAAGAACACGTGGTATCACTAATTCATTCGAGGTACCGGATTTCGGCGAAATAAGAGCACGTGGTGTCACTAATTCATTCGAGGTACCGGATGTGAGCTAAATAAGAACACGCGGTGTCACTAATTCGTTCGAGGCGCCGGATTTCGGCGACTTCGCTCAAGACCCCGTCGAGCGATAATGCCGCACTCCGAAACGCCATACGAGCAGGCACGGCACGAGGAAGACGAAGCCGGCAAGCGGAGCGAGAGAGTACAGGAAGCTGACGCCCTCGCTGCCGTCCTCCGTCCTCCCCAGAATATATAGGAGCGGCAAGTAGTTGACGCAGCCGAACGGGATGACGAAGGTGAAGAACCGAGTAATCCACTTCTGATAGATCGAGATCGGGTATTGGGACATCTCGCGTCCGCCGTCCGTGAACACGTTGGCGACTTCGAGCCCCTGTATCGTCCAGAAACTTAGCGCCGCCATGATCATGAAGATGCCGGTGAAGATGACCGCCCCGCTGGCGACCATCAGCATGAGCACGATAACCTTCCACACCGTCCACTCCACGGACAATCCGCTGATCGCCCACCCCAGCACGATCGCGCTTTGCAGCAGTCTTCCGATACGGGTAAATTCGAACTTGGAGCCGAGTACCTGCAGCACTGTGCTGCGGGGGCGGACGAGAAGCCGGTCGAATTCCCCGTTCACGACCAACGTAGAGAACATATCGAATCCCCGCGACAAGCATTCGCTGAGCGCGAACGTCATATGAATGACCGCGAAGATTAGCGCCACTTCATAGAAGCTCCAGCCCTCGATATTCCCGAACCGCTCGAAGAGGAAATACAACCCCGCCAAGCTGGTGAGCGGAATGAGGAATTGCCCCGCCGACAGCAGCAGGAACGAAGCGCGATATTGCAGCTGCGATTTGAATAAAATGACGCAATATTTGCCGAATAGCTTCATTCCGCTCAACCTCCCTGCACGACGACGCGCCTGAGCGCCGCTCGCATCGCGAACATCCCAAAGCCGACGAGAATGGCGATCCACGCGAGTTGCTGCGGAAAGCTCATCCATGCGTCATGGGCCGAGATGTGGCCGGAGTAGACCCGGAACGGAAAATCAGCCGTCCAGTGGAACGGCAGCGCGAAGATAATATTCTGCAGCCAGCCGGGGAATAACGGAATCGGAACCGTAAGCCCGGCGAGAAATTCGCCTAATATGGCGAATACTAGCAGCGACCCCGTCGGCGACATCGTAAGGAACGTGGAGATGTAGATCAGCATGGAGATAGCGACGAGGATGAACAGGCCGAGTATTAACGCGACGACGAACAGAATCAGATGGACCGGGCTTGGTGGCAGCGACATACGATAAGGCTCGGGCAGCAGGAACGCGATGAGGAGGACGGGGAAGCATCGCAGAATGGCGCTCGACAATCGCATGGCGAGAAGCTTGGAGAACCAGAAGCCGTAGATGTTCGTCGGCCGGCATAACTCGTAGGCAATGTTACCGGTCGTGATGAGCTGGAACAGCTCGTTATCCCTGAACCATAACATGATGAGCGACAGACAAGCTTGCTGAAGCCATATGTAGGCGGCCAGTTGGGGGAGACTGATCGGCATTTCGGCACCGTTATGACGATAGAAGGCTACAAGAATCATGATGAAAATAAGGCCGAAGAACAGCTGCGTCGTGACGCCCGCCAGCGCCGCGACCCGATACTGCATCCCGTTAGCCATCCGGAGCTTAAAGATCGATACGTACGCCTTCATGAGATTTGGTACTCCTTATACATCTGTACGATGACTTCCTCGATCGAAGCGTTATCCGCCGCGTATCTCCCTCTTAGCTCCTCCACGCCGCCGTCGTACAGCAGCCGGCCTTTGCCGATCAGCAGGATGCGCTGGGCTAGCGCCTCGATATCGTTCATGTCGTGCGTCGTCAGAATGACGGTTACGCCCTTTTCCTTATTGATGACTTTAATGAAGTCTCGTACGGCTAGCTTAGAGACGGCGTCGAGGCCGATCGTAGGCTCGTCAAGGAATAGTATGCTCGGGCTATGCAGCAGCGACGCCGCCAGCTCGCACCGCATTCGCTGTCCGAGGCTGAGCTGCCGGACGGGCGTGCCCAGCAGTCCGCTTAGATCGAGCGTCTCCGTTAGTAGCGTCAAGTTGCCTCTGTACTCTTGCTCGGGAACGTCGTAAATATCGCGCAGCAGCTCGAACGAATCGATGACCGGCACGTCCCACCATAGCTGCGAGCGCTGTCCGAAGACGACGCCGATGTGCTTGACGTACTTGACGCGATCCAGCCATGGCGTATAGCCCATAATGCTGCAGGTGCCGCTGTCGGGGACGAGAATGCCGCTCATGACTTTGATCGTCGTTGACTTGCCGGCGCCGTTCGGTCCGATATAGCCGACGATTTCCCCTTGCCCGATCGAGAAGGAGAGGTCGGTGAGCGCGGAGACGTCCGTATACTCGCGGCGGAACAGCGCCTTGAACGCGCTGCCGACTCCCGCGGTCCGCTTCGCCACCTTGAACGATTTGTTAATTCCGTTGACCGTGATCATTCAGAACCTCCTAAGATGGTTTGAAAGGCTGCCCGGCTCTTGGAAGAGACAGGGAGAAGATATTACCATTCCGCTGCGAACGCTGTCAATCCCTAACAGCAACGACGAAGAGGCTCCCGTTCAGGGAGCCGCTCATATATGCTTTCGGTACACAGATAACTGCATGTAGTACATTACTTCGGCAGTTCAGGTGCACCATAGTTGATTATCTGCACGAAGTGCATCTAGTTCGGAAGAAAAGAAAGACATTGTCGGTGTACGAGGTAGTAAAGATGTATTTGGTGCATGTATTAAGCTTGAAATAGCGATTATAGGCGATCTAACTGTATTTCGTGCAGGGACGAGCTTCCTCTGGATCAAGGCGGCATATTCGGTTCCCCAGCCTCATGCCGAGACGTAAGGCGTCACGATGCGCTTAATGCGCTCGAGTCCTTCCCACATGTCGCCGGGACCGTCGTAAATAAGCACATAAGCGCCTGTGAATGCGGCGGTCTTGGCGGCTTCCAGGCAACGGACGAATTCCGGAACGTCCGGCAAGCCCGCGTCGTCATAGGCCGCTTTGGCATGTACGGAGACGCTGCGCGGCGCGATCGCGGCGATCTCGTCATACTTGGCGGGGCCTTTGAAGTTGCCGAAGTCGGTTATCATGCCAACCGTATCGCCCGTCTGCCCGAGCAAGCGCAAACAGCCGTCCCCGGTCGACGTTAACGCCTTGAAGTTCTCGGTAATGATCCGCACGCCCAGCGGCGCGGCATATCCGGCCAACTCGGCGAGCGCCTGAGCCGATTGCGCGATCGCAGCGCCGTCCGTTGGCGAAGCTTCGCCCGCGACGACGCGAATTTGCCGTGCGCCGGCTTGCGCGGCGATGTCGATCCAGCTGCGAATGAACGCGGCGTCGGCGTCGCGGCGCCGTTCGTCGGTTGACGTCAAGTCGCCGTAATCGAGCAGCAGCGTGTCGAAGCTGACGTCAGCCGCTTCGAAAGCGGCTCGAAGCTCCGCCAAGTAATCGGCATCCGTCCGTGGAAAATGAAAATGGCACACCTCGATTGCCCGATAGCCGCGCCGTGCGGCTTCCGCGGGCAATTCCAGCAGCGCGTGCGCTTGCGGTTGCTCTTCGATATGCGTCTCGTGCGCGCCTGTCGCGGCATTCCACGCCGTCCAGCGAAGCGGGCCGAGCAGTCGATGCAGACTCCAAGTGCTAACGGATAAGTATGAGGTCGTGCGCATCGTTAATCGCCTTCCTTCCAGGTTCGTCTCACCCAGAGATTACCACACGGATCAGGCGGAGAGGATGCACGTAGTTGGCATAAAGATGCGTTATGTTGCTATTTTCGGCAAAGGCGGCCTATGAGAAACTTCTAATGTGATTCTAAGAAAGCGCTTTGAGGCGTTGGGAGGCGGCGAATAGGGTTCACCTTGGAAACAAATAGGGGATTATGGCTGTGGTATATTAACTCCAGACGAATAAGACAATAATGATGATATCGATCGGGAGGCAGTCCATCCATGAAGAAATTCGCAGCTAGAGCATTATTGACGGGACTCATCGCCGTTGCAGGGTTCACTTCGGCAGCATTCGGCACGGCAGAGCAAGCGAGCGCAGCTACGGAGAAGTCCCTTTCGCTTATATCCATCGGCAAAAATTACATAGGAACGCCTTATTTATACGGTTCGAATCCGGGTTCGACGGACACGTTCGATTGTTCCTCTTACACGCAGTACATTTTCGGCAAACTAGGCGTTTGGTTGCCGCGGACTTCGACCGCTCAAGCCTATATGGGCGAAAAAGTCGACAAAGCATATCTGAGCGTGGGAGATCTTATTTTCTTCCGTACCGGGGGCGGCGGAATTAGCCATGTCGGCATTTACGCCGGCAACGGTCATATGCTTAACGCGACGAACAAGGGCGTCGTGCTGTCCAACATCAACTCTAGCTACTGGAAGAACCTTTACGTTACGGCTCGCAGAGTATTGTAATTGAGCTTGGCGATTACGTTGTATATGACGGGAGCGACAAAGCAAAGGTTACAGTAATCCGTATGGTAAATAGTGACTAAACGACTTAACGACGAAGACCGTCCGACCCGGCGCTCAGCTGGGATCGAGACGGTCTTTGAATTGTCTGGGCGTGCAATGGTTGATGCGTCGGAACATGTCGTAGAAGTGCCCGAGATTCGTCATGCCGACGGATTCGGCGATTTCCGCGATGCTCGCGTTGCCGGTCAGCAGCTGCTGCTCGGCTTTTTTGATTCTCTTGTACGTCACGTAATCGGTGAACGGCATGCCGACGGCCGCCTTGAATTGTTTAATGAAATACGTATAGCTCATGTTCATCTTCCGGCTCAGCGTCTCGATCGTCAGCTTCTCCCCCAAATGCTTGTCGACGTAATCGAGGGCGGGCTGCATCCGGTCGAGGAGGCCGCTGTCGCTGTAATGCAGCTTGGATTCGGTATCGTTGCGCAGTAGCAGCAGCAAGATGTTCTTGATCTGGGAAGAGACGGCCAGCTCGTACCCGATCCGCTTGTCGTTCATCTCTTGATGAATATCCTTGATCAAAGCGGCGGTCTTCCTGCGTACTTCGGCATTGTTCTGGTAAATATAGTTGAGGGCGCTGAGCGGACGAATCACTTCGGCGAAGTGGCGCATGCTGCCGAGCGTGCTTTGATCCCAGTATTGATGCAGATCGATCTGGAAAACGAGGTAGCTGAGCTCCGCGTCCGTCTGCAGCGAATGGTGGGGCTCGTTCGACCCGAACAGTCCGATATCCCCTTCCTTCAGGACGAGCTGTTCGTCCGGGCAGAATACGGTAAGCTCTCCCCGCAGGATGAGGAGAAATTCGACTTCTTTGTGATAATGCCATTTAACGTATCTTTTCTGCCGCCACTCCAGTTCCAGCTGTTTCTTCGTCTCTTCGGTCACGCGGTGGCGGATTTCCCCATCGATCTGCCATATTCGTATCGCCAGGAACGGGTTCTGATAGATGACGTGCTCGTTGCGTAATTCCGGATACATTCGCTCGGCTCCTCGGCTGCGTGTGTATGGGCTTTATAACAGAATAGCGTATTAAAAGTTAAATATCAATCGTTGTATAATCGGACAAAATAGCAGAAAAGCGTAAAAAAAGTGCGCATGCAGCCATTGTTGGGGAAGTGTATGATTGACTATACTAGGGGAAGTAGACCATCTGGAAAACGAGGGAGTTGTCGCTCATGACCAACCGTAAAATCAAAGTCACGATATGGAACGAATATCGACACGAGAAGCAGAACGACAAAGTCGCAAGCATTTATCCGAACGGCATGCATGCCGCGATCGCCGAAGGGCTCGGAACCGATCAATTCGAAATCCGGTTCGCTCTGCTTGACGATCCGGAGCACGGACTGACCGAAGAAGTGCTTAACGATACAGACGTGCTGACGTGGTGGGGCCATCTCGCGCATGGAGACGTAAGCGACGAAATCGTGGAGCGAGTATACCAACGGGTACTCAAGGGAATGGGGCTTATCGTGCTTCACTCCGGGCATTTTTCGAAAATATTCAAGAAGCTCATGGGCACGTCCTGCGACCTCAAATGGCGCGAAGCCGACGAGAAGGAACGGATCTGGGTCGTCAAGCCGGGTCATCCGATCGCCGAAGGCATCGGTGAGTACATCGAGCTGCCGGAAGAGGAAATGTACGGCGAGCATTTCGATATTCCGGAACCGGACGAGCTCGTCATGGTCAGCTGGTTCGAGGGCGGGGAAGTGTTCCGGAGCGGCTGCTGCTACACGCGAGGACTCGGACGTATTTTCTACTTCCGGCCGGGCCACGAGACGTTCCCGACGTACCACAACGACAAGGTGCGCCGCGTCATCTCGAATGCGGTTCGCTGGGCTGCGCCTAAGGGAGAGTCGACTTACCCGCGTTACGGGCATGCGGTACCTTCGATCGAACCGATTAAAGGGAAGAAATAGGTATAATTTCACAAATAAGCGTGCGAGCTGGAAACAGCTTTGCGCGCTTTTTTGATCTGCGCGTAATTATTCGACAATAATTGTCGCTTTTCTCTTTTTTGTATCGAATTATGGTGGAACTTTCCTGTAGAATGAGAGGGAGTGAGTTCGATTTGATGAGCGAAAATGCTTTTTAAATATTAGGAGGATATTATGATGCGCAAGGGACTTATTTATTGGCTCGCGATCTTAATGGCGGTATTGCCGCTATTGGGATCGTTCTCGAAGGAGGTAGCCGCGGCTTCGACAAGGGTTGCCGTTATCAAGGAGCTTAAGGGCACCGTTAAAGTGAAGAAGGCCGGCGGGTCTAAAGAGTTTACGGCATTCGCCAAAATGAGCTTGAACGAGGGAGACGTGCTGGCCGTAGGCTCGGGAGGCTCCGCCGTGCTACAGTTCGCCAACGGAACGAGCGAGGACGATAAGATGACCGTCGCCTCGAATGCGAAGCTGACGTTCTCCAAGCTGTCGAATAAGAAAGGGACGACGACCAAAGTCAGCATGTGGAGCGGTACGGCATGGGTCGACGTCAAATCGATCACGAACAAGGAAGACCAGTTCACGCTGGAGACGCCGACGGCCGTCATGGGCGTCCGCGGCACCCACTTGCTTGTAGCGGTTAACCCGAATACGGGGGCAACGAATCTGATGGTCGCAGCGGGCGTCGTTCAGACGACGTCGACCGCCGGAGGCGGCCAGTCGCAGAACGTGTATCCGACGCAGAACGCTCTCATTACGAAGGATGGAGCAGACGGCTCGGACGTTACGATCGCTCCCGCCGATCTCGAGACGCTGATGCAGCAAGGGGATGCCGAGATCGTCAAAGCGATCATTCAAGGCGCGAAGGATATTACCGCGGAGAACGAACAATATGTTCAGCGTTACGAGAACGGCGAAGTGCCTAAGGAAATCGGAGGCACGAACGCGGATCTCGAGCGTTTTAAGAACAATACGCAGAACCTGCTGGGCGCTCTCGTCACGCAAGCGGTCGAGACCGGGCTCATTACTCAAGAGCGTATGAACCAACTCATCGAAGAAGCCGGCAATCAAACCGGTTTTAAAGTGGACTTGACCAAGAGCAGCCTGCAGCTGACCGAGGCCGAGAAGGCCAAGCAAGAGGTCCAGCGCAAGAAGGAAGAGGCGCTAGCCAAGCGTGAAGCGGAGCGCAAAGCGAAGGAAGAATCGGAGCGCAAGAAGCTCGAGGATACGATCCGCAAGCTTGAAGAAGAGCGCAAAGCGAAAGAGAAAGCGGCTCAGGAAGCGGCGGAAGCGAAGAAGAAACAAGCGCAAGAGAAGTACGAGAGCCAGTTGAGCGAAGCGGAGAAAAATCGCCTAAGAGCGGACGCCAATCGGCGTCAAGAAGAGACTAAGGCAGCGCAGAGCAGCGCTTCTCCGTCGCCGTCGGTGTCTCCGACCCCTTCTCCGACGCCGAGTCAAGTGCCTGTGCTGTCCGGCAATGCGAACTTAAGCGGTTTAATCGTGCGCTTGCCGGATTCCAATGCGAATATGATTCCGTTCGGACAACCGAATTTACCGGACAATACTTACACGATTACCGTACCGAATACGACGGGGAAAGTCATTGTTAAGCCTACGTTAGCCGATGCCCATGCTACCGTGAAGATAGCAGGGGGACAATCGATTACTAGCGGTAATGAAGTAACCATTCCTCTCGTTTCCTCGGGAGGCTCGGTTTCGACCACCTCGATCACGCTCGTCGTCACAGCAGAGAATGGAACAACCAAACCCTATACGATTGTTGTTACTAGACAAGCAAGCATACTGAACTCATCGGTGTGGATCCCTGGAATAGAGCTGTTTAATCCTGAACAAGCGGTCTATAACCTAGACTCGGTCCCAAGCGACACGGAGCAACTTCCGTTGGATTTCGGATCACAGGTAACCAATAGGGACATCGTGGTTACGAATAACGGAGTTCAGGTCGAACGTTCGGAAGGATTAAAGGATCGTTTCGATGTTCCGCTAGTTGCCGGCGCGAATAAGATCGAAATTTCGGTTACTTCGTATATTGCTAATACTGTCGCCTCGCTCGCGGACTTCAGCATTCTTGGCGTGATCCAACCGGGTGCGCCGATAACCCAGACTTATACGATTAACGTTACGAGAAGAGCGCAAGCCAGCACAACGGACATTCTCTCGTTCAGCATTGGGGAGTCTCAGGTTAACGACACGATTATCGATTACGAGCAGCATTATGTCTTCATAGAAGTTCCAAAGGGGTCTAGCCTATTACTCCCCGCTAATTTCGAATTGTCTCCAGGCGCCGTAGCTTACACCTGGAACGGAGTCAACGATTGGAATGAACGAGCCAGCGGTGAATATCAGTCGTTCGACGGCCCCGTCGTTTATCGGATTTCAGCGGAGGACGGAATGTTTACGGATTGGCTCGTGTACGTGCATTATCCGTCTGAGGTCCATGGCATCCAGATCGCTTATGGCGATGGAGAGTACCTATCCGCGGTGCCGGTTGGCGACTTTGAGTACGTAGCCCATGTTCATGCGGATATCGGTACAAACAGGCTTCATCTATATCCTTACGGAATATACTTCATGACCAACGTATATCAGCTTGTAGATGGAGACAGGGTATGGCTGGAAAACGGTGCGGATTTGCCGGTAGACGAAGTAACGGGGAATATAGTGGAAGGCTGGTACGACTTCATCTTCTCCGTAGATGAGGGTGGCGGAGAAACGATAGAGCTCGAATTGCATGTGTGGGTCGGCGATGACATGCCGGAACCATTCATGGGGTTCAACGTTGTAACGGATAGCCAAGTGCAGTCGGGTGCGGCTTACTACGATTCAGATTCCTTATTCGTTGAACTCGCCGAATACGAAGGGAACATTCGATTCAGGCCGAGTTTGCTTCCTGAGGACGTGCAGCTAGACGCGATGCTTCTTACCTCCTATGACGATACCCTTGAAGTTCTTCAATTGAATAATGGGTACTACAGTATCGGCACCGAAAGGCTAGGTAACAGGATGATCGCGGTGCTTTCTTCGGAAGGACGCAAATGGGCGTACCAGGTTCAATTTATTCCCGAATATGATCCGGAACTTTACGGAATCGCCTTCTTCGCTATGGCGAACGGGGAATACTTCCAGATTGGAGCTATCGACATCGATGAATCGGGGAGCGGGAGCTTTAACGTATTAGAGGAATATTTGTCGCAAGATATATACGTATTGCCGCAATTCGTCAATCACACTTATGGTACCAAAGTGGCAATCAACGGAGAGACGCTTCCGTCGTCGGAAGAGCTTAAATATCGGGTGGCCGAGTTTTCGGGGGCTATGACGATTCCGATCTCTTTAACTTCGCCGTCAGGTAAGTTTAGCCATCAGTATACGATAGATTTGGGAGTTGCAGAATCGGGGCCTTCCGCTCCGCCTCAACTGGGATTGGTAAAAATATATAACATGAATAATGGGGATAGCTTGCCGATAGAGATCGATGATCTCATGAACGCCATTTACGATCCGATCTACCTCTCGCCTCCGAATCCACCAACCATGAATCTTGGACTCGAGTTGGCACCGGTGGGTAATGGACAATCCATCGAGGTCTTTCAAGGCGATGAGCAAATTTTCCCGACGAATGGGAAGTATCCATTCTCCTATTCCGGCAGCAATGTGACCCTCACGATTAATGTCACTTCAGCGGAGGGCGATGACAGTAAGGGATATACCTTGGTTGTCAGTCCGTACTCTATTACCAACGCTGGGATAACCAATCTGAAAGTCGGCGATTATTATGTGCTCTATAGCGCTGCGACCGGATGGGATTATTATTATGTTATTCCGGAGGTAGAAGGAGGACAGCAGCAGTTTGCCTTAAACGACCTTACGTTCGGAATCGCTTCGAATGCCTCCGCTACCGTGAAGCTAAACGGCTCGACGGACGGAGTAACATACGATGAACAACAATTTAATTATGATTTCGTACTTAACAACGTGGACTCTAATCTTATCTCGATCGAAGTAACGGCAGAGACCGGCAACAAAGAGACCTACAACCTGTACGTCGTTAAAAATCATTCCCCGCATAACTTGGTGCTGGATAATATCAATCTGAGCACTCAAAGCGGCGCGTACGGATCCGGCGGATTTTACTCTAATATTACGAAGTCTTATTGGTATAGTCCTAACGGCAATCTAGCCAAAGAAGTTGAATCTATCACGATCGAACCTGAATACGGCAACGGCTCCGAGGGAGTTCACAGCAAGGTTTATGCGGAAGATGGAACGGAATTGACCGCCGACGGGAACGGCAAGTTTGGAGCAACCGGGCTGCACTTCGGTCATAATAGCTTCACTATTGATGTCTATGAACCGGAGAACAAATATTACCAGGAATATCTATACAACGTATGGAGAGACGGTATAATCGAGGTATGGGATGCCGATGGAATGGATCTGTTAGCATCTAATTCTTATGCCGCATCGAACAATATTGAACTAACGATACCGTTCGACACGACGCGATTAACCTTTAAAACCGTTTTGAATTCGCCAGCGGCAACGATTATAGCGAAATATAAAGTTGGCGAGAACGAGTATGTCGAGTTTAGCGATTTCGGTGATGGTTCGTACAGCAGCGAGTTCCTGTTCGATCAGTCGACCGATACGATCGTATTGGAAATCCACCAACCGAATACGCAGTACTATACGTATACGATTCATCTGGTGAGGGCAGAACAATAGGATAAGTTGAAATGTACAAGAGAACAACGCCGCATGTCTCGTTTGAGATATGCGGCGTTTCTATTTTATTGAGTATTCGGAAATCAGGGGGGGCGTCGAGTTAAAATAAATTTTCGTCGATTAATGTTCTTTTTAACAATTTATTATCGAAATGAAGCGGGTGTTTCCTGTAAAATGGTAGAGTGGCGGGTTAATTTTCATCTATTGGTCTAGCTATCCAGACTGCCAGCAATGGAGCGAAAAAGCTTCTCTTATATTAGGAGGAAATCATCATGCGCAAGGGTCTTATCTATTGGCTCGCGATCTTGTTAGCGGTCCTGCCGCTGCTGGGATCGTTCTCGAAAGAGGCAGCTGCGGCATCGACAAGGGTTGCCGTCATCAAGGAGCTTAAAGGCACCGTTAAAGTGAAGAAGGCCGGCGGTTCCAAAGAATTCACGGCATTCGCCAAAATGAGCTTAAATGAAGGGGACGTCCTGGCCGCAGGCTCGGGTGGCTCCGCCGTGCTCCAGTTCGCCAACGGCACGAGCGAGGACGACAAGTTGACCGTTGCCTCGAACACGAAGCTGACGTTCTCCAAGCTGTCGAACAAGAAGGGGACGACGACCAAAGTCAGCATGTGGAGCGGCTCGGCATGGGTAGACGTCAAGTCGATCACGAACAAAGACGACCAGTTCACGCTGGAGACGCCGACGGCCGTCATGGGCGTCCGCGGCACGCACTTGCTCGTCACGGTTAACCCAGATACGGGCGCAACGAATCTGATGGTCGCCGCGGGCGTCGTTCAGACGACGTCGACCGCCGGAGGCGGGCAGTCGCAGAACGTGTATCCGACGCAGAACGCTCTCATTACGAAGGACGGAGAAGACGGCTCGGACGTTACGATCGCTCCCGCCGATCTCGAGACGTTGATGCAACAAGGGGATGCCGAGATCGTCAAAGCGATCATTCAAGGCGCGAAGGATATTACCGCGGAGAACGAGCAATATGTTCAGCGTTACGAGAGTGGCGAAGTGCCTAAAGAAATCGGCGGTACGAACGCGGATCTCGAGCGCTTCAAGAACAATACGCAGAACCTGCTGGGAGCTCTTGTTACTCAAGCGGTTCATTCAGGGCTCATTACTCAAGAGCGCATGAACCAACTCATCGAAGAAGCCGGCAATCAAACCGGTTTTAAAGTGGACGTGACCAAGAGCAGCCTGCAGCTGACCGAGGCCGAGAAGGCCAAGCAAGAGGCTCAGCGCAAGAAGGAAGAGGCGCTAGCCAAGCGCGAAGCAGAGCGCAAAGCGAAGGAAGAATCGGAGCGCAAGAAGCTCGAGGATACGATCCGCAAGCTTGAAGAGGAGCGCAAAGCGAAAGAGAAAGCGGCTCTGGAAGCGGCGGAAGCGAAGAAGAAACAAGCGCAAGAGAAATACGAGAGCCAGTTGAGCGAAGCGGAGAAAAATCGCCTAAGAGCGGATGCCATTCGGCGCCAAGAGGAGACTAAAGCTGCTCAGAACAGCGCTTCTCCTACTCCAAGACCGTCCTCCGGTTCGTCGTCCGGCCCTGGCCCTGGTCCGGCGCTGTCTAACAACGCGAATTTGAACGGATTGCGCGTAACGTTACCGGGGTCTAGCGAGAATCTGATCGTCTTTAACGGAGCGGCCAATACGTATACGATTACCGTTCCGAATACGACCGGATCTGTGATCGTTAAGCCAACGCTAGAGCAGACGAATGCGTCTGTCACGGTAAAAGGCGAGCAACTGATCGGCGGCGAAGCCAGCATCGCGCTTCTGTCCTCCGGCACTTCAGACGGGACCACGACGACCATTCCGGTCGTAGTCACCGCGCAGAACGGCTCGACGAAGAAGACATATACATTGATTGTAAATCGCCAAGCTAGTCTTCTCACCGCTCCTATTACCATTCTGGGTGTAGATGGCTTTGTGTTTAAACCGGACCAAGGTACGTATACGTTGAATCCGGTAGCGGAGACGACGTCTTCGCTTATGCTAGATTTCGGTTCCCTTCCATCCGGCGTTAACGTTTCCGTAACGAACAACAGCATGTCGGTATCGCCGCAGAATGGAGCGTATATCGTTCCGCTTGCCAAAGGGAATAACAAGATCGTCATCACCGTCTTCTCGGGAGGCGCGATGACGATACAGAACTATACGATCAACGTTACGCGAGCAGCATCTAATGACACGAGCATCAGCGCTGCGTTTATCAATTTCGGTGGAGAAAGAACAGAATATTTAATCCCTAACGAGCTTGGGAACTATGAAATAACGGCTACCGAGGATTGGGCAAGGCTGGATATGATCCCGACGCAAGCCGGGGACGGCGCGATCTTGGTCGTGAAGAAAGGCAACGAAATCGTATCTCCCGAACACCTGGCTTTAGATATGGGAATTAACGTATTCTCGATTATCGTTACTGCGCCAGACGGAGTAACGACACGTACTTATACATTAACCATTACCAAGAACGAAGCGGTTCCGCTCTTCTTGACGAGTTGGTCTGTCGCGGAGTCGTTGAACGGAGCGCCGATCAAACGGATTTATGAAGGAGAAGGCGAAGGCGGGTATGAGTTTACAGCATCTGTTGCGGTAGCTGAAAGTACAGACGTCATCCACTTCAACATGTTATTGGAGAACGGCGATGTAATTCCGGAATTCGTTCATGTCTTCGATAAAAATGGGAGTGAGGTCGGAGACGGCTACACAAACGAAGGCGACGGAATTCAAATTTCAGAGGAACTCTTGCTGAATAGTGCAGAGGAAGGTCCTTATACTACCATAAGAGTCGAGTATTACATTCAAGGTGAGGAAACGAGATTTAACCTTGAATTAATCGTCCTCAGAGGAGAACCCGGCGAGGAAGATTACATCGAGGTAGATGGCGTTTCTCTTATCTATGGCGAATCTCATATGGTCAACGCATTTGCTTATGACGAGCGGAGTTTTATCGGAATGATAGGCGCAGAGGGGATGGATTTCGGCTTCTGGATTATTCCGCAGGTGAACTTCGACGACGAAGTTGTGAACGTGTACCAGATTATCGACGGAGCCAGAGTTAGACTCGATGAGAATTTCATGGGCTTTATGCCTAAGGTCATAGAAGCCGGTTGGAACGATTTTGAAATCGATGTATGGGATTACTCGGTGCAGAGATCTAAACAAATGTACGATCTTCATGTCTTCAGAGGCATGGATGTACCGGAGGCTTTCGCGGGCATTGCATTCGTAGCTGACGGTATTCCTGCAATTGGAGAATCCATCGGCGATGCGTCTCAATGGTACGTCGAAGTGCCGGAAGGAACAGATGAGGCGTTGATTATACCTTCTGGAGTTCATGGCGATGTTTCGCTCGTCGACGTCAGCGTCTTAACTGGCTTCTACGAAAGGGAGCAGCTTGATCTAGAACCGGGTGACGGTTATTTCCATTTACCTGTGAACGGAGAGAGTTCACTCGTCTTCACGTTTGAATCAGGCGGACGGCAATTCGTTTATACGGTTCGGGCTGTGCCAGACACAACTTTTGCACTAGATTATGTAAAGTTGTTCAATGAGTCTGACTATCAGCATGCCATGTACGAGGATATTTATTTTAATGAGGACGAGTACGATAAGAGCTTCACGATACCGTCTAACGTCACACACCTATCATTACAACCATTTATCGAGAATGATTATTCCGAATTGCGCGTAACGGTGGATGGAGTCGAGAAGCTGTATAATTACTCTGGAAGAAACTCGACGACCCGTTTTTCGATAGTATCTGGGAAACCGATTGTTATTGAGATCACTTCGCCATCCGGGTATTCAAGAAAGACATATACGTTTACTTTGAACAGGCCATATGTTTCAGGTGGATTGAATAGTCTCTTGCTTACACCAATCGACGAGCAGAATTTTTCCTTATTGAGTTTCATCATACCGGTCTCGCTCGGAGATAATGAGTACTTCTCCAACTATAGGGGCAATGAAGCAAATTTGTTACTAAATGTGCAGAAAGTATTCGGCAGTGGAGACGTAAATGTATATCTCGATGGTTCTGCGGAACCTTTGCCCGGCGATGGATATAATTTCGAATTAATCCATCTGTCCGAAGGTTGGCACTATGCGCACATCGCGATTGACGATTCGCAGAATAGCGGTTCCCCAGCGATGTATAAGCACTGGATATATGTAGGGGAGCAGCCTCCGTCTGGTTTCGATTTCGACGGAATTTATGCTGAAGACGTCGCAGAGCATATTATCGAGTTCCAGCAGGATGCTGCGGATCCGTTCAAGTGGAATACCGAAGTGGTGCCTGGAGTAGTCTTTATCGGAAAAGTATTAATAGGCGGCGATTCTGACGCGAGCGTCACGAAAGTCGTGTATTCCGACGGGCTCTTGGCAGACGACAGCGATGGACCGTATGAGATCCCAATCGTCGGAGACACAACCGACGCGCAAATGTGGGTAGAGCACGAAGGCGTAACTTTCGTGTATCAATTGCAGATTCATACTTCTATGTACGAACCCCCGTACGTGGCGGGATTGAGTTCGCAGTTGACCTGGATGTACGACTCTGTTAAAAAATATGTCGCGAATACTGTGCTGGACGAAAATGTAAGTTTGAATGGTATCACGGTTCATATGACGCCTGCTGAAGGTTATACTATTACTTACTTAGCGGAGAACGGAGAATTCGACAGCGTTACTGGTCAGTGGACGGGCCTCAGCGTTGGCTTGAATACTCTTCTCGTCACAGTCCATCGCGGCGTTTGGGATGACACATATACATTTGAATTAACCGTCGAGGACTAATTTTCAAATTAACGATCTAGCAAACCAGCGCAAAGCATGCGCCGTTCGCTCCTTCGGGAGCGGATGGCGCTATTTTTTATACCGAGAGGAGAATGGATATGTATAAGGAACAAGTGGAAAGGTTTGTCGAGGAACAACGCGAAGCGGCAATGGGACAGCGAAAAGCATTGCTAAGCAGGCCGCTGATCGCGGAGAAGAAAATGCTAGCCGAGGTTATCTTGCCGGTACTGCGCTCATTCGATGGACTGGTGTTGGAGTACGAACTCATTAGCCAGACAGGGGTTAAGATTTATATTGATGTATTCTTTATCCCGCTAAGATTAGGAATGGAGAGTGAAGGCTTTGTTGGCCATGCCGAAAATATTACGCGCGATCGATTCGATTTCGAGAAGGCTAGAGTGAGATCATTCACTTCGAACGGATATCGGTTAGTACCGTTTAGTTGGGACGAGCTCGACAAAAAGCCCGAAGCCTGCAGACGGTCGTTTGCCGAGATTGTCGGGTTTTACTCAACTGCTAAAGAAAGCGAGTTACTGAAATTGCCTGTTTATTGGCGCGAGCTGATTCGATACGGCGTGGTGCTTGGTAGACCGATTCGGTTGCAGGATGCGATGTTCTGCATGCAACTGGGAGAGACTGCGGCGGCAAAAGTATTGAAACAAATGCGCGAACAGGAGCTGCTTCGTCCAGTAGGTAAAGGTTCTCTGAGATACCATGAGCATTTGTTGACGGAGCGCGCGATGAATTTCCTTGCTATGATGTAGCTGACAAGATGCGCTGTAACCGTGGAAAGCATGGTTGCGGCGAGGAAATGGTGGAGCGAGCTGGGTGTAACCGTGGAAAGCACGGTTGCGGCGCGGAAACGGAGGAGCGAGCAGGGCGTAACCGTGGAAAGCACGGTTACGGCGCGGAAACGGTGGAGCGAGCTAGATGTAACCGTGGAAAGCACGGCTGCGGTGCGGAAACGGAGGAGCGAGTGAGATGTAACCGTGGAAAGCACGGTTGCGGCGTGGAAACGGTGGGGCGAGCGAGATGTAACCGTGGAAAGCACGGTTGCGGCGCGGAAACGATGGAACGAGAAGGACGTAACCGTAGAAAGCACGGTTACGTCCTTCGCACCTACCTTTTATTCCGCCGCTATACCGAACCTAATCTCATTCCCGAACGGATCCTCCACAACCCAAGCGCCGTCCTGCTCCACGATGTCCACGCTAGCCTCGCGCACCCGCGCAACCAGCTCATCCAGCTCCGCTGTCGAAGGCAGTACGACCTTGTAGTAATCAAGCCCGGTCGCGTTAGCTGGTGGACGCGGGGCGCCGATGCCGGCCCAGACGTTCAGCCCGATATGGTGATGGTAGCCGCCGGCGGAGATGAACAGGGCGCGCATGACGCGCGACATGTCGGCCGCCATTCCCCAGCCAAGGAGGTCGCAGTAGAACGCGCGGGCTTTCTCTAGATCCGCGATGTGCAGATGAATGTGCCCCATGATCGTCTCCGGCGGCAACCCTTGCCATGCAGAGTCCTCTGCTTCGCGTAAGATGCCCGGGATGTCGAGCGGATCGGTGGCCATTGCCACGTTGCCGTTCTCCCACTTCCATTCCGATCGCGGTCGGTCGCGGTAAATTTCGATGCCGTTGCCCTCGGGGTCGGACAAGTACAACGCTTCGCTCACGAGGTGATCGGCTTGCCCGATCCGCACGCCGTACTCCGCCAACCGGCGGAGCGACAGTCCGAGCTGCTTGCGGCTCGGCACGAGAATCGCGAAGTGGTATAACCCCGTCGTCGACCGTTCCGGTAGCGTGATCGCGTTCGGAATTTCCTCCAACACGAGCAGCGGCTTCTTGCCGTCGGCCGTTAATTCCGCAGTATGAGTATCACGATTCAGCACTTGCAGCCCGATGACGTCCGTATAGAACGTCACTAGATTCGAGAGATTGCGCACCTTCAGTTTCACTTCGCCAAGTACCGTACGATCAGGCAGCATATAAGACATGGAAGAACCTCCATAGTGGTTATTTAATTACTTTATGTAAGTAACTATATCAGATCAATAGACGTCTGTCAAAATAGCTTCATCAGCGTGAATGTTTAATGACGGGGTATCATGATACAATGAAGGCAATGTAAGGATGATGTCGTATAAGGCGGAGGCGTATCGAGTCATGTCACATCAAGAGCAACAACAGCCGATTATTCGGTTTGATCGGATCAGCAAGCAGTACGACGACGGCACGAAAGTGCTGAACGATGTCAGTTTCGCGATTGAACGCGGTAAATTTTACACGCTGCTCGGTCCGTCGGGCTGCGGGAAGACAACCATTCTGCGCCTCATCGCGGGCTTTACGGAGCCGACCAAAGGGGACGTTGTTTTCCAGGGCAAAGTGATTAACGGTGTACCCGCGCATGAACGTAAGGTGAACACGGTATTCCAAGATTATGCATTGTTCCCGCATTTGAACGTGTACGAGAACGTGGCTTTCGGATTACGGGTCAGGAAGTGGAAAAAGTCCGACATCGACGCCAAGGTGAAGGAAGCGCTGCGCTTCGTCAATTTGAACGGCTACGAGAACCGGGAAATATCCGAGATGTCCGGCGGTCAACGTCAGCGTGTCGCGATCGCGCGCGCGATCGTTAACGAGCCGGAGGTTCTTCTGCTCGACGAACCGCTATCCGCGCTCGATCTGAAGCTTCGTACCGAGATGCAGTACGAGCTTCGAGAGCTTCAGCGCAGGCTAGGCATTACGTTCATCTTCGTCACGCACGACCAAGAGGAAGCGCTGGCGCTGTCGGACGAGATCTTCGTCCTCGACAAGGGCGTCATTCAACAGAGCGGAACGCCGGTCGACATCTATGACGAGCCGATCAACCGCTTCGTCGCCGACTTCATCGGCGAGTCGAATATCGTGCCAGGCACGATGATCGAAGACGGCGTCGTCCGGTTCGCGGGCAAGACGTTCGAATGCGTCGACGGCGGCTTCCTGCCGAACGAAGCGGTCGAGATCGTCATCCGTCCGGAGGACCTCGAGATTACGACGTCTGAGCAAGGCAATCTGCAAGTGAAAGTCGACAGCCAGCTGTTCCGCGGCGTGCATTACGAGATCAGCTGCAACGACGACGCCGGCAACGAATGGCTCGTGCATTCGACGCGCAAGGCGACGGTCGGACAGAACATCGGCTTGCGATTCGATCCCGAGGCGATTCACGTCATGCGCATCGGCGAGACGGAAGAGGAGTTCGACAAGCGGCTAGAAGCCTACGGCGAGGCAGGGACAGCCAATGACTAAGTCGCGCAATCTGTTCCTCGTTCCTTATCTGGCGTGGATGGTGCTGTTCGTCGTCGCGCCGATCGTGCTCATTGCCTATTATTCGTTATTCGACGTGGACGGTCAGTTCACGTTCGACAACTATACGAAGTTTCTGTCGCCCGTGTACTTGCAGATGACGCTCAACTCGTTCTGGTACGCGTTGCTTATTACGGTCTTCTCGCTGCTTATCGCGTATCCGACGGCTTATTTTCTGACCCGAACGAAGCACAAGTCGTTATGGCTGCTGCTCATAATCGTACCGAGCTGGATCAATCTGCTGCTCAAGGCGTACGCGTTCATCGGGATATTCGGCACGTACGGCTTCGCGAACAAGGTGCTAGAGCTGGCGGGTATCGGTACGAAACAAATTCTGTTTACCGACTTCAGCTTCGTCTTCGTATCGGTTTATATTTTCATCCCGTTCATGATCCTGCCGATCTACAACGCTTTGGACGAACTGAACCCGTCGCTCATCTACGCCTCGAGAGATCTCGGCGCGTCGCCGTGGCTGACGTTCCGCAAAGTCGTGTTCCCGCTGACGCTGGAAGGCGTGAAGGCGGGCTGCCAAGCGGTATTCATTCCGGCGTTGTCTCTCTTCATGATCACGAGGCTGATTGCGGGCAACCGAGTGATTACGCTCGGTACGGCGATCGAGCAGCATTTTCTGGTTACGCAGGATTGGGGTATGGGATCGGCCATCGCGGTCGTCCTTATCATCGCTATGGCTGTCATCATGATCTTAACCGGCAGCGGGAGAAGAGGTGTCGCGAATGGGGCGCAATAACTTCTGGTCGAAGCTCTATCTCGTGTGCGTGTTTCTCGTCCTGTACTCGCCGATCGCCTATCTTGTCTTCTATTCCTTCAATAGCGGCGGGACGATGCACGGCTACGAAGGCTTCACGCTCGATTGGTACAAGGAAGTGTTCCAAGATACGCGCTTGCTTATCATCGTGCTGAACACGCTGGTGATCGCGTTGCTGTCAGCGGCGATCTCGACGATCTTCGGCATCGCCGGCGCGCTGGCTATACACCGGATCAGACAGTATCGGCGCAAGAACGCCCTGTTGTCGCTGAACAACGTGCTGATCGTCAGTCCCGACGTCATTATCGGGGCGTCGTTCCTCATCTTGTTCACGATCGCGGGCATCAAGCTCGGTTTCACCTCGGTGCTGCTGTCGCATATCGCGTTCAGCGTGCCGATCGTCGTTCTGATGATTCTACCGAAGCTGCAGGAGATGAGCCCGACGCTCATCGATGCGGCGCGCGACCTTGGGGCGAATAACTGGAATGTGCTGTCCAAGGTCGTCGTCCCGTTCATCAAACCGGGCATCTTCGCCGGCTTCTTCATGGCGCTAACGTACTCGCTCGACGACTTCGCGGTCACGTTCTTCGTTACCGGCAACGGATATACGACGTTGTCCGTCGAGATCTATTCGCGGGCGCGCCAAGGCATCTCGCTGTCGATCAACGCGCTGTCGACGCTTATTTTCCTCGTGACCGTCGTGCTCGTCGTGGGCTATTACTTCATTAACCGCCGAAGCGGCGGCAAGCGCGCCAGATTGGGGGTGCCGCAGCCATGAAGCAGCTCGTTAATCTATTCGTAACGGTGCTAGTCATCTCGGGTATTCTGCTGTTCGCAACCTATAGGTTGAACGCCTCGGAAGGTTACTCGGGAGGCAACACGCTGACGATCTTCAACTGGGGCGATTACATCGATCCCGATCTCATCGCGGAATTCGAGGAGAAGACCGGCATTACGGTCATCTACCAGACGTTCGATTCCAACGAGGCGATGATGACGAAGATCGAGCAAGGCGGCACGACGTTCGATATCAGCGTTCCGTCCGATTACGCCATCAGCAAGATGAAGGAAGACGGACTGCTGCTTCCGATCGATCACGCGAAGCTGCCGAATCTGGAGCACATCGATCCGCGATTCATGAATTTGTCGTTCGATCCGGACAACGCGTATTCGATTCCTTATTTCTGGGGAACGGTCGGCGTCGTGTACAATCCCGAGCTGGTCGGGGATCACGGGTTCACGAGCTGGAACGAGCTGTGGGATCCTGCCCTTCACAACGATATCTTACTTGTGGACGGGGCTCGGGAAGTGATAGGGATGGGGCTGAACAGCCTAGGCTATTCGCTGAACGATACGAACGAGGAACACTTGCAGGAAGCGAAGCGGAAGCTGAACGAGCTGACGCCGAACGTCAAGGCGATCGTCGGCGACGAGATCAAGATGCTGCTCGCGAACGAAGAAGCGGCCGTCGGCGTCGTCTGGTCCGGAGACGCGGCGGAGATCTTGTCCGAGAACGAGAATCTCGATTTCGTCGTACCGGAGGAAGGCTCGAACGTATGGTTCGACAACATGGTCATTCCGAAGACGGCGAAGAACATCGAAGGCGCCTACGAGTTCATGAATTTCATGCTCGATCCGGAGATCGCCGCGCGCAATGCCGAATACGTCGGCTATGCGACGCCTAACTCCGCGGCGCTCGCGTTGCTGCCGGAGGACATCTCCGGCGACGAACGCTTCTATCCGGCGCCCGAGATAACCGATAAGCTAGAGGTATACGACAACCTTGGCAAGCGGATGCTGGCGCATTACAACGAGTTGTTCCTTGAGTTCAAGATGCATCGGAAGTAATCGCGAGCTTATGCTCGTACGCTCACTTGAATACAAGCTTAACCGGCACGACGACGTTCTGCGGAGCATAGCTATGCTTGAACTGATCGCATAGGAGCGACACGGCGGTGCGCGCCACCTCCTGCTCGTCCTGCTGCACGTAAGAGACGTTCGGGATGCCGGGGTCGTCGAACGAGAACAGCTCGACTTCCGGCTGTCTGCCGATGCGAGCGAGCGAGCGGGACGTTAACTGGGCGATTTCCTCCGTCAACGTGAAAGCGGCGGTTATCGATCCGTGCGCCTGCAGAAAATCCGTGATATAATCCTGCGCCTTGTCGCTGCGAAGAATATCGAGCGGGACATGGCACCATAAGCTCTTATCGATCGAGATTTCTTGGTCGATATACGCTTTCTCGAACCCGGTCGTCCGATCTTGGACGGCCGTGTTTGCGTTCTCGGGGGAAATGAGCGCGATTTGGCGGTGACCCTTGGACAGCAAATGGGATACGGTGTCGTACGCCCCGCCGTGATTGTCCGACGTGATCGAGTACGTCTCGATGTTACGCAAGTATCGGTCGATGAATACGAACGGGAACTTGTCGAGCGACAGGCGCAGCAGAGATTCGTTGTATTTCTCGTCCTCGGTCGGGAAGACGATGAGGCCTTTGACGCCGGCATCGACCAGGTCGCGGATCGAACGGGATTCCTCGGCCGCAGACTCTCGCGTAATGCTGAGAATCATCTGACAACCGGCTTCTTTTGAATACAGCTCCGTGTAATCTACCAGCTTCCGGATGACGTTCGTCTTCATCGTCGGGATAATGAAACCGATGAGCGGAACGGCGCTCTGGACAGGTTCCGGCTCGGACAGGGCGCCGGCCATCTCCAGATCGGCGGCTACGAACGTCCCTTTGCCTTGGATGCGGATCACGAGCCCTTCGTCGGCGAGTTCGGTCAATGCGTTCTTGACCGTGATCTTGCTCACCTTGTATTCGTCCATCAGTTCCTGCTCGGAGGGGATGCGGTCGGCAGGCCTCAGCTTGCCGGATGCGATCTTCTCTTTAATGTGCTGACCGATTTGCTTATACAGGGCTGTTTTTTTGCTCACGCCGTCCACTCCCAATAAAAATTATGCTTTTAATACCAATTGGTTATATAAATCATATTTAATTGATATTATAATCCAGTTGTAAAGCGCTTACAACAAGGAATTAATAAGGAGTACAATGAGAGAGGATGGTCGAACCGATGAAGAAACGCAGCACGTTATTACTCTTAGTGGCTATGCTTATGATGTCAATCGTTGTGGCGGCATGCAGCAGTAATAATTCGAATTCTTCTAGTTCAGGCAACTCGGGGACTTCAAGCGATGAACCGGTACAGACGCAGCAGCTAGGCGCGAATGCCGGCGCAGACGCGACGGAATTGGATTTCTGGACATTCGTGGATTTGCACGGCAAACATCTTGATAAAATGCTTCAACTATGGAACGAACAGAACCCTGACAAGCAGATTAAGCTGAACGTTACGGTTATGCCTTACGACGACATGCACAACAAGCTGTTGCTGGCGGTTCAGACTGGTCAAGGCGCTCCGGATATCGCCGACGTCGAGCTCGGCCGATTCCCTAACTTCTTGGAAGGCGACAATGTCCCATTGGAACCGCTGAACGATGTTTTCGAACCGTACAAAGCATCGATCGTTCCTGCCCGCGTCGAAATTTACAGCAAAGCCGACCAAATCTACGGGTTCGACTACCACGTAGGCGCTACGCTGGCGTACTACAACACCGAAATCCTCGAACAAGCAGGCGTCGACTACACGACGATCAAGACTTGGGAGGACTACAAACAGGCAGGAATCAAGGTCTACGAACAGACGGGCAAGTACTTAGGAACCGCCGATACGTCCGCTCTATGGCAAGTATCGCTGCTGCTTGCGCAGCAAAA
Source organism: Bacillota bacterium (assembly GCA_023460795.1). GTDB lineage: Bacteria > Bacillota > Bacilli > Paenibacillales > Paenibacillaceae > Cohnella. The sequence goes on along the minus strand of JAEWPC010000091.1, from coordinate 49,677 downwards.
CACGGATTTGACGGACGCGGACGGCAATCCGAAGGTCAACTCGCCTGAACTGATCAAAGGCCTCGAAATGCTGGTAGATTTGCAGAAGAACAACGTCATCCACACGATCCCTGGCGGACAGCCGGACACCGAAGAAGCCAAGGGCGAATACAACAAAGGCAACTATGCAAGCGCGCTGATGCCTGAATGGTATATGTCCAGGTTCGTGAACGAAATGAAGGATCTGCAAGGGAAATACGCCATTGCTCCGCTGCCTGTATTCAAAGAAGGAGATCCTCGTTCCGTTGGTTTAGGCGGTACGGGTACGGTCGTGACGAAGGGCGGCAAGAACGTTCAACTCGCCAAACAATTCGTGGCTTTCGCGAAGCTGTCCAAAGAAGCTACGACCGAAATCTGGAATACGCTGGGCTTCGATCCGATCAACATGGACGTATGGCAAGACAAGGCCGTAACTCACAATCCGAACAACGAATACGTTCAATATTTCAAGACGAATGCTTTCGATACGCTGAATGAGATCAAGGACGAGATCAAAGCGATCAAGTCGACGAAAGCTTCGCCGACCATTAACAACATCTTGGGCACGACGACTTTGAATGCAATCTTCGAAGACGGTCAAGACGTGAAGGAAGCTTTGGATGAAGCGCAAGAGGCGATCGAACAGGAATTGAAATAAACCGTAAGCATGATTTCATGGGTTAAACCTGTCGGCAGGCACAGCTGCCGGCAGGTTTGCTCGTAGTCAGGGGAGATGGAGGATATGATCAAGAAATTCGTATACTCTCAGAAAGTTGCGCCCTATGTGTTTGTTTTGCCGTTCGTCGTCATATTCTTGGTTTTCTGGTCGTTCCCCATCGCCAATTCTTTCGTCATGAGTTTTCAAGAGAGAATGCTGGGGCAGGATCCGAAGTGGATCGGCGACGCGAACTATTCCAAGCTGTTGACGGACAAAGTGTTCCTGAAAGCCGTTAAGAACAGCGTGGTGTACATGGCGGGAACGTTGATCCTGCTCATTCCCCTTCCCATGCTATTCGCGGTCCTGATCAACAGCAAGCTGATGAAGGGAAGAGAGTTTTTCAAGGCTTCATTTTTCCTCCCTGCGCTGACATCCGTCGCCGTTGCAGGTACCATATTCCGCCTTACGTTCGGCGAGATGGAAGATTCGTTAATGAACACCTTCCTAGGCGTATTCGGTATAGGACCGATTAAGTTTCTTAAAGATCAAGAATGGAGCATGGCCGCGCTTCTGATGCTCGCCTGTTGGAGATGGACGGGCGTGAATATGCTGTACTATCTGTCCGGATTGAAAAGCATCGACAACGAATATTACGAGGCTGCTTCCATTGACGGAGCATCGGCTTGGCAGAAGTTCAGAACGATTACGATGCCCTTATTGAAGCCGACAACGATATATGTAACGACCATTAGCATTTACGCAGGCTTAGCCATGTTTACCGAAAGCTTAATGATGTTCAACGGCAACAATTCTCCGAAGAACGTCGGGCTGACCATTGTCGGCTATCTATACAGACAAGGGATAGAGAAGAATAAGTTGGGATACGCGGCTACGGTCGGCATCGTTCTGCTTATCATTGCGATGGTTATCAATCTCACCCAATTGAAGTTTAGCGGAATGTTCAAGAAGGAGGAGGATTAAAGTGGGCGGAAGTCAGACAAGGAGAAATTTGACTGCCGGAATCGTCATGTTTATTCTTTTCGCGATTCTCTTCGTGATTATCATGATTCCCTTTTACGCAGTGGCCCTCTCCTCCTTTAAGCCTGGTGAATCGTTAATCCGATACGGTCTTAACTTAAGTTTCGATCTCAATAGGATGAACTTGAACAACTTCGACTATTTGTTTACGGGACAGCACGATTACTTCGTATGGTTCTGGAACAGCATGCTGCTGACGATCGTTCAAGTGGCGTTGACGTTATTCGTTAGCGCATTCGTTGCTTACGGGTTCGCGGCGTACGAGTTTAAGGGGAAAACGCCCCTGTTCATCTGCGTACTGCTCATTATGATGGTGCCGTTCGAGATTCTGCTGCTTCCGCTCTACACGTTAATTAACGACTTGCACATGATCAACAGCTATTCGGCGATCATTGTACCGGGCATAGCCAACGCCGGGACGATCTTCTTCTTTAGGCAATACCTAAGAGGCATACCCAAGGAGCTGATCCAATCGGGCAGGGTCGACGGCGCGAACGAGTACATGATTTACTTCAGATTGATTATGCCGATCATGAAGCCGTCCTTCGCGGCCATGGCGATCCTGAACGGGATGAATAGCTGGAATAACCTGCTGTGGCCGTTCATGGTGCTGAGCGATCAGAAGAAATATACGCTGCCGATCGGCTTGAAAACGTTGTTGACTCCTTACGGCAATAACTATGACCTGCTGATCGTAGGTTCGTTCTTCTCCATCATTCCGATTTTCATCCTGTTCGTCGCGTTCCAGAAGTATTTCATCGACGGGATGACCGCAGGCGCTGTCAAAGGATGAGGAGAACGACGAGCAAGCTCCGTCCGGTCCGTATGCTGTTGTCCGTGACGATGGCCGCTGTGCTCTTAGCAGGTTGTAATCGAGGAGAAGATGCGGCGCCTCCGGCGTTCACTAACGCATCCGTGCACGATCCGTCGGTGATTCGCGTTAAGGACGGCACTTATTACGTGTTCGGTTCGCACTTGGCGGCGGCTAAGTCGGACGATCTCATGAATTGGCAGCAGATCGCATCCGGCGTCAAGGACGGCAACCCGCTTATCCCTAACGTGACGAAGGAACTGAGCGAGACGTTGGAATGGGCGCAAGCGGATACGTTGTGGGCGGCGGACGTCATTCAGTTACAAGACGGCAAGTACTACATGTACTACAACGCGTGTCGCGGAGATTCCCCTTTATCGGCGATGGGGATAGCCGTAGCTTCCAACATTGAAGGCCCATATAAGGATACAGGAATCATCTTAAGATCCGGCATGACGGGCGTGTCGGAGGACGGCACGACTTACGACGCCAGAGTCCATCCGAACGTCGTAGATCCGGACGCCTTCTTCGATAAAGACGGGAAGCTGTGGATGGTATACGGTTCCTATTCGGGCGGCATTTTCATGATGGAGCTGAACCCCGAGGACGGCCGACCGTTGCCCGGCCAAGGTTACGGCAAGAAGCTCGTAGGCGGGAACCATAGCCGGATCGAAGGGCCGTATATGCTCTATAGTCCGGATACGGATTATTATTACTTGTTCCTGTCTTTCGGCGGATTGGACGTCAGAGGGGGATACCATATTCGCGTCGTTCGCTCGAAATCCCCTGACGGACCGTTCCTGGACGCGGAGGGCAACGACATGATTAACGTCAAAGCCGATCCGACGCGAAAGCTGTTCGACGACGATTCCATTGAGCCCTATGGCGTAAAGCTGATGGGAAATTACCGGTTCCGCGATCCTCTCGATGAAGGACGCAAGATCGGATATGTGTCCCCGGGGCACAACTCCGCTTACTACGACACAGAGACGGGACAGTACTCTCTTATTTTTCACACGCGTTTTCCCGCTCAGGGGGAGATGCACGAAATTCGCGTTCATTCCTTTTACTTCAATGCGGAGGGATGGCCGGTCGTCGCTCCGTTCCGTTACGCGGGCGCTCCCGATTCGTCGGTTAAGCGGATGAATAGGGATGAGGTGCCAGGCGACTACGAACTGGTGAACCACGGCAAAGAGATTTCGGCGAAAATCATCCAATCGGTGCCGATTCGTCTTGAAGAGGACGGCAGCGTGACGGGATCGGTTAGCGGCAAGTGGGAGACGGACGACGGAATCCAGCTTCGGCTGACGATCGACGGGATCGATTACGACGGGGTATGGCTGCAGGCTTGGGACGAAAAGGCGCAGAGATGGACTCAAACCTTCTCCGTGCTGTCGCGGCAGGGGGTCGCGTTGTGGGGAGCGAGAAGAAACGAGCGTGGATGATGTGACTAATACGATGAAGCAGGTGACGGGATGAATGTCCAACAACAATTAAAACCTATCCAACCATTGATCGAACAAAGAGCAGACCCCTTTATCTGCAGGCATTCGGACGGATTCTATTATTTTGTCGCATCCGTGCCGGAGTACGATAGAATCGAAATCCGCGGCGCTAGAACGATCGAAGAGCTGGCTCGAGCCGAACCGGTCGTCGTCTGGAGAAAACACGAATCCGGTTTGCTAAGCGCGAACATATGGGCGCCAGAGATTCATCACGTCGACGGCAAATGGTATATCTATTTCGCCGCCGCGCACACGTCCGAGACGAACGAAGGATTGTTCGACCATCGCATGTTCGTCTTGGAGAACGAGAATGCCGATCCTCTCGCGGGGGAGTGGGTAGAGAAGGGGCAAATCCGCGCGGCATGGGAAAGCTTCTCGCTGGATGCGACGACGTTCGAACATCGCGGAACGCGATATCTCGCGTGGGCGCAGAAGGATCCGAGCATCCCCGGCAACTCCAATCTGTACATCTCGGCGATGAGCAATCCGTGGACGTTGACCGGCAAGCAGACGATGCTGTCGATCCCGGAATACGACTGGGAGATCATCGGGTTTATGGTGAACGAGGGCGCGGCGTTCCTACGCAAGGACGACAAAGTGTTCATCGCTTATTCGGCCAGCGCGACGGATTTCAACTACTGCATGGGGCTGCTCGAAGCCGATTCGGACGCCGACCTGCTCGACGCCGCGTCTTGGCGGAAATCTCCTGTTCCCGTGCTGACTACCGACGAGAGCATCGGCATGTACGGACCGGGACATAACAGCTTCACCGTCTCGGAGGACGGATCGAAGGCGCTGTTCGTCTTCCACGCGAGAACGTATAAGGAGATCGTCGGCGATCCGCTATACGACCCGAATCGGCACACGTTCGTCGCCGAGCTTCAATGGACGGAGGACGGAAAGCCGGATTTCCGCGGCACTGTCGCAAGGTTGGGGCGTATCGGTTCTTAATCGCCGCATAGGTAGGGATATGCAACCCCAGGCTGCTCTTGCAGCTTGGGGTTGCTTGCGTTTCGCGCAGCGAGTTTTGGGGAATTACTAGATTCGTATGGCCATATGCATGATATGAGACGAGCTGCATACAGTAGGGCTGTCTAGGGTTTCGAGGACTTGCTTGCAAGCTGAAAAGGGGGAATTGCGGATGAAAGGTTCCATGAAAACGTTGCTGATCGCCTTGGCGATCGTGGTCGTTATTATTCTGGCGGCGATAAGCTCTTACAACAAACTCGTTAGCGCGGATACCACGGCGGACAATGCGTTCGCATCCATCGATACGCAGCTTCAACGCAGGGAGGACGTGATCCCGAATTTGGTCAACACGGTCAAAGGCTACGCCGCGCACGAGAAGGAAGTGTTCACGGCGATCGCCGACGCGCGCGGCAAGCTGGCCGGCGCGACGACGCCGGAGCAAGTATCGGACGCGAACGCAGAGCTGGAGAGCGCGCTGTCCCGATTGCTCGTCGTCGTCGAGAACTATCCGACGCTGAAGGCGGATGCGCAGTTTACGCGGTTAATGGACGAACTGGCGGGAACGGAGAACCGGATCGCGGTGGCACGCCAAGATTACAATAACGCCGTAACCTCGTACAATACGCGGATTCGCAAATTCCCGACATCGATCTTCGCGGGGATGTTCGGCTTCGAGAAGAAGGCGTTGTTCAAAGCCAAACCGGGCGCGGAAACCGTGCCTGAAGTGAACTTCTGATGGCGGCGGCAGCTCGAATGGTTTACGGCCGAAAGGCTGCCCTGCTGCTGTTGCTGGCGATTGTGTTCGCCGCGCATGCGGTCGCTTTCTCAAGCGCAGCCTCGGCGGCGATCGGCGACTCCCGTTACGGCGTCTATGTAGTGGACGAAGCGCAAGTCATCACCGCAAAGGCGAAGAATCGGCTTTATAGCAGCGCGAGATGGCTGCGCGATCAGACCGGTTCGGCGCAAGTAGGCGTCGTCACCGTTCCATCGCTGGAAGGAACGACGCTCGAGCAGCTGGCGGTAGACACCTTCCGCAAGCTAGGACTCGGCAGCAGCAAGCGCAACGACGGCGTGCTGCTGCTATATTCAGCGGCGGATAAGCATGTGCGGATCGAAGTCGGCTACGGGTTGGAGGGACGCATCCCGGACGGCAAAGCCGGGGCGATCCTCGACCAATACTTCGTCCCGAACCGGGACGCGGGCCAACTCGACGACGCATTCACCCAGACCCAAAGCTCGATTATCGTCGAGGTTGCCGCGGAGTACGGGATCGACGCAACGGGCAGCGTCGACGACATCGCGCCGCTGACGCCGCAGCCGTCCGGCGGCGAAGCAGGCTTCTTCGCGGGCATGCCATCATACGTGAAGGCGCTGCTCGGCCTCGGAGTCGTGTTGCTCATCGTGCTCGATTTCAAGTTCACCGGCGGCGCGATCACGTGGTCTATCCTTAGCATGGCCGGAAGAAGAGGCGGCGGAGGCGGAGGCGGCGGGCGATTCGGCGGAGGCCGCGGTGGCGGCGGCTCCTCCGGTGGCGGCGGCGCAAGCAGGTAGGGCGACTACGGGAGTTTCCGTATCGCCCTTTTTCGCCTCCGCGGTTCCTCTGTGGTCATCCTGCAACGGCGCCGCAGAACGTTAGTGCTTGCGAACTTTGGAACTCCGGTGCTGTAGCGGCGCCGCAGAACGTTAAAGTGTTCAAACTCGGAGTTTCAAAGCTGCAACGGCGTCGTAGATCGTTAGAGTGTTCAAACATGGAACTTCGGTGCTGCAACGGCGCCGCAAAACGTTAGTGCTTGCGGACTTGGAACTTCGGTGCTGTAGCGGCGCCGCAGAACGTTAAAGTGTTCAAACTCGGAGTTTCAAAGCTGCAACGGCGTCGTAGATCGTTAGAGTGTTCAAACATGGAACTTCGGTGCTGTAACGGCGCCGCAGAACGTTAGAGCGTGCGAACTTGGAGTTTCAATGCTGCAACGGCGCCGTAGAACGTTAGAGCGTGCATGTCCGGCAACATAGATGCCAATCGCCGAACGAATAACCAAAAAAAGATAAAAAAAGCGCTTGCATAAAAAAGTAAACGTGTGCTATAACAAAGTTGTAAGTTTTTAAACGTTTAGATTTTAGATGAGTGACACCTTAGATAGCGAGTTAAAACCTCAATCGGCTCCGATCAGACCGAATTCCTGCATGGATTCGAGTAACAAACAACGTTGTAATCGCTTTCTATAATCCGACATATCCAAACGCCCGGAGGAAACGTGAGGTTCCTATAGTTTTTCGCACCCAATTATCTAAACGTTTAGATAATGTGAAAAATCGTATGTGAACACTTAACCTCTGGCGTTGAGGGCGAGTTCGTCTGTCCGAATCACAAATTAGAATCAAATATGCGGCGCAGTAACGGACCAAGGCCTTAGCGAGCATTTGCGGCACAGATGCTAAACGTTTAGCCCAACACTAACACTTCGAACAGCAGGGTCGAACGATTAGACATATACAATTTTCCTAATGTTGAAGGGAGAGCGGGGCAATGAAAGCAACAAAGAGACTTGGGGCAGGTCTTCTCACTGCCGTACTGGCGTTCGGCGTCGCAGGCTGTGGAAACAACAACAATAACGAGACCGCCACAGCACCGTCGAAAGCGGCGGAGACGAAGCCGGCCAAGACAGAGAAGGTCAGAATTACTTACTCGATGTGGGGAAGCGCGGAAGAAGGAAACGTAACCCAGAAGGTAGCGGACAAATTCAATGCTTCTCAAGACCGAATCGAAGTAACGGTGCAAGCCATTCCTTATGAAAGTTACATGACCAAGCTGAATGCTCTGGCAACGGCAGAACAATTGCCGGATTCGGGAATGATGCGCGAGGATGGCGTCATCCAGTGGTCCTCCCAAGGCATGCTTAAAGAACTGAGCTCCATGTACGAAGGAAGCGATAGCAAACCGCTGGATAGCCTAGCCTACAAATACGAAGGCAAGACGGTAGCCTATGCGGCAGCCAATGAAATCCTTCTGCTCTACTACAATAAAGACATGTTCGACAAAGCTAATTTGCCTTATCCTCCATCCGCTTTGGATAAAGCATGGACATGGGACGAATTCGTGGCAACAGCCAAGAAGCTGACGAACGATAAGAACGGCAAGCATCCTGGCGAAGACGGCTTCGATTCTAATAACATCGTCCAGTTCGGCGCATCCGTCGAAAACTTGACTTGGCAGCTCGAGACTTGGGCGCTTAGCAACGGCGGCGGGTTCTACTCGAACGACGGTGCGGAGGTTAGAATCGGTGAAGACGCCAGCATCGAAGCGATTCAGAAAGTCGCCGATCTGTACTTGAAGGATCACGTCGCTCCGCTGTCCGTCGGCCAGACCGATGACGGCATTCAGCGCACGCTCATTACGGGAACGGTCGCCATGGCGACGAACGGCGCATGGAACGTGGGAACGAGCTTGAATACGGCCAAGAAAGAAGGGCTGAACTACGGCGTTGCCGTGCTGCCTTACATGAAGGACAAAGTGACTCTCAATACGGGCGGCGCGAGCGTCGTATTCTCCCAGACCAAGCATCCGGAAGAAGCGATGGAATGGCTGAAATGGTACAGCTCCGAAGAAAACAACTGGGGGCTCATCAGCGAAGGAATCTGGATGCCGGTGCTGGACAAATGGTACAAGGATGAGACGTTGACTCATAAATGGGTCGACAATCCGAACTTCCCTCCGTACGACGAATACAAGTCCGCGGTCGTCGATTACGCGCAGTCCTCAGCGGCGAGACCGACTTCGTGGTTCTACACGAACCATACGACGGAATTTAACACGCTGCTCGGATCGATTCTGGGAGATGTATGGACCGGGAAGAAGACCGCGAAGGCAGCGATTACCGATAGACTTGAGGATTTGAAAAAAGCCCACGCAGGCAACCAATAACCAGATAGGAGGGATGACCGCCGATACCTTGCAAGCGGCGGTCATCCTTTCAACATGAGGTGGGGAGCGACATATGGAAACGATCAATATACCGCCGAAACGCCGTTCCCGCATTCATTCCAGCGAGCAACGCGTTGCATATATTTGCTTGATCCCGGCTTTCCTAGGATTGTTCTTCCTGACTTACGCGCCTCTAGTGGGCGTGCTGGGAATCAGCTTAACGAACTGGACGGGGCTGGCCAATCCCGAATTCGTCGGCTTCGATAACTATATCAAGCTGTTCACCGACGATCCGTACCTGAAAGATTCGATTATTGCGACGATCTATTTCGCGTTGCTATCCGTAGTCGGCAGCATGATCTATTCGTTGTTCATCGCGCTGCTGCTCAACCGCAAAATTCCGGCAAGAGGGTTCTTCAGAGCCGTGTTCTACGTGCCGTACGTTCTGCCGGCCGTCGCCATCTATGTCGGATGGTCCTGGCTTTACGAAGCGAATTTCGGTTTCTTTAACTATCTTCTCTCCAAAGTCGGATTGAATAAAATTTTGTTCATCGCGGATTCCAGTTACGTCGTCCCTTCCCTATCCCTAATCGCGGTCTGGCTGGCGGGCAACCTGATCGTTATTTTCCTGGCGGGGCTCCAGAACGTTCCGGGCGTCTATCATGAAGCGGCCGAGATGGACGGCGCGGGCGGATGGAAGCGTTTCGTGCATATTACTTTGCCGTGCATGACGCCGATTATTTTCTACAACTTGTTGATGAGTCTGATCGCCAATCTTCAAGTCATTACGCCGGCTCTGGCACTGACCAACGGGGGCCCGGGCAACTCCTCGAGGTTCATGACTTATCTGATGTACGACCAAGCTTTCGCCAATTACAGGCTGGGCTACGCCAGCGCGACAACATTTATCATTTTCGCCATTCTTGCCGTCTTTACCGCAGTTTTGTTCAAGACGTCGAGTCGGTGGATCTTCTCTGAAGGAGGCGACGACCAATGAGCGAAGCGGCATACGGCAGGCTCAGAAGCAAAAAGCGCATCGATCGAACGGCAAATCTATTATCTTTCGTCGTCATCCTAATCTTTGCGATCCTCGTACTTTTCCCTATTTGGTGGATCTTCCGCACGTCTTTGATGTCGAGCGCCGAGATCTACAGGTTTCCGCCGGCTCTCATCCCGGAAAACTGGCTGTTTTCCAATTATGAGAAAACGCTGGAGGTATTCAAGTTTTGGAAGTATTTATGGAACACGATGATCATCATCGTTCCTGCTTGCTTGGCGGGCACGTTCACGGCCACGCTATGCGGATACGCATTCGCGAGGCTGCGCTTTAGGGGCAAATCTTTCATTTGGACCCTATGCGTCGGTTCGATGCTATTACCTGCCATGGTTACGCTGATTCCGCTGTATATCGGTTGGACGCGGGGGCTAGGGATCCATGACAGCTATTTGCCATTGATACTGCCGTATTTTTGCGGCGGCGGCGCTTTCAATATCTTCTTGATCCGACAGTTCATTCTCTCCATCCCGAGAGAACTCGACCAAGCGGCTACGATCGACGGCGCCGGATACTTCCGTATCCTGTTCAGCATTATTATGCCGGCCATTCTTCCTGCCATGATCGTCGTGGCGTTGTTCATCTTCATCGGGTTATGGAACGATTTGCTCCAACAGATGATCTACATTAACTCAAGCGATAAATACACCATTGCGCTGGGGCTTACGAATTTCAGGGGGCAGCTGAAGCAGGAATGGGCGTTAACGATGGCGGCCACGTGCTTGTCGTTCGCTCCGGGCGTCGTGTTCTACCTGGTCGGCCAGAAATATTTCGTCGAGGGGATCACGCTGACGGGGATGAAGAACTAGTCCGGCTGCCGCTCTAATAAACCCGTTTATAGACAGATAACTACTACATGTTTATCGGAGGAGACCCTATTGGCACACCATTCCACGAGCCCGATACCTTTGGAAAAGGTACGCATACAAGACGAGTTTTGGTCCGATTATATCCGGCTCGTACGCGACGTCGTCGTTCCTTATCAATGGGAAGCCTTGAACGACCGCGTGCCGGGCGCCGAACCGAGCCATGCCATTCGTAATTTCAAGATTGCCGCGGGAGAAGAGAAAGGCGACTTCTACGGCATGGTGTTCCAAGACAGCGACGTGGCGAAATGGCTGGAGGCCGTCGCTTACTTGCTGGAGACCGCTCCGGACCTCGAGCTGGAGCGAGTGGCGGACGAAGTGATCGAGATCATCGGCAAAGCTCAGCAGCCGGACGGATACTTGAATACTTATTTTACGCTGCGAGAGCCGGGCAAGAGATGGACGAACCTGGCAGAATGCCATGAGCTCTATTGCGCGGGGCATCTGATCGAGGCCGCCGTCGCTTATGCGAAGGCAACGGGCAAACGCCGTTTGCTGGACATTGCGTGTAAACTCGCCGATCACATCGGCACCGTATTCGGCAACGAGCCGGGTAAGCTGAAAGGCTACGACGGGCATCAGGAGATCGAGCTGGCGCTCATGAAGCTGTATCATGCCACGGGCAAAGACGCGTATTTGCAGCTCTGCAAGTTTTTCGTCGATCAGCGCGGCATGCTGCCGCACTTCTATGAAGAGGAATTCAAGAAGAGAGGAGGGGCGGTTCATTTCAAAGAGCTTGCGATGTCGCACGATCTACAATACAGCCAAGCGCATCTGCCCGTTCGCAAGCAAAATACGGCAGTCGGTCACGCGGTAAGGATGGTGTACATGTGCGCGGGCATGGCGGATTTGGCGGCGGAGACGGGAGACGCGGAGCTGCTCGAAGCCTGCCGAAGGTTATGGGCGAACATCGTGACGAAGCGCATGTACATTACGGGCGGAATCGGATCGATGGCACACGGCGAATCGTTCACGTTGGATTATGATTTGCCGAACGATACCGTCTATGCGGAAACTTGCGCTTCCATCGGCTTGATTTTCTTCGCTAGGAGAATGCTTCAGATCGATCCGCGCGGCGAGTACGCCGACGTAATGGAGCGCGCTCTGTACAACACGGTCGTCAGCGGCATGTCCAAGGACGGCAAGCATTTCTTCTATGTGAACCCGCTTGAAGTCAAGCCCGACGTGTGCCGGGTCAACAAAGCGTACGCTCACGTCAAGACGCAAAGGCAAGGCTGGTTCGGCTGCGCCTGCTGTCCTCCCAACATCGCGAGATTGCTGGCATCGCTTGGACAATACATTTACTCGTCCAAGGACGATACGCTGTATGTTCATCTATATGTCGGCGGTTCGATCGAATGGGAAGCGGGCGGGCAGGCGGTCCGATTGGAGCAGCTGTCGGATTATACTTGGAACGGGAACGCGTTGTTCCGCGTATCCGCGAACCAACCGGCTAAGTTCACCTTGGCGCTGCGCATCCCGAGCTGGAGCAAAGGCAAAGCGAAGATTCATATCGGAGGATGCGAATACGCTTATCCTTCGGAGCAAATCGTTAATGGTTATCTGAACATTACCCGAATATGGCAGGACGGAGACGTCATCGATATCAAGTTCCCGATGCCTATCCTGCGGATGAAGGGACATCCGAGCATCCGCCAGGCAATCGGCAAAGTCGCGATCCAGCGCGGACCATTCGTCTACTGTATGGAGGAGGCGGATAACGGTGCCGAGCTGCACGCGATCCAGCTATCGAAACGGAGCGAATTAATGACTTATTTCGATTCGGGATTGCTGGGAGGTCTGCAAGTAATCGAGGCCGAGGCCGACCGGATCGGCTCGGAAGGCTGGGGAAGCGAGCTGTACAGCAGCGAATCGGCCGTGCTCTCCAGCCCGTCGAAGGTCAAATTTATTCCGTATTTCGCATGGGCGAACCGCGGAGAAGGCGAGATGTCGGTCTGGGTAAGAGAGAGCACCTAAAGAAGGTTGGGCGGCGCGAGAGCCGTCCAACCTTTGTTGCATGTTGCTGACTGCACATCGCTACCGCCGGGGCGCGGTGAAATAGCTTGCAAGCGCGAACGATCGCGTGTTATAAAAAGGGTAACAGATTTTCTAAACGTTTAGATTTAGGGGAGCAGGTGTCCGTATGTCTAAAGTCGGAATAAAGGATATCGCGGCCAAAGCCAACGTGTCGACGGCTACCGTGTCTTATGTGCTCAACGGTACGCGCAACGTGAAGAAGAACACGAAGGAACGGGTATTGCGCGTCATCGAAGAAATGAACTATAAACCGAACGATATCGCCAAGAGCTTAAAGAGCCAGCGGACGAATACGATCGGCGTCATCGCGGAGGACGTGACCGTGTTCAACGTTCCCGAGATCATCGACGGAATCAACGATTACGCGGATCGCCACGATCTGCATATTCTGCTGACGAACTTGCGGCTGGACAAGCGAATCGGGCGCAAGTTCGATCAGGTCGACGACTATCGCAAATATATGGCGAACGCGGTGTCCGACTTGCTCGGCAAGCAGGTAGAGGGCATCATCTATGTCGGGGTGCATCCGCGCGATCTGACGGGTCTGGTCGATACGAGGGGCAAACCGATCGTCTATACGTACTGTTACACGCAGCAGGACATCTCCATCCAGTACGATGACGAGCAAGCCGCCTTCGAAGCGATGTCCTACCTCGTCGACAAAGGCCATCGGAGAATCGCGATCATCAGCGGGATGATGGATTCGGTGCCTTCCCGAATGCGATTCAACGGCTTCTATAAAGCGGTCACCCAGTTCGAGCTCCCGTTCGATCCGCAACTGATCAAGATGGGGGACTGGGAAGCGCAGTCGGGCTATGAGCTGACGAAGGAGCTGCTGGCGCTTCCGGAGCCGCCAACGGCTGTGGTGGCGATGAACGACGTCATGGCCGTCGGCGTGCTGCGCGCAGCGTCCGAGGCAGGCGTTCCGATTCCGCAGCGATTATCGGTCATCGGTTTCGACAATCGGGAGTTCAGCGATTACTTGAATCCCCGGATCACGACGTTCGATCTGCCTTTGCACGAGATGGGTTACCGGGCGATGGATTCTCTCATGCGCGCAAGCCGAGGCGAAGAGGTCGAGCTTAAGCAAAGCCCGGCGTGCAAGCTGGTCGAACGGGACTCGGTAGCTCCGCCTTTCCAGTAAACAGCAACGATACGTAGAGGAAAATGAGCGCATTTTGTCGAACATCTATTCATAGACGATGTCTTCGAACGTCGGCAAGAATAGGTGCGGCAATGAAAGCGATGAAATTTAAAATAGGGTTGATCGCGCTCGCGTTCCTTTTATTATTCGGAGCGAGATTGATATGGACAGTAGAGTCGGGCAACCAATCGCCGCGCGCCGAAGCGGGCGTGCTCGACCTAACGCGGTGGAGCGGCTCGCAAGACGATGTCTTGCCCCTCCGCGGAGAATGGACGTTCTATCCGGGCGTCTTGCTGGAACCGGGTGATCGGCTTCCAGACGAATCGAATACGAAGATCATTGAAGTCCCTGGACAATGGGACCATGCGGTTGGGGAAGATACGCCAACCGCTCTTGGCGTTGGAACTTACCGGCTGCTCGTCCGCCTCCCGGAGAAAGATGGCGGTCTTGAACCTTACGGGCTGCGGGTGCAGCGCATTCGTACAGCTCATAAATTATTCGTGGACGGCAGCTTGCTTGGACAGCAGGGCGTGCCGGGGATGAGCCGCGATCGAACGACAGCCGGCATGCTGCCCTATACGGCGAGCTTCGAGCCAAGCGGCCGGCAGTTCGAAGTGCTGATCCAGACGTCCAATTTCCATTACGGTACGCTAGGCGGCATATTCGACGATATTCATTTCGGCAGCAAAACCGCGATCGAACGCGAGAGCAAGCTGGCATTCGCCGGCAACAGCTTGATGATGGGATTCTATATCGTAAGCGGCATCTATTTCTTGCTGCTGTATCTGTTCCGGAAGCGCAGCACCGAATTGTTGTATTTCAGCTGCGTGTTCGCGTCTTCCTTGCTGTTCTGGGGAACGCACGGAGAGAGACTCTTGCTGTTGCTCTGTCCGTCTCTTAACTATGAGTGGCAATCGAAGCTGCAGTTGCTGTCGTCGTTCGGCATCTATTCGTCGTTGCTGCTATTCGTCCGCGCGATGTTCCCGAAGTTCGATCATCCGCGATTAACGAGGCTGTTGCTTGCGCTCGCTGGCGCGGTCGCGCTGGGTACGATCGTCACGGAGGTTCAGTTGTATTCGCGATACGAGGCGCAAGCGATCAGTCTCGTCGCGCTGCTTTTTTTCTATGCGCTATACATTCTGGTCCGTGCGGGAATCGCGGGAGCTTTCGGTTCGATCTATATTTTCATGGCGGCGATTAGCATTCTATCGGAGTCTTTAATGCAACTGCTCGTGTATACGGGCACGCTGCGAACTGCCGATTCGTTCCCTGCGGAGCGGTTGATCTTCATCTTCTGCATGGCGATGCTGATCGCCAGACGGTTTTTCACGAACATGGACAGGGTGGAAGTTCTGTCGAAGGAGCTGCAATTGAAGGATCGCCTGAAGGACGATTTTCTGGCGAATACGTCGCAGGAAATCCGCGCGCCGCTGCAAGCGATGATCAATCTGGCTCAGCTGATGCTCGAAGAGAAAACGCCGAAGGATCCGATGCAGACGGAGCGGCTTCAGCTTATGGTGGCTACCGGCAGGCGAATGTCGCAGCAACTTAGCGATATGATGGACTTGACGAAGCTGAACGAGGGGAATATCGAGCTTCATCTTCATGCCGTAGACGTGCGGATGAAGATTAACGGCGCGATCGAAGTGATGCGGTATATGACGGGCGGAAGAGACATTCGTTTCGACAATCGGACGAGTCCCGGACTCCCTAACGCGAAGGCGGACGATCAACGCGTCATGCAGCTGCTGTTCAACATGCTCCATCACGCGGTGAAGTCAGGCGCCGAAGGCTCCGTAACGGTGAAAGCGGAGACCACGGCGGGGCACGATGCGATTAGCGTCAAAGTGATGGCCAGCCGGAGCGACCCCGGCTTCGACCCGGATGTCGCCGGAGAATCCGCTCTTGACGCGGATGTCGGGCTGGCGATCAGCCGCAAGCTTGCGGAGATGCACGGAGGACGGTTCGCCCTGAACCAGCCGTCGTCGCATACGCTGGAGCTCGGCTTCACCTTGCCGTTGGCGGACCCCGCGGACCCCGCCGTATCTAACGCGGAAGAGATAATAATAGAAGCCGGCAAGCTAGCGGCGGCGGCAATGGAGCGTAAAGCGGCGAAGAAAACGGAAAGTGACCAAACGGGATCGCAGCGCGTGCTCATTGTCGAGAACGATCCAGTCTCGCTTCAGATTATGCAGCACATTCTGATCCAAGAAGGCTTGGAAGTCACGATCGCTACGGACGGTCTCGAAGGCTTGCGGATATGGGAACGCGAGACGGAGTGGGACATGGTCGTCTTGAACGTCATGCTGCCGCGTCTCACCGGCTACGACCTGTGCCGCAAAATCCGCGAACGCCACACGTTCTACGATCTGCCGGTGCTGTTCCTCACTTCTCGGCTTCAGCCAGCCGATCTGCTCGTCGGCTATAACGCGGGGGCGAACGATTACGTCATCCAGCCGATCAACGATTCCGAATTCAGGGCCCGTACGCGCACGCTGCTGCGGATGAAGCAGTCCATTCGGGACCAGCTGCACATGGAGATGGCGCTCATCCAGGCGCAGATCAAGCCCCATTTTCTATACAACACGCTGAACACGATCGCCAGCTTAAGCGAGATCGATCCCGAACGGACGCGGGAGCTGCTGAACGATTTCGGCAGCTATTTGCGAAGCAGCTTCGACCTGCGGAACTTGGACCGGTTCGTTCCGTTCGGCAAGGAGTGGACGCTCGTCCATTCGTATCTTCAGATCGAGCAGGCGCGCTTCGGCGGGCGGATGACCGTCACGACGATGATCGCGGAGTCTCCGAATTTCAGCTTGCCTCCGCTGACGATCCAACCGATCGTGGAGAACGCCCTGCGGCACGGCATTCTCACCCGATTCGAGGGCGGGCATCTTCATATCGAAGTGTCGGAGGAAGCGGGCGGTTACTTGATATCCATACGAGATAACGGCGTAGGCTTCCCGCAAGAGAAGATCGATGCGGTGTTGTCCGGAACGCATCGCGGAGGCATCGGCCTCGTGAACGTACATCAACGGTTAAGGAACGCGTTCGGAACGGGGTTAACGATCAAGAGCAAGGTTGGGGAAGGCACCGAAGTAAGCTTCAGGGTACCCGTCATGAAGGAGGAGAACGTATGAGAGCCATCGTCGTCGACGATGAGTATTTAGCATTGGAGAGCATGACGCGGCTGCTGCAGCGGTTCGAAGTACAGGTGTCGGGAGCTTTCCAGGATCCGAGGCAAGCGCTGAAGCAGCAGAAGGAGCTGGATGCGGACGTCGCGTTCGTCGATATCGAGATGCCCGAGCTGAACGGCTTGGAGCTGGCGGCTAGATTGCAGGCGGCGCAGCCGGATCTGCAGATCGTGTTCGTGACCGCCTACGAGCAGTACGCGATCGAGGCGTTCGAACTGGCGGCCATCGATTACCTGCTCAAGCCGATCGAGCTGAGACGTCTCGAGAGGACGATCGGACGGCTGCGTTCGAAACCCGCGGAAAGCCGCCCAGAGCCTCAGCGCGTCACAGCTCCGACCGTGTGCTTTTTTCACCATTTGAGCTTCCAAGACGCGCAGGGGAACCCGATCGACGTCGCTTGGCGTACGGCTAAGGCTCGCGAGCTGCTCGCCTATCTGATTCATTCGGGCGATAAGACTCCGAGCAAAGAAGAACTGCTGGACCGCATATGGCCGGATGCCGATCCGGACAAGTCCATTACGCACCTGCACACGACGATCTATCAAATTCGGCAATCGATGAAGACGATGGGTATTCCGTTGAACCTCCAATATAAGGAAGGCCGTTATCGCGTCGAGCTGCATGGCACCCAAGTCGACGTGATCGTCTGGGAGAAGGCGATTCGCGAAGCGGTAGAAGCGGGGGACAGCAAAGCGGTAACGCGTCTATTGACGCAACACTATCGCGGCGACTACCTCGAGACCGAGGACTATATGTGGTCGGACGGAGAGCGGGAACGGCTTCGGGCGCTGTGGCTCGATTATGCGCTGAAGAATGCCGCTCGGTTGGAAGAGGACGGCGCCTCCAGCGACGTTCTGACGCTCTATCAACAAATGCAGCAGCGCTATCCGGAGAACGAGGAAAGCTATTTCGGGTTCATGCGCCTGTACGGAAAGCTCGGCAACCACAGTGAGGTTCATCAGCAATACGCCAAGCTCGCGGAGATGCTTAAAGAAGATTTCGATGCCGAGCCGAGCGAACCGATCATCGCGTGGTATACGCAATGGAACGAACGCAAATAGCGAGAACGCCATAAGCCGCTGAACAGGGATGTTCAGAATTTGATCAGCTTTGTCAGATAAGATCGAATCATGAAGTTAGACGATCGGTTCTTGTCTGTCAGGAGGTTCGGGCATGGCTAAAATAATGATAGTTGACGATGCGGCATTCCTGCGAGCGATGCTGAAGGATATTCTGGTCGGCGCAGGTCACGAGGTAGTGACCGAGGCGGGCAACGGCCAAGAAGCGGTAGAGCGATATATGGCGTTCAAACCGGATGTCGTGACGATGGACATTACGATGCCCGTCATGGAAGGCGTGGAGGCGGTCAAACAAATCCGCAAGTTCGACCCGAAGGCGAACATTGTCATGTGTTCGGCCGTCGGACAGCGCAATCTCATCATCGAGGCGATTCAGAGCGGCGCCAAGGATTTCATCACGAAGCCGTTCCACTCGACGCGAGTGCTCGAGGCCGTGCATCGGGCGATCGGAAATTAATAGGAAGCAGACAACGGCGCGCTGTCGGAAGACAGCGTGCTTTTCTATGGTCAATATCGCATAAAAAAACAATAAGATAGTGGGTGGACACGCTATCGGTTTTGTGACACCATCGAAGATAGAATTCGGAGAAAAGGCGGGATCTACGTGTCGGCGAAGCTGCAAGCGAACGCATTGTTTACGGATCATATGGTGCTTCAGAGAGAGCGGGGTATTCCCGTATGGGGGACGGGAACGGACGGTGAGACCGTTACCGTACACATTCGGGAAACGTCGGCCGAGGCCGTCGTCCGCGGCGGCGAATGGAAAGTGACGCTACCGGCGATGGAAGCCGGCGGCCCATACGAGTTGACGATACAAGCGGGAGGAGACAAATTGACGTTCCGCGACGTACTCGTAGGCGACGTGTGGCTTGCGGGGGGCCAATCGAACATGGAGTGGCGGCTGGCGGACTCTTTGAACGCGGATCAGGAAGCAGCTGCGGCCAATTTCCCCCTCGTGCGCTATTACGAAGTGCCGCGCGTCGCTTATGACGATGGTCAAGAGCATGCAGGCGCATGGGCGGTGTGCTCTCCGGAGAAGGTGAAGCAGTTCACGGCGGTAGGCTACCACTTCGCGAGAACGCTAGTCGGCGAGTTGGACGTGCCGATCGGCATCGTCGGCTGCAACTGGGGCGGCACGTCCGCCTCGTGCTGGGTACCGGAGGAGGCAATAGCCAGCGATCCGGAGCTGCGCGTATACGTCGACGTTTACAAAGAAAAGGTCAGCAAGCATGACCCGGAGACCGCCAAGAAGGAACAGGACGACTATCAAGCGGCCGTGGACGCTTGGGTTCGCAGAGAGTCCGAAGGACTCAAGGGCGCGGAGCTCGGGGATTTCCCTTGGCCGCCTCCGCTGAACGAGCGCAGCTTCCTGCGGCCGAACGGGCTGTACGGCACGATGCTGCGCAAAGCGGTGCCTTACGGCATTAAAGGCTTTATCTATTATCAAGGCGAGAGCGACGCGGACCGGCCGCATCTGTACGATCGGCTGATGGCGGTCATGATCGGCCAGTGGCGACAGGATTGGGGCGACGACTCGCTGCCGTTCTTGTTCGTTCAACTGCCCGGCTTCGCGGACCCTCACGATCATGACGGCGTGAATTGGCCGCTGCTGCGCGAGGCGCAGCAAAAAGCGTCGGAGCAGGTGCCGAATACGGCGATGGCGGTCATTATCGATTGCGGCGAAGAGAAGGATATCCATCCGCGCGACAAACGCCCGGTCGGCGAACGTCTTGGCGGCATCGCGCTGAAAGAAGTTTATGGCCGTGACGTAGCCTGCTACGGACCTTTCTTCAAGAGATTGGCTATCGACGGGAGCAAGGCGATCGTCAGCTTTAGCCATGCGGAGAGCGGGCTCGCCTCGACCGCCGACGAAGTGCTCGGCTTCGAGATCGCGGGAGCGGACGGCAAATTCGTGAAAGCCGATGCGGCCATCGCGGGCAGCACGGTAGTCGTAAGCAGCGCCGAAGTGGCCGCCCCTGCCGCGGTGCGGTACGCGTGGGCAAGCTGGCCTACGGCGACGTTGAAGAACGGGATCGGCCTTCCGGTTGCGCCGTTCCGGACGTCTATATAATCGGAGGAACGGTCCATGGAAGGAATCTATAAATCGAAGCTTAGCGGCGAGCAATTGAATGCGGCCGTTAAGCAGGCGTTCGGACTTCCGCTGACGGAATACGCGGAACTGACGGACGGTTGGGCGAATAGCGCCTACGCCATTACGCTCTCGGACGGAAGGCGGGTCGTATTGAAGGCGCGGCCGGCGAATAACATCCGGTCGATGCGTTGCGAGCCCGAAACGATGAAAACCGAAGTGATGGTGTTGCGTCTGCTGTCCGGGCTGGAAGGGTTTCCGGTTCCGCAGCTTCGGGCCTACGACGATTCGCTTAAGCTGTTGCCCGTCGAATACTTCATTATGGACTACGTGGAAGGCGATCCTTACGTTAAAGTAAAGGATTCGCTGCCGGCGGAGACGCGCGCCGCGATCGAGGAGCAGTTGGGCCTCTTCACCAGGGCGATGAATGCGCTCACCGGCGAGCGATTCGGCTACTTCGCGGATAGCGCGGCTAAACACGATTGCTGGCGCGAGGCGTTCCGCGAAATGATCATGGGAGTGCTCTTAGACGGCGAGGAGGCGGGCGTCAAGCTTCCGGTGCCTTACGAAGAGCTTCGAGAAGCGATCGAGAGCCGGCTTCACGTCTTGGACGAAGTTACGGTTCCGCAGCTCGTGCATTGGGATTTGTGGGATGGCAATTTTTTCGTCAAAGACGGCGTCGTTACCGGAATCGTCGATTTCGAGCGCGCGCGATGGGGCGACCCTCTTATGGAGATGTACTTCGGAAAGTTCGTCGATTCGGAGGCTCATACGCGAGGATACGGCCTGTCTATGACCGAACCGTCGCAGATCGCCAGACGTAAACTGTACGATTTGTATTTGGATTTGATCATGGATATCGAATGCGTCTACCGCAAATACGAGAACGAAGGCCATGTCCGTTGGGCCCGCGACAATCTGACGGACGGCATCCGATCGTTCTTGGAAGCCGATCCCATTCGATAGGATACGATTACAAGGCACGGCTCTCTCATCATCCTGAGGGGGCTGTGCCTTTTATTTATCCAGCGGCGCCGATGGATAGATTGTTCAAAATAGGTTCATAGAGCGAGTCTGTTATCCAATCGGGTCACGGGAGACGGTCATATCCTGATCAGTACAAGCCGTCGCACTTGAAGAAGCGGCCGCTCTTATGCGGCCGATACCGAACAATCCGCGACAGGAAGGAAGTAAACCATTGACCAAAGGAAAGCATGAACCGTCCTCCGAGGAGCCGTCTTCGTATGGAGCAAATCTTGCGCAAGTCATCGGCCTGTATCAACAGTGTATTGCCGGCGACAAACAAGCCTTAGCGGAAGCGGACGATTCGCTTGAACGACTTCGAGAAGAATATCCGGGACGTCCGCTCGCTGATGCCTATCACGGAAGCATTATGATCTTTAAGGCGCGGGAAAAACGCAATCCGTTACTGAAGCTGAGATGCGCCCGCAAAGGGTTGAAGCTTCTAGACGGTGCCGTGGCCGCAGCGCCGCAGGATCTTACCATACGTTTGCTTCGCGGAAAGGCGGCCTACAATTTGCCGGAGAGGCAATTTCGCCGTACGGCGACTGCAATCGAGGATTATAACATGCTGCTGCAGCACGAGGACGAACTGAAGATAAGAGTGAGTCCCGAAGGCGTGCTACAACTGATCGACGAGCTTGGAGACGCGTACTTCAGAATCGGTCGGATACCGGATGCGGTCAATTGTTGGAGCCGATTGGAGCAACAGGCGGAATTTCCGGCCTATCGGCAATTGGCAAGATCGAAGCTTAAATCCGCAGAAGGCAAGCCTTCGGTCGAGGAAGATAAAAGGACGAAGGGCGTGTCCGCCGGGTCCATCCTGATCGGCCTCGCAGCGGGCATAGCAGGCAATACGATCTTAGATGCAGCAGGGATTGGGAGTAGAAGGAAAAGCTCGACATCGTCTCGGCGCAGGAAGGAAAGCAAGAGGAAGAGCCATAAAAGGAGGTAATAAGATTGTCCAAACGCAAACACTTAATCTCCTATATCTACGAGAACAGCAAGACGATCCTATCGGCCGCGGCCGCAAGCGGGTTACGTACCGTTAATGAACAGATTAAGGAATCATCGAGCCATCCCGAGACGCCCCTTACTTTCGATCACATTCTGGGCGCCTTGAAAACCGGTATGGTCTCAGCCAGCCAGCAGGCTATGGTATCGACGCTGGACCGCCTGAACGCAAGCTCCGCGGGGGCTAATAAGGAGTAACGGCTTCATCTTCATGAAATCTTCATGATACGTTCATCAACCCTTCATGAAGCATCGGCGATAGGGTGGTATCATGAATGGTATATTGAGGATGAAGGAAGTGTCGCATATGTATAAAACGATTATTATCGGTACCGGCCCTGCGGGCTTGACCGCTGCAATCTACTTGGCGCGGGCGAATTTGAACCCGCTCGTAATCGAAGGACCCGAGCCGGGCGGCCAATTGACGACGACGACAGAGGTCGAGAACTTCCCGGGCTTCCCCGAAGGCATCATGGGTCCGGAGCTCATGGCGAACATGCGCAAGCAAGCGGAGCGCTTCGGCGCGGAATTCCGCTCCGGCTGGGTGAACTCGGTCGACATGTCGCAGCGTCCGTTCAAGCTGCAGGTCGAAGGCATCGGCGAGCTCGTCGCGGAGACGCTGATCATCTCCACGGGCGCATCGGCTAAATACCTGGGCATTCCTGGAGAACGAGACAACGTCGGACGCGGCGTAAGCACGTGCGCGACTTGCGACGGATTCTTCTTCCGCGGCAAGAAAATCATCGTCATCGGCGGCGGCGACTCGGCGATGGAAGAAGCTCATTTCTTGACGCGCTTCGCCAGCGAAGTCGTACTGGTGAACCGCCGCAACGAGCTGCGCGCTTCGAAGATCATGCAAGACCGCGCGCGCGGCAACGAGAAGATCAGCTGGAGCTTGAACCGCACGCCGCTCGAGGTGCTTAGCGGACCTCTTGGCGTAACCGGACTGAAAGTGAAAAACAACGAGACCGGCGAAGATGAAGTCATCGACGCGAGCGGCGTATTCGTGGCGATCGGCCATACGCCGAACACGAAGTTCCTCGGCGGACAGCTGAACACCGACGAGAACGGCTACTTGCTCGTTACGCCGGGCACGACGGAGACGAACGTTCCGGGCGTATTCGCTTGCGGCGACGTGCAAGACCATCGTTACCGTCAAGCGATCAGCGCGGCGGGAACGGGTTGTATGGCCGCTCTCGATTGCGAGCGCTTCTTGGAAGGTCACTAATCGAAGTTTCACCCCTATAGGAAGAAGGGCGAGGAGGTTATCCATCCTTGCCCTTCTTCGTTTGGAACAGCAACGACTCCGACGCGACTAGTGGTGCGGCTCTTCGGCCTCGTCGACGCTGCAATTCGCGTTAACGGCCGATTGGAACTCTTCCTCGTTGGACGATCCCAGCTTGTCTCCGAATTGGTCCAAGCTTCCCGGCTTGCCGGCTGGACCGTCGTTGTCCGGCTTGTTGTTGCGACCCGACACCCTGTAACCCTCCTTCGCGTTAGAATGGTTGCAACGATTAGGATGCGCAATTAAACGAAAAAAGGTTCGGCAGAATGCGAAGCTTCCGCCAAACCCTATAGATCCGCCAATCGATAGCCTACTCCTCGGACGGTGCTGATGTAGCGCGGCGTTCGAGGATCGTCGCCGAGCTTGTTGCGCAAGCTGCGAATGTGGACGTCGACCGTGTTGCTGCCCCACTCCGCGGCGGATGCTTCCCCGCGAACGTCGCTGATCAGCTCGTCTCGCGACTTCACTCGGCCTTCAGCGGCAAGCAGCGCCCTCAGAAGATCGAACTCGGTACGTGTCAGCTCGATTCTAGCGCCGCCGCGCGTCACGGTCATTCGCTGCGGGTCGAGCGCCACGTCCTTGAACGTGAGCAGCTCGGAAGGCCTCTCTGCGCCTGCCGACGCCGGATCCGGCAACAGGGCAGCCAGCGCCTTGATTCGCTGGATGACATGGCCGATCGGGCTCGGCCACTGTACCCAGTGCCCGCCGTAGGCATCCGGATCTTCCGGCGGTTCCTTCACGAGCGAGATCGCCGGTGATGAACCCAGCTCCGCATATCCGGGCGAGGCGCTGTCCGTCGTGCGGTCTACGATGACGACGTTGCCCTTCATGATCTCTAACAGCGGATCGTCCGCGTGGTGCAACAGCAACACGTCGTAGCAACGAACCGCCAAGTCGGCGACGAGAGCGCGAAGGGAAGCCGGACGAGGGCTGATCACGAGCACGCGATTCGTAATCTCGCACAGCTCGATCGCTTCCGGATCGAACGAATCATGCGTGTCTTCCTGTAACTGACGTTGCTCCTGCATGCGAACCCTCCCCTCCCTCTTCTTCTGGTCTCCGCGGCGCTATTTTTCGGAATCCGAGATAGTTTGAATGAGTATTAATGTAATCATAATCGCTAGGTCTGTCAACAGCGCCAGAGGACGGAGCGGCATGGCAGCTATTGCCATGAATCCGCGATTCGGAGCATAATAACCGTAGAGGTGATAGAGGTGTTGCGCACGATCGCGGCTACGCAAGATGCTTGCCTGCTGGAGGACGTTCCTCTGGAACGGCTGTCGGACAATAACATCGCTTGGTATTGGGTCGATTTCGGAAGCCCGACGGAAGAGGAAATCGAGCTGCTGAGCAGCCATTTTCATTTTCACCCTCTGGCGATCGAAGACTGCATGCATTTTCTCCAGCGTCCCAAAGTGGATCAGTACGACGATTCGCATTTTTTCGTTATACACGGGCTGCATCCGGAGACGCGGGAGGCGGAGGAGGTCGACTTCTTCCTCGGACCGAAGAGCATCGTGACGTTCCATCTAAACCCTTCCCGTGAAATCGAGGAGGTTCGGCAACGGATCTTGCATCCGGAGGACAAGGCAAGTATCGATCACCATTACATCGCCTATCGATTAATCGATTCGCTGGTGGACAACTACTTCCCGAGCTTGTATCAGATCGAGGATCAATTGAACGAGCTGGAGGACCGCGAGGAATCGGACTGGACGATCCAGGAGCTCACCGAGGAAGTGTACCGCATTCGCGCCGAGTTGCTTCGGCTGCGCCGTACGGTTATTCCAATGCGGGATTTGGTGTACCGAATTATCAATACGGACAAAATCCCGGCGGTTACCGCGCAGTTGGCTTACTTTATGGATATCTATGACCACTTGCTCAAGCTCGCGGAGATGATTGATTCCAACCGCGAGGTGACGGCGGATTTACGCGACAGCTACGATTCCCTTCGCTCCAACCGGATGAACTCTATTATGAAGACGCTCACCGTCATTACGACGATCTTCATGCCGTTGACGTTCATCGCGGGCATCTACGGAATGAACTTCGCCCATATGCCGGAGCTGCAGTGGCAATGGGGGTACTTCGCGGTGATCGGCGTGATGGCGCTGCTCGGGGTTTCGATGTTCGTCTGGTTCAAGCGCAAAGGATGGTTCGAGTAAGGGGCGTTGTGAAGATTCACAATTCGCCATGCCGGGTTATGTACAGGAAACCAAATTCATTCGCACTCCGCCAACCTTAACGGGAAACACTCGTATTTACTGTTATATCCTATAACATGAACGAGTGTTTGTTCGTAAGTTGCGGAGGGGGATCGCCATGCGTGACGGAGAAATGCTCGATACGCTCATTCGAGGCGGAAGCGTCGTGACTCAGGATGGCGTGCAAGCGGCGGATATCGGCATTAAGGGGGGCGTGATCGTCGCGCTCGCTCCTCATCTCATTCACCCCGCGCGCGAGACGATCGACGCTAGCGGCTTATTCGTCATGCCCGGCGTCGTCGATGCGCACGTTCATCTGAACGAACCGGGCATGGGGCACTGGGAAGGCTTCGCCACGGGGTCGGCGGCGCTTGCCGCCGGAGGCTGCACGACGTATTTCGATATGCCGCTGAACGGGTTGCCGCCAACGGTGACGGTTGCGGCGATGAACGCTAAGCTTGCCGTCGCCCGGGCAGCAGGATCGCGCGTCGATTACGCGTTATGGGGCGGGTTGGTACCCGGCAATTTGGATGATCTCGATGCGCTGGCGGACGAAGGCGTGATCGGCTTCAAGGCGTTCATGTCCTCGCCGGGCGATACCGGGGAAGGCTGCTTCAAGGAAGTGGACGACGTCGTCCTATACGAGGGAATGGAGCGAATCGCGAAGCGCCGCAAAATTCTGGCCGTTCACGCGGAGAGCGAAGAGGTCGTTGCAGTCTTGTCGGGCAAAGTTCGGGGACGCGGCGGGAATTCGTGGCGGGATTATCTCGAGACGAGGCCGATCGCCGCCGAACTGGACGCCGTGAGAAGAGTGCTGGCGCTCGCCGAACGGACGGAGTGTCCGCTTCACATCGTTCATATTAGCAGTACGCAAGCGGTCGATATGATCTGGGAAGCGCGAATGAACGGAGTGGACGTCACGGTGGAGACGTGTCCGCATTATTTGCTGTTCACGGACGAGGATCTGGCCCGGCTAGGGCCGCTCGGCAAGTGCGCGCCGCCGTTCCGCGGAGAGAAGATGAGGGAGGGGCTGTGGGAGCGGCTAGCGGAAGGGAAAATCGATTTCGTCGCTTCCGACCATTCGCCATGCCCGCCGGAGATGAAGCTTGCGCCGAATGGCGATTATTTCGCGGTATGGGGAGGGATCGCGGGGGCGCAGAGCACGCTTCAACTGCTAATCGACGAAGGGTACTGGAAGCGGGGCATCCCGCTGCCGGTGCTGTCCAAAGCGCTGTCGGAAGCGCCGGCCAAGCGGTTCGGGCTGTTCCCGCGCAAAGGGCGAATCGCCGTAGGCGCGGACGCCGACCTCGTGCTTGTGCATCCCGATTCGCCGAACGTTCTGACGCCGGACCGCCTGCATTATCGCCACCCGATCAGCGTGTATGCGGGGAGGAGCTTCCGCTCCGACATCGGGATGACGCTCTGCCGAGGCCGCATCGTCCATACGCGAGAGAGAGGGATCATCGGTCCCGCGTCCGGCGAGTGGCTTCGGTCTGCTCCCGATTGGCCTCGTCGGACTGCGATACCTCCGCTGTAGCGGCGCGAGGGACCGTTGCAGCGTGAGTATACGCCCTCCACACCATCATTTTCCCATATATCCCCCCCGTTCGCCGTCCTCGTGGTATAATCGTCACTATATTTTCAAGTATAGATAGACGGGGAGAGAGACGGATGATTAAAGCGGTCGTGTTCGATTTGGATGGGACGTTGGTCGATACGGAAACTTGCGCGTACGAGGCGATGTGCGACATTTATAAGGAACATGGGCAGGAGCTGCCGCTTGAGAAGTGGTCTCTGGCGATCGGAACGCACGGAGGATTCGACGAGTACGGGTACTTGGAGGAGAGAATCGGGAGGACAGTGGATCGCGTCGCGCTAGACAAGCGATTCCGCGTGCTGCACGAGGAACGGGTGAACAAGATGCCGCTCAGACCCGGGGTTCTGGCTAGACTAGAGGAAGCGCGCGGTTTAGAGTTCAAGATCGGGCTGGCGTCCAGCTCGAGACGGCCGTGGATCGAGCAAGTGACGACGCTCGCGGGCATCCGCCACTACTTCGAAGCGATCTGCTCCGCGGACGACGTCGAGCGCGTGAAGCCGGATCCGGCCCTCTATCAGCTCGCGGTGAAAGCTTTAGGCGTCTCCGCCGACGAAGCGATCGCCATCGAGGATTCGATGAACGGGCTCCGCGCCGCCAAGGCAGCCGGACTCGTCGCGCTCGTCACGCCGAATCCGGTCACGTCCCATATGGATTTCTCGGGCGCGGACGTTATCGTTCAAGATCTTGAGCATATCACTTTCGCGGAAGTGGCCGACCGTTATTCCGCCGCGTCGAAGTCCAAGTAAGCTCTTGCCTGTTGGAGAGCCGCGATCAGCTCGTCGAGCTCGGCGCGGCTTTCGATATAATGGGTGACGAATTTCGGACGGTAGCCGCTGGTCGACAGCTCGAGCTGCACGTGTCTCTTGTCTTGGTTGGCGACGATCAGAATGTTATCGGTAGAATACAGAACGTTATTCGACATCTATAGAAGTCCCTCGACTTTCGACAATAGAATTGCGACTAACATATCATAGTTTGGAAAATGCAGGCAATACCGTCTTTTATGCTCAACCGTGCTCTAACTGGTACGTACAAGTGATCGAATATGCTATAATTGGTACACTACAACCGTTGCCGAGGTGCCGACATGTCCGGTAGGAACAGCCAATCTCCGAAATATTTGCAGCTGAAGACGCAGATTTTGTCTTGGATTACGGGCGGGAAATTCCGTCCGGGCGACAAGCTGCCGTCCGAGAACGAGCTTGCCGAGCAATTCGGGCTCAGCCGCCAGACGGTCCGCCAATCGATCGGCGCGCTCGTGCAGGAAGGCTGGCTTGCCCGCGAGCAAGGCAAAGGAACGTTCGTCAACAAGCTGCCCGCCGAACGCAGAGTGAACGCCGACAATCGGACGATCGGCATCATTACGACCTATATATCGGACTACATTTTCCCCTCGATCGTACGAGGGGTCGAAGCGACGCTTAAGGAACGCGGCTATCGGCTGCTTCTATCCAGCACGGACAACCGCAAGGACCGCGAGCGGGAGAGCTTAGAGAGCATGCTGGGCCACGGCGTATGCGGACTGATCGTCGAACCTACCAAAAGCGCGGAGGGCAATCCGAATTTCGATAACTACTTGGCGTTCGAAGACCACGGAATCCCGCTGGTGATGATCAACGAGAGATATCCCGATCTCGACTGCCCGAGCGTTCGAATGGACGACGAAGCGGGCGGATTCGTGGCGGCCGATCATCTGCTGGGGCTCGGACATACGAGAATCGCCGGCTTCTTCAAGACGGACGACCTTCAGGGCGTTCGCCGGATGAAGGGCTTCATGCGCGCGTTCCGCGAGCACGGCGTCGCGCCCGAGCCGGCCTTGATTGTAAGATATGCGACCGAAGACAAAGACAGCAAGCCTCAGCAAGCGCTTCGGGAGATGCTGAAGACCGACCTTCCGCCGACCGCGCTCGTCTGTTATAACGATCAGCTGGCCGTCGGATTCCTCGATGTGATCCGCGAGCTAGAGCTGCGCGTTCCGGAGGATCTATCGATCGTCGGCTACGATGACTCCTTCCTTGCGACGGCTTCCGAAATCAAGCTGACGACGATCGAACATCCTAAGTCCGCGCTCGGCGAGCTGGCCGCGCAATGGCTCATCGACCGATTGGAGACGGGGGACGATTCCTCGGCTCAGGACAAGCTGTACGCGCCGAAGCTGATCGAGCGTCAATCGACGGCTGCGCCGAAGTGAGCTTTTTCTCGACACACATGTACGTACAAGTGTATAATGAATGGCATCGATACCTGTCAGAAAAGCCTGCGGGACTTGCGAGAGGAGTGTTGTACTTGTTAGAACAACTGAAGGAAACAGTCTGCCGCGCGAACCGTGAATTGCCACACTACGGCCTTGTCACGTTCACATGGGGCAACGTCAGCGGAATCGACCGCGAATCGAATCTGATGGTCATTAAACCGAGCGGCGTTCCTTATGAAGAGCTTCAGCCTGATCAGATGGTCGTCGTCGATCCGAACGGCAAAGTCGTGGAAGGGAATTTGCGCCCTTCGTCGGATACGCCTACGCACCTCGTGCTGTACCGCGATTTTCCGAACATCGGCGGCATCGTGCATACGCACTCCCCTTGGGGGACGATCTGGTCGCAAGCCGGTCAAGGCATTCCGGCGCTAGGCACGACGCAAGCCGACTACTTCTACGGGACGATCCCGTGCACGCGCGCGATGACCGACGAGGAGATTAACGGAGCGTATGAAGCGGAGACGGGCAACGTCATCGTGGAAGCGTTCCGCCACATTAACCCCGACCAAGTGCCGGGCGTACTCGTCAATAGCCATGCGCCGTTCGCTTGGGGCAAGGACGCGATGGACGCTTTGCATAACGCCGTCGTGCTCGAGGAAGTCGCGAAGATGGCTTATCACACGCGCCAGTTGAACGCAGGCGTGCCTTCGATGTCGCAGACGCTGCTCGACCGGCACTATCTTCGCAAGCACGGCGCTAATGCTTACTACGGCCAACCTGGCGATAAGAGACATTCATAATCTAACACGGGAGGAGGAACCTTCATGGGAATCGATGTGACGAATGCGATTCTGAGCGGAAGAACGGTGCTCGGAATCGAGCTTGGCTCGACCCGAATCAAAGCGGTGCTCATCGGCGAAGACAACGCGCCTATCGCGTCCGGCAGCCATGATTGGGAGAATCAATACGTCGACCAAATATGGACATACAGCTTGGCTAACATCTGGAAAGGCGTGCAAGAAAGCTATCGCGCGATGGCCGAGGACGTAAAACGGCAGTACGGCGTACATTTGCAGAAGATCGGCGCCATCGGCTTTAGCGGCATGATGCACGGCTACATGGCTTTCAACGGAGAAGATGAGCTGCTCGTCCCATTCCGCACGTGGAGGAACAACATCACCGAGCAAGCCTCCGCGGAACTGAGCAAGCTGTTCGATTTCCATATTCCGCAGCGCTGGAGCATCGCTCATCTGTATCAAGCGATCTTGAACGAGGAAGCGCATGTCGCGGATATTCGGTTCCAGACGACTTTGGCCGGATATATCCACTGGCAATTGACGGGGCAGAAGGTACTCGGGGTCGGCGAAGCGTCCGGCATGTTCCCGGTCGATATTCATACGCATACTTACAACCGGGCGATGATCGGTCAATTCGACGAGCTCATTGCCGCTAAGAGCTTCTCGTGGAAGCTCGAAGATATTCTTCCGCGAGTATTGGTTGCGGGGGAGAACGCCGGCGTGCTCACGGAAGAAGGGGCGAGGCTGCTCGACGTAACCGGAACGCTGCAGCCCGGCGTTCCGTTCTGTCCGCCGGAAGGCGACGCGGGGACGGGCATGGTCGCGACGAACAGCGTAGCGCAGCGTACCGGCAACGTGTCCGCCGGAACCTCGGTATTCGCCATGGTCGTCCTCGAGAATGAATTGTCCAAAGCTTATGACGAGATCGATCTCGTGACGACGCCGACCGGCAGCCTCGTCGCGATGGCTCACTCTAATAACTGCTCCTCGGACTTGAACGCATGGGTAGGCTTGTTCGATGAGTTCGCCAAGGCGATGGGGCTTAACGCGGACGCAGATAAGCTGTACGGAACGCTGTATAACCTGGCGCTTCAAGGGGACCCGGATGGCGGCGGCTTGCTCGCTTACGGGTATCTCTCCGGCGAGCATATGACGCATTTCGAAGAGGGTCGTCCACTGTTCGTTCGTTCCCCGGGGAGCAACTTCAACTTGGCCAACTTCATGCGGGTTCACCTGTTTACCGCTTTAGGCGCGCTTAAGATCGGCATGGACATCCTTCTTAAGCAGGAGAAGGTGAAGCTGGACGAGATCTTAGGCCACGGCGGCTTGTTCAAGACCGCTGGCGTAGGGCAGAAGATCATGGCCGCGGCTCTTAACGTTCCGGTGTCCGTCATGGATACGGCGGGAGAAGGAGGAGCGTGGGGAATCGCCCTTCTGGCGTCATACATGCTCAATCGTTCGGAAGGCGAGTCGTTGGAATCGTATCTCGGAGACCGAGTGTTCGCGGGGAAAGCCGGCCAGGCGATGGCTCCCGACGCCAAGGACGTGGAAGGCTTCGAGGCCTTCATGGAGCGGTATAAGAAGGGACTCGCCATCGAGAGAGCGGCAGTGGAACATCTCGTATAGATCGCTGTGCCATACTAGAAGGGATTATTTCATTGAACTGGCGGTTACAGGGGTACTTTCCCTGTGCCGCCAGTTCGTGTTTTTCAGCAGCACAACAATCATGTATTTCCTTCCGGTGTCTGTTGCCATCGCGGGTTATGTACGATTTTTCATACAGGACTCGGGTTCTATCTGACTCATGCGCGGCTTTGTACGATTTATCGTACAGGATCTCGGTTCTGTCTAGCTCATGCGGCGGCTTTGTGCGATTTATCGTACAGTTCTCGGCGCCAGAGTACCTCATGTGCGTCTTTGTACGATTTTTCGTTCAGCTAATGTCTTTTTTTGGGACAGCCCCTTATTGTCGTGCGAAATTTTTTTGTCCCAATGTCGAAATTTGGTGGAACGAATTCGTTTCCCGGAAGTGTATATAGTGGAAATCACTTCATAACAAGAAAGGTGGATCACAATGAAACGCATTAAGTTCCAAAGCTTGGCCGTAGCATTGATCGTACCTGCATTGTTAATCGGAGGCATCGTCGGCCCGTCTCCGCAGAGCACGCACGCAGAACCAGTAAGCGTCAAGCTGCCGCCTGGAGACATCATGCCTTACAGCATTTTCGATCCTTCGCATCTGTATTTGGACAGCGGCTCTTGTTCGATTACCGCCAAGACAGGCTCCGTTATCGCATCTGCCAACACGAGCGCTAACCGGGAAGTGGACTCCATCGGAGTTACGATCTACGTGCAGAAGTGGAACGGTTCGTCTTGGGAAAACTTCGGGGCGGGCAATACGCTCGGAGGCAACGACACCGCTTACTATTCCAATGCCGTGTCTAAATCCGTGACGCCGGGCTATTACTATCGTACGCGCTCGATCCACTGGGTGATCGAGAACGGCGTGTACGAGCAAGGCGAGAACGTATCGGGATCCGTGCTCGTATCATGATCGATATCGGCTATTGGATCCAGGATACTCATCCTCATCCGAATGCCGTAGGAGTTCCTGAAGATACGCTGGTCTCGATTACGTTCTATCATGAGATGAACAGCCATTCTCTTAACGCCAGGAACATCCTGATTCTAGACGGCAACCAGGGCGGAAGGCTCATCTCGGAGCACTTTCTGTTTCACTACGAATCGGAACGAAGGACGCTGCTCATCTATCTCAAGGAGGACGCCAAGCGCTTCGGGCCGGATAACGACATCGAGGTGATTCTGACCGGCAGAATCGCGAACCGACGCAACGAGCGAATGGGAGTGCCTTATCATTTGCGGTTCCATACGCGCTGAACGACAAAGGAGCAGTCCTCGTGCCATTCGGCAGGGGCTGCTCCTTCTTCATTCATAAGCAATCTGGTCGTATATACGCACGATTTCATCCGCTGGAATTATACCCGATAACGATACCTGCAGACCGTTCGTAACCGTCTCCAATCTCGTCGACCCGTTGTCGGCGGTGTATAGAACGCCAGGTCCGTCCCCCAGCTCGATTCGTTCGACTTGGATGCCATCCTTGCCTTCGTTCGCCGTCAAGCTCGTACGGCCCTCCAGCTTGATGAAGCTGAACGCGATTTGGTTGCCATCTTGGTTCGCGTATAAGTAGACGGCTGCATCGGCGCGCGTCTTGTCTCCGAAGTAGCTGACTTGAACGTTGTTCAGCCGGTAGCCGTCAGGCATATAGTTAAAAGTCGGCGACGGAAAAGAAAGCAGCCCGTCAGCTTCTACTGCGTTCGTCACGATCATGCGGCTCACCGGATTGCCGACGCTCTCGGTATGCATGGCGTCGGGTGGCGGCGGAGTCTTGGCTTTGACAGGGGTCTGATCTTCAGCGCGTCCGAAGAAGTAGGATAATACGCCCGTGGAAGATTCGTATAACGTCGAGAAGACGGGCGGAATCGCGCGAACGTTAGACGTATTGCCGAATAGGAACGCTCCGAGCAAGAGCGCCGAGGCGAGTACCGCCAGCTTGCCGATTCTGGCGCGTAGGGTTCGGGATCGGTTGTGCCTGCCGAGCTTCGATTGAAGCTTCTCCCAGGAGGGGCGGTAATCAGGGCTCGGCCGCGAGGCGCCGCCCCGGGCAGCCGCCTCGAACGCCGAATCGAACAGCCGATCGAATTCCTGTTTATTCATGTCGGTCCCCCCATTCGAAGCTTAGTTTTTTCTTCAGCAACACCCTGGCGCGATGCAGCTTCCGCCGCACGCCGTTCTCCGTATCGTCGATCTGCGAAGCGATTTCTTTGTAAGACAGTCCTTTTTTCCATTTGAGCTCTACGATCGCCCTTTGATCTTCCTTCAAATCCTTCAAGTGCTTGCCGATTTGTTCTTCCAGCGATTTCGCTACGACTTCCTGTTCCACCGACGTGGCGACGGGGGCTTGATAAGCGAAGAGATCGGACTGTTCGTCGTCTAGGCTGATGCCCGTAATCTGGCGCTTTCGTTTGCGCAGATAAGTGTAGGTAAAGTTGCGGCTGACGACTTTGATCCACGCCTTCAGGTGCTCCTCGCTTTCGACCTCGGGCGATTTGCGCAGAGTCATCAAGAAAGTGTCGTGTATGATGTCCTCGGTCGCGGAGTGGTCGCTGATCATATACATGATCGGGGAATAGAGAAATTGGTAAAACTCCCTATATATTTGTTCCTGCACCGTATTCGATAGACGATGAAAGTTGGAACCGAGCAATAGCAGCAAGCTCGTCTGCATGAGGGGGGTTCACCTGATTTCTGAATGGATAGAATATAATAGGTTGTTCTTCTATTCTAAGGTAAATCATGCCAATCGAACAGCGCTAACCTCGGTTTTGTGAACTTCCGTCTATTCCTGTATGATTACACATAGCACTGGTAGGCAGAGGAAGGGGCTCATCGATTGCGTCGTTCTACATGGATGAAAATCGGAATCATAGCCGGCATCGTCGCTGCTTTGCTGTGGTTCGATTTCAAATACTTGAAAGTTACGCCGGAGACGCTCCGCGGTTGGGTCGACGACTTCGGGTGGTACGCTCCTGTTATGTATATGGGGATGTACGTGGTGAGACCGTTCATTCTGTTTCCGGCGTCCGTGCTGGCGATGGCGGGAGGACTAGCGTTCGGAACTTGGTACGGCATGCTGTATACGTTGATCGGAGAAGTCATCGGCGCGGTGCTCTCGTTCTTATTGGCGCGCAAAGTCGGGGCGGGTTTGTTCGGCGGCAAAGAAAATCCCCGTTTCCTCAAGCTCGAGCGAGCGATGGAGAAGCGGGGCTTCACGATGGTTCTGTTGCTGAGAATAGCGCCTTTCGTTCCGTTCGACCTGGTAAGCTATGCGGCCGGAGTGGCGCGGGTGCCGCTTCGCTCGTATTTCATCGGAACGATTATCGGCACGCTGCCGGGTACGTTCGCTTACAACTTCCTTGGAGCTACCTTGTCGTCCGGAGACTGGCGCGACTACGTCATCGCCGGGATCGTGTTCGCGGTCGCGTTGTCCGTGCCGTTCCTGTTCAGGCGCAAGGTCGAGCAGAAAGTGGAAGAGAGCGCGTCGTCGCCTAAGGATAGAGCGGTCGCGGCTTCCGGCTTAAAGCGGAACGGGAATCGCGTCGGTTAGGGCATAATAGAGCTCGAGCCCGACGAGGCTACCGGGATCGACGGGCAGCGATAGCAGCGTCTGGGGGATGACTCGCCCGTTGTAGCGCAAGCGAACGTTCACGTTGCCCGCGATCGGAATGCCGGCTACGCTCTGGATGAACCCGAGCGAACCGAAGCCGACGATCCCGGTCGATGCGAGCGCTTGGCGAATCGTGATGCCCGAGTAGAACAGAACGAAGTTCGTGTAGTTCACGCCTTGGAATGATGAACCGCCGTTAATCGTGACGGTGACGTAGCTTGGGTAAGGTACCGGTTGCGGAATCGGGACGGGCTGCGGTCCGGGAACCGGAATCGGCAGCGGAATCGGAACGGGGAACGGTCCGAAGCCAGGCGGGAACGGTTGTGGATGCGGATGCGGATGTGGTGGCGGCGGTGGCGGAAAATGTCCGGACGAATGCGTGCCGGAGCCCGGGGTGTGGTGGCCATGACCCGAAGAGTGCGGCGTATGCCCTGTTCCGCCCGGGTGGAACAATCCGCGCGTGTTCGGTGACACCCACCAGGGAATCGGACGGTTCAAGTAGGATGGCGGTTCGCTATAATGCAGATGCACGACGTCGGCGCGAGCCGGCTTTTTTTTGTTTCGCGGAGCGGCGGCGGACTTCGCTTGGGGCTGCCGGGCCGACAGCTTGGCTTTCGGTTCGCCGGACGATCGGCGCAGCAACGGCTTGGCGAAGGGCGGCTTGTTCTTCGGCATCGTTATTCCTCCTTAGGCGTATGTCGGGATACAGCAGGATATGCGCCCATGGAAGGCTAGGTGATTCGGTTTGCTCCGTGCTTCGAAAATGGATGAAGGCGCGGCAACTGAGGAAAGTTACCGAGGTCGGAATATGGAGCGAAGAGCGAAGGAGTTGCCTGGATGGAGACCGAAATGAGCTATGGGGACGACTATCATGATTTGCCCGTGACTTCCGTGGGCAGCGGGAAGGAGCAAGAAGCCGCGCCGGGCGTGTTCTATTTAACGGTACAGATCGTGAACGTCATCTTCGTACGACTCGAGGGCAATACCGGCTGGGTGCTCGTGGATGCCGGCATGCCCGGTTCGGCCGACAACATCGTCGCTTCTGCCCGCGACAGCTTCGGCGAACATTCCCGGCCTGAGGCGATCGTGCTGACGCATGGCCATTTCGATCATGTGGGAGCGATTATCGAACTCGCGGAGCGCTGGAACGTTCCGGTCTATGCCCATGCCGACGAACTTCCGTATTTGACCGGCCGGCAAGCGTATCCGCCGGGGGATCCGTCGGTCTCGAGAGGGCTTGTCGCCAAGATGTCCCCGTGGTTCCCTAATGAGCCGATTAACCTGGGCGGCAGCGTTACCGCTCTGCCCGAGGACGGCTCGATTCCGGGAATGCCGGGGTGGAAGTGGATTCATACGCCGGGGCATACGCCGGGCCACGTATCGCTGTTCAGGAAGGAAGATCGTGCTCTGATCGCGGGGGACGCCTTCGTTACGGTAAAACAGGAATTCGTATACGACGTATTCCTGCAGAAGCCGGAGATTAGCGGTCCTCCTCGATATTTCACGACGAATTGGCGGGACGCATACGATTCGGTGAAGAAGCTCGCGGAGCTTAATCCTTCGGCCGCGATTACCGGGCACGGCGTACACCTGTCAGGCGAGGAGCTTAAGGCGGATTTGAAGAGGCTGGTAGATGATTTCGACAAGATCGCCGTTCCGTCTGAAGGGAAGTTCGTCTGATCAGAGTTTGTTCAGAAGCTCCGCCTATAATAGGCGATAGGTAGTAAAGCAGCCTATGCCGGAGCGTGAGCAACGATGAAGGACAAAAGATCCTGTGCCATTACCGTCGAAGAATTTACGACGCTCGTCAGTCAGGAACTGGACTTGACCTGGAATGAACATGCGGAATTTCTAGTCCGCGCGGAATCGGTATTGGGCATGGAAGCGAGCTGGGGCTTGCAGCCGGGCTCATACGCGTATTATGCCGATGACGAATTCCGGCGCGTAAGGGAGATCAGCCGCGAAGAGGCGGCGGCTTTGATGGCGATCGCGTCCGAGCAGATCGGTGAATCGCCGAAGCTGAGCAGTGAGGAAGTCGTTCGCACGATCTCGCGCTACAGGGACGGGAAGCTGGTGTCCGCTTGGGCGATGCAGGCGTTGGCGACGGCGGTCGATCGGCAATGGATCGGTTGTTCGAACGCGGAAATCAAGCCGAAGCACTATATGACCCCGTACGAAGCGATTGCGATCGTCAAGAAGTTCGCTACGGCTATCCAATAATTCCCGATCAAGATACCCTAACTCCGATCCGTTCTCCGGATTGGAGTTTTTAGCTTATGCGAATATTAAGACCAAACTTCGGAGGAGGAATGAGGGATGTCGGTCTTGGCATGGTTGGTGGGTTGTCTAGGAGCGGCGGCGGGAAGCATGGCGGCTGCCGTATACGGCTTGACGGTACGAGCGCAAAAGCCGCGCCAAGTGCCGAACGAGTCCGTTCCGCCCGTTCCTTACGAAGATGTGGTATGGCAAAGCCAGGGCAAAGCGGTAAAAGGTTGGTTGATGCCGCAACCGGTGACGGTACAAGGGAGGAAACCGCCCGTTATCGTCGTCGCTCACGGTTGGGGTTCGAATCGCTCGCGGGTGATGCGTTACGCTCTCCCGTTGTATGAAGAAGGCTTCGCGATTCTGATGTACGACGCTCGCAGCCATGGCGATAGCGACGATTATCGTACACCTTCCGGTTTGCAGTTCCGGGACGATCTGTGCGCCGCGATCGATTGGCTTCGGACGAGGCAGGACATCGATCCTGACCGCATCGGCGTCATCGGCCATTCGCTGGGCGCATTCGGCGCGGTGCTGGCGATCGAAGCAGGCGCGCCGATCGCGGCCCTCGTCACCGATTCGATGCCGGTCCGATTGGGGACGATGATCGGAGCCGAGCTGCGGCGCAGAAAGCTGCCGCAATTTCCTCTCGCGTACTTGATTCCGCTGTTCATGATCTGGCGGAGCCGAATTCCCCGAGCGATGGTGCGTCGGGCGAATCCCGTCAGCATTCTGCGGGACAACAAGATGAGGGGCGGGGCTCCCGTACTGCTCGTTCATTCGCGCAGAGATGAATTCATTCCCGTATCGGAGCTGAATCTCGTGCTGTCCGGCGCGCCGGGCTTGCCTCACTTGTACGTGGAAGCGGAGGGACATAGCGCTTCGGAACGCGATCCGGCGTTCTGGCCGGTCGTCAAACGGTTTTTCGGCGAGGAACTAAAAAAGTAGGCTTGCGACATCGTCCGTCGCAAGCCTCAAGGTATATATGATTGAAAAGGGGGGTCATGTATACATCATAACCCCGGAAGATGAAGAGAACATGAACGTAATATTACGGTTCGATTACAAAATGGGAGTCGGTTTCATAGCGTGGCACAAGGAGGGGGAAGGGGCTAACCGCGCCATCGCCGCATAGGCGAACGCGGCATAGCCCCTTGTTCGTTATTGTTGCTCGCGCATGCGTGTCATTTGCTGCCAGACCGAGCCGGCCGCTTCCTCGCCGCGTTCGATTCTCGCCACGGCCATCTCCGCTTGCAGCTTCACCTCGAACTCGGTCTCGCTGCCGGCGGCGGCCCGCAGCGCATCAAGCGCGGTCTCGTCTCCGATCTCGTACAGGAACCGCGCGGCGCGCCAACGGACCAGTTTGTTCGAGTCGCTCAGAGCGCCTATCATCGGGGCGATCGCGGCAGGATCCCCCATGTCGGACAGCGTATCGCCGGCCGTCCGACGAACGGCGCCGGAGCTGTCGCGGAGCGCTTCGAACAAGTACGGCAGCGTCTCCGGCGTCCGCAGATCGCCCAAGTAGACGACGGCCAGCCGCCGTACGGACATCTGACTGTCCCGAAGCGCCTTGGCGATCACCGGCAGATCGTCCGGCGTCGGCTTCAGCCGCTCCAGCGCGGCATAACGTTCGCGCCAATCGGAAGCTTCGAGCGCCGCGATTACTTCCGCACCGGAGAGCGGTGCGGGCGGCGCGGGAGGAGGCGCTTCGGGTCCCGCCGCGATCGATTGCGCGACGAGATCGCGCAGCCGAGCTTCGGAGTACGCCGCGTCCAGCTCCCGAGAGATCTCGTCGAGTATCTCCTGCGGCTCGCCGTAACGAATGCCCAGCTCCTCCAGCTTGCGCTCGCGAATCATCGTCGCGCCAGCCGCCTCGGTTACCGCTTGCGAGAATCTCTCCGGCATCGCCGCGCGGAACTCCTGTCCGCCGCTTCTGACCCGGATTTGAATCGGGATGCCCCGGAACATTTGCACTTTGACGACTGCTTCTCCGAAGCCGTCGGCGATTAGTCCGTTGCTGACGACCCCTTCGCCAGCCGCGCCGAACGCTTCCTTCACGCCGTCCAAGATCGCCGCCCAATCGGCATTGCCTTTGCGGTCGATGGCAAGGAAGTCGGAGGCGTGGAACACGGCTTTCACGCCGGGCACGCCGAGCAGCTTCGCGATCAGAGGCGGAGCTGCTCCGAGCTTCTCCGGAACGTAATTATGCCACACCCCGGAATCAAGCCGAACGTCGACGTTCAGCTTCATCGTATTCGGGCTTGGAGTAGGTTCGATCGATAGGAGTTTCATGAGAAGAGTCCCTCTCTTTCCGTATAATGGTGCAAGACCTGCGGTTTATTTTGTCCCCGTTGTAGGGTTTCTACTTGGTCCGGCCCGTGCTAAGTTTAGATTGCCCGGTTCGGGCGTTACCACTATTATCCTCTAACCGACGCGAAGGGAGCAAGCGATGACGAGTCGTAGATGGAAAATTATGCGGAGCAGATTCTCGAGCGCGAAGTCCGACACCGCTAGTTCATTGCCTGATATGCTATAATCGTGGCAACGGCGTTCGCGGGAGGATATGGAAATGTATTCGTTTCAGATCGGTCAGACGGTGCTGAACGGCCAACTGCTGCTATATATCGGCTTCGGTATATTCGGATACTTCGCGCTGCGTTATTGGTCGGCGCGGCAAGGCGTGGACCGGTCGGTCGGCTTATCGGAGTCGGCGGGACCGGCCTTTTTGCTATGGCTTGCCGTATGGAAGCTAAGCCCTTTGCTGCTCGATTTCCGCATGACGAGCGGCAATTGGAGCTCGCTGCTCTTCCTGGACGGCGGCGCGATGGGGCAGCTGCTCGCGGGAATCGCGGCCGTTGTCTACCTCGTGTATCAGTTGAATCGCCTCCATTGGCCTTTGGAGCAGCTTGCGGCCGCCGTCGCCGTCTATATCGCTGGTGGCACGATTTTCTATCAGGCCGCGCTGCTAGTTATCCATATTGATCCGACGTTATATCCCGCATTAACGCTCGCATGGGCCGCGGTTTACGCGGCGTTCGCGCTGACGCGGCAACGGGGGCGGCATCCTATTATACTTAGCGCGCTCTTCTTCGGCGGGCTTGTGTGGCTCGCGTTCCCGTCCGAGCATCGTCTTACGATAATATTGTCACTTAGCAGCGTACAGGTGCTTTTACTTGTGATGGCGATATGGATGCAAAGCTTGTGCCGTCTATCTCGCGCGAACATTCGTCGCATTCTCGTTATGCTTGTGGCATTCGGGTCTGTCGGCTACGCTTTCTACGATTCTGCCTTGCGTCCGTCCGAGCATGCTGCGGCGGCTTCGACCACGTCGCTATCCACGGGTCTCCATCGCAACCAACTCGCTCCCGACTTTACGCTGCGAGATCAGCAAGGCAACGCGGTAAGCTTGTCCGAATATCGGGGGCGCAAAGTCATCGTGAACTTCTGGGCGTCCTGGTGTCCGCCGTGCAAGGCGGAGATGCCGCATATGCAACGATTTTACGAGAAATACGGCAGCGACGATATCGTTCTGTTAAGCGTCAATCTGACTTCGCTGGAGAAGTCGAGCGCCGCGGCGAGTCATTTCGCGGACAAGAAGGGAATCAGCTTCCCGATCGCCCTGGACGAGGATGGCGCCGTGCTTGACTTGTACAACGTCAGAGCTTACCCGACCACGTACGTGCTTGACGAACGCGGCGTGACGCAGGACATCATCGTTGGCCCGATGACGATCGATTTTATGGAGACGTTATTGTAATGATCCAATATCTCTAAGTGCCTGTCGCGATGCGACGGGTTTTTTTGGTTCCACGTAAAAGGAAATTTTTACATGAATGTCGAAAGTAAGTGACAAATGCAGTTTTATGGAGGAATCCCATGACTCGTCTGCAATG
The DNA here is from genome assembly GCA_023460795.1 of Bacillota bacterium. Lineage (GTDB taxonomy): Bacteria > Bacillota > Bacilli > Paenibacillales > Paenibacillaceae > Cohnella. The sequence continues at coordinate 7,779 of JAEWPC010000091.1, read as the reverse complement.
GCTTCGCGGGACGATTGCGATCGTCCTTTTGTTCGTTATATTAGGCAACGTCGCCTTTCCGGCGGCTTCTGCTGCCAAGCTTGCCGATCCGGATCCGGCAAGCGCCAGCGTCAGCGAATCGGCCGCGAAGAAGATCGTCAAAGATGCGCTCTCTCTGCCGCAAGACTTTAACTTTTGGGATTCGGAGCTCATTAACCGACGCGGAAATAGCTCGTTGTTGCCTGTATGGCATCTCAGCGGCAATTCCGAACACGAGTTAGCGGAATTAATCGTGGATGCCGTGAACGGGGATATTTTAGCTCTAGAAGCACTGTATGACCCTCCCGGAGAACTTTCGTTCTCGCCGAAATATACAAGGGATCAAGCAATGGCGGCCGCGAAAGCCTTCATTCAGAAGGCAATCCCTTCGATAAAAGGTCTATCGTTAATAGAACGACCTAGGTACGGCTCGGATTCTCGGTTCCAAACGCCGTTATTCGGACCAGCAACCTATTCGTTTACTTTCGAACTGGCTTATCAAGGCATCCCGCTTGCGGGACATGGCCTCAGTATCCAGTTGAACGCAGCCGGAAAAGTCACGAAACTCGATTATAGTGGAACGAAGTTCAAGATCGTTGCCCGAACGCCTGTGTTAAGCGTCGGCGAGGCCGATAAGATTTGGGCCGACAGCATCCGAATGGGCCTGGTATATGAACGCAAATGGTTCGTCGACGAGCAGGAATTCGACCTGGGCGTATGGCAGTTGCTATACCGCCCGTATAACGCCGCCGATTTTATCGATGCAGCGAACGGGACTCCCGACACCTCGGGGATTGGCGCCGTGTTCGATCCTGCGAGCTATGAAGCGATCGTCGCGGCAGGGCATCGTTTCGTTCCGAGGGCAATCGGAAGCGAGGAAGAGGCGATAAGGGTCGTCAGCGGAGACTTTTTCCTGCAGGGAATCGATTGGAAGGCTCGGAAACCGGAGGACGCGGATCAATGGTCGCTTGAGTTCAACAATGAAGAATGGAGCGGCGATGCCCTTGTAGACGGAAGCACCGGTAGGCTGATCAGGTATCGCATGTATGCGAAGTCCAACGAACGAACGACCGAACGAGTGGCATCCGAGGATACGAAAGGAAAGGTTAGGGCAATCGCGGATCGGTTCATGAACGAATACGTTCCCGATTTTACCGAGGATTACAAGCGAAAAATCGGGACTACGCCGTACGAAGAGCCAATGAAGGACGATGAACAAGTCTATCAAAGAGTGCATCGGGGCATCGTGGTCTGGGACGCCGAAGCGCGAGTAACCGTCGACGACAGCGGCAAAGTCATCGCTTTCGACGAGGAGCGGGTCGACGAGAAGGAGCTGGATGCGCTTAAGTCGACGATTAGCGCGGATGAAGCCAAGAATAAGATGCTGGAAGCGTACCGGATGAAGCTCGTTTACGGCAGAAATATCTATGTCACGGATCAGGGGGCAGACGATCATCTTTATCCCATGGAGCTAGCGTACATTCCAGAAGATCAACAGCCTTATTCCGAGTTGTCTGGAGTCGTTGACGCGGTTACGGGAACTAGAGTGCCGGCCGATCCGGACTACAGCCGCGCAAGGGGAGGTCCGCTTCCTTCGACGTACAAGAAGCACCCGTCCGCGAAGGCGCTGCAGCTCATGCTGGATCACGGCGTCATCCGATTAGACAAGGATGGGCAGATGTATCCGGACACGACGGTAAGCCGTATCGGCTTTTGGGAGATGCTCGTTTACGGCATATTGCTGGGAAGAACGATGTACTTGGAAGATGAAGAGAATTTCGCGGATACGGCCGGTTTGGATGCGAATTACAGAGGCTACCTACAGTTTGCTATCGAGCGACACTGGCTGAAGGCTAATCCGAGCGGGAAGTTCAATCCGAACGGCGCGTTAACGAGAGAACAATTGGCTGTCTGGCTGACGGCCGTAATCGGCTACGATAAAGCGGCGATGCAATTAGCGAAGGATCCGATCGTAACAAAGCTGAAGGATGCGGGGAAAATCGGCAACCTCGGCGCCGTCGCCCTGATGTTAAAGCTAGGGCTGATGCAACCGACAGGAGGCCAGTTCAAACCCAAGGATGCCGTAACGCTCGCGGAAGCCGCCGAGACGTTCAAACGGCTCGCGGAGAAGCAAAACGAGTTGGATTCCCCGTTCTATACAACGGAAGATTCGATGGTAACTAAGTACTGGGCATCGGATTTCTAGTCCGGTCGGATGGAGGAGAACGAATGAAACGTCACCAATGGATGCGCGGGCCGGCAATCGTCTTACTTTCGTTAGCTATGCTCTGCAACGTTGCGTTACAGGCTTCGGCAGATGAGGAAGCCGCTGTCCCGATATCGAAGAACGACGCGCTTCGCATCGCCTCGTCCATCCTCAAACTTTCGAATAAATTCGAGCTTGCCGATGCCGAACTCATTTACGGACCGATTTGGAATATGCGCGGGATGACCTACGGAAAAGACTATTTATCCGGAAGCACGGAATTCAATGTAGACGCAACGAACGGCGACATCCTGTTCTACCGGAAGTACGACTCGAGGGCGAAGAGATCAACCTTTACCGCAGACTACTCGAGAGAAAAGGCAGTCGCTTCGGCTATAGCGTTCATCGCCAAAGCGGCTCCGTCATTGAAGGGGTTCGCGCTTGTTGAACAACCCGTGAGCCAATCAGATTCTGAGATCATTACGCCGCTTTTCGGAGACGCTTCGTATTTGTTCTCGTTCGGCGTAACCTACAAAGGGATTCCAATCAAAGATGCTAGCGTAACGATACAACTAGACGGGTTAGGGGATATTCAATTTTACAATTACGCCGGTGTCGTGGGAGCGCCCTCGGCCGCTAACCGCGTGAAGACCGTCGATGAGATCAGACGAACGTTCGCGGATAACCTGCAGGTTGAATTGGCCTACATTAACAGGAACAATGAATGGAAATTGCTTTATTACTCCTACGGTACTTCGGGAACGTTCGATGCCGTTACGGGGAAAGACGTAAATTCAGCCTTGGCTTACCTGGAGTATCCCGACGAGTTAACGCCAGTTCGAACATATGGACAATCTTATTCACCCATTGTCGTAGATACCGAAGAGAAAGCGAAAGCCATTGCAAGCGGAAGATTATTACCCTAGGGAGTAGATTGGGAGGCTAGCAAGGATTTAGATACATGGACGTTGAAGGGAACTTTGGGCGCACAGAACGGTTTTGCCAGCATCGATGCCCAATCGGGGCGGTTATTGTCTTATCAGTTGGGGGACGTTGTCGGGCAAGATCGGGACGAGGGACAGCTCGTTCGGAAAAGAATAACGGTGGGCAACGCAACGAAGACCGCCGATCGATTCATGAATGAGCACGTTCCTCGATTTTCAAGCGAATACCAGAGGGTCGTCTATACGGATAAGGATGATTCGTTGAGTACCCAAGTTTACGTACGCTACCAAAGAGTATATAAGGGTATTCCGGTACTGGGTGCCGGTATTTACGTGGTTGTTGACGGAACTGGGGAAGTGATCGGGTACGGTTCGTCCGGATACGAGTTCGAGAACAAGCTGGTAGAGGATCTTTCCCCGCGGATCAATGCTGACCGCGCCAAGCAAATCATGGTAGACGCTTACCGGTTGAAGCTGATTTATTCATTCGACAAGAATCGCCGGAGCTCGGACGCTGAGAAACGTCCGCTAGCTTTATATTACGTGGCGGAGGCTAAGGAGCCCTACGCGGGGACGGGACGATACGTTGACGCAGTCCAAGGAATAAGAATCAAAGACGAATTATCCGAGACCGTTCGCGGCGGTCCACTCCCCGCGGCGTACCAAAAACATCCTTCCTCGAAAGCGATGCAACTGTTGTACGATCACGGTGTCATCGAGTTCGATGACAACGGCAAAATATATCCGGATAAAGCCATTAGTCGCTTGGTCTTCTGGAAAATGATCAACGTAAGTTCAACCAGATACACGCCTTCCAGCAGCGCTGCGGCTTTCTCGGATACTCCCGTCGGGAGAGAAGCGAACAATATCCTGATGTTTGCGGTTCAGAGAGGCTGGCTCCTCGCGAATCCGAAAGGCAAGTTTAATCCGAACACTTTATTAACGAGAGAACAGATGGCCGTCTGGCTAACGTCCGTGATCGGCTACGGAAAATTGTCGTTCCAATTCTCTGAAGATCCTGTCGTGACCCGGTTGAAAGACGCGGGCACGATCAAGGACAAAGGTGCGGCGGCCTTAATGCTGAAACTGGGCTTAATGACGGCAGGCGGCGGCAATTTCAATCCGAAAGCTCCCGTGACGTTAGCCGAAGCGGCAGAAACGTTCAAGCGGTTGGCGGAAAAACAAAACGAACTCGACCATCCGTTGTACAGCTACGAATAGACGGAGGACGATGGGGAACAGAGGCGTCCGGGTATGCTTATCCGGGCGCTATTTTCCTTCCTTCATTGGTACATTTCTAGGTTTCCTGCTATAGTATGAGGAGAGATTATCATCCGGAGGGATTACACTTGCGTAGACGCTTCGGCAACTTGGATTCCACCTTTGCCGGCAAAGCATCGATGGATCAATTCGACCGTTGGCGTGAGGACCGTCTCCGTAAATTGCGGAACAATGGCTATGGCAACGTAGTTCCTAATGTCGTTCCCGATCTTCGTTTCTTGCAGCATAATCGAAGCGAACCCTCTATCACTTGGATCGGGCATTCGACGTTCCTGATTCAGATGGCAGGCATGAATATCGTAACCGACCCGGTATGGGCTAGGCGGATGGCGTTCCGTAAGCGAATGACTCCGCCGGGCATCGAACTGTCGGACATGCCGTCCGTCGACGTCGTGTTGATCTCCCATTCCCACTATGACCACCTTCATATTCCTTCGCTGCGCAGGCTCAGAGGGCCGAAGAGGATGATCGTTCCCGCCGGGCTCCGGCGCAAGCTCCTGCTTCGCGGCTTCCTTCAGGCAGAAGAGCTCCATTGGTGGGAAGATACCGCGCATCACCACATCAGGTTCACGTTCGTTCCCGCCCAGCATTGGACGAGGCGCAACCCTTGGGACATGAATACGTCCCACTGGGGCGGATGGGTGATGCAGTGCGATCATGGCCCCACGATCTACTTCGCCGGGGACAGCGGTTATTTTCGCGGATTCGCGGAAATCGGCCGGAAGTTCAAGATCGATATGGCGCTCTTGCCGATCGGAGCGTACGACCCCGAATGGTTCATGGCGTCTCAGCACGTCAGTCCGGAGGAGGCGCTGCAAGCGTTCTTGGATTTGAAGGCGCAATATTTCATACCCATGCATTACGGAGCGTTCAAGCTTTCCGACGATACGCCCCTCGAAGCGCTGCAGCGGCTGGAAGCGGCCCGCAAGACGCGGGGCATCCCGGAGGATCGGATTTGCCTGCTTCGGCATGGTGAAACGATGAGATTTACGAGCAATAAGCCAGATTACGATGCAAAGGATGGATTAGACTCATGATTAGCGTATCCGGCGTAAGCTTGCGATTCGGCAAGCGCGCCCTATTCGAAGACGTCAACATCAAATTCACGCCAGGCAACTGTTACGGCCTGATCGGCGCCAACGGCGCTGGCAAATCGACGTTCCTGAAAATACTGTCCGGCGAAGTGGAGCAATCGACGGGGGAAGTCCACATCACCCCGGGAGAGCGATTGGCCGTCCTGAAGCAGAACCATTACGCCTACGACGAGTTCAACGTGCTCGAGACGGTAATTATGGGCTACGAGCGCCTCTATAAAGTCATGAAAGAGAAAGACGCGATCTACATGAAAGAAGACTTCTCCGACGAAGACGGCATGCGAGCGGGCGAGCTCGAAGCCGAATTCGCGGAGATGAACGGCTGGGAGGCCGAGAGCGAAGCGGCAGGCATGCTGAACGGCCTCGGCATCACCTCCGAGCTGCACGATAAGAAGATGTCGGAGCTGAGCGGCAACGAGAAAGTCCGCGTCTTGCTCGCGCAAGCGTTGTTCGGCGAGCCGAACATCCTGCTGCTTGACGAACCTACCAACCATTTGGACCTCGAGTCGATTAATTGGTTGGAAGATTTCCTGTCCCGATACGAAGGTACCGTTATCGTGGTATCGCATGACCGCCACTTCCTGAACCAAGTGTGTACGCATATCGCCGATATCGACTTCGGCAAAATCCAAATGTACGTGGGCAACTACGATTTCTGGTACGAGTCCAGCCAGCTCGCGATGAAGCTGTTGCGCGACCAGAACAAGAAGAAGGAAGACAAGATCAAAGAGCTGCAAGAGTTCGTTCAACGATTCTCCGCTAACAAATCGAAGGCGAAGCAAGCGACGAGCCGGAAGAAGCTGCTCGATAAGATCTCGCTCGACGACATCCGTCCTTCCAACCGCAAATATCCGTTCATTAACTTCAAGCCAGAGCGCGAGGTCGGCAAGCAGGTCGTAACCGTAGAGAATTTGACGGTGACGATCGAGGGCGAGAAAGTGCTCGACAACTTCAATATCGTTGTCAACAAAGGAGACAAAATCGCGCTCGTCGGTCCGTTCGGCCATTCGAAGACCGCGTTGTTCCAAGCGCTGGTCGGCGAACGCGAGCCGGATTCCGGCTCCGTTACTTGGGGCGTTACGGCAACGCACTCGTACTTCCCTAAGGATAACTCCGCGTACTTCGACGGCGTCGAACTGAACCTGGCGGAATGGCTGCGCCAATATTCCAAGGACCCGGACGAATCGTTCATCCGCGGCTTCCTCGGCCGCATGCTCTTCTCCGGCGACGAAGCGCTGAAGAAAGCATCGGTCATCTCCGGGGGAGAGAAAGTTCGCTGCATGCTGTCCCGAATGATGCTGACGAACGGCAACGTGCTGCTGCTCGACGAGCCGACCAACCACTTGGATCTCGAATCGATCACCGCGCTCAACAACGGGCTCATCGATTTCGACGGCCCGATCATCTTCACGTCGCATGACCATCAGTTCGTGCAGACGATCGCGAACCGCATCGTCGAGATTACGCCGAACGGCGTCATCGACCGCATGATGACTTTCGACGAGTATCTCGAGCATCCCGAAGTGAAGGAACTGCGGGCCAGATACATTCCCGTGCAATAAAGCTTCTCTAATTCCTATCCGCCTCGGCGCGGATAGGAATTTTTTGCGTCGCGGCGAATAGGGACAACGGCACAGCCCAAGCGAGATTTCCGCTCCTGCATAGGATGAATCAGCCTAGTAAAAAGGAGCGAAAGCGATTATGGGATTTTTTCCGATACCGGGCCCGGGAGGCGGGTTTCCGGGCGGTCCAGGCGGCGGGTTTCCAGGGGGGCCAGGAGGTCCGGGCGGACCGGGTGGACCGGGATTTCCGGGAGGACCAGGCGGACCTGGTTTTCCAGGTGGTCCGGGATTCCCGGGCGGGTTCCCAGGGGGACCAGGCGGACCGGGACCGGGGCAAGCGCAGGCGCCGACGGCTCCGCCTCCGCAGTTCACGCCGCAGCTGCCGCTTCAGGCGCAAGCCGGCACGTTCGCGGTCGACCCCGGCGGCATGCGGTTCTGTTTATTTCGCAACACTTACGTCTGGTTGAACAACGGAGAACAGTTTTGGTTTTATCCCGTCTTCGTCGGAAGAACGTCCGTCGCCGGGTTTAGATGGTTCGGTTTCTTCTGGTCTTACTTCGGAATCGATACGTCCCGCATCCGCTCCTATACGTGCTTCTAACGATGAAGTCGGCTCCTGTAACGCATGAGCCGGTTTTGTTTATGGCAAATCCGAGCATGAATGCGGACTTGAG
>JAEWPC010000090.1 GCA_023460795.1 Bacillota bacterium | reverse complement strand
ATCCCTAAAGACAATTGCGAGCATATGTAATATTATATTACATAACGACTCATTTTTTCGTTGAACACGATAAATTACGTTAAAGTATGTAACGTTTATGCACGTATAGCCTTTTTTTCGCCACGTGACGAGATGGGGATGACTGTCGAGGGGGTTGCACTATGGCCATGCTGCCGCGCAAAGAATCATTTAACGCAAGATCAGCCGCTGAACCTATATTAACAGTGAACGAACTTATGGCCATTCCGCTCATGAAGAATGCCAAGCTCGTCGCGGGCCAAGCCGGTCTAGACCGTACCATCGCCAGAGTCAGCGCGATGGAGCTGTCCGATATCGAGTCGTGGGTGAGGCCGGGGGACTTCCTGATGACGACCGGACGCCTCTTCCAAGATGAGCCGGAACGCCTCCTGCAGCTTGTTCCGGAGCTGGTTATACGCGGCGTTGCCGCATGGGGAATCATGGCTAAACCTTATATGGAGGACGTTCCGAACGAGGTGAAGAAGGAGGCGGACCGGCTTGGATTCGCGCTCGTGGAGCTGCCTCCCGACCTCGTATTCCCGGATGTCGTGAAGGTGTGCATGGAGCGGGTCCTGGCGCTCGAGACGTCCCAGCTCGCCGACCTGCAGAATCGGATTCAGAGCATGACCAGGCTGCTTCTTGACGGCGGCGGACTGTATCCGTTCCTAGACGCTTTGGAGGAGATGCTCGGAAATCCGGTCGTCGTCGTGCGTGAGCAGGATAAGTCTTGGCTATCCGCAAGCATACGGAGCGCGGACACCGTGGAGATCTCGTCGCTTCTGCAGGCGCTAGCGATTAAGCCGTTCGGACGCGGCGCCCTATATGGCTTCTCGATGCTTCAGAACGGATGCCGGGCATACGCGAGTCCGATTCCGTCCCGAAGGATGAATCAAGCGTGCCTCGTCCTATTGGAAAGGGACCGCGATATCTCGTCTATCGATGCCTTAAGCATCGATAGACTGTCCGCGCTGGTCGGTCTGGAGATGGCTAACGTCGAAGCCGTGAGGGAAGTCGAAGGCAAGTACTTGGACCAATTCCTGCAAGATTGGTTGACGGGTAAAATCGTCTCCGACGCCGACTGGAAGCTGCGAGCCGACGTATGCGGCTGCACGATCCCCGAAGGATCGCGCATGTGCGCCGTATTGGCAGGGTGGCGTCAGAAGGAGCCGAATGCCGAGAGGCTTAGAGAAGTTACGCGCCGTCTTCGGTCCGAGCGACTGCGTTCGATCGACGGTCTGTTCGCCGCGCCGATCGGTAACGATCTAGCGCTTGTGCTGCCGCTAGGCAAAGGCCCGTTAGGGGATCAGCAGGATGCCGAAGGGCTTGAGCAGCTGCTCGGCAGACTGCTGGCAGAGCTGCGCCCGGTTCTAGGCGACAAGGAATTGAAGCTGTACGCGGGCCGGGTCGTCGACACATACGACGGCTTGCACGGCAGTTGGTCGCAGGCCGGAAGGGCAAGGCAGGTAGCGGAAGTGTGCGGATTGCCGGGGGAAGTCATCACGTACGACCGTCTGGGCGTATATTCGCTGTTGTATCTCATTCCGTCTGGAGAAGAGAGGGAGCAATTCCTGCTGCGTTTCGCCGCGCCCTTGCAGCAAGCCGACCGCAAAGGCGGCGGACGGCTGGTCGAGACGCTCGAGATGTTCTTCCGCTGCAACGGCAACATCAAGTTGACCTCGGAGAAGCTGTACGCGCATTACAATACGATCGTCTACCGGCTAGAGAAGATCCAAGCGATCCTCGGCGTATCTCTAGACGATCCGGAAGATCGCCTGCAGCTGCATCTTGCGTTGAAGCTCGGGCAGATCACGACCGACTCCTAAACGTTCAAAAACCTTGCCGACATCGGTCGGCAAGGTTTTCTTATGGTGCGCGACTGTTACGTCTTAATAGCCGGCACGAAGGATGATAACGAGCAGGATGAAGAGAACAAGAACGAAAGCAGCTGTTCCCATAACCCCATGTCCATGACCACAGCCTACTGCACCTGCAACCGGATAACTCATCTGTGCAAACCTCCCGCGCTTGTAATGATGTGATGGTGAATCACAATGTCAGCATATGGCGGGGGGCATGATGACTCCTGTGCGTTTGTACCCAGCCTGCGTTTTATCCTGATATTTCAACGAATGCCCGGGTAGTTGAAATGGCGAATATGCAGGACGCGGGTCTGAGCCGCGTGCGGACCGCCGCAGCCTGCCCTTAGTAAAGCCGACGAAGCCAAGGCCGTTACGTCGATGCAACCGATCTCGATGTCGGGGGGACTTCGATCCATGCGAGTCTCGACGGTTAGGCCGGTGTTCAGCTGAAGCAGCGGCCTCGCGAATAGCCCGTAGGAGGCGAAACGAGCTTCGTCTTGTTCATAGTTCGGAATGGCCCGCTGCACCGCGATGGCGCGGGATTTCAAGTCGGCTTGCTTGTTGTCTCCGAATTGAGCGATGGACGAGGAACCGACGGTATTAAGCGCGATCGATAAGATTCGCGTCGTTCGCTGTTCTTTACGCATTCATGTCCTCCTCGGGCAAGCCCGGCAACGGTGCAAGCGGGCCGACGATGACGGACTCCGGCGGCGTATCGAAGAACGAATACAGCCGGATCGATTCCGTATCGCCCAGCAGCAGGGAAGCCGAGCTCGAGATACCGAGAATACGAATGGAACCGACTTTAATCGGTCCGTTTACGACGGTCAGGTTATAAGAGGGCGGCATTCTCATGGGGGCGTTATTTTCCTTTCGGGCGGTGCTATTTTCTGCAAATAGGCGGCGAATGCGCCATTGATGTCTTTGGTCGTCTTTGCCTTAATCTCGTCGTCCCATTGGCGCTTCTCCTCGTCGGAGCCTTTAATCGGGTAAGGTTTCATCGTGACGTAATAGCGTACTCTCTCTCTCAGCTGCCCTTTTACGTCCTGAACGACTCTCGCGCGATGAGCCTCGTCGAGGGAGACGCCGTACCGCGATTCAAGCGCGGTCAAGGCTTGCGTACCCGAGGAGTCCATGTAACGATACATTTCGCTTTGCATTCTGCTCAGCGGATCGTCGGCGTCCTGACCGTCGTCCTCGGCGGGTACTTGCTCCACGCTCCAATTCGAGTTCCCTGGCGTCTCGAGCGATTCGATGTCCGGCATGCCTTGGGGGCTAATCCCGACGTTCAGCGTCCCTTCGAGGCGATTGACCTTCAATTGGTCAAAATGGTATTCGATGTGCACCGGAGGCTTGTTACGGGCGTCGTCAAGCTGCTTCCGCAGCGTCTGTAGCTGTGCGTTTAATTGCTGCAGCAGCTGCTCGGATGCGTAGAACCGCTGCAGCAATGTCGGCCAATCGCAGATCGGGGGGAGCGATCCTTTCGCCGTCCCCGTGCCCGGATTCGAAGGCTGGTACATGGAGGCATCCTCCTTTATGTCGGATTAGGAAGAGGAACAAGCGACAGCGACGAAAGCGCTTCTCCTACTCCCCCGATTTCGGGAGCGGGCTCGGTGAAGCCTCCCGTATTGTAAAGCTGGGATAACGATTGTATGCTGCCCGCGCAGCCGATCTGCAGCACCGCGGAGTTGGAGACGGCTTCCACGCGCAATTGGCCGATGTTGATCGTCTGCGTTACGTTCCAGTTCGTCACGCGACCACCTCCGCTCCGGTAGCCGTATTTTCCGTGGAGTCTTGGAAATCCGTATCGTTCGTGTTCGTTGCGCTTACGGCGTTATTGCTACGGGATAGATCCCCGGTGAGGAACGACCCTGCTCCCGCGTATGTTTTGGAGGTGCTGGAAGGCGAGATTTGGAGACTGTCGCCGAATTGGACCACGCTGCCAGAGCCGACGCTTAGGATTTTGACGTTACCGACGATACAAGGCATAAAGTAAGCGACTCCTTTGCTGTGGCGTCTTGCAACAGTGTATGAAGGCGATCGCCCAGAGGTTCATCATTGGAAGCCGGCGGTCGGCGCACGCACGGTTGGGCGGAATAGGCATATGCTGAACGATCAGCGTCTGTCAGGGAAGGTTGGGTGGGAGATGGGCTCTTTTTTCGACAGCGGGCCGCTTCCGGATTGGAAGATCGTTCAGGAGTGGTTAGGCCGCGATCTGCCGTGGAAGCTCGTGGAGCAATGGGATAAGCAAGGGGACCCCGCATGGCTGAACACGTACGTGAAAAATATGATGGCGAGTGCAAAGAAAGAAGCAAGCGTGAAAACGAGAAACGCCGTACGAATGGATGTGCAGAAAGACGCCAAATACGTTACCGTGTCGATGGCGGTGAACGCCGACGCCGAGCTGCGCGGGCTGCGGCTATTCGCGACGTTGGACCGGCTGAAGGTGACCGGGCTGCCGAATAACGGCAAGCAGACGATCCGGTTTCCCTGCCTCGTCTACCCCCGTACCGGCAGAGCGGCGATACGTAAAGGGAAGCTGGTCGTACGCTTCAAACGAAGACCCCCGGAGAAGAACGAGTACGAATTGTTTATAGAGCCGTAAATCGGTATAATGCTAGAGGAATCAACCTAGCGTACGGACCATTCGGTCGCAACATCCCAAGGGGGCACGAATCGTGGATTTGGTCAATGTCAAAGGCGTATCGCCCGCGCTATTCATAACCGGCGTCGTTTTCATTCTATTAATCGGATCATTCTTGAGCTTAGGAGTCTTGCGATTCTTCCAGCAAAATAAGCGGCAAGGCTTTCTCTACTTGGGGCTGTCCGTCCTTTCTTTGGTTGGATTGATCGTCTCCGTGAACATTTGGTTCGATTAGCGAGAATGCGTGCATTAGAGGGTGCCCCGGTGGCATCTTCTTTTTTTGCTGCAACGATCTGGGAGACCGCTGCGGTACGTGCCTCCGCCATTTCGCCGCTGTAACGGCATGCGAGACCGCTGCAGCACGTGCCTCCGCCATTTCGACGCTGTAACGGCATGCGAGACCGCTGCAGCACGAAAATCCGCCAATCCGCCGCTGTAACGATCTGAGAGACCGCTGCAGCACGAGCATCCGCCATTCCGCCGCTGTAACGATCTGAGACACCGTTGCAACACGAGTATCCGCCAAGCCGCCGCTGTAACGGCCTATGAGACCGTTGCAGCACGAACATCCGCCAATCCGCCGCTGTAACGGCCTATGAGACCGTTGCAGCACGAACATCCGCCAACGCGTCGCTGTAACAGCCCATGAGACCGCTGCAGCACGAACATCCGTCAACTCGCCGCTGTAACGGCATACGAGACCGCTGCAGCACGAACATCCGCCAAGTGCCGCAATAGGGGCCATATCGACCTCCATTCCACCAAATCTCCGCCAAGTGCCGTGCTAGGGGTCGAATCGACCTCTTTTCCACCAAATCATCTGCAAATGCCGCATTAGAAGTCGAATCGACCTCTAACTGGTCGCCTTCCCGCCATTTTCGCCGCTGGAACAGCCCATGAGACCGCCAGTATGTTTGACTTCGGTTACGCTCTCCTGCATAGTTAGAATATCTAGCAGCAGGGGGTGAGGTCGCGGTGATAAGACGAGCCGTTCAGCTTCCGATCCGTTTCTATCGCAAATTCATCTCGCCGTTGAAGCCGCCGACTTGCCGATTCGCGCCGACCTGCTCGCAGTACGCGCTCGAGGCGATCGAAGTTCACGGCGCGGCCAAGGGAACCTACTTAGCGGTCGTTCGCATTTGCAAATGTCACCCGTTCCACCGCGGGGGGTTCGATCCCGTCCCGCCGCGCAAACCGGGCAAGCAAGCGGAAACGGGCGACAATTCCGCGATTTGAAGTTGACAACGACGCGTCTATTCGGCTATATTGTGGGCAATAACTTGAATAACAGCATTTTCCGACGAAGGGATAAGTACTTAGCTTTCGCGCCTATTACAGAGAGCCGGGGTAGCTGCAAACCGGCATAGGGCAGCTTTGGAAAATGGTCCTGGAGGATTCGTCTTCGAGCATCGGCTGATTAGCCTGTAAGGGGACGACGCGGGTCCGGCGTTAACGGAACGTATTCATGAGCCTCCGCACGGCTAAGCTTGTATGGGCGGAGGGAATTTGGGTGGTACCACGTGAGTTATGCTCTCGTCCCATGCGGACGGGAGCTTTTTGTTTGTTTACATGATCAAGCGCGATAAGCGCGAAGGAGATGGCGACATGCCGGACAACAATCGAACTTTTTACATTACGACGCCGATTTACTATCCAAGCGACAAATTGCATATCGGGCATGCGTACACGACGGTGGCGGGCGACGCGATGGCTCGTTACAAGCGGCTTCGCGGCTATTCGGTCCGCTATTTGACGGGAACCGACGAACATGGCCAGAAGATCGAGCGCAAGGCGCAGGAGACGGGCAAGACGCCGCAGCAGTTCGTGGACGACATCGTCGTCGGCATCAAGGATCTGTGGGATAAGCTCGAAATTTCGAACGACGATTTCATCCGCACGACACAGACGCGGCATAAGGCGTCCGTCGAGAAAATTTTCGCGCAGCTTCTTAGCCAAGGCGATATTTATAAAGGCACCTATGAAGGCTGGTATTGCACGCCTTGCGAATCGTTCTTCTTGGAGCGTCAGCTGGTGAACGGCAACTGCCCGGATTGCGGGCGCCCGGTGGAGCGGGTAAAAGAAGAATCGTACTTCTTCCGGATGAGCAAGTATGCGGATCGTCTGCTCGCCTACTATGAAGAAAATCCGACGTTCATCCAACCGGAATCCCGCCGCAACGAGATGATCAACAACTTCATCAAGCCGGGGCTCGAGGATCTCGCGGTGTCGCGCACGACGTTCGATTGGGGCATCAAAGTGCCGGGCGATCCGAAGCATGTCATCTACGTGTGGATCGATGCCCTGTCCAACTATATAACGGCGCTCGGCTATGGCTCGGACAATGACGAGCTATACCGTAAGTATTGGCCAGCTGACGTACATCTCGTCGGCAAGGAAATCGTCCGCTTCCATACGATCTATTGGCCGATCATGCTGATGGCGCTCGGGCTGCCGCTGCCGAAGAAAGTGTTCGCGCACGGCTGGCTGCTCATGAAGGACGGCAAAATGTCGAAGTCCAAAGGCAACGTCGTCAATCCGGTGTCGCTGATCGAGCATTTCGGATTGGATGCGGTTCGTTACTACTTGCTGCGCGAAGTTCCGTTCGGTTCGGACGGCGCGTTCACGCCTGAGAACTTCGTGGAACGCATCAACTACGATTTGGCGAACGATCTCGGTAACCTGCTTAATCGCACCGTCGCGATGATCGACAAATATTTCGGCGGCGAAGTTCCGGCATTCGAGCGAGGCGCAACGGCGTTCGACGCCGATCTGGAGCAGCTCGCGGCAACGACGGTCGGCAAAGTCGAGGAAGCGATGGACAACATGGAGTTCTCCGTCGCGCTTAGCTCGATCTGGGCGTTCGTCGGCCGGACGAACAAATATATCGACGAGACGCAGCCTTGGACGCTCGCGAAGGACGAAGCGAACCGTCCCGCGCTTGCATCCGTGATGGGCCATCTTGCCGAGAGCTTGCGCATCGTGTCGATTCTGATCCAGCCGTTCTTGACGCAGACGCCTCGCAAAATATGGGCTCAGCTGGGCATCGCGGATGGCCAGCAGACGGCTTGGGACAGCGTGCGGGCGTTCGGCGGATCGCTGGCGGGCACGAAGCTGAGCAAAGGCGAGCCGATCTTTCCGCGTCTCGATATGGCCGTCGAAGTGCCATGGATCATCGAGTCGATGGGCGGCGGTGCTAAGGCGGAAGAAGCCGCTGCGCCGGCGCCTGCTGCGGAAGCCGCTCCGGCCTTGGCCCCCGAGCAGAAGCCGGAGATCGATATCGATGCGTTCGCGCAAGTGGAGCTGCGCGTGGCGCAAGTCGTCGCCTGCGAGGCGATCCCGAAAGCCGACAAGCTGCTTAAGCTGCAGCTCGATCTCGGATTCGAGAAGCGGCAGGTCGTGTCCGGCATCGCCAAGCATTACAAGCCGGAGGAGCTCGTCGGACGCAAAGTCATCTGCGTCACGAACCTGAAGCCGGTCAAGCTGCGCGGCGAACTGTCGCAAGGCATGATTCTCGCCGCATCCGCCGGTGACCAGCTCACGCTGGCGACCGTGCCGGACAGCATGCCTAACGGCGCGATCGTGAAATAAGCGGAATAGCCTGTGTCTCTTCATGGAGACGCAGGCTTTTTGTATAGCGCGATAATATCGGGTTACTGAGCTGAAAAGCCATATCGATTTTCTAATAGTTGACACCCTACATCCGCCGGCGCTATAATAGCACATGTTCTTAATAATAAAAATTACGATTAAGAGGATGTGTATAGATGTTAAATCGCAAACGACTAGTGATGACGATAGGGCTAATGCTAGTGTTGATGCTAGCGAGTACCGCGTGCGGAAACGGTAAATCCGCTAACGTCGAAGGCAAAGTTAACGTCGTAACGACGATCTATCCGCTCTATTATTTCGCGGAGCAAATCGGCGGAGAGCAGGCGCAAGTAACGAATCTGGTCGCCGCGGGCGTAGAGCCGCACGATTGGACGCCCAAGAGCCGCGACTTGACCGATGCCGGCAACGCGCAGTTGTTCATCTACAACGGCGCGGGTTTGGAAAGCTGGCTGAACGACTTCATGCCGGTCATCGAATCCGGCGACGTTCGTGCGGTCGAAGCGAGCCAAGGCGTCGCTTTGATCAACGGAGAAGGCGAAGAAGAAGAGCATGATCACGGCGAAGAGGAAGATGGCCATTCGCATGAGCATCATAGCGACGTCGATCCTCACACCTGGATCAGCCCGCGATCCGCGTTGAAGATGGCCGCCAACATCAAGGAAGCATACATCGCGGTAGATCCCTCCCACCAGGCCGACTATGAAGCTCGCTACGGAAAGCTTAACGTACGTCTCCAACAGCTGGACGCGAAGTTCGCCGAAGGATTGGCGCCGTTCGCGGGACGGGACATCGTCGTCTCGCACCAAGCGTTCGGTTATCTCTGCCGAGACTATGGATTGAACCAAATCGCGATCATGGGCTTGTCTCCGGAAGCCGAGCCGCGCGCTCAGGATTTGCTCGAAATCTCCGACTATGTAAAATCGCACGGAATCAAGACGATATTTTTCGAGGAACTCGTATCGGACCGGCTTGCCAAGACGCTGGCGAACGAGGCGAACATCGACACGATGGTGCTCAACCCGCTCGAAGGGCTGACGCCGGAGCAGGAAAAAGCCGGAGAAGATTACATCTCCATCATGGAGCGCAACCTGGAAAACTTGCAGAAGGCACTTCGGTAATCTAACATGAGAGTAGACAACATGGCGCGGGAGGAGGGGGCTTATGAGCGAGCAACCCATATTGAAACAAACGCAACAACCGGGCTGTCACCGCGAAATCATTCGGTTGGATCAAGTCAGCTACGCCTACGATTCGAAGCAAGTGCTGTCGGGCGTGAATTTCACGGTGCAGGAGCGGGATTTCGTCGGGCTGATCGGCTCTAACGGCGCCGGCAAGACAACGCTGCTGAAAATGATCGTAGGTTTGCTGCGTCCGCAATCCGGCAGCATCTCGCTGTTCGGGACGCCCGCGAGCCAATTCAAGGACTGGAGCCTGATCGGCTACGTGCCGCAGCGCAATCACTTTAATCCGCTGTTCCCGGCGACGGTGCGCGAAGTCGTGCAGTCCGGCTTGTACGGACGCCGCAAGCTGTTCCGCCGCGTTACGAAGGAGGATATCTCCAGAACCGAGGACGCGCTGAGCACGCTTCGCATCCACGATCTCGCGGACCAGCGCATCGGCGCGCTGTCCGGAGGACAGCAGCAACGGGTGTTCCTGGCGCGCGCCCTTATCAACAACCCTAAGCTGCTCATCCTAGACGAACCGCTGACGGGGATCGATACCGAGACGCAGACGAACTTTTTCAGCTTGATCCGGCATATGCATCAGCACCATAACATTACGTTCCTGATGGTGTCGCATGACATGGAGATGGTTCGCTCTTATCTAGGCGAGACGCCTAAGGAGAAGTCCGGCAAGCTCAGTTTCTACGTTCGCCACTCGCACGATCTCGAGGATTGCGTGGAGACGGACCTGCTGCACTCCCTCCGGAAAGAAGGTTAACGAGGCTTGTATATTTTGACGGCTGAATTTTTTCAGAAGGCGCTGATCGGAGGCGCTCTTATCGCCATAACCGCGCCGCTCATGGGTTTGTTCCTCGTGTTGCGCAGGTTGGCCATGATCGGGGACACGCTCGCCCACGTCAGCATTGCCGGCGTCGCGCTAGGGTTTCTGATCAACGTGTACCCGGTCGCTGTCGGTCTTCTGTTCGCGATCGTCGCTTCCTTCGGAATCGAAATGCTAAGAAGAACGTACAAGACTTATGCGGAATTATCGATCGCCATCATCATGTCGGGCGGTATCGCTTTAGCGTCGATTCTATTCACCCTTGGCAAAGGGTTTAACCTGAACGTCAACTCGTATTTGTTCGGGAGCATCTACACGCTTACGAACACGGATCTCGCGGTGATCGGCGGCGTAACGGCCATCGTGTTGTCGATCGTGCTGATCCATAAGAAAGAACTGTTCCTGCTGACGTTCGACGAGGACGCGGCAGCGGTCAGCGGGCTTCCGGTCCGGTATTTCAACATTCTGATCAGCATCCTGACCGCGCTGGTGATCAGCGCGGCGATTAAGATCGTCGGCGCGCTGCTCGTATCCGCGCTGCTGACGATTCCCGCGGCATGCAGCCTGGCGTTATCGAGAAGCTTCAGACAGGCGGTGTTCCTCGTCGTCCTCATCGGCGAGATCGCCGTTCTGGCGGGCCTCTGGATCGCCGGCGTATGGAACTTGGCGCCGGGCGGGACGATCGTGCTGCTGCTGATCGGCGTCCTCGCGATCTCGATGATGTCCAAACGAATGTTCCGCGTGTAACCGCAAGCGCCGAAGGAGGCAATCTATATGTCAGACGTAAACGTAGGCATTTCGTTCGCGGCAGGGCTGGCGTCGTTCATCTCGCCCTGCTGTTTGCCTTTATATCCCGCGTATTTATCGTACATAACCGGCGTTTCGGTCACCGAGATCAAGACGGACACGAGCACGAGCATGCGGATGCGCACGATGAGCCACACGTTCTTTTTTATCATCGGTTTCTCGGTCGTGTTCTTCGCTCTCGGGTACGGCACGAACGCCTTCGCGACGTCGTTCCGGGACAATCAGGACCTGATCCGGCAGCTGGCCGCGATCTTAATCGTCTTAATGGGATTGTTCTTGCTCGGCATATTCAAGCCGCAGCTGCTCATGAGGGAACGCAAAATGGACATGAAGTGGAAGCCTGCGGGTTACCTAGGTTCGTTCATCTTCGGAATCGGTTTCTCCGCGGGATGGTCGCCCTGCATCGGTCCGATTCTGCTGTCCATCCAAGCTCTTGCGGCAGCGAGTCCGGGAACATGGATCGGAATGACGACCGCTTATTCTTTGGGCTTCGCCGTTCCTTTCTTCGCGGTCGCATTCTTCCTCGGCTCGACAAGGTGGATTCTCAAGTATTCCAACCTGCTGATGAAGATCGGCGGCGCGCTCATGATCGTCATGGGCATCCTGCTTTTCACGGATCGAATGACATCGATTACGGTATGGCTCAACAGCCATACGCCCGAATGGCTCAAGTTCTGAGACTTGCCCCGACTTGTCCAATAGGTGTATGATTGATAGATGTTGACGATTGCAGGAAAGGGGGATCAGCGTTGCCGACCCCGAGTATGGAAGACTACTTGGAGCGAATATATCGGTTGATCGACGAGAAGGGTTACGCCCGCGTCTCCGATATTGCCGAAGGCCTGGAAGTCCATCCTTCGTCCGTGACGAAGATGATCCAGAAGCTCGATAAAGACAGTTACTTGATTTATGAAAAATACCGCGGTCTCGTGCTTACGAATAAAGGCAAGAAGATGGGCAAAAGGCTGGTCGAGCGCCATCATCTGCTGGAATCCTTCCTTCAAGTCATCGGCGTGCAAGAAGAGAACATCTATCGCGACGTCGAAGGCATCGAGCACCATCTGAGCTGGGATTCGATCACGTGCATCGAGACGCTGGTCGAGTACTTCAATCGCGATCCTAACAGAGTCGAAGAGTTGACTCGCATACGTACGGAATTAGAAACGGAATAGCGCCGCATGACGGCTATCGGATCTTCCTCACCTAACGTGGGGAAGATTTTTTTTATCTTTTCCTTTCAAAATTTTATATCCTTAACAAAATCATATACATTTCCCTTTCTCTTTGGGATAATCGGGAAATATGGAACATAATGGGGGGCTTTACATCCATGCAAACACCCGCAGCAACGCTTAAACCCGGACAGACGTTGATGAGAATGCTGCGATGGGCTCGCCGTTACTGGGCGTCTTATCTCGCGGTCAGCGCAATCGTCATCGTAAGCTCGCTCCTGCCCGTCGGTTGGGCCGAAGCGATGAGGCGACTGCTAGAGGTGACGACCAAGCTGAGCACGGAAGGATTCGTCACGACCGGTTTCTGGATCGCGGGGTTGTTCGTCATCGAGCAGGTCGTATCCGTCATTCGGGCATGGCTCTCGCAGAAGCTGTCCAACCGCACGACGCTAGACCTGCAGTATCAGGTGCTCGGCGGCCTGCTTTCGATGAAGCTGCAACGTTTCGCGAGCCTGCATACCGGCGACAAGCTGCAAAGGCTGAGTCAATCGGCGCTAGCGGCGCAGGACGGCATCAATCAACGGATTCCCGGCCTGATTCATAACGGACTGTCGGTTCTGTTCCTGTTCCTGTACTTGACGGTGCTCTCATGGGAGCTTATGGCCGGCGCGCTGGTGGTCGCGCTTCTCATGCCTTTGCTGAGCAACCTGTTCGGCAGGCCGATCCGCAGGTGGCAGACGCGTCATAACCAAGCGCAAGCGATCACGGACGCTAGGCTGCTCGATCAATTGCAGGGCGCCGAGGTCGTTCGAAGCTTCGGTCTGAGGGAAGGATTCAACGCGACTTGGAAAGAGGATTATGATAAAGCCCGGCGGTACTGGCTGCGCGGGGATCTGTATCGGGTCGTTACCAATCGGTTTGTCGAGTGGGGATTTTGGTTAGGCGAGGCTTATATCCTTGGGGTCGGGGCATGGATGGTCAATAGGGGAACGCTGGAGATCGGAGCGATAGCAGCGTTCGTCCTCTCGTACGAGCGGCTTATATTCCCTCTTGCTTATATGGTCAATCTATGGGCTAGCGTACAGGAATCCGTCGCGCATGCAAGCCGAGTCTTCGAGGTCGTCGATCCGCTTGAGACATCGGCCGCGTCGGCAAGGTCGGCCAGCGCGAATGCGGATGCCGCCGCTAGCTTCGAAGGCGACATTATCCTGAACGAAGTGACGTTCAACTATAAGGAACAGCTTGCTCTGGACGGCTTCTCGGCGGTCATTCGCCGCGGAGGGATGACGGCGATCGTCGGTCCGAGCGGCGGCGGGAAGAGCACGCTGCTTAAGCTTATTCTTGGCTTGTATGAACCGGATTCCGGGACGATTCGCTGCGGCGAGACCCGTCTTACCGAACAGAAGCTTAAGCAATGGAGGGAGCGCATTGCCTATGTGCCGCAGGATGCGGCCGTGTTCGATGCTTCCATCATGGACAATATCCGCGTCGGACGACTGGATGCGGATGATGCGGATATCATGGAGGCTGCTCGGCTCGCGAACGCCCACCCCTTCATCGATGCGCTGCCTCATCGGTACGATACGCGAATCGGCGAACGCGGCCAGCGGTTGTCGGGCGGGGAGCGGCAGCGCCTGGCGCTGGCGAGAGCCTATGTCCGCAAACCCGACATTCTCCTATTGGACGAGCCTACTTCCGCTTTGGACGCGATCAACGAACAGTTGATGCAGGAAGCCCTGCAGCAGATGATGCGAGACCGCACGGTCATCGTTGCCGCGCACCGTCTCTCCACCGTCAGGAACGCGGATTGCATCCTATTCGTCGAGAACGGCAAGGTGATGGAGTCCGGTACCCACGATGAACTCGTACGGCTTGGCGGCCGATACGCGTCTCTCATCCGTTCGGGCGAGTGGACTCATTCTTCCGAAGGGAGCGTGACGATATGAAATCCCCGATAGCCGTTCAATCGCCGCGCGTCCGATTGCGAGAGGTGTTCTCCTTGTCCTGGGAGCGCCTCGGCACGAAGCAGATGTTGCTTCTCTTCGCGTGCTTGATGATATTCGCGGATTCGGTGTTGGAAGTCTTGTTTCCGATCATGCTGGAATGGTATTTCAACGATCTGGGAGAGGGCGGCCTTCAGATCCGCACGCTCTTAAGCGTGTTCACGATTATCGTCGTCGCCGCGGGCGTCTTCAACACGATCGGTTATTACGTGAAACAGAACCTGTTAAGCTCGGTGCACCGGGATCTCGCGGTCGAGCTCGCCGACGAGGCGCAGCGGCTGCCGCTGCATACCGCCCAATCTTCCCACACGGCCGATATCGCCCGGCGCATTAAGAGCGACTCCGACTTTCCGTGGTTGCTCGGCACGATACTGGATTGGATGGGCAATCAAGCGCTATTGCTGCTTTTAGCCTCGATCTATATGCTTCGAATGAATTGGCAGATTGGCATTTGCGTCATGATTCTGTTGCCGCTTGGCGCGCTCGGCAGCCACCTGATGAAACGCCGCCTGGCTCGCGTCGGAGTCGAAACGGCCAATCAAGAGGCGATCGTAGAACAATGCCAGCAGGACGCGCTGCAAGGAATCGAGACGATTCGCGCGTTCGGCGCGGAGGACTGGATGCTCGGGCGTTTCGTAACGGAGCGCGCGAAACTTAACAAGCTGTATCTAAGACGGATGTGGTGGCAACAATGCGTCAACGGTTTAACGAGCTCGCTGGCGCTCCTTATCAACTGGGGAACGATCCTTACCGTTGCTTGGCTGGCTATCCGAGGCAAGATGTCGCTCGGATCGCTCATGGCTTTCTCCGTTCTCATCTGGAGAATCCAAGGTCCGCTCATTCAACTGGGCAACGCATGGGGAGAGGTACAGATCAGGCTGGGGACATGCTATCGAATCTTTACGCTCTGGAGAGCGCCTAAGGAACCACGCTTGAACGTTACGTCTAGTCACCTGGACAACGATGGGAACGAACACGAACCGGATATTCGACTGCATGACGTATCCTTCCGTTACTTGGAGAAAGCCGGGTTGATGGATGCAGGTCATTCCGACGAATCGGGCGAGCAGTCCGAACCGGTCGGCTCCGAAGGTACGGCGCTTCTTAATCGAGCTTCTCTCGACATCAAGGCCGGATCTTTCACCGCGATCGTCGGACCGAGCGGAGGGGGCAAATCCACCGTCGCCAAGCTGGCGGCAGGTCTATTGTTCCCGGGAGAAGGCGATGTACGTATTGGCGGAGCGAGTACCTTAGCCAACGCCGAATATGCCCGGAGGAACGTATCTTACGTCCCTCAGACACCGTATCTGTTCTCAGGCACCATACGCGATAATCTGCTAAGGGTCAGACCGGATGCAACGGAGCAAGAGATGATCGAAGCCGCTTCGGCGGCGCAAGCGCACGAATTCATCGTATCGCTGCCGGAAGGATACGACACCTCGTTGCAAGAGCACGGCAGCACCTTAAGCGGAGGACAGCGGCAGCGCCTATCGATCGCGCGAGCGATACTCGCCAACCGGCAGATCTGGATCCTGGACGAGGCGACATCCGCTCTGGATATGGACACGGAACGCCGGGTCATGGAGGCGATCCTCTCCCGCACGAGAGAGCAGGGCAGGACGCTGCTCGTCATCGCTCACCGCCTGACGACCGTTCAAGACGCGGACGCCATTCTCGTCATGAAGGAAGGCAAAGTCGTGGAGCAAGGCACGCATCGCCAATTGACGACGATACAAGACGGCCTCTACAGCGAGCTGTGGGTGCAGATGAACGGGACCACTGGATAACTTAAGCGCATAGAAGTCCCCGCCTATTAAAAGGCAGGGGACTTCGTGCGTTTACGGTGCTAGGTGATGAATACGCGTCATAAACATGTGGAGGATGGGGGCCCGCGTACTTATCGCGCTTGCGAGGGGGTGCAGTCATGAGCCGGATCACCGTTAACGCCGTTTTCGAAGGCGGCGGCGTCAAAGGCATCGCCCTTGCCGGGGCGGTTAAGGCGGCAACCGATAACGGCGTCGTATTCAATCGCGTGGCGGGAACGTCGTCGGGCAGCATCGTTGCCGCGTTGCTTGCGGCGGGATACAGCGCTGCCGAGCTTAAGCTGATTATCGAAAGCACGCCGTTCAGCAGCTTTCTGAAGCGCTCCGCGCTGTTCAACGCGAAAGTAGTAGGCCCTGCTATCAGACTGCTGTTGCGTAAAGGATTGTACTCCGGAGACGCGCTGGAGCAATGGATTTACGGCATTCTGTTAGCGAAAGGAATTCGCGTCTTCGCCGACATGCCGCCGGGGAAGCTGCAAATTATCGCCTCGGATATTACGAACGGCAAATTGCTCGTCCTGCCTCAGGATATCGCGACCTACGATATCGATCCGATGCAGCTGCCGGTCGCCAAGGCGATCCGGATGAGCGCGTCCATTCCTTATTTCTTCGATCCCGTCATTATCCGCCAGCCTCTACGGATCAAGGCGGCTACAAAAATGAAATCGTCCTATATCGTAGATGGCGGATTGTTAAGCAACTTTCCACTATGGCTGTTCGATCCGAAGTCGCCCGAAGCTGCCGCGGAGCCCGTGCTCGGATTCCAGACGGTAGGCATATCGGACGTGCAGCCTCACCGCATTAACGGACCGATTACGATGTTCCAGGCGATGTTCGAGACGATGCTCAGCGCTCACGATCAACGCTATATCGAGCAGCATAATCGGACCCGCACGATCAAGATTCCCGCGTTGGGCGTGCGCACGACGCAGTTCCACCTGACTCCGGAGCAAAGCGGAGAGCTGTACCAGTCCGGGTTGCGCGCGGGGGAGAAGTTCTTCGGCGCGTGGAGGCCTCCCCATGGGCGAATCACGTTCGGCGTCCACCAATCATAAAAACGCCCTCCGTCGAGAGTGCTCGCAGGAGGGCGTTACTATGCGATTAATGATACTTGGGCGGTTCGTCCTCTTTGTTCTTGCGTCCTTCGATGACGGTGAACGGGGAAGCGCGGCGCTTGGCGGCAGGCTTTGCGTTCAGCTTCGCGGGTTCCTTGCGGCCCCGGGCTTGAGATGCGCCGCGATAGCGGGGCTTCCTAAACCGGCTCGGCGGAAATTTGTACAGCAAGAAGACGATAGCGACCAGCGCGAGCGGGATAATCAGCGTCCCTAACGCGCCGCGGGAGAAGCTGTCGGCAATGCCGATGACGGCAAGGGCGATGACGACGAAGAACCAAGGCTCGATTCGTTTTCGCATAGCGTACCTCCGATCAGGATGGACTAACCTGCCGGTCAAGCTCTCTCATTCGGTTGAATGATGCGATCGATACGGCAACTTGATCGTTGTTCGGTTCTTTGGTCGTGAGTAGTTGCAACCATAACCCCGGAGCGCCTAGCCACTTAAGCACCGGAATATCCCGGAGGGCGTTCGTCCATCTCAGCACTTCGTATGATACTCCGAGCACGACAGGAAGCAAGATGATCCGTTGCAGGATGCGTTCTCCCATCGTGTCCCAATCAAAGAAGGAATAAATGATAACGCCTACGATAACGGTGAAAATGATGAAGCTGCTTCCGCAACGATAGTGCAATCGGCTGAACTTCTGCACGTTCTCTACCGTCAGCTCCGCCCCTGCTTCATAGGCGCTGATGACTTTGTGCTCCGCGCCATGGTACTGGAAAAGACGTTTGATGAGCGGCGTCTGAGAGATAAACCAGAGGTAGGCGAGCAGGAAGACGATTTTGATAGCGCCTTCCAGCAGGTTGTGCAATATCTTATTCTCGAATGCTTGTCCAAAGATCATACTTTCCAAAAAAGTCGGTACTAATGTAAAAATAAGTTTGCCGACCAAGAAGGAGAGGACACCGACGAGAGCAACGCCTAGAATCATCGTTAAATTCCAACGTTCCTTAGGCTTGGCCTCGCTCTTCTGTTCCGGACCGGATTCGTCCTCGGCATAAGCCTCGGCGGAATAGGTCAAATGCTGGGAGCCTTTGGCCGCGGACTCGACGATGCCGATGATGCCGCGAAGGAAAGGGATCCTCTTAAACTTAGGCAATATCCGTTGAGGTTTCTTGGGAACCTCGAAAAACGTGATTTGCTGGTCTTTGCGACGTACAGCGGTAACGTGTACGTGTTTGCCAGCGAACATAACGCCTTCTATGACCGCCTGTCCGCCGTAAATCGACGTAGGTTGTTGCGACATATCGTACCACCTGCTTCTTTGTATGTAGCTTATATTTTACTAGATTGGGGGCCGGATTGCCACAGGGAAAGGATGTCGCATGGGACCGTCGATTAATCGGAAGGGCGCGGGGTCATACTATACCGCAGTTTTTCCAATACGACCGAAGGATGATCATCATGGCGAACAACCAATCGGCAACAAGACGAACGGGTCGCGAAGGCGGCCAGGACAACACGATAACGGCGAAAGCGCTGCGTCATACGCTCGTTACCGGTTTTTTCGCCGGCGTCATTTGGGGGCTCGTAAGGTGGCTGGCGACCGGACTTAATTTCACGGAAGTCACTCAAGCTTTTTTGCTCGATCCGTTCGTACCCAATCGCGCTCTCGGTTCCGGCTGGTGGCAATTCGCCGGCTGGCTGGCGTTCATCGCCATGTCGATCGTGGCCGCGATCGTCTATTGGCTCGTACTCGGAACGCTGCGGGGGCCGTGGCCGGGACTTGCGTTCGGAGCGGCTTGGTGGGGACTATTCTACGCGCTCCTCGGACCGATGATCGGGGCTGTGCAGCCTTTGCGAACGGTCGGTTGGGTAAGCATCATCACCGATTTTTGCCTCTACCTCGTATGGGGATTGTTCATCGGTTACAGCATCGCCTTCGAGCTGCACGACGAATTCGAGCGCGAGCCGGCGACTCAGGCGGGTCAAGGCTCGCCGCAGCCTTCCACTTAACTCTCGAAGTCTAATAGAATCGTTTTCTAACTCCCTTGCCGTATGTTACAATGTCAGGTGAACTTTACCGGCGTTGCAGCTGATCTATACGATCGGACGACGGCTGTCGGTAGCGGGAGGAGAACAAAGTTATGCTAAGCATACTCGTATTGCACGGACCGAATCTTAACATGCTCGGCATTCGCGAACCAGGCGTATACGGTACGCTGACGCTGGGGCAGATCGAATCGAAATTGACCGCGTTGGCCCAGTCGCTCGGCGCGGAGCTGCGATTCTTTCAATCGAACCACGAAGGCGAGTTGCTCGATGAAATCCATGCGGCCTACGGGAAATACGACGGCATCTTAATCAATCCGGGCGCCCTGACGCATACGAGCTACGCGCTCAGAGACGGCTTGTCCGCCGTAGGATTGCCCGCGGTCGAAGTTCATTTATCCAATATTCATAAGCGCGAGGCTTTCCGGCACGTGTCCGTTACGGCCCCGGTCGTCATCGGACAAATTTCCGGCTTCGGTCCGCTCAGCTATGAGCTCGGGCTTCAGGCTCTATGCCGGCACATTCAATTCGAACAACAACGGGTATAAGGCGAGGAGGAAACCGATATGCCAAACCAACGGGTAGCCCGGTTACGGGCTCTTCTGGCGACAACGAACGGTGATGCGCTTCTCGTCACTCATGCGGTTAATCGCCGATACTTATCCGGTTTCACCGGTTCCGCCGGCGTTCTGTTAATTACGCAAGGGAATGCCGCGCTTATTACGGACTTCCGTTATCGCGATCAAGCCCCGCAGCAGGCGCAAGGCTTCGAGATCATCGAGCACGGAAAAGTCATGAACGCTACGATCGCGGACGTGCTGGGGCAATGGGGCGTGAAGACGCTGCTGTTCGAAGACGCCGATATGACGTTCGCCTCTTACCGCGCGCTCGAACAGGCGGTCGGTTCCGTCCAACTGCAGCCAGCCGGAGGGCTCGTAGAGCAGCTTCGCACGGTGAAGGACGAAGGCGAAATCGCGATCATGCAGGAAGCGGCCGATCTAGCGGACCGCGCATTCGATCACATTCTCGGCTTCATTAAGCCCGGCGTTACGGAAGCGCAAATCGCGCTCGAGCTAGAGGTGTTCATGCGTTCGCAAGGAGCGACGAGCTCTTCCTTCGATACGATCGTGGCAAGCGGCGAACGTTCGGCTCTTCCTCACGGCGTCGCCAGCGACAAGGCGATCGGGAGGGACGAGTTCGTAAAACTCGATTTCGGCGCATACTATAAAGGTTACTGCTCCGATATTACGCGGACTGTCGTCGTAGGCAAACCAAGCGACAAGCATCGCGAAATTTACGGCATCGTCCTAGAGGCGCAGCAATACGCGCTTGAACACCTTGCGCCAGGCATGACCGGCAAGGAAGGGGACGCCTTGACGCGGGATATCATCACAAGGTATGGTTATGGTGAATGTTTCGGCCACGGGACTGGCCACGGACTCGGGATGGAAATCCACGAAGCACCTCGTCTTTCCCTTACTGGCGATACCGTTTTGACCCCCGGAATGACGGTTACGGTCGAGCCCGGTATCTATCTCCCCGGCTTCGGAGGCGTTAGAATCGAGGACGACGTCGTAATAACGGAATCCGGGATCCACATTCTTACCCGTTCCCCTAAACATCTTATTACATTGGATTAAGCGGACGGGACGTTTCCACAGGAGGGAATTTTTGCAGTGATTTCCGTAAACGATTTTAAAACAGGCCTTTCCATCGAAGTGGAAGGAGATATTTTCTCCGTAACCGACTTCCAACACGTTAAACCGGGCAAAGGCGCGGCGTTCGTCCGCTCCAAGCTCAAAAACCTGCGCAACGGCAACGTCGTCGAGAAGACGTTCCGCGCCGGCGAGACCGTGGCGCGCGCGCAAATCGAGAACCGCGCGGTACAGTATCTGTACAACTCCGGTTCGGATTACACGTTCATGGACAACGAGACGTTCGACCAGTTCGAGCTGAACAAGAAGCAACTCGAGTGGGAGATCAACTTCCTGATCGAGAACATGAACGTTAACATCACGAGCTACAAAGGCGAAATCATCGGGATCAACATTCCGAACAGCGTTGACCTGAAGGTCGTCGAGACCGAGCCTGGCGTGAAAGGCAATACGGCGCAAGGCGCGACGAAGAGCGCGAAGCTCGAAACCGGCTTTAGCGTTCAAGTGCCGCTCTTCATCAACGAAGGCGACGTGCTGACGATCGATACTCGCGACGGCAAATACGTTTCCCGCGCATAATGATCGGCTTCAACGACATAAATCCTTGTATTTCGCAACTTTTTGCGAAATGCAAGGATTTTATTATTTTTGGGCATTTGTACTTGTGCTATAATATACTGAATGTATAATTGATTATTCTCATGCTAGGATTCAACTTGAGGAGTGAAGTACGGGTGTCATTGATCGTAATGAAGTTCGGCGGCAGCTCCGTCGGCTCTACGGAGCGGATGGCTCGGGTAGCCCAGCGAATCGTCGACAAGAAGCTGCAAGGCAACCGCGTCGTAGTCGTCGTATCGGCTATGGGAGATACAACGGATGATCTGATCGACAAGGCGAACGAGATCAACGCCAATCCGCCTGCTCGCGAGATGGATATGCTGCTCACGACCGGGGAGCAAATATCCGTAGCCTTGCTGTCGATGGCGATTCATAAGCTCGGACATAGCGCGAAGTCGTACACGGGGTGGCAAGCGGGCATCGTAACCGAAGCCGTTCATGCCAAAGCCCGCATTAACGATATATCGCCGAATCGTATTTTCAAAGCGTTGGATGAAGAGAACATCGTGATCGTAGCGGGGTTCCAAGGCATGACGGAAGACGGAGAGATTACGACGCTCGGACGCGGCGGCTCCGATACGACCGCGGTGGCGCTCGCGGCGGCGATCAAAGCGGACGTGTGCGAAATTTACACGGACGTAGACGGCGTATACTCCACCGACCCTCGGGTCGTGAAATGCGCACGCAAGCTGGATGCCATCTCGTATGACGAGATGCTCGAGCTTGCGCACCTCGGCGCAGCCGTGCTGCATCCGCGCGCGGTCGAATACGCCAAGCACAACAAGGTGAATCTTGTCGTGCGTTCCAGCTTCACGAATAACGAAGGCACGTTGGTCAGGGAGGAAGCAGAGATGGAGCAAGGAATTGTTGTACGTGGGATCGCTTATGATAAGAACGTCGTGCGCATCAGCGTGCTTGGCGTAGAGGACGTACCCGGCGTGCTGGCGAGAATGTTCGGCGCGCTCGCGGGCAACGGCATCGATGTCGATATCATCGTTCAAAGCGGCGTGCAAGGCGGCAAAGCGGACTTCTCGTTCACCGTATCGAACGGCGACCGCGCGAAAGCGATCGACGTCCTTGCGAGCATTAAGACTTCCGTCCCATATCGTGAAGTATCTTACGAGGAAGGCCTCGTGAAAGTATCGATCGTAGGCGCGGGCATGGTGTCGAACCCTGGCGTCGCGGCTACGATGTTCGAAGCGATCTCGAGCGTCGGCGTAAGCATCAAGATGGTCAGCACGTCCGAGATCAAAGTATCGTGCGTCATCGCCGCCGACAAATTGCAAGACGTCGTGCGCGCGCTCCATACGGCGTATGGATTGGATACGGCCGACAGCGTGTTCGTCGGCGGACCGCAAGATCGCAGATAAGCGCGCATGCGTATAGCAAAGAACAACGGCAGTCGGTGCCGTTGTTCTTTTTTTTTTTTGTGGTTATCAGGTTTGCAACGGTCCCGCAGACCGCTACAGTGGCAGATTGGCGGAAGTTTGTGCTGCAACGGTCCCACAGACCGCTACAGCGGCGGAATGGCTGAAGTTTGTGCTGCAACGGTGTCTCAGACCGCTTCAGCGGCGGATTGCCTGAAGTTTGTGCTGCAACGGTGTCTCAGACCGCTTCAGCGGCGGAATGGCTGAAGTTTGTGCTGTAACGGTCCCACAGATCGCTACAGTGGCAGATTGGCTGAAGTTTGTGCTGCAACGGTCCCGCAGACCGCTACAGCGGCGGAATGGCAGAAGTTTGTGCTGCAACGGTCCCGCAGACCGCTACAGCGGCGGATTGACGGAAGTTTGTGCTGCAACGGTGTCTCAGACCGCTACAGTGGCAGATTGGCTGAAGTTTGTGCTGCAACGGTCCCGCAGACCGCTACGGACGACAATCGGAACCCTATTTTCCCACGAACAACTGAATGACCTTAATGAACAGCGCGGTTAAGCCGGCGGCCATGAGCGGACCGACGGGAATGCCGCGCAGGAACAAGATGCCGACGATCGAGCCGATGACGATGCCGACGATCAACTGCGGATCGACGCGCAGCATCTCAAGGCCGCGGCTGTTCAGGAAGGTGGCGATCGCGCCGCCCAGCAAGGCGACCCAGCCGATCCATCCGGAGAAAGCGTTCATAATATCTTTGGCTTGTACTTTGCCCGAAGCGAACGGGACCAGTACGGCCAGCGTCAAGAAAAGCAGGCCGAGCTCCATGCCTCTTCGCTCGATGGAAGGCAAATACCGCTCCAGATGGACGAGCTTAACGATCAATAATAAGCAGGCTGCGGTCGTAATAATGGGCGAGCGGCCTATTAAACCAATGATGATAAGCGCGACGAGCACCAAATCTCCATACATGCAGGCGACACACTCCCACTTCGTATAGCTAGATGGTACACGATATGGAACAAGCCCCGCGTTTAGAACGCGGGGCTTGCCCTTTCGCCCGGATTAGATCATGTAATCGGCTACGTAAGCCGGACGATGGAGCTCGAACGTATCCGACCGGAGCCCTCTTCGCATCGTTTCGAGGGAGAGCACATCTAAGACGGATATGTTGCCCAGGTTCACGTCCGAACCGAGCGCTTTGAGCAGTTGGACTTGCTGGTCCTTAAGCGGCGCTTCCCACAGGATTCGGTCGAGATTCGGGACGGCGCTGGCCATGAACTGCAGCTCCTGCTCGCGGCAGTTGCCTCGCTCGTCGAACAAACCGACACTTACGCCGGACTCGCGCGCTTCGACCGTCACCAACTCGGCTCCGCATGCCCAGTCGCGCTCGGCCGTCGTCGCGAATTGCTCGACGTCGATCCGGGATCCCAGCAGCTTTTTCCCATACTCCGTATACACTTTGAATCCAAGACTGACGCCGTCCCGAATGAGATTGTCGCGGTCGATGCGTCCGAGCGCAATCGTGCCGTCGGAGACTTCGATGCCATGGAACCCGACCGTCAGCGCTTGGCGGAAAAAGGCAGGCACGACATCCAGCTTAACGGCGGCTTCTAGCAACGTGCCTCCAGGAATGACCGTAATTCCGTGTCTTGACGCGAGCTCCACTTTATCTCGCAGAAGCCCGAGCGGATAAAGCGCCGACGTGCCGAAACCGAGCTTAATAATATCGATGTACTCCCCGGACGTGTGAATTAAATCGCTAAACGCGTGCATGCCTAAACCTTTGTCTATGACCATCGTCAGGCCCTTTGTGCGGGGCTTCGCTTGCCTTAGGCCCGTCGGATCCGTTAACCTAGCAGGCCATTCGGTGTTCATCGATGTTATTTCCATGCTCAACTCTCCCCGTTGTCGTCAGAGGTGGAATTACAAGCCAATATATGCGGTTGCCCAACCCGAGGTGTCTACGCGCTCCTTCCGCGACTGTTCAGGTCTACTAAATCTTACGAAATAGACAAGTTGTCCTCTCCATTCGCATAACCATTTACAAGTAACGATAAGGAGATGAGTTGGAGATGGATAAAGCGGCGTTCAGCATGGCGATGCTGCGGATCTTATCCGGCATGATCGAAGTAACTGCTGCGATCGTCATGCTGCGGCTCAATGATGTACAGAAGGCGCTAGTCGTCAATTCCATGCTTGCGCTTGTCGGTCCGTTCGTGCTGATCTCGACGACGACGATCGGTTTGATCGGCCTCTCGGATAAGCTGTCACCCGTCAAGCTCATCTGGATTCTAGCAGGCGTAGGTTGTCTATTAATCGGCATCCTCCGCAAGTAGGCAAGGTAGAGGTAGATGAAACGTCCAAGCAGGCATATTCCCGGCGTACAAGCATACATATGAAACAGCAAATCACAACTTGTACCGAAAGGGGGGCTCGCGTGAATCCATCTCTATTGACGTTATTTCCGTCAGCTTTGAGAGGGGTGTTGGACCGATTGCCCAGCGATGCGGTCCAGACGTTGGAAGAAATCCGTGTCCGCGAGAATCGCCCTCTCGAGATCGGGTACGGGAGCCGGAGCGCTTTCGTTCGGTCGGACGGATCGCTTACCGACGATTATCGATCGGCTTACGCGCCAGGCACAGATGAGATTCGGGCGCTGCTGGAGAGAGTTACGAACCATTCTCTATATGCGGTAGAAGAAGAACTGCGCAGAGGATACGTGACCGTACCCGGCGGTCATCGCATCGGCCTCGCGGGAAGAACGGTGCTCGATAAAGGCACCGTCGCGCACCTTCGGGATATCGCCGGATTCAACGTGCGGATCGCAAGAGCGCGCATCGGTTTCGGGAAGCAGGTGCTTCCGGGGCTGCTCGATCTCGAGGCGCGAACGATACGCCATACGCTGATCGTATCTCCGCCGCAGCAAGGCAAGACGACGCTGATCAGGGATTTGGCGCGTTGCATCAGCGCGGGAGAGTGGCATCATCCTCGCGCGATCGGCTGGCGGGGGCGCAAGGTCGGCATCGTGGACGAGCGCTCCGAGATCGCCGCATGCGAACGAGGCGTGCCGACGTTCGACCTCGGACCGCGCAGCGACGTGCTCGATGCCTGCCCGAAAGCGGAAGGCATCATGATGATGGTCCGCTCGTTGTCGCCCGAAGTGATCGTCGTCGACGAGATCGGCCGCCCCGAAGACGCGGCCGCGCTGAACGAAGCGATTCACGCCGGCGTCAGGGTGCTGGCGACGGCTCACGCTTCCAATATTGCGGATATATTCGCGCGTCCCGTGCTCGCGCAGCTCGCCGCGGATGGCGTATTCGGCGCATACGTGCTGCTCTCGAGGAACGGGGGGCAAGTCGAGCATCGGATCGTCTCTGCGGAGGAAGCGGCGCTCGAAGCCTCGGGGCGCGGCCGCATGCGCACGGGAGCGGTGCCGAGAGATGCTCCGCAGGCAGCCCCGCCGCCGACATCTGCTCCAGTAACGGTAAAGACGAGGCCGATGCCGGCGATTCGTTCTCCGGATCCACGCGCGCGAGGAGATGAGGAGCGTGCTTAAGTTCATCGGAATCGTGCTCGTTCTGTTCGCCGGCACGATGATCGGCTTCGTTCAGGCGGCAAGATACGCGGCCCGCCCGAAGCAAATCCGTCATTTGCTGCACGCGCTGCAACGGCTGGAGACGGAAATCAGCTACGGACAGACGCCGCTCGCGCAAGCGCTCGATCGAATCGCTAGCGCGGTGCCCCCGCCGATCTCGCCATTATTCAAAGCGATAGCCCGGACGCTCTCGAACGAGACGGCCCGGACGGGCGAGACGGTCAGGGAAATTTGGGAACGCGAAATCGCGAGCAGGTGGGCGGATACCGCGATGCGCGCTCCCGAGCAAGAAGCTTTGCTCCGGCTTGGCTCGACGCTCGGCGCGAGCGGACGCGAAGATCAGCTGAAGCATATCCGGCTTGCGATGCTGCAGCTTCAAGCTGAAGAAGCGACCGCGCGGGACGAACAGCAGCGTTACGAGAAGCTAAGCCGCAGCCTAGGCGCTCTTGGCGCCGCGTTGATCGTTATTCTGATCGTGTAGTAGGGGGACGTATCGATGAACATCGACATCAGCACCATCTTCCAAATCGCCGGCATCGGCATCATCGTGGCGATGATTCATACGGTGCTGAAGCAGATGGGCAAAGAAGACATGGCGCACTGGGTAACGGTCATCGGTTTTGTCGTCGTTTTGTTCATGGTCGTTCGATTGCTCAACGATTTGTTTCAGGAGATCAAGACGATATTTTTGTTCCAGTAGGTGAGGCGGGTGGACATTCTTCAGATCGTCGGAATCGGATTTCTAGCCACGGTGCTCATCCTCGTCATCCGGGAGCAGAAGCCGATGTTCGCCTATTTGCTGGCGGCATTCGTCGGCGTCGCGATCTTCCTGATGCTGATCGGCCAGATCGATAGCGTCATCTCCGTACTGGAGGATTTAGCGGATCGTTCAGGTATTCCTTCGGTCTACTTAAAGACGATGTTGAAAATAATCGGAATCGCCTACATCGCTGAGTTCGGAGCGCAGATCGTCAGAGACGCCGGACTTGAAAGCATCGCCTCGAAAATCGAGTTCGCCGGCAAAATGCTCATCCTGGTCATGGCGGTGCCCATCATCAGCGTCATCGTGGAGACGGTGTTGAACTTGCTGCCGGCCTGAAGCGCTTCGCGAAGGATCGGAGGTAACGGATGCGCCGCCATATGGAAAAGGGCATGAAGCTCGGGATTGCGCTCGTCGTCATCGTTATCTGCCTGCTCTTGGGCAGCTTCGGAACCGTCCAAGCCGCGGAGCCTGCCGAGATCGGGCATGCCGATCCTGCCGCATCCGGCGCGGAGATATCGGGCGAACTTGCCAAGGATCAGAGCGAAGACGTGAACACGCAAGAAATTCAGCAATATTGGAATAACCTGAAGCGCGAGTACGGCGGATATTTTCCGGACGGGAAGCTGCCGGAGCTGCACGAGCTGATGTTTCCGAGCGGGGAAGGATGGAGCACGGGGCAAGCGATTGCCGGTCTCGCCAAGTTCTTCCTTCACGAGGTGCTGTACAGCGGTAAGCTGCTCGTCACGATCGTGCTGTTGACCGTGTTCACGATGCTGCTCGAGACGATGCAGAACGCCTTCGAACGCAACGCGGTCAGCAAAGTCGCCTACGCGATCGCCTACATGGTGCTGATCATCCTGGCGGTCAACAGCTTTCGAACGGCGACTTCCTTCGCGGGAGACGCGATCAGCAGCATGGTGGAGTTCATGCTCGCGATGGTCCCGCTGCTGCTGACGCTGCTCGCCGGAACCGGCGGCATCGCTTCCGCGGCCGTACTGCATCCGCTGATCGTATTCATGATCCATACGATCGGGACGTTCATCCATCTCGTCGTGTTCCCGCTCTTGTTCTTCTCGGCTGTCTTGCACCTGGTCAGTTCGATTACCGAACGGTACAAGGTGACGCATCTGGCGAACTTGCTGCGGAACGTCGCGGTCGGACTGCTCGGCGTCATGCTGACGATCTTCCTCGGCGTGCTGTCGGTGCAGGGAGCCACGGGCGCGGTGACGGACGGCGTCGCGCTTCGCACGGCGAAGTTCGTCACCGGCAACTTCGTGCCGGTCGTCGGCCGCATGTTCTCGGACGCGGCGGACACGGTCATGTCGGCGAGCCTGCTCGTCAAGAACGCGGTCGGCATCGCCGGCGTCATCATCCTGCTGTTCCTGTGCGCGTTCCCCGCGCTGAAGGTGCTCACGCTCGCCTTGATCTATCGCCTGGCCGGCGCGATCATGCAGCCGCTCGGGGACACGCCGATCGTGCACTGCCTGCAGACGATCGGCAAGACGCTCATCTACGTCTTCGCGGCGCTGGCGTCGGTAGGGCTGATGTTCTTCCTGGCGGTGACGATCATTCTGACGGCGGGCAACGCGGCGATCATGATTCGATAACGCGAGGGGGCTAAGGCGGATGGGGCTGATGGATGGGTTGGCGGGCTGGCTGCGCCAGATCATTGCGGTGCTCCTGCTGGCTTCGATCATCGACTTGCTGCTTCCCAACCGCACGATGCAAAGATACGTCAGGCTTGTCGCGGGGCTCTTCGTCCTGCTGACGGTCGCGACGCCGGTGCTTAGCTGGATGAAAGGCGACTTCGTCGGCAAGCTCGCGGACGGGATCGACACCGTCGCGAAATCGCCGCAAGGAGCGCCGGATCAGCTCGCGATGATCGAAGCGCAGGGTGAGCGACTTCGCGGACGACAGTCGGAGCAGGCGGCGAACCTCGTATCTACGCGGTTGGCCGCGGCTATTCGATCCGACATCGAGCTGAGCGAGGAACGCGCGGTAAGAAGCGTGGACGTGCAAACCGCGCAGGGCAA
The DNA here is from genome assembly GCA_023460795.1 of Bacillota bacterium. GTDB lineage: Bacteria > Bacillota > Bacilli > Paenibacillales > Paenibacillaceae > Cohnella. The sequence goes on along the minus strand of JAEWPC010000090.1, from coordinate 183,861 downwards.
AGACGGGAACTGGACGATCACGGGCATTAAAGTCGTGCTCGAAGGCGATGACGGGTTAGAGGCCGCATTGCCGCGAGGCAACATCGCGGCGGTGAGAGGCGTCGATCCGATCGCGGACGTCGATATTCGCGTCGAGGTCGGCGGCGAGCGAGAACCGGATCGCGAATCGAAAGGCGAAGACGGGGCGTTCGAAGCGATGGCGGAACAGGAAGAGAACCGTCTCGACCGCGAGACGGAGAACAGGGTCGTATCCCTCGTATCGAATAAATTCGGCATCGCCTCCGCGTTAATAGAAGTATCGCAAGTATCGGATTCGCAGCCCGCGACGCAGGCAGGCAGGGCAAGGAGGTGAGAGGATGGCCAATTGGCTGCAGCAGATGGAAGCGTTCATCGGGGGAGGCAAAGGCGATGCCGGCGGACCGGGGGGGCCGCGCAGAATCAAGGCATTTCGCTGGCTGGTGCTCGTCGGTCTGATCGGCGCGGCGCTGCTGCTCGCCGCCTCCTTGTTGAATATCAAGCCGGTCGATCCCGGCGGCGGATCGGATTTGTCGCCGCCCCGGGATGAGGACGTCCCCCAGCAGGAAGCATTCGTCGGCGGAGGCGACAGCAAGCAGGACGATCCGTTCACCGACATCGAGAGCCAGCTCGAGAACAGGCTGAAGGAATTGCTGGAGACGATCGTCGGCGTCGGGACGGCGCAGGTGCTCGTAACCGTCGAGTCTACGGAGGAGACGGTGCTCGGCTTGAACGAGAAAAGGACGCAGCAAATTACCGAGGAGTCCGACCGTAACGGCGCCAACCGACACATCACGGAAGTGACGAACGACGGCCAAGTCGTTCTGTACGAAGTGAACGACGGACAGTCGCCGATCGTCGTGAAGAAGCTGAAACCCAAAGTCAGAGGCGTTATCATCGTGGCTAAAGGCGCGGAGAACGCGACGGTTCATAAACTAATCGCCGAAGCGGTATCACGCGGCCTGGACGTCCCTTTGCATAAAATTTCCGTAGTCCCGCGCAAGACGTGAACAGGAGCAGTCGCGTAAGCCCGCAAGACGAACGTTAATCGTGCAAGATCAACCTAATTATTGGGAGGAATGGAGCAATGAACAACAAACGTCAAACGATTTGGCTGGTCTCGATGCTGAGCCTGATGGTGATCCTGTCCGCGTACTATTTGTTCACGGAGGATGTGACCCCGACCGACAACGCCAGCGGAATTACCGAGCAGACGAATTTGACCGACGCGACTAAGGCATCCGGGGATGGGTTCGAGATTACCGAAGTGGATACGCTCACGGGCGAAATAAGCGCCACGAGCAAGGGCAACGACGCCGCTCCGTCGGACGATGCTTCGTCCGGCTTGCCTGAAGAAGATCAAGCCGTGCTCAAGGAATACAACAACCTGACCGGCGCGGAGTTGCTCGATTCGATCCAGCTGCAACGTCGCGAGAAAGTAGACAAGGAAGCCGACGATCTGTCCGCGATCATGGCCGATACGAAGAACCGTTCGCCGGAGGAAGCCCAGCAGGCGTCCGAACAGCTTAGACGGCTCGAAGATACGGACTACCGCATTACGGGCCTTGAGGAAAAACTGTTGCTCGAGTTCGAGAACGCGGTCGTCGAAGAAGTCGATCTGAACAACTACAAGGTCATCGTCCTCAGCGATAAGCTGGAGAAGAAGCAAGCGGTCAACATCGTCGAACTCGCGACCAAAGAACTGAACGTATCTCCGGACCACGTCAGCGTGCAGGTGGTTCAGCAATAATCTTGTTCGGCCGCAAGGTACGAACGGATCAAGGGATGCTCCGCCGGAGACGGCTGGAGCATCCCTTTGCGCTTCCAAGCCCCTTGCGCAAGGCGGATGGCACTTTCCATTTTATTCGTTTATGATATAATAAGTCCGTTATGGCAACGTACGAGCTTTCTTTATACGGGATATCCCGATTTCAAGGAGTGACCGACATGTTTAAGCTTAGCGAGATCAAAGAATTAATTAAACTAGTAGATCAAACCTCTGTACAAGAACTGGAAATCGAGAACGAAGGAGCGCGCATCGCGATCCGCAAGCCCGGCCGCACGGAAGTCGTTAACGTGCAAACCGCACCTCTTTCCCATACATACGTGCCTGCGCCCGTTCAAGCGCCCGCCGCGGTTTCTGCCGCACCTGCGCCTGCCGCCGCGGAAGCCAAACCTGCTGCGGATCAGTCGAATCTGCACAAAATCGTATCTCCGATGGTCGGCACGTTCTATCGCGCGCCGTCGCCGGATGCGGCCGTATTCGTCAACGTCGGAGACAAAGTGAACGACAAGACGGTCGTGTGCATCCTGGAAGCGATGAAGCTCATGAATCCTTTGGAAGCAGAAGTCAAAGGCGAGATCGTGGAAATTCTCGTTGAGAACGGTCAACTCGTCGAATTCGGCCAACCGCTGTTCCTCGTGAAGCCGGAATAATCCGAAGGAGGATTTCAACTTGAAATTTCAGAAGATACTGGTCGCCAATCGCGGTGAAATCGCGGTTCGCATCATCCGCGCCTGCCGAGAGCTCGGAATTACGGCCGTGGCCGTCTACTCCGAAGCCGACCGCGAATCTTTGCACGTGCGTCTGGCCGACGAAGCGTATTGCATCGGGCCGACGGCATCCAAAGACAGCTATCTCAACCTTACGAACATTATGAGCGTCGCTACGTTAACGGATTGCGACGCCATTCATCCCGGTTACGGGTTTTTGTCCGAGAACGCGGACTTCGCGGACATCTGCGAGACTTGCAACATCTCCTTCATCGGTCCTTCCTCGGAGGCGATCAGCCGCATGGGCGACAAATCCGTCGCCAAGCAGACGATGAAGGAAGCCGACGTGCCCGTCATTCCCGGCTCCGACGGCTTGATCGAGGATTTGGACGACGCGATTCGCGTCGCTCGCGAGATCGGTTATCCGGTCATCATCAAGGCGACGGCCGGCGGCGGGGGTAGAGGCATCCGTCTCGCGGAGAACGAGGAAATGCTCATTCGCGAGATTTCGACCGCGCAGCAGGAAGCCCAGAAAGCGTTCGGCAACGCGGGCGTTTACTTGGAGAAGTATCTAACGGGCATGAAGCACGTTGAGATTCAGATTATCGCCGACAAGCACGGCAACGTCGTGTACCTCGGCGAACGGGACTGCTCTGTGCAACGCCGCCGCCAGAAGCTCGTGGAAGAAGCGCCATGCCCAGTCATGACGCCCGCTCTGCGCGAGCGTATGGGTCAAGCGTCCGTGCGCGCGGCGAAAGCCGTTAATTACTCCGGCGCGGGAACGATCGAGTATCTTCTCGGTCCGGATGGCCAATTTTATTTCATGGAGATGAATACCCGTATTCAAGTCGAACATCCCGTTACGGAGATGATCACGGGCATTGATCTGATCAAAGAGATGATTTCCGTCGCCGAAGGCGCTCCGCTGTCGTTCACGCAGGAGCAAGTGAAATTCGACGGCTGGTCCATCGAATGCCGTATTAACGCGGAAGATTCCGAGCGCAACTTCATGCCTTCGCCGGGCCGGATCGGCTTCTATTTGCCACCGGGCGGACCGGGCGTGCGGGTTGACAGCGGCGCTTATTCGCAATACATGATTTCGCCTCATTACGACTCGATGATCGCCAAGCTGATCGTATGGGCGCCGACCCGCGACGAAGCGATCGCGAGAATGCGCAGAGCGCTGAGCGAATTCATTATCGAAGGCGTGAAGACGACGATTCCGTTCCATATGAAGCTGCTGAACCACCCGATTTTCAATCGGGGAACGTTCGACATCAAGTTCCTCGAGGAGCATGACGTGAACGGCGATCCCGAGCCTTCCCGGGAGCAGGTTCAAATTTAAGGAACGGGCCAAGCGTTTGTCATAATTATCCGCGGATGCTATATTTATTAGTAGTGAAGGCGAATGCTCGGACATCTGAAATGCTGAAAGCTTGGCATTGGCCGGGCACATGGAGGTGGAACCAAGCATGGAGACGATAGCACCGGAATATGAACGCACGGATCTTGGAACGATCGAGATCGCTCCTGAAGTGATCGAGGTCATTGCCGGCCTCGCAACGGTCGAAGTCGATGGCGTGGCGGGCATGAGCGGCGGTCTTTCTTCGGGAATCGCCGAACTGCTCGGACGCAAGAACCTGTCCAAAGGCGTAAAGGTGGAAGTCGGCCAGCGCGAAGCGGCGATCGACGTGTCGATCATCGTCCAATTCGGCAAGAGAATTCCGGATATCTCGACGGAAATTCAACGCAACGTGAAACACTCGATCGAGACGATGACCGGATTGTCAGTCGTAGAAGTCAACGTACACGTACACGACGTGCATTTCAAACAAGGCGATAAGCCTGGCGAAGAAGACTTGCACGCCCGTGTCAGATAAACCCGTCACGGCGCTGCGTGAAGCGCCGGACGGAGCCTTTCCGGTATGCGGATGACGGCCCTCTGACGAGTAAATCCTGCAGGGATTCTCGCTAGAGGCCTTTTCGCTATCATTCAGCTTTTTTCCGATACCTACAGCCTATGGAGAATAGGGAGGACGCTACCGTTGATTAAATTGTTGGACAGGCTGCTGCTTTTCTTGTATAGCATCGCGATCGGAATCGTCTCGGTCTTCGCCATTATCGCCGCCAGCGGCGGATTGAACGAGAAAGGCCTGCACGATTGGCTCGATAATATGACCGGCGAATCGCAAGTCGTTCAAGTTACGGTCATTTGCGTTGCGATCGCTTTGTTGCTCGTCAGCATACGTTTCTTCATCGTGTCCGTTAGCCGCGGCGGAAGCGCGGCGCCTTCCATTAACCAACGCACGGAGCACGGCGACATCAAGATTTCCGTCGAGACGGTGGAGAATCTCGCGCTTAAAGCGGCATCGCGCTCGCGCGGCGTCAAGGACCTGAGAGCCCGAGTACGCATATCCGAGTCCGGATTGGAAATCCAAATCCGCGCCTTCGTGGACGGCGACAGCTCCATTCCTACACTGTCGGAAGAAATGCAACGAACCGTATCGCAGCAAATTGAAGAGACGACGGGGATTCCCGTCGCCGAGGTGTCCGTATTCATCGCGAACTTGACGCAAGCACCCACGACCTTCAAAAGCCGCGTGGAATAGGAGGCGCCACCATGTGGAAATACGCGTGGGAACATTACGGCGGGCGAATCTCCGGAGTCGCAGCAGGGCTAATATTCGGAATCATCTATTTATTCGCCGGATTTTGGGACATGCTCTTCTGCGCGCTGATCGTCGGAATCGGCTTTTGGGTAGGCAAGCAGAGAGACGAAGGCAAAGGGCCGATCCTGCCGTGGGATCGACTGACGGAGTGGTTGACGGATCGTTGGCCGCGTTCGCGATAACGCTGCGAAATGGCTTGAACGGCGACGATAAGCTTCGGCTTTGCGTCGCCTTAGGTTTTTTCTGCTCGTGAGGGCATCATACTACTTTTACGGGCATCAGTTACAGTTAAGAGCGGGGGATTCAGTAGAACTCATGAAACGCAGACTGGCAAGGGAAATCGCGGTACAAAGCTTGTACCTGATGGAAATGAACGGCGTATCGGGCGACGAGGCCGTGAACGTCATTATGAACGAGGCACGCCAAGAGAACGAAATCGGCGCGGAAGTCGGCGAATTGGCCAAGATCGACGCGTATACGCGCGAGCTTGTGGAAGGGGTAACCGACAATCGCGATGGCATCGATCGTCAGCTTGCCGTGTATCTGACCGGTTGGCAAGTCGACCGCTTATCCCGCGTGGACCGTCAGGTGTTGCGCCTAGCGGCGTACGAGATGGAATATCGCGACGACGTTCCAGCCAAAGTCGCGATTAACGAAGCGATCGAACTGGCTAAGCATTTCGGCTTGGCGGAGAACGGCAAATTCGTGAACGGCGTTCTCGGCCGCATGCTGAGGGAGAAGGAAGAGAACAAGCAGGGGGAAGATTGAAGATGAGCGCTCAAATCATTGATGGCAAAAATATTTCCGATGAAATTCGAGTGGAGCTTCGTCAAGAAGTCGAGCAGTTGAAGAAGCAAGGCGTAACGCCGGGACTAATCGTCATTCTCGTAGGCGAGGATCCTGCCTCCCAAGTGTACGTGAAGAACAAGGCGAAGGCTTGCGAACAGCTCGGTTACTATTCCGAAGTCGTGCGGCTGCCCGCTGAAACTTCGCAACAAGCGCTTCTGGACTTGATCGACCAATACAATCGCAGCGCCAATATTCACGGCATTCTCGTGCAGCTGCCGCTGCCTAAGCATATCCAAGAGAAAGCGGTCATCGACGCGATCTCCGTAGACAAGGACGTCGACGGGTTCCATCCGGTCAGCGTCGGCAATTTGATGATCGGAGACGATGCGCTGCTTCCTTGCACGCCGTCGGGAGTTATCGAGCTGCTCAAACGGACGGGCAATTCGCCGGCAGGCAAACATGCCGTCGTAATCGGCCGCAGCAATATCGTAGGCAAGCCGGTATCGATGCTGCTCCTTCGCGAGAACGCGACGGTCACCATGTGCCATTCGCGCACGCCGAATTTGCCGGAGATGGCTAGACAAGCCGATATCCTCGTCGTAGCCGTTGGCGTAGCCAAGCTGGTCAAGAAAGAATGGGTGAAGCCGGGCGCCGTCGTGATCGACGTCGGGATGAATCGTCTTCCCGACGGCAAGTTATGCGGCGACGTAGACTTCGACGACGTGCTGGATACGGCCGGTTGGATTACGCCGGTACCGCGCGGAGTCGGGCCGATGACGATAACGATGCTTATGGCGAACACGCTCAAATCCGCCAAGCGTGCCAACGGTTTGGCGTAGTCCAGCCTAGCGCGCCGCGCATGGAAGGGAGCCGGTACCGATGGAACCGACAAGAGTCATAACCATTCGCGACATTAACCGTCTGATCAAAATGAAGCTGGAGGGCGACGCGAGTCTTCAGGATATATGGCTGAAAGGCGAAATATCCAACTTTACGCGGCACTCCAGCGGACATATGTACTTTACGCTTAAGGACGAAGGCGGTCGCCTGAAATGCATTATGTTTGCCTCCTACAACCAACGGCTTCCGTTCGCACCGAAGGACGGAATGAAGGTGTTGGCTCGCGGAGGCATCTCCGTTTATGAGCGCGATGGACAGTATCAATTTTACGCGACGGCGATGCAACCTGACGGAATCGGCAGCCTGTATTTGGCGTTTGAACAGTTGAAACGCAAACTTGAGGCAGAAGGATTGTTCTCGGAGAGGTTCAAACGGCCGATACCAAGCTATCCTCGAACCGTCGGCGTCATTACTTCCCCAACGGGAGCGGCCGTACGCGACATTATCATTACGATTCAGCGCCGGAACCCTGCGGTGAACGTGCTGCTATATCCCGTATCCGTACAAGGAACGCAAGCGGCGCCTTCGATCGTGAAGGCAATTGCGGCAATGAACGCGCTGGGCGAGGCGGACGTGCTGATCGTCGGGCGAGGCGGCGGCTCGCTGGAGGAGCTGTGGGCGTTCAACGAAGAAGCGGTCGCGAGAGCGGTGCGAGGCTCTCGCATTCCGGTAATCTCGGCTGTCGGCCACGAGACGGACTTCACGATCGCGGATTTCGCCGCGGACTTGCGCGCGCCGACGCCTACGGCTGCCGCGGAGCTGGCGGTCCCGCACGCGGCCGAGCTGAGACAGCGGATCGCTTATATGCACGGGCAACTCGTACGCTCGCTGCGCAATGCCTTGGATCGCTCGCGGGAGCGGCTGGTCCGGGCGAGACAATCGCCGACGTTCATGCAGCCCAAACGAAGCTTGCTCGTACAAGCGGAACGCCTCGATCGGTTAAGGGAGAGGCTCGACTACAGAATGAACGCGCAGTTCGCCCGCCAGACAGACAAGCTGGCGAGGCTGACCGCGAAGCTAAGGGCGAAGAGCCCCGAGCAGCAAGCGATGCTGGCTAGGCAGAGATTGGATACGAACCGGCGAAGCTTGACGCTGGCCATGAACGGGCTCGCGAGAACGAACGCGAATCGCTGGAGCTCCCTCGTTCGTCATCTGGATGCGTTAAGTCCGCTCAAGGTTATGGCTCGCGGTTACAGCCTCGTCTATGACGAACGGGAGCGAACGCTCGTCCGCTCGATCGATAACGTGCAACCGGGCGACTTGATTCGCGTCAAGCTGACGGACGGGAAGCTAAGCTGTCAAGTATGGGGAATCGAAGGAGAGGATGGTCAGGATGGCTAACAAAGACGAGCTGAACGTTGCCCGGGCGGAAGAGCAAGCGAACATCACTTTCGAACAGGCGATGGAATCTTTGGAGTCGATCGTGTCCAAGCTGGAAAGCGGGGACGTGCCGCTCGAAACGGCGATCGAACTGTTCCAGGAAGGCATGCGCTTATCGAACCTGTGCGGACAGAAACTGGAGCAGGTCGAAAGGCGGATCGAGATTCTTGTCGAAGGCGAGGGCGGTCTCGGGCGCAAGCCGTTCGTGCCGGCTCAAAGCGACAGCTAGAGAATAGGGGAATTCGCGTGACGATATCAGATAGCTTGCATACCTACCTGCATTTGCAACGAGATAAAGTGGAACAGGCATTATTGTCCGTATATCCGCAGCAATGGGGAATTCCCTCGAAGCTTAAAGAAGCGATGGACTATTCGCTGCTCGCGGGCGGCAAGCGGCTGCGCCCGATATTCGTGCTGGCTGCCGCCGAATCGGTGGCGGGAGACGATGCGGCTTCGGCCAGAGCGATGCCGTTCGCGGCGGCGGTCGAGATGATCCATACGTATTCGCTCATCCACGACGATCTGCCCGCGATGGACGACGACGATTATCGCCGCGGCCGGCTTACGAACCATAAAGTGCACGGCGAGGCGATGGCGATATTAGCCGGTGACGGGTTGTTGACGCATGCGTTTCATGTCGCTTCGGAAGCCGCTAAGCTTGGGGTTCCTGCCGATCGGGCGCTTGCCGTCGTCGCGGAGCTGTCCCGATTCGCGGGACTCGCCGGGATGGTAGGAGGCCAAGTCGCGGATATGCTCGGCGAGCAAGGCGTAACGACGCTGGAACAGCTGGAGTTTATCCATCTCCACAAGACGAGCGATCTGATCGCGTTCAGCTTAAGAGCCGGCGGCCATGCGGCCGAAGCGAGCGACAAGCAGCTTGCCGCGCTCGAGCTGTTCGGGCGCAACGTCGGTCTGGCGTTCCAAATCCAAGACGATATATTGGACCTGACCGGTGACGAGGCCAAGCTGGGCAAACCGGTCAAAAGCGACGAGCGACAACACAAAGTCACGTATCCGTATTTGATCGGCTTGGATGCGAGCCGCGAGCGCGTGTCTACGCTGACGAGAGAAGCGAACGATGCGCTTGGCGGCGCCGGCTTGGCGAAGCCGGATCGTCTCCGTCAGATCGCGGATTTTCTGTTGTCTCGCGACCACTAACCCAATCCCGGAAGTGCGGCGCAGAAACGTTGTGAGGCAACGCTAATCCGACTCAATCCCGGAAGTGCGGCGCAGAAACGTTGTGAGGCAACGCTAATCCGACTCAAACCCGGAAGTACGTCGTAGTAACGTTGCGAGGCAACGCTAATCCGACTCTATACCGGAAGTGCGGCGCATAAACGTTGTGAGGCAACGCTAATCCGACTATATCCCGGAAGTGCGGCGCAGAAACGTTGTGAGGCAACGCTAATCCGACTCAATCCCGGAAGTACGTCGCAGTAACGTTGTGAGGCAACGCTAATCCGACTCTATTCCGGAAGTGCGGCGCAGAAACGTTGTGAGGCAACGCTAATCGCTTTCTCTCGCACGCAACCGGTCGAAGAGACCGGCAATAAACTAAAACAAAAAGAGGATAAAGCAGAGATAACCTCTGCTTTATCCTCTTTTTTGTGCATTGCGATAATTTTCATGGCAATCGCGCCGGGCGATTGTCAGAAACGGGTTTGGGCATTGTTTGGCATTATGGTATAATAGGCGTATTACCCTTCCGAGGAAAGCGGGGAACAGTTTTGCTGCTCGACACAATCGACAGTCCGTCACATCTTAAGAGTTTGGCGTTACCCGAACTTCCTCAATTGGCGGAAGAGATTCGGCATTTTCTTATTCAAAAATTGTCCGAAACGGGCGGACATCTCGCTCCGAATCTAGGGGTCGTTGAACTGACGCTCGCCCTGCATTATCGATATAATAGCCCGATCGACAAACTGATCTTCGACGTGGGACACCAAGCCTACGTGCATAAGATGTTAACCGGACGCAAGCATCGGTTCGATACGCTCCGTCAGAAGGACGGCTTGTGCGGGTTCGTCAAACGTAACGAAAGCGAGCACGACGTCTGGGAAGCGGGCCATAGCAGTACCTCGTTGTCCGCAGCCATGGGGATGGCTTTGGCGCGCGATCTGAAAGGCGAATCGAACAAAGTCATCGCGATTATCGGAGACGGCGCGCTTACCGGAGGCATGGCGCTCGAGGCGCTTAACCACATCGGCGACGAGAAACGCCAGCTGATGGTCGTCTTGAACGACAACGAGATGTCGATCGCACCGAACGTCGGCGCCATCCATAATTACTTGGGTAAAGTCCGTTCAGAGAAAATATACCGCAAAGCGAAAGACGAGCTCGATTGGCTGCTTCGCAAAATTCCGGCGATCGGCGGGAAGCTTGCGAGAACGGCTGAGCGCGTCAAAGACAGCCTTAAATATTTGATTACGCCAGACGGCATGCTGTTCGAGGAATTCGGTCTCCAATATTTCGGGCCGGTCGACGGCCACGACATTCCGAAGCTGCTCGAAACGTTCAAGCAGGCCGACAGCGTGAACGGTCCCGTGCTCGTACACGTACTGACGACGAAGGGCAAGGGCTATTCGCCGGCGGAAGCAGATTCGCATACGTGGCACGGCGTATCCGGCGCGTACAAGATCGAATCCGGCCAAGTCGTGAAGCCTGTCGGACCGCCGATGTACACCGAGGTGTTCGGCAATACGCTGATCGAGCTTGCGGGTCAAGACAAGCGGATCGTAGCGATTACGCCGGCTATGCCGGGCGGCTCCGGACTATTGAAGTTCGCGAAGAAGTTCCCGGACCGCATGTTCGACGTGGGCATTGCCGAGCAGCACGCGGCCACGATGTCGGCGGCGCTCGCGATGGAAGGGATGAAGCCGGTATTCGCGGTATATTCGACTTTCCTGCAACGGGCGTACGATCAGGTCGTGCACGATATATGCCGGCAGAATTTGAACGTGATCTTCGCGATCGACCGCGCAGGATTGGTCGGAGCGGACGGAGAAACGCATCAAGGCGTGTACGACATTCCGTTCCTCAGACATATTCCGAATATGGTTATCATGATGCCAAAGGACGAGCAAGAGCTTCGCAATATGATGAAGACGGCCGTCGATTACGACCGTGGGCCGATCGCCGTCCGATATCCGCGCATTCAAGGCACGGGAGCGCCAGTCGACGCACCGCTTGTTCCGATCGAGATCGGAACTTGGGAGACGGTGCGCGAAGGAGACTATGCGGCAGTCATCGCGATCGGACCGATGGTGCAGGCGGCCGAAGAAGCGGCCGAGCTGCTTCGACGCGAAGGATTGAACATCCGCGTGATCAACGCCAGATTCATTAAACCTCTCGACGAGACGATGCTGCTTGCGCTGGCGAAGGAGCATATGCCGCTGCTCGTGCTAGAAGAAGGCTCGATCCAAGGCGGATTAGGCAGCGCCATTATGGAATTCTACGCGCAGAACAGCTTGCATTCCGTGCAGGTTCATCTCGCCGGCATACCGGATCAATTCATCGAGCATGCATCGATTAAAGAACAGCGCGCGTTATGCGGCTTAACCGCCGAAGCGGTCGCAAGACAGCTAAGCACGCTTGCCGTACGCCAAAGGCAGCGTGCGACCTGATGGAGAAGACGACCGCTACCAAAGAGCGGCTGGACGTGCTGCTCCTCGAGCACGGCTACTTCGACAGCCGGGAGAAAGCGAAGGCGGCCATCATGGCAGGTCTCGTCTTCATTGGCACCGAACGCGTCGATAAAGCGGGCACCAAGGTGCCGCGGGATTCCGCGATTACGGTGAAAGGAGCGCCGCATCCGTACGTTAGCCGCGGCGGTTTAAAGCTCGAGAAGGCGATTCGTACTTTCGAGCTGGACCTGAAGGATTCGGTGATGCTGGATATCGGCGCCTCGACGGGCGGCTTTACGGATTGCGCGCTTCAGCACGGAGCGAAGCTCGTGTACGCCATCGACGTCGGATATAACCAGCTCGATTGGTCGCTCAGGCAAGACGAACGCGTGCGCGTCATGGAGCGGATGAATTTCCGGCACATGACGTTGGACCAATTGGACGCGGAACGGCCCAGTTTCGCGTCGATCGACGTGAGCTTCATCTCCTTGAAGCTCATTCTGCCGGTGCTTGCGCAGCTGCTTGAGCCCGGAGGAACGACGGTAGCCTTGATCAAACCGCAGTTCGAAGCCGGAAGGGAACATGTCGGCAAGTCCGGCGTTATCCGCGATTCGGCCGTTCATGCGAACGTGCTGCGCGAGGTGCTCGCGTTCGCGGATGAACTTGGTTTCCGGCTGGAGGGACTTACCTTCTCGCCGATAACGGGCGGTGAAGGGAATATCGAATTTCTGGCGTATTGGCGCCACACGGGCCAAGCAACCGCGAATGAAGACAGGAGCCGATTCCTCGAGGTCGAGATGCCTGCTCTCATTAAGAAGACCGTAGAGGAATCCGCAACGAATTTTCGTCGCGGAGACTCCTGAACGTAAACGTTTCATCGGGTTCGCCCGGAGCTGCCGAAGAACGGCCGGATTATACGCACCGGTCATTGCTGCGCCGCTTCGGGTTTTTGTTATGTTCGCCGATTGGAGGAATTACGCAGGCGAATCTCGAAAAGTACATCATACCAATTATCGATCCGGCATCAGCATCGCTTCCTGCTTAACGTAAGTCGGTCAAGGGGGAACGCGGATGGCAAAGTTCGGAGACGGTCTGATTATGGCTATTGCGGCCGGCATTATGGTGTGGTGGATATGGCGCAGGCTGAACCGCTGGCTGTATGAGCCGCCCGGCGCCAGGTTAAGAAAGCTCGCCAATGCCGGTGGCGTAGAGCCGGATGCCGCCGTAGAACTGCTGAAGCAGCAGGGGTACGACGTATTGTCCGGCAAACATCGCGTCCCGCTCGGAGTGAAGGTGGACGACGGGCCCGTTCAGCCCACCCGTCTATATTTCGATTATTTGGTCTCCAAAGAACATAAGTACTACTTAGTCAAGCTGGAACGCGCGAGGCAGCCGACCGAATGGACGGCCAGCGGGCTGCGCGAGCGATTCCTCGTCTACGCGTTGCTTTTTCCCGATTGCGAGGGCATTATCGTCGCGGACCCGGGCGAGCAGCAGGTTAGAATGGTAACATTCAAAGTGGAGGATGGCGACGGATGAAAGGACAACGACAGCGCAAAATTCGCGAAATCATCGGTTCGAACGAAATCGAAACGCAAGAGGATTTGGTGGAAGCGCTCGGCGCGGAAGGCATGCAGGTCACGCAGGCGACCGTGTCGCGGGATATTAAAGAGATGCAATTGATCAAAGTGCCGCTGGAAGACGGGCGATACAAATATTCGATGCCGCAGGACCAGCGATTTAATCCCGCGCATAAGCTGAAACGAGCATTGCTCGACCATTTCGTGAGCGCCGATGCGGCCGAGAACCTGGTAGTGCTGAAATGCCTGCCCGGCACGGCCGGAACGATTGCATCGCTGATCGACGGCATGGACTGGCCCGAGATCGTCGGAACGATCGGCGGGGACGATACGACGCTCGTCATCTGCAGATCGAAGGCGCTGGGGGAAGATTTGACGAGACGCATTTACGAAATGATGGAATAGCTCCGGTAAACCCAAGCTTTCATCATCGCTATTGCGATACATGGAGGGACTCATACATATGCTGCGTGAGCTTACGATTCGAAATTTGGCGGTCATATCGCAAGTAACGGTCCGGTTTCATGAAGGATTCCACGTGTTGACGGGGGAGACCGGCGCGGGCAAATCGATCGTGATCGACGCGCTTGCGCTGGCTTCGGGCAGCCGGGGGTCGGCCGAGATGATCCGGCACGGCAACGACCGTGCCGACGTCGAAGCGTTGTTCGACGTATCGCCGAGCCATCCCGTATGGGAGACGCTTAACCGACTCGGCATTGAAGCCGACCGCGAGGAGACGCTGATCGTTCGCAGGGAGCTGCAGGCGCATGGCAAATCTTCCGCCCGGATTAACGGGCAGAGCGTGACGCTATCGATGCTGCGGGAAGTCGGAGAGCATCTCGTGAACATCCACGGTCAGCACGAGCCGCAGTCGCTGCTGCGCACGGATCGCCATCTCGAATGGCTGGACATGTTCGCAGGGGAAGAGATGGCCTCGCAGAAGGAACAGTATTCGAATCTGTATCGGCAATATGTCGCGGTAGGCAAGGAACGACGCGACTTGGAAGCGAAGTCCAGGCAAGGCATGCAGATGCTCGACCTGTACCGCTATCAGATCGAAGAGATTGAGCAGGCGCAGTTGAAGCCGGGCGAAGACGAATCCTTGCAGGACGAGAAGCGCAAACTAACGCATGCGGAGAAATTGGCTGAAGCGGTAGCCGAATCCCACGAGCTGCTGTACGGCAACAAGGGTATGGGCGCCATATCGCGCGCGCTGAATCGGCTTCGCGACGTAGCCAAGGTCGACCCAGCCGTGCTGGAGCCGCTCGTCGAGCAGCTGCAATCGGCTTATTACGGCGTGGAAGACGCCGCTTACCAGCTTCGGGATTACAGAGAGACGATCGAATTCAACGCGGACCGTCTCGAAGCGATCGAAGAACGGCTAGATCTGATTCATTCCCTGAAACGCAAATACGGAGAGTCGATCGAGCTGATCGTTGCCTATAAAGAACAAATTCAATCGGAAGCCTCGCAGCTGGAGAACAGCGATGAGCATCTGAAGTCGCTCGCCGAACAAGAGGAAGCGTTGCTCGTGGAGCTGCGGACGCGCGCCGACAGGCTGTCTTCGATTCGCCGCGACGCATCCCGCGTGCTCGCCGCCGCCATCGGGGAAGAACTGGCGGCGCTCCAGATGAACCGATCGGTGTTCGAGGTGAAGCTCGTCGCAGGTCCGCTGACCGCCACGGGCATCGACTCGGCGGAATTCCTGCTTTCCTCGAACCCCGGGGAACCGCCGAAGTCGCTCGCCAAGATCGCGTCCGGCGGCGAGATGTCGCGCGTCATGCTGGCGCTTAAAGCAATTTTCGCCCGTATCGACGAGGTGCCGGTGCTCGTCTTCGACGAAGTCGATACCGGCGTAAGCGGACGCGCCGCGCAGGCGATCGCGGAGAAGCTGTCGTTGCTCTCGCGCAATTGCCAAGTGTTCGCGATTACGCACTTGCCGCAAGTCGCTTGCATGGCGGATCATCAGTATGAGATCGCTAAACAGGTGACGGACGATTCGCGTACGATCACTTCCGTTACCGAGCTGTCTAAGGCGCAGCGCGTGGAAGAACTGGCGAGAATGCTCGGCGGCGTGGAAGTAACGGAAAAAACACGTCATCATGCTCAAGAAATGCTTGCTTTGGCCGAAACCCGAAAAAACGCGTAGCGACGGCAAAATTCAATGGGATAGGAAGCTTTTCGGGAACATAAAAGCGGGGGGGCACGGTTACCTTATAGGTACGTCATCGGCACGAATCACGAGTGAACGCCGGTTAACCTGTAAGGGAGCGTGAGAACTTGTACCAGCAACCGTCCAGAAAACGCCGGATGGGACTTGTCATCGTTCTAATCCTCTGTATCGTCGTCTGTTCCGCGCCCGTTCAGCATTTCGCGGCATTTCCGAGCAAGCTGAGAATGTTCCAAGGACAAGCGGTATCCCTTCATTACGAAATGCCGGTTTATGCGGAAGGCACGCTTGACCCGCGCGTGGCCGGCATTAACGGCAGCGATAACGGCAAAGTTCCCGTAGACCTCAGGCAGCCTTTATCCATTCAGCCCAAGCATAGCGGCAATACCGAGCTGAAGCTTCGGCTGTTCGGCAAGATCCCTTTCAAGACCGTTCAATTGCAAGTCATTCCGGATTTACGGGTGATCCCCGGAGGCCAGACGATCGGCGTGAAAGTGAAATCGGCCGGCATTATGGTCGTCGGACATCACCTGGTTAAAGCGTCGGCGAACAAGAAAATATCGCCCGGCGAGGAAGCTAAGCTTCGGTTAGGCGATCTGATCGTCGAGATCAACGGCGAGCCATGCAATGATATTACGAAAATCGCCGCTTTCGCCGAGTCGGCCGGACGCAATCGGGCGCCTCTGCGAATGCTCGTCCAACGGGGCAAGGATCGTTTCCGGACGACGTTAACGCCGGTGTACGACGTGGAAGACAAAGCTTGGCGTCTCGGCTTGTACATCCGCGATTCCGCGGCGGGCGTCGGCACGTTGACTTTCTACGCGCCGGATCAAGGAGTATACGGAGCACTTGGTCACGTCATTACCGACATGGACACGCAAACGCCGATTGTAGTCGGAAGCGGCGAAATCCTGCAATCCAAAGTGACATCGATATCCAAGAGTCAGAACGGCGAGCCGGGCGAGAAGAGGGCTAGCTTCATTAAAGAAGGCCGCACGCTTGGAAGCGTAGAACGCAACACGTCGTTCGGGATCTTCGGCAAGATGAAAGCATTGCCGGATCACGCTTATCATGCCGATCCGATCCCGGTAGCGTTCGCGGAAGAAGTCGAGGAAGGACCCGCGCAAATCTTAACGGTAGTCAACGGCCAGAAGGTCGAGCGATTCAATATCGAAATCGCGCACGTATCCAGACAGTCAGCGCCGGCTACCAAAGGCATGGTCATCCGCATCACGGATCCGAAATTACTGGAGCGTACGGGCGGAATCGTTCAGGGAATGAGCGGTAGTCCGATCATCCAGAAAGGGAAGTTAGTCGGGGCGGTCACCCACGTGTTCGTCAACGATCCAACCTCAGGATATGGGTGCTTTATCGAGTGGATGCTACAAGATGCGGGAATTATGTTGAATTCTACACAGGAGCAATCAACGTCTAAGGCGGTTTAACGCCTTAGATTTTGCTCATTTTCCGTACCGCTAAATCCGAACATTTGTCGAAAAAGAAAGAATTAAATCGGCATTTGACGTAAATTAAATATTATATTCGATAACATCAAAAAAATAAAGAAAAAGTTTAAAATCGAAGAAGGATTTGCTAAACGCCATGTCGAAATCGGATTAACAGGGAAACGATTATATGCGTTTTTCAGAATAAATCTCGCACAGAGAAAGGGAGGACCAGACATTGCAGCGGATTGAAGTGTTCCTTGCAGACGACAACCGAGAATTTACGAATTTATTATCAGAGTACATCCAAGAGCAGGATGATATGACGGTCATCGGAGTGGCGTACAACGGAGAAGAGGTCATTCGTCAGCTGGAGGAAACCCGTAGAGTTCCGGATGTCATGATCCTCGATATTATTATGCCGCATTTAGACGGACTGGGCGTGCTCGAGAAACTGCGGGATATGAATTTATCGCCAATGCCTAAAATCATTATGCTGACGGCATTCGGCCAAGAGAACATTACGCAAAGAGCGGTGCAGCTTGGGGCATCCTACTACATATTAAAGCCGTTCGACATGGACGTTCTCGCAAACCGAATTCGCCAGCTGGCTGGCGTGTCATCCCCGATTTCCGTGTCGTCCTCCTCATCTTCGGCGGCAAGCGCGATTCGGTCGAATATCGTGCCGATCGGCAAGCCGAAGAATCTGGACGCGAACATTACGAGCATTATTCACGAGATCGGCGTACCCGCGCACATTAAAGGATACCAATACTTGCGCGAAGCCATTACGATGGTGTACAACAACATCGAAATTCTCGGAGCGATTACGAAGACGCTGTATCCGGCGATCGCCGAGAAGTTCAAGACGACGCCTAGCCGCGTCGAACGCGCGATCCGCCATGCGATCGAAGTCGCTTGGACGCGCGGCAACATCGACAGCATCAGCCACCTGTTCGGCTACACGATCAACATCGCGAAGTCGAAGCCGACGAACTCCGAGTTCATCGCGATGGTAGCCGACAAGCTCCGCATCGAGCATAAGGTTAGCTAGGAGGCTCGGGGTAAGGGGAATCGGTATAACGAAGAACACCGCCATCCAATCGAGGATGAGCGGTGTTTTTTTATTTACCCCCGCCATTAGATAACGGTTTACTCCGGTAGGATTTTCGTTCGAGATCTTCGAACGATGCGCGCGACAATGCTGACCGGCGTCCATCCCCCGCAAGGCGCAAGCAGCGTTAGAATGATGCTATTAGAATTCGAAAGCGCTTTCTTAGCAGTCGTAAGCCGCGAATGCGGCCCGACCAACAGGGGGGATATCATGGAGCCGGTGACTGGCAGACCGCTCGGCCGTCGGATCCGACGGGTTCGGATTTCAGACCGTTATCAATTGTTTTTGTACGCAGTGCCCTTTCTCGCTCTTGTGTTCGTGTTCAGTTATTTGCCGCTATACGGCTGGCTGTATGCCTTCTACAACTATCGTCCGGGATTCTCGCTGTTCGATACGGAGTTCGTAGGCTTCCATTGGTTTAAGTCGATCGTATCGAATCCGACTCAGACGCAGGAAGTGATGCGCGTCATGCGCAATACGATGGCGATGAGCATGCTCGGACTGATCACCTCGATCCTCCCCGTTATTTTCGCCATTATGCTTATGGAGATCCGTTCCGCGAGGTTCAAGAAATTCGTGCAAATTTTTACGACGCTGCCGAACTTCATCAGTTGGGTGCTCGTCTATGCGATCGCGTTCATGCTGTTCTCCGTGGACATGGGCGTCGTGAACAAAGTGATGATCTCGCTTGGTTTCCAGGATCACGGCATCAACTATCTGGCGAGCGACAGCCACACCTGGCTCAAAATGATCTTATGGTCGACGTGGAAAGGGCTCGGATGGGGGGCGATTCTCTTCATCGCCGCCATAGCGTCCATCGACCAGGAATTGTACGACGCGGCGAAAGTCGACGGAGCCGGACGGTTCCGGCTGATGTGGCACATTACGGTGCCTGGCCTCATGCCTACTTACTTCGTCCTGTTGCTATTGTCGATCGCCAACTTCATCAATAACGGCCTTGAACAATTCTACGTGTTCCAGAACCCGATGAACAAAGATCACATCGAAGTGCTGGATTTGTACGTGTACAACATCGGTCTGGTCGGCTTTAACTTCTCGTTCGCTACCGCCGTCAGCATGCTGAAGTCGATCGTAAGCATCGCGTTGCTGTTCTTCGCCAACCGAATGTCGAAGTGGGTGCGGGGCCAAACGATCATTTAACCGGATAGGAGAGACTTCAGATGATTTATAGACGCTCTATCGGAGACCGGCTGTTTTCCATAGGGAACATAACGTTCTTCGTCATTTTCACGCTGCTCTGCATCTATCCCTTCTACTATCTGTTCATCCAGACGATAAGCAACAACGACTTAAGCTCCCGCGGACTCGTCACTTGGTACCCCAAAGAGATACACTTCGACAACTATTCCCAGGTGCTTAAGATCAAAGGGCTGTCCCAAGCCGCGATCGTCTCGTTGGAGAGAACGGTCCTTGGAACGGTCGCGACCGTGCTCGGATCGGCGTTCCTCGGATTCCTGTTCACCAAACGCAAAATGTGGGGAAGAAGCTTCTGGTACCGATTCATCATCGTTACGATGTACTTCAACGCGGGGATCATTCCCTGGTACATCATTATGATGAATTTGCACATGACGAACAATTTTCTCGCCTACATTCTGCCGGGCATCGTGACGCCGTTCTACGTCATCCTCGTCAAGACGTTCATAGAGTCGATTCCCGAAGCGCTGCAGGAATCGGCGGAGATCGACGGGGCGGGCCTTATGACGTTATTCTGGAAAATCGTTCTTCCGCTCATTAAGCCGATCGCGGCGACGATCGCCATATTCGCGGCCGTCGGTCAATGGAATTCGTTCGTCGATACGTTGTTCCTCATGACGGACAAGGCGTATTACACGCTTCAATACGTTCTCTATAAGTACATGAACGAGTCGAATTCGCTCGCCGCGATCATGCGCAGCTCGCAGGGCTCCATGAATATGGATCTTGCGAACATGCAGACGGCAACGTCGATCCGCACGACCGTCGCCATGATCGTCGTAACTCCGATTCTGTTCGTCTACCCCTTCTTCCAGCGCTACTTCGTGAAAGGCATCATGATCGGATCGGTCAAAGGTTAATCGCGTCTCAGGCGATGAAAGGTGGTGAGGACGAAGAAGCTTACCGCAGCAGGTTTAACGTTCATTACGCGAATGGAACGAAGGTAACCAATAAGGGAGGCAAATCCAAGTGACTCTTAGAAAAACAATATCGTTACTGTCGACGGTCCTGCTCGTTATGGCGATCGCGGCCTGTTCCTCGAACAACAACAATAACAACGCGGCTTCCTCGTCCGCACCGCCCGCCTCAAGTTCCGAAGCGAGCGAATCGGCTTCCCCGAGCGAATCGGCGAAGCCGCAAGATGAGATTACGCTCGACGTCTTCTCGATGCTCGCGAACTTCTCCGGGGAACAAACCGGATGGTTCGCCAAAGTCGTGAAGGACAAATTCAACATCAACCTGAACATCATCTCCTCGAACCTCGAAGGCGGCGGGGACGTGAAGTGGGCTCAAATGATGGCGGGCGGCGACCTTGGCGACCTCGTCGTGTTCGGCGACGACGGAGCGAAGTTCCAGGATGCCATCAAAGCTGGAATGATCATCGACTGGACGAAAGACGGACTGCTTGATCAATACGGTCAGAACCTCTTGAAATACGCGCCGAAGGCGCTCGAGAAGAACAAGAAAAACTTCGGAGGCGGCACGGCGATCTACGGCATCGGCAACGACGTCGGAGACGACAAGCCGGGTCCGTCCGAAGGCAAGGAATTGAACTATCACCCGAACCTGCGTTGGGATCTCTATACGCAGATCGGACGTCCGGAAATCAAGACGATGGAAGACTACCTGCCCGTTCTGAAGAAAATGCAGGAATTGAACCCGAAAAGCGATTCCGGCCGTCCGACGTACGCGTTCTCCCTATGGGGCGATTGGGACGGCAACATGATGGTTCTCGCGAAGTCGTGGGCCGCGCTGCACGGCTTCGACGAGAGCGACGGCTTTGCCCAAGGCGGCTTTACGCTCATCTCCGCGGATACAGACGAGACGCAGGGCATTCTTGACGAAGACGGCTATTACATCCGCGCTCTGAAGCTCTATTACGACGCGAACAAAATGGGGCTCGTAGATCCGGACTCGCCGACGCAGAAATTCGACGATTACGTCAATAAGATGAAAGACGGTCAGCTGCTATTCTCCATGTTCTCATGGGGGGATGACGCGTATAATACGGCAGAGCATCTAGCCGAAGGCAAAGGGCTCGAGATGGTTCCGTTCGGCGAAGAGCGGAATTACTCCTACGGCTACGACCCTTACGGCAGCAACCGCGTATGGGCGATCGGTTCCAAAGCCGAGCATCCGGAACGCGTCATGCAATTCCTCGATTGGTTGTACAGCCCGGAAGGCCGAATGGTCGCGGACAACGGGCCCGAAGGCTTGATGTGGGAGATAAAGGACGGCAAGCAAGCGCTGACCGAGCTTGGCGTGCAGACGCTTCCGGCTGGCGAAACGCCGATTCCGGATGAATTCGGAGGCGGGAACTGGAAGGACGGACGAGACCAGATCAACAACACGACGTTCAAGACCTCGTCCATCAATCCGATTACCGGCGAGCCTTACGATTACAATCTTTGGTCCTCCACGCTGGCCAAAGCGCCGGATAAGCTGCACGAGGATTGGGCCGCGGCCATGGGCGCGCCGACGCCGAAAGCATGGCTGGAGAAGAACGGCAAGCTTGCCGTCATGAAACCGTTGTTCACGGGCACGCCGCCGGAGTCCTATCCTGCGGATCTCGAGCAGAAGAAGGGCCAAGTCGCTACGGTGATTAAGCAGTATTCTTGGAAAATGATCTTCGCCAAGAACGAAGGCGAGTTCGATAAGCTCAAGAAAGAAATGATCGACAAAGCCAAAGGTCTCGGTTATGACGAAGTGCTTGCTTGGAACATCGAACAGAACAAGAAGACTTTCGAATACCGCAAAAATAGCTAGAAGCGTAAGAGGGGGTATGGAAGCAGCCGCGGCGACAGCGGCTCTTCCGTGCCCTTTTCCTGCGAATATTCCCTTCCTTACCCAATTAGGAACTGTTAACATAAGGAAAGAAAGCGATTGCAGGATAGGAGGACGAGCCTGTTGGCCGTGCTAAGATGGATGCGCAGACTGTCCCACCCGTTCAAACCCGGTACGCTTAGGCGCACGCTCGTCATCTATTTGCTCATCGCTTGTCTTTTTCCGCCGATCCTATTCTCCGCGTTCACTTATTCTTCCTTGCATTCGATTCTGACGAATAAAATCCGAGCAGGCATTGACGCCAGCCTGAAGCAAGAAGCGACTGGGCTAGAGAACGTGCTGAACAATCTCGACTTCGTATCCAAGCAATTCGCGCTGGACGGACAGACGGCGGAACGGGTCAACGCGTATTTGAACACCGAGAGATTGACCGAGAAGGCCGACTTGATGAAGGAGATCGAGGAAAGCCTCAATATCGTAAATTTCACGAATCCGAATTTGGGATTGACGGTTTATTATAACCCCGACGCCAGCAAGCCGATCATGTTCACGAATCTGGACGTCACGGACGATTTCGGCGTCGCCGGACTGCCCCCATTCGTTCATTATAACGGCGCGAAATATTTCGGACCGCACCGCACGCAATACAAGAACAGCTCGAACATCGTATTTTCGTCCACCAGGGAAGTTCGCTCGGAGCTCGAGCATTCGGTCTATATCTATCTCGAGACGAACTATAATTTATTCCATCAGTTGATGAACAGCGAATGGTACGGCATGAAGGTGTCGCATTATCTCGTGAACGAAAACGGAGAAGCGTTCTACGCGGACAGCGGGGAAGCTCCGTTCGAAGCCGCCGCGCTCAGCTGGGACATGGCGGAATCCGGCGATAAGCTGTATAAAGGCTATTACTTATTCGGCTTCGCAAGCGAACAAGGATGGAAGCTCGTCACGGCGGTCAACCAAGGCGTCTTCAATCACGAGATCAGCGCGTGGATGTGGCGGATGGCCGCGCTGTTCCTCTGCTCCTTCGGATTCGCCATCGTGCTCGCGATGCTGATCTGGCGCAAAGTGTACGGATCGCTGCGCAAGGTCAACCGCGAGATCGTCCGAATGACGGGCGAGCGGGAAGCGCCGGTCAGCTTGACGAAGGTGGAGGAGTTCGACCAGCTGCTGCGCAATTTCCAAGTCATGAAGACGACGGTAGGCGAGCTCATCGCCGAAGTCGGCCGCAACGAACGGATGAAGAGCCGGCTGGAGATGGAGAAGGTACTCAGCCAGATCAACCCGCATTTCTTGCACAATACGTTGAACTCGGCGCAATGGCTGGCCAGGGCGAACGGGCAAGACGATATCGACCGGCTGCTGACGCTGCTCGTGAAGGTGCTTCATTACAATATGGGCAAGCAAAGCTTGATCGTGACCGTTCGCGACGAGCTTGACGCGCTTCGCAACTATATCGAGCTCCAGAGCTTCCGTTACGAAGGAGAGCTCGAATTCGTGATCGACGCCAGGGACGACACGCTGGACGTGCCGATCCCGCGCTTCCTGCTGCAGCCTTTAGTGGAGAACGCGATCTATCACGGCAACAACAAAGAGCACGGCGTCATTCGTATATCGATCACCAGGAAGAAGCTGGGTATGCTGCGGCTCGAAGTCGCGGATAACGGTCCGGGGATGGACGAAGAGTCTCTGCGCAGGCTGATCGGCACCGACAACGACGGACCGATCATGGGAATGGGCATCGGGCTCAAATACGTTCGGAGTTTGCTCGGCCGGTATTACGGCAACGAGGAGCTGCTCGTCATCGACAGCCGCCCGGGAGAAGGGACCGTGCTGTCCGTGGAAATCCCGACCGAGATCAAGGAGGATCGCGATGATCAACGCATTAGTAGTTGATGACGAGAAGCTGGTTCGCAAAGGCTTCCTCTCGATAACCGATTGGTCGGCTTACAATATCCGTTTCGTCGGCGAAGCGAAGGACGGTCATTCCGCTCTCGCGATGCTTGGCGACCAAGACGTCGATCTGTTGTTCGTCGACATCAGCATGCCGGGAATGACGGGCTTCGAATTGATGGACAAAGTACGCTCTCTATATCCGCACATTAAATCTGTCGTGCTCACCTGCCATCACGAATTCGATTACGTGCAGGCCGCGCTTCGGCTAGGCGCGATCGATTACATCGTGAAGACGCTGCTGAACCGCGGCAACGTGGACGAGACGATGAAGAGAATCCTGAAGCGGCTGACGTGGGAATCGCGGGACGGGAAAGTCTCGCAAGCCCGCAAGTTTCCCGGCGCCATCGTTTATTGCTCCTTCGAGCGATCGCCTAACAAGGAAGCGCTGCTGTCGTTCGCTCCCGCAGGCCGCAAGCTGACGAAACTGACGGATTCCGTCTGGATCCAATCGGTTGACGGGACGGACTCTATCGATTCGTTAAGAGAGCTGCCGTCAAGCTTAACCGCGCGTTGGCTGCCGATTCTATTGGCGCCTACCGACAAGCTGTCCCAAGCTGACGCCGAAGCTTTGATCGCTCGCGTGCTGCCTAAGCTGCTGTTCTACGGTTCCGTTACGATTCAGCAGTCGGGCATGCCGATGGAGCTATTGGAGGAAGAAGCCGCGCGAGTCCGGAACGGCGAAGCCGACCACGCGTCTCAGGCGATTGCGGATCAGCTCGCGCAGATGAGATGGCTGTTCTACGCGAAGGATTGGAGGCGCCTGTCGGAGACGATCGAGACCGCTCAGCCCGATCCCGTTAAGCTGATCGAATGGGCGGACAGCCTGGTGGAAGATTGGACGTTGTATTGCGAATGGGACGCCGATGCCGATATTCGGACGGTAGGGAAGCCCGATTCGCCTCCGCAAAGCTGGAAGCAGGTCAGAAACTGGCTGTCCGACTTGGCAGCCGCGCTCCAGCGCAGAATGGTCGAGCTGTCGCTCTCCCGGGAGGTCGTCGTCTGCTTGCTCCAAGCGATCGCGTACATGAAGCGTAATGCCGTGTCGGATTTGAACCAGAATACGGTCGCCAAGCAGGTCGGGATGAGCCGAAGCTACTTCAGCCAGTGTTATAAGAAATTCACCGGAGTTTCTTTCGGAGACGCGCTGCGCACGATGAAGATCGAACAAGCGAAGGGGCTGCTGAGCACGACCGACATGTCGGTATACGAGATCGCGGGCGCGATCGGCTTCGAGGACGATAAGCATTTCAGCCGCGTGTTCCGGGAACGGACGGGGACGTATCCGACGGAATACCGGATGCAATGCGAAGAAAGGGGAAGCGAACATGATAGCCGGACACGGTAGGCGCTTATGGCGTCGAATTTCCATAGGCGCCGCCGTCGCGGCGGTTGCGCTGATGCTATCCGGCTGCGACGGAGACGACTCGACCGCGACTCCGGCCGATACGGCTCTTGCGCCATACGACCCTCCGGTTACGCTAAGCATCGCGTATTCTTATTCCGACATCGTTCTGCCGGAAGGGGATATGCGGGACAACCATTTTCTGACCCGCTATCTAGAAGCCCAGACCGGCGTCGTCGTCAAATACGAATGGGAGGCAGGCGGAGAGGAGCAGTATAGGAGCAAGCTGGACCTCGCGATCCGCAGCAACGATCTCCCCGACGCGTTCATCGCGAATAGGGAACAGTTCCTTATGCTCGCGGAACGGGGGATGATCGAGGAGCTGACCGGATACTACGAGCCTTATGCGTCCGAATTGGTGAAGTCGATCTACGACGCAACGGGAGGCAAGGCGCTGAAGGAGGCTTCGGTGGGCGGCAAGCTGTACGCCATGCCGAACGTGGCTATTGAAGCAGATGCCCCGACCTATGTATGGGTACGGCAGGATTGGCTCGACAAGCTGAAGCTGTCGCCTCCTAGATCGATCGATGATGTCGCGAGAATCGCCAAGGCTTTCGTCGAAGAGGATCCGGACGGCAACAACAAGGAGGATACGATCGGAATCCCGGTGGACAATCAGCTCGTGTTCGGCGAGAAGACCGGCATATACGGTCTTAACGGTATTTTCTCGGCGTTCCATGCTTATCCTAAGCGCTGGATTCGCGACGCAACGGGTAACGTCGTCTACGGTTCCATTACGCCGGAGGCTAAGCAAGCGCTGCAATTGCTTGCCGAATGGTATCAGACGTACGTGTTGGATCCCGATTTCGTGCTGCGCAAAGATATTACCGAGGCCGTGGCGAACAATCGGACGGGAATCGTATTCGGTCCTTGGTGGGCGCCGTATTGGCCGTTATCGCAATCGGTCGCCAAGGATACGAAGGCGGAATGGCGGGTGTTCGCCGCTCCCGTGGATGCAGGCGGCACTTTCGTGACGCACACGTCGCCGGTGACGGACCGGTTCTTGG
The DNA here is from genome assembly GCA_023460795.1 of Bacillota bacterium. GTDB lineage: Bacteria > Bacillota > Bacilli > Paenibacillales > Paenibacillaceae > Cohnella. Next base: position 157,313 of record JAEWPC010000090.1, on the reverse strand, counting down.
TCGTTCGCCAAGGGTATCCGTATCCCGAGGCAGCCATCAAGGTATTGAACGTACTCACCCGTTTGGAGCGCAACGTCGATCCGAACGCCGAGGAAGCGGATAAGCTGAGAACGACCGCCACGCAATTGGGCACGCAGCTGCGCAGCTACTATCCGTTCGATCTGCTGCTCGATTTCCCTGACGCGATCGAGCAGCGTCATGACCTCCTGGTGAAGGCGTTGAGCGGCGAAGCGGACCCGCAGACGCTCGACCCGGATTCGAAGACGCTCTACGAAGACGCTCTGCTCGAGCAAGAGTCGCCGCGCAAAAACATGGAAGCATGGAGCGCCTCGCAGGCTTATTTGCTAGGCGGGGCCGTCAGCAAGCTGCCGATGGTCAAGAAGGATGGCGTATTCTACGGGACGACGCCTTCGATGGACAAGAGCTGGACGGCTCTGCAGCAGCTCGAACACGATACGTATTTGCAGATCATCACGGGAGAGCTGCCGATCGAGGCGTTCGACGGCTTCGTCTCCAAGTGGAAGAACGAAGGCGGAGACCGCATTACGCAGGAGGTAGCGGCTGTCGTCGAAGCTTCGGTAGACAATTAAGTTGGTAATCGCTGCGCGTTTTGGCTATTTTTCGTCGTTATTTTTCAGCTTGTTTTAATGTATGATCTCGAAAATCTGATATAGTAGGGAGGTTAGTTTTTTCATATAAGGGAGGCAGCACTGCAATGAACGAATGGAATAAAGAGCAAGAGAACGCGCCGGAACTCGACAATCGCGATCAAGCGGAGACGCTCGACTTGGAGACGGAACGCGAAGAGAAAGAAGCATTGCTTAGCGCCGACCCCGTACAACAAGCGCCTAACGCGCCTAAATCGGCGATGCCGGCATGGCCTTGGATCGTCGTATCCGTAGTCGCCGTCGCCGCGCTGGCCGTCGTGCTCATCGTCAATCCGATGGGCGGCTCGAACGAGAAGCTCGTGAAATACGACGGAGGCTCGTTAACGAAAACCGACTTCTATGACGGCATGGAAAACATGCTGTTCGGGGATCAAGTATCCCAGATGGTAGAATCCGTAGCCGAGAACAAGCTGGTTAAAGAGCTGGCCGACAAAGCCGGGGTTGCCGTAACGGCCGAGCTGCTGGACAAAGAAGTCATGGATTTCGCGGGCAATTTCGGCGGCATGGAGGCGCTGCAGCAAGCGCTTGATCAAGAAGGCATTACGATGGACGAGTTGAAACAGAAGCAAGTCGCGCCTACGCTGTTGAAGAAGCTGCTGTACCAGAATCAGAATCCGGTGACGGACGCGGTCATCCAGGCGTACACGGACGAGAATAAAGACGCGATCGCCGCGCAGAAGAAAGTAAGAGCATCGCACATTCTCGTGGCAACGAAAGAAGAAGCGGACGCGATCGAAGCGGATCTGAAAGCCGGCAAAGACTTCGCGGAGCTGGCGAAAGCGAAATCGACCGATACGGGCTCGGCCGCTAACGGCGGCGATCTGGACTATTTCGGTACCGGCAGAATGGTTCCGGAATTCGAGGAAGCCGCGTTTAAGCTTAAAGTCGGAGAGGTCAGCGAACCGGTCAAATCGGATTTCGGCTATCACATTATCAAGGTGACGGATATCCAAGAGCCGGACGTGAAGTCGCTGTATTATCAAGAACAGATGAACACGAACGGCACGACGTGGATGGACAAGCTGAAAGAGGACAACCACTGGACCAAAGTGGGCGATAAGGATGAGGCGCAAGCGTCTCCGTCCGCATCGTCTGAATCTTCGCCAACGGCTTCGCCTGAAGCTTCGGCAAAGGCCGAATAACGACAAAGGCTCCTGTGCCCGATTGGGCGCAGGAGCCTCTTTTGGTAGACAATCGTTTATTGTTCCGATTGGTTGTCTTCGGGCGCGGGTTTAGGACGGGGCGGCCGCTTAGGACGGAAGCGCGGAGCCAAATAATTGCGCTTGCGGTCGCGATAGAACACCCATCCGCCGATAAAGGCGATTCCAAGCAGGAACAAGAACGCTCCGAGAATGAACGAACCCCAGGAGAAATTCGGGGTAATCTTCACGTCTCCCATATCCGCGAAGTAATCGAAGAGGGCGTCTTTCATAAGCAGGAACCCTTTGGCGGCCGACAGGCCGGGTATAACGAGAAGCAGAATGGCGATGAGCCTCTGAATAATTAATTTCATAGGATGATAAGGGCCCTCCTTCCACTTCTATAATCATAACGATTCCAGGGTTTATTGTCTATGAAAGCGTCGCATTGGCACATTTTTCCGGGGATTTTGTTCCTAGCAGCAAAAAAAGGTACAATAGAGAACGAGCAACTATACGGAGGGGAAACGCCATGCCAATCGAAGTCGATGTCGCCATTATCGGCGGCGGTCCGGGAGGCTATACCGCGGCGGTCCGGGCGGCGCAAGCCGGACGAAGCGTCGTGATCATCGAGCAGGACAAGCTTGGCGGCACCTGTCTGCACCGCGGCTGCATTCCGAGCAAATCGTTGCTTCGGAGCGCGGAAGTGTATGCGACGACCTTGGCTGCCGCAAGCTACGGAGTGCAGGTTCCGAGCGGGGATATTCGCGTCGATTGGACGACGGTGCTATCGCGTAAAACCGGAATCGTCGAGCAATTACATAAAGGTTTGCAAGCGCTCATGAAGCAGCATCGCATCCAGGTGCTGCACGGGAGCGGCAATATTATCGGTCCAAATATATTCTCTCCGCGCAGCGGGTCGGTGTTCGTTGCGCTGGATAACGGCGAGACCGAAACCGTCGTGCCGAAGAACGTCATTATCGCGACGGGGTCGCGGCCTCGTCGGTTGGACGGTCTGCCGTACGACGGGTCGACGGTCGTCACGAGCGACGAAGCGTTCGGCTGGCAGGGACTGCCGAAGTCGATCGTCATCGTCGGAGGCGGCGTCATCGGCGTGGAATGGGCTTCGATGCTGAGCGACTTCGGCGCGGAAGTGACGATCGTGGAGGCAGCGGACCGGCTCGTGCCGGGAGAAGACCGGGACGTTAGCACGGAGCTGGCCAAGGCGCTTAAGAAGAGAGGCGTCCGCCTGCTGACAGGCGCCGCGCTTCAGATCGATACGTGCCGGGTTGACGAGAGCGGCGTGCATGTGGACGTTGCCGAAGGCGACGCAACGCATTCGCTGAGCGCCGAGAAGATGCTCGTATCGGTAGGCCGGCAAGGCAACGTCGAGCATCTGACGCTGGAGAATACGGACGTGAAGACGGATCGAGGGTTTGTCGTCGTCGATCCGAAGACGCTGCAGACGGGAGAGTCCCACATCTACGCGATCGGCGACTGCATCGGAGGCGTTCAGCTGGCGCATGCGGCCATGCACGAAGCCGCGGTAGCGATCGACCATATGCTAGGCGCGAAGCTGCCGCGCTCGGCCGACCGGGATATCCCCCGCTGCATCTATTCAAGACCGGAAGCCGCTTCGATCGGTTATTCCGAAGCCGACGCGAAGGCGGGCGGCTATACCGTGAAGACGGCCAAGATTCCTTTGCGGATTCTCGGCAAAGCGCTCGTGTACGGCGAAGCCGAAGGGTTCGCGAAAGTCGTCGCGGACGAGAAGAGCGGAGACTTGCTCGGCGTTCATCTCGTCGGCGCGCACGCGACCGATCTGATCGCCGAAGCGTCGCTCGCGAAGCTGCTGGATGCCGTGCCATGGGAAATCGGCCGCGCGATTCATCCGCATCCGACGCTGTCCGAAGCGCTGCAAGAGGTCATGCTGGCGTTGGACGGCGGAGCCGGACACGCTTAACCATATCGAAACCGCGGCTTGTCCGCATCGTCCCTGCAAAGGTCCAGGCGCGCTTGAAGCTCGCTTGGAAACCTGTGTAGTTGGACGTTTCTTTTTGTTGCCGAGGAGAGTATAATAGGAATTAAGTTCAAGTATTAAGACCAGGTTATAATACAAAGCGAAAGCTAGGAGGACGCGCCCATGAAACAGTCCGGTTCCGTCCAGCAATCTTCAAGACATGCTGCGCTAGGCTTATCAGACGAGCGAGTCGTCGAGATGTACAGAATGATGCAGCTTGCTCGGAAGTTCGACGAGCGAGGTCAATTGCTTAAGCTCGCAGGCAAGGTGAATTTTCATATTTCGGGCATTACCCAGGAGCCCTCGCAGGTCGCCATGGGTTTCGCGATGGATACGAAGACCGACTGGTTCCTGCCTTACTATCGGGATTACGGGTTCGTGCTTTCCGTCGGCATGACGGTCAAAGATCTGATGCTGTCCCTGTTCGCCAAGGCGGAGGATCCGAATAGCGCGGGCCGCCAGATGCCGGGCCACTTCGGCTCCAAGCGTCTGCGCATCGTGACGGGCTCGAGTCCCGTAACGACGCAAGTGCCGCACGCGACCGGCATCGCGCTCGCCGCGAAGATGCGCGGCGAGAAATCCGTGTCGATCGTCTCGTTCGGGGACGGCTCGAGCAACCAAGGCGATTTCCACGAAGGCTGCAACTTCGCGGGCGTGCATAAGCTGCCGGTTATTTTCGTCTGCCAGAACAACCAGTATGCGATCTCCGTGCCTTTGTCGAAGCAGACGCGGGGCAACATCTACGAGCGCGCGATAGGCTACGGGTTCCCGGGCTTCCGCGTGGACGGCAACGATCCGCTCGAAGTGTACCGCGTCGTGAAGGAAGCCCGCGAACGGGCGATCGCCGGCGAAGGGCCTACGCTCGTCGAGATTATGTCGTATCGCGTGACGGGACACTCCACGACGGATAACGATTTGGATTACCGGACGAAGGAAGAAGTCGAGCCGTTCAAGCAGAACGATCCGATCGTTACCTTCAAGAATTATCTCGTCGAAGCGGGGTTATGGTCAGACGAACAGGAAACGAAGCTGCTGGCTGAGTTTCGGGCGATCATCGACGAGGCTACCCAGTATGCGGAGCGTGCTCCGTTCCAGCCCGCGGAAGACTCGGAACTGTACGTCTATGCGGATTCAAGCGAGGTGAAGAGCTGATGGCGGTCATCGAATATATCGAAGCGATTCGTCTGGCCATGAAGGAAGAGATGGAACGCGACGGCAGCGTATTCGTCCTCGGCGAGGACGTCGGCAAGAAGGGCGGCGTGTTCGGCACGACCAAGGGCCTCTACCAGCAGTTCGGCGAGGATCGGGCGATCGATACTCCGCTGGCGGAGTCCGCGATCGCCGGCGTGGCGATCGGGGCGGCGATGGTCGGAATGAGACCGGTCGCGGAGATGCAATATTCCGACTTCATGTTCCCGGCAACGAACCAAATCATCAGCGAAGCGGCGAAGATCCGTTATCGCTCCAATAACGATTGGGATTGTCCGGTCGTCATCCGCGCGCCGATCGGCGGCGGGATCTTCGGCGGCTTGTACCATTCCCAGTGTCCGGAGTCGGTGTTCTTCGGCACGCCTGGCCTTAAGATCGTCGCTCCGGCTACGGCATACGACGCGAAAGGCTTGCTGAAGGCAGCCATCCGCGATCCGGATCCGGTGCTGTTCTTCGAGAACAAGAAGTGCTACCGCCTCATTACCGACGAAGTGCCGGACGTGGACTATATCGTGCCGATCGGCAAAGCGAACGTCATGAGAGAAGGCAGCGACATTACGGTTATCGGCTACAGCATGCCGCTTCACTTCGCGATGCAGGCTGCGGAAGAACTGTCGCGGGACGAGGGCGTAGAAGCGCATATTCTCGATCTGCGCACGATTCAACCGCTCGATCGGGAAGCGATTCTCGAAGCTGCGGCGAAGACGGGCAAAGTTCTCATCATTCACGAAGATAACAAGACCGGCGGAGTCGGAGCCGAAGTGGCCGCGATGATCGCCGAAGAGCTGCTTTACGATCTGGACGCGCCGATCCGCAGGCTGTGCGGCCCGGACATTCCGGCCATGGCTATTAACCCGCCGGGAGAGAAGCATTTCCTGCTGAACAAAGAGAAAGTCAAAGCGGCTATGCTGGAGCTGGCACGGTATTAGAAGCCTGCAGCCGGATGCAGGGAAGGAGATTGGTTATGGGAAAACAAGTCGTCGAAGTAACGATGCCTCAGCTCGGCGAATCGCTCGTATCCGCAACGATCGACCAATGGCTGAAGCAACCGGGGGACAGCGTGGATATGTACGAGCCGCTGTGCGAGCTCATCACCGATAAAGTGAACGCGGAGCTCCCTTCCACCGTGAAAGGAACTCTCGTCAAAATACTGGCGGGAGCGGGCGAGACGATCGAAGTAGGCGCAGCGATCTGTCTTGTCGAGACGGAAGTCGAGGCGACGGCGGATACGCCTGCTGCGACGACCGCGCCGGCGGCGCAACAGTCCGCGCAGGCGCAGACGAGCGCTCGGCCTGCCGGCGTTGCGGCGGCAGCCGCGGCTGCGTTCGATGCGAACTCGCCGATGAGGGCCCGCTATTCGCCGGCGGTGCAGAGAATCGCCGCTGAACGAGGCATCGACTTAAGCTTAGTTCCGGGTACGGGCGAAGGCGGACGCATTACGCGCAAGGACGTGCTGGAATACAAGCCTGGTGCAGCCGCTTCGGCAGCGCCGATCCATGCCCCGCGCGTCGCCGAGACGCCGGAGCTTCCGACCGTCGTCGTCGAGGGCGCTACGGCACCGGGACGCGAATATTACATCGACGTGACGCCGATTCGCAATACGATCGCTAAGAATATGCGTCAGAGCATGAACGAGATTCCGCACGCTTGGACGATGATCGAGGTCGATCTTACGAACCTCGTGCAGTTGCGTTCCAAGCTGAAGGACGACTTCATGAAGAACGAAGGCATTAACCTTACGTATATGCCGTTCCTGATGAACGCGGTCGTATCGGCGATCAAAGAGTTCCCGATCATGAACTCCGTCTGGGCGTCGGACAAAATCACGGTGAAACGCGATATCAACATCTCGCTGGCCGTCGGTACGGAAGGCTCCGTATTGACGCCGGTAGTCCGCAACGCCGACCAGAAGAACATCGTCGGTCTCGCGCACGAGATCAACGATCTGGCCAAACGGACCCGCGAGGGCAAGCTGAAGCTTAGCGACATGCAAGGCGGCACGTTCACGCTCAACAACACCGGCACGTTCGGATCGGTGCTGTCCTATCCGATCATCAACTTCCCGCAGGCTGCCATTCTCACGTTCGAAGCGATCGTGAAGCGTCCAGTCGTCATCGGGGACATGATCGGCGTTCGATCCATGGTCAACCTTTGCTTGTCGTTCGACCATCGGATTCTGGACGGAGTCATCTGCGGCAAGTTCCATCAGCGGATCAAGGCGATCCTGGAGAGCTACAACATGGATACGAAGCTGTATTAATAGAGAATTTCTTAAAGGCTGTCCCGTCTGGTTCGCACGGACCGAGGGACAGCCTCTTGTCGTCTGCATGCGCCATCGAATTGAGTCGGGGTTGGGATTGCGTTACAATGGATAATGTCACGTAGGGAGGAGGTCGGTCATCGTCATGAGAACGATATCGACGCAATGGTTGTCCATGATCGATTACGGCGAGGCTTGGGAATTGCAGAAGAGGCTCGTGAAGGAGATCGATCGCGAGGAACGGGACGAGACGCTGCTGCTGCTGGAGCATCCGCCGACGTATACGATCGGTTCCGACCGTCATCCGGAACATTTGTTATATAGCGCGGAGGAGCTCTCTAGGCGAGGGATTTCCCTGTACGAGATCGACCGCGGCGGAGACATTACGTATCACGGTCCCGGGCAGCTTGTGGGCTATCCGCTCTTGTATTTGGATGCGGCAGGACTGGATTTACATAAGTATTTGCGGACGCTCGAGGAAGCGATCATTCGTCTGCTGGCCGAATTCGGCATCGAAGGCGGAAGGAAGCCGGAGTATACCGGCGTCTGGGTTGGAGACGCGAAGATTGCCGCTATCGGCGTCAAATTCAACAAAGCCCGCTCCCGGCGAGGCTTCGTCACCAGTCACGGGTTTGCATTGAACGTTAAGCGCAACGTGGAGCAAGACGGATTTCAGGGGATCATTCCTTGCGGAATCGTCGAATACGGCGTTACTTCAATCGAAGCGCTCACCGGGTTGACGTTAAACGTGGAGGATATCGGACGCCGGATCATCCCGCATTTCATGGATGCGTTCGAGAGCGAGCCCGCTGCCGCAGCCGCTATTCGAACATGAACCCAACGCTCATGACGATCGTAGTAACGACCATGGTAACGAGTACGGCGTAGACGACGATTTTCATTAGACGGTTGTTCATTGACAGAGTCCCTCATTTCGATCAGTTTGTCCCTCTATTATAAAATAGGCATGCCCAGGAGGAAAGATGATGGTACAGAAAGAACGCTTAATCTCCGAGTTCATGGAGCTCGTTCAAGTCGACAGCGAGACGAAACACGAAGCCGAGATCAGCAAGGTGCTGCGCGGCAAGTTCGAGGCGCTCGGCCTTGAAGTGACCGAAGACGACGTAGGCGCCACGATCGGCCACGGCGCGAACAACCTGTTCGCATGGCTGCCGGCAAGCGCAGGGCATGAGAAAGTACCCGCGCTGCTGTTCACTTCCCATATGGATACGGTATCCCCTGGCAATGGCATAAAACCGCGTCTCGACGACGATGGTTATATCCGCAGCGACGGCACGACGATTCTTGGCTCCGACGATAAAGCAGGTTTGGCGGCGATGCTCGAAGCCATCCGCCTGCTTAAGGAGAATAACATCCCTCACGGGGCGATCCAGTTCGTCATCACCGTCGGCGAAGAGTCCGGCTTGCTCGGCTCTCGGGCGATGGACGGCTCGCGTCTTCGCGCGAAATTCGGCTATGCGCTCGATTCGAACGGCGAAGTCGGGGCCATCGCGGTCGCCGCGCCGACGAATTCGCGTCAATTCATCACGATCAAAGGCAAAGCCGCGCACGCCGGCGTGAACCCGGAAGACGGCATCAGCGCCGTTCAAGTCGCTTCCAAAGCGGTATCCCTGATGAAGCTCGGCCGTATCGACAGCCAGACGACGGCGAATATCGGCCGCTTCGAAGGCGGAGGCGAAGTGAACATCGTCGTGGATTCGATCAAAATTTACGCCGAAGCCCGCAGCCAAGTGCAAGAGAAGATGGAGCGCCAAGTCGAGTCGATGCGCGAGGCGGTCGCCGCCGCGGCGAAAGAGTACGGCGCGGAGTTCGACTTCCAGTCACTCACGATTTATCCGGCGTACAACTACGGCGACGAAGACGAAGTAGTGCAGGTCGCGAAATCCGCGATCGCCAAGATCGGCCTGACGCCGCGCACGTTCGCATCGGGCGGCGGCAGCGACGCCAACATGTTCAACGGCAACGGAGTGCCGACCATCAACCTCGCCGTCGGCTACGAAGACATCCACACGACGAACGAACGCATCAAAGCGGACGATATGGTAAAAGTGACCGAGCTTGTGATCGCCATCGTTGAGGAAACGGCGTCGCGATAATTAATTTGTTTTTTCGATGGTAGGTTGAGCGGGATATGTATCTCCTTCCGGCGGCTGTTCCCAGCGTGAAATTTTGAATTTGTAACCTCGTAACGAGGAAATTTCACGCTGGCAAAGGCCGACGCTCCGCTCCTCCAGGAGACACATGTCCCTTCTCTATTCATCGATATAGTACAACGGTGGTGATCTCGCCACCGTTTTTATTTTTGTCATTCTCTCTCCGAGCTCCATCACTCTCCGCGGCAATGTGTGGGGGTTCCACCGATGCACCTCCGATAATGTCGCACTCTGCAACGGTCATTAGCGCGGTGACACCGAGTAACTGAGGCGAGAATGGGCGCGGTTGCACGAAATAGCGCGGTGGCATCGAGTTATTGAGGCGAGAGTGACGTGGACGTACGATATAGCGCGGTGGCATCGAGTTACTGGGACGAGTGTGAAGTGTACGCACGAAATAGCGCGGTGGCATCGAGTTAAATCCTTGCAGCAGACGCGGAGGAGTCCGAGCGGCTGCATCATATCCCCTAAAAAAGTACGGCTGGACAGGCGTCCAGCCGTTGCGGCATTGGCTATCGGTAAAGGAAAGAAGGGATGTATCTCCTGGAGGAGCGAAGCGTTGGCCTTTGGAGTCGTGGAATCACCTTGTTAGGTGTTATCCATTCAGATTTCACGACGAGAACAGACACCGGAAGGAGATACATCGCCGGATTGACGATCAAACGATAGCATTCAGCCTCTAGTCAATTAACTCCGAGAACGAACCTCCTGACGCATGAACAGCACGTACGACGCCCCGAACATGACGATCGTCTCCGCCACTAGAGCCACGATATGCGGCCAGATGAGAAGCGCGCTCTGCGTCAGCGGCAACGGCGCGGAAATCGCGCGGTAAGCTTGCTCCTGCGTGACGAACGCGTTCAGCGTGCGGACGTCTGGCAGCAGCATCGTAGAAGCCGCCTCCTGGAACAGGTTCGCCGGCGACAGTCGGTCTAGCAGCATCATCCAGTGCTCATGGCTGATGACCGCGTCGGCGTCGCCCGGGTTGGCCGGAGCCGTCGCGTTGCTGATCATGTTCGCGATCATTCCGAAGAACACGAGGAAGAACAGCCATAGCGCGATGCCGGACAGCGCGGAAGTCGCGGCTTGCTTGAACCGGACGGAGAAGAACAGCGAGATGTTGAGCCACAAGCCCACGTACACCGTCGTGATCAAGAGCGCGATGACGACGCGCCAGAACTCCTCCGGCGACGGCGGATAGCCGATCGTGAAGAGACCGAGTCCCATCACGAGAAAACCGAGCGAGAACACGACGACGCCGATTAACAGCAGTCCGGCGACGAATTTGGCGTTCAGCAAATCGTCGCGGTGAATCGGCTGCGCGAGCAGTCTGCTCAGCGTTCCTTTATTGCGCTCCGTGTTAACGGAATCGAACCCGATCGAGATGCCGATGAGCGGAGCAAGGAACGACAAGAACGTCAGGAAGCTCGGCAGCGTGCCGTCGGATATGGTGAACATGCTTAAGAACAGAAAGCGCGTATCCGTGCCGCCTCCGGTGGAGGTGACGCCGTCCTTCAGCGCGGTGATCGCGGTATAGATCGAGCCGATGCAGGCTAGAGTGACAATACCGAGCAAGATGACGAATCGCCAGCTGCGAATATGATCGCCGAACTCCTTCTGCACGATAACCCAGAACGGCGCGGAAGGACGAAGCGAAGTCGCCGGTACTTCCCAGGTAGTCCCAGTCTTCCTGCGGAACAAGCCGTTCCATCTCGTGTGAAGCTTCTCAGCCCAAGCTTGCACGGGCTTCCCCTCCTTCGAAATAGCGATGGTAGATGTCGTCGAGCCCGTAGCTGCGAGGAGTCAGGGAATGAAGCACGGCGCCTTCTTGTACGACGATGCGAGCGAGCTCCGAAGGAACTTCGCCTTGGCCGGATAGCGTTACGGCGGCAGATTCGCCGCCCTCCTGAGACACCTCGATGCGCTCGACATGCTCAAGCCCTCCAAGCGCCTTTTCGAGCGAAAGGCTCCATGGAGATACCCGCATTTCTACGCGGTACGTCGGCGCGTTATCCAATTGTCTGGACAACGTCGCGATATCTCCCGAAGCGATCAGCTTGCCGCGCACGAAAAGACCGACGCGATCGCAAATTTGTTGAACCTGATGCAAGTGATGCGAAGACAGCAGCACGGTGAGGCCCTCGTTGCGGCTCAAATCTCGAATGAGAGATAGCAGCTCGCGAACGCCTTCAGGGTCGATGCCGAGCGTCGGCTCGTCGAGGATGATCACCTGGGGCTGCTTGATGAGCACGTCCGCTAGTCCGAGCCGCTGGCGCATGCCGCGGGAGAACGTGCCGACGCGTTTGCCGGCCGCCTCGCTAAGACCGACGCGATCCAGCAGCACCTCCGCGCGGCGACGGGCTTCATCCGATGGAACGCGATTCAGCCTCGCCGTGTAGATCAAGTTGTCGAGCGCCGTGCGATCGTCGTAGAAGCCGACGTCGTCCGGCATATAGCCGACTTTGCGCTTGACGAGCATCGGGTTGCGGGTGGCGTCGATGCCGCATACTCTAGCGGTTCCGGACGTCGGTTCCGTTAAACCCAGCATCATGAGGATCGTCGTCGTTTTGCCGGCGCCGTTCGGACCGAGCAGCCCGTAGATTTCGCCGGGCTCAATCGTCAAGTCCAGCGAGTCGACCGCGGTGAACGGTCCATACCGTTTAACGAGCTGCTTGAGCTCGATGACCGGTTGATCCGAGCTTGTCGTCACGATTAACGCCTCCCGTATTTGCGGAACAGAGCGTACACGCCTCCGAGCACCGCAATGATGATAAGCACGCCGATCCATCCCCACATGACGGACGTCTTCACGGTCATGCGCAGCTCGGCATCCGCCGTCTTCGCGGAGGATTGGGCGGCCAGGCTGACGACGTAATCGCCGGCGAGCGCCTTATTCGAAGCCTTAATGCTCGCGGTTACCGTCGTTTGCTCCCCGGGCTTGAGCGAGCTGATCGTCTTCGGCGAGAAGCTTATATCCCAATTGGCCGGAGGCTGTCCCGTCAGACTGACGTCGGTCAGCTCGGCGGTTCCGGTGTTCGTAACGACGAGCTCCAGATTGCGCTTCTTGCCCGCCGTAATATCCGCGCTGAGGCGCTCGCTCGCGGTCGACAAGCTGATTCCGTACGTTCCGGTAATGACCGCCTGCACGTCCACGTCCGCGGAGGCGCCGCCGCTAACCGCATGAACGGGAATATCGTACGTGTCCGCTTTGGCGCTATCGGCCGGCGTAAGGTTCAAAGTAATGCTTTTCGAGGCGTGCGCATCGATATCGACGGACGTTACGTTCTCGCCGTTCACCGTGAACCGTGCATCCCAGCCTGCCGGCGATTCGGCGGTCAGCGCGTATTGCTGCTTGCTCGCCGTCTGATTGTCCAGCTTCAGCGTGTAAGAGAACTTCGTATCGGAATGTCCTTGCAGGTTCGGTTGTTCCGTCGTCAGCTTGGATGCGTACGTACCGGCTTCCGATACGTTGATTTTTAACCCGAGCGTTCCGAACGTACCCGCGTTCAGTTTGAACGGATAGTCTCCTTTAGCCACCTCGTAAGGAACGGTGACCGACAGGTTAATTCCCTGCGATTCGTTCCCTTTGACCGAGATTTCCCGGATCGGGTGGCCTCCGGCATTCAATTCGTACTCCCAGCCCGCGCTTCCGGTATCGAACGACAACGCCGCCGTCTGAATGCTGTCCGAGTCGTTGACCAGCTCGATCTGATAGTTGACCGTCTCGCCCGGCGCCGCCGACAAGTACGTATAGGGAGTGTACAGCGAAGTGCCGGATGCGGCCATCGCCGGGGCGGCGCTGAACGCCAGCCCGAGCAGTAGAGATAAGACGAGTACGGTTCTCAGCTTTCCGGTTAACCTGTTCATGTTCCAAGACCCCTCCTGGGAAGAATGTTTTTTCACCCCCTCTACGTTCGGGATACGGATTTGGATTTATATCGAAAGTTAAATTTTTGCTTAGTAGAACCTTAAAGGAAAATAAAAAAACCGCGGGATAGTGTTCGTCGCGCGCGATTTTTGCTATTTATGGGAGTAGCGGAATCTATATAAGCGAGGTGGACGAGGTGGAACCACTTAGGGAGCAGGCGGCGCCTCGGGAGCTGGCTGAACTGTTGGCATGCATTCGGGACGGCTCCGTGCAGGCGTTCGACCGGTTTTACGAGAGGGCGGCTCCATTCATCTTCGGGTTATCGTGTAAAATGCTCGGCGACCGCATGGAGGCGGAGGACGTGTGCCACGACGTGCTTCTTTCGGTCATTACCGATGCGGGCCGGTACGATCCTTCGCGCGGCTCCGTCGAGGCTTGGCTGGCCGTATTGACGAAAAGCAAGTGCGTCGACCGGTTGCGCAAGCGAAGTAAAATCGTCTACGACAAGCCGGAGCTAGCCGAAGCATCCGATCCCGCTCAAGACCGCGGGCCTGAGCAGCGCGCGCTGCTTAACTTGGAGCGGGAAGCGCTTCGTCAAGCGCTTGGCCAATTGCCGGGCTTGCAGAGAAGGACGATCGCCGCCGCGTTCTTCTTGCACCGCAGCCAAAGGGATCTAGCCGATTCGTGGCGTGTGCCGGTCGGAACGATCAAGTCGCGCGTGCGCTACGGCTTGAACCATTTGCGCAAGACCATGGAACGATTAGGTTGGACGGGAGAGGAAGGAGGGGAACGGGGTGGCCGAGCATGATTGCGGCATTCCGGAGGAAGGATGGGTAGACTGGCTCGCCGGCCGGCTGCCCGAGAACGTATATGAAGCGATGGGGCGGCATCTCGTAAGCTGCGGGACTTGCCGATCGGCTATGGAGCAATGGCGGGAGCTTCTTGCGCCTTCCACGACGATTGAACTGACCCCGCTCGAGCGGGCGAGCAGGGAGCGAAACCGGAACAAGCTCCGCCGCAAAGTCAGGCTCATCGGCGTACATCGCCATATCGCCAAAATGAGAGCTAACCGAGGCGCATGGGCGGTAGCCGCTTGCTTCGCTCTGCTGCTCGTTTCGATACCGCTCCTGAACCGGCAGTCTTCCCAGGAGCATTCTACATTGGAGAAAGCGCAAGCGTACGCCGCGAAATACGAACCGAGCGGAGCGGCGCTGATCGCCCAACCGGACACGATCGCCTATTCGTTGAAGGACGAACGTCCGACGGCGACGGTATGGGTGAACGGGAACACTCAAGAAATGTTCATGCTGCTCGAGGGGCTGCTGCCGTCCGAAGGACTAGACGTCCAAGCTTGGGGGAACCTGCAGAATCGGCTGACGAATCTGGGCTTGCTCGAGTTCCACATGAGCCAAGGACATCTCTATTCGCATATCGAGCAATGGCCGAATTTCGAGGAAGTCGTCTTCACGATAGAGCCGAAAGGCGGAAGCGTCCAGCCTACCGCCATGGCGAGCGCGGTCGTGCGACTGGCGGCCGAAGCGCGGCGATAAGCGGCGTATGGCCGCCTTTGCTTCTTTGCTCCTGGCGCAGCGCGTGGCGGATTTCCCACGCTTTGCCCACGTATCGGAGCGTGTTCTCCGTGGCGTATTTTTTGAGCATGACGGTGCACCTCTCTTCATCGGCAGAGCTTGCATCGCCGACTAGCTTGCAATCCGGCGGACAAGCCTATATGTTGAACCTATGACTTTACAGGCAAGCCTATGACAGGAGGAACCGCAATGACCGAACAAGCGGGTAACAATCATCCGTTCTACGAGGACACGATCTCGACCAAACCGATCTTCGAGGGGCGGGTGATCTCGCTTCAAGTGGACACGGTGACGTTGCCGAACGGCGAGACGGCGACGCGGGAGATCGTACGACACCCTGGAGCCGTCGCCGTACTGGCATTGTTGGACGGGAAAATGCTCGTCGTCGAGCAATATCGCAAACCGCTTGAGAAAGCCCAGGTGGAAGTGCCGGCAGGCAAGCTGGACAAGGGAGAGGCGCCCGAGGCGGCAGCGCTTCGGGAATTGGAAGAGGAGACTGGATTCCGGGCGAACTCTATCGTGCATCTGCACTCGTTCTCTACGTCCCCGGGCTTCGCCGACGAAATCATCCATCTCTATTTCACGGAAGAGCTAAGCCGCGGAGAGCTGCGTCCGGACGAAGACGAGTTTCTGACGTGCGAAGCGCTCACGCTCGAGGAAGCGCTCGAATACGTGAGGGACGGACGGATCTGCGACGCTAAGACTCTGCTGGCCGTGCAGGCTTGGCGCATCTATTCGCTGACGGGATCGTTCTGATGAAGCTGCAGCCTGTATTCGCCGACCTTCATGTGCATATCGGGCGCAGCGGCAGCGGCCAACCGGTCAAAATCAGCGGCAGCAAAAACCTGACGTTCCGCTCGATCGCGCAGGAAGCGTCGGAGCGCAAAGGTATCGCTCTGATCGGCATCATCGATTGCCATTCCCCCGCCGTTCAGGCGGACATCCGCAATAGCCTCGAAAGCGGCGAAATGACGGAAATCGCCGGCGGGGGCATTCGTTACCGGAATACGACGCTGCTGCTCGGGGCGGAGATGGAAGTGCGGGACGAGGGCGGAGGTCCCTATCATCTACTCGGCTATCTGCCGAATTTGCAGGCGATGGAGGCTTGGACGGAGTGGCTGAAGCCGCGGGTGACGAATATCAACCTCAGCTCGCAGCGCGTCAGATCGTCCGGAAAGGAGCTGCAGCGCGAGCTGCTGTCCCGCGGCGGCTTGCTCGCGCCAGCGCACGTCTTTACGCCGCATCGCGGCTTGCTCGGCTGCTCGGCCGACCGTCTCGCCGATCGGCTTGATCCGGATGGCATCGCCGCCGTCGAGCTTGGGCTCAGCGCGGACGCGCTCATGGCCGGACGCCTATCCGAGCTCGACCGGTTTCCGCTGTTGACGAATTCCGACGCGCATTCAACGGGCATGATTGGCAGGGAGTGCAACGAGCTGCTCGTTGCCGAGCCGTCATTCGACGAGCTGCGCTTGGCGCTGCTTCGCGATTCCGGACGGCAGGTGCTCGCTAATTACGGCTTGCATCCGCAGCTTGGCAAATACCATTCGAGCTATTGCCTCGCCTGCGAGTCCGCATTGCCGTCCGGCTCGATCGAAGCCTGTCCGAACTGCGGAAGCGTCAAACTCGTACGCGGCGTGTCCGGCCGGATCGAACAGCTCGCCGACCGGACGGAGGGACTGCTGCCGCCGCACCGCGCGCCGTACCGGCCGCAAGCGCCTCTTAGCTTCATCCCGGGCGTCGGCCCGAAGATGAGAGAACGGCTGCTCACGGAAGTGGGAACGGAGATGGAAGTGCTGCACCGCGCCTCCGAACGAAATTTGGCCGCCGTCGCCGGCGAGCGGATCGCTTCGCTGATCGTCGGGGTCCGAGAAGGCCGGATCTCCTTCACCGCTGGCGCAGGAGGCTCATACGGCAAGATCGGGGGCGCATAATCGCGGCCTGTCCACATACACATAAGTTACGAGGAAGCTCGCGAACTTAGCGTGGTCGGACAGGAGGGATTTCCGTGAAGCTTCGATTGTGGAACATGTCGGCTCGCGACAATTTGAACTTGTACGTCTTCCTGCTGGTGCTGATCGTCGTCGGCGCGGTGTTCGGCGTCCTGCTCGCCAGCGCGTTGACGCTCGATCAACAGCAGGAGTTGGCCGATCAGATGGGGATCTATCTGTCTTCGATACGGCACGCGGATCAATTCAATCATGCGGCAGCGTTCTGGGATAGCTTTATTTTCTATGGGAAATGGCTGGGGTTAATCTGGTTGCTCGGCGTGTCGGTCATCGGATTGCCGCTCGTACTCGTGCTGGATTTTCTGAAAGGGATGCTGATCGGCTTTGCCGTCGCGTTGCTCGTAGACCAGCTCGCTTGGAAAGGCGTTCTCTTCTTCCTGGCTTCGACGGCTCTTCCGAACGCGATCGTCGTGCCGGCTTTGCTCATCGCCAGCGTCTCGGCTTCCCGATTCGCCTTTTTCCTCGTGCGCGAGAGGCTGTTCCGCAAGAAAGGCCAGCTGCTGCCGCCTTTTCTTGCCCACACGGCGGTGACCGGGCTAATGCTGGCGGTACTGCTCTGCGCGGCTCTATACGAAGCGTTCGTCGCGCCGGTGTTGCTCTCCCAAGTGGCGCCGCAAGTCGACGTGCAAGTGTCGAATGTCGTGCGGGAATAGCGGTTTTTGTGTGATTTTGGATGAGAATGTCTATCATTTAGAAGGTTTGACTTATCGAACGGGCGCGCCCTATAATGGAAGCATGCTGTGTTTGCGACCGGAGGGGAAACGATGGAAGCCCGCATTGAAAAAGTTAAACAACAATTGCAAGCCCAGGGCTACAAGCTGACTCCGCAAAGGGAAGCAACGGTGCGCGTACTGCTGGAGAACGAAGAAGACCATCTGAGCGCCGAGGACGTCTTCATGCTCGTCAAGGACAAAGCTCCCGAGATCGGTCTGGCGACCGTCTATCGGACGCTTGAGCTTCTGACCGAGATGCACGTCGTCGAGAAGATGAACTTCGGGGACGGAGTCGCGCGTTACGACTTGCGGACGGAAAGCAACAAGCATCATCATCACCATTTGATCTGCGTCAAATGCGGATCGATGACGGAGATCATGGAAGATTGGCTTTTGCCGCTGGAAGAGCGTCTGGAGGCCGAATACAACTTCACCGTTCTCGATCATAGACTCGATTTTCAAGGGATTTGCGCCAAATGCCAACCGGATAATCCGCCGGAGCAACCATAATAATAAAGCTATTCCAACGCGATAAGCCGTCGGAATAGCTTTTTTGATTGTTACAGCAGCGCTTGGATGGCGCTTTCGATTTTCTCCGGCGTGACGGTAGGCGAGAACCTGCGGACGACCTTGCCGTTACGATCGACGAGGAATTTCGTGAAGTTCCATTTGATCGACTTCGTTCCGAGGAAGCCTCGCTTCGCTTTCGTTAGATGCTTATACAGAGGATGAATGCCGGCCCCTTTGACTTCGATCTTGGCGTGGAGCGGGAAGTTGACGCCATGGTTAAGCTCGCATTGCTGGGCGATCGTCGCCTCGTCGTCCGGTTCTTGACCGGCGAATTGGTTGCAAGGGAAACCTAGAACGGCAAGACCGCGATCGGCGTATGTTTCGTGAAGCTTCTGGAGTCCTTTGTATTGCGGCGTAAAGCCGCACTTGCTGGCCGTGTTCACGATCAGCATCACTTTGCCACGGTACTCGGACAAGTCCTTCTTGTCGCCGCGGATGCCGTTCACTTCGATCTCGTAGATGGACATACGTTCACACGTCCTTTTGGTAGGATAAATAGATTGATATAAATTAAATTGTATAAAATATAAATAGTGAAGTCAATGCTTTACTCATTCGAGACGCGAATGTTATAGTGAGATCATTCTTTAGGTTGTATGCAATTAATTGGCGATCTATACGTTGGCAGAAGGAGGGTTCCATGCAAAAGGGCGCGGCATTAAGTTTGGACAATCAGCTATGTTTTGCGGTATATGCGCTATCGCGGGAAATGACGAGACGCTATCAGCCGCATCTAAAGCAGCTCGGCCTAACGTATACGCAGTACATTACGATGCTCGCTTTGTGGGAGGATGACCAGGTCACGGTCAAGCAGCTCGGCGCAAGGCTGATGCTCGATTCCGGGACGCTGACGCCCTTGCTCAAGAAGCTGGAGTCGATGGGACATCTGACGCGTTCTAGAGACCGAAGCGACGAGCGGAGCGTCATCATCGCGCTGACCGACCAAGGCGAGAAGCTGAAGGAGCAGGCGCGTGAAGTTCCGGAGAAGATGTTCTGCCAGGCCGGCGTATCCCAAGAAGAAGCGGACGCTCTCAGAATGCATATCGTTGCGATGATGCGCAAAGTACACCCGAACGATATCGAGGAGGAACTTACGAATGACGATCTATAACTACGAGGTTCGCAAAGCGAACGGAGAAACGACGACGCTGGAAGCTTATAAGAACAAAGCGCTGCTCATCGTGAATACGGCGAGCCAATGCGGGCTGACGCCACAGTATGCCGAGCTTCAACAGCTGCACGAGCAATACGGGGACCGAGGCTTGTCCATCGTAGGTTTCCCATGTAACCAATTCGGAGAGCAGGAACCGGGAAGCGCCGAAGAGATCGCCCAGTTCTGCTCCTTGAATTACGGGGTGACGTTCCCGGTACTCACGAAGATCGAAGTGAACGGACCGGGTGCCCACCCGCTGTACCGCTACTTGACGGAACTGACGGGGGAAGAGATTCGTTGGAACTTTACGAAGTTCCTCGTTGGCGCGGATGGCCTTGATATCGCGCGTTTCGAGCCGCAAGTGAAGCCGCTTGAGCTGAAAGACGAGATCGAGCAGCTGCTGGGCTGACGGTACGCTCCCTGCGTCCTCCTTGCCGATCGTAACGTATATTGGAGTAAGGCATGGCATCCCTCGCCATGAAGCGCAGGTAATCAGGCGGGGCATCCTATTCAGGCGAGCGAAGAAACGCGGCGGGGAGGGAAAGTCATGATTATCGGTTTGCCGAAAGAAATCAAGCTCCAAGAATACCGCGTCGCGCTCACGCCGGCCGGCTGCGGAATGCTCGCGCAGCAAGGCCATGAGGTGATCGTCCAGCAAGACGCGGGAGCCGGCAGCGGCTTTCCGAACGAGGAATACGCGGCAGCCGGGGCGACTATCTCGAACAGCGCCGCCGAGGTGTGGACGAAGGCGGATATGATCGTTAAAGTGAAGGAGCCGCTTCCCGAAGAGTTCGTCTATTTCCGGGAAGGCTTGATCCTCTTTACGTACTTGCATCTGGCAGCCGTGCAGGAACTGGCGAAGGCGCTCGTCGATCGGCAGGTGACGGGTATCGCTTACGAGACCATTCAGTTGCCTAACGGCAGCTTGCCCTTGCTCGTCCCGATGAGCGAAGTAGCCGGACGCATGTCCGTTCAGGAGGGCGCCAAATATCTCGAGGCGTTCTTCGGCGGCCGCGGCGTCCTGCTTGGCGGCGTTCCGGGCGTGCCGCCCGCGGAGGTCGTCATTATCGGCGGCGGCATCGTCGGAACGAACGCGGCCAAGATGGCGCTGGGCTTAGGGGCGGAAGTCGTCGTGCTTGAGAAAAACAGCGAGCGGATGCGGTATCTCGACGACGTGTTTCAAGGCCGCCTGCGGACGCTGTCTAGCAATCCGTACAACATCGCGAACGCGGTGCGCAAAGCGGATCTGCTCATCGGCGCGGTACTCGTACCAGGCGCGAGAGCGCCCAGGCTCGTCACGGAAGAGATAGTCATGACGATGAAGAAAGGCGCGGTCATCGTCGACGTGGCGGTAGACCAAGGAGGCTCGATCGAGACGATCGACCGGGTGACGACCCATGAGCATCCGACCTACGTCAAGCATGGCGTCATCCATTACGCGGTCGCCAACATGCCGGGCGCCGTACCCCGGACGTCCACGCTGGCGCTTACGAACGCGACGATCGATTACGTTATTCAACTGGCGTCTAGAGGCTTCGAAGCGGCTGTAGCGATGAACGGCGCGCTTGCGCTCGGCGTCAATGCGCACCGCGGCGCCATTACGCATAACAGCGTTGCGCAGGCCGTCGGAATGCATTACACTGAGCTTCAAAGCGTATTAGGATGAATCATTTCCCCCTTTCGTTCATACGGATTAATACCGCGTAGGACAAGAGGGGGATGCCTTATGCAAGAAACCGTTAATAAATGGTGGGAGCGACTGCAATTCACGCTCCTTTTCGTCGTGCTGACGCTGTTCGTGCACCATTTTTTCAGCCTGTTTCACGACTGGTTGAAGCCGAGAGATCCGTATAAAGTGCCGGAGGGCAGAGCGGAGAAGGTGTTCCGATCGGGTGAAGGGGGCGATCCGACGGTTTCCCCGGGCGATCGGCTTCGGTTGTTTTATTGGCTTGGAGAATAGAAGACAGAATCGAGGACGACGGGGATGACGACGCTTCGCGAATGGTTGCGTGCATATTTGGGCGAGCTGGGGCAAGAACGCACCGTATCCGTGAACACTTTGCAAAGCTACAGAAGCGACTTGAACGGTTTTATTGCCGCGATGGAAGCCGCCAACGTAACGAAGCCGGCCGAGTTACGGACTTTTCACATTCAGGCTTATTTGAACACGCTGCGCGCGGAAGGGCGTTCCGTCGCTACGGTCAATCGTAGAATCGTATCCATACGAGCTTTCTGCAACGAGCTGGCGATTCGCCGCGCGCTCGATTACAATCCGGCGATGCAGCTCGAATCGGCGAAGGTCGAACGCAAGCCGCCCCAAGCGATCGATACGGACGAGATGGTCAAACTGCTCGAGCTCCCGGACGCGCGCACGGACCATGGCCTCCGGGATCGGGCGATGCTGGAGCTGCTCTATGCATCGGGTTTGCGGGTATCGGAGATGATCGCGCTCGATATCGGCCATATTCGACTGGATATGGGTTTTTTGCTATGCTTAGGTTCGCGCGGGAAGGAAAGAATGGTACCGATCGGTTCTCCTTGCACGGAGTGGATGACCCGTTATATGGAACAATCGCGACCGCGGCTCCTTCATCCAGACAAGCCGGTTAACGCCATCTTTATTAACAACCTCGGAGGACGCTTGACCCGGCAAGGCTTCTGGAAGATCATGAAGAAATACGCCGCGCAGCTAGGCATCGATATATCGCCGCACACGCTCCGGCAATCTTTCGCCGTTCATTTGCTCGGCAACGGAGCCGATCTGCGAGCCGTTCAGGAGATGCTCGGACATGCCGCGCCGGCGACGACGCAAGCGTACCAGCCGCCCGCCAAGCTGAAGCTCAAAGAAGTGTACGAGATGAGCCATCCGCGGGCTAAAACTTCAAGACTCGAATGATAAAGGGGAAACCAGCATGGGTTTCGGTAAAGTAACGGTAATCGTTCTCGACAGCGTCGGGATCGGAGAATTGCCCGATGCGGCGAACTACGGTGACGTTGGTTCGCATACGCTCGGACATATCGCGGAGCGGGTTCCTGCCCTGTCGCTCCCGAATATGAGAAAGATAGGTCTCGCGAATATCGCGCCGATCTCGGATTGGCAGCCTGAGCCGTCGCCTGTCGGCTATCACGGCAAAATGGCCGAAGTATCCGTTGGCAAAGATACGATGACCGGCCATTGGGAGCTTATGGGGCTGCGGATCGATACGCCGTTCCGTACGTTCCCGGACGGGTTTCCGCAAGCTTTGCTCGCGCAGTTCGAGGAAGCGACCGGCAGATCCATCATCGGCAACAAGCCGGCTTCGGGCACGGAAATCTTGGACGAGCTAGGCGAGGAGCAAATGAAGACGGGGGCGTGGATCGTCTATACGTCCGCAGACAGCGTATTCCAATTGGCCGCCCACGAGGAAGTCATTCCGCTCGAGGAGCTGTACGACGCGTGCAGAATCGCGCGTAGGCTCACGCTCGCGGACGAATACGCGGTAGGGCGCGTTATCGCGCGTCCGTATATCGGCAAGCCCGGCGCGTTCAAACGCACGGCGAACCGGCACGACTACGCGGTGAAGCCGCCTCAGCCGACCGTGCTTAACGCCTTGAAGCAGGCGGGGCGCGAAGTCGTCGCGGTCGGGAAAATCAACGATATATTCAGCGGGGAAGGCATTACCGCGGCGTACCCGACGAAGAGCAACGAAGACGGCATCGCGGTGACGATCCGCGAGATGAACAAAGATTTCAAAGGCTTGTTGTTCACGAACCTGGTCGACTTCGATTCCTTGTACGGACATCGCCGCGACCCGGAAGGCTATGGACGAGCGCTGGAAGTATTCGATCGCGCTCTTCCGGAGCTTATGGCCGCAACCGGCAAGGATGATCTGTTGATCATAACCGCCGATCATGGGAACGATCCGGTGCATGCGGGAACGGACCATACGCGCGAGTACGTACCATTGCTCGCGTACAGCCCGAGCTTTGCGGGCAGCGGGCAATTGGAGACGCGGCCTAGCTTTGCGGATTTGGCCGCGACGATCGCCGATAACTTCGGAGTGTCGTTCGCGACTCACGGCAATAGCTTTCTGAAGCTGCTGCGTTAATCATTAGATTCGAGGAGAGATCAGGATGTCCCACTTAATCACGAAAGCAGTAATCGACGAGGCGGCCGCGTATATCCGGTCCACGACGAGCGTAACGCCGGAGATCGGCCTCATTCTTGGCTCCGGACTTGGCGTGCTTGGAGAACAACTGGAGGATGCGGTGACGATTCATTACGCGGACATTCCGCATTTTCCGGTATCGACGGTTGAAGGTCACGCGGGCGAGCTTGTCATCGGCAGGCTGCAAGGACGGAACGTCGTGCTTATGCGCGGACGGTTCCATATGTACGAAGGCTACGAGCCGGAGCGTACGGCATTCCCGGTACGCGTCATGAAAGCGCTCGGCGTCAAGACGCTGCTCGTAACGAACGCGGCGGGCGGTGTGAATCTGTCGTACAAGCCGGGGAACTTGATGCTCATCTCCGATCACTTGAACTTGACGGGCCGCAACCCGCTGATCGGACCTAACGATAACGCGCTTGGCGCTCGTTTTCCCGACATGTCGGAGGCGTACAGCCGCAGGCTGCGCGCTATTGCGAAGGAGACGGCGGCGGAGCTCGGCTTCTCGGTTCAAGAAGGCGTATACGTCGGTCTGCTCGGGCCGAACTACGAGACGCCTGCGGAAATCCGCATGTTCCGCACGCTTGGCGCGGACGCTGTTGGCATGTCGACCGTATCGGAAGTGATCGTCGCCAGACACTCCGGCATCGAAGTGCTCGGTATCTCGTGCATCAGCAATATGGCCGCGGGCATTCTCGACCAGCCGCTGTCTCACCAAGAGGTCATGGAGACGACGGAGCTCGTTAAGGAACAGTTCCTGTCGCTCGTGCTGAACGTGTTGCCTAAGATGTAATTGGTGTAAAGTGGGGAAGCCTCATCGTCCTTCGCGGACGGTGGGGCTTTTTTGCGCCTTTATAACGATATCCCCCTCGCTCAGGATGCGTGGTAGCCCGGATATTACGTGCTATAGAGCGTCGAAGCGACCGTGGGGGAGGAGCAGCCCGAGAGCGTCGAAATGTCCGTGGGAGAGCAGCTGCCAATTTTGTCGTGATTTCCCTAAGTTCGACTAACCCAAACTGCGCTACTTGATGCGAGGTTGCGAGCCCATGCTGTTCGACTAACCCAAACTGCGCGGACTGATGCGAGGTTGCGAGCCCATGCAGTTCGACTAACCCAAACTATGCACACCAATCCGAGACTACGTGCCATTACAGTTCGACTAACTCAAACTCCCGCTCAACTCCCAGACATTTCTGCCAGGCTGTCCGCATCTACTAGTAGAGAACGCATTCATCGTCTATTTAGGAGGAGAATCAGCCATGGCTAAATCCAAGCGGGGACACTCGTTGTATAACTTGCCGTCGCGGGGGAGGGGAACTTGTCCGATATGCGGGTCGACCCGGATCAAGCTGCTTTATCCGCGAACGCCTGCGGGCAGGAAGACGATTCAAGTGTGCAAAAGGTGCTCGGTCGCGCCGCAAACGAGAATCGACGCCGTCGTATGACGCTCCAAGCCAGCCGATCTCCCTGAGGAGGTCGGCTTTTTTCTGCTCCGGCAGAGTCAGGGTTTGGAATATATTTCATTCCGGTAGGAAAGACTGAAGAGAAGAAGTTCAGACAACATGGCCGTCAACCGGCCGAGAGGAGAGCCATCATTGAACGCAAGCCGATTTCGCGTAAGAGGGTACCGAGGATTCGTCGTCGCGCTGGCCGCGCTGCTTCTATTGCCGTCCGCGGCTTGGGCGGAGGAGGGGAAAGGACAGGCGACGGGGCCGATTGCCAATCTAGCCGCTAACGCCAAATCCGCTATTCTGATGGATGCGGACAGCGGCACCGTCATTTACGAGAAGAACAGCAATGCTAAGCTGCCGCCGGCCAGCATTACGAAAATCATGACGATGCTGCTCGTGATGGAAGCGATCGATGAGGGACGCCTGAAGCTGACAGACAAAGTGCAGACGAGCGAATATGCCGCGTCCATGGGCGGATCGCAGATTTTCCTCGAACCAGGAGAAGAGATGAGCGTCGACGACATGCTCAAAGGCGTCGCGCTGGCTTCGGGCAACGATGCTTCGGTTGCGTTGGCGGAGAAGCTCGCTGGCAGCGAGCAGCAATTCGTGGCGATGATGAACGACAAAGCGGCGCAATTAGGAATGAAAAATACGAGGTTCGAGAATTGCAACGGTCTTCCTGCCGCAGGACACGTCTCTTCCGCCCACGATATCGCGCTTATGTCCCGGGAGCTGCTGAAGTACGAAGGTATCACGAAATATACGGGACTCTATCAAGACCACTTGCGCAAAACAAGCGAGAAACCGTTCTGGCTCGTCAACACGAACAAGCTGGTTCGGTTCTATCATGGCGCGGACGGTCTGAAGACCGGTTATACGAACGAAGCGAAGTTTTGCCTGTCGGCAACGGCCCGCAGGGATAATCTAAGATTGATCGCGGTCGTCATGGGAGAACCGAATACGAAATCCCGCAACGCGGAAGTGTCTCATCTGTTCGATTACGCTTTCGCCCAATATACGAACGTCCCGATCTACAAAAAAGGCGACGCCATCGGAGAGTTTACGATCGAGAAGGGCGCAACGCAGAAAGTGCCTCTCGTCGCCAAACACTCGTACAGCATTCTCCTGCGCAAAGGCGACGCCGGCAAAGGCATCCGCCATGAACTCGTCCTGAATCGCATCCAAGCGCCTTTACAGGCGGGAGATCCGGTCGGCAAGCTGGTCGTGTATCGCAACAACGAGGTCATCAAGGAATTCCCGGTGGAATCGCCGGTGGCCGTCAACCGCGCGGGCTGGTGGAAGCTGTTCAAGCGGGCGACGGGCAAGCTGTTCATGGCAGATTGACGGAATAACGATCCACGCGGCGCTAGCGTTTTTTGTCGCGTTGTCGTGCGTAGCTTCTAGTTTTGTCGGAGGGCAGGAAAGGGAGAGCCTTTCGTAGAATTGGTGACCATGCAGCTAATGCAGCGAAAGGGGAAAAGCGCATGAGCTTACAGGTCGAGCTGGAGCAGCACCGCAACGTATTGATCGTTCGGCTTAGAGGAGAGTTGGATCATCATACCGCTGACGTCGTCAGGTTCAAGATGGAGGACGCCATCCTTCGGGGGCGCTGCGATCACGTCGTGCTAAGCCTGAAGGATTTGCAATTCATGGACAGCTCCGGTCTGGGCGTGATCCTTGGACGATACAAGCTGGTGAAGAGCCGCGGCGGCAAAATGGTCATCAGCGACATCCAAACGAGCGTGAAGCGCTTGTTCGAATTGTCCGGCTTGTTCAAAATTTTATCGGTGTACGAGACCGAACGCTCGGCGATCGCCAGTCTGGAGGTCGTCTCATGAGCGGACACAACTACATGAAGCTGGCGTTCGCCAGCCGTTCCGAGAACGAATCGTTCGCCCGCATTACGGTCGCGGCGTTCGTGACGCAGCTCGATCCGACGATGGAGCAGTTAGACGAGCTTAAGACGGTCGTATCCGAAGCGGTTACGAACGCGATCATCCACGGCTATAACGGCAGCGAGCATGGCACGGTAACCGTCGAAGCGACCATCGACGGCGATACGTTAAGCTTAACGATATCCGACGAAGGCGGAGGCATCGAGGACGTGGAGCTGGCTCGCCAGCCTTTGTACACGTCCAAGCCGGAGCTGGAGCGTTCGGGAATGGGTTTTACGATTATGGAGAACTTCATGGACGCGTTCGAGGTCGAGACGAGTCATAGCGGTACGAAGCTCCGGATGAAAAAGCGGATCGAGTCCAAAAAAGCGTTGTTCAATTAATAACCGTGCGGCAGGGGTTGGAGGCATGGAACTGGAGTGGAAGCGTTCGTCTCCGCCGGCTTACTTGGATGACAGCGAAGTCAAGCGCTTGATTGCGCTCAGTCAATCCGGAGATGTAACCGCGCGCGACACGCTCGTGAACAGCAATATCAGGTTGGTATGGTCGGTCGTCCAACGGTTCGCGAACCGGGGTTACGACAGCGACGATCTATTCCAAATCGGCTGCATCGGACTGCTTAAGTCCGTCGATAAATTCGATCTATCTTACGACGTCAAATTTTCCACGTACGCCGTCCCGATGATTATCGGCGAAATCCAGCGTTTTCTTCGGGACGACGGGACGCTTAAAGTCAGCCGGTCGCTCAAGGAGATGGCGAACCGCGTCCGCAAAGCGAAGGACGAGCTTTCCAAGCGGCTCGGACGCGGGCCTACGATCGGCGAAGTCGCAGAGGAACTCGGCGTGACGCCGGAGGAAATCGTCTTCGCGCAAGAGGCGAACAAGCCGCCCGCGTCGATCCACGAGACCGTATTCGAGAACGACGGCGATCCGATCACGCTCATGGATCAAATCGCCGACGAATCGCAGGAGAAATGGTTCGACAAGCTCGCGCTGACCGAAGCGATCCAAGGCCTCAGCGAACGCGAGCGATTGATCGTCTATCTTCGGTACTTCCGCGACCAGACGCAATCCGAGGTCGCCGGCCGCCTAGGCATCTCCCAAGTCCAGGTCAGTCGGCTGGAGAAGAAGATTTTACAATCGATTAAGAACCAAATCGCGCAGTAGTAGTCAGTTGTCAGGAGAAGACCCGAACGGGATGGAGCTCGAAAGCAACGAAACTCTTGGAGGAGTTTACGCCCGCCTTTGTATCCGACAATTATCCTTGATGGATAAGTCAGAAATTGTTGGATACAACAGCGGCCGGAAAGAGTTTCAGTTGCTACAGAGCGCTTGCCACGTACGGGTCTTTTTTGCATTATGGGCATACTACCCCAAAAGGGGAGGGAGCCGATGGAACAACTGGAACCTGACATCGTCTACGTCCGCATGAGAAGGCGCGCGGTCGTGAAGCCCGGAACCGTCGTTACGCTCGGCGACGTCGCTCGTATCGTCGTCGATCCGCGATTGGAACATCGGCTGATGCGGCTTCCGCTGCATCGCGTCACGGAGCAGGACGGCAACTTGCTCGTCATCGATATGCTGCAGATCGTCAAAGCGATTCGCGAGGCCGAGCCCGGCATCATGATCGAGACGTTCGGGGAGCCGCACGTGCTGCTCGAGATCGTCGCTTCCGGCGAAGTGAAGCCTCGCCGATGGCTGCTCGTCACCGCCTGGATTCTGCTATTCTTCGGATCGGGCATGGCGATGATGAACTTCCATGCCGACGTCAATATGCCGGCCGTGCAGAAACGAATTACCGAGCTCATCACCGGCAAGCCGACCGTACACCCCTGGCTATTTCAAGTCCCTTATTCGATCGGCGTAGGGATGGGGATGCTGCTGTTCTTCAATCGCCTGCTTCGCCGGAAGCTGAACGACGAGCCGAATCCGCTCGAAGTCGAGATGTTCATGTATCAGGAGAGCGTCAACCACTACGTGATCACCGAGGAATACCGCAAAAAACACGAACAGCTCGAGATGCGGGCAGGGGATCGGCGTGATTGACGCTTTCCACGGTATCGTGCTCGTCCTGATCAGCTTCGCCGGCGGATTTACGGTGGGCAGCGCCTTCGTCGCGTTGCTCATCGTGCTCGACTTGATCCCGAGGCTTGTCCAGCTTACGCGGGCATACCGGCGTTCCGCATGGTTCGAGTCCGGAATTCTGGCCGGAGCGGTCTATTGGAGCTCGGCCGATCTGTTCGGCTGGGGCTTCGCATTGCCGAAAGCGGTGCTGCTCATTCCCGCTATATTCCAAGGCTTATTCGTGGGCATGTTCGCCGCGGCGCTGACCGAAGTGCTGAACGTACTGCCGATCTTAGCGAAGCGGCTGAGACTGAAGCCTTACCTATTCTCTTTGCTGCTTGCGCTCGTGCTTGGCAAATTGACGGGCTCGCTCGTGGATTGGCTATGGCTGCAACCTTAGATTCAACGAAATCGAGGAGGAACGTATGGAAACGACGGAACACGACAGCATGGATTTCATGCATGACGGCGTACTCGGGATGCCCGAGCCGAATCGGGAACAGGCTCCGGTCGAACGCAAGAAGAGCGACCAAGGCGTCAAGCCGAAACAGCGAGGCGCGGATAACGAAGAGGATCGGATACCCGACCGAATGGAAGCTTTCAAGGAAGCTTTGAAGGAAGCGATCGGGTTCGAGAAGAGCTTCGAGGTTACCGTGCGCGAGATGGCTGTCGGAGACCGTTCGATCGCCCTGCTGTTCCTTAGCGTATTCGCTAAGGACGCTTCATTGACCGAAATCTTGAAGCGGCTCACTTACCTTGAACCGGGCAACATGAGCCACGATGCGCTCCACGCTTTTCTCGAGCACTACGTTCCCGCGATCCAAGTACAGGTTACGTCCTCGTTCCGGAAAATGATCGATCAGGTGCTGGCGGGCAATACGGCGTTCTTCGTCGACGGGCAAAGCGAAGTGCTGCTTATCGACGCCAAGCAATATCCGGCCCGTACGCCGGGGGAGCCGTCGCTTGAGAAAGTCGTCCGGGGCAGCCAAGACGGGTTTACCGAAACGCTGATCACGAACGTAGCTTTGATCCGAAGACGGCTGCGCGATCCGAAGGCTCGCTTCGAGATGATGCAGGTCGGGCGGCGGACGCAGACGGACTTGTGCATCGGATACATTCAGGATATCGCGAACCCACAGTTGATCGAATCGATTCGCGATAAGATTAAGGCGATAGACATCGACGGCCTGCCTCTTGCCGACAAGGAGCTGGAGGAAATGACGGTGAAGGGCGCATGGAGCCCGTTCCCTCTTGTCCGTTATACCGAGCGGCCGGACGTCGTCGCCGCCCAATTGTTGAACGGGAGCGTCGCGGTCATTGTAGACACTTCGCCAAGCGCGATGCTGCTGCCGACGACGTTCTTCGATCTCATCCAGCATGCGGAGGAAAACCGACAGAATCCGTTCATGGGCACGTACTTGCGCTGGATTCGTTTTATCGGCATTACCGCCTCGTTGTTCTTAATGCCTCTATGGTACCTGCTCAGCCAGAACGCTTTTATGCGACCCGAATGGCTGGCGTTCGTCGGCGCCGATCAGACGGGCAGAATTCCGCTCATCCTGCAGTTTCTCATCGCGGAGATCGGCGTCGATCTGCTAAGGCTTGCGGCCGTTCATACGCCGGCGCCGCTCGTGACGGCGATGACCCTGTTATCGGCGATTCTGATCGGCGATATCGCGGTCAAGACGGGCTTGTTCATCAACGAAGTCATTCTCTATATGGCGGTGTCGGCGATCGGAATGTTCGCCACGCCGAGCTACGAGCTGGGACTTGCCAACCGGATCGTCCGAATCGGACTGCTGCTCGCCGTCTTTTTAATGGGCAATATCGGGTTCGTGCTTGGAACGACGTTCGTGTTCGTCTATTTGGCCGTCGAGAGGTCGTTCAACGCTCCGTATTTGTGGCCGCTGCTTCCGTTTAACGGGCGCGGGCTGCTGTCGGTGCTCCTGCGGCGTCCGCTCGCGTCCAACAAAAAGAGATTGTCCATCTACAGAACGCTCGACAGCCGCAAGCAACCGTCATAAAGACATTAATGCAAATGTTGTGGCAAAATCTCCATTTCCCCGCGCGTGTTTTTCGGCTATACTCAGGATAATTCGCGCAAGTCCGGACAGGATGCTCCAACGCCGGAAAATGAGACAAAGGGGAATCGCATATGTTTTTGCATGGGACGAGCAAAATCAACAGCAAGGGTCATCTTGAAATCGGAGGCTGCGACGTAACCGACCTCGCCAAAGAGTTCGGCACGCCTCTCTATATTGTAGACGAAGAACTCGTGCGCCAGCGCGCGCGCGAATTTATGGAGGCATTCCGCAAGACGGGATTGCGCCACCAAGTCGCGTACGCTTCCAAAGCGTTCTGCGTCATGGCGATGTGCCGCGTGGCGGAAGAAGAAGGCATGAGCCTCGACGTCGTATCGGACGGCGAGCTTTATACCGCTTTGCAAGCGGGCTTCCCCGCGGAGCGTATTCACTTCCACGGCAACAACAAGACGCCTGAGGAAATCAACATGGCGCTCGACGCCAACATCGGATGCTTCGTCGTCGACAACTTCATCGAGCTGCAGCTGCTGAACGCGCTTGCAGCCGACAAAGGCAAAACCGTAAACGTGCTGCTCCGCATTACGCCGGGGGTAGAAGCGCATACGCACGACTATATTTCCACCGGACAGCAAGATTCGAAGTTCGGGTTTGACCTTAGCAACGGCACGGCGTTCAAAGCGGTCGAAGCCGCGATCGCGCAGCCGAACCTGAAGCTGCTCGGCGTACATTCGCATATCGGCTCTCAAATTTTCGAAGTCGAAGGCTTCAAGATGGCGTTCGAGAAGGTTGCGGGCTTCGCGGTCGAAATCCGCGACAGACTGAACTATACGTTCACCGTACTTAACCTGGGCGGCGGCTTCGGCATCCGCTACGTCGAAGGCGACACCCCGTTGCCGCTCGGCACTTACGTGCAAGCGATCGCTGACGCCGTTCTGACGACTTGCAAAGGCGCGGACTTCCCGCTGCCCGAGATTTGGATCGAACCGGGCCGCAGCATCGTCGGCGACGCCGGAACGACGCTGTATACGGTCGGCACGAGCAAGGAAATTCCGGGCGTGCGCAAATATATCGCCGTCGACGGCGGTATGACGGACAACCCGCGCCCTGCTCTCTACGAGTCCAAATACGAAGCCGTTCTCGCCAACCGCGTGAACGACAAGTGCGAGGAAGTCGTATCCGTAGCCGGCAAATGCTGCGAAAGCGGCGATATGCTGATCTGGGACCTGAACCTCCCGACCGTCAAATCCGGCGACCTGCTTGCGGTTTTCTGCACGGGTGCGTACAATTATGCGATGGCGAGCAACTACAACCGCATTCGCCGTCCGGCCGTCGTCTTCGTGAAAGACGGCAAGGCGGATCTGGTCGTCGCTCGCGAATCGTATAAGGACATCGTCGGCAACGATATGATTCCGGAACGCCTGCGCAAGCAAGCGGTATCCAAGTAATCGATCGAAGCCGCGGATGCGAAGGAGAGTTCACATTGGCCAAGGAAGCAGTCATTACGTTGCCTGACGGCAAAGAAATCGTACTCGAGATGTTCGATCAGGACGCTCCGAATACGGTAGCCAACTTCGAGAAGCTGGCGAACGAAGGATTCTACAACGACGGCGTGTTCCATCGCGTCATTCCGGGTTTCGTCGCGCAGGGCGGCTGCCCGCACGGCACGGGAACGGGCGGACCGGGTTACACGATCCCTTGCGAGCATAACAAGAACAAGCATGAGCGCGGCAGCCTGGCGATGGCGCATCGCGGCCCGAACACGGGCGGCAGCCAATTCTATATTTGCTACAAGCCTCAACCGCATCTGGACGGCGTGCACACCGTATTCGGGAAGGTCAAAT
This sequence comes from Bacillota bacterium, assembly GCA_023460795.1. Classification (GTDB taxonomy): domain Bacteria; phylum Bacillota; class Bacilli; order Paenibacillales; family Paenibacillaceae; genus Cohnella. The sequence goes on along the minus strand of JAEWPC010000090.1, from coordinate 124,503 downwards.
CCGGTATGGAGCATGTCGATGCGTTCAAAGGGCAAGACAAGATTCAATCGATCCAAGTCCGCGACGTATAATCGGCTTCGCGGAGCTGCAGAACCTCTTACTTCCGGGATCTTCTCCCGAAGGAGGAGGTTTATTGTTTATGTTCGTCCTTCCTCCGTCGGAGTGCAATATATTGCAATTTATAAGGCGGGATGGTACACTTTCACTCAATCAGTTGCTTACCTTCGGGGCGGGGCGAAATTCCCCACCGGCGGTGATCGGCCGCGCAAGATGCTTCTTACGGGAAGCTCAGACCGCGCGAGCCGTCAGTCCGTGACCCGTCATCGCTCTTACCGGCCTACCGGCGGAGTGGCGATGCGGTGGACCCGGTGCAATTCCGGGACCGACAGTTACAGTCTGGATGGGAGAAGGAAGCGCAGCGCGGCCTAACCGTGCCCAAGCTGAGTATCGAACGACGCAGGAAGTTCGGCAATCGTTGTTGTAGATTGTTCATTATTTCACATACCTGCGTTCGTTGGTTGAGCGGTACAAGTCTCGCCGACGTTCGTCGCCGGGCGCGGCCGCCAGCTGACGTCTATTCGTTCGTGCCAACGGGCACTTTCAAAGGGTCTTCTATCGCTGTGCCTCTACAACCCCCGGGGAGTAATCCCTTGGGGTTTTTTTGCTTCACTTTGACAACGGCGAAGGAGAGGAGAGTGTCCATTGAACGTACTGAACGACGAATATTACATGAGACTTGCCCTTCAGCTCGCCGAAGGGGCGACCGGTCAGACGGGAATCAATCCGGTCGTCGGTTGCGTCGTCGTCAAAGACGGACGCATCGTCGGAATGGGCGCGCATCTGAAACGCGGGGAAGCGCACGCCGAAGTCCATGCCTTGAACATGGCGGGCGACCAGGCGGCTGGAGCTACCGCATACGTAACGCTCGAACCGTGCAGCCACCACGGGGCGACGCCGCCTTGCTGCGATCGGTTGATTAAGGAGCAGGTGGCGAGGGTCGTCGTCGCCACGACAGACCCGAATCCGCTTGTCGCGGGAAGAGGCATCGAGAGACTTCGCGAGCACGGAATCGCCGTCGAGGTCGGCCTGCTGGGAGAGCAAGCAGCGACGCTTAACGAAGTGTTTAATCACTTCATCGTGAACCAAAGGCCGTTCGTCACTTTGAAGACGGCATTAACGCTTGACGGACGCATCGCTACGCATACTGGGCATAGCAAGTGGATTACGGGACCGGACGCTAGAGAAGCCGTGCACACGCTCAGGCATCGCCATGCGGCCATTATGGTCGGCGCGGAGACGGTGCTGGCGGACGATCCGGAGCTCACGACAAGGCTTAGCGTACCGGGCCTGCATCCCGTCCGCATCGTCGTCGATTCGCAGCTTAGGCTGCCGGATAACGCCCGCGTGCTGAACGCCGAGGCGCCGACGATCGTACTGACGACGGATGCCGCCGATGCCGGTAAGGAAGAGAGGCTCAAGCGGCTTGGCGCCGAAGTGTTGCGCTGCGGCGCCGGACCGCGAGTCGATCTTGCGGACGCGATGAGTAAGCTCGGGGGGCGTGGCATCAGCTCGATTCTACTCGAAGGCGGCGGCGTGCTGAACGGCGCCATGCTGCAAGCGGGGCTGATCGACAAGCTGATGCTGTTCTATGCGCCGATCATCGTCGGGGGAGAAGGCTCGCCATCGGGCTTCGCATTCCGAGGTCCCGAAGCGATGTCCGCCGCTTATCGTCTGCAGGGCGTTAAGCTGGAGACTTACGGCGACGATTGGTGCGTGACCGGTTACCCGGTTCAAGGGTGAGTTAGTTCGAGCCCGACGAAGGGTCAGCTTTATCGAGGAGGTTCATCATGTTTACGGGACTTATAGAAGAAATCGGTTCGCTCCGTTCGGTCGAACGGCGCGGAGAGGCGATGATCCTGTCGATCAACGCCGTCAAAGTACTCGAGGACGTGAAGCTCGGCGACAGCATCGCGGTGAACGGCGTATGCTTGACCGTCGTGAAATACGACGCGCGGTCGTTCGCCGTTGACGTTATGCCCGAGACGTACCGCCATACGAACCTTGCGTCGCTCCAGATCGGAAGCCCGCTGAATCTCGAACGGGCGATGATGGCCGGCGCAAGGTTCGGCGGACATATCGTGCAAGGACACGTGGACGGTACGGGCGTCATTCGGGATCGCCGAGCCGAAGCCAACGCCGTCGTATTCACGATCGAGCCGCACGAGCGGAGAACGATGCGCCACGTGATCCCGCAAGGTTCGGTCACGCTTGACGGCATCAGTCTAACCGTCGTCGACGCCTTCCGGGAAGCGGGAACGTTCACCGTCTCGATCATTCCTCACACGCTGAAGGAGACGGTGCTCCAGCACAAGCATGCCGGAGATACGATCAATATCGAATGCGATATTCTGGGCAAATATATCGATCACCTGCTGCACGCGCCGGAAGAACGCTCGGCGCTGTCCGCGAGCAAGTCCGGCGGACTGACGGAAGCGATACTGAGAGACAACGGATACATGTAAGATGGGTGAGTGAGTTCGAGCCCGACGAAGATTCAATGGTATCGAGGAGGCAGAAGCGATGAAGGATAACGAACAAAGACCGTTCGATCCGATAGAAGAAGCGATTTACGATCTCATGCGAGGCAAAGCGATCATCGTGGTAGACGACGAGGACCGGGAGAACGAAGGGGACCTGATTGCTCTCACAGACAAAGTCACCCCCGAGATCATTAATTTCATGATTACGGAAGCACGCGGGCTCGTCTGTGTCCCGATTACGCCGGAGAGAGCGGAGGCGCTTGACCTGCCGCCGATGGTCAGTCACAATACGGATTATCACGGTACCGCGTTTACGGTTTCCGTAGACCACGTATCTACGTCGACGGGCATCTCGGCGCACGAGCGCGCGGCGACGGTCAAAGCGTTAATCGACCCGAACGCGAAGGCGCACGATTTCCGCCGTCCGGGACATATTTTTCCGCTGATCGCGAAGAAAGGCGGCGTGCTGAGAAGAGCGGGCCATACCGAGGCCGCGGTCGACTTGGCGAGAATGTGCGGCTCCGAGCCTTCGGCGGTTATCTGCGAAGTGATCAAGGAAGACGGCACGATGGCCAGACTGCCGGACCTTATTCGATTCGCCGAGCAGCATCAGCTCAAGCTGATCACGATCAAAGATTTGATCCGTTACCGCAACGAGAAGGAGAAGCTCGTCAAGCGCGAAGTCGAGGTCCGCATGCCGACCGATTTCGGCGAGTTCCGGGCGATCGCCTACTCGAACGAAGTCGACGCCAAAGAACACGTGGCGTTCGTCAAAGGGACGATCGACGGTTCCCAGCCGGTACTCGTCCGCGTTCACTCCGAATGCTTGACGGGGGACGTCTTCCATTCTCATCGCTGCGATTGCGGTCCTCAGTTGGAGGCCGCGCTTCGCCAGATCGAAGAGGAGGGCAACGGCGTCCTGCTATACATGCGGCAGGAAGGCCGGGGTATCGGGCTGATCAATAAGCTCAAAGCCTATCATCTGCAAGAGCAGGGATTGGATACGGTTGACGCGAATCTTAAGCTAGGCTTTGCCCCCGACCTGCGGGATTACGGCATCGGAGCGCAAATCCTGAAAGATATCGGCGTTCGTCAAATCCGGCTTCTGACGAACAACCCGCGCAAGATCAAGGGCCTCGAAGGCTACGGGTTGAACGTCGTCGAGCGCGTTCCGCTGCAAATGCAAGAGAACGAAGACAACACGGGTTACTTGCACACGAAGAAAGCGAAGCTCGGCCACATGCTGAAGTTCGAGGACGACGCGGAAGCGAATCGTTAATCGAAACTCCCGCGAAAGCCGATACAACATACTAATAACGCGCGGTCATCGAACCGCCCGAAAGGATGTCATAACATGTCAGTCGTATACGAAGGTCATTTAATATCCAAAGGGTTGAAATACGGAATCGTCGTCGGACGGTTCAACGAATTCATTACGTCCAAGCTGCTCGGAGGCGCTCTCGACGCGCTTAAGCGCCATGGCGCGGAAGAGAACGAGATCGAGGTCGCTTGGGTTCCGGGCGCGTTCGAAATTCCTCTGATCGCCCAGAAGCTCGCCGAGAGCGGCAAATACGACGCGGTCATTACGCTCGGCGCGGTCATCCGCGGTTCGACGCCGCACTTCGACTACGTGTGCAACGAGGTTGCCAAGGGCGTATCCGCGATTTCTCTGAAAACGGGCGTTCCTACGATTTTCGGCGTGCTTACGACGGACAGCATCGAGCAAGCGGTCGAGCGGGCGGGCACGAAAGCCGGCAACAAAGGCTGGGAAGCGGCGTCGACGGCGATCGAGATGGCGAATTTGACTCGCGCGATCCAAGGTTAATCGGCTCGTTCGGATTCAACGGGCAACTCAGTTAGACACGGCGCGCGTCAGGCGCGCCGAGGGAAGGGTGAACGATCGGCGTGGCCGTGTTATATAAGCTGGAGACGTTCGAGGGACCGCTGGACTTATTGCTTCATCTTATCGACAAAGCGGAAATCGCCATCGAGGATATCAAGATCAACGAAATAACGGATCAGTATATGTCGTATCTTGGCGCGATGCAGGAGCTCGAGCTCGACATAACGAGCGAATTTCTCGTCATGGCGGCGACGCTGCTGTCGATGAAGAGCCGGCAGCTTCTTCCTAAACCGCCGGTTACGGAAGAGCCATGGTACATCGACGAGGAAGACGAGGGACTGGATCCACGCGAGGAACTGATCCGCAAGCTGATCGAATATCGCAAATACAAATCGGTCGCGGTCCAGCTCCGCGAGAAGGAGTGGGACCGGAGCCAAGTGTATACGCGGGAGCCCGCGGATCTGACTCCGTTCTTGAACGTCGTGCCCGCCAATCCGGTCGAAGGGCTTCATGTCGACGATCTGGTGCGCGCTTTCCGCAAGGCGATTCGCCGCATGGAAGGCAGGCATCGGGTTACCGCGATCCGCAAAGACGAAGTGTCGGTCAAAGACCGGATTATAGATATCGTAGAGACGCTGAAGAGAAGCGCCAGCGAAGGCGAAGGCAAAATCCTATTCTCCAAGCTAGTAGGAGAAGCTTACGACCGCGACGCGATCGTCGTGACGTTCTTGGCGATCCTGGAGCTGATGAAGCGAAGATGGGTGTCTTGCCACCAGAACGCGCTGTTCGACGATATCGTCTTGACTTGGACGGGGAGCGAGGATGAGCATGGATTATTCGACATTGAAATCGGTAATTGAGGGCATACTTTTCGTTTCGGGAGAAGAAGGCATCAGCGCCAAGACGATCGCCGAGGTCGTCGAGGTGGATGCGGACGTCGTGCTTAACGTGCTTCGGGATCTGCAGAAGGATTACACGAAGAAGGGCAGAGGCCTGCGCGTCGCGGAAGTCGCCGGAGGCTTCAGGCTGACGACCGTCCCCGAGCACGCCGTCTACTTCGAGAAGCTGGCGTTCTCGCCGGCGCGTTCCGCATTGTCCAACGCCGCGCTGGAGACGCTGTCGATTATCGCCTACCGTCAGCCGATTACGCGTATCGAGATCGAGGAAATCCGCGGCGTCAAAGCCGACCGAGCCATACATACGCTTGTAGCCAAAGACTTGATCGAGGAGAAGGGGAGAGCCGACGCGATCGGACGCCCTATCCTGTACGGAACGACCAAAGCCTTCCTCGATTATTTCGGGCTGCCGGGCATTAAGGCGTTGCCGGAGCCTTCCGACCTGGATGGCGACGAAGAGCTCGAAGAACGCACGAAGATGCTGTTCGAGCGTGTAGAAGGCAGACAGCTGTCACTGGAAGACCTGGAACGGGAATTGGAACCGAGCGAGTAATCAAGTCAATTGCATGAAGCGTTGCCAAAAGGTCATACTACCCCTAGGAAAGGCGGGGGTGGGATGGCCTTTTGGCTTTGGTGCGCGGCCTTGGCGATCGCGTTCCTATTGATCTTGGCGATGGCGTCGCGGATTCGCATCCGCGTAAGGTATTCCCGCAGCGGACAGCTGGACCAACTGGTCGTTATCGTGCAGGCGTTGTACGGTCTTTTTCATTATCAACTCGTCTTGCCTTCCATCATGATCAGAGGATTGAACGTCATCTACGGAGAGAAGAGCAAGGGCGGAATCGGGGCGTCCGGCGAGCAGCAAAAGAAGCGTATCTTCGGCGTCAGAACGTTCAAGCGCTACTGGAGCTCTTATCGGACGATCCAGTTGTCGACGCGCAAGTTTTCGAGATGGCTGCGATCGACGATGAAAAAGGTGGAATGCACCAGATGGCGGCTCGACTTCCGGGTCGGCACCGGGGACGCGGCCCAGACGGCGGTGTTGACGGGGCTATTGTGGGCGGTCGCGGGGTGCGCGTCAGGCGCGGCAGGACAGTTCCTGAAGCTGTCCACGATGCCACAGAACCGGATCGAGCCTAACTACTCCGAGCCCGAGTTCTCCGCCGTGTGGGAAGCGGATTTTCAAATTCGCGCGTTCGTCGCTTTATGGTCCATGGTAAAGCTCGGCACGCGAACGGTGAATCTGACGAAAGCGCTTCGGGCATGGCGCACGACGTTGGCTCCGCCCGAGCAAGTATGACGGGAGAGCGCATAAACGACCACCGACTACGGGCAAATTAGGTACACGATGACGACCGAGGAGCACGACTATCATCGGGATCGCATCAAGAAAGGAGGAGCTTAGATGACTCAGCAACACCCGATTAACGGCCTTATGCAAACGGCAATGGAGAATATTAAGGACATGGTGGACGTTAACACCATAGTTGGAGAACCTGTCCAGACGCCGGATGGCAGCGTAATCTTACCGATCTCCAAAGTCGGTTTCGGATTCGCGGCCGGCGGCAGCGAGTTCCAAGGGACGGAAGAAGCAGGCAAAGGCAACGCCAAAAGCAACAACAACGAAGGTCATAACGCTTCCGTACAGCTTCCTTTCGGCGGCGGCAGCGGCGGCGGCGTATCGATAACGCCGATCGCATTCCTCGTCGTAGGCACGCAAGGCGTCAAAGTCGTGCCGCTCGACAGCCAGACGCACATCCTCGAACGTCTGATCGATTCCGCGCCGACTTGGGTGGACAAGCTTAAGAACGCCTTTCAACGTACTGCCGGCACCGAACAGAGTTCGGCAGAATCGAACAACGCGCTGACGAGCCAAACCAGTCATTCGGACAAACTCATGTAACGGAATCCCGGCCTCTTGGCCGGGATTTTTGTGTTTGGGGGAGTACCCGCCGAGTAGTTCTGTAACGTTTACCATCCGCAACTCGGCTACATACTTTGGGACACGCCTACATAAATTGTTAGGAGACCTTTCAAGGGTGAGTTCGTTCGAGCCCTACGAAGATTGGATTGCATCAAGGAGGATATCCATGCACGTCACTTCCAGAGCGCAACGCACACGTCGAATGATTATCGCAGCCGTTCTCTTCGGATCCCTCATCGTCGGTTGCATGCCTCCGGACGCCGAGGCTGCCGGGGCAAGCGTACCGGAGCCGCCGGCTAATCACGCCAAGGGCGTATCGCTGATCGACGTCGCTTCCGGTCGCATCATCTATAGCAAACAGGGCGACGAGCCGATGCTGATCGCCAGCTTGACCAAGATCATGACCGCGATCGTCGCCATCGAGCATGGCCGGTTGGACGATGAGGTCACGGTGAGCAGGCGCGCGGCAGGCAAGGAAGGATCGTCCATTTACTTGAAAGTCGGGGAGAAAATCCAGCTGCGCAACTTGATTTACGGCTTAATGCTGCGTTCCGGCAACGACGCGGCGACCGCGATCGCCGAGCATGTCGGAGGTTCGGTCGAGGGCTTCGCTTTCTTGATGAATAAGAAAGCCGCCGAAATCGGATTGTCGAACAGCCAGTATATGAACCCGCACGGACTGGACGAGCCCGGCCACTACGCCTCGGCGAACGACTTGGCCAAGCTGACCGCGTACGCGTTGCACAATCCCGAATTCCGCAGGATCGTGTCCACGAAGGTAAAGACGGCGCCGAATCCGCACGACCCGTGGGATTACAAATGGGTGAACAAAAATAAAATGCTCCAGATGTACGAAGGGGCGGACGGCGTGAAAACCGGTTATACCAAAAAAGCGCTGCGCTGTCTGGTCAGCTCGGCTACGCGGAACGGTCAACAGCTCGTCGTCGTTACGCTTAACGACGGGGACGATTGGGCGGACCATCGCAAGCTGCTGGACTACGGCTTCGGGCATTATCCGCTTACGAAGGTCGCATCCGCCGGAGATCCGGTTCTCGTCGCGGCCGAGGCGGGCAAGCTTTCGAACGATTTTCGATATCCGCTTGCCGCAGGAGAGCGCGAGCAATTAACCGCCGTTTATGAGAATCAAGATCTTCGCAAAGCCGTGTACGCGCTCGGGTACCGAGGTTGGATGAATTACTATTTGAACGGCAAGCGGATCGGAAGCGTGTCGGTCGTGGCCAGCGACCATGCGATCGGACGCGCGGAAGGTCAGGCGGGGAAGAAGGGAGCGGGATAGGATGGTGAATTGGATCTGGATGGGCATGATCGTGATCAGCGTCCTGTTCGGAGCGATTAACGGTAAGATGGAGCAGGTTGCCGAGGCGGCCTTCGGAGGCGCGCAGACGGGCGTGACGGTCTGTCTCGGGCTAGTCAGCATTCTCGTATTCTGGATGGGGCTTATGCGAATCGCCGAAGACGCGGGCCTCGTCCGCAAGCTGGCCAGGCTGATGGCGCCAATCGTCCGAAGGCTGTTCCCGGACGTGCCGCACGATCATCCGGCCATGGGCTACATTCTATCCAATATGAGCGCGAATCTGCTCGGACTGGGCAACGCCGCCACGCCGATGGGGATCAAGGCGATGCAGGAGCTTCAGACGCTGAATCCGGACAAGACGGTCGCGACGCCGGCGATGTGTACGCTGCTGGCCTTGAACACGGCCAGCATCACGCTGGTCCCGACGACGATCATCGCGATCCGCATGAACTTCGGCTCGCTTCACCCCGCCGACATCGTCGCGCCGACGCTGCTGGCGACGATCATATCGACCGGCGCCGCGATCGTCGTAGACCGCTGGTACCGCCGCAAGGCGGGCAAGCCCCCTAAGTACATACAGCCGCCGCGGCCTTCATCGGATTCTCCGCCCGCCTCGCTTCCGCCGCGGCCGTTAACTCCGCCGGGAGGAGGGTGAGGACCGTTGCTGAACCTCATTCAAGTCATATCCACCTGGGCGATTCCCGTTATCATCGCATTCATCCCATTATACGCAACCTTCCGCAAAATCCCGACGTACGAATCTTTCATCGACGGGGCGAAGGACGGGTTTTCCACGGCGATCGGCATTATCCCGTCATTGGTCGGCATGCTGACTGCGATCAGCATGTTCCGCGCTTCCGGAGCCATGGACGCCATTATCGGGTTGTTCCGTCCGCTGTTCGAGCGATTCGGCGTTCCCGCCGACGTGCTGCCGCTGGCCCTCTTGAGGCCGCTGACGGGCGCAGGTTCGCTCGCCTACGTCACCGATCTGATCAAAGAGCAAGGACCGGATTCGTTCGTCGCCCGCATCGCGTCTACCATACAAGGCAGCACCGATACGACGCTGTACGTCATCACCGTCTATTTTGGCGCAATCGGCATACGCAACGCCAGGTACGCGCTCAAAGTCGGCCTCATCTCGGACTTCGTCGGATTCTTTGCCGCAGTCGCGGCTTGCTGGTTGTTGTTCGGATTGGTATGATGGGGGATGAGGTGAACGACCGTGGAAAGATTGCAGAAAATACTCGCGGCGGCGGGGGTCGCTTCGCGGCGCAAATGCGAGGAGTTAATTCTCCAGGGCAAAGTGACCGTGAACGACAAAGTCGTGAAAGAGCTCGGCGTCAAAGCCGATCCGGCTGTGGACGTGATCGCCGTATCGGGCAAGCCGATTAAGCGGGAAAGCAAAATCTATATTATGTTGAACAAGCCGAAAGGCGTGATTACGAGCGTGTCCGACGACAAAGGACGCAGCGTCGTGACCGATTATTTGAAAGAAGTCAAGGAACGGCTTTATCCGGTGGGACGACTCGATTACGATTCGGAGGGTTTGCTGCTTCTGACGAACGACGGCGACCTGGCGCATAAGCTGACTCACCCGCGCCACCACGTGCCGAAGACGTATCATGCGACCGTGGAGCGGGTTCCGCACGGCAAAGATTTGGAGAAGCTCCAGCGCGGCATTAAGCTCGAGGACGGCATGACCCAGCCGGCCGAAGTCGAGTATCACGACATCGATCCGGAGGGCAAATACGCGACGATCTCGATTACGATCCGCGAAGGCCGCAACAGGCAAGTCAGAAGAATGTTCGATGCGATCCATCACCCGGTCACCCGCCTGAAACGAATTTCGTTCGGGGGACTGTATTTGAACAATCTGCAGCGCGGCAAACACCGCAAGCTGACCGCAGAGGAGCTTCGCACGCTGCAGGACGCGGCGGAGCAGAGCGCACTCGGGCAAGAAGAATAGCGAATACGGCGTCACATAATGTTCAAAACCGGAGGATAGGGCACCTGCCCTTGACGCCGGTATTTTCGTTATAATGAGAATATTGGATTACAGGTGGTGAAATTGCGTCAATGGGACAACATCGCAAGCTTGTTCAATATTTGATACTGGCGTTCGTCTTGCTTGTCGGAGGCTACGCGATCTCGGGCTCGCTCTTCACGTCTAGCGCGGCCCTCGCCAAAGGGGACAAGCCGCCGGCCTTTAAGCTGGCCGATCTCGACAACGTCGCCCACGATTGGAGCGAGTATAAAGGCAAGCCGGTTATCCTGAATTTCTGGGGGACGTTCTGTCCGCCTTGCCGGGCCGAGATGCCTGCTTTGCAGAAACAATACGAGAAGTGGCACGATCAAGGCTTGGAGCTCGTCGGGATTAACCTCAGCGAGGACCAAATAACGGTGGAACGGTTTGCCGCCGAAGTCGGCGCGAAATTCCCGATTTTACTCGACCGCGACAAGATGACGGAGCGGGCGTTCGGGCTCAAGCAATATCCGACGACGTTCTTTATCTCCGCGGACGGAACGATTCAGGACGTCGTCGTGGGCGGTCCGCTGGACGAGGACGATCTCGAGCCCCGCATCGAACGGATCATGAATTCACGGAAGTAATACACGAACGGTATTGCTATCAACGAAACGCTGGAGGACCTGATGTTAATACAGAACACGAAGTGCGAATGCGGACATCAGAATCCCGTCGGCACCGTACTGTGCGAATCATGCGGCAAGCCTCTGTTCGAGGAAGCCGCCGGAGCCGCGGACGCTCCGCTCGAGATGAGATACGACGGTGTGGCGAGACGATCGCAGAAGCGAAATCCGCATCTGATCGACCGGGTATGGAACTTCTTCTCGTCGGTCAAGATCGCGATCTACTTGATTATCCTGACGTTGCTCGGCGCCGCTCTGGGCACGATTTTCCAACAGGAAAGCACGTTCATCAACCTGACGACGGACGAGGAATTCGCGAAGTACTACAAGGAAACGTACGGAACGGCAGGCGTCATCTACCATGCGCTCGGATTGTCGCATACGTACGAATCGTGGTGGTTCCGCGGGCTGCTGGTCATGATCGGCGCGTCTCTCGTCATTTGCAGCTTGGACAGGGTGCTTCCGCTTTACCGCGCGCTTAACAAGCAGCAGATCCGCAAGCATCTGCAGTTTATTACGAGGCAGCAGGTCACATACGGCGGCAAGGTAGCCGGAGACGAGACCGCATGGGTCGATTCGTTCAAGAAGCAGCTGAAGCGTCGCGGGTACCGCGTGCACCAGGACGGCACGGCGCTGCTAGCGGAGAAGAACCGGTTCAGCCGCTGGGGACCGTATATTAACCATATCGGACTCATTCTGTTCTTGCTCGCCGTGCTCGGCCGCAGCGTGCCGGCCTGGCATATGGATCAATACTTGGCGCTCTATGAAGGAGAAACTCGCCAAATCCCGAACACGAACTATTATCTCAAGAACGAAGATTTCACGTTGGAGCTTTACGACGAGAGCGAGCTGGCCTCTAACCAGAAGGGCAAAGCCGTTCCGAAGCTGTTCGAGACGAAAGCGACGATGTACGAATGCGTCGACGCTTGTAACGACCCGACCCGCGATCCCGTGCTAAAGCAAGTGAAGCAGCATCCGATCCAGGTGAACAGCCCGCTCTCGTACGGCGATCTTAAAGTCTATCAGAACAGCTATCAGGCGCGGGTCCGGTTCCTCTCCGTTAACGTGACGCTGACCGACGCCGTTACGGGCAAGGCATACGGCACGTTCACGCTGAAGGCGGACAGTCCGGACCGCGTCTACGAGGTCGGCCCGTATACGCTGCGTCTGAACGATTATTTCCCGGACTTCGGGCTCGATACCGAGAGCCGCCCGATGACGAAGACGCGCGATCCGAACAACCCGGCGTTCGCCTTTACGATTACGGGTGAAGGCCTGCTCCCCGGCGGCGAGACGTATCTCTACTTCCCGATGCCTAACGAGGAGAGCAAAGGATATCAGGCGATTCTTAACGATTATTACGTCAAAAACGGACAAAGCTCGGGCAAGTTCGTCTTTAAAGTTGAAAACGCGATGTCCGGTGGTAAAATGGTAAATGTAACGTTCTCGGAATATACGACATTCTTGAACATCCGCAAAGACAAAGCGATGCCGTACATATGGGTAGGGGCAGCGATCTCCATGATCGGCCTGATCATGGGCTTCTATTGGCAGCATCGCAGAGTGTGGCTGCGCATCGACGACGGCACGTTGTCGCTCGGCGCGCACACGAACAAGAACAGCTACGGTTTAAGAGCCGACGTTGCGTGGGCGCTTGCGAGGACCGGCATCGAAGTTCCGCCGAAGTCGCTCGATAACAGGAGGAATTTACGTTGAATTGGATAGATCTTAGCAGCAATGTGTTTACCGCGGCGTTCTTCTTGTATTGCGCCGCGTTCATCTGTTACGCGATCGCGGTGGCCGGCAAGCGCTGGAGCAACCGCGATCCGCAAGGGCATACGGCTAGGTGGGGCAGAATCGGGTTCATCGCCGCGATTATCGCTTGGGCGCTGCACCTCGTGTTCTTCTTTGCCCGTTGGAAAGGCCAGGGGCATATTCCGACGAGCAACATGTACGAGTTCATGACGTTCTTGGCTATGGCCATTATGTTCGCTTTCATCGTCGTTTACTTGATTTATCGCAACTCCTTGCTTGGCGCGTTCGCGTTGCCGCTCGTCATTATTATCGTCGCTTACGCTTCCGTGTTCCCGTCCGAAGTCCAGCCGCTTAATCCGGCGCTGAATTCGATCTGGCTTCGCGTTCACGTAACTACGGCGGCGTTAGGCGAAGCGTTCTTCGCGGTCGGTTTCGCCGCCGCGCTCATGCAACTGATCCGTGTCGTCGATACAGAGCGTCCGGACAAAGCAGCAAGCCGCATATTTACGGAATTTTCCCTATCCGTCATCGTTATTATTCTGGGTTTCCTTGTGGCGGTATTCGGCTTCCGCGGCGCTGGTTACGAAGCTAGCTTCAGCCAAGAGAAAGTGGAGATCGCGGACGACGGCACCGTTAATTCCGAAGTTAACGAGGTGGTCTATAGCTTGCCGCCGATCGTTGCACCTTACAATAGCGAGACGATCGCCTTCGATTCGTTCCTCGGCATAGATAAGCCGTTGTTCGAAGCGCCGTCCTGGATGACCGGCGTTAACGCGGGACGCAAGCTCAACACGGTGATTTGGTCCGTTATTACCGGCCTGATTATATACGGTTTGCTGCGTCTGCTGGCAAGAAAACCGCTCTACGCGGTCATAAAGCCTCACCTGATGGATATCGATGCCGATGATCTGGAAGAGATCAGCTATCGCGCCATCGCGATCGGCTTCCCGGTGTTCACGCTCGGCGCGTTGATCTTCGCGATGATCTGGGCCGAGATCGCCTGGTCTCGCTTCTGGGGTTGGGACCCGAAAGAAGTATGGGCGCTCGTTACCTGGTTGTTCTACAGCGCGTACTTGCATCTTCGCCTCTCGAGAGGCTGGCAGGGAACGCGTTCCGCGTGGCTTGCCGTTATCGGCTTCCTGGTCGTCATGTTTACTTTGATCGGCGTTAACCTGGTCATTGCCGGCTTGCATTCTTACGCTGGCGTATCCTAATCACTTAAGGAGTGTTCGCAATGAGCACCGGCAACCGGATCTTGGTCGTAGACGATGAGGAACGCATTCGCAGGCTTCTGAGAATGTATCTAGAGAAGGAAGGCTACGAGATCGAAGAAGCGGAGGACGGAGAGTCCGCGCTGCGGATCGCCCTGGGCGAAGATTTCGATCTCATCGTGCTCGATCTGATGCTGCCCGGCATCGACGGCATGGAAGTGTGCGCCAGACTTCGCCAGCAGAAGGCGACGCCGGTACTGATGCTGACCGCCAAGGGCGAGGAGATCAACCGCGTGCAAGGCTTCGAAGTCGGTGCGGACGATTACGTCGTGAAGCCGTTCAGTCCACGCGAGGTCATCTTCCGGATTAAAGCGATTCTGCGCCGCTCGTCGGCTACCGCGTTCCTGTCCAAAGACACGAACACGAGCAACAACATCGTGTTCCCGCATCTCGTGATCGAACACGACGCGCATCGCGTCACCGCAAGCGGTCAAGAAGTGAACTTGACGCCTAAGGAATACGAGCTGCTGCATTACTTGGCGAGCTCGCCCGACAAAGTGTTCTCTCGGGAAGAGCTGCTGAAGGACGTGTGGAACTACGACTTCTTCGGCGACCTTCGTACCGTGGACACGCACGTGAAACGGCTTCGCGAGAAGCTGAACCGCGTATCTACCGAAGCGGCTTCGATGATTACGACCGTATGGGGCGTCGGATACAAGCTGGAGGCGGCGAAATAACGTATGGCCATCTGGAGAACGGTCGTCGGCAAGCTATGGCTGACGATCATCGGGTTAGTGGCCGTCATTATTCTTACGCTCGGCCTGTTCCTGCTCGAATACATCGATCTTACGTTCACCGACCCGCAGAAAATCAAGCGATTGTTCACTTACGCGGGTTTGATGGGCTTTCTGTTAACGACGTTCTTCGCCTTCTTCCTGCTCACGAAGATTACCCAGCCGTTGCGGGAGATGAAAGACGCGGCCAACAAGGTCACGCAAGGCGACTATACGACGCGCGTCGCGATCCGTTCGTCCGACGAAATCGGCGAGCTCGCGAATTCGTTTAACCTGATGGCAACGGAGCTGCATACGCTCATTCGCGACATCCAGCACGAGCGCGACCATCTTAGCAGCGTCTTGAAAAGCATGACCGACGCGGTCATCACATTCGATGCGGCAGGCAGCGCGATTCTGACGAATCCGCAGGGCCAGCATCTGCTGGACGACTGGAGTTCGGCCGAAGAATGGACCGACGACGGAGAGAGCGACGCTTATGCCTGCGTGCCGGGACCGCTGAGAGAGACGTTCCGCCAAGTGATATCGGGCGGCAAGGAGCTGACCGTCAAAGTTCACGTGAACGACGACGTCTGGTCGGTCGTCATGACGCCGCTGGCGTCCGAAGACGAAGTTCGCGGAGCGGTTGCGGTGCTAAGAAGCGTCACGGAGGAATTCCGCGTCGACAAGATGCGCAAAGACTTCGTGGCGAACGTCTCGCACGAAATCCGGACGCCCCTGTCGATGGTGCAGGGCTATAGCGAAGCGCTTCTGGACGATATCGCCGCTTCGCCCGAAGAACGGCGAGAGCTCGTGCAAGTCATACATGACGAGTCCTTGCGCATGGGACGGCTGGTTAAAGATTTGCTCGACCTCGCGAGGATGGAAGCCGGACATCTCGAGATGAACTTCCAGCAGTTGGACGTGAACGCATTGATCGCCAGAGTGTACCGCAAGTTCTCCGCGTTGGCTAAGGAAAGGCACATCGCGCTTATCCGTTCCGAGGAAGACCCGTCGCTGACGCTTGAGTCGGCCGACGGCGATCGGTTGGAACAGGTACTGACGAACTTGCTCGATAACGCGCTGCGCCATACGCCGGCGGAGAAGGGCATCTCGCTGACGGCGGCCCGGATCGAAGGCGGCAAGGGCGATCTCATCGAGATCAAGGTCGCCGACGAAGGGCAGGGCATTCCGCGCAAAGATTTGCCGTACGTCTTCGATCGGTTCTACAAGGCGGATAAAGCGCGCAAACGGGAATCTACCGGAGGTACCGGACTTGGGCTCGCGATCGTGAAAAATCTGGTCGAGGCGCATAACGGGAAAATCCGCGCGGACAGCATCGAGGGAGAAGGAACGACGTTCACGATTACGTGGCCCGTAGTCGCGAGCCGCAAGAAAGCAACGAAACAGACACGTCGGTAGCGGGGGAACTCCGATGAGCAGATGGCTGCAATGGCGCCGATGGTCGGCAGGAAACGGCTCGCCGGAAGAACGATTGTCTAAGCAGGCGTATGTCGCCCTGTTCATTCACGGCTGTTTTCAGTTCGGAGCATCGATGTCCGGACTGTTCTTGAACTTATATTTATGGCGTCTTACCGAAGATCTCGTTATTAACGGGATCTTTAATATTGTCGTTTACGGAGTTATTCCGCTTGCGTTCGCGACCGGGGGATGGATCGCCAAGAAGCGGGATCGGATGGTTACGTACCGGCTTGGGATCATGATGATTGCGCTTTTCTACTTGGCCGTCATTATCGCTCAGGACAAAGTCGTCGACTATTACGCGCTGTTCGGTCTGTTCAACGGAATCGCGCTAGGCTTATATTGGGTCGGCTATCTCGTCCTTCAGTACGACGTGACGGACGCGCGCAACCGATCGCGCTACTTAGGCGTCAACATGGTCGTATTCAACTCCGCCGGTTTGGCAGGTCCTGCGCTGGCGGGCTTCTTGATCAGCCTGTTCGAAGGGCTTCGCGGGTATATCATTACGTTCGCTGCGGCCTCGGCGTTATTCGCATTGGCGTCGGCATTCAGCTTTCGAATCCCTCGCATCCCTTCGCACCATCGCGCGTTCTTCCTGCACTTCTCGGGTCGAATAATGAAGCGGAACCGGTTATGGGTGCTGGCGTTGATCAGCTTCTTCGTGCTCGGCTTATTCCAAGGACTCATGTTGTTCCTGCCGAACATTCTCATGTTTCAGACCGTCGGGCGGGAAGACCAGGTCGGGTATTTGACGGTGTTTTTCGCATTGCTGACGATATTGACTGGCGTCTACATCGCAAGAAGAAGAGAGCAGCCTCATGTTCGCAGGGATTTATTCGTCTCCTCGCTCGTCATTTTCGCTAGTACGCTGGTGTTGCTCGTTGACATTCGCTTATGGAGCGTCATCGTGTTCATGGTGGTTTACTCGTTGTTCGCGCCGCTCATCGTCAATACGCTGACCTCCTACTATTATCGGCTGATGGACGGCTTGCCGCTGCGAGGGTTGTTCCGGATCGAGTCGGTCGTGCTGCGGGAGACGTTCTTAAGCGCGGGGCGGGTCATCTCGATTCTGATGCAGGTGCTGTTCGCCTCGAACGTATCTTCGGCGTCGCTGCCGATTATTCTGGTCGTGTTAGCCGCGACGCAGCTCGGCATGGCGTTGTTGGTGAAACCTAATGGGAGGGCGATTGAATGAAGCTGAAGCTCATCATTCCGTTCATTTCCCTGTATACGGGACTAGCCTTGATCACAGGAGCATGTTCGACGTCGAAGAAGCTTCCGGAAGGCTATACGTTAGCTTCGATGAAAAGCGCGATACGCAACTACGCGAACGACATGATGTGGTTTTATCCGGAACAAGCCGATTGGAGTTACGCGGACAACCATTTCGAGACTTTCATCGGTCAGACTATTGATGTTGAAGTGCGTTCGTATAAGGATGATTCAGGCGAGAAGCGGTTATTCGCGAGATCGGGTTTAGGCAAGAGACTGGTCGTATTCGCGGAGAAAGACGGCTTTGTGTACGTGGACGGCCAAGTCGATGAGAAGGACCCAGATTCCGGGCCTCGAGGAACTTATGATATCGTCGGTACGTTCACGTTCCAGGTAGAGCAGCCGCACAAGCCGAATTATGGTTCTTCGCCGCGTAAAGATCGAATGACCGTTGCGTTAGAGGCCAAAATGAAAAAGGTTTGCGAGGATTTATTAAGCGGATCGGATAAAGACGATTGGATCGGTTCGAAAGTGTACGTCATGGACTTCTATGAGTATGAGAGCTTCACGTCGGCATGGATCGTAAGACCGGACGGTTATGCGTGGAACGAACCGCTGGAGCTGGTCGAGAAGGATGATGGATTCGTAGCGCGCGGCGGCAAAGGGCTGCAAATCGAACATATCTACGCGCTAGACCCGTACGACGTGAATCGAATTTCGTTCGAGAAAGGAATTCAACAAGCACTGCTGGAATTGACGTGTAACGTCTGACAAGGAAGGGGTGTTCCTCATGAGAGGAACACCCCTTCCTTGTTACGATTCCGGCCCGCCTGGCGGATTCTGCTTCTTCGGCAGCCGATTAGCTTGCTTCAACGCCTCGCGTATAAGGAACTCCAAGTGGCCGTTAACGCTACGGAACTCGTCGGACGCCCATTGCTCGAGCGCGCGGTAGATTTCAGGATCAAGTCGCAGGGGGAATGACTTCTTATCGCTTGCGATACGTCATCACCCTTACGTGTACAGCGTGCCCGCGTTAATGATCGGGGTCGCGCCTTTATCGGATACGATCGCGACCATGAGGTTGTTCGTCATGGCCGCGCGACGTTCGCTGTCCAGGGCAATGCCCTTCTCCTCCAGTTGCTTCAGCGCCATCTCTACCATGCCGACCGCGCCTTCGACGATGAGCTGCCGCGCGGCGACGATCGCGGATGCCTGCTGCCGCTGCAGCATGGCGCTGGCGATCTCCTGCGCGTAGGCAAGGTGGGTGAGACGGGTCTCGAGAATGCGCACGCCCGCGATGGACAGCCTGTTCTGCAGGTCCGTCATCAGCTCGGTCGCGACTTCGTCCGCGTTGCCGCGAAGCGAATGGCGGTCGTTGTCCGCGAACGTGTCGTACGGATATTGAGCGGCGATATGACGGATGGCCGTCTCGCTTTGGATTTCCACGAACTTCTCGTACTGGTCCACGTCGAATGTCGCTTTAGCCGTATCGACGACTTTGAAGACCACGACGGCGGCGATCTCGACCGGATTGCCGTCGGCATCGTTCACTTTGAGCTGCTGGCTGTTGAAGTTGCGGACCTTCAGCGACACGATCCGGTGAGTCGCGAACGGCGTGATCATCCAGAAGCCGCTCTCGAGCACGGTTCCCGCGTATTTACCGAAGAACGTAACGACCTTCCCTTGGTTCGGTTGCACGATGACTAGCGAGGAGAGCCCGATTAAAGCAATCACGGCAAGTACCGCGCCTTGGATAAGACGAGGAACGTTCGGTTCGTCCTGCACTCCGTATACGAAGCTAACGACGGCTCCTGCGATTAACGCCAGAGCGACCAACACCGCGATAAATCCGTTCATATACCAAGCTTTTCTTTCGACCATCGACAACACCTCTGAGTAGAATAATGAGTTTATATTGATATTTTTATGATATCACTTTTGAAAGAATTTTACAATCAAACAACAGATAAATCTTCGCGCGCGCCAAAGTTACAACCATTTGAAGTTATTTCACCCCAATATTCGAGCATCGCACAATTTAACAACCATGCGCGGTTATTTAGAGCGGAAACCCGCCAAACGGCATGATTTCATTGAAATAACTATCGATTTGTAGTTATTTTTCGATCTAGGAATCATGTTTCCGAAATAACTGTCGATAGGTTGCTATTTCTCGCCTGAGGGAAGGGGATATCGCTATGAAGAAGGAGATGATCCATACAACAAAAAAGCCGTATCGACCGTCATCTCGGGGATGATAGTCGATACGGCTCTTAGAACCGATGTTTAGAACAGGTGAATGACCTTCGCTTTGTTCAGGTCAGGCAAGCCCGTTAATTGCTCGATGACTTCTTTCGGTACGCCTTTGTCAACGCCGAGAACCATGATCGCAGCGCCGCCTACGATGCTGCGGCCGACTTGCATCGTCGCGATGTTGATCTCGTTGCTGCCGAGCAGCGTGCCTACGCGGCCAATGATGCCCGGTTTGTCATGGTGCGACACGAGCAGGATATGCCCTTGGGGCTCGACGTCGACCGGGAAACGGTCGATTTGCGTAATGCGAGGGCCGAATCCGTTCAGCAGCGTGCCGGCCACGAGACGCTCTTCTTTGTCCGTGCGGATCGTCACGCTGATCTGGTTCGTGAAGCCTTTGGAGGCTTGGGATTTCGTCACGACGATGTTGACTCCGCGCGTCTTCGCTTGGTGCATAGCGTTAACGACGTTCACTTGATCCGAGCCGAGATGGAAGCCAAGCACGCCCTCTACGACGTGGCGAGTAAGCGGCTGCGTGTCGACGTCCGCGAGATCT
Organism: Bacillota bacterium; assembly: GCA_023460795.1. Classification (GTDB taxonomy): domain Bacteria; phylum Bacillota; class Bacilli; order Paenibacillales; family Paenibacillaceae; genus Cohnella. Next base: position 104,094 of record JAEWPC010000090.1, on the reverse strand, counting down.
CCGGCGTAAGTAACCGCGATTTCCTTAACCGGACCGTTCGCCATCTGAACCGCGAAGCTGCCGAGCTTCTTGCCGAGAAGGAAGTACGGCTCCAGCTTAGCCAGGACGTCGGCCGGTACCGGCGGCATGTTGACGGCGTTCTTGAACGCTTCGCCGCGCAGAATGTGAAGCAGCTGCTCGGACACGTCGATCGCGACGTTCTCCTGTGCTTCGATCGTCGATGCGCCAAGGTGAGGGGTTACGATGATTTTCGGATGCTTAAGGAACGGATGCTCAGGCGCAGGCGGCTCTTCCTCGAATACGTCGAATGCGGCACCGGCAACGCGACCAGAATCGATCGCCTCTACGAGAGCTTGCTCGTCGATGATGCCTCCGCGCGCGCAGTTGACGATACGAACGCCCGGCTTGATTCTGTCGAATTGTTCTTTGCCGATCATATGGCGCGTCTCTGGAGTTAGCGGCGTATGAACCGTGATGAAGTCCGCATCGCGGATGACGTCATCAACGGAAGCAAGGCGAACGCCCAGCTTGTCCGCGCGTTCTTGGGTAAGGAAGGGATCATAGCCGTACACTTCCATGCCGAACGCTTTGGCGCGGGCCGCGACTTCGCTGCCGATGCGGCCCATTCCGAGAACGCCGAGCACTTTGTTGCGAAGCTCAACGCCAACGAAGGATTTGCGGTCCCATACGCCGCCGACCGTCTTCGCGTATGCTTGCGGGATGTGACGGGCCACTGCCATCATCATGGCGAAAGTATGCTCGCAAGTCGTGATCGTGTTGCCGTCCGGCGCGTTAATGACGATGATGCCGCGCTTCGTTGCCGCGTCGAGATCGATGTTGTCGACGCCGACGCCCGCGCGCCCGATGACCTTCAATTGTTTGCCGGCCGACATGATCCGTTCCGTTACGCGAGTCTGGCTGCGAACGAGCAGCGCGTCGTAATCGCCGATAATCGCTACGAGCTCGTCTTCGCTCAAGCCGACTTTCTTGTCGATGGAGATGTCGGATGCCTCGACCAGCAAGGAAATCCCCAAATCGCTAATCGGATCCGATACCAATACTTTAAACATGTGGAACCCCCCCTTGAAATATAGAAAACACCCTCGACCTCCGCGCCCGCGAGAAGCGGTCGAACGGTACGCCTCGGGTGACTCCGATTACGTTACAATGCATGCTATGTACTTCGTAGTCTCGGTTCCCATAACCTTTACTATTTTAAAGCAAGGGTTCGGGCATTGCAATGAAAAATGTAAGACATTTGCGATTTGCGGCGGATCTTTATTTGTCGGAATAGAAGAACGGGAGCTGAGGAAGCTGTTCGTTCTCGTAATAACGGATTTTCATGGCGAGGAAATCGCCGCCGCGGACGCCGTCCGCGCTCGTCAGCAGCTCCGCGATCGCGCCGAAGCTCTTCAGCTTGCGCTTGTCTGCTTGTCCGGAGCTGATGAAATCGTCGATTCGCACCGTCAAATCCTGCGGGGAGAACGGCTTCATCTCGGATTGCTTGGACAGATAGTCGGCGGAAACCTTGAGCTTGATAATAAGCGGAAGAGACTTCCACTTGGACAAGCTAAGAATGTCCGGGCTTTCGTAATCCGAAGGCAGGTCGGTATCGATCATGGCCGCCCACTTGAGCATGGACCCGTAATAGTCCCGCTGGCCGGACAACGCCTGAACCCGTCCTTCTTTGAAGTAGGCGTTCTCGTTAAGGCTCTTCAGGAAGGCGTCGGCAGCCTGCGAATTGGCATCTTTAGCCACCTCGGAGAAGCTGTCCGCGAATAGCTTAAGGCTCTTCAAATAGCTCGTCTGCGCATCGACCAACAGCGGCGAGGCTTTCGACACGCCGACGGTCTTGATCGCGTCGTATTTCTTCCTAGCGGATTTCGCCAGACCGTTCAAATCCGCGGTGCGATCGGCGGAGGAATCCGCAAGCCACTTGCCTTCGACGTCGAACCACTCGTTTTGAAATTCACGATACGGCAAAAATACGGTATGATAGAACGAGACGAGATCCTGCTGCTGATACGAGTTAGGCAAAGCCGGCGCAGCTGACTCGGCGGCTGGTTGCTCCTCGGAGGCGTATTTGTCTTCGACGCGGGCAGAGCCCACCTTGACGCCATAGAAGAAGGCGCCGACCGCTATGACGAGCGTCAGCAGAAACGCAAGTGAGAATGTGAGTTCGGAACGTTTAAGACGCTTTTCCATTGGCTGCTCCTTTGACAACGGCATGAATGAGGTAGGTAGATTAAGTATAGAAAAAAAAGCATGGGTTGAACATACAAAATTCAGCTTAAACCGAGGAAATATGAAAAAATTCGACATTCGCAAAATCAAGATTCGCAAAGTGACGGTCGATCAGCTAAGCGACCGGCTGCTGCTCATCAATTTGTATATCACCCAGGCGATTACTTTTATTATCGGATTAATCGTCGTATTATTGCAGGGTAGAAACGCAATTGCTCTTTTCAAGTGGCCAAGCTCGTACGAATTCGCTTTATGGGGCGGCGGTTTGGGACTCGCGGTTCTGCTCGCGAACCTCGCCATATCCAAGTTCGTCCCGGAAGAAGCGCAGGATGACGGCGGGGTCAACGAGAGAATGTTTCGCGATCGGCCGATCTGGCATATCGCGGTGCTCGCGGCGATCATCTCCGTCTGCGAAGAGCTGTTATTCAGAGGGGCGGTACAGCACGCGTTCGGGCCTTACTGGACGAGTATCCTATTCGCGGCGATTCATGTTCGCTATTTGCGGCACTGGATCCCTACGGGACTCGTGTTTCTGATCAGCTATGGATTAGGCTGGGCAATGATACGGACGGGGACGATCTGGACGCCGATCGTCGCGCATTTTCTGATCGATTTCATCATGGGATGTATCATTCGGCTTCGGAGGGAGAAAGCATGAACGAGCAAGGCGACCGCGTTACGGCATGGGACAAATACGTCGCGGCCAAACAACATGCGTCGGTTAGCGGGAATACGGAAGAAGGCAAATTAACGCTGGCCGAGCTGGAAGCGGCCATTGCGGAGGAAGCCGCAGAGCAAGGGTTGTCCGAGATCGGAATGCCTCCGCGAGCCGTCGTGCACCCGCCCAAGACAAGCCAGCTTTCAAGATGGTTCTACTTAACGCTAGTTATCTTATTCGCGTTGCTTGTCGCCGGGTTGTTCTGGTGGGGACAAAGCGAATACGGATCCTAAAGGAAGGGCCGCTGCAACGTCTTCTCGAGACGATGTCAGCGGCCCTTATTCTTATAAAGTCGGATCAATCGCGTTCGGATCGACGAACGAATAGCCTTTCTGCTCGAGCTGAGTAAGCAGATTGTCAAGCGTCTCGGCCGTCCACGCAAGCTCGTGCATCAAGATGTTGCTGCCCTCGTGCAGTTGCTCCATGACGTTGTCGATGACCTTTTGCGGCCGTTTCTCCATAGCGAGTTTGTTCATATCCCAATCCAGCGAACCGTTGGACCAAGTCATGAACAAGAGCCCGTTATCCTTGGCGACCTGGCGAACGGCGTCGTTGGAAGAAGCGAACGGCGGGCGGAAGAATACGGGAGTCTTACCCGTTACTTCCTTAACGATGTCTTGGACCTTGCCGATCTGTTCCTTGATTTTATCCGCCTTTTCCTTGCCGAGCTCGATATGGTCCCACGAATGGTTGCCGATTACTTGGTTCCGTTCGTCGATTTCCTTGAGCAGCTCCGGATGCGCTTTGACGCGGTAACCGTTCACGAAGAAGATCGCTTTGGCTTGATGCTTGTCTAGCGTATCCAGCAACGGTTGTAACGTCGTTTCGTCTTTAGGACCGTCGTCGAACGTTAGCAGGACGACCTTGCTTGGCGTCTTTTCTTTGTCAATCGGCACGATGCGATACGCTTTATTCATGCGATAGGTCAAGGCGACCGTCTCTTGTTGCTCTGGCGACGATGACGGAGAAGGCGACGGTTGTTCGGGGGCGGAAGCGCTCGGGTCCGGAGTCGTCGCGGGCATCGTAGCCGTCTGCGCCGGATCGGCAGGAACGGAAGCGGTCGAGGTCGTTGTAGGCGCGAGCGATGGAGAAGAGTTACTGTTCGCTCCGTTACCGCATGCGGCAAGGCTGCCGAGTATGAGAACGGCCGAACTGGCGGCGATGATCGTGCGTTTCATGGTGTGTTCCTCCGATTCCTTGTCCGTATTTGCATAATCGGCTCGATTGTATCATAATTCCCCATCGTTCGACATCTGTCTGCTTCCTTAATTTACGGGGCATGACGTTACGCGGAGCGGTCAAACTAACAGTACCTAAGGAGGTGGGCAGATGAAAATCGGGACTTTCGTGATGGGCGGTCTTGCGGGCGTCGCTATCGTCATGCTTATTCAACGCAATCAGATGATGTCCGCGGTGTGCTCGAGCATGGGTCAAAGCATGAAAAACCGAGTGGGTGACATGAAGGACGAGATGATCGGCAAAGCGCTGGGTTCGAAATTCGTTAACAACTTAATGACCCGTTCTTCCGCATCATCCTCGATTCGGAAGGAGCAGCAATCACGCTCCAATGATGCGGATCTGAGCCAAGTTAGCGTTCTGGCATCCAAAGACCCCGAAGTGACGAATCAAATCAACGCGATACTCGAACAGAGCGGCCAGAACCACATTTAAAGTCGTTGTCTATCAATGGAAATCGGCATCTGCCCCGGTAAATGGGAAAGGTGCCGATTTTTTATTACATAGAGGGTTTTCCCTAGTGCATTTCTATGGGAGAAGTGATAACATGTTACCAAGTAAGCAGCATTCACGTATTATATGCTTATTCATAAGCTGTTATCACCCACAGAAGGAGGATCCTGTCATGAGGATGGAGCGGCTTAGCCAAGACAAAATTCGTATATTTCTCACATTCGATGATTTATCGGAGCGCGGGATCCAGAAGGAAGATTTGTGGCGCGAAGTACCTAAAGTACACGAGCTGTTCAGCGAGATGATGGACCAAGCTTACAGCGAGCTTGGCTTCGACGCTTCCGGACCGCTCGCCGTCGAAGTGTTCGGCATGCCTGCGCAGGGCATGGTCGTCATCGTGACGCGAGGCAAGCTGGAGCGCGACGCGGATGCGCACGCGGAAGACGAAGAAGAAGTATACGAACTCGAAGTGACGCTTGAGCAAAGCGAAGCCATAATATATCGTTTCAGGGACATCGAAGATGCCATCGGCGCGGCCAAGACGCTGGCAGGGAAGCTGTCGGAGGAAGGCAAGATGTACCGTTATCAGAACCAATGGCTGCTGGTATTCGATCCGGCGGGCTTGGAAGGCGCGAGCTACAACGCTTTGATCGCGGTGCTCGCGGAATACGGGGAAGCGACATCCGTAACGCTTGCGGTCCTGGAAGAATACGGCAAAGTGATCATCGAATCTAACGCCGTTCAAGTGCTTGCTACGACGTTCGCGGGCTAGTACGCGCATGAATAACGAATAAGAGCATTTTGCGAACGAAGCAATTCGCAAAATGTTCTTTTTTTATCCCAGCCGGAATGCTGTTATAATAGGAGGAAGGAAGGGAGGGGGAACCCCTATGCCGATCGTCTCGGTTCTTGCGGCAGCGATCGCGCCGGGCATTGCGCTGCTGGCGTACTTTTACTGGAAAGACCGATACGACGCCGAGCCTCTGCCGATGATCGCCAAGCTGTTCTTGACCGGCGTGCTGATCGTTCTCCCGACGATGATCTTACAGCGCGGCTTAACGCACATGTGGGGCGAATCCCCGCTGACGTTCTCCTTCGTTATATCCGCCGGAGTCGAGGAGTTCTTGAAGTGGTTCGTCCTTTACCATATCGTCTTTAACCATACCGAATTCGACGAGCCGTACGACGGAATCGTCTATGCCGTAGCCGTATCCCTTGGTTTCGCGACGCTGGAGAACGTGCTCTACGCGTTCTTCGAGCCGGCGACTTTCGGAACGCTGATGATTCGGGCTTTGCTTCCGGTTTCGGGGCATGCTTTATTCGGCGTATTCATGGGTTACTCGCTCGGCAGGGCGAAATTCTCGTCCGGACGCAAAGTTCGGCTGCACCTGATGCTTGCGCTCCTATTGCCTATTTTCCTTCACGGATTCTACGATTATTTGATGACGACGGTGTCGCAGGCTTGGATTTGGCTCGTCGTGCCGTTCATGTTCCTGCTTTGGTTCGGCGGCATCCGCCACGTCAATCGCGCGAACGCCGTGTCGCCGTTTCGCCTCCTAAAGCGGGAGGAAGAGGTTAAATTCTAGCAAACTCGTCCATACTGTTTGAAGATTCCGATCTTACGGTGGGGGAGACGCATGCTGTCACAACGGGTAAAAGTCATGATTCGATGCAACAAATGCAACGAAAAATTCATCTTGCGCGGACGCAGAGAACGGGGACGGGTCGATACCGGTTTTCGGATGTGCATCTGCAACAACGCGGACGACTTTCAGATCGAAGAAGAAATCCTTTGATCGAGGGAGCGAATAAAGCCGAACTCTTCTTCCCAAACTAACGGCAGCAAGATTGGGAATGAAAGGGGTCGGCTTTCGCGTGTATAGACGTCTAAGCTCAATATTGTTTCCCGTTGCTTTGATCGCCCTGATCGGCACGATCGTCTGGGGTTATCAAGAGCACCAAGAGAAGAACTCAGTACTTATCAAAGCGGAAAACCAGTATCAGCGTGCCTTCCATGACCTGAACCATCATATGGACCGGCTTTACGACGAGCTGGGACAGACGCTTGCGGTATCGGCTAAGTCGCAAGGTATGCAACGCAAGGGGCTCGTCAACGTATGGCGGCTAACGAGCCAAGCCCAGAACGAGATCAATCAACTGCCGCTTGCGCTGCTGCCCTTCAACAAGGCTGAGCAATTCCTATCGCGGATTAACAACTTCGCCTATCAGACCGCGGTCAGGGACTTGGAGAAGGAGCCGCTGACGGATCAAGAGATGAAGATGATGAAATCGTTGTATAAGACCGCGGGCTCCGTCAATAAAGATCTAGGGACGATCCAGGAAGCGGTTCTGTCCGATCATCTGCGCTGGATGGACGTCGAGCTTGCCATGGCGAGCGAGAACACGCCGCACGACAATTCGATCATCGACGGCTTTAAATTGATCGATAAGCAAATGGGCGAGTATCCGGAGAACGACTGGGGACCGACGGCCATGTCGACGGTTCGCGTTCGTTCGGCGAAAAGCCTGGCGGGCAACGAAATGACCCCCGAACAGATCAAGAAGAAAGCGATGCAATTCCTAGGGGCAGCCGGCGCGGGCAAAGACGCCCAAGTGGCCGAGGCCGGGAAGAAGACGGAATTGCCCGCTTACGCCGTGACGGTCGAAGGCGCGGGCGATTCGATCATCGAGCTCGACTATACCAAAAAAGGCGGCAACCTGTTATGGTATTTGAACTCGCGTCCCGTCAAGAGCCGCAAGCTAAACTTCGATACGGCGCGGAATAAAGCCGGTCAATTCCTGCTTCGCCACGGCTACAAGAATATGACTCCAGCCACTTACGACGAATACGATCACGTAGCGGTGTTCACCTTCGTCGGAACGATCGACAACGTCCGTTTTTATCCGGATAAAGTGACGGTTCGGGTCGCCCTCGACAACGGAGAGGTCGTCGGGCTTCAAGCATCGGACCACGTGTTCGCTCCGAAGCTGCTGACGCCGGGCAAACCGAAGACGTCCAAAGAGAACGCGCAAGCCGGGTTGAATCCGGACTTCCGGGTGCAAGAGCACAGACTCTCCGTCATCGAGAACGATATGCGCAAGCTCGTGCTCTGCCATGAATTCGTAGGGCGGATTAACGACCGGGACTATCGAATCTATATGAACGCCGATACCGGTTTTGAGGAGACGATCGAAGAAATCCCGGACGGCGCGAAACCGATATACCAATAACGCACCAGGGACTGCCTCGAGATCCGCTTCGCGAGCAGTCCCTCTTTCCATACCCAAAGCTCCTCGGCCATGCTATAATGAAGCGGTAACAATTACCGACAAAAGCTGCCGTTGGAGGGTTGCGGGTGCTCCCGAAAATCAATCAAACGATGTACATACAAACCGTGAACGAACTGCCGGAGACGCCGTCGCTCACGCTAAGATCCCGCGTTGCGGATATAGACGCGGGCAACATTTATATCGAAATTCCGCTTGACGAGAAAAGCCGGCGTTATTACCGGGCTCAGGTCGGCGAGACGATGCAGTTATATTTTTTTACGGCCGAAGGGGTCAAGCACCTATTCACCTCGCAAGTTACCGGTTTCCGCAAAGATACCGTAAACCTGGTGTCCATCCGCAAGCCTAATCTCGACGAGATATCCAAGGACCAACGCCGCAGTTTCCTGCGCGTCGAAGCGAACTTGGAATTGGCCGTTCGATTGTCGGACAGGCTGAAGTTCGTCGCGATAACCGAGGACGTCGGCGGCGGCGGCGTGTCTTTCGTCTGCGACCGCAAATGGCCGATCGTGCAGAATACGCTATTGGATTGCTGGCTATTGCTTACTTATAAAGGCGGTTCGATCGCCCATGCCAGCTTCCAAGGCGAAGTCGTGCGCGTGCTTCCGGCCGAATCGGACAGACATTTGATCATGATGAGATTTAAGGAAATCGCCGATTCCGATCAGCAGAAAGTGATTCGATATTGCTTCGAGCGCCAGTTGGATAAACGCAAAGAGTAGCCGGCTCGGCTGCAGGTGCGTCCGACTCGGCGAATCGAGCCGGGAGGCACGTATGAGTAAGCCGAGCAACGACAATCCGGAGCCGAAATTCACGGCTTGGTCCGATTCCGTCGAGCGCTATTTGCGCAGAGGGATCGTCATTCTAGCCGTCCTTCTTTGCCTATCGCAGCTGGTGCTGCAAATTCCAGCCGCGCGTTATTGGCTGACGACGACGGACGAATCCGAAGGCGTGCCGTTCCCGGGTATCGCGCCCTGAATCGGCCGGCTTGTTTTTGCATCTCTAATATCGCTGTGGTATAATTTGCACAGGTAGCAGCAGGCTGAGCCTGCCTATTTTTTCTTTGTGGCTTATGTTCGCAAGGCGTGTAGGAGGCCGGTTGTTCGCATATGAATCAGAGGACAGCAAGAATTAATATCGCAATCGACGGACCGGCTGGCGCAGGGAAGTCTACCGTAGCCAGAATGGTCGCCCGCGATCTCGGTTACGTCTACGTCGATACGGGTGCGATGTACCGCGCGGTAACATTCAAGGCGCTGGAAGCGGGACTCCCGATGGACGACGACGCGGCTGTAGGGAAGCTGGCGAATGCGCTGGATATCGTGCTTCTGCCGGGCAAGGACGGTCAGCAAGTGGTCGTTAACGGGATGGACGTAAGCTCGCGGCTTAGGACGTTGGATATCAATCGCAACGTATCCTACATCGCCAGACTCGAGAGCGTCAGGAAGCAGATGGCCGAATTGCAACGCCGAATGGCGCTTGCCAAAGGCGTCGTCATGGACGGCCGGGATATCGGCACGCACGTGCTGCCGAACGCCGAGCTTAAAGTGTTCCTAACCGCTACGCCGAGAGAACGCGCCATCCGCAGATACAAGGAGCTCGGAGACGAGCCCGGCATCACGCTCGATCAGCTGGAGCGGGAAATCGCGGAGCGCGACCGATTGGACCAAGAAAGAGAAATCGCACCTCTCCTTCAGGCGCCCGACGCTCGCTTGATCGACTCTACGGGTCGAACGATAGACGAGGTCGCCGAACAAATCGTGCAATGGGGACTTGCCATCGCAAGAACCATTTCGACGGAGGAGAAGTAAATTATGTTATATCGGTTTTGCAGGCTTCTCTGCCGGATTCTCTGCACGCTCGTCTACCGGCTTGAAGCCAGAGGCGTAAAGAACATCCCGATGGAAGGGCCGGTCGTTCTATGCAGCAACCATAAGAGCGTCATCGATCCGGTTACCTTAGGCACTTGGGTTCCCCGCAAGGTTCACTATATGGCTAAGGAAGAGCTGTTCCGCGTTCCGGTACTCGGGCCGCTGATCCGCAACTTAGGCGCCTTCCCCGTTAAGCGCGGGGGCGTCAGCAAGGAAGCGATCCGGACGGCGATCAACCTGCTGTCGGAAGGCAAGGTCATGGGTATTTTCCCGGAAGGGACCCGCAACGAGAGCGTGGGGGCAGGCAAGCGAGGCGCCGTGTCCATGGCGATTCGCGCCAAGGCGCAAGTCGTTCCCGTCGCGCTCATCGGCGATTATCGTCCGTTCAGGAAGATGCTTGCCGTATACGGAGCGCCGATCGATATGACGCCTTACGCCGAGCAGGGAACGTCCGAAAGTATGGAAGCCGCGACGGAGCTTATCATGTCGAAGATCCGCGAGATGGTCGAGACGCATAAGCCTTCCGCGTAACGAGTCCAATGCATGTTTCTTGCCATAATCTTTCATACTAATGTATTATTTGGTTCTCATGTTTTCGGATGATATCGATTTAAGCACCGCAAGAGCGGGTTTAAATAAAGTTGGGGTAGATCTGAGGAGGTAATTTTCATGTCTGAAGAAATCAACGTCCAGGAAACGGCAGCCGCCGAACCAGCGGCTCAAGACGCGATGGAGAATCTCGTGACCTTGAAGAAAGGGGACACCGTCAAAGGCACGGTCGTCAAAATCGAGGATAACCAAGCGTACGTAAGCCTTGGGTATAAATACGACGGAGTCATTCCGCTTCGCGAACTGTCGTCTGTGAACCTGGAGAACGCTTCGGATGCCGTTCAAATCGGCCAAGAAGTAGAAGCCAAGATCGTCAGCATCAACGATGCGAAGGAATCCCTCGTCTTGTCCAAGCGCCAAGTCGACAGCCCGCGCGCGTGGGACGAACTGCAAGCGAAGTTCGAAAGCGGCGCAGCGTTCGAAGTGACCGTTACCGACGTCGTTAAAGGCGGTTTGGTCGCGGACGTCGGCGTACGCGGATTCATTCCGGCTTCGATGGTCGAGCGTCACTTCGTGGAAGATTTCTCGAGCTACAAAGGCCGCACGCTGCGCGTGAAGGTTAAAGAGCTTGACCGCGAGAACAACAAAGTCATTCTCTCCGCGAAAGACGTTCTGGACGCGGAGTACGAAACGAACAAGCAAGAAATCATGGGCAAGCTGCAACCGGGCCAAGTGCTCGAAGGAACGGTTCAACGCCTGACTCCGTTCGGCGCGTTCGTGGACATCGGCGGCATCGACGGTCTCGTGCACGTTTCCGAGATGGCGTGGCAGCACGTTGCTCATCCGGCCGACGTCGTATCCGAAGGCCAAAGCGTGAAAGTAAAAGTGCTTAAAGTCGATCCTTCCCTCGGTAAGATCTCGCTCAGCATCAAGGCGGCTCAACCGGGTCCATGGGAAACGGCAGCGGACCAGTTCAAGATCGGCGAGATCGTTACGGGCGTCGTCAAACGTCTGGTCAGCTTCGGCGCATTCGTCGAGATTGCCCCAGGCGTGGAAGGACTCGTTCACATTTCTCAAATCGCGCACCGTCACATCGCAACGCCTTTCGAAGTCCTGAAGGAAGGCCAAGAAGTGAACGCCAAAGTGCTGGACTTCAACCCGTCCGAGAAACGCGTATCTCTCTCCATTAAGGAGACGGAAGAAGCTCCGCCTCGCGCAGAGCGTGAAGAACGCTCGCCTCGCGGACCGCGCGCGCCTAAAGAAGAGACGCATCTTCCGCCGGCTGAAAGCATGAGCTTCAACCTTGGCGAAAGATTCGGCGACAAGCTCAGCAAATTCAAATAATCCAATCGGCAAATCTTCTAAACCCGCCCTTCGTGGCGGGTTTTTTGCGTTTCCGGCGCATACTAAGCTCAAGGAGGTGGGTGAATGTCGCCCGTATTCGGAGCGGTGATCTTATGGCTGGCGACCGTCATTCTATGGTGGAGCGGTTGGAAGGAAGAAGCTGCGGGGGGCATTCCGCATCGAGCCGTCGCGGTATTCCTCGTCAGTTGGCCGATCGCCGTAGGATGGAGCTTACCGCTAACCTCATCCGTATCGCTGAATGGCGCATGGATATGGACGATTGCGCTTGCTATTGCGATAGCCTGGAAAATGGAAGCGTCTTGGAGGTGGACGTCTGTCTCCGCGGGCCTATTGTTGGGTTCTATATATTTGCTGCTGCATCGCGTGGCAAACTATCCGTTTCATTGGTCCAAGATTGCCGCTCCATGGGGAGCGGCGATCTTGATCGGCGTGCTGGCGGCGTTGCTGCTGCGGGACGCTCCGTTGCAGCTGCTGTCTCTGTCCGTTGCGATCGCGATCAGCGAAGCCGTGATGGCTTACGTCGTAAGCCGGTCGGAATCGTTCGTGCCGGAGCATTCGCTCGAATGGATGAGAAACTGGTGGGTCGCCATGCTCTGCGCGAGATTATGTTCATGGCTCTTAGCCGGATTCGTGAAATTAAAGCGCCGGGGGGAATTGAACATCGACTGGAGAAGAGAAGGGGAACGGTCATGAACCTGACGATAGGCTGGTTACAGGAGCATAAGGAGCTTACGGGCGTCGTATTGGGGACGGCCTTCGGGGTAACCGCGAGACTGCTGATGCTAAGAAGCGACTATCGGCAATACCCGGCATACCCTCACGGTAAAGTCATTCATATCGCGCTGGGGATCATCGCGAGCGCGCTCGGCGCAGTAGCGATACCGGCTTTATACGATAAAGACTATACGGCGCTCACGTTCCTTACGCTGGCAGCCCAACAGTTCCGCGAAGTGCGCAACATGGAACGCGGCACGCTCACCGCGATCGATGAATTAGAGCTCGTGCCTAGAGGCGCGGCATACATAGAAGGGATATCCGTCGTGTTCGAAGGGCGTAACTATTTATCGATTTTCTGCGCTTTGCTCGTTAGTCTTGTCGTGATGGCCGCTAATTGGTGGGGGGGATTGATCGCCGGTGCGTTCTGTATCGCCATCGTTTTCCGATTCATGCGAGGCACGACGATCGCCCATATCGCGCATGTGGACAAAGCTGAAGTTAGATTGGATGGACCGGATTTATACGTTGGCGACGTATATATCATGAACGTCGGCTTGAACGAGAATCGCGAGATTATCGCAAGCGAAGGCATGGGTTACATTCTAACTCCGAAAAACGACGATGCGCGGGTGACGCTCGCCAATCTGGGTCAACGGCAAGCCATCTTGCACGACGTCTCGACGAGGCTTGGCGTGTTTCGGGACGACGGTGATCCCGCGCTGCTGCCGATCGGCAAGCTCGCGCTGAAGAGCGGCAAGCTCGGGTTGCTATTTCTTCCGCGCGAGAAGGATCAAGACAAAGCCTATAAAGCGGTAACCGGAGTTCCGCTTCTGGAAGCAGCAGTCAGAAGGCCGACGAAGGCGAACCGCAAGAGCACGGAGGGAAGCGCCCATGGCTAATATCGTAGGCGTCGTAACGACGATACAAGGCAGCGTCGCGGGCGGCGCGCCGATCTTCTATGCGAAGGAGCGGGAAGAATTGCAGCGGATCGCCTTTTTGCTCGAGAAAATACTCGACTGCGCGGCACACGAGCTGCACGAGGATCTATTCATTATCGTGAATCGAAAATCTTGAGAATATTAGCCAACAGGTCGACTTTTTGTTATGATGAAGTTTGTAGTGTTTTTTTAAGTTAGGAGTGAATGTATGGCAAGACCCGTCATCGCCATCGTAGGCAGACCTAACGTGGGGAAGTCCACGATTTTCAACCGGATTATTGGCGACCGGCTAGCAATTGTCGAAGATAAACCCGGCGTAACCCGCGACCGGATATACGGCACCGGGGAATGGATCGGCGTTTCGTTCAGCGTAATCGATACCGGAGGCATCGAGATCGAAGGGGAAGACACGCTGCTGCGTTCGATCAGAATGCAAGCGGAGCTCGCCATCGAGGAAGCCGACGTCATCATTTTCATGGTGGATGCGAAAGCAGGAGTCACGACCGCGGACGAAGAAGTCGCGCAAATCCTGTTCCGCTCCGGCAAACCGGTCGTCGTAGGCGTCAATAAAGTGGATAATCTACAGCGCATGGACGACATTTACGAGTTTTACGGCCTTGGCTTCGGCGAACCGATCGCGCTGTCTGGCGCTCATGGCACGGGCATCGGCGATCTGCTGGATGCAGCCGTCAAGAAGCTTCCGGCCAAGACGGAAGAGGAATACGATGACGACGTCATCAAGGTCGCTCTAATCGGCCGGCCTAACGTCGGCAAGTCGTCGCTCGTTAACGCCATTCTCGGCGAAGAAAGAGTCATCGTCAGCGAAGTCGCCGGGACGACCCGCGACGCCATCGACACTCCGTTCGAGAAGGACGGCCAGAAATACGTGCTGATCGATACCGCTGGCATGCGCAAGCGCGGCAAGGTTTATGAGTCGACGGAGAAGTACAGCGTCATGCGGTCGATGAAAGCGATCGAGCGAGCGGACGTCGTACTCGTCGTCATTAACGGCGAGGAAGGCATTATCGAGCAAGACAAGCATATCGCCGGGTACGCGCACGAGAACGGCAAAGCGGCCGTCTTCGTCGTGAACAAATGGGACGTCGTCGACAAAGACGATAAGACGATGCAGCGGTTCACGAACACCATCCGCGATCATTTCCTGTTCATGACGTACGCTCCGATCGTGTTCTTGTCCGCGAAGACGAAGCAACGGTTGAACAAGTTGTTCCCGGTCATCGACCGCGTGGCGGAACAGCATGCTCTTCGCGTGCCTACGCACGTGCTCAACGATATCATTTCCGACGCGACGGCCATGACGCCTCCACCGACGGATAAAGGCAAACGCCTGCGGATTAACTACGCGACGCAAATCGCGGTCAAGCCGCCTACGATCCTCATTTTCGTCAACGAGCCGGAATTGATGCACTTCTCTTATGAACGGTACTTGGAGAACAAAATACGTGCCGCTTTCGAATTCGAGGGTACGCCTTTAAGATTGTTCACGCGCCGGAAATCGGATCAGGAATAGGGGAGACCGGATTGTTCACATCAATTGTCGCCATTGTCATCGGATATTTGTTAGGCTCGATTTCTTTCAGCATCCTATTCGCGCTATGGCTTCGCAAAATCGATATCAGGCAATACGGCAGCGGCAACGCCGGAGCTACGAACACGCTTCGGGTGCTCGGCAAAGGCCCTGCACTGTTCGTGTTCTTGTTGGACTTCGCCAAAGGCTCCGCGTCCGCCGGAATCGGCTTCTGGCTTGGAGAGAACAGCTGGATCCCCGTACTGTGCGGGTTAGCCGCGATCGCCGGGCATAACTGGCCGATTTTCTTCCGCTTCAAGGGCGGCAAAGGCATTGCAACGACGGTCGGAGCGCTGGCGGTGTGGGGGATCCTGCCGACTCTCATCGCAGGATTGGTCGCGATCGCGATTATCGCCCTTACGAAGTATGTCTCGCTTGGTTCGCTCGTATTGGCCGTGCTGCTTCCGATACTCTTCGCGACTTTCGGCGCGGACGGCCCGTTCATCTGGGGGGCGGCTTTCGTCGGAGCGATCGCGATCTTACGTCATCGTAGGAATATCGTGAAGCTGCTCAACGGAACGGAAAACAAGCTGGGAAGCGGTAAGAAAGGTGTTCGTCATGGAGCATAAGAAGGTTGCCGTTCTTGTGGCGGGTAGCTGGGGAACGGCTTTGGCGCGCGTATTGGCTGATAACGGATGCCAAGTCGCGTTATGGACGCGCAACGAAGCGCAAGCGGAAGAAATAAATACGAGAAGAACGAACGACAAGTATTTGCCCGGCGCAACGCTGCCGGACGGCATTAGCGCAACGACGGATTTAAAGGCGGCTATCGCGGACACGAAAGCCGTGCTGTTCGTCGCTCCGTCTTCTGCGATGCGCGACGTCGCCAGACAAGTAGCGCCCGATCTACCGAAGGACGCGCTCGTCATTCATGCGACCAAAGGCTTCGAGTTGGAGACGCTTAAGCGAATGTCGACGGTTCTCTCGGAGGAATTGGATCGCCCGGAAGGCAGTATCGTCGTGTTGTCGGGTCCGAGCCACGCCGAAGAAGTCGTGAATCGTCAGCCGACGACGGTCGTCGTTGCTTCGCAGGATACGGCTATCGCGGATACCGCACAGGATTTGTTCATGAATAACTCTTATTTCCGCGTCTATACGAATCCCGATCTCATCGGTGTGGAGACGGCCGGCGCGATCAAGAATATTATTGCTTTAGGGGCCGGCATGACGGACGGCTTAGGGTTCGGCGATAACGCCAAGGCAGCGCTCATTACGCGCGGATTAGCGGAGATCGCCAGGCTGGGAGCGGCGATGGGAGCGAATCCGCTCACGTTCGCGGGCCTTGCCGGCGTAGGGGATTTGATCGCGACGTCCACGAGCCGCCACAGCCGCAACTGGCGGGCAGGGTCGCTGCTCGGTCAAGGCGTCCCGCTCGAGGAAGTGCTGAAGCGGATCGGGATGGTCGTCGAAGGCGTTAGAACGACGAAAGCGGCGCGCGCGCTCGCGGCCCAATTCGACGTCGAGATGCCGATTACGGACCAGCTTTACGCCGTATTGTTCGAGGGAGCCTCGCCCGAGCAGGCCGTCGGCGCCTTGATGGGGCGCGTTCGCACGCACGAGATCGAAGAGATCGCCAGCACATCGAGAGACAAGTGGTTAAGAGGGAAATAGCAATCTGCCAAGCCCGCGATGTAGCGGGCTTTTTCCGTTTGGGACGCTCGCCCACACTTTTCCGGCTTCCTCTTCATAGGATACAGAGCACAATGCCGGAGGAGGGGAAGTATGGACAAAAAAGATCTGTTAGGCGCCGTGAACAAGAAAACCGGCAAAGCCATTTCCGAAAACCAAGTTAAAAAAATCGCAAGCGGAGTGAATCCGGGCACGCTGCAGAGCGAAGCCCAAATTCGTCAGCTGGTAAAGCAAGTATCGGCGATGGCCAAAGTTCCTGTATCCGAGGAAACGGTGAAGGAGATCGTATCCGCAGTCAAGAAAAGCGGGATGAACATGAACAATCTCGAATCGTTAATCAAGATGATGGTCAAAAAGTAAAACTCCAACCTATCGTGATAGAGGAAAGCCGTCCGACTCGGACGGTTTTTTGGTAGGCGCAAAAATCCCGGAAAGTTGTCGAAAGCTAGAGGTTCTTTTGTTTTATCGCCTGCCGAGTGGTATAATATTGTGCATTTGAGGGATACGGACGAGACGGAGGATCATCGATGTTCGAACTTATACAACAATTCCCAGCCGCTTTAGACCCCATGACGAAGATGTGGCTTTCGTTCAGAGGCATCGGGCTCATGGTCGCAGCCGCGCTCATCGTGATGTTCGCGAGAGCCAAGACGAAGGGCCTTATCAAGACGGTGCTCATGATCGTCGCGACGGTGGTGCTCTTGTACGGCGTGGGCTTCAGCATTATATCCATCATTTAATAGCAACTCGGAGGGACAACAGCTTGATTACGCTATCGGGGAGAACCCAAACGAAAACCGTAGAAGGTAAGCTCGGGACGAGCCTGCTGAGCCTGGCGCAACAATCGGACATCGACTGGTTGTACAATTGTTCGCGGGGAACATGCGCCAAATGCCGGTGCATCGTGACCGAAGGCGCGTCGCTGCTGGCGGAATCGACGGACGAAGAGTGGGACCGGTTAGGACCTGAGGAACTAGAAGCCGGATACCGGCTTGGCTGCCAAGCGGTCGTCGCTAAACCCGGCGACATCGTCGCGAAGAACAAGCCTTACTTTTAACTTTAGCATGGAAACGGAAGTGACCCTTATGCCTACCGGTAATCCTGTGTCCGCGCTTCGCCGCTTGGCGGAGCTCCTGGAAGGCTGCGACGCGCGGTGGGTCGTCGGAGGCAGCACGGGGCTCGCGCTTAGAGGGGCGAAGCTGGAACGCGCGCCTCGGGATTTGGACATCTACGCGGATAGGAATGCGATTCGCGCGATTCATGAGCGGCTGGCGGCCTATGCATTGGACGGACCTGCCGAAAACGAGACGGATCGCTATCGCTCCGTATTGTCCCACTATAAGCTGGAGGATACGATCGTAGAGCTCGTAGGCGATTTCCGGATCGCGGCTCGAGGATCGATCTACCAGACGGAAGTCGAGATTACGTTGTATCCGAGCGGTAATCCCGTGGATGCGGAAGGGATGACGGTTATGCTCATTCCGCTAGGACATGAGCTGATCTTCAATCTGCTCCGAGACCGCATGGATCGCGCCGAAGTCGCAGGCCGGTTAATCGCGGCGGACGCCGAGCGCCAGCTGCCGCTGCTTCGCGAGCTCATCGACCGTAACCGCTTGGCGCTCGACGTTGCCGAGCAAGCGATTCGATTGGCTGCCGGCGGCGGAAGCCTGTATAAGGAGGACCAAGAATGAGCATCGAGAAACCGGTGGTCACTTTCCTGCCCGACAAGCTGACGATTGCCGTCAGGCCGGGCACGACGCTGCTCGATGCGGCGAAGCGGGTGCATGCCGGCGTAAGAACGCGCTGCGGCGGCGTTGCCGGTTGTCTCATGTGCAAGGTGCACGTCGCGAGCGACCAAGCCGGCAGCTTGAAGCCGCCGACCGATGCGGAGAAGTACAAGCTCGGTCCGTTGCTCGAAGCAGGCACCAGGCTGTCTTGCCAAGCGCGCGTAACGAACGACGTAACCGTTACCGTTCCGGAAGATCCGCTCAAAGCGGCGATCCGCAAAAAGCTGGCCGAGCAAGAGGAAGACGATTGGTTTAGATAGACGCATGTAGGAGGACAAGGGGTTAATGAAGGTTCGTTATTTTTCTCGTATCGCAGCTTTAGCTCTTCTTATCGTTCCATTATTGTCGTTATCCGGCTGCCTGTATCCCGACGAACAGACTCCCCGCGGGGAAGCGTCCGCGCGCGAGGCGGTGCTGACCGTCCAAGACGCGGTCGACCGTTACTTCGAGCAAACCGACGTGCTGCCGATCGAGAACGCGGACGAAATCACGCCGCTCTATGAGAAATACAAGATAGATTTCGGCAAGCTGCAGAGCGGCGACTATCTAGGCAGCGTACCCTCGATCGCTTTCGAGAAGGGCGGACGGTTCCAGTTCCTGATCATCGATGAAGAGACGAAGCCGCAAGTCAAATTGCTCGATCTGGCCGTCTACCAGCAGGTAGGAGGAGTGCAGAAGAAAGTCGTCGAATACTTCGCGTCGCATAAAGGCGCTATTCCGGCGGGGGAACAAATATACCCGGGATACGTCAGCGTCGACTTCGATAAGCTCGGAATCGGAGCCCCCGATATTCGCAGCGTCTATTCGCGCCAGCCGGTGAACCTGATCATGGATATCGCGGGCAAAGTGTACATCGATTATGGCATAGACATCGTCACGGCGATCGGCAAGTCCGAGACGACTCCGGACGGGAATTCCGATCTTCGTCGTTATCTTCTAGACGCTTCCTATTACGTGCCGGTCAAATCGGTCGAATATCGGTGGGTAGACAACGCTCCGCAAGCGGTCAATCCGTTTAAGGTTTCCTAACGATCGAGGTAACATTTTTTCCGAAGGGAGAGACATACGTCTCTCTCTTTTTTCATATGCTCATGGGGGAAACAATAGGAGCGCCGGCGGGCGTACGTCGGTATGGAGAACATTTTGTGCGGGCTTCGTCATATTCCGGGCGTTCGCACATACAATGTTACCAGTCCAAATTCGTGTACGAGTTCCGCCCAGCAAGGCGGGTCACGAAACGTTTCGCGATTACGATGGGAGGGAATCTCAGTGGAAAAAGTGGACATTTTCAAAGATATCGCCGAGCGCACCGGCGGCGACATCTACCTCGGGGTCGTGGGTGCCGTCCGTACGGGCAAATCGACCTTCATTAAACGGTTCATGGAAACCGTCGTGTTGCCGAATATCGCTTTCGAGGCAGACCGCGTCCGCGCGATCGACGAGCTGCCGCAAAGCGCCGCCGGGCGTACGATTATGACGACGGAGCCGAAGTTCGTGCCGAACAACGCCGTTCAGCTTAAAGTGGCGGAAGGGCTCGAAGTGAACGTTCGTCTCGTCGATTGCGTTGGATATACGGTCGAAGGCGCCAAAGGGTTCGAGGACGAAGGCGGGCCGCGCATGATTACGACGCCTTGGTTCGAGGAGCCGATTCCGTTCCAGGAAGCAGCCGAGATCGGTACGCGCAAAGTCATTCAGGAGCACTCTACGCTGGGCGTCGTCGTGACGACGGACGGATCGATCGCCGAAATTCCGCGCAGCGCTTACATAAGCGCGGAGGAACGAGTCGTCAGCGAGTTGAAGGAAGTCGGCAAGCCGTTCGTGCTCGTCATCAACTCCTCGCGTCCGAAGAGCGAAGAGACGCTGGCGCTTCGCAGCGAGCTGGCCATCAAATACGATATTCCGGTATTGGCGCTTAGCGCCGCCACGATGGGCGAAGAAGAAGTGTACGGCGTTCTGCGCGAAGTGCTCTACGAGTTCCCGGTACACGAAGTCAACGTCAATCTTCCAAGCTGGGTCATGGTGCTCAGCGAAAATCATTGGCTGCGTTCGAGCTACGAGAATTCGGTCCGCGAGACGGTCAAAGATATTCGCCGCCTGCGCGACGTCGATCGCGTCGTCTCCCAGTTCGTCGAATACGAATTCATCTCCCGCGCCGGCTTAAGCGGCATGAATCTCGGTCAAGGCGTCGCCGAGATCGACCTGTTCGCCCCGGACGAATTGTATGATAAAATCCTTACCGAAGTCGTAGGCACGGAAATTCGCGGCAAAGACCACCTGCTGCAGCTCATGCAGGAGTTCTCGCACGCGAAGCGAGAATACGACCGGTTCGCGGAAGCGCTCGAGATGGTCAAGACGACCGGTTACGGCATCGCCGCGCCGTCTCTCGCCGAGATGCAGCTCGACGAACCCGAGCTCATCCGCCAAGGCTCCCGCTTCGGCGTAAGGCTCAAGGCGACCGCGCCGTCGATCCATATGATTCGGGTCGACGTCGAGTCCGAGTTCGCGCCGATCATCGGAACCGAGAAGCAGAGCGAGGAGCTCGTGCGCTACTTGATGCAAGATTTCGAGAAGGATCCGATTCGAATCTGGGATTCCGATATTTTCGGACGCTCGCTGCATTCGATCGTAAGGGAAGGCATACAAGGCAAAATCGCCATGATGCCGGATAACGCGCGCTACAAATTGCAAGAAACGCTCGGGCGCATCATTAACGAAGGCTCGGGCGGTCTCATCGCCATCATTTTGTAACGAATAGGGATGTCAAGCGCCGCTTTCCTTGATATAATGGGAAGCGGCGTTTTGTTGCGCAAATTTCGACATTTAATTATTCAAATCCGATTGACATAGTAGGAATAACCATTTATATTAAGAAATATCTTAATAGAACAAGACAGTCTGGGAGGCAGAGAGAAACATGAAGAAATCGCTATACTTCACTTTTGCATTGCTTTTAGGGGTTGTGTTGGTGCTCGCGGGTTGCGGCAACAACAACAACAACGATAACGCCGCATCTTCCGAATCCGCAGCCGCGCCATCCAGCGCCGCAGCATCGTCCGCTGCAGCCGAGCCGGCTACCAACCCGCTGGCCGGGAAGAAAGTCGCGCTGATCATGCGCCTCAACACCGGTACGTTCTCCGCGCAATACGTGGACGGCGTAAAGAAACAAATCGCGAAATTCGGCGGCGAAGTGACCGTTCTCGGATCCGATAACGATCTGAGCAAAATGACGGCGAACCTTGATTCCGCGGTCAACCAGAAGTTCGACGGAATCCTGCTCGACCACGGCGATCCGGCCGCTCTGACGGCAGGCGTGCAGAAGGCGCTTGCGGCTGGCATTCCGGTCGTTGCGTTCGACTCCGCGCTGGGCGGCGTAGAAGGCGTTACGAACCTGGCACAGAACGACCAGAAGCTCGCCGAGTTCACGCTTGAGAAGCTGGCCGAAGAAGCGGGCGGCAAAGGCAACATCGTTAAAGTATGGGTAGCGGGCTTCCCTCCGATGGAAAGCCGTCAAATCTCTTACAAAGCGTTCCAAGACAAATATCCGGACATTAAAGAAATCGCTGCGTTCGGCAACGCGAGCAATCCGCAGCTGGACACGCAAAGCCAACTCGAAGCTGTGCTGAAGAAATATCCGAACAAAGGGGATATTACGGCTGTATGGGCGGCGTGGGACGAATTCGCCAAAGGCGCGGCTAACGCGATCAAGCAAGCCGGCCGCGACGAGATCAAAGTATACGGCATCGACCTCAGCGACGAAGATTTGAAAATGATTCAAGATCCGACCAGCCCTTGGGTTGCTTCCGCTGCCGTAGATCCGGCTTCGATCGGCCAAGTGCAAGTTCGTTACCTCTACCAGAAGCTGAACGGCGACGCGACCGATTCGGTCGTCGAGCTTGAGCCGGTATTCGTGCACCGCGACATGCTGCCGACGGACAAAGTCATCACGACGGCTGAGCTTTCCCAATTCGTAGAAGGCTGGGGCAGCAGCGATCTGGGCAACACCGACGCATTGAAGCAGCTTGAGGCCGATGTGGCTGCAAGCGCGAAGTAACAATCGACTCGACTCATATAGGATAAACAGGGGCACGGCGCGAATGTATAAGCGTCGTGCCCTGCTGTACGATTGAAATGAAGAAACGGAGGCGGTAAGCCGTGGCGCATTCGGGTACTTTGGCGGAATTGAACATGCGAGGCATCTCGAAATCGTTCGCCGGCGTTCCGGCGCTCGCGAACGTCGATTTCGCGGTTCGCGGCGGAGAAATCCACGCGTTGCTCGGCGCCAACGGCGCCGGCAAGAGCACGCTCATGAAAATATTGTCCGGCGCGTACGAGGCGGACGAAGGCACGGTCGAGATCGGCGGGATTTCCTACGTCTTCCGCTCGCCTGCGGACGCGAAGGCAGCCGGAATCCATTGCGTCTATCAGGAAGTGGATACGTCGCTCGTACCGCACCTCAGCATATCCGAGAACATCTATCTCGATCGGATCGCTTCGTCCGCGGGAGGCGCCTGGATCAAGTGGGGGAAGCTGCACGAGAACGCCAAGCAGCTGCTTGAGCGGCTAGGGTTATCGAAGCTGCAGCCGAAGACGCTCGTGCGCGATCTAACGTTGTCCGAGAAACAGATGGTGCTGATCGCGAGATTGCTCGCGGAGCAAGCGAAGTTCGTCATCTTGGACGAGCCGACGGCGCCTCTGAGCATTGAGGAGACGAACGCGCTGTTCGCGATCATGAGAAGCTTGAAGTCGGCCGGCATCGGCGTCATCTTCATTACGCACCGGCTCCCGGAAGTATTCGAAATCTGCGATCGCATTACGGTGATGCGCGACGGAAGCCGTGTGCTGACTGAGCAGGCGTCCGGGCTCGACGCGTCCGGCGTCGTCCGGGCGATGCTGGGCAGAAGCTTCGAGGAGGAGTTTCCGAAGCTTCCCGCGACAATCGGCGAGACGGTGTTGTCGGTGCGCGGGCTTACGTCGGGCAATCGCGTGAAAGGCGTCGATCTCGAGGTGAAGCGTGGAGAGATCGTCGCGATCGTCGGCCTCGTCGGGGCGGGCAAAACGGAATTGTCCCGGGCGCTGTTCGGCGCCGATCCGCTCTCGAACGGATCGGTCGAAGTCGCCGGACGTTCCGTCAACGTTCGTTCGCCCGCGGATGCCGTGCAAGCCGGCGTCGCCCTCGTGCCGGAAGAACGCCGCAAGGAAGGCATTCTGGTCGGCTCGTCCGTCTTGCATAACCTTAGCCTGCCGGGATTGAAATCGATGAGCATGCTCGGTTGGATGAAGGGCAAGCAGGAGCGGGGCTTTGCGAACGAACAAATTCGCGAGCTCGGCATCAAGACGACCTCCGCCGATCAGATCACCGGCTTCCTTAGCGGGGGCAACCAGCAGAAGGTGTCGATCGGCAAGTGGCTCGGTACGGAGACGGACGTCGTACTGTTCGATGAGCCGACGAAAGGCGTCGACGTCGGCGCCAAACGCGACATTTTCCGCATCATCGGCACGCTCGCCCAGCAGGGCAAGGGGATCTTGTATTTAACGTGCGAATTCGCCGAAGCGCTCGGCATCGCCGATCGCATACTCGTCATGTGCGACGGGACGATCGTGAAGTCGTTCGCCCGCGGGCAAGCGACGCACGAGGATTTGCTCTATTACGCCAGCGCCGGCAAGGAGGAACTCGCATGAAAAAGCAGCTGCTGCAGTTTTCGTTCAAATACGGGGCGCTCGCCTTCATCGGACTCGTCATCGTTTTTTTCTCGCTCCAGAACGAATACTTCTTCACTTATAGCAATCTGACGGACATTCTGCGTTCGATCTCGATCGTGACGTTCGTCGCGATCGGCGTAACGATCGCGCTCACGGTCGACGGCTTCGACTTGTCCGTCGGCGCCACGGTATCGCTGTCCACCGTCGTCACCGCGACGATGATGGTATGGTACGAGATGCCGCTCGTCGTCGTTCTTATCGTACCGATCCTGGTCGGCGCGCTCGTCGGATTGCTGAACGCCTTGCTCATCGTCAGAATCCGGATTCCGGATCTGCTGGCGACGCTCGCGGTCATGTACATCGTGAACGGTATCCATAAGACGTATACCAAAGGATATTCGATATACAACAATATGCCGCTGTCGGACGGCACGACGGCACCGGGCACGATGCGTCAGGATTTCCTGTGGATCGGCCAAGGCAAGCTGTTCGGCGTTCCGTTCCCGGTCATTCTGATGCTGATCGCCGTTATCGTCATGCATCTGTTCTTCAAGTACACGCGATGGGGACGGCAATTGATCATGACGGGCGGCAACGAAGAAGCGTCCAGGCTGTCGGGTCTTCGCGTGAAGCGAGTCCGGACGTACGCTTACATCGCTTCGGGCATCTTCGCCGCGATCGGGGGCATCCTGTTCGCCGCGCGGATCGGCTCCGGCCAGATCGACGCCGGCGCGCCGATGCTGATGGAGGCGGTCGCCGCCGTGTTCGTCGGCTATTCCGTGTTCGCGGCCGGGCGCCCGAACATTATCGGCACGTTCGTCGGCGCCGTCCTGATGGGCGTCATGGTGAACGGGATGACGATGATGAACGTGCAGTATTACACGACCGATATTATCAAAGGCGCCGTGCTCGTGCTGGCCCTTGCGGTCACCTTCATTCACCTGTATCGGAGAAAATCTTAGCGCGAAACCCTCAAAACCGCGCCACGCTTGAAACTTCGCGGACCCCGAGTGTATAATTTCCGTGTAATCGGTTAAACAGATAACATGCCATATACCGTCCGGGGAGGTGAATGACATGAACAAAACCGAATTGATCGCCAAAGTGGCCGAATTGGCCGACCTGTCCAAGAAGGATGCGACCTCGGCCGTCGACGCCGTATTCGACGTCATTTCCGAAGCGCTCCAGTCTGGCGACAAAGTTCAGCTCGTGGGCTTCGGAAACTTCGAAGTGCGCGAGCGTTCCGCCCGCAAAGGACGTAACCCGCAGACCGGCGTGGAGATCGATATTCCAGCCGGGAAAATCCCTGCTTTCAAGCCAGGGAAAGCGTTGAAAGAAGGCATTAAATAAATCGAACATCAGATGATGCAGGAAGGCCCTTCCTCTACGATGCTTACGCGTCGGGAGGCAGGGCCTTTTGCGGCTTATTTCTTCCGTTTAGAAGTTAAGGCAGAATCGGATCGATAACGGATGATCAGCATCATCGTCACCGATCCGAACAACGCTAGGGCTGCAACCTCCGCCGGGATCGGCTTATCGGCCGATACGCGCAGGTCCGGAGAGAGGAACTTAGCGATAGCTTTATCCAACGGCAGTCCGTCGAACGCTTTCGCAAGCAAATGTTCGTCTCCGTTTTCCGGTTCCGACCATCCCCCGTAACGCAATTTCCCTTGCTCGTCCACGACGAGGATTCCTTCCGCGATGCCGATCGTGCCATATACGTCTTCGCCGTATTCGACGATCTCAGGCTGGAGCATGAGAACGAAATGTTCTTCTTTATCGTTAACCCCGTTCAGGTCCAATACTTTGATTTTCCTATGCAGCTTGGCCGAATCGCCCTTAATTACCCGTAATACTTCAACTTCGAACAACTCCCCGGGAATATAACGCTCCTCGACGACAACGGCCCGCGTCTTCGCAACCTCGACGATCGAATCCGACTTCGCGATCATGGCTTCAAGCGAGGCGAAATACATACGCGTCAAGGCGTTGCCGGTGTCGGCTGCCGCGCAGGCGAATACGGATACGATCAAGAAGCAGATGGCCGTGCGTCCTATGAGCCTTCTCATGTCGATCACCTCAAATCGATTGTAACATTTGTTGCACCCTTATTTTGGCCTATGCTATAATTTCACACATACGAAGTTCGGGACGTGGCGCAGCCCGGTAGCGCGCACCCTTGGGGTGGGTGAGGTCGAGAGTTCGAATCTCTCCGTTCCGACCAGACAGACAGGCGCGAACCATCCGATTAACAGGGCACCTTGTTGATAGGGATGGTTTTTTAATCTAATCACGAGAATCGAAGGTGACAGTCCCTATGAACTCAGGCGATCAAGAATATTTCGTCGTCAAGGCGAAGGATAACGGCGTGCAGGTCATCGGTTTAACGCGCGGCCAAGACACGAAATTCCACCACACCGAGAAGCTGGACAAAGGCGAAGTCATTATCGCCCAGTTCACCGAGCATACTTCTGCCGTGAAAGTGCGGGGACGCGCGACGATCATGACGAAGCACGGAGTTATCGAAGCTGGCGAGTAACCGCGGCCCCAAGCGAAAGAGCAGGCATAGCCTGTTCTTTTTTTTGTATCAATAGAGTAACGGGACTTGCGCTAAAATGGGGGTGGATGAAGTGCCGATACTACATGTTCGTCGATATGGAGTGTTGTTCATGTTAGGGATAGCCGCGATCATCGGGCTGGGATGGCTAAGCGAGATGGACGAAGAGATGCGGCGCAGCCGCGCGGCGTCGGCCGTCTTCGAGCCGGTGCATGCGAAGATGCTTCGGGACGATAATCTGATCGACGAGATGGCCGGCTTATCGGCAACCGTAAGATTGCTGCGCGTTCGCTGGGATCATGGCATCCTGGCCGTGGACATGGCGGCGTCGGCTCCGGCCGATCTATGGCTCGACGCGAAATCGCTCATTACGTTCGCGTTCAAAGACAAAAACAATGTGGCTCAACTGCTTATTCGCGTGTTTAATGGAAACAATGATGATCACACGTTGCTGTCATCGATCGAGACGCAGAAGAGCGATTGGACGGACAAACAACTCGACCGGCTGCGTCCGACCGATCCGGAGCTGGATCAAGATGTCGTCTCCCGCATCCGGATGACCGTGACCCCGGCAGGCGAGCGTTGGAAGCGAAATTTTGCAAATTGATGAACAACGGTTCGGGCTTATGCGGTCCTAACTCGGATATGTTATAATAGATCGACTTGGGGCAAAGGTTCGGAGGCGGAACGATGACAAGAGCTCGGATAGCCCAATTGGCTAACAAATATATGAGCCACGATATGATTACCCTGCATACGGAATTGCCGGATTTTCCGGAAGGCAGGATTTCTTTGTTATACGCGGTATTAAGCCATCAGCCTGCGACGGGACACCAGAAGGAATTGCTGTCGGTCGTAACCTCGCTCGTGCAGATGGGACTGGATACGCACGACATGGTCGATAATAGCTCATCTCCGGCGACATCCGGCATCATGGCGATGCGGGCGCAGCAGCTGAAGGTGCTCGCGGGGGATTATTTCAGCAGCAGATTCTACCATTTGCTGTCTCAGGCGGGGCAACTCGATATGGTACGCCGGCTCAGCGAAGCGGTGTGCGAGATCAACCGGGCGAAAATGAACCTATACGTCCGCATGACCCAGATGAAGCTGGACGCGGAGCAATACTTGCTGCACGCTGCCGAGATCAAGTCGGGGCTTTTCCTTGCGTTCACGGGCGCCATGGGCGGCATGTACGAACGCGTATGGCCCGAGCTGGTCGAACGGTTCAGCCGCTGCGAGGTGTTGCTGCAGGAGCTTGCCCGCGTCGATATACCGGCGAAGCTCGAAGGCAGCTGGGGCATGTGGCACATCCTGCAGGATGGCTCGGAGGAGGACCGCCGAGCGCTGCGGGATCGGAAGGAAGATTATGGATTCATCAAAGGGTTATGGAATAAATACGCGGTCGCGGACAAACTGTCGCAACTGCTTCGGCAATCGACGTCGCAACTGCAATCGATAGTGCAGAGACTGCAGTCGGACAAGCTGATGCGGGAGCTGCAGCCGCTGATCGAGCCGTTTGTTCAGGCAGCGGGACCGCAGCCGCAGGCGGCATTGAAGGAGCTGGGATAACAACATGATGGATGCGGAATCCAAACAGCGCAAAGTGCATGCCGTCTTCGAGGACATCGCGCCGAAATACGATTTCATGAACAGCGTGATCAGTTTCAGAAGGCATAAGGCATGGCGCAAGTTCACGATGCGCAAGATGAACGTGCAGCGAGGGCAGACCTCGCTCGATCTATGCTGCGGGACATGCGATTGGACGATCGCCCTCGCCAAGGCGAGCGGCACGGGCAAGACGATCGGGCTCGACTTCAGCCGGAACATGCTCGACGTCGGACAAACCAAAGTCGATAAAGCCGGATTGTCCGACCAGATCAAGCTGGTGCAGGGCAACGCGATGGAGCTTCCGTTCGATGATAACAGCTTCGACTACGTAACGATCGGCTTCGGCCTGCGCAACGTGCCCGATTACGAACAGGTGCTGCGGGAGATGCTTCGCGTAGCCAAGCCTGGCGGCAAGATTGTCTGTCTCGAGATGTCCAAGCCGACGTGGCAGCCTTTCAAGAGCATTTATTATTTTTATTTCGAGAAGCTGATGCCATGGATCAGCAAAATATTAGTCAGGAAGTACGAGCAATACAGCTGGCTGCCGGAGTCGCTCCTATCGTTCCCCGACATGAAGGCGCTCGCGGATATGTTCCGCGGCGTAGGCATGCGCGACGTCAAAGCTTATGCTTTCTTCGGCGGCGTAGCGGCTTTGCATATCGGCACGAAGGGAACGGTCAAGGCATGATATCCAAAATTCGCACTTTTCTTGAAATGATTAAATTCGAACATACGATTTTCGCGCTTCCTTTCGCTTATATGGGCGCTATTCTCGGAGCGGTCGTCGTAGACAAGAGGCTTCCGGAGTGGAGCGAATGCGGATGGATCCTGATGGCGATGGTCGGCGCGCGCACCGCGGCGATGGGACTCAACAGGGTCATCGACAAGGCAATCGATGCTCGTAATCCGCGCACGGCCGGCCGGGCGATTCCCGCCGGGTTGATCAAGAGCGCGGAAGCGATCCTGTTCATCGCCGTCTCGTTCGTCCTGTTGTTCTGGGCCGCTTCTCAGCTCAATAGCCTGTCCGTAAAATTGCTTCCGATTGCAGTCTTCATGACCGTTATTTATTCTTATACGAAGCGTTTTACTTGGCTGTGTCATGTTGTGCTCGGATTGACGCTCGGCCTTGCCCCGCTCGGCGGCTGGGTCGCGGTCACGGGCGAAGTCACCTGGCCGGCAGTGCTGTTGTACGTGACCGTGGCGTTATGGTCAGCGGGCTTCGATATCATCTACGCTTGCCAAGACATCGAGTTCGACCGTAAAGAAGGGCTTTATTCGATTCCGGCGCGGTTCGGCATCGCGGGAGCGCTAGGCATCGCGCGCGTCTTCCATGCGCTGACTGCCGTCGGCTTCGCGCTTCTCTTCGTCGTAACCGACCTAGGCTGGCCGTATTTAATTGGCATGTTTATTGCGTACTTATTGCTGCTCTACGAACACCGCATGGTGAAACCGAACGATCTCAGCAAGCTGAACGCGGCGTTCTTCACGATGAACGGAGTGCTCAGCACGGTCGTGTTCGCGTTCACGTTCATCGATCTCGTGGTGGTGAGAACGTGGTAAGAAGATGGGTTGTCGGCATTACAGGGGCCAGCGGCGCACCTTATGGGGTGAAGCTATGCCGCGAACTGCTCGCCGCCGGAATCCACGTTCATCTCGTGATTTCGGATGCGGGCTGGCGCGTATTGAAGGAAGAGCTAGGCTGGGACGCCTCTCGCCGACAGGACGCGCTCGCCGCGGCTTTCGAGGGTGCTGTGCTGGCTGGCAAGCTGACGTATCATCCGCTTAACGACATCGGCGCCAGCATCGCCAGCGGATCGTTTCGCGCCGAAGGCATGGTCATTATCCCTTGCTCGATGGGGTCGCTGTCCGCGATCGCCAGCGGCGCCTCCACGAATTTGCTGACCCGCGCCGCGGACGTCATGCTGAAGGAAGGCAGGCCGCTTCTGCTCGTGCCGCGCGAAACCCCGCTTTCCGCCATACATCTAGAGAACATGCTGAAGCTCGCGCGTCTAGGCGTGCGTATCATCCCCGCAATGCCGGCGTTCTACAACGGGCCGCAGACGGTCGAAGACATCGTCGGCTTCCTCGTCGGCAAAGTGATGGACAGCATGGGCATCGCACACAACTTGTTTAGAAGATGGGGAGAATCCGATGAGTAACGGCCTTTCGCGCCCGATTACGATCGGGCGCATATCATACACGAACTCTTGGCCCGTGTTCCATCATTTCGATGCGTCCGCTTTAAGCGAACCGGCGGCAATCGTATCCGAGCTGCCGGCCGCGCTTAATCGCAAGCTTCGCGAAGGCGAGATCGACATGGCCGCGATCTCTTCGTACGCTTACGGCTTGTCCTCCGAAGCTTATTATTTGCTGCCGAATTTATCGGTGAGCGCGCGCGGCCGCGTGCAGTCGATCCTGCTGTTCCTGAAGTCGCCGCTCGAGAAAGTCATTAACGGCAAGATCGCGCTGACGACGGCATCCGCCACCTCCGTCAACCTGCTGAAGATCATCATGGAGAAGTTCTACGGCGGCAAGCCGACCTACGAGGACGCCGAGCCGGCGCTCGAGCACATGCTCGAGAACGCGGACGCGGCGCTTCTCATCGGCGATCACGCGATTCGCGCCTCATGGGAGAATCAAGGCTACCGCATGCTCGATCTGGGCGAAGTGTGGAACACATGGACCGGGCATTGGATGACGTTCGCCTTGTGGGCGGTGCGGCGGGAAACCGCGCATGCGCATCCGGACGCGGTTCGCGCGATTTACGAAGGATTAGCCGATAGCAAACGGCGTTCTTACGAGAACCGCGAACCGATCGTAGCCAAGGCGATGCAGCAAATCGGCGGAACGGCCGAATACTGGCATCGTTATTTCTTCGAGACCTTGAACCACGATTTCGGTCCTGAGCAGAAGGCGGGTCTCGAACTTTATTTTCGCTATGCGCAGGAGCTTGGTTTAATGGACAGACCAGTCGAGCTGCTGGAGCTGCCGCTGCCGAGAGTCGCGGGAAACTTACTATAGTCCGCAGGTGAACCTATGAAAATGATGCAACTCTATGCCGCTCTTAAACCGGATTTGCAAGCGATAGAGGAACGAATGGCGGCGGTCGTCACTTCCGATCTTCCGATGCTCAGCGAAACTTCGCTGCATCTGCTGAAGGCCGGGGGCAAACGGCTGCGGCCTATTATCGTCTTATTAAGCGGCAAATTCGGCAATTACTCGCTCGAGACGCTGAAGCGGGTCGCGGTACCGCTGGAATTGATCCATATGGCAACGCTAGTGCACGACGACGTGATCGACGACGCCGAAACCCGTCGCGGTCAGCTTACCGTGAAGTCCAAGTGGGATAATCGAATCGCCATGTATACCGGGGATTACATCTATGCCAAGGCGCTTACCGTCGTTACGGAGCTGGAGAACGTTAGAATTCATCAGATCCTATCCGGCGCAATCGTGCAGATGTGCATCGGCGAGATGGAGCAAATCCGCGATTTCTTCAACGTGGAGCAAAGCGTGCGCAACTACTTGCTGCGCATACGCCGCAAGACGGCGCTCTTGATCGCCATTAGCTGCCAGCTCGGGGCGATGGCGACGGGCGCGCCGGACAAAGTGTGCCATGCCTTGTACCGATTCGGCTACAACGTCGGCATGTCGTTCCAGATTACCGACGATTTGCTCGATATTTGCGGCACGGAGAAGGCGATCGGCAAACCGCCGGGCAGCGACCTGCGGCAAGGCAACATCACGTTGCCGGTGCTATACGCGCTTGCCGACGAATCGGTCAAAGAACGGTTGCTTCACGAGATCGGCCTCATTCGGGAGAGCGATGGGCAAGGCGGTTCGGCGAACGCGGTCAAGCTCGTCCGTTCCAGCCGCGGGGTGGAGATGGCTGAGAAACTGGCCGACCGATATATTGCCAAAGCGCTTCATGCGTTGAAGGATTTGCCGGATATTCCGGCCAAGCGCAATCTGACCGAGATCGCCCGTTTTGTTGCCAAAAGAAGTTATTAGAGCGCTAATTTGTGATAAAATGAAGGTCTAGAGACGATTGGGTAAGGGTAGAGAGGAGCGAAATGATGGAGAGAACCTATTTGATGATAAAACCCGACGGCGTGCAGCGCGGGTTAATCGGCGAAATCGTAACCCGGTTCGAACGCAAAGGACTGAAGCTCGTCGCGGCTAAGCTGATGAACGTGTCGCCCGAACGCGCGAAGCAGCATTACGCCGAACATGAAGGCAAAGACTTCTACGAGCGCCTGCTGACGTTCATTACCTCGGGACCGGTATTCGCCATGGTATGGGAAGGCGATCAAGCCGTCGCGCTATGCCGCGCGCTCATCGGCAAGACGAACGCGCTGGAAGCCGCTCCGGGGACGATTCGCAGCGATTTCGCGATACATACGAACTTTAATTTGATCCACGGATCGGATTCGCACGACAATGCGGAGCGGGAGATCGGAATCTTTTTCTCCGAAGATGAATTGGTTTCCTACGACAAAGCGATACAAGCATGGATATAAACGAATAGGAGAGAGTCCGCGTCATGGGAGACAGAGGAACGAATCCGATAGCGATCAACGGCTTGCCCGAGGACGAAGACTTCGCCAGATTCGTCGCGAACATTAAGAAGTTCACGTCGATCGACTTGTCGCAATACAAGGAGAATCAAATGCGCCGCCGATTGACGACGCTGCGCATGAAGAACGGCTTCGCGAATTTCGATGCCTACTTCGCCGCGATTACGAAGGAGCCGCGTCTGCGCAACGAATTTCTGGACAGGATGACGATCAACGTATCCGAATTCTGGCGCAACCCGAATCGTTGGCAAGTGCTCAGAGATCGCTTCCTGCAGCGCATGATCGAGGAGAATGCGCGCCTGAACATCTGGAGCGCCGCTTGCTCGACGGGCGAGGAGCCTTACACGATCGCGATGATCCTCGATTCGCTCGGAGCGCTGGAGCGCGCTTCGCTGCTGGCGACCGACATCGATGACGGGGTGCTTGCCAAAGCGAAGGAAGGCAGCTATCTGGAACGTTCGTTGCGTGACGTGCCGAACGATTACAAGGCCAAGTACTTCAAGGAGTCCGAAGGCGCCTGGGGCGTCGCGGATCAATTAAAGCGCAAGATCAAATTCCAGAAGCAGAACCTTCTTCTCGACCGTTTCGGAGATAAGTACGATTTGATCGTGTGCCGCAACGTCATGATTTACTTCACCGAAGACGCGAAGCATATGCTGTACGGCAAATTCGCGCAAGCGCTTAGGCCGGGCGGATTGCTGTTCGTCGGCAGCACCGAGCAGATTTTCTCTCCCGGACAGTACGGACTCGAAACCGCCGATACTTTTTTTTACAGAAAGACGTGATTGGCGTATGTTCGTTACTCTTCCAACCGATACTACGGCTATCGAGATTGACGGAGGGAACGAATGGACAAACGAAAAGTCATTGCCGCTTACCGGCGAGGTTTAATCTCGGTACAGGAATGCGCGCAAATTCTTGGCTTGGACAATACGCAGCTTTTAACTTATATGAGAGAAACCCGTACGGCTTCGCCTGCGGGACTCGCGCAACAGTCCGTCCGAACTTGACGGGCTGTTTTCTTGTCAAACGCTTTAACGCTGTAATATAATGAGCAGAAGACGTTCACGGGTTTAGTGGCTAAAGGGAGGAACTGGGTTTGACTTTACGTTATTTGACCGCGGGGGAAACGCACGGTCCGCAGCTTACCGCAATTATCGAGGGATTGCCTAGCAATTTGGAGCTTGATTTCGAAGCTTTGAATTTTCAATTGCAACGCCGCCAGAAGGGGCATGGCCGAGGCCGCCGCATGCAAATCGAGACGGATGAGGCGCAAATCGTCGGCGGAGTAAGACACGGCAAGACGACTGGAGCGCCTGTCGCGCTAGTCGTCGAGAATAAAGACTGGAAACATTGGACGACCGTCATGAACGTAGAACCGATCGAAGGCGGAGACGAGGCGAAGCGCCGCGTACATCGCCCTCGTCCGGGACATGCGGATTTGAACGGCGGCATGAAATATAACTTGAAAGACTTGCGCAACGTTCTCGAGCGCTCCAGCGCGCGCGAGACGGCGGCACGCGTCGCGGTCGGCGCGATCGCCCGTCAATTCCTGGCGAAATTCGGCGTTAAGGTCGCCGGACACGTCGTCTCGATCGGCGATGTCGTCGCGAAGGCGCCTGATCTGCCGATCGACGAGTTGATCGAGCAGACGGAAGCGTCGCCTGTTCGCGTCGTAGACAAAGACGCCGAGCAGCGAATGATGGATTTGATCGACAAGACGAAAGCGGACGGAGATTCGATCGGCGGTATCGTCGAGTGTATTATCGAAGGTCTGCCGGTCGGTCTTGGCAGCCACGTGCAATGGGATCGCAAGCTGGACGGGCGAATCGCGCAAGCGGTCGTCTCGATCAACGCGTTCAAGGGCGTGGAGATCGGCATGGGCTTCGAAGCCGGACGCAATCCGGGCTCCCAAGTTCACGATCCGATCATGCATAGCGCGGAGAGAGGCTTCTATCGCGCTTCCAATAACGCAGGCGGCTTCGAGGGCGGCATGACAACGGGCGAACCGATCGTCGTACGCGGCGTCATGAAGCCGATCCCGACGCTTTATAAGCCGCTCGCCAGCGTCGATATCGATACGAAAGAACCGTTCACCGCGCAGGTTGAGCGCTCCGATGCTTGCGCCGTTCCGGCCGCGAGCGTCGTATTGGAACACGTCGTCACATGGGAAGTGGCGAAGGCGTTCATCGAGAAATTCGGCGGAGACTCGATGGAAGAGATCGAGGCGAACGTTCGCAACTACTTGAGCCAATTGGAGGCTTATTAATCATGGCCGATGGGGTTCTGGAGCTTAAAGTCGATCTAGGGGAACGCTCCTACCCGATTTACATCGGCTCAGGATTGCTTGACGGAATCGGCGCTCGCTTCGCGGAGCGCAGGTTCCCGGTCAAGTCGCCGGTCATGATCGTGGCGGATGAAGCGATCGTCGACTTGTACGCGGAGAAGGTGGAGAAGTCGCTCGATGCCGCCGGCTACAAGGTGACGACGGTCGTCGTACCGTCCGGCGAGACGTCTAAATCTCTTGAAATGCTGGACGAACTGATCGGCGCGGCGCTGCAGGCCGGATTGGATCGCAAGTCGACCGTCGTCGCCTTAGGCGGCGGGGTAATCGGCGATTTGGCTGGATTCGTTGCCGCGACTTACATGCGCGGCGTTCGGTTCGTGCAAGTGCCGACGACGATTCTCGCGCACGACAGCAGCGTCGGGGGCAAAGTCGCGGTTAACCATAGCCTGGCTAAAAATATTATCGGCGCGTTCTACCAGCCGGAATTCGTGCTGTACGACTTGGATACGCTTGCGAGCTTGCCGATTCGCGAGGTTCGCGCCGGTTTGTCCGAGGTCGTCAAGCATGGCTTGATCTGGAACGCGGAATTCGTGCAATGGTGCGACGACAACGCGGAGCGGTTGCTAGGGTTGGATCGCGAAGCGCTCGGTTACGCGTTGTACGAAGGGTGCAAGGTGAAAGCGACCGTCGTGTCGCAGGACGAGCGGGAGAACGATCTTCGCGCGATCCTGAACTTGGGGCATACGATCGGGCACGCTTTGGAAGCCGTCGCCGGATACGGGGTCCTCGTTCACGGCGAAGCGATCGCGATCGGAATGGTCGGCTCCGCGCGATTGGCCGAGAAGTTCGGCTATTCGCCGCGCATCGCGGAAGTGACGGAAGCGTTGTTCCGTAAGATCGGGTCGCCGGTTCGATTCCCGGCGGACATCAGCACGGACGATATTATGGACGCGATGATGCACGATAAGAAGTTCCAAGAAGGCATGATGGTGTTCGTCGTGCCGACCGATATCGGCAAAGTGGAAATTCGCAACGACGTTCCGTCTTCCTGGGTGAGGGAGATCGTGGACGGATTAAGAGAGGGGAATTAAGCAGTGATGAGCGTAAGAGGAATTCGCGGAGCGATTACGGTTGACGTCAACGAGGAGAAACCGATTCTGGACGCAACGATCGTACTACTGAACAACATCGTGGAAGTCAACCGGTTTGTACCCGAGGACATCGCGTGCGTCTGGGTGACGGTAACCCAAGATTTAGACGCGACGTTCCCCGCGCGCGCCATTCGGCAAATGCCGGGCTGGGAGCTCGTGCCGCTCATGTGCTCGCTCGAGGTGCCCGTTAAAGGCAGCCTCGAGAAATGCGTCCGCCTCATGGTGCTCGTGAACACCGATGCCGCGCAATCGGACATCCGCCATGTATACCTCGGCGGCGCCCAAGTGCTCCGCCCGGATCTGAGCGCAGCGAAGTAATGTTGTGCTGGACAAGCTGAGGGTGGTCGGTTGAGCGAAATAAGCACACGTGGTGTCACTAAATGCGTCTCAGTAGCTCGGTTGAGCGAGATAAGCACACGTGGTGTCACTAAATGAGCCTAAGTAGCTCGGTTGAGCGAGATAAGCACACGTGGTGTCACTAAATGAGCCAAAATAGCTCGGTTGAGTGAAATAAGCACACGCAGTGTCACTAAATGCGTCTGAGTATCGGGACTAGTTACTAATACATATTAGGGCGTGAAGCACACGTCGTTCTTCCTTTCGGAAGAGCGGCGTTTTTTATTCTAAGGAGGATGTATATGTTCGAAATAGCGTATCGGAAGTTTATGCAGGAGCAACTACGGAACGCCAGCGG
The DNA here is from genome assembly GCA_023460795.1 of Bacillota bacterium. GTDB lineage: Bacteria > Bacillota > Bacilli > Paenibacillales > Paenibacillaceae > Cohnella. The sequence goes on along the minus strand of JAEWPC010000090.1, from coordinate 67,137 downwards.
GATGAGGCTCGAGATGTTGAAGAAGCACGGTGCGGGTGAAAAGAAGTTACTTGAAGTGCTCTGGTCTGTTTTTAAGTCTTTCGATGGATTTGTGCTAGAATATGAGATCGTCACTAGTACGGGGGTTCGGAACTTTATCGATGTTTATTATGTGCCTTTGCGAATTGCGTTCGAAGCCGAGGGGTTCGTCGTACATGCGGAGAAAATCACGCGAGACCGATTCGACGCCGAACGAAACAAGATCCGATCCATTGGAATTGCCGGATTAACCTATTTTCCCTTTTCATGGGATGAGATGGACAAGAAACCGGATACGTGCAGGCGGGCGATTTACGAGTTGCTGGGACGCAGGTCTTCGGGTACAACCGCGCAATACAAAGATCTGACTCCACATGAACGGGAAGTGCTTCGGTTCGGTCTGAGCTTGGATTCCGGCATTGACATCGCGAATGTTAGAGAAGCATTACGGTGCAGCGGCGGGCTAGCTAGGAAAATCTTAAAGCAGCTCGTCGACAAACAACTCCTCCGACCAACCAAACCCGGAGCCAAGAGGGTTCACCGGTACGTTATCGACCAAGACGCGCACCAGTTGCTCAGATAACCCGGAAAAGGGTTGACGTACTCGAGACGACGGTGCTATATTGAAATACATATTAAGCGATGCGGAACGGTCGGCCATAGGGGCGACAACTTACGCGGAGCCAGCCGAGTAGAGTAGAGCCGAGATGAGCGGAGCAACCGCGCCACTTGAAGCGCATGGGCGTATTCTGTCCATGACCCAAGCCGTTGGCGCAGACAGCACCCTTATCGGAATCGACGCGCACCTCTGCGGAGCAGGGGTGCTTTTTTATTGGCTGAAAACAAGGGAGAGATGACCGATGAACGAACAGGAATTGCAAGGCATCATCGCGCTCGCGGGCAAATACAACGTAATTCCGGTCGTGCGCAGATTGCTTGCCGACACGGAGACGCCGATTCGCGTGTTCCAACACCTAAGCCGCGACAAACGCGCCTTCTTGCTAGAGAGCGTCGAGGGCGGAGCCAAATGGGCGCGCTATTCCTTCATCGGCACCGACCCTTTTCTCGTACTTAGGCTGAAGAAGAACAAATTGGCGCTCGAGCAGAACGGCAAGACGGAATACCACGTCACCGATCAACCGCTTCAATTGCTTCGAGAGAAGCTTCGCTCCTACCGCAGCCCGCAGATCGCGGACTTGCCGCCTTTCACCGGCGGGGCGATCGGATTTTTCGGTTACGATCTGCTGCAGTATTACGAGCGCAAGCTGCCGCCGCACGGCATCGACGATCTGAACATGGACGACATGCAATTCATGTTCTGCGACCAAGTGATCGTGTTCGACCACTTCAAGCAGCACGTTCTCGTCATCGGCAACGTGCACGTCCAAGAAGGCGCATCCGATCGAATGATCGAGGAAGCCTACGAGAAAACTTGCCTAGCGATCGATAAGACGATCGAGCGCCTGCAGCAGCCGCTGCCGCCGGTCAAGTCGAGAGGGACGCCGCCGCAAGATCCGGACCTTGGCGACATCAAGTCGAACCTAACGAAGCAACAGTTCCTCGACAACGTCAATCAAGCGAAGGAATACATCCGAGCGGGAGATATTTTCCAGGTGGTGCTGTCCCAACGGTTCCATATCGAGACCGAAGTCGATCCGCTCCACGTCTACCGCGTGCTGAGAACGATGAACCCTTCGCCGTACATGTACTACTTGAAGCTTGACGACGAGGTCATCGTCGGAACGTCGCCGGAGCTGCTCGTCAAAGTCGACAACGGCAAAGTCGAGACGCGCCCGATCGCGGGCACGCGCCCTCGCGGCAAGACGCCGGAGGAAGACTTGGCGCTGGAGAAGGAGCTGCTCGCCGACGAGAAAGAACGCGCGGAGCACGTCATGCTCGTCGATCTGGGGCGCAACGACATCGGCCGCGTGTCCACGTACGGTACGGTCAAATGCGACAGCTACATGGAAATCGAGCGATACTCCCACGTCATGCACATCGTCTCGAACGTAACCGGACAGCTGCGGCCGGATAAAGATTTCTACGACGCGTTCCTATCCTGCTTGCCTGCAGGCACCGTATCCGGAGCGCCGAAGCTGAGAGCGATGGAGATCATTGCCGAGCTGGAAAATGAAGCGAGAGGCGCGTATGCGGGCGCGATCGGATATCTCGGGTTCTCCGGGAATCTGAACACTTGCATCACGATTCGGACGATTATTTTCAAGAACGGAAAAGCCTACGTCCAAGCCGGAGCCGGAATCGTATGGGATTCCGTGCCGGAGAACGAATACGAGGAGACGGTCAACAAGGCGAAAGGAATGCTCAAAGCGATTCGCGCGGCCGAAGCGGCGTTCCCGCAGTCGTCGGCGAAGGCGCCGATGGCCGTGGTGGGAGACCGACGCACGAACTTGGATTACGATTGATGCGCGCCGCGCTGCAATAAGATGAGATGAGTGAGAGGACGGATGACGAGATGAGCGAAAACATGACGGTAACGCTTCCGCAAGCGCTGGCCAAGCTGATGAAAGGCGAAAACTTGACGCGGGACGAAGCATTCGGCGCGATGACGACGATTATGAAAGGCGAAGCGACGCCTGCGCAGATCGGCGGAACGATGGTGGCACTGCGGATGAAAGGCGAGACGGTTGACGAAATTACCGGTTTCGCCGAAGCGATGCGTTCCTATGCCAACACGGTTCGCACCGAACGCGAGGACTTGCTGGACACGTGCGGAACCGGCGGTTCCGGCATCCATAAGTTCAACATATCGACCGTTTCGGCGGTCATCGCCGCAGCGGCTGGCGCACGGGTCGCCAAGCACGGCAACCGCGCGATGTCCGGCAAAGCCGGCAGCGCGGATGTGCTCGAAGCGCTCGGCGTCAACATCAACTTGACCGCGGAGCAAGCGGCTGCCTGCCTCGAACAGACGGGCATCACGTTCATGTTCGCGCAGCTGTACCATCCGGCGTTGAAGCACGCCGCCGCTCCTCGCCGCGAGCTGGGCGTGCGAACGATCTTCAACATGCTCGGTCCTCTCGCCAACCCGGCGAACGCCGACCGCCAGCTCATCGGCCTGTACGACCGCACGCGCACGGCGACCGTAGCCGAAGTGCTCGGACGACTAGGCTTGAAGCGCGCGATGGTCGTCGGCAGCCATGACGGGCTGGACGAAATCAGCATTTCCGCGCCGACGCAAGTATCCGAGCTTCGCAACGGCGAAGTAACCACGTACGACATCACGCCAGAGCAGCTCGGACTGACGACGCTTCCGCTGAGCGCGGTGCAAGGCGGAGACGCGACGGAGAACGCCGCGATCATTCGCAGAGTGCTGGATGGAGAGAAGAGCGCGTACCGCGACGTCGTGCTCGCGAACGCCGGAGCTTGCATTTATGTGTCCGGGCGTGCACAATCGTTAGCAGACGGCGTGCGGGTCGCCGCGGAGACGATCGATTCCGGCCGCGCCGCAAGTAAATTGCAGCAATGGATTGCTACGACGGGAGAAGTGAGCCATGTTTCTTGATCGGATCGTTGCCACCAAGCGCCAGGAAGTCGAGGCGCTCAGACAAACTTTATCGATAGCCGAAGCGGAGAAGAAGATTTCGGAGCTGGCGCCGTGCCGCGGTTTCGAGCGGGCGCTCGCGAACCGTAACCGCCCGGTCGGGCTCATCGCAGAAGTGAAGAAGGCGAGCCCTTCCAAAGGATTGATTCGCCCGGACTTCCATCCGGTAGCGCTGGCGAAGCAATATGAAGCCGCGGGTACCGACTGTATTTCCGTGCTTACGGATACGGATTATTTTCAGGGCAGCAATGCGTACTTGACGCAAATTCGCGAAGAAGTGAACGTGCCGCTCCTGCGCAAGGATTTCACGATCGACGAACGGCAAATTTACGAAGCGAGATTGATCGGCGCGGACGCGATTCTGTTGATCGCGGCCATCCTGACCCAAGAACAGCTGGCTTCCTACCATACGCTTGCACGCGATCTCGGCCTGGACGTACTCGTCGAGGTGCACAACCGTCCCGAACTGGAGACGGTGCTGGAGATCGGACAAGCGACGCTGATCGGCGTCAACAATCGCGATTTGAAGACGTTCGTGACGGATCTTAAAGTAACCGAGCAACTGATCGGCTTAATGCCGAAAGGCGTGCTGGCCGTTAGCGAAAGCGCGATCTCCTCGCCGGACGACGTAGCGTTCGTTCGGGGCGCTGGCGCTCAGGCGGTGCTCGTCGGCGAGCACTTCATGCGCCAGCCGGACGTTCAAGCGGCGGTTAACGAATTGCTCGGACCGGCAACCAAGGCAGGCGCTGCGGGATGAGCAGTCAAGCTGGTAGAGCGAAAGTCAAAATATGCGGAATTAAAGAAGAAGCGACGTTAAACGGTATGGCCGGTCTTCCGGTTGACTATATCGGGTTGATGTTCGCCGAGAAAAGCCGCAGAAGAGTATCGCCGGAGCATGCGGGAAAGCTGCACGCCTATGCTCGCTCGATCCAGATGGCTGGCGAGCGACCGCCTCGAACGGTAGGCGTGTTCGTCGATCCGACGATGGAACAACTGGCGGAGACGCTGCAAGCCGTTCCACTCGATGTCGTGCAATTGCATGGCGAGGAGACGCCGGATTTCTGCCGAGAGGTCGGCACGAGGTTCGGAGTCGAGGTGTGGCGCGCGCTGCCGGTTACGGAGGGCGCGGGACCCGAGCGCCTGCAAGCTTATTCCGGGGCCGTTACGGCGGTTCTGCTCGATACGGCAGGCGGAGGAACGGGAATCGCGTTCGGTTGGGACATCATTCCGGCGTACCAAGCGGAAGCCGATAAACACGGCTTGAAGCTGTTCATCGCCGGGGGACTCAATCCCGACAATGCCGAACGGTTAATTAAAGGCTACCGCCCCTACGGCGTCGACGTATCGAGCGGCGTAGAGACGGACGGCGTCAAAGATCATGCCAAAATCGCCGCATTCGCGGAAAGGGTGAAACGTTCATGACACAAGCATCGCAAGCGCCTACGGCGCAATCCGTACCCGACGAGCACGGCCGATTCGGCCCGTTCGGAGGCAAATACGTACCCGAGACGCTAATGAACGCTCTGATCGAGCTGGAAGAGGCGTATAACAAATACAAGGACGACCCGGAATTCATCGAGGAAGTCCGCTATTTATTGAAGCAATATTCCGGCCGTCCGACGCCGCTCTATTATGCGGAACGTCTATCGAACCATTTCGGCGGGGCGAAAATCTACTTAAAGCGCGAAGACTTGAACCATACCGGAGCGCACAAAATCAACAACACGATCGGTCAAGCGGTACTGGCTAAACGCATGGGCAAGAAAAAAGTGATCGCGGAGACGGGGGCGGGCCAGCACGGCGTCGCATCGGCAACCGTGGCCGCGCTCATGGGACTCGAATGCAAAGTGTTCATGGGCGAAGAAGACACGAAGCGCCAGGCGCTCAACGTATTCCGCATGAAGCTGCTCGGCTCCGAGGTTATTCCAGTCATGTCCGGTACGCGCACGCTCAAGGACGCCTGCAACGAAACGCTTCGTTATTGGGTCAGTAACGTTAACGATACGTACTATATCCTCGGATCCGTAACGGGTCCGCATCCCTATCCGATGATGGTTCGCGACTTCCAGCGCATCATCGGCCTTGAAGCTCGCGAGCAAGTGCTCGAAGCCGAAGGCCGTTTGCCGGACGTCGTCGTCGCCGCCGTCGGAGGCGGAAGCAACGCGATCGGCATTTTCCATCCGTTCATCGACGATAAGTCGGTTCGGTTGGTTGGCGTCGAAGCTGCGGGTCGCGGTGTCGATACCGAGGAGCATGCGGCGACGATGACCAAAGGCCGTCCGGGCGTGTTCCAAGGCTCGATGAGCTACGTGCTTCAAGACGAAGGCGGCCAGGTGCTGCCCGCTCACTCGATTTCCGCGGGGCTCGATTATCCGGGCATCGGACCGGAGCATGCGTACTTGAAAGACGTAAAACGCGCGGAGTACTTCCCGATTACGGACGCGGAGGCGCTGGACGCGCTTCACCTGCTGTCCCGGATGGAAGGCATCATTCCGGCGCTCGAGTCCGCGCATGCGCTGGCGCAAGCGGCGAAGCTGGCGCCGACGATGAGCAAGGACGAGATCTTGATCGTTAACTTGTCCGGCCGCGGAGATAAAGACGTCGAATCGATTCTTGCGTACCAAGCGAAGTTGGAAAAGGGGGAGAAGCTATGAGCACCACGACTGCCCCTAACGCAATCGACGCCGTCTTCGCTGAATTGAAAGCGAAGGGCGAAACCGCGCTGATCCCTTTCATGACGATGGGAGATCCGGATCTGGATACGTCCGTTGCGCTCGTGCAAGCCGCCGAAAGAGCCGGCGCGCATATGATCGAGCTCGGCGTTCCTTATTCCGACCCGCTTGCCGATGGACCCGTCATCCAACGCGCCTCCGAACGCGCGCTGAAGAACCGCATCGGTCTCGTCGATTGCATGGCCGTTGCCAGTAAAGCCCGCGAACGCGGCGTGAAGATGCCCTTCATCTTATTCACTTATTACAATCCGGCGCTCCAGCTCGGCTTGAACCATTTCTTCTCGCTCCTGAGAGAGCATGGTTTCAGCGGCGTCATCATCCCGGATCTTCCTCTCGAGGAAGACGGGGAAGCGCGCGCGATCGCCGAGGCATCTGGCATCCACCTCATTCCGCTCGTCGCTCCGACATCCGAAGCGAGAGTAGAGCGAATCGCCGCTAATGCGAGAGGCTTCGTCTACTGCGTCTCGTCGCTGGGCGTAACCGGCGTTCGGTCGTCGTTCCATGAAGGCATCGAAGGCTTCCTGGCTACCGTTCGCAAAGCGGCTCAAGTGCCGATCTGCGTCGGCTTCGGCATCTCGTCGAGAGAGCACGCCGAACGGTTCGCCGGGCTGTGCGACGGCGTTATCGTCGGCAGCGCGATCGTGCGCAAGGTGGAAGAAGCGTTGCCGCAGCTGACTTCTGCGGAAGCAGGCGAACGGGACAAAGGTCTTCAAGCCGTCCAATCGTTCATCGCCGATCTGAAACCGCGCGGGTAAACGAAGTATTTTAAACTTTACAGCGTTGAAGCAATGAGTAATAATAGAATACACATTCCATACGGAGCGACGGCAGCATCGCCTCATTGAGGCGGTTGCGGACACGCTCCGTTTGCCGTAATCTAGGGTGAGTTAGTTCGAGCCCGACGAAGATGAAATGTATCTAGGGTGAGTAAGTTCGAGCCCGACGAAGATGAAATGTATCTAGGAGGAAACCTCATGCAAGTGAAACCGAATATCGCGAACCTGCCGGTGTATCAACCGGGCAAACCTGTCGACGACGTGAAGCGTGAGCTGGGCCTTAGCGAGATCATCAAGCTGGCGTCCAACGAGAACCCTTTTGGCTGTTCGCCGAAGGCGAAAGCCGCCATCGAGCAAGAAATGAACCAACTCAGCATCTATCCGGACGGCGCCGCCGTTCATCTTAGTAACGCGCTGGCCAAGCATCATGGCGTCAATGTGGACCAAATCATTCTAGGAGCAGGCTCGGACGAAATCATTCTGATGCTGGCGCGGGCTTACCTGTCGCCTGGCGACGAGACGATCATGGCCGACCTGACCTTTTCCCAATATAAACACAACGCGCAAGTCGAGAACGCGGTCATTATCGAAGTGCCGATGAAGAACGGTACGCACGATCTGCCGGCGATGCTGGACCGCGTCACCGACAAAACCAAAATCATCTGGGTGTGCAATCCGAACAACCCGACGGGTACGATCGTAACGAAGGACGAGGTCGAGGATTTCCTCGCGAAAGTGCCTCAGAACGTAATGGTTGTCCTCGACGAAGCCTACTGCGAATATATCGAGGATCCTGCGTATCCGAACGGACTCGAGCTGCTGAAGCGTTATCCGAACCTCGTCGTCCTCCGCACGTTCTCGAAAATTTACGGCTTGGCTGCGCTCCGCGTAGGCTACGGTATCGCTCGCTCCGACGTGATCCGCGCCATCAATCCGATCCGTCCGCCGTTCAACACTTCGCGCGTCGGCCAAGCGGCTGCAGCCGCGGCGTTGGAGGACGAAGCGTTCATCGCGTCCTGCCGCGAAGCGAATAAGAAAGGTCTCCAATACTTGAACGCCCAATTCGCCGAGATGGGCCTTACGCCGTTCCCGGCCTACGGCAACTTCATCATGGTCGACGTGAAGCGCAACGGCTATGACGTGTATAACGCTCTGCTGCGTAAAGGCATTATCATCAGAGCGGGCTTCGGAGAAAGCTATATTCGCATCACGGTCGGCAGCCAAGAGCAGAACGAGAAAGTGATTGCCGCGCTGAAAGCCGTGCTGCAAGAAGTCGAGGCAAAGGTGTGACGGCATGAGCGGGGAGTTTAGCGAGTTTAACGGTAAGGTACGGATCGCCATTTTCGGCGTCGGTCTCATGGGTGGATCGCTTGCGCTTTGTTTTAAGGGCAAGCCCGGATTCCATGTCATCGGCCATTCCGTTAATCCGAAATCGGTAGAGAAATATTTGGCCCACGGAGTAGTCGACGAAGCGACGACATCGCTCGAAGAAGCGGCGAAGGATGCGGACTTCATCTTCGTCTGCGTGCCGGTCGGTATGCTGGACGATTATATCGACCAGCTGTCCCGCATCGAGCTGAAGCCCGGCTGCATCGTGACGGATGTCGGAAGCACGAAAGCTTCCGTCGTTCGTCACGCTTCGCAACTTGCGCTGCAGGGCGGCGTCTTCATCGGCGGCCACCCGATGGCTGGGGGGGAGCGTTCGGGCGTCGAAGCGGCAAGCTCGCATTTATACGAGAACGCCTTTTACGTGCTGACGCCGACCTCGGACACGCCGCCGGAAGCGCTGGCGCGCCTCGAAAAGCTGCTAAAGTACACGAAGGCGCACATCGTGAAGGTCGACGCGGTCGAGCACGATACGATCGTCGGGGCGATCAGCCATCTGCCGCACGTCATCGCGGCGGCTCTCGTTAACCAGATCGCCGGTTATAATGAGAATAACAGCCTATACGCGGTATTGGCGGCAGGCGGATTCCGCGATATTACGCGCATCGCGTCCAGTGACCCGATCATGTGGCGCGATATTCTCCTGAACAACCGCGACGTCGTGCTGAAGCTGATTGAAGATTGGCAGCAGGAGATGAACCGGTTCGCGGGACAGATCGCCGCGGGCGACGGAGAAGCCGTGGCGGAGCAGTTCCGCACGGCGGGCGAGTTTCGAAGCAGTCTGCCGGAACGCCGCAAAGGCGTCATTACTTCTATATATGAATGTTACGTAGACGTCCCCGATCATCCCGGCATTATCGGACGAATCGCGACCGAGCTTGGCGATGCCGCGATCAACCTCAGCAACCTGCACATTATCGAGAGCAGGGACGACGTGCCCGGCGTGCTGAGACTAAGCTTCCGCAAGGAAGACGATCTCGAGAAGGCCGTGCAGCTTCTAGCGAAATTGAATTATTCCGTCCATAAGTAACGCGACCACACCGTCAGGCATAGCCGGACGGTGTTTTTGTTGCAATGGTGGGTCTAGCGGCCTGGGAGGCCGGTGCAGTCGCGGGATCGAGCGGTTTGGTGCTCTAGCGGTCAGGGAGACTGTTGCAGTCGCGGGTTTGCGCGGTTTGGCGCTCTAGCGGCCTGGGAGGCCGTTGCAGTCGCGGGTTTACGCGGGTTGTTGTTCTAGCGGTCTGGGAGACTGTTGCAGTCGCGGGTTCGAGCAGGTTCGGTGCTCTAGCGGCCTGAGAGGCAGTTGAAGTCGCGGGATCGGACGGTTGCAAATAAGCAAAAATGAAAACGCTTAAAAAACTTATTGACAAAATGAAAACGTATACAATATAATAAAAGTACAGTATGGTTTCTCTCCACTCCTATCCAATCCTAGCACTATGTGCAACCACCCCGATGGGGTGGTCTTTTTTTTGTCTTCGTCCGATAATTTCTATAAGGATCCCGAGCATAACATGAGAAATAGGACATATTTCCCTCCCATATTTGAGAAAGTTTTAAGGTCATTTACTGAATACCTGTGATACAATAGCATAGATCATTTGTAAAATACTGGCTTCCTATAGGGAAATGCGCGATCGGCGCGCAACTTTTTCGTTCGTTGTCGGTACAATGGTATATACCGACTGCGGACGTTCACCCTACACGGGGGGAGGGTCGCGGAAGATGATGACCGATTCCCAGCTTATTCGGGAAATCAAAGACGGCAACGTAGAGCTGTACGCTACGTTGATGGGCCGTTATCAGAAGAAAATATTATCCTTCATATTCCATATGTTGAAGAGCGCCAAGCTCGAGTTGCTGGCAGAGGACTTAAGCTCGGAGACGTTCTACAAAGCATTCCGAAGCCTACATTCCTTCAGGGAAGTAGACGCTTCTTTCTCTACATGGTTATACACGATCGCCCGCAACACGGTGCTCAGCGAGCTTCGCAAGCAGAAAGCGACCCACATGTCGCTTGATGACACCACTTACATTCCCGCGGCGCCGGCAGAGGCAGCTCCCGAGCAGCAACTGCTGCGAAGCGAGAAGGTCTCGATGGTTCGTGAAGCGATCAACAGCTTGCCGGAGAAACAGCGATCCGCGCTCATTCTACGGGAATATGACGGGATGGATTATCAGGAGATCGCCAACATTCTCGGCCAGACGGTCAGCTCCGTGAAATCGTTGCTGTTCAGGGCTAGAGCAAGCGTAAAGGCGCAACTGGAGAACTATTTTACGGAACCGGCGATCATGAAAGAGTACGAGGAGATGAAATTGCGATGAGATGCGAAGAAGCTGGAGAATGGTTCGGGGTCTATTGGGATCTGCCTGAAGATTCGCCGGAACGATTAGCCGTTGATTTGCATGTTCAGAATTGCAAAGAATGCGCGGAAGAATTCCGAATTTGGGAAGAAAGCGCCGCGATTATTCATGAACTACCTTCCGACGATCGCGTATTCGAAGAACCCGGCGCGGCGCAATGGGTCAACGATAACGTCATGAATCGGATCTACTCGGAGCAAAGCTGGTACTTGCCTCCCGTGCGCCGGACTTACGCGTTCAGCTACGGTTTTAAACGGAAGATCGCCGGGTTGTTAGCCGCTTTATTAGCGCTATTCGTCAGCGGTTTCTTATATACGACGATCGAAGGCTCCAATGGCTCCAGCGAGCGGGTATCCGGCGTCATGGATACGGCCAACGCCTTCAGCTCCGATCACGGGTTCGGGAACAGCATGCATCTCGAAGTGCCGGTAGCGAGCTTGGGAGATTCGATCATGCTTAACGTAACGCCTGCAATGCCGCAGTATTGGGTTGCCCTCTCGATGCTCGGAATCGTGATGACGCTGCTCATTCTGAATTGGCTTTCCAGGGTCCGCTCATGAACATGGCGGGAACAATCGGCTGGATTCGGCATGGGGTCACGGAATGGAATCAACTGGGCAAAATTCAAGGCGTGACGGACATCCCTCTCAGCCAAGAAGGCATCGAACAAGCGAAGTTGCTGGCAGAACGGCTCGCTAACGAAAGCATACGTTGGAGCGGCGTCGTCACCAGCGATTTGGATCGGGCCGCTACGACCGGACGTATCATCGCCGAGCGGCTTGGCTTGCCGGTCTTAACCGACGCAAGGCTGCGCGAACGGTCCTTCGGCCAGGCGGAAGGGACGACGCTCCCCGAAAGATTGGAGCGTTGGGGCGAAGATTGGCGCACGCACGTGCCCGATCAGGAACCGACGGATTCGGTCTTGGAGCGAGGCCGGCAATTCTTGAACGAACACTTCGCGAACCATCCGGGCGAATCTTGGTTAGTCGTATCGCATGGAAGCTTCTTGGCCGCGATGATCCAATCGATGCTAGGCGAAGTTCAGGGCGGCTATATTCAGAACGTCTCTCTAACGGTGCTAGAGCAGGAAGGCCAAGGCTGGAAGCCGCTCATTCACAATTGCACGCTGCATTTGCAAACCGCGAATTCATAGAACATAGCGACTGCCCCATGAAGGGGTAAGTCGTTTTTTTGTTGTCCGGCAACGTTTAAAGCCCGCCGCAAGGGCCGATAATGGACATTAAATGCTCCATGAGGCGGGGGATGCCTATGAATTTAGCCGAAATGCTTGTCTATGCGGACATCGCGGAGCTGACGGCCATTGCGGAGACCTATGAATGTTCGTGCAGCAGCCATTCCAAGAACGAGCTGATTCAATCGATCTTGTCCACCGTCGGGCGAAGGGACGTCATCGAATCGAGAGTCGGCGAGATGACCGCCGCGGATTTACGGTTCTTGAATTCGCTGCTATTCGAAAGCCGTGGTTCGTACAGTCTCGAAGAGCTGAAAGCGCGCGCGCTTGCCGGTGATACGGCCGGCAATAAGTCTGCGGACGATAAACAGCAGACCGATAGACCGCATACCGAGAAAGCCCCGGTACAAGTACCGTCGTCTAAAACGGGCCGCTCCCGCAAAGCCAAAAACAAGGAGCCTGAAGCGCCCCTCGCTCCCGAGGACGTCGCTCGCCGCGCTATCTCCCGCTTTAAGAAATTCGGCTGGCTGTTCAACGGCTTTTCTCAGCAAACCCGTTATTTGTACCAAGTGCCCGAGGACGTCAAGAAGCGATTAAGCGAAGCTTTGGAACGACGCTACCGGACGTTGCTCGATGGAAGAGAAGAGCCGCCTGCTTATCGGGACGAGGGCACGCTGATGTTAGACGACTTGCTGCAGCTGCTCAAATTCGTTAGGGACAACGATTTGCAAATCACGTCGGAAGGCGTGCTCTACAAGCGTCAAATCGGGCAGTTGATCGAGCAGCTCGCCGTTCACGAAGCGATTCCTACGCGCGGCGGCTGGCGGTTCGGCTATGGCAAGCATTTTCGCGACTATCCCGACCGCCTCTCCTTGCTATACGACTTCGCCTACTACCACAAGCTGATCGACGAAGGGGCGGATCGCCTAACGATTACCGAGGCGGGCCGCGATATGGCCGACGGAATCGTACGGCCAGAGCCGCCTGAGCTTTACCGCTTCTGGCAACGTCTGTATAAGAGTCCGATTCCGAACGTCACGACGCTGGTCCAATGGGTCATGCGCTTAGCTACGGAGTGGGTCACGGTCGAGTCGCTATTCGCCATTTTGCAGCCGCTCGTTCGTTCCTATTATTACGATACGAGCAGAGACGTATTCGAACGGCGCGTGCTCGCGATCCTGATGCATCTAGGCATGATCAAGTGGGGACAGACGGCTGCGGGGGAGAACGTCGTTCGCGCTACGACGCAGGGGAGAATGCTAGTCGCGGGCAACGCGATCGCTTTCGAGGATACGATCGTGTTGAACAGAGAATTGAATTAGGCAGAGGTACATTGATGGGAACGCGGGCATTCGTCTTGTACTCGAGACGACGCGGTGAATATGATTTTAGTAGGGGTCAGCGCAAACGCATCCAGGAGCGGCCCTTTACGCCGGATTATTCGGAGGTGCAACGAATGGACAACATGAAAGTCGCCTATGAGACGATGCTGGGGTTGGCGGCAGAAATGGTCCTGGACGAAGCGCTGCGCAATTACCGGACGGAGAAGATTTATCACGCAATCGATGAAGCGCTCGCCCAAGGAGATGTCGAATCATTTCGGCGACTAACCGATGAATTGAAGACGATACGGCCATAGTTCGCGCAAGACCGTACGCCGGTCAACTCATAGTTTACGCAAGCCCGACCTCGCGGTTGGGTTTTTCTTTTATTGCGGGCGATTTTGCAGTAGGATGAAGGATGTAGAATGGAAGCAGTCGATCGCGCAAGGAGAGAGCCAAGATGAAGTTTAACGAAATTAGCGAGGAGAGCTGGGCGGAGTTGCAGCCGTTCCTGGACACTTGCTTGCTTCCGGTATCCGGACTAACCGGCACGGAAACGCCGTGGGAAGCGACGGAACGAATATTCAGGACGGGCGACTGGTTATCTCCGCTGGAGAAAGCTTTCCACGGGCGTACGGTTACGATGCCTGCCTACCATTACGATCAGGTCGGAGGGGGCGGTTCCGAAGGAGTGAACGAGCTCGTCGCAAGGCTGAAACGGAGTGGTTTTCGTTACGTGGTCGTCGTGAGCGGACAAGCAGGCGGCGTGCTGGACAGCGTGACGGAAGCGAATCTCACCTTCCAGCCCGCGGACGATTCGGATCAGCCGGACTCCGATGCGATGCGGCAAGCCGTCATGGCGATGTGGCGCGCCGGCACGGGCCAAGGATAAACGCGGCTTGCGCGCGATGTTGCGCTCGGACGCATAAATCATCGGCTTTGTTGCAAACAATATGGCGAGATATCCCACGGAGAAATGTGACAATTTGAGAACATTTTAACCCTGCATTTCGCACTCGGCGGGGAAACTCGGCGGCCGATTCTTGACGCTCTATATCGCGTGGGCTATTATAGTTATGTCCTTGTGAACAAACTGTTAAAGTCCGTATCGGACAAGAGATTGGTGGGGCAAAGGGGGTAGAATGAATGGACCACAATAAGCAGCAAGATACCGCGCACGCACCGGCTCAGCGCAAAGAAATGACAAGAAGACAATTTTTGTCGTATACGCTGGGTGGAGCAGGGGCCTTCATGGCAGGCGGCGCCATTTTACCGATGATCCGCTTTGCTGTAGATCCTATATTGCAAAAGAAGGAAAAAGGTAATTTCATTAAGGTTATCGAAGAAACCAAGGTGACGAACGAGCCGCAAGAGGTGAAGTTCAAAATCCATCAGGTCGATGGCTGGTATGAAAGCGACCCTAAATTGATTGCGTGGATTACGAAGGGCGAAGACGGCAAAATTTTCGCGTTGTCCCCGATCTGTAAACACTTGGGCTGTACGGTAAGCTGGAGCGGCGAGGAAGCGCCTAACCAATACCACTGCCCTTGCCACGGCGCGCGTTACGACAAGAACGGCAAAACCCTCAAGGTTGCGCCGAAATCGCTGGATGAGTACGAAGTTAAATTGGACAACGGCTGGGTATACCTCGGACCGATTGAGCCGAATACTCGTGCGTAGCAGAAGGAGGGCTTCTCAGTCCCATGTTCAAAAATATGTACAATTGGATTGACGAACGTCTCGACATTACTCCGATGTGGCGCGATATCGCCGATCACGAGGTGCCTGAGCACGTAAACCCGGCGCATCATTTCTCGGCTTTCGTTTACTGCTTCGGCGGTTTGACGTTTTTCATTACCGTCATTCAAATTTTGTCGGGCATGTTCTTGACGATGTATTACGTGCCGGATATTATCAACGCTTACTATAGCGTCGATTATCTTCAGCATCAGGTAGCCTTCGGTGCGATCGTTCGCGGCATGCACCACTGGGGCGCAAGTCTTGTAATCGTTATGATGTTCCTACATACCCTTCGGGTGTTCTTCACCGGCTCTTATAAGGCGCCGCGCGAGATGAACTGGGTTGTCGGTATGTTGATTTTCTTCGTTATGCTAGGGCTTGGTTTCACGGGTTATCTGCTCCCTTGGGACAACAAAGCTTACTACGCGACGAAGGTTGGTCTGGAAATCGCGGGCGCCGTGCCTTACTTGGGCGACTACATCAAGGAATTGATGAACGGCGGCACGATCGTAGGCGCGCAAACGCTGACCCGGTTCTTCGCTATCCACGTGTTCTTCTTGCCAGGAGCGCTGCTTGCTCTGCTTGCCGGACACTTCATTATGATTCGTAAACAGGGCATCTCCGGGCCGCTGTAACAGAAGGGAGTGGCTAGCGATGGCACATAAACATGATCCTAATGAGAAAATCGTATACGTAGGCGACTCGCGCATTCGGAAACGCGACAAGTCGAACGTTCCGCCGCCGCCGGATTACACCGCATTCCCGGGCAAGTCGGAAGCGTTCATTCCGAACTTCTTGCTCAAGGAATGGATGGTAGGCGTCGTCGTATTGGTCGGTTTCCTCGTGCTCGTAATCGCGGAACCGGCTCCGCTCGGATATCCGGCGGACCCGCTTAACAGCTCGTTCATCCCGATGCCGGACTGGTACTTCCTGTTCCTGTACCAGCTCCTCAAGTATCCTTACGCATCCGGAGATTATATCGTGCTCGGTATTCTTGGACTTTCCGGTATTCCTTTCATCGCCCTCTTGCTCGCGCCGTTCCTCGACACGGGTAAGGAGCGCCGCTTCTACAGACGTCCGATCGCATCTTCCTTGATGCTCGTATCGCTCGTCGCGGTCGCATACTTAACTTGGGTATCTTGGAACCACTACACGGAAGAGCTCGAGATCAACGGGCAAATTCCGGAGCATATCGAACGCGAGATCAAGAACGAAGAGTCGATCGAGAAGGGTCTCGGACGCTGGGTACCTGGCAAAGAGAAAATCCCTGCGATGGTCGAAGCGGAAGACGTTGCGTTCACGGAGACGATGACGCAAGCGGCATGTATTACTTGCCACGGCTCCGAGCTTGAAGGCGGCGTAGGTCCTGCGCTTCGCGGCATCGGCGACACGCTTTCGAAAGAAGAGCTCGTCGATATCATCACGAACGGCAAGGGCGAGGGAATGCCTCCGTTCAAGGGATCTCTTACGGATGATCAAATCGAGAAAGTCGCGACTTGGCTGTCTAAGCAAAAAGCTGCAGCGGAGTAACGACCGACATAGGCAAGTTCAATCCCGAATGGTGGCGCAAGCAAGTCTAGCGTCACCATTTTTCTTAATGCGCAGCTATAGGGGGAGTTCGGTTGAATTGGCTTTTGCTGCAATCTAGAACGTTCTTGTTGGACCGCAGGACGCTGTGGCTTATGATGATCATCTACATCCCAGGGACGGCATACGGCTATTATTGGTACAAAAATCAATTGATTCGTACGTGGGACGAGCATCCGTTGTGGCATCTTCCGTTCGTTCCGGACAGTCCGACGGCTTCGCTCTTTTTCGCGCTGGCGGTATTATGGCTTTGGATGCAGCCTGCACGCTCGGAATCGGCGGGCATCCGTTCGATCCGCGGTATCGTGGAAGCGCTCGGCGTCGTGACGTCGGTCAAATACGGCATTTGGGCTACCGTTATCATATTCTGGGGACAGGCCCAAGGCGATATTCTCATGTGGGAGCACTGGATGCTCGTGATCGGGCATTCGGCAATGGCGGTAACGGCGCTGCTCTATGCGAGGTTCTTCACGTTCGGCTGGGGGGCGCTCGTCGTCGCCGCGGCATGGACGTTCTTGAACGACACGATGGATTATACGTTCGATGTGTATCCATCTCTGCCGTGGCAGCTGGACGACGACCTGCTGGCGGTCGGATGGTTTACGTTCTTGTTGACGGGATTCAGCGTGCTGGCAGCAGCGTTGGCTAAATTCGCGGTGAACGAGAAAAAGCTGGACTAGCCGTTCTAAGCTCGGACATCCCCTCATACGTTAAAGAGTAGGAGGGGATGTCCGTGAGAGGGCTGAAGAGCGCGCGAAGGTTGGGATTAAGCGTCGTATCGGCAGTCGCTTTGCTGTTTGTGCTGCCTGGTGCAGTAAGCGGCAGCGCCTACCGTACGGATGCGGTGCAACAAGGCTCGGAGGCACGGGATATCGCGGATGTTTCCTCTTCCTCCTTGGAGGAGTACGATCGTTTTTTGCGTTCGGCGACCGTATTCTATCGTGCCGTCAATGACGATGATGACTCTCTCATGTCGCAAAGCGCGGCTGTCTTGCAGCAAAGGTATCAGTCGCTTCCGCTGTCGGGCATCGCTTTAATGGATGGAATACAAGCGCTCGGAGAGCAACTGAATCAGACGAAGCGATCGATTGCCCTTGCCGCGCCGGACAAGCGACGATTGAAGGCGGAAGCGGCATCTCTGCTGCTGGCCGCTGACGCGATGGCCAATCCGACGCAGCCGCTGTGGCACGATTACCGTACGGTATTCTCTGAAGATCTAAGGTCGCTGCGCGTTGCGCTTAACGGGGATGGCGGAGCTGCCGCCGGAGGAGCCGATTTGACCGGCGCAAGCGAGGCGTTGTGGCATCTTAAAGCCCATTACGAGCTCATTCGGACGGCTGCTCTCATGAAGACGGCGCCGTTTAACATCGTTCGAAGCGACAACGTTCTGCGCTACGCATCCATCGTAATCGGATCCGAATCCAGCAATCTCGCGCTCGCCCAAGGGGCGTTGCAGCCGCTCGAGGAAGCGCTGTTAGCGATATTCCCCGGCGCTTCGGACGAACCGTCCGTCGTCGTTCCGGCCGTTGCCGGAGCCTCCTGGGGTTGGACCGCGATGATGGGATCGTTCATCGTCACCGTCCTCACGTGGGCAGGATGGCGCAGATATAAGGATGAAGACGTTGCAGGCACGAAGAAAACAAACAGCGACGAATTACGCGAAGACGCCGCGGAACGTCTGCTGAAGCGATGGAGAAACCGTTAATGAGGCGAGTCTTGCCCAGGTTGCTTATTCCTCGCGAAACCCTTCGCCCAGCACGTCATGCACGTCGTTAATGACGATGAAAGCCCGTTTGTCGTGAAGACGAACGAGGCTTTTTAATTTGCGGATTTCGAAGCGGCTGACGACGCAGTAGACGACGGTTTTCGGTTCTTTGGAGAACCCTCCGACCGCGGGCATCAAGGTAACCCCCCGATCGAGTTCGCGGGTGATCTCGGCGGCAAGCTTCTCCGGCTCTTTGCAAAGTATCGTGAACGCTTTGGCCGCGTAAGCCCCCTCTTGGATGAAGTCGATCACCTTGGACGCGATAAAGACGCTGACGAGCGTGTACAATACTTTTTCCTTCGGGATGAAAAGAAGCGATATTCCCAGGATGAGCACGTCGAGCGAAAGAATAATCTGTCCCATGCTCCAACCGCGCGCCCGGTGGAGAATGCGGGCGACGATGTCGACTCCGCCCGTCGTGCCGCCGCCGCGGAACACAAGCCCGAGTCCTGCGCCTAACGTAACCCCCGCGTAGAGGACGACCAGTATGAAATCCTGCTGTGAAGTGAACGGTGTCAATAAGCCTTCCTCCACGAGCTTCTCGGCCACCCAGAGGAACGCGGAGAGCAGCAACGTGCCCGCTAACGTATAGACCATGGCGCTCTTGCCCAGTTGGCGCCAACCAAGGAAGAAGAGAGGCAGATTGATGAGGAGAGACGTCAAGTATACGGGGAGGCCTGCCGCGTAATTCAGAAGCACCGCTACGCCGGTAACGCCGCCTTCCATCAACGTGTTCGGAATGATGAAATATTGAAGCCCGAAAGCGTATATGGCCGTGCCGGCGACAATGAGGCTCCAGCTTTTAACAGCGTTCCACAATCGAGTGCGGTTCATCGTCAATCCCTCCAAAAATGCATTTGTTTTCGATAACGTCTTACGCTAACATAGGATTGACACCTTCGCGAAAGGAAAGAACCGGTGGATGGGAGAATCCCGCATAGCAGATAAGACGTTAACGCAGCGTCCTCTATCCGATATTCAGCGAGAAGTCGACGCTTATATCGGTCAATTCAAGGAAGGTTATTTCTCGCCGCTCGCGATGCTGGCCCGAATGACCGAGGAAGTCGGGGAACTCGCCAGGGAAGTGAACCACGAATTCGGCGAGAAGCCCAAAAAACGCGATGAAGCGGACAATTCGATCGAGATGGAGCTGGGCGATATCCTCTTTATCGTCACTTGCTTCGCGAATGCTTTGGGCATCGATCTGACGGAAGCTCACCGCAAGGTGATGGAGAAGTTCAATACCCGCGACGCCGACCGATGGACCAAGAAGGACACCGATAACGGCTAGATGTCATATGCTGTACCATCCCTGACTAAAGGAGGATGGTCGGCATGGACGGAGAGGCCTACGTCCGGCAAGCGTACGAAGCCATCTTACAGGGCGATTTCGAGCTTGCCTTGCACGGATTCCAACAAGCGATCGCGGCGGAACCAAGCAACGCGTCTTATTATTATAAAGGCTCCGTAACGTGCGCGCGCAGCGGGAAGCTTCCGCTTGCGATGGCTTACGCGCTTAAGGCGCTGGAGCTTGCCCCGGAAGATCCGACTTACGAGCTGCATTACCGAACGATCAAAGCCAAGCAGCTGATATCCGACGCGAGATTGAGGCTTCAGGCCGCGGCGCCGAATATGGAGCTATGCATCGAAGAGCTGAAGGAGGCGACCCGGCTCGATCCTCTAGCCGTAGATGCCTACTTGTTGCTAGGCGTCGTCTATCGGCTGCGCCAAGATTATCGGAGCTCCTTAGCCTATCTGCGGGAAGCGGAATCGCTTGAACCGCAGAGCGAGGAGGTCCGCCGATTGCTTCGCGAGGTGAGAGCCGAGCGTCGTCGGTTCATTAAGCAGCAATATACGAACCCCAATCCGAGAAGAAACAGGTGATACGAATGTCGCAAATCATTAAGGTCGCGGTTGCCGGCGCAAGCGGACGCATGGGCCGCGAGGTCGTACGAATGGTGTTAGAAGACCCCGGGCTTAAGCTCGTAGCCGCGGTAGCCAGAAGCGCGGGTCCCGTCGACGCGGGAACGCTGGTCGGAAAGCCAGACACCGGCGTGATCGTACAGCCGGACTTGGAAGACGCTTTACGGTCGTCGCAAGCGGATGTCCTGGTCGATTTCACGGCTCCGAAGTTCGCCATGCCGAACACGGAAACCGCGATCCGCTACGGCGTTCGTCCGGTGATGGGCACGACCGGCTTTACGCCGGAGCAAATCGTCGACTTGGACAAGCAATGCAAGGAGCGAGGAATCGGCGGCTTAATCGCTCCGAACTTCTCGATCGGCGCTATTCTGATGATGAAGTTTTCCGCGATGGCTGCCAAGTATTTTCCCCATGTGGAAATCATTGAATACCACGGCGACCAGAAATTAGACGCTCCGTCCGGAACGTCGATCAAGACGGCGGAATGGATCTCCGAGGCGCGCCAGGAGCTGCGTCAGGGAAATCCGAACGAAGAAGAAGTGATCGAAGGAGCGAGAGGCGGGTATTACAACGGCTTCCGCATACATAGCGTTAGGCTTCCGGGCGTATTCGCCCAGCAAGAGGTCGTATTCGGCGCCTTCGGGCAGACGCTGAAGATCCGCCACGATTCGTATGACCGGGCAGGCTACATGCCGGGGGTCAATACGGCGATCAAGAAGGTGATGTCCACGACGGGCATGGTATACGGGTTCGAGCATTTTCTAGACTAACGCGCGGGTTAGGTCCCGGCAGAGGAGAATCGCACCTATGATGGATATCGCACTTATCGCGCATGACCGCAAGAAGGATGAAATGGTGAACTTCGCCATCGCTTACGAGCACGTGCTCAAGCATCACCGCCTATACGCGACGGGCACGACGGGCACGAGAATTATGGACAACACGCAGTTGTCCGTACATCGATTCATGTCGGGGCCGCTAGGCGGAGACCAACAGATCGGGGCGCTCGTCGCGGAGAACAAGATGGACCTCATAATTTTCCTGCGCGATCCGCTTATGGCTCAGCCTCACGAGCCCGATATTATCGCGTTGCTTCGCCTTTGCGACGTGCAAGGAATTCCGGTGGCCACGAATGTGGCAACGGGAGAACTGCTGATTAAGGCGCTCGAGCGCGGAGATTTCGCGTGGCGGGAGCTTGTGCACAAATATAAGCCGGGGATCGAAGAATGAGCGATATCAGGCTGGACATGCTCGTCTTCGCGGCGCACGCGGACGATGCGGAGATCGGCATGGGCGGAACGATCGCGAAGCACGCCCAAGCGGGTCTTAAGGTCGGCATCGTCGATCTGACCCGTGCCGAGATGTCATCGAACGGCGACGTCGGCACCCGCCTGCGGGAAGCGGCCGCCGCTTCCGAGATGCTCGGACTCGCGGTCCGGGACAATCTCGGGCTGCCGGATCGTCGCCTGGCCGTCGTTCCGGAGATGATCGACCGCATGGTCGCGGCCATTCGGGCGTATCGCCCGCGCCTCGTCTTCGCACCCTATGGCATAGATAGGCATCCGGATCATATCGCATGCAGCAAGATGGCCGAAGAAGCCGTCTTCAGCGCGAAGCTGCGGAGATACATGCCGGAGATACCTGCTTGGAACGTGGACCAGCTTATTTTTTATTTTATTAACGATGCCCACGTGCCTCTGCTGCTCGTAGACATTACCGACACGCAGGAAATCAAGATGAACGCCTTGAAGGCGTACCGTTCGCAATTCATGCCGGCGGGCGATCAATCGGATTGGGTGGAAACTCCGCTTACCGCGGCGTACCTGGAGGCGGTCGTGGCTCGGGATCGGCTGCTTGGGCAGCCGAAACGTCTCGCTTACGCGGAAGGCTTCATTCCGAAAGGTCCGATGACGGTCGATCGCTTCTAACGGATAACCCCTAGAGAATACATTGAACACAGCATGAGAGGAGGCCGCTCGGATGAGTCGTCCGCTTAAGATCGGCATTACTTGTTATCCTTCGCTCGGCGGTTCCGGCGTAGTCGCCACGGAGCTGGGCAAGATTCTGGCCGAGAAAGGTCACGAAATTCATTTTATTACCCAAAGCATGCCGTTCCGACTTGGCAAATTCCATCGGAACATCTTTTATCATGAGGTAGAAGTTTCGGATTATTACGTATTCAGATACCCTCCTTACGATTTATCGTTAGCGAGCAAAATGAACCAAGTGGCGCGTCTGCAAAATCTCGATATTCTTCATGTCCATTACGCGGTGCCTCATGCGATCTGCGCGTTCTTGGCGAAGCAGATGTCGGGCGATCGGCTCAAAGTCGTGACGACGCTGCACGGGACGGACATTACCGTGCTCGCTCAGGACGAATCGCTTAAGGATATTATCCGTCTCGGGATTCGGAACAGCGACGCGGTGACGGCGGTAAGCCGAGATTTGATCCGCGAAACTCGCGAGCTGCTCGATATTACCGAACCGATCGACCTCACCTATAATTTCGTGGACAAACGTGTTTATTACCCTCGTTCTTGCTCCGATCTAAGATCGGAATTCGCGGGGCCGGGCGAGAAAATCCTCATGCATATTTCGAACTTCCGTCCGGTTAAGCGCACGGGGGACGTCGTCGATGTTTTCGCGCGCGTGAGCGCCCAAGTGCCGACCAAGCTGCTGCTTGTCGGGGAAGGCCCGGATTTGCCTAAAATCCAGAATAAGGTGCAAAAGCTCGGGTTGGCGGATCGCGTTCATTTTCTGGGTAAGCAGGACGATGTCGCGCATGTCATTTCGATCGCGGATCTGATGCTGCTGCCATCGGAGAAGGAGAGCTTCGGTCTTGTCGGACTAGAAGCCATGGCTTGCGGCGTGCCTACGATTGGCTCAACCGCGGGAGGAATCCCGGAGCTCGTCCAGCATGGCATTACCGGGTATCTGTCGCCGATCGGCCATACCGAGGATATGGCTAACAACGCCATCAAGCTGCTGACGGACGAGAACCTGTACCGCAGCTTTAGAGAAGCCGGGCTGCAACGGGCGCATACGATGTTCTGCGACGAGGTTATTACGAAGCAATACGAAGACATCTATTATCGGGTGCTAGGGCTGCCGACGAGAGCGCCGGTAACGGCTTGCCAAGTCTAGTCACGTCGGCATCCTCGGAGGAGGTGCGCGGGGCGTATGGGTGAATCGGACGAGAA
Organism: Bacillota bacterium; assembly: GCA_023460795.1. Classification (GTDB taxonomy): domain Bacteria; phylum Bacillota; class Bacilli; order Paenibacillales; family Paenibacillaceae; genus Cohnella. The sequence goes on along the minus strand of JAEWPC010000090.1, from coordinate 43,573 downwards.
GCTGTGGGGAGAAGGGCTGAAGCTGCTTCGCGTGCTCGCTGAAGCAGGCCACGAGGCTTACCTGGTGGGAGGCTGCGTACGCGATCGCTTGATCGGGAGGCCGCTCCACGATATCGATATCGCGACGTCCGCGCTTCCGGAAGCGGTGCAGGCGTTATTCCCGCGTACGGTCCCGACGGGGTTGCAACACGGCACGGTAACGGTAATGGTAGACGGGACGCCGTTCGAGGTCACGACTTATCGGACGGAATCCGGATATTCCGACGCGCGCAGGCCCGACGAAGTGAACTTCGTCAGCGACATCCGGGAGGATCTATCCAGGCGAGACTTCACGTTTAACGCGATGGCGGTCGGGCTTGACGGCGAGGTGCTGGATCCGTTCGGAGGCCGCGAGGATTTGTCGGCGGGCATCGTGCGTACGGTGGGACAAGCCGCCGATCGGTTCGGAGAAGACGCGCTGCGCATGCTTCGCGCGATCCGGTTCGGCGCGGAGTTCGGATTCGAGCTCGCCGCGGATATTTGGGACGGCATTGCATCGCGGAAGCAGCGCCTCGCGCAAGTCGCGATGGAGCGAATCGGCGCCGAATGGGACAAGATGATGGCCGGACAAGGGCCGGATCAGGCTTGCGCATGGCTCCGGGAGAGCGGGCTGTTGGCCTATACGAAGGAGCCGTTGATTACGCCATCGGGGGGCTGGACAAGCAGTGATGCCGAGGCGGCGATTCGGCTGTCCGGTATCGAAGGCGTTGACGTGCGTTGGGCGGCTTACTGGATCGGTGTCGGCGCTTCGGAATCGGAGGCTGCCTCATCCTGCAAGGCGTTGCGCATGAGCGGCAAGCGCGTTGCTCGCATCGCCGCGGTTGTCGGGTTCGAGCGGCGGTTGTTGGCCGGAGACGGAGCTGGTGGCAGGGTTGCGGCACGGGACGGCGGGTGCGATCGGGAGACGTGGATCGAAGCCGTCCTGGATTACGGCGTTCCAGCTGCGGAAGATTGGCTCGAGATTCGGGAGGCGGCAAGCGGCGGCGTTGACGGAGAAGTGCCCAGTTGGCTTGCGACGATGCCGGTTACTCGCGTCTCGGAGCTAGCCGTGCGCGGAGACGAGCTCGCGAAGGCGCTCGGCATGCCGCCGGGCCCTTGGGTCGCGCGCCAGCTGCGGCAGCTGCTGTCGGAAGTCGCCCACGGGCGTGTCGTGAACGATAAGGGCGCGTTGCTAGAGGTTGCGACGACTGTTCGGGCGGACGATAACGGAACGCAGTTCCGCTAATGGGACATATACGCGGGAGATCCGGAGCAATAACGGAACGCGGTTCCGCTATCCACGCAGGAATTTAGAAGTAACTAGGTATATAAGGCCAAATAACGGAACGTGGTTCCGCTATCGAATTGGAAAGCGTTATTGTTGACGTAATAGCGGAACCTAGTTCCGTTATCAACCTGTCACACGAGGAAGCGAGGAGATTGCGTGAGTACCGTTACATTGCTCGGCTTGCTGGAGTCGGAGCCGGGCGAATACGTGTCCGGGGAAGAGATTAGCAGGAAGCTGAACGTGAGCCGCACGGCGATCTGGAAGCAGGTTCGCAAGCTGGAGGCGGAGGGTTACGAGATCGAAGCGACGCCTAGGCTCGGATATCGGTTGCTGGGCAAGCCTTCTCGCTTGACGGTACAGGAGCTGCTTCCTAAGCTGAATACGCGCAGCTTCGGACGGAACCTTCGCTTGTTCGATGTCGTAGGATCGACGCAGGATGAGCTTCGTACGCTGGCGGAGCAAGGCGCGCCGGAAGGGACGGTCGTCATCGCCGAGCAGCAGACGAGCGGACGCGGAAGAATGGGACGCGCGTGGGTATCGCCGGCCGGCAAAGGCGTATGGATGAGCCTCTTGCTTCGTCCGACGGTGCCTTTGCCGCTCACGCCGCAGCTTACGCTGCTCGCCGCCGTCGCGCTTAGCCGAGCGATCACGCGCTTGGTGCCGCTTACGATCGGTATTAAGTGGCCGAACGACCTGCTCGTGGACGGCCGTAAAATCAGCGGTATTCTGCTGGAATCCGCCGCCGAGGACGAACGGTTAAGATACGTAGTAGTCGGACTCGGTATCTCCGCGAATTTGGATGCCGAGGATTACCCCGAGGAGCTGCTCGAGAAAGCGATCTCGCTTAAGATGGCCGCGGGACAGCCGGTATCACGAAGCGAGTTGATCTCCGCGGTGCTTGAGCAATTCGAGCAGCTGTACGCGCTGTATCTCGAGCAAGGTTTCGCGCCGATTCGCGCGTTGTGGGAAGCCCACTCCGTTACGTTGAACCGTACGGTGACGCTAACGACTCCGCAAGGAGCCATCGAAGGCGTACCGCGCGAGCTGGACGACATGGGCGGCTTGCGCGTAGAACTGCCGGACGGCAGCTTCCGCACGATTTATTCTGCCGAAGTGAATGCAACTGGAAGCTGAGGGACGAGGGCGCATTGGCGGGATCGCGTGGATTTAGAGGTACATATGCCTTTATTGCGTCGCATTGGCGGGATCGCGGGAAATTAGAGGTACTTATACCTCTATTTCGCCCGCGGCGTCCGCTCCGTAGACGCTCTTGACGAATTGTGCTACAATGGTCGTGCAAGGCGGTATCCGTGAGAACCGCACTTGCGGGAAGGGCACACTAAGCAACGCGATAATTGAATACCGTCAATGATTCGCGGCGGATTCTGCTCTGAGCCGAAAGGACCGAGACAGAAGGACGTGAAGGACGTTCTATGTTGAATGGAAACCTTTTTTGCTCGTGGGCAAAAACAGGTTTTTTTGTTTGTTCCCATCATCTTGAACCATTAGGAGGGTACTCCCATGAAAAAAGCGTTGACCCTACCTCGCTTAAAAGCGATGAAAAACGAAAACAAACCGATCGCCTTCGTTACTGCGTACGATTACCCGTCGGCGATGCTGGCGGAGGAAGCCGGAGTGGACGTCATTCTCGTCGGAGACTCGCTCGGCAACGTGGTGCTCGGCTATCATACAACCGTACCCGTAAAGCTGGAAGACATCATTTACCATACGCGGGCGGTCGCTCGCGGCGCGCCGGGAACGATGATCGTCGCCGACATGCCTTTCGCGACGTACCGTCTCGGGCCTGAAGCGACGCTTCGCAACGCGGCCAGGCTCATGCAGGAAGGCGGAGCCCATGCGGTGAAGCTGGAGGGCGGAGCCGAGCTTGCGGACGAAATCCGAATACTTACGCAAGCCGGCATTCCCGTGCTCGGCCACCTCGGTTTAACGCCGCAATCCATTCACCAGATCGGCGGTTATAAAGTACAAGGCAAGAGCAGAGATGAAGCGGAGAAAATGCTGCACGACGCCAAAGCCCTCGAGCAAGCCGGCGCTTTCGGCGTCCTGCTGGAGCTCGTCACCGAGGAACTGGCGGCGGAAATATCCCGTTCCCTCTCGGTTCCGACGATCGGCATCGGCGCCGGACGCGGCTGCGACGGGCAAGTGCTCGTGTTCCACGACTTGCTGCGCTACGGCTCCGGCATCCGTGACAAACGTTTCGTGAAGAGCTACGCCAACATCGGGGATACGATTCGCGATGCCATCGCCGATTACGTGAACGACGTGAAGACCAAAGCCTTTCCCGAGGAGAAGCACGGCTTCCCTCTAGAAGATAAGAACATCGCATTGCCGACCACAATGTACGGCGGAGGAGAGGGCAAATGATGACACGCGAGACAACTCCCGCCATCGTCAGAACGATCGCCGAGCTTCGGCAACGGATTAGGGCTTACAGACGAACCGCTTCCGCGGAAGCAACGGTAGGCTTCGTGCCTACGATGGGATACCTGCACGAAGGCCATGCCAGCCTGATGCAGCGTTCCGTCCAAGAGAACGGGCTGACCGTGCTGAGCATCTTCGTCAATCCGCTCCAATTCGGACCGAACGAAGATTTGGCGCGATATCCGCGCGACGAAGAGCGGGACGTCGCGCTCGCCGCGAAGAGCGGCGTCGACATCGTTTTCTTGCCGTCCGTAGAGGAGATGTACCCCGACTATCCTCTCTTGACCACCGTCTCGGTGTCGAGCGTATCGGAGCATCTGTGCGGAGCAAGCCGTCCCGGGCATTTCGACGGCGTAGCTACCGTCGTAGCCAAGCTGTTCCAAATCGTGCAGCCCGACCGGGCGTATTTCGGCCTTAAAGACGCTCAGCAAGTCGCGGTGATCGCGCAGATGGTCAAGGATCTCAGCATCCCCGTCGAGATCGTGCCCTGCCCGATCGTACGCGAACAGGACGGACTGGCGCTTAGCTCGCGCAACGTGTATTTGAGCGCCGAGGAGCGCGAGCAATCGCTTGCTTTGTCTCGATCGCTCGCCAAAGCCGAACAGTGGATCGCCGAGGGAGCGACGGCCGGGGAGCTCGCGAAGAAGCTTGCGGAGGGCATCCGCCAAGCGCCTTCCGCCGACATCGATTACGTCGAGATCGTCGATTATCCGGGCATGCAGCCGATGACCGGCGACGGCCCGCTGAGCGAATATAAGGATAACGTCTTGATCGCGTTGGCCGTACGATTCGGCCGCACGCGTCTGATCGACAACCGTATCGTCAATCCTATAGAAGCAGGTGATCTCCTATGTTCCGCCAAATGATGAAAGCCAAAATCCATCGCGCAACCGTAACGGAAGCGAATTTAAATTACGTGGGCAGCATTACGATCGACCAAGATTTAATGGATCTGGTCGATATTCTGCCCGACGAGAAGGTTCAGATCGTAAACAATAACAACGGCGCAAGGTTCGAGACGTATACGATTCCAGGTCCGCGCGGCTCCGGCGTCATCTGCCTGAACGGGGCGGCGGCGCGCCTCGTGCAACCGGGAGATCAAGTCATCATCATCAATTACGGATTGTTGACGAACGAGGAAGCTCGCCGCCATAAGCCTCGCGTCGCTATCCTGGACGAGCGAAATCAAGTCGTCAAATTGTTGGCGGAGGAGCCTCATTCGACCGTCATGTAACGCGTATGAAACACCCCCTCGAAACGCAGAATGAGCAGTACAGTTTCGAGTTGGAGGGGGAACACAGCATGATCCGCCAATGGTTCGCAACGATGAACGAAATTCTCGACGAACTCATTATTCGATATCCGCAAGCGTCCGGCGAAGAAAAATGCCAGCTCCAAGAACAATGGAACATGCTGAAATCGTTAAGTGATGATATTATTGAATCATGGCTTCAATTCGAAGACCGCATGGCGTTCTATCGCGAGTTGCAGCAGCAGTCGGGTCAGCAGCAGCCGAAGCATGATCCGCAGCTGCTGATGAGCCCGTTCATCAAAGGGCAAGGCTACTTTAAGCTCCACATGTTCGCGCAAGCCTCCATGTACTTGGAGGAAGCGATTGCCTCTTATCCGGATTTTATGGGGGCCAGGCTGTTCCTCGCCATGTCGCGCATGCATCTGAAGGAATGGGGCGAAGCCCAGCGGCATTTCCAGCTGATCGCGGCCATCGCGGAGGAAAGCAAGCTCCGCGCGATCGCTTATAACGCGCTCGGCTGCATTCAGGCGGTATACGCGAATTTGGACCAAGCGCGAAGCTACTTTCGCAAAGCGATCGACACGGATCCGTCGTTCGCGGATCCAAGACGTAATCTCGAGTGCTGCAAGCACGGATTGGGGCAGCTGCAGCTACAATTCGGATGCGCCGAGCTGCAGGCGATCGAATCGCATTAACCGGCAGCAGGCCGTCCGAACGGAAAGGAAGTCAGGCATGAAGTTCGCCGTGCTCGATTTTGAGACAACCGGCTTATCGTCAGATAAAGACCATATTATTCAAGTCGGACTCGCCTTAGTCGACGAGACTGGCGCGATCGGCGCATCCTACGGCAGCTTCGTGAAGCCCGAGGGACCGATACCGGCAGAGATCACGCGACTCACCGGCATCACGGACGAAGACGTGGCGGAAGCCCCGTCTCTGGAGGAGATGCTAAGCGAGCTCGTTCCGTTATTGAACGACGCGATCTTAGTCGGCCATAGCGTGGAATTCGATGCTAATTTTTTACAAGCCGCCCTAGATCGGAGCGGCTATTTGCCTTTTTCGGGGAGACAACTCGATACGCTTGAGCTGAGCAGGCTTCTGTTCCCGACGCAATCCTCTTACGCCTTAAGCAACTTAACCCAGGCGCTGGGCATCGCGCACGATCGTCCGCACCAAGCGGATAGCGACGCGCTGGCTACGGCGGAATTGTTCGGGCTGTGCATCCATAAGCTCCGCGGACTTCCGATGTTCACGCTTCAGCGGCTGAGCAACATGTTCGATCCCGACCGTTCCGACCTCGGCTGGTTTATCGCCCATACGCTCGCTTGGCGGGAGACGCAGCCGTTCATCCAGGAGACGGATCTCCATCATTTTCGCCAGTTCGCCATGAAAGTAACGGATTGGGGAGACGAGGGCACCGACCGCGAACGCGAAAATAACGCCGCCGCAGCCATGGAAATTCTGCGCGACATGACGTTCGACGAATATATCGAGCAGGTGCGAGCGAATTTGAAGGAGCTGCTTCCGGCTTACGAGTCCAGAGAAGGACAGACGATCATGTTCCGCGAGGTCATGGAAGCGTTGCAGGATGACGCCCATCTGCTCGTCGAAGCGGGCACGGGAACGGGCAAATCGCTCGGGTATCTGCTTCCGTCCCTCTATTATGGGCTGAAGGAGTCCAAAAAAATCGTAGTCAGCACCCATACGATTCAGCTTCAGGAGCAGCTTCGGGAGAGAGATTTGCCGCTGCTTCAGAAGGTGCTGCCGATGCCGTTTCAAGCGTCCGTGTTCAAGGGTCGCAACAACTATCTGTGCTTGCGCAAATTCGAGAATCGCCAATCGATTCCCGAGCATGCGATCAATCGGGAAGAAGCGATCGTTCGAGGCGGCATGACGGTATGGCTCGGCGAGACGCCGCGAGGCGAAGCGGAAGAGCTCAATATCGGGGGACGCAACAAAGACGAGTGGGACATCGTGGCCAGCGACGCCGCGTCCTGCTTGAACAGAGCCTGCCCTTGGTTCCGTAAGTGCTTCTATCATCGCGCAAGGAACGAAGCGGGCAAAGCGGATCTCGTCATTACGAACCACGCGCTGTTATTCACGGACCTGAGAGCGGAGCACCGCTTGCTGCCGGCTTACGAGCGTCTGATCGTGGACGAAGCGCATCATCTCGAAGAAGTAGCGACGAACCACCTCGGCCAGAAAACGGGTCATTCGGCGCTCGTCATTCCGCTGCAGCGCTTGCTCAAGGATGCCAGAACCGGTCTCATTCCGCAGCTTATTAGCGCCATCTCGGCGACGAGCGTCGTCGAAGCGACCGAATGGGTCGAGAAGCTGGAGCTCGCGATGCCGAAGCTGCATGAGATCCGCGAAGCTTGGGAGCGGTGGATGGAGGCGCTGTACGCCATGTTGGCCGCTCATTCGGCTGCCGACGAATCCGGCAACCTCACGATACGGCTGAAGCCGGAGGCGTTGCCGCCGGAATGGGAAAGCTTGTCGGTGGACGGCAACAACGTGATCCAGCTATTGTCGGACGTCATACGGCCGCTCGACAAGCTGGCCGCTGAAATCCGCGATTCGACGGACGAGCTGACGATGCAGGGGATGCTGACGGACTTATCCGGCGTGCTTAAGGACTTGCAGAACATCCGCGCCGACGTGCAATCTTTCACCGCGCTCGGCAAACCGGAGTTCGTCTATTGGCTCGAAGGCCACTATCAATATCGGGGCCGATCGGTATGGATTTACGGAGCGCCGGCGGACGTCAGCGAGCTGCTGAAGGAAGGCGTGTTCGACCGCAAGTCGAGCGTCGTCATGACTTCCGCGACGTTGACGGTCGACAAGTCGTTCCGCTACGTGACGGAGCAACTCGGCCTTAATAGCGCGGAGCGGGACGGCAAGCTCAAGACCGCGCTCCTGCCATCGCCGTTCAAATACCGTGAGCAGGCGCTTGTGCTTATTCCGCGGGATTTTCCGAATATTAAAGGGAAAGACGGAGACTCGAAGTTCGTCAGCGCGCTCACCGAATCCCTTGCCGAGGCCGCTAAGACGGTCGGCGGACGGATGCTCGTGCTGTTCACCTCTAACAAAATGCTCAGAACGGTGTACGATCCTTTGAAGCTCATGTTAGAATCATCGGGGATACAAGTGCTCGGCCAAGGCGTAGACGCCGGCAGCCGCAGCAGGCTGACGCAGCAATTCATGGGCAACCCGGCATCCGTTCTGCTCGGCACGAGCAGCTTCTGGGAAGGCATCGACTTGCCGGGAGACGCGCTGACGTGCCTGGCGATCGTCCGCTTGCCGTTCCAACCGCCGAACCATCCGGTCGCCGAAGCGAAGGCCGAGAAGCTGCAGGCCGAGAATAAGAGCCCGTTCATGAAGCTGTCGTTGCCGCAGGCGGTCATCAAGTTCAAGCAAGGCTTCGGCCGACTCGTACGGACCGCTACCGACCGGGGAATCGTGTTGCTATACGATACGCGGGTCATCGACACGAATTACGGCAAATATTTTCTGTATTCGCTGCCCGGACCCAAAATGGAGCACCTGCCAACCGCCGGCATTCCCGCTAGAATCCGCGAGTGGCTTGCCGTTAACGTAGAGGAGGAAGCCTCAACATGAAGTCGTTCAAAATATCCGAAGCGGTCATCCGACGCCTTCCGATCTATTTACGGTTTCTGAACGATCTGAGCCTGAGCGGCATCCAGACCGTGTCATCGCAGGATCTCGGGGAGAAGCTCGATCTGAATCCGGCGCAAATCCGGAAGGACCTCGCTTATTTCGGCGAATTCGGACGCAAGGGCGTCGGCTATAACGTCGACTACTTGATCGAGAAAATCCGGCATATTCTGAAGTTGGACAAGCCGCTTAACGTGGCGCTCGTCGGCACCGGCAACTTGGGTCGCGCGTTGTGCAATTATAATATGTACCTGAAGGATAATATGAAGATCGTCGCCGTCTTCGATGCCGACGAGGCGAAGCGCGGCACCAAAATCAATCATCTGACGGTACAGCCGATGCGCGAGCTGAAAGACGTCGTGAAGTCTCACGATATATCCGTAGGAATCATTACGGTTCCCGCCCAAGAGGCGCAGACCGTCGCCGACCAATTCAGCGCTTCGGGCGTCAAGGGCATTCTGAATTTCGCTCCGGTCGTACTGAGGGCGCCCGCGGGCGTAAGAATTCACCATGTGGATTTTACGGCGGAGCTGCTTAGCTTGGCTTATTATATGGACGATCATAACGAGGATCCTAACGGGGATCAGAGCGAAGGGGTATTCGAGTGAAAAGATGGCTGATCAATAACGGAACGTTCATTACGATGGACGACCAAAATCCGCAATTCACGGGCTGGCTTGCCGTCGACGGCACCCGCATCGCCGCGATGGGCGAAGGCCCGGCCCCGCAGCACGAGCTGAAAGCCGCGGCCGAAATCATCGACGGAACCGGGTACCTCTTCATGCCCGGACTCGTGAATACGCACGGTCACGCGGCGATGTCGCTGCTCCGCGGCGTAGGCGGAGACTTGGCGCTGCAGGATTGGCTTCAGAATCATATGTGGCCGATGGAAGCGAAATTTACCGGCGACGACGTGTATTGGGGCACCGCGCTTTCCGCCGCCGAGATGATCAAGAGCGGAACGACGACGTTCGTCGATATGTACGATCATATGAACCGCGTCGCCGAAGTGGTCGAGACGTCGGGCATGCGCGCAAGCCTGACGCGCGGCGTCATCGGTCTATGCCCGGAAGACGTCCAGCGCGCGAAGCTCGCGGACGCCATCGGCTTCGCCAAGGATTGGCACGGAGCGGCGGACGGACGCATTAACGTTATGATCTCCCCGCATGCGCCTTACACGTGTCCGCCGGATTACATCTTGAAATTCGTCGAGGCAGCTCACGATCTGAACTTGCCGATGCATACGCATATGTCGGAAACCGCCGCCGAAGTCGAGCAGAACGTGCGCGATTACGGCTGCCGCCCGGTAGAGCATCTCGATAGGCTCGGTATGTTCTCCCGCCCTACGCTCGTCGCGCACGGCGTTCATCTGACGGACGAAGAGATCGCGCTGCTCGCCGAGCGCCATGTCGCCGTCTCTCATAACCCGGTAAGCAACCTGAAGCTCGCCAGCGGCGTGGCACGCGTGCCGGACTTGCTGAAAGCAGGGGTCACCGTGTCGCTCGGGACGGACGGCGCGGCTAGCAACAATAACCTGAATCTTTTCCAAGAAATCACGACGGCGGCGCTCATTCATAAAGGGGTATCCGGCGATCCGACCGTCATTCCGGCGGCCGAGGCGCTGCGGATGGGAACGGCGTACGGCGCGAAATCGATCGGGCTCGGAGGCGTCACGGGACAGCTGATACCGGGATTGAAGGCGGATCTGATCGCCCTCGCGCTCGGCAAGTCGCATTATGTTCCGATGACGGATCTCTTGTCCCATGTCGTCTATGCGTCCATGGGGTCCGACGTTGCGCACGTCTGGGTCGACGGCCGACAGCTGCTGAGGAACGGACAACTGCTTACGCTGGACGAGGAGCGGATCATGGCTGAAGCTCAGCGGTGCTATGAGAGGCTGCGGGGATGAATCTGAGCCGGAGCGAGAGCCTTCGTAAGATGCCGCGCATCTCTTGGGTGCGATGGATGATCGTTATTCTCGGTTTTCTCGTGTTCGTAGCCGTATCCTTCGTGTTATATGTGCGGTCTGCCGACTCCGATTACCGCCAAGCGGAGCGCAGGGCGATCGCGATCGCGAAGCAACAAGGCGAGCTCGTCGAGATCGACCGGGCGGAGCTGCACACCTGGCAAGAGAACGTGTGGATCGTAAGCGGGGAAGACGCGCAAGGGGACAAGTGGATGATATGGGAGCGCGAGACCGAGCTGCTTAAGCTCAAGGTGAGCGAGAACGTGTCCAAGTCCCTTATGATCCGTATGTTCGCGGACAGCCATGGAGGCGAGAAGCCGAATCGGATTCTCCCGGGCTGGTTCCAGGGAGCTCCGGCTTGGGAGATTCGCTACTGGAGCGAAACGGGCAGACGTCACGAGGCTATCGATTTCTATTCCTTCAAAGACGGTACGAAGTTGAAGACGTACGAGCTGCCGACGCAGCGTTCATAAACCGTATAGGACAGGAAAGCCGCCCGTAGGGTGGCTTTTTTGCGTTACCGGAGTCCCGATTCGACGGCATTCTTCTGTCGAGGAGGTGAACCTTTGTTCATGATACGTTAGATATATTTACATTATAATATTTATTATCTAGAATAACCTTACATAATTCTTAAATACAATGTTATGTATATGGAAGGGAAGGGGGGCAGAGATTCAGTGGAATCGATCGCATAGAGAAAATAGGAGAGGAGCTGGATTGATTATGACCGTGCAACAATCTTCTGCCTCACGAAAGTACTTATCGTTCGTACTTGCTCTTATGCTGGCCGCTTCATTGATTTTTCCTCTGGCTTCGGCGAACGCGGCCGAATCCGCGAGCTCGTTCCCCTATGAAGAAATTACGCTCGATCGGCTCCAGGCCGGTTACGCGAACGGCGATTACACGACTGAACAGGTCGTGAAAGCTTATTTGGACCGCATCGGCATCTACGAACCGAACTACAACGCCTTTACGATGATGAATGCCAAGGCATTGGAAGAGGCACGAGATATCGACCGGCGCCGCTCGGCGGGGGAGAAGCTCGGTCCGTTGGCCGGAGTGCCCATCGTCATTAAAGAAGCGGTAGATATGGCCGGCTTCCCGTCAACGATGGGTTGGGAACCGCTCGCCCCGCAGAAAGGCGGCATCGAGCTTATCCCCGAGAAGGATGCCCCCGTCGTCGCTCGTCTTAAAGCAGCAGGCGCGATCATTATCGGACGGACGAATATCCCCGCGTTCAGCAGCTCCGGCACTCGCGCTTCGACGAGCTGGGACGGAGATACGTATAACGCGGTCGATCGCAGCCTCGTTCCCGGCGGCAGCAGCAGCGGAACGGCTATGGCGATCTCGGGCAACTTCGCGGTGCTCGGCATTGCGGAGGAAACCGGCGGTTCGATACAGAACCCCGCTGCCGCGCAGAATATCGTCGGCATCAAGCCTACGTTCGGCCTCGTTCCGAACGTAGGCGTCGTACCGATCGGCGGAAGCACCCGCGACGTCATCGGCACGCACGCCAGAACCGTGCGCGATGCGGCTCTCATGCTGGACATCATCGCCGGTTATACCCATGACGATCCGAAGACCGTCGCTTCCATCGGCAACATCCCGAAGAACGGTTATACGTCCCATTTGAACAAGCAAGAGCTGCAAGGGAAGCGGATCGGGCTGTACGGTCCCGGTTGGCGGAATCAGGAGCTGACCCCGGAGACGGAAGAGCTGTACAGTCGCGCTATCGCGGAGCTGAAAGCGCAAGGCGCTACGGTCGTGACGGATCCGTTCGCGAATACCGATTTCGCCGCAACGATGAAGGCAGCGGCGGGCGGCACCAACTCCGTCATTTACGATATGCAAGACTACTTGGAGCGGCTCGGTCCAAGCGCGGCGATCCATTCGGTAGACGAACTTCTCAAGAAAACCGGAGAGATGCCTTCCTTGTTCAACCGTTATAACGGGAATCTGCCGAACTTGAACGACCCGCTGGACTTGTCCGACTTCATCGCAAGCCGCACGAAGCTAGTGCAGATCATTAACGACGTCATGGATAAATACGATCTCGACGCGCTCGTCTATCCGCAAATGTTCAAGGAAACGCCGCAGCTGTCGAGCACGGATAACATCGGCGCCACGACCGTATCGGAAATCAACATAGCCGGCGTACCGCTCGTCACGGTCCCTGCCGGCTACTATAAGAGCGGTTCGCCGTTCGAAATCGCGTTCGTCGGCAAGATGTGGTCCGAAGCCAGCTTGCTCGGCTTGGCATACGACTATGAGCAAGCGACGATGTATCGCAAAGCGCCCGTTCTCGTGAAGAAACCTTAGTAGGCTTTTCCCGGACTATAGCAAGCGCAGAACACGCCGCCCGCGGCGTGTTTTTCGTGTTCGAACTTGAAGGGAGATACCAAGCGGAACCGCGATTACCAATGATCAGCTAGAGATTCGTCTATCAAAAGCTGATATACTCGTTGATGTACCCAATGATAGATACATCGATTGATCCCATATAGATCGATTGATCTGATTCACTTGATTGCGACCGAACGCGCGAATCCTACACGACACTACAAAAAAGCACCTAGAGGAGGACTACACGCGATGAAAATTAAAATACTTCCTTTAACGATAACTGCCGCATTGACCGCGGCCATTCTATTCGGCGGGTGGTTCGCATACCGCCATTACGGCATCGAGCAACCGCTCGATCGCATCGCCGGTTCCGTTCCGGGCGTGACGAACGCGGTCGTAGATACGACGAACGGCCAAGTGAATATCGACCTAGAGCTGAAGCAGGACGCGAATATAGCGGATGTATACCGCAAGCTGAAAGAAGACGGAGCTTCCGAGATCGGAAGCAAAAAGTTGAATCTCTCCGCCGAAGGCACCGCGAACGAGAAGCTCGAACAAGCTTGGAGCTACTCGCTGTTCGACGTTGCCCAAGCGATGGAGAACCGCCAGTATACCAGCATTCGCGAGGCAATGAACAAGCTGTCCGAACAATATCCCGGCGTTACCGCCGAAACTTCGATGGATGAGGACAACGTCTACGTGACGCTGCGCGACGGCGCGAACGCGAAGTTCGTTATTCTTCCTCGACAACCCGCAACGATGGAGGTGTGGCCGAATGCGTAATCTATCCCAATACGGCAAAGAGATCGCGATTGGCATCGTTCCCGTCGCGCTTATTTTTCTCGTCTATATCGGGCTTCCGCCCGCGGTTCTTGTAATGGGCGCCTTCATGTTAACCGCCGTATTCCTGTTCATGCGTACGAGGGGCGGCGGCGGTCTTGCGATGGGCGCGGCCGGCAAGAAAGTCGCCTCACGCAAGCCTTCCTTCCTGAGCTTCGAAGATATCGGCGGTCAAGATCAACCGAAGCGCGAGCTGAAGGAAGCGCTCGAATTTCTCGTGCAGCGCGATCGGATCGAGAAGCTTGGCATTCGCCCGATGAAAGGCATTCTGCTGACCGGGCCTCCGGGAACGGGGAAGACGCTGCTCGCCAAAGCGGCGGCGCAGCATACGAATTCCGCGTTCATCGCGGCGTCGGGCAGCGAATTCGTCGAGATGTACGTCGGCGTCGGCGCGGGCCGAATCCGCGACCTGTTCAAGGAAGCGCGGCAGCAAGCGATCAAACATAAGCGCGACAGCGCGATTATTTTCATCGACGAAATCGACGGCATCGGCGGCAAACGCGACGGCGGCCAGCATCGGGAATACGACCAGACGCTGAACCAGCTCCTGACCGAGATGGACGGCATCCAAGGCGATGAGGACGTACGCGTACTATTGATTGCCGCAACGAACCGCAAGGAGCTGCTCGATGCGGCGCTGCTCCGTCCGGGCCGCTTCGACCGCCACATTCAGGTCGATCTGCCGGACAAAACGGGCCGCGAGCATATTCTGAACATTCACGCCCGCAATAAACCGATCGATACCGGCGTATCGCTGTCCAAAGTCGCGGAGGAGACGTTCGGCTTCTCCGGGGCTCAGCTCGAGAGCGTCATGAACGAAGGCGCGATCTACGCGCTTCGCGACGAGTCGGCTACGATCGGCATGGAGCATCTGTCTCGCGCGATCGACAAAGTAATGATGGGCGAACGCATGGACCGCGAGACGACTCGCGAAGAGCGCGAACGCGTGGCGATTCACGAGCTAGGCCACGCGATCGTCGCGGAAAGCGTCCGTCCGGGCAGCGTTGCGCAAGTGTCGCTTACGCCGCGCGGTCAAGCGCTCGGCTACGTGCGCCATAATCCGCAGGCAGACAGCTATCTGTATACCAAGCGCGTGCTAGAAGAACAGATCATGATCGCGCTTGGCGGCGCGGTTGCCGAGGAGCTCAATTACGGCGGGCGCAGCACCGGCTCGCGAGGCGATTTCGAGCATGCGACAGGCATCGTAAGAACGTTGATCGAATCGGGCATGTCGGATCTGGGAATCGTGCATCCGCAGGCGCTCACGCAGGAGATGTGGTCGAAGGAGAACGCCGCGATCCTGGATGCGCTGACCGAGCAGACGAGAACGCTGCTATCCGCTCACATGGAGACGTTCAAGCAGATGCTTGCCGTTCTTATTCAAGAAGAGACGTTGTCCGGCGAACAGCTTCGTACTCGTATGAAGCAGCTTGCCGCCTGATATGCAACCACCTATACCCTCGCTTGACGGATGACCGCCGAGCGGGGGTTTTTTTAAGGAAACCTTTAACTTGCGAAATGAAAAGTATGTTAGATTGAACTTAGATCATATTTCGTTCGTTTATAGGGATAGAGGTGGCAGCGTTGAATCCGCAGCATCAATTCGATTTTCTTAAATATAGAGTCGACACTAGCGACGACAAGGAATTGCTTAACGAGCTAATGACGGCGTACGGCAAGGAAGTATGGAACTACGCCTATAGCATAACCCGCAAATGGGATCTCGCGGACGATATTACGCAGGAAGTATTTATTAAAGTGTTCCGCAACATGCACGCCTTCCGCAGGGACGCCTCGGTGAAAACCTGGCTGCTCACGATCACGCGGAATACGGCGATCGACTTCAAGCGGTCCGCGTTCTTGCGCAAAGTGACGTTAATGGACGCGTACGAGGACTACGGAAGCCGGCAATCGGCGGAGAAAGAAACGATGGAGAAGCTCGCGGCGAACGAGATTTGGAAGCTTGTGCTGCAACTCCCGATGAAATACAGGGAAGTCATGATCCTATTCGCGCATCATCAATTATCCCTGAAGGAAATCGCCCTCATGCTGGACGTTTCCGAAGGGACGGTCAAATCGCGAATGTTCCACGCCCGGAAGAAACTGGAGAAAATGAAGGAGGCGAACCTATAGTGGACGACAAAGAGCTCCGAGAACATCTTGCGCGGGGTCCACTGGTTAAGAACGGGTTCGATGAAGCTTTACGAAGACGAATTCACGAACAGATCCATAACCCACGCAGGCGAGCGCGGCGGTTCTGGGCGCCGGCGGCGCGTCTGGCAGGGGCGTTCGTGGTGTTATTCGCGGTGATTGCAGGCGCTTGGCTGTGGCAGGCTCAGTCGAACGGCGATTCGTTACAAGAGAACATGAAGCTTGAGAATACGCAGGACGCTTCGCCGGCCGCGAGCGCTCAGACGGCCATGACGACGGAGCCGCCGCGTTCCGCCATGTTGATCGGCTTGCGTAAGGACCTTGCGTCCGGGACGAGTACATACCGCTCCGTTCTCGTTGCACCGGAGGACGGGGAGCTGCGGTTGCACGCGAGCCTGGAAGGGATCTACATGCCGTACAAGCTGAAGTTCTACCGTCTCGACGCGATCGGCGGCTCGCGCAGCCCAGACTCCCAGGTGATCGCGTCCGTAGCTGCCGGGGAGGCGCTGCCCGTGGCGATCGCGACGGATTCCGCTTATCGAACGAACGAGAAGCTGCTGTTCGCGGGCAACAAGTACGTATCGCTTCTGCAGACGACAACCGACGAGGCCACGGGCGATTCGACGTCCCGCGTCTGGGTGAAGGACATCGAGCAGCTGGCGCCGGCTATTCGCGAGAAAGCTGTCATGGCCAAGGATGAACCGCATTACCAGCTGACGCAGCTCGTACACCTGTCGAGCACGATGTCGGACGAGTGGACGATCGCGCGTCAGAAGGGACATTGGGTTACTAAAATTCCCGGCAGATCGGAAACCTCGGATCAACTGCTAAGGAATATCGCGTTGACATCGTCAATCGGACCGCAGTTGCCGACGGAGGTCTCGTCCTACGACACCCTATGGCTAAGCTGGGACGACATTCGCGTCAAGGAGCCCGCCGCGATCGACGCGTTCACATCGCCGACGGAAGACTTGCTCGCGGTGCAGACGGCGGACGCGATCACAATCTCGGCCTACCGGATGAAGGAAGAAGACATGAAGCCGTTAACGATCAAGCTAGAGGACGGCGAAAGCATCGTGATGGTTCAATGGGCGCAAGACGGCTACGTGAACAATTGGCGAACGATGCTCGGTCAATGGATTGGCACAACTAACCATAACTGATTATGATAAAATGAAGATACCCGCGAACACTATAGGGTATCTTCTTTTTATTATCATGGGCGGGCAATTGGAGGCATAATCTTATGTTTCGTGTAATCGGCGTCGTGGGCGCAGGGACAATGGGACAGAGCATTGCGGAAATGCTGGCGGTCAAAGGAATGGACGTCCATCTCGTGGAGAAAACGCCAGAGCGGCTTCAGTCGGCGATCGAAATGCTGGAAGCGAGCTTGGATCGGCAAATGGAACGTTGGGCGATAACCGCCGCGGAGAAGAAACTAACGTTAAATCGCATACATATGGAAACGTCGCTGTATCATCTGGCGAGCTGCGATCTCGTCATCGAGACGATCAGCGAGGATATGGATAGCAAAAAATCGGTCATACAGCAGCTGGACGGCATTCTGTCGAAGGAAGCGATCATCGCGAGCAATACGTCAACGTTAAGTTTAACGGAGCTGGCGGGGGCGTCGCAATATCCGGAGCGGGTCATCGGCATGCACTTCGTCTATCCGACGAACCGAATCGACGTCGTCGAGATCATCCGCGGCTTGCAGACGTCGGACGATACGTTCGACAGAACGAAGACGTTCGTCGAAGAGGTGTTAACGAAAACCGGCGTCATGGTGTACGAATCGCCGGGCTTCGTAACGACCCGCCTGATCTGCCTGCTCATTAACGAATCGTTGCACGTGCTCGAGGAGGGCGTCGCGTCGCCCGAGGATATCGACAACGCGATGCGCCTCGGTTATCAATTCGAGCACGGCCCGCTAGAGATGGCCGACCGGTTCGGTCTTGATGCCGTGCTAGCGGCGCTAGACCGAATGTTCCGCGAATTCGGGGAGCTCAAGTACCGGCCGTCGTTCCTGCTCAAGAAGAAGGTACGCGCCGGTCAGCTAGGGGTCAAGACGGGCATCGGATTTTTCAAGTACGACAAGGACGGTGAAAGGCTATGAACATCCTCGTCATTAACGCCGGAAGCTCGTCTTTGAAATACCAGCTGTACGACATGTCCACGGAAGCGGTGCTAGCCAAGGGACGCGTCGAGCGAATCGGCATGGAGACATCCATTCTGACCCACGAGGTGGAAGGGCAGCCTGAGGTCAAGGAAGTCAGCGAAATTCTCGACCATACGACAGCGATCCGCAAAGTGCTCGACATGCTGACGCATCGCAAGGTCGGCGTGCTGCGGAACATTACGGACATTAAGGCGGTCGGCCATCGCGTCGTGCACGGCGGAGAGTCGTTCAGCGAGTCCGTGCTGATCAATGCCGACGTGAAGCTGGAAATCCGCAAGCTGTTCGATCTGGCGCCGCTGCACAACCCTGCCCATATGATGGGGATCGCGGCCGTCGAAGCCAATCTGCCGGAAGTTCCGCAGACCGTCGTATTCGATACCGCGTTCCATCAGACGATGCCGAAGATGACGTATATGTATGCGATTCCGACCGTTCTGTACCGCAAGCACAAAATCCGTAAATACGGCTTCCACGGAACATCCCATGATTACGTCAGCAAGCGCGCGGCGGAATATTTGGGACAGCCTTTGAACGAGCTGAAGCTGGTCAGCTGCCACATCGGTAACGGGGCAAGCTGCACGGCGATCCTGTACGGCAAGTCTTACGATACGAGCATGGGCATGACGCCGCTCGAGGGACTGATGATGGGAACCCGGAGCGGGGACTTGGATCCGGCGGTCGTTCCTTTCACGATGAACAAAGAAGATCTTACGCTGAACGAAGTGAATTCGATGCTGAACAAGCACAGCGGGCTGGTCGCCGTCTCCGGCATAAGCAGCGACATGCGCGAGGTCGTGGACGCCATGAACGAAGGCAATCAGAACGCGAAGCTGGCATTCGACATGTACGCGTATCGGATTCGCAAATATATCGGCGCTTACGCCGCGGCGATGAACGGGCTCGACGCGATTATTTTCACGGCGGGCGTCGGGGAAAATTCGGACGTGCTACGCCGCGCGGTGTGCGAGCAGCTGACGTTCTTCGGGGTACAATTGGACGAGGAGCGCAACGCCGTACGTTCGTCGGAGCCTCGTCGGATTACGACGGACGATTCGCGGGTTGCGGCGCTCGTCGTGCCGACGAACGAGGAGCTGCTGATCGCACGCGACACGTATCGGATCGTAAAACAATTATAGACCGCATGGCTTGAAGGTTCACTTTCATAATGGATGGATGGCGAAACGACAAAGGAGACGGTGTGACATGACAACTTCGCATTCGGACAAAGTGACGATCGGAGCGATCGGAGGCTTCGTCGGACAGACGGTAACGTTCGGCGGCTGGCTTACCCGGAAACGGTCCAGCGGCAAAATCCAATTCCTACAGTTGCGGGACGGAACAGGTTACATTCAAGGCGTGCTCGTGAAAGAAGAGGCGGACGAGACGACGTGGGAGAACGCGGGCAAGCTGACGCAAGAAAGCTCGTTATACGTGACCGGCGTCGTTCGCGAAGAGCCGCGCAGTCCTTCGGGATACGAGCTTGCGGTGACCGGCATCGAGATTATTCAGATCACGCAGAACTATCCGATTACGCCGAAGGAGCATGGCGTCGACTTCTTGATGGATCATCGCCATCTATGGCTGCGAGCGCCTCGCCAGCGGGCGATTCTGCGCATTCGCGCGCAAATCATCTCCGCGATCCAAAGCTTCTTCGATCAGAACGGCTTCACACTCGTCGACCCGCCGATTTTGACTCCTTCTTCGGCCGAAGGAACGACGAACCTGTTCCATATCAAATATTTCGACGAAGACGCGTATTTGACCCAAAGCGGCCAGCTCTACATGGAAGCGGCGGCGATGGCGCTCGGCAAAGTGTATTCGTTCGGCCCGACGTTCCGCGCGGAGAAGTCGAAGACGCGCCGCCACTTGATCGAGTTCTGGATGATCGAGCCGGAGATGGCGTTCGTCGACCACGAAGAGAACTTGCGCGTGCAAGAGAGATTCGTGTCCCACGTCGTCGGCAGCGTGCTCGAGCATTGCCGTCAGGAGCTCGCAACGCTGGAACGGGATGTCAGCGCGCTCGAGCGCGTCATGCCGCCGTTCCCTCGCATTACGTACGACGAGGCGCTGGAGCTGCTCAAGGAGATCGGCATGGACTTGCCGTGGGGCGAAGATTTCGGCGCGCCGCACGAGACGGCGATCGCCGAGAAGTTCGACCGGCCGGTGTTCATTACGCACTATCCGGCCAGCTTCAAAGCGTTCTACATGAAGCCGGACCCGAATCGTCCGGAAGTCGTGCTATGCGCCGATATGATCGCGCCGGAAGGTTATGGGGAAATTATCGGCGGTTCGCAGCGGATCGACGATCCGGAGCTGATGGCTGCGCGGTTCGAGGAGCATAAACTGTCCGAAGAGGCGTACCGATGGTACATGGATCTGCGCAAGTACGGCACGGTTCCGCATTCCGGATTCGGACTCGGACTGGAGCGCACGGTCGCCTGGATTTGCGGCTTGGATCACGTGAGGGAGACGATTCCGTTCCCGCGCATGCTATACCGGCTTTATCCTTAATCGGCGGTTCGGTCGCCGATGCGCATGCATGGAGAGGGGGGCTTGGCGATGAACGGGCGCAATGAGTACGCAAGAGGGCTGGCGGAGGCGTATATGGACGGGGCGGCGAGCATTCCTTATTCGCTGCTTCGTTCTTACCGCGCGCTGAAGCTTAACGATACGGAAGCGATGCTGCTGCTGCAGCTGATCGCTTTCCGTCAGCTGGAGCAGAACGAATTCCCGACGATCGAGGAGCTGCAGGAGCGGATCGGCTCCTCGTCCTCGGTCGTCGGACAAGCGGTGCAGAAGCTCATGAAGATGGGTTTCGTCGCGATCGACGAAGTGTTCGATTCGATCACCGGCGTGCAGTCGGAGAAGTATAATCTAGCCGGATTGTTCCAGAAGCTGGCTCTCTATAACGCAACCGCCGAGGCGGCCGAGACCGCTGCCGCTTCGGACGCTAGCCCGGGCAGAGGCGTTACCGAGGCGCCGATCCAGGCGGCAACGCCGACGGCAGCAGGCACGTCTAACTTGTTCGTGCTGTTCGAGCAAGAGTTCGGACGTCCGCTGACCCCGATGGAGTACGAGACGATCAACAGCTGGCTGGATCAGGATCAGTACGCTGATGAACTTATCCGGTTCGCGCTGAAGGAATCCGTCTTCGCGGGCAAGCTGCATTTTCGCTATATCGATCGCATTCTGCTGGAGTGGAGCCGCAACCGCGTGACGAACGTGGAGGAAGCGAGACTTCACGCGCAGAAGTTTCGGACGGGCAGATAGTTTCAGAGTACAAGCTTCGACGAGCCAGGCTGACGCCTGCTTGCCGAAGCTTTTTTGTCGTTGTCAGCCATACTGAAACGATATGTATCCATAAATCGATACAAAATGTATATAATTTTCTAATTAAACTCTCTATTTCATAGGGTTTAAACGCTTTCATTCTCCCGGTATGCTTTATATGGTGGCCTCAAATGTCTTCTTGCTGAGGTAGTACCCCGGAATGGATTCATATTTAAGGAGGATGCAAGATGTCAAAAAAGATTTTGGCACTTCTTTGCAGTCTATTGCTGATCGTCGCTTCGATGCCTTTCGTCGCGATGGCAGCGGAGGAAGCGGGTGCCGGTAGTCCGACCGTCATTTACGACATGCAAGCGGATACGGGCATAAGCGGAGCAGCCGAAGTCTCTGCGTTCACAGGGACAAGCTACCTTCAGAACAGCGGCGGTACACCTACAATCGTAACGCAAGCAGGCGGCAAGTCGATTTATGTGGCAGGGAGAACCGGCGATTACAACGGTGTAGACACCAAATTGAAATCGCTCGGCTTAACGGCAGACACGGAGTATACGTTCACGGTACAAGGACATTTGGACAGCGACGTCACGGTACCGGGCAACTCGCAGCTCGTTTTCAGCAATCCCAACGGATTCGGTTCATTTAGCAACTACCAATGGCTTGTCACTAAAGCCATGACGGTAGGCGACTTTACGCTTGAGTACAAGAAAACCTTCACGGGTGACGATATCGCGGCGCTTGCCGATAATTCCTATTTCCGTGTTCAGACCAGCGCGGAAGGCAAGAATGTTCCCTTTTATGTAGACAACATCATCATCACCAAAGCGGCCCCCGCGCCGTCTATCTCCACCATTTACGACATGCAGGAGGACCCGGGCATTAGCGGAGCCGCTGAGGGCTCTACGTTCGAATACACCAATTATCTTCAGAACAGCGGCGGGACACGCTCCGTTGTGGCGTATAACGACGGCAAGTCGATCTATGTATCCGCGAGAACCGGCGATTACCAAGGCGTGGACATCAAGCTGAAATCGCTGGGCTTGAATGCAGGCGTGGAATACACGTTCGCGGTAAACGTACATGTAGACGGCAGCGTGAGCGTACCTAGCGGATCGCAAATCGTATTCAGCAATCCTAACGGTTTCGGTTCCTACACCAATTATCAATGGCTCAAAAATAAAAACCTTACGACAGGCGATTTTACGATTGAACACAAAGTAACCTTTTCCGCTGACGATATAACGGCGCTGGGGGAAGCGGCGAATCCCTTTTTCCGCGTTCAAACCTCCGGCGACTCCAACGCGTATGTACCCCTTTATATCGACAATATCGTGATTACCTCAGGCGGACAACAGCCTGTTGAGGTACCTGAATGGGATCTAACCCTTGATTCGCTATATGATGCCTATACGAACGACTTCTTGATGGGTAATGCCATTAGCCCAAGTCAGATCGCGAACGCCGAGTTCGCCAATATGGTGAAGCTGCATTACAACGTCATTACGGCCGAAAATGCGATGAAGCCGGGAGAGCTCAGCAAATCTGCGGGAACCTACAACTACACGGACGCGGATACGCTGGTGAACTGGGCTATCAGCAACGGTATCGCGGTTCATGGGCATACGCTGATCTGGCATTCGCAGTCGGCGGACTGGCTGAATAAAGGCGCTGGCGGAACGCCGCTTACCCGCGCAGAGGCCAAAGCCAACTTAATCGCTTATATCAATAACGTAGCCGGACACTTCAAAGACAAGGTCATATCCTGGGACGTTGTCAACGAAGCCTTCGCCGACGGCGGCAGCTTCGACGGGGACTGGAAGAAGAACCTGCGCCAGGGCGGTTCGCCTTGGTACTTGGCTTATGCCAACGGAGCAAATACGGCTGCGGGCGAGAGCGGCGCGGATTATATTTACGACGCTTTCGTACAGGCGCGCCTGGTCGATCCGGGGGCTACGCTGTACTACAATGACTACAACGAGAACGAACCGACCAAACGCGAAGCGATTGCGGCCATGGTAGAGGATCTGAATGACAAGTGGGCGGTAGACATACGCAATACGGAACCCGGCCGCCTGCTGCTCGAGGGAATAGGCATGCAATCCCACTTCAACACCTCTTCCCTGAACATAGCGACCGTCGAGAATGCGATCAAGCGTTTTGCCGCAACCGGCGCGGCCATCTCGGTTACCGAGCTCGATATTCCGGCTGGCGCCAACGGCCGTACCACACCGCTTACCGCGGAAGAGAAGGTCTTGCAAGCACAGCTGTACGCGCAGCTGTTCCAAGTCTACAAGCAATACGCGAGCTCCATTGAACGCGTCACCATCTGGGGCGCTGCTGACCCGCTAAGCTGGCGCTCCTGGGGACACCCGCTGCTGTTCGACAAGCTTTATGCAGCCAAAGAAGCGTATTACGCCGTCATTGATCCAGAGGGATATCTGGCCGCGAATCCGCTGCCTGTCCCGCAAGAAATCCCGAAAGCCAATGCAGTGGCCGGCACGCCTGTTATCGACGGAGAAGAAGACGACGTCTGGGCTGCCGTACCCGTGATTCATGCGAATACGAAACCGAACGGGCAGTCCGATCAAGCCGCTGCCACAGAGGTCAGAACGCTATGGGATGACGATTACCTCTACGTGTACGCGGACGTGTCCGATTCCGAGCTTAATAACACGTCCTCGAACCCGTGGGAGCAGGATTCCGTTGAAATCTTCCTGAGCGAAACGATGCACAGAGGCGCGGAATACCAGACCGGCGACGGCCAATACCGCGTAACTTACGAGGGTAACGAGTCTTTCAAATCCAGCAGCATGGGCGAGGGCTTCGAATCTTCGGCGAAAGTAGTCGATGGCGGTTATATCGTAGAATTGAAGATCCCTTTCCGCGTCATTGAACCAGCGGCGGGAACCGTAGTCGGCTTCGACGTGCAGATCAACGACGCATCGGCGAGCAACCCAAGAAGACTTACGGTGTGGAGCGATCTGAAGGCGAACGGCTACAATACGACCGAAAACTGGGGAGAACTAACGCTAACGGAAGCGCCAAATTCTGATCCGATCGTAACGGTGAGCAACAATACAATCACGGTTGCGCTTAATGGGAATCCATCCGTCACGATTTCCGCAAGCGACCTGCAGCAAGCGATCCTTAACGCGAAAGACAAAACGGTGAAAATCGTAGTGGATTCTCCGAATGGCATCGGACAAGTTAAGCTTTCGGCGGAACAAGTCAAAGCTGCGGCGAGCAAAGTGAACACGATTACGATCGAAAGCGATCTGGCGATCGTGACGTTAGAACCGGCGTTGCTCAAGAACATGAAGGTTCCCGCATCCGGCATATTGGAGCTGGACGTCGTACTTACAGATACGTCCGCGCTTCCGGCATCCGTACGGAACCAAGCCGCAGGCCATCCGGTGTATACCTTCAATCTAAGCTTGGACGGTACTCTCATCGAGAAGCTCAATGGCAACGATGCCAAGATGGCGATCCCATACACGCTTAAGCCAGGGGATAATCGGAATTCCATCGACGTATACCTTGTCAATGCCAATGGCAACGTTCTATACGTCAACAACGGGAAATACAACTCCACGACCGGCATGGTGGAATTCAAACTGAAGCAGTTCGGGAAGTAAGCATTCGCATCAAAAAAGCTTCGGCAAGCAGGCGTCGGCCTTGCTCGTCGAAGCTTTTTGGTATGATAAATGGTTACTTGCGCTGCAGCAACGCCCATTTGTACGCGTACTCAAACAGGAACTCGAACGCCTCGAGATGTCGCTTCGCTTCGAACGCGTCTTTGCCCCAGGCACATACGCCGTGCTTGCGGATGAGAAGGCCGGGGATACGAGGGTTGAGTACCTTCGTCATTTCCGGTACGATGCGCGGAACGTCGGCGTAGTTCGGTACGATCGGGATGTCGATGACGGCATCCTCGTCCCAGATATCGAACGCTTTGATGAGCTCGACGCCTTCGATACGAACGGCGCGCTGCTCCCAGAACATCTCGGATACGAGGTTGTTATGTACCGAATGAATGTGGAAAATAGCGCCGGCGCCCGTCAGACGATAAATTTCGCGATGAAGCGAAGTTTCGGCGGAGGGCTTCAGGTTCGTCGCCTCGCTGCGGTGGCCGTCTTGGTCCACGAAGAGGAAATCCTCCGGCGTGGACTTCGTTTTGTCTTTGCCGCTTGCCGTAACGGCGAAATGGAACGACTCCGGAGAGAACGGACCGACGCGCATCGACAGGTTGCCGCTCGTTCCGGGGAACCAGCCTCTAGAAGCGAAGTCTGCCTTCACCTCGGTAAATTCCCGAAGCACGCGCTGCTTTTCCTCTAACGTAATATCCGCGAAGCTCATTCGGACAACCCTCCTTGCTCCAAGTGGCGAATGATATCATGGAACGTCTCGAACGGAATGTGCGGGTATCCCAGCTCGCGGCACTGATCCGTAAGGTGGGAACGCGAGAAGACGAGGTCGACGATTTTCGCGCCTTCGAAATCGGTGATGCTGTCGCCGATCAGGATGCGGAAGTATTCGTCCTTCGGAAACCGGCGGATGACCGTCGTCTTGCACATCCCGCAGCCGCCGTTCGCGCACTCGTCGTCGCATTCGTGGGGCCAAGTGATCTTGATGTTCTCGCCGCTAAAATCGCTTCCGTTGCAATAAATATGATCAGCCGGAATCCCGAACGGCGCCAGCAGAGGCTCGATGAAAAAGTCGATGCCGCCGCTCGTGACATAGAACGGAACGTCGTGGTCTTTGCACCATTGCAGGAGCTCCGGAAAGCCGGGGCGGATGCCGGCCGATTCTACGATATATTTCGTCACTTCGTCCTTCATCGAAGAGGGGAGAAGGGCGAACATTTCGCCGACGCCGACTTGGAGCGATTTGCGGCCTCCGACGATATCGTTCACGATCGTCTCCCAACCGGGAGGATTGAAGTGCTTCATGACCGCGACGATGTTATCGCTAAGCGTAATCGTACCGTCGAAGTCGCAGAAAAGGACGGGTTTGCGAGGGAAGGCGACTTTGCCGTTCGCGCCTGTCGTGTTGTTCATGCTCAAGATGTGCGTACCCCCCAGCGCTCGATCGCGATGCGCAATTCTTCGTGTTGTTGCGCGTGATGTTCAAGCGACTGGCCTTGGATCACGGCATCCACGGCTTGACGGAAAGCCCGTCCGCCTGCAGCCGCTCCCATAGGGTGCCCATGAACGCCGCCTCCGGCGTTGACGACGACGTCGTGGCCGAAGTCTTGCAGGATGAGCGGGACAAGTCCCGGGTGAATGCCTGCGGACGGTACCGGCACAGCGGGTTTCTGCGGCAACGGCGCGTTAAGCAGCGCTTCCTTGACCGCCAGGTTCTCGGCTTTCGGCATGACGACCGAGCCGTACGGAGACGGGAATAAGCTCAGATCCGCCCCGGCGATGCGCATGAGCTTGCCTAGCAACAGAGCCGCCGACATGCCATGGTAAGGGGACGGATAGATCGCGCCAGCCAGCGACGGATGCGCGGCGATCGGCACGTTGATGTCGGGATCCGCGGCGAGCTCGGCCAGGGCATCGAAGCCATAAGCGAGCACGTTGAACAATAAGCCGTTCGCGCCAGCGGCGATCGCACGCTTCGCGTTCGCTTTCAATTGGAACGTCGAGCCGGTTAGGTTCGTGAAGTAGATCAGCTTCTGACCGGTTGCTCTTTCCGCTTCGCGGGCGGCATCCATGCACGCCTCTACGCGCTTCTCGAGCGGAGTGAGCGGGTTCTCGAACAGGATTTCGTCGTCCTTGATCAAGTCTACGCCGCCGAGCGCCTGCTGGAGGAAC
The DNA here is from genome assembly GCA_023460795.1 of Bacillota bacterium. Classification (GTDB taxonomy): domain Bacteria; phylum Bacillota; class Bacilli; order Paenibacillales; family Paenibacillaceae; genus Cohnella. The sequence continues at coordinate 16,315 of JAEWPC010000090.1, read as the reverse complement.
TGCTCTTGCAGTCCTGTCAGATCGTGTCCGATGACCGACTTGAAAATGCTCATGACGAGCGGGCGATCGTGGACGCCGAGCAGGTCGCGCACGCCTTGCATGCCGAACTTCGGCCCAGGGAACGCGCTCAGGAAATCGGTCGAAGGCTGAAGATCGATCAGCTTAATACGGCCGTCCATCGACAGCTTGCCGAACGCGGTCACGAGCAGGGCAGGGAGGTCGCGGCTGAAGTTGACGTCGGGATAAGCGATCGTCATATCGGCGTAGCGTTGGCCTTCACCGCCTTCGCGTACGTCGACCGATACGACTTGGCCAAGGTGCTGCTGCATTCGGGCTTTCGCCGTCTCCGGAAGCTCCGTCCAGCTGCCGACGGTAAGCCCTACGGCGATGCCCGTCGCTTTCTTATCGAAATCCGCTTTGTCGTCGTACAGACGGTACGTCGCCAAGCTGTATTTAGAATAGTCCATCGAGAATGTACCTTCTTTCTATTGACGTTGCTGGGAAGCGGCTTCCGCGCGGATAGCTTCGCCCATCTCGCGCGCGCGCTCCGCGCAGCGCAGAATCGCTTTGTTCATGCCTTCCTCGAAGCCGAACTGGCGCATCACCTCGAGCGCGGCGAACGTCGTTCCGTTAGGAGAGGTCACCTTGCGGCGCAGCTCCGCCGGATCTTCGCCGGTGAGCTTAACCATCTCTCCGGCTCCGCGCACGGTTTGGACCGTGAGCGCCGTCGACGCTTCGCGGGTCAATCCAAGCTGTACGCCCGCGTCGATCATCGCTTCCATCATGAAATAGATGTAAGCGGGACCGCTGCCGGATACGCCGTTGACCGCCTCGATCAGCGGCTCATCGACGACGACGCTCATGCCGATCGCGTTGAAGATAGCGAGCGAGAGCTCGCGCTGTGCGTCCGTCACGGATTCGGAGAAGCTGATTCCCGTCGCGCCTAAGCCGATCGTGCTGGACGTGTTCGGCATCGTCCGGACGACGGGCTGAGGGCGGTCGAGCAGCTGATGGATCGTCGAGATCGACAGGCCGGCGATGACCGAGATGACTAATTGCTCCGGACGCAGGAGCGGACGCAGCGAACGGATCGCCGAAGCGGCGTCTTTCGGCTTCATGCCGAGAACGACGATGTCCGCCGTTCTTAGCGCATCTATCTTATGATTATCTTCGATCGCCGGAATAACGCCGTAGGCTTGCGATAACTCGCGCAGCCGCTCCGCGTTCTGGCGGTTCAAGACGGTGATGCGGGAAGGCTCGATCAGCTTCGCTTCGACCAAACCGCGAAGGATGGCTTCCGCCATCGAGCCCGCGCCGTAGAAAGTAAGGGTTGAGTCTGCTAATTTGGATTGCTCGGACATGTCGGTACGCTCCTATTTGCGAATTTGCCCGGAGCCGATGATCCGGTATTTGGTTGAAGTCAACGCAGGGAGCCCCATCGGGCCGCGCGCATGAAGCTTCTGGGTACTGATGCCGATTTCCGCGCCGTAGCCGAATTCGAAGCCGTCGGTAAAGCGGGTGGAGGCGTTATGGTAGACGGCGGCCGCATCGACTTCTTGCAGGAATCTCTCGGCGTTAGCCGCGTTCTCGGTAACGATGCATTCGGAATGCATCGTACCGAAGCGGCGAATGTGATCGAGCGCCTCGTCCAGCGAATCGACGATGCGTACGTTGAGAACGTAGTCGTTGTATTCCGTCGCGTAATCTTCGTCCGTCGCCGCTTTGTCGACGCTGATCAGCTTCTGCGTACGGGCGCAGCCGCGAAGCTCGACGTTCGCTTGGCGCATGGCATCGGCTAGGGTGGCGAGGTGCTTCTCGGCAAATGGGTTGTGGACGAGCAGCGTTTCCATCGAATTGCAGACGGAAGGGCGCTGCGCCTTGGCATTGACCGCGATCTCGGCGGCCATGGCAACATTGGCGCTTTCGTCGACGAACGTATGGCAGATGCCCGCGCCGGTCTCGATGACCGGTACGGTCGCGTTCTGAACGACGTTCTGAATTAAGGATGCCCCGCCGCGCGGGATTATGACGTCCAAGAGGCCGTTCAGCTTCAGCATTTCGTCGACCGAGCCGCGGCTTGGATCCTCGATAAGCTGCAAAGCGTCGGCAGGGAGAGCGGATTTCGACAACGCTTCGCGCAGCACGTTCACGATATAGCGGTTGGAAGACAGGGCGGCCGAACCTCCGCGTAGGACGACGGCGTTGCCCGTCTTCAGACAGAGAGCCGCCGCGTCGACGGTGACGTTCGGACGAGCTTCGTAGATGATGCCGATAACGCCGATCGGCACGCGACGCTTTTCGATGAACAAACCGTTCGGACGATGCCCGGATTCTAGCACTTCGCCCACAGGATCGGGCAGCTCGACGATCTGGCGGATGCCTTCGGCGATGCCCTCGATACGTTCCGGCGTAAGCTTGATGCGATCGAGCAGGGAAGAGGACGTCCCGTTATCTCTTCCGCGGACGAGGTCTTCCTCGTTCGCCGCGATAATGCCGGGATGGTCTGCCATAAGGGCGTCCGCCATCATCAATAGCGCTTCGTTCTTCTGCGCGGTCGTCAACGTGCCTAGCGTTACGGCCGTCGCTTTGGCCGCCTTGGTTTTCGTAATCACTTCGCTCATGCGTGATCTGCCTCCTTAACGATCGTAGATCCGACCCACTCGTCGCGGTGGATCACTTCGACTCTTGAAACTTCGATTCTGCGCATGGCTTCTTCGCTGGATAAGCCGGCGACGGCGGTCACTTGCCATGCGGCATAGTGGGTGACGCCGCGTCCGAGTATCCGCCCGTCCGCATTCACGACTTCCACGACGTCTCCGGGGTGGAAATCGCCGCTTGCCGAGATGACGCCCGCCGGCAGCAAGCTGCGGCCGTTATTCATCAGCGCGTTTTCCGCGCCTTGGTCGACGGTAATTCGTCCTTGCGGGACGGATAAGAACCCGACCCATTGCTTCTTGGACGACAACGAATGATGCATCGAGGCGAAATAAGTGCCTTTGCCTTGGCCTCGCACGGCTTCCGATAAGTCTCCGGGTTCGACTACCCTGCCGACGAACAACGGTACGCCGCCTTGCATGGCGATGCGCGCCGCTTCGATCTTCGAGCGCATGCCGCCCGTTCCGACCGCCGTGCCGGCGCCGCCGGCTACGCGATACAGCTCGTCGGTCAGCACCTCGATCCGGTCGAACCGGACCGCGTCCGGATCTTTGCGCGGGTCGGCCGAGTAGACGCCGTCCATGTCGGTCAGGATGTAAAGACCGTCGGCCTTGACCAGATTCGCTACGAGCGCGGACAGAGAGTCGTTGTCGCCGAATTTGATTTCGTCGACCGCGACCGTATCGTTCTCGTTGATGATCGGCAGCGCCCGCTGCTTCAGCAGCTCCTCGATCGTGCGCTGGGCATTCTGCGCGCGATCCCTAAGGCTGAAGTCGGGGCGCGTGAGCAGAATTTGCGCGACCGCGATGCCTTGCGTTCCGAACGCCTCTTGGTAAGCTTGCATGAGCAGCGCTTGGCCGACCGCCGCGGCTGCCTGCTTCTCGTGGATGATCTTCGGCTTGGACGGATAACCAAGCTGCTTGAACCCTGCCGCCTGCGCGCCCGAGGTGACCAGCAGCACTTGATGTCCCGCCTGGTGCAGCGCGGCCAGTTCGCCGGCGAAGAATTGCACTTGCTCGCGGTTCAGGCCGCCTTCCTCGGACGTGAGGGAGCTGCTGCCGATTTTGACGACGATACGCTGACTCATGATTCCCGACAACTCCTTGGGTGGAGAGAATAATAGGTTAAGTACTGCAGCGAAAACGAAAACCCGTTCTGCTATTCGGCTCGAGGCCGCGAGTATTCGCAAAATAGAGGAAGTCTGTTCCGTTATTCGGCTCGAGGCCGCGAGTATTCGCAAAATAGAGGAAGTCTGTTCCGTTATTCGAGTGTTTGCCGCTATGGGTTATCGATTTGCGGCCAAATAACGGAAACCAGTTCCGCTATTAGGCTCGTGGCACCGAGGATTCGAGGAATAACGGAAATCTGTTCCGCTATTCGGCTCGTGGTCTGGCATAACTCCGAACGCAAAAAAGCTTCCGTCCTCATCAAAGGACGGAAGCTGACTAGCCTCCGCGGTACCACCTTCGTTGACGGGGCGACCGATAGTCGCGATCCGTCCGCTCAACGCCCTGATAACGGCAGGGGCCGTACGGCTCATCGCCGTCCGCTCGGGGATGGGGGAAGCGGGGGACAAGGTAAATTCTCGCAGCCTGGAAATTTACTCTCTGGACATGCCCGGATCCGGTTCGTTTCCCGTCAATGCGTTGCTATCGCTTGCGCCGAGTTAGCCATCGACGCTTAATATACTTACAATACCATGCGGCGTAAGGGATGTAAAGGAAGCAACGACCATGTTACGCGCCGCGATGCCGCACTAGAACAGCTTCAGCTTGCCGATTCTCGCGGCCACCTCTCTAAGCCGTTCCTCGCTCGTCAGCAAGCCAAGACGCACATAGCCTTCGCCGCTCGTGCCGAAGCCCGTGCCCGGCGCCACGACGATGTCCGCTTGCTCGAGCAGCAGGTCTGCGAACGACACGGACGTGTGGCCCTTCGGGATCGGCAGCCAGCAGAAGAACGAGCCGGCAGGCTTAGGCGCTTCCCATCCGATCTCGGATAGAGCGCCGTATAGCGCGTTCCGGCGGTTTTCGTACGTGGCGACGAGCTGTCTGACGGATTCTTGGGAGCCGGTCAACGCCTCCGCTGCCGCTTCTTGAATGCCGCCGAACAAGCTGCAGTACATATGGTCTTGGATCAGGTTGATCATCTCGATAATTTGGGCGTTGCCGAGGGCGAAGCCGACGCGCCAGCCGGCCATGTTGTACGACTTCGAGAGCGTATAGAACTCGACGCCTACTTCCTTCGCGCCAGGCGTCTGCAGGAAGCTGACCGGCCGCTCACCGTCGAAGCCGATCGCGCCGTAAGCGAAGTCGCTCGCCACGACGATTCCGTTCTTCGCCGCGAATGCGACCGTCTCTTCATAGAAAGAGAGGTTGGCCGTAGCCGCGGTCGGATTGTTCGGATAGTTAAGGAACATCAGCTTCGCGCGCTTCAGCATATCCGGCGCGATGCGCGAGTAGTCCGGCAGGAACGCGTTATCCGCCGTGAGCGGCATGAACGCCATCTCAGCGCCTGCGAGCGCCACGCCCGACCAATAATCCGGATAACCCGGGTCTGGAACGAGGCATACGTCCCCCGGATTCAGCAAGCATTGGCTGAGTTCCACTAGGCCGGTTTTGCCGCCGAACAGTATGGCGACTTCGGTATTCGGGTCGAGGTCGACGCCATAGTCTTCCTTATAGCGCTTGGCAACGGCTTCCTTCAAGAACGGATAACCGCGAAAAGGCGGATATTTATGATAGAGCGGATTGTCGGCCGCTTGCTTGAGACGTTCGACGATCGCTTGAGGAGTCGGCAGGTCGGGGTTGCCTTGTCCGAGATTGATGATGTCGCGGCCGCTTGCTGCCCGCGCGTTCGCTTTGGCGACCAATGAGGCGAAAAATTGTTCCGGCAGCGTCTTCAGCCGCTCGGCGGATGTGATCGAGTAAGACATAGTAAACAAGTTCATCTCCGTCATTCGTAGGATAGGTTGAATGTAGCACAATTTCGCGGGGATCGGCAAACGGTTGTTGCCCTGCCCGATCCGATGCAGTAACATGGATGCATTAGCGTGTGTAATAGGAGTGGATCATAGATGACAACGGCGCTTCGAATCGCGCTAGTTCAAATGAATATCGTAGCCGGGGATCCGGAAGCCAACTTCGCGACAATGATGGCCAAGCTGGATGAAGCCGCGACGGCGCAGCCAAAGCCGGACTTGATCGTTCTGCCGGAAATGTGGAATACGGGTTACGCGCTCGACCGCATTCAGTCGATCGCGGACGAGAACGGGGAGCGGACGAAATCGGCGATCTCGGAATGGTGCCGCAAGCACGGCATCGCCGTACACGCCGGGTCCATCGCAGAGCGGAATGCCACGGGCGTAACGAACACGACTTATATTTTCGATGCGCAAGGCGAGGAAATCGGGCAATACTCCAAAATCCATCTTTTTCAGCTGATGAACGAACATCTGCACCTCGAAGCAGGCGAGCAGCCGGGGCGCTTCGAGCTTGACGGCGTGGCCGCGGGAACGATGATCTGCTACGACATCCGTTTCCCGGAGCTCGCGCGCAAGCTCGCGCTCGATGGCGCTAAGATTCTGTTCGTGCCGGCGGAATGGCCGCACCCGCGTCTCCATCACTGGAGGACGCTGCTTCAGGCGCGCGCGATCGAGAATCAGATGTACGTCGTCTCCTGCAACACTGTCGGAGAGAGCGGAGGAGCGAGCTTCTTCGGACATTCGATGGTCATCGACCCTTGGGGCGAAGTGATCGCCGAGGCGGAGGAGAAAGAGATGATCGTGTACGCCGATATCAATCTGGGACTTGTCGACGAGGTGAGAGGGCGTATTCCGGTTTTCGCGGATCGAAGACCGACTTTATATATGTAGGTTTTAGTTAAGATGCCTCGTCCGCCAGGACGAGGCATCTCCTATAATCAATCGTCGATATTCTCGAGCGTGCGACGGAACGTCGCGATGAACGCTTCGGCGGCATTCGATAAGTATCTTCCTTTGCGATGGGCGATGACGAGCGTTCGCGTCGGCCGGCCTTCGATCGTTAGGTATACAGGCGCGCGGCCTTGCGAGTCGTTCAGCATCATCATACTCGGGACGAACGAGATGCCCATCCCGGCGGCGACAAGGGATTGGACGGTGTTAATATTGCCGCTCTCGAAGACGACTCGGGGCTCGAAGCCTGCTCTCCTGCACAAGTCGTGGGCGATCGCGCGGAAGCCTTGTCCTTTCTTCAATAGTACGAACGGCTCGTCCGCGAGCTCCGCGATCGAGATCGGCTTGGCACGGTCGCGCCCCGCCAGAGGGCTGTCCGGCGATACCGCCAGGCAAAGCTCTTCGTCGATGAGCGGTTGATAGGCGAGCGATTGCTCTTCGAGCGGCAGCGTCAGCAGGCTGACATCCGTACCTCCGCTGGCCGTCAACTGCTCCAGATTGCGAGTCGACTCTTCAATCAACACGATTTCAATATCGGGGTATGCCTTGCGAAACACGGGAAGCACGTATGGCAGCACGTGCGCGCCGGTCATCGGCAGGCTGCCGACGACCAGGCGGCCTTTGCGCATGTCGGCGATGTCTTCCATCTCGCGGCGCAGCTGGTCGGCCATATCGATGATCTGCTGCGCTTTCTCGACGAAGACGGAGCCGGCGTAGGTAAGCTCGACGGAGTTCGTGCTGCGCTTGAACAACAGGACGCCGAGCTCCTTCTCCAGCTTGGACAGCTGCTGGCTTAACGATGGCTGGGCGATATGCAGCTTGTCCGCGGCGCGGGAGAAGTTCCGTTCGGCCGCGATCTGAATGGCGTATTGCAATTGGCGGAATTCCATGTCGAGTCGTCCTTTCGGTATTAGATGCAAATATGTCTTTAATGGCGTAGCTGTTCCGGATTTCAGCGAAATAAGAACACGTGGTGTTACTAAATGGCACGAATGGTGACGGTTCAGCGAAATAAGAACAAGTGGTGTCGCTATTATAGCCCGTATTTCGCCCCTGAGCGAGCGGGATAACACCCTCATTATAGCCTGGAACTATTAACCTTATAGATATTATATCTTGGAACAATGAATGTTCCAATGGTATGATAGGTTCAAGCTATCAGAGTCATTATTGAGGTGATCGAGACATGAGTAAAAAACTTACGATGTTCGAGAAAATTTGGAACAATCACGAAATCGTTGCCGAAGAAGGCAAACCTAGCATTCTGTATATCGACTTGCACCTGGTGCACGAAGTAACGTCTCCGCAAGCGTTCGAAGGCTTGCGCTTGTCCGGCCGCAAAGTCCGCCGTCCAGAGCTGACTTTCGCGACGATGGACCACAACGTCCCGACGAAAGACCGTTTCAACATTAAAGACCCGATCTCCAAGCAGCAAGTCGACACGCTGACGGCCAACTGCCAAGAGTTCGGCGTTAAACTGTACGACCTGAACACGCTCGACCAAGGCGTCGTTCACGTTATGGGACCGGAGCTCGGCTTGACGCATCCGGGCAAAACGATCGTGTGCGGCGATAGCCACACTTCGACGCACGGCGCATTCGGCGCGCTCGCGTTCGGCATCGGTACTTCCGAGGTTGAACACGTGCTGGCGACGCAATGCTTGCAGCAAGCGAAAGCAAAGACGATGCTCATCCGCTTCAACGGCAAACGCAAGCCGGGCATTACGGCTAAAGACTTGATCCTCGGCCTTATCGCGAAGTACGGCACCGACTTCGGTACCGGCTACGTTATGGAATACAGCGGCGAAGCGATTCGCGAGCTGTCCATGGAAGAGCGCATGACCGTGTGCAACATGTCGATCGAAGCAGGCGCTCGCGCAGGTCTGATCGCGCCTGACCAAACGACGTTCGACTACCTCCGCGGCCGCGAATACGCACCGCAAGGCGCAGCGTTCGACGCGGCGGTAGAACAATGGAAAGCACTCGTCTCCGACGAAGGCGCCGAGTTCGATAAAGTGCTCGACTTCGACGTCGAATCCCTCGTACCGCAAGTGACGTGGGGCACGAGCCCAGGCATGGGTACGGGCATCACTTCCGCCGTCCCTGTACCGGAGCAACTGCCGACGGAGAACGAGCGCAAAGCCGCGACTAGCGCGCTTGAGTATATGGGCCTCAAACCGGGCACTCCGATGACGGAAATCGCAATCGACTACGTCTTCATCGGTTCCTGCACGAACGGACGCATCGAAGACTTGCGCGCTGCTGCTAAAGTCGCTCAAGGCTACAAAGTCAGCTCGAACGTAACGGCAATCGTCGTTCCAGGCTCCGGCCGCGTTAAACTGCAAGCGGAGAAGGAAGGCTTGGACAAAATTTTCGTCGAAGCGGGCTTCGAATGGCGCGACGCAGGCTGCTCCATGTGTCTGGCGATGAACCCGGACGTGCTTCAACCGGGCCAACGCTGCGCATCGACCTCGAACCGTAACTTCGAAGGACGTCAAGGCCGCGGCGGACGCACGCACCTTGTATCGCCTGAGATGGCTGCCGCTGCAGCTGTACAAGGACGTTTCGTCGACGTTCGCAATTGGGAATTCAAGTCCGAAGTGACGGCGTAAAGGAGAACGATAACCATGCAACCATTTAAACAATTGAACGGTCTGGTCGCGCCAGTCGACCGCGTTAACGTAGATACCGACGCCATTATTCCGAAGCAGTTCCTGAAAAGAATCGAGAGAAGCGGTTTCGGTCAATTCCTGTTCTTCGAATGGAGATGGGATGAGCAAGGCAACGTCATTCCGGAGTTCAACCTGAACAAACCGCGTTACCAAGGCGCGGAAGTGCTGCTGTCCCGCGCCAACTTCGGCTGCGGCTCGTCCCGCGAGCACGCGCCATGGGCGATTCTGGACTATGGCTTCCGCTGCGTCATCGCTCCGTCGTTCGCCGACATTTTCTACAACAACTGCTTTAAGAACGGCATTCTGCCGATCAAGCTGAGCGAAGAGCAAGTCGACGACCTGTTCAAGCGCACGGAAGCGAACGAAGGCTACAAGCTGAATATCGATCTGGAGAACAAAGTGATCACGGACGGCAACGGCCTGAGCATCGCGTTCGACCTCGACGAGCACCGTCGCCAGTTCCTGCTGCAAGGCTTGGACGATATCGGTTTGACGCTGAAGCACGAAGCAGCGATCTCCGAATACGAGGCTAAACGCGCGGCATCGGTTAACGCTTAATCTATCAATTATTTGCAAGATCAAATAGGCCTTTTGTCCCTGGTTCGGCAGAATTCGGGACAAAGGGTCTTTTTTTCCTTTCTTACGCAACTTTTCATAGGGAAACTCGTCTAATTTTGCGTGGACAATCGATGGGCAGTCGTTAGTCGTTAAGGTCGATCATTCCGCAAATCTATTTACATCGAGGTGAAGCATGAAGAAGTGGTTGCCCTTGTTGTTCGTCGTCACCGTCATGCTATTCCTTAGCGCCGGTATGGCTTATGCCGAGAAGGCAACGGTAACGCCCAAGCTCATTCTGGACGGCAAAGTCTTACAACCGCCCGTAGCGCCCAAGATCATGAACAACTTCGTGATGGTGCCCGTGCGGATCGTAACGGAGAGCTTAGGATACAAAGTCGATTACGAGAATAAAAACAAACAAGTAACGGTATCGGGCGGCAACACGAAGATCGTGATGCAGGTTGACCAGAAGACGGCATACGTCGACGGGAAACCGAAAAAAATGGACATGCCCCCGACCATGGAATCCAATAGCGTTCTCATTCCATTGCGTTTTATAAGCGACTCGATCGGTATTGACGTGTTCTGGGACAACGCGACGAAGTCGGTGTTCCTGTATACGAAGGAAGCGCCGAATACCGGCAACGGCTCGGAAGGCGTAGAAGCCGTTCCGCCTGGAAACGCTTCCGGCTCGGAGACGGGCAGCGGTACCGGTTCAAAGCCGGGAACGACGCCGACGGACGGAGGAGCTGCGGATCCAGGCGCGAATCCGGGTACGACGCCGAGCGAAGGCGGTACGACTACACCGGGTACGGAGCCGGGCACGACGCCAGGCACAGAGCCAGGCGCGACCCCGGGCGAAGGAGAAACAACGACGCCGGACGGCGAAACGCCGCAGAACGTTGCGGGTACGCTGTACGAGGTTCGTTACGATGCCGACCAAGTGTTGATGAAGTACAGCGGAACGTTCGAGCCTAAAGTATCCACGCTGACGAATCCGGATCGCCTGGTGATCGACTTCCCTAACGTCGCGTTCGCGGATACGTTCTATCCCGCGTTGCCGACGGATCCGTCGATCGGCAAGATCGGCGAGTTCCAAGTAACCGGCCACGAAGCGCTGCAGAAAGTGCGCTACTCGCAATATTCGAGCGCGCCGCAGACGATCAGGCTCGTGTTGGATTTGAACCAACCTTGGCCATACGAGATCAAGCAGGACCCGCTCGTTGGAGATTTCATCATTTCGCTAAAGAAGCCCGTTCCCGACAAATCACAATTCACCGTCGTACTCGATGCGGGCCACGGCGGCAAAGATCCGGGAGCAGCGAGCTTAAACGGCAAATGGGAGAAAGAATTCAACCTAGCCATCATTCTTAAGGTTCAGAAGATTCTCGCCGCGGACGAGCGCATCAAGCTGGTGCTCACGAGATGGGACGATTCGTATCCGACGCTGGAGGATCGCGTGAAGGTCGCGAAAGACGCGAAAGCGGATTTGTTCTTATCCGTACACGCGAACAGCTACACGGCTTCTACGAACGGGACGGAGACGTACTACACGCGGGCGGAGAGCTTGGCGTTCGCGCAGACGATGCATGCGGCCCTTGCGCCGGCTACCGGCTTGAAGGACAACGGCGTGCGCAGCAAGAATCTCCACGTCACGCGCGAGACGACGATGCCGGCCGTGCTGCTCGAGATCGGCTACCTGTCCAGCAAGATCGATGAACCGAAGATGTGGAAGGAAGATTTCCAGGATCGCGTTGCCCAAGCCATCGCCAAAGGCATCAAGCAATATTTGAAATTAAGTTGAAGTTGACCGGCCCTCCACGGGGGCCGGCATGCTTGTATAAAGGGAGAGGATACGATTGAGCAACAATCCGAACGTTAAGAAATGGATTTCCAGCATCGTGGTCGCTTCCGTCGTTTGGTCGGGAGCCGGTTGGACCGCACAGTCGGCAAGCGCGGCGGCGACGCCATTCAGCGATGTCCCCGCAGGTCATTGGGCGGAGAAGCATATCGCCAAGCTAGCGATGCAGAACATCTTGAAGGGAAGCAATGGCAAGTATAACTTGAATAATCCTGTCAGCCGACAAGAAGCGATCATTATCGCGCTGCGCTTCATGGGGCTCGAGAACGCGGCCAATTCTTCGGCAGCGGACGTGATCCCGGCGAAGTTAAGCGTTAAGACAGACTACACGAAATACATAAGCCTCGCCCTGCAGAAGAAGCTGATCCTCATTAGCGAGGAGATCGCGTTAGCCGAGTCGGAGCCCGGCAAAAGCTGGGGAGCGAGCCCGGCAACCCGCGAATGGATCGCGAAGGTGCTCGTTCGCGCCATCGGCAAGGAAGAAGATGCGATTGCGGCAGCCGGGCAGACGACCGATTTCGCGGACGACGCGAAGATCGACGCGAAGCTGAAAGCCTACGTTAAGGTCGCGGTCGACAACAAACTCGTGAACGGCGTTACATCGACCGTTAAAGGCGTAACGGTTAGCGAGTTCAAACCGAAGGATCAAGTCACTCGCGCGACGGCCGCGACGTTGTTCAGCAGAGCGGAGACTCAGATCGCCGTCCCTTACAACGGACAAATCGAAGGCATTCTCTTTAACATTACGTCCGATCACCTGACGGTGCTGCTTGCCGACGGGACGATGAAGGATTTTCCGGTTACGGAGAATACGGCCTACTATCGCAAAACCGACGACAATTCGATCTCGCTCGCAGCGCTCAGACTGTACGGGAAAGCGATTCTCATCACGGGCGCAGACGGTAAAGTCGGCTACGTCGAGATGACCGACGAGAACCCGCAGGTGAAGACGGTTGAAGGTAAATTAACGCTCGTGACGGCCGGCAAATACAAGTTCACTTTGCTGATCGGCGACGAGTATAAAGAATACTTTTATGACGCAGGCCGATCGCCGGCGATTACCGATGCGGCCGGCAAGACAATCAACTTGGCTGAACTTCCTCTCAACGTCGACGTGAAGCTGACGCTGCGCGCTGACGACAAAGTGCTCGCGGTCGCGGTGAAGCAGGCGATCGTGAATAAGTCGGGCACAGGCACGGTATCGGGTTGGAACGCGCAGTCGTTAACGTTGTCCGTGAAGGACGCCGCCGGTCAAGAGGAAACGTTCGCCGTAGCGGCTAACGCGCCGATTAAGGTGAACGGAACGATCCCGATCGCGCCGGGCGACCTGCTTGTCGGCGACACGATCGCATACGAAGTCAAGAACGGCAACGTCTCTAGCATCGCCGTGACGCGAGTCGATAAACCGATCACGTCGGTGACCGGAACGCTCGAGTCGATCGACAAGACGGGCAAAACGATCATTTACAAAGTAGACGGAAAACCGGAAGTCGAATATATGGCCGATGCGGTAGCCGTGAAAATTAACGGCTTCGTCGATGCAACCCTCGATGACCTCGTGAAGGGCGATACGATCACGATGACGCTCGGGGACAATCGCAAGGTCACGGTAATTACGGTGACGAACCGTTCGGTAGAGTCTGTGCTCGGAGCTGTCGTCGTTAAATACGATTCGGCGATCAAAGCGCTGACCTTCAAAGATCCGAGCGGCAAGCAAATTACGAAGAACGTATTATCCGATAATACGAGATTCGATCTGAACGGAACGAAACTGACGATCGGTTCTGCCTCTTCCATCATGTCGACGCCGGGCATGAGATTGACGATCGGTTATAACGGCGAAGACATCGTCTATATTTCCTTCATCTCGAAATACACGGGCGTCGTAACCGAGAACAACACGACAAGCAAGACGCTTAAGCTTACCCTTGAAGGCTTGAGCGCCGGCAGCACGGCTTCGTTATCTTACATCTCCCCGTCGGTCGAGATTTACGGCAAGAACGGAGAGACGTTCGCGGACGTCAAAGTCGGAGATCGCGTCACGGTGCAAATGAACTCGACGCAAGATCAAGTGAACTCGGTATACGTGCACAAGAACGTGCAATTCGAGGTCGTATCCGCGGACAGCGCGGCTAGGAAGTTGAAAGTGAAAATTCCTGGGGCCACGGCGGTAGAGGAATGGACTTTAAGCTCCGACGTTACGATTAAGAATGAGAGCGGAGCAGACGTTAGTCTCGCTACGTTAACGGCAGGCTCGCTCGTGAATGCAACGCTGCAAGGCAACACGGCGATTTCGATCCGCACCGTTGCGGTTACGTTAGGTAAAGTGTCGACCGTCGATGCCGCAACCAACACGATAACGCTCGTCACTCGCGCCGGAGAGACGGTGTCGAGAGCGGTCGGCGCAACGCCGATCCTTAAGAGAGACAACGTTGCGCTTGCTAACCTTGGCGCCATCCAGGCCGGAGATCTCGTCGAGATCAGCAAAGACGAGAATGACCGCGCCGTCGTTGAAGTCGCCACGGCGGTGAACCGCACATTCTGGAAAATCGACTCTATCACGAAGGTGTTCTACGTGAAGAGCCAGTCGTCCGGGGACAAGAACTATTTCACGATTTCGCCGCAAGTGTACGTGCATCAAGGCACGACAACGCTGACCTTGTCTTCCTTGAAGGACGGGGATGCGATTACGCTGTATTCGCTTAGAGGCTCCGTCATCGAAATTTCCAAGTAAGGATACAGAGAAGGGACTGTCCGCGGGCAGTCCCTTTTTTGTCGTTCTACACCTATAGTCTTATCCTCTCGTCGGCGCACCCGGAGGAATGAACGCCGGCGGAACGTTTAGCCAGCCGCGCTTATGCATCGCTTTTTTCAGTTTCGCGGCAAACATGAGCTTCTCCGCTTGAAATTGAATGAACAGCAGTCCGACGTCCGTGCGTACGGATTCGATGGCAGCGCCAGCCGCTTGTAGGACGAGACTGGAAATTTTCAGAACGAGCTCGTTGGCGAGCACGCCGTCCGGCATTCGGACGCCAAGCGGCACTTCGTTCGCATCCGAACGGGGCAGATCCTCGAACGATTCCGGGAGGGTGACGCCTTCTTGCAGCAAGAACGCCTTCAGACGGTTTCGCTGGCTTGTCCCAAGCGCTAGGTCTTCTTCTAGCAGCGCTAATAGCTCGGCATCCGTCGTCATGCTAATGCCGGACTGTACGGTCGTATGGGCGAGCTCTAACCCGGCCAAATAAACCCAGCAACTCATCACTTCGCCGACATGAAGCGGTCTTGGGTCTTGTTCGTCCGTTAAAGACTTAATCGTCTCGACAGCCGCTTCGAAAATATTGACCATGACGATCACTCCCGCAATGTTATTCTCGGGTATGATCTCCAGTACACCCATTAATATACGGTTCGTCTATCGCGCCGGGACGATCGCTAGGCAGATATGCGGAGAGTAGTATAATGGAAGTAAAGGACAGCAGTGCCTGCCGAATAGAAGGAGTGTAATTGACGTGAGGAAAAATCGTATGGGCAGCTCCGAGTTGCTCGTCGGAGAAATCGGGCTCGGATGTATGTCGCTTGGTACGGAAGAGCAGTCGGCGGTCGGCATCATTCACGAGGCGCTAGATCGGGGCGTTAATCTGCTCGATACCGCGGACTTGTACGATGCCGGGCGCAACGAGGAATGGGTCGGCAAAGCGATCCGGGGGCGGCGCGATCGCGTCGTGCTCGCAACGAAGGTCGGCAACCGGCGCGTTCCGGGACAGAGCGGGTGGTCGTGGGACCCGTCGAAGGCGTACATTCTGACCGCGGTTCAAGAGAGTTTGCGCCGACTCGGAACGGATTACATCGATCTTTACCAGTTGCATGGCGGTACGATCGAAGATCCGATAGACGAGACGATCGAAGCGTTCGAGCAGCTGAAAAAGGAAGGCGTCATCCGCGCGTACGGCATCTCGTCGATTCGCCCGAACGTCATCCGTGAGTACGTGAATCGTTCCGGCATCGTCAGCGTCATGAATCCTTATAGTATCGTAGATCGACGCGCCGAGGAGACGTTGCTGCCGCTGCTTCAGGAATCCGGCATAAGCGTGATCGCTCGCGGACCGCTCTCCAGCGGCGCGCTGGCGGCGAACCGCGAGCCGGTTCAAGGCGTGCCGGACTACGAGCTGGAAGAGCTAATTCAGCTGCGGGGACGGCTAGAGCAGCTGACGAACGATGGACGAAGCCTGACGCAGCTAGCCATTCGCTATTCTCTTAGCCATCCCGCGGTCGCGGCCGTCGTTCCGGGAGCAAGCTCCCGCGAGCAGCTGATTCGTAATCTAGAGGCGGCTGACGTGCCGGAGCTGACGGAGGAAGAGGTGCGGCTCATCCGAAGTCTAAGCAAAGAGAACCGGTACGCGCTGCATCGGTAGTACGGATGTAAGGCTTTCGTAAGATTTATCTTATACAATGGCAATATATTCGTTGCGATTTGGTTAGTTTTCTCCCTTAAGCTATGAAAGTGTTCCGTAAGGAAACCGATCATGGAAGGGGATAAAACGATGAAGAAAAGATTGTGGATGGCGGCACTGATCGCGGCACTGGCACTAGCGTTAAGCGCCTGCGGGGACAACAACGGCAACAACATGAACGACAAGAC
>JAEWPC010000089.1 GCA_023460795.1 Bacillota bacterium | reverse complement strand
CATTATAGCTGCGCGGCCCCCGCCTCCTGCCTGTCTTCCCAGGTGCGAACTCCGACGGAGTGACTGTCGTGTGGTGCTCGGATGCACGGGTTATGTGTAGCATGCCCGCCATGGCCAACCTGACCCTCTCCGTGGATGACGAACTGCTCCGTGCGGCGCGCGTGCGCGCCGTCAACGAGGGCACCAGCGTCAATGAGATCTGCCGCAAGGCGATCGAGGCGTATGCCCGGCCGGATTCGCCCGAAGAGCGGCTGCGGCGCTTCGATGCGTTCATCGCGCGGATGCACGCCCGGGTCGGCAACTCCCGACCCAGGCCCTGGAAGAACCGCGAGGAGTTCTACGAAGAGGTGCTGTCGCAGCGCCTTCGCGGCGGCAAATGATCTTCGCGGACACCAACATCCTGGTGTACGCGCTCGATCCGGCGGAGCCGCTCAAGCAGCCCGTCGCGTCGCGGTTGCTGCGCGAAGCCGTGGCCGCCGGCACCCTGGTGATCAGCACGCAGGTGCTGCAGGAGTTCTACGCGGTGATGGTGCGAGGGCGCCTGCTGTCGCCGGCCGACGTGGCTGAAGCGGTGCAGTCGTGGGCGGAGCAGGAAGTCGTGAGCAACACGCCGGCGCTCGTCATGCGGGCCGTCGAACTGCACCAGCAGCATCAACTCGAGTTCTGGGACGCCATGGTGGTGCAGGCCGCGCTGGAGGCGGGCTGCTCGCTGCTGTACTCGGAGGACATGCAGCACGGGCGCAAGATCGGCGACCTGCAGATCGTGAACCCCTTCCTGCACGAGGTCCACGAGGAGCAGGCGTCCTACCTCCATGCGTCGACAGCTGAATCGGTCGATCAAGCCGTCCGCCAGGCCATCGAGCACAAGCGCCTCATCGCCTTCCACTACGAAGGCCGTCCGAAGGAAGGCGAGCCGCACGACTACGGCGTGATCGGCGGCAACCGCCGGCTGAACTTCTTCCAGACGCGCGGCCGCAGCCGCAATGGCGTGGAGGAAGTCGGGAAGTGGAAGACGCTGGACCCGGCCAAGATGAGCCAGGTCAGGGTGCTCAAGGACAACTTCGCGGGCACGCGCACCGCGGCGCGCGGCATGCACAGGAAGTGGGTCGAAGTGATCGCGTCCGTGACGCTGGAGCCGACGGCTCCGCTTCGCTGAGGAGCCTCAGCCGCCCCGGCGCATCATGTCGAAGAACTCGACGTTGGTCTTGGTCGCCTTCATCGACTTGAGCACCATTTCCATCGCCTCGATCTCGTCCATGTTGTACATGAACTGGCGCAGGATGCGGGTCTTCTGCAGGATCTCGGGGGCCAGCAGCAGTTCCTCGCGGCGGGTGCCGGAGCGATTGAGCTGGATGGAGGGGAACACGCGCTTCTCGTACAGGCGCCGGTCCAGGTGCAGCTCGCAGTTGCCGGTGCCCTTGAACTCCTCGAAGATCACTTCGTCCATCCGCGAGCCGGTGTCGATCAGCGCGGTGGCGATGATGGTCAGCGAGCCGCCTTCCTCCACGTTGCGCGCCGCGCCCAGGAAGCGCTTGGGCCGCTGCAGCGCGTTGGCGTCCACGCCGCCGGTGAGCACCTTGCCGGAGGAGGGCACCACGTTGTTGTAGGCGCGGGCCAGGCGGGTGATCGAGTCCAGCAGGATCACCACGTCCTTCTTCAGTTCCACCAGGCGCTTGGCGCGCTCGATCACCATCTCGGCGACGTGCACGTGGCGGGCGGCGGGCTCGTCGAAGGTGGAGGCGATGACTTCCGCCTTCACCGAGCGCTGCATGTCGGTCACTTCCTCGGGGCGCTCGTCCACCAGCAGCACCATCATGTGGACGTCGGGGTGGTTGGCGGCGATGGCGTGCGCGATGCTCTGCATCATCACCGTCTTGCCGCTCTTGGGCGGCGCCACGATCAGCGCGCGCTGGCCCTTGCCGATGGGCGCGATGATGTCGATCACGCGGCCCGTGATGTTCTCGTCGCCCTTGAGGTTGTCGCGTTCGAGGCGCATCTGTTCCCGGGGGAACAGCGGCGTCAGGTTCTCGAACATGATCTTGTGCTTGTTGTCCTCCGGCGCGCCGCCGTTGACCTTGTCGAGCTTGGTCAGCGCGAAGTAGCGCTCGCCGTCCTTCGGCGTCCTGACTTCGCCTTCGATCATGTCGCCGGTGTGCAGGTTGAAGCGGCGCACCTGCGAGGGCGAGATGTAGATGTCGTCCGTGCTCGCGGTGTAGCTCGTGTCGGGGCTGCGCAGGAAGCCGAAGCCGTCGGGCAGGATCTCCAGCACGCCGTCGGCGAAGACCTGCTCGCCGGCGCGGGCGCGCTTCTTGATGATCGCGAACATCAGTTCCTGCTTGCGCATGCGAGCAGGGTTCTCGATCTCGAGCTCTTCGGCCTGCTTGAGGACTTCGGAGACGTGCAGCGCCTTGAGTTCGTTCAGGTGCATGGAGTGACCCTCGGGGGAGTGTTCTTGGAGGTCTGGGGGGAGGTTCCTTGCGGGGCAAGAACTGCCCTGGGAACCGGATCTCGGACTGCCCGCCTGGGTGGGCGGATCAGCGATGCGGCAGATTATGCAGCAAAAACCGGAGGGGCAGGGACCGGGGGCGCCGGCCCAAAACGAAGGGGCCGGGAACGTCGGTTCCCGGCCCCTCGTTCATGGCCCTTGCGGCCGCCCGGCTTCAGGCGAGCTGCTGGTCCAGGAACTGCGTCAGTTGCGCCTTGCTCATCGCGCCCACCTTGGTGGCGGCGAGCTGGCCGTCCTTGAACAGCATCAGCGTGGGGATGCCGCGGATCCCGAACTTCGCGGGGATGTCGCGGTTCTCGTCGACGTTCATCTTGGCGATCTGCAGCTTGTCCTTGTAGGTCTCGGACAGCTCGTCGAGGACGGGCGCGATCATCTTGCAGGGGCCGCACCACTCCGCCCAGTAGTCCACCAGCACCGGCTTGCCGGCCTGCAGGACGTCGGCTTCGAAGGAGGCATCGGAGATGTGCTTGATCAGGTCGCTGGCCATTGGTTCTTCCTCTCGGGGCGGGTCCTTTCCCGCTACAGCTACAGTCGGGGCATTGTGACAGAAACCAAGAACCCTCGCCGGTTGGGAACAGGGGCCGCGACGCTATGGATGCGATAGCGTCGGCCCATCCTTCGGCGCGCCAGTGGGAGGCCCTGGTGCAGGCGTTGCGGCGCGAGATCGGGGCTCGCGGCGCCCATCCCGCGCGCACCGTCGTGCTGCTGCCGTACGCGCAGCTGATGTCGCTGGCGCGGCAGTTCTGGGCGCGCGTGGCGCCCACGGGTTTCGCGCCCCGCTTCGAGACCACCCTCAACTGGGCGCGCCAGCAGCCGTGGCAGCCGGGCGAGCTGGACCTGTCCTTCGAGATCGGCCGTGACCTGCTCACGGCGCGCAGCTGGCTGGAGCAGGGCGGGCTGCGCGCCCAGGCCGATGCGCTCGCGGGCCTGCTGGTGGAAGCCGCGTGGCAGGCCGCCGAGGCCGA
>JAEWPC010000088.1 GCA_023460795.1 Bacillota bacterium | reverse complement strand
CTCGTGGGGGCTCGGATGGGGACTTTGTGCGAAATATCGTTCAAACGTGCGTTAGTGGGGGCTCGGATGGGGACTTTGTGCAAAAAATCGTTCAAACGTGCGTTAGTGGGGAGCTCGGATGGGGACTTTGTACGAAAAATCGTTCAAACGTGCGATAGCGGGGAGTCGGATAGGGACTTTGTGCGAAAAATCATTCAAACGTGCCGCTCGTGGGAAGCTCGCACGGCCCAGCAAATCAAAAATGGCATCCGGTCTAGAATCGACCGAATGCCCTTCTTCTCTCTATGACTCCGTCATTACGCCGCCGTTCACGTGCAGCACTTGCCCCGTCACGTAGGACGAATCGTCCGAAGCCAGGTAAATGTATGTCGGCGCAAGCTCGAACGGTTGCCCCGCGCGCTTCATCGGCGTATCCAAACCGAACGTCTTCACGTACTCGGCGGAATAGCTCGATACGATAAGCGGCGTCCAGATCGGGCCAGGCGCCACGGCGTTCACCCGGATGCCTTGGTCAGCCAATTGGAGCGACAAAGACCGCGTAAACGAGACGATAGCCCCCTTGGTCGAAGAGTAGTCGACGAGCAAAGGCGCGCCGGCGTAAGCCGTGACGGATGCCGTCGAGATGATGCTGCTCCCCGGTTTCAGGTAAGGCAACGCCGCCCTTGTCATGTAGAACATCGGGAAAATATTCGTGCGGTACGTGTCCTCGAGCTGCGCGTCGGATATATTCAGAATGCTATCCTGAGGGAACTGCACGCCTTGCCCCATGACGAGAATATCCAAGCATCCATAGCAAGCAAGCGTCTGTCTGACGACTTCCGCGGACAATTCCGGCCGTCGCAAGTCGCCTTCGATCAGCAGGCATGGCGCGCCATACCGCTCGACCATCGCCTTCGTCGCCAACGCGTCTTCGCGTTCGTACAAGTAGACGATCGCGAGCTTAGCCCCTTCTTTGGCGAATCCGATCGCCACCGCGCGGCCGATGCCGCTGTCGCCGCCGAGAATGACGGCGACTTTCCCATGCAGCTTGCCGCTCCCGCGGTAAGCGGGGTTATCCGATATCGGCGTCGGATTCATGAGATATTCCAGCCCCGGCTGCCGATCCTGATGCTGCGGAGGAAACGTTATCGGTTCTTGACGACACTTCGTCTCATAACCGTAATAGGGATACGTCGGTACCATTACAGCCTCTCCACCTTCTGCTCAAGTCATCGAAGCAGAATATTCAGCGGGAGCCCATAGGGTTCCGTCGTTATCCTCTAACCGCCTTAGCCGCCGTCTCCAAAGCTCCGATTACCTTATCGCACCAAGCGTCGAATTCCGGATCTTCCTGCTGCAATTCCGGATGCGCCACAATGTGCGCCACCGTCTTCTTAATCCCCTGATCGAACCGCGTCGTGGCGACGAACTCGGGCACGAGACGCTTCAGCTTCGAGTTGTCGAAGACGACCGAATTCGCTTTGTCCCCGATCAAGCCGCCGCGATAGTCCTCCGTGCTGCAAGCAGCCAGAAACGCCGACGATACATGGACGGCGTTCAACTGCACGCCGAGCGCATCGGCGATGCTCGTATATATCTGGTTCCACGTCAACGTCTCGTCCGACGTGATCTGTACCGATTCGCCGATCGCGTGAAGGTTGCCCATCAGTCCGATGAAGCCTTTCGCGAAATCGCTGTTGTGAGTCATCGTCCAGAGCGACGTTCCGTCGCCGTGAATGATGACCGGCTTGCCGGAGAGCATCCGCTTCGCGACTTGCCAGCTGCCTTGGCGCCCATGCACGCCAAGCGGAATCGAACGCTCGTCGTACGTATGGCTCGGCCGAACGATCGTGATCGGGAAGCCTTCTTCCCGGTATAGTCGAAGGAGATATTCCTCGCAAGCGATCTTATTGCGCGAGTATTCCCAGTAAGGATTCGCAAGCGGCGTGCTTTCGGACACGCGATAATCCGACAGAGGCTTCTGATAGGCGGAAGCGGAGCTAATGAAGATGAACTGCTTCGTCTTCCCCTTGAACAGGCGGTAATCCCGCTCCAACTGGGACGGCACGAACGCGATGAAATCGGCTACGACGTCGAACGACATCGACTCGATCAGCTTCGCCACGCGTTCCTCGTCGTTAATGTCCGCTTGAATGACGCGCACGCCGGCAGGCAGCCTCTCGTTCCGGTTGCCCCGGTTCAGCAAATAGAGCTCGCAGCCTTGACGAGCCAGTTGCTCCGTAATGGCACTGCTGATAATTCCCGTTCCTCCGATAAAAAGCGCTCTCATTGCACTTGCACCTCCGATAGAAGATAATAGCCGCATCCTTCCCCATTATCGCCCAACCCATGCGACATTACAATTTCGGCTCCCCGTACGGAAAATCGATTTTCTGTCCGACCTGCCTAGCGAACGCCGGGTCCGTCAGCTCTTCCACAAAGCGCAGCCCGACCTCGATCGAGGTCGCTGCGGCGCCTCCAGTGATGACGTTGCCGTCGGTTACGCAGCGCGCCCGAACGACTTCCGCGCAATAAGGCGCCAGCTGGTCATACGCCGAAGGATTCGTCGTCGCCCGTTTCCCTTGCAGGAAGCCGGCCGCGCCGAGCAACAGCGCTCCCGTGCACACCGACACTTTGTATGCGTCTTCCCGCGCGGTCTTCAGCCAAGAGACGAACTCCGCGTCGTGTCGAAGTTGTCTCGTCGGCATGCCGCCCGTGACGAACACCGCGTCGTAGCGCGATAGGTCTGGCCATACATGATCAATCTTGAATTTCAGCCCGCGGTCGTCCGTAATCTGATCCTTGGTCGAGCAGAAATCCCATGATAAGTCAGGTTTGGCGCCAAGCACGAGCATCCATGGCAACGCCTCGTGAACGCCAGCCATATCCAGCGTCGTCATTCCGTCGAACAATACATAAGCGATTTTCATCCAGTCCACCATACCCTTCTCGTAAAATGATAAAAACAAAAAGAAGCATCCGACCGCAAAGTTGCAATCGGGTGCTTCGCCCAGGCGTACGGCCGGTATCCGCGCGCTCCACCATGGTACTCCATGTTACGCCAGTCACGCGCAGCCTTGTATTTTCCACCATTTTACATGAGAGTACGGGAACCCACAAGGGATTTGTTCAGCCCGCTTCTACGCCGTTTGATGACTCATTCTTTTCTCGACATACATCGCCTTGTCCGCTTGCATCATTAACGTGTGGACGTCGATCCCTTGATCGGGATAGCAGCTCACTCCGATGCTCGCTTCCACGGTCAACGCATGCTCGCCGTACGGGATCACCGTTCCGGACAATCGCTTCCTGAGCCGTGCGACCGTCTCCTGTACGTAAGCGTCCGAGGCCGCATTGCGGATGAACATGACGAACTCGTCCCCTCCGAGACGGCCGGCCTTGCCGATATCCCGCGCCGTCTCTTCGATCGCCGCAGCCGCATGCTGCAGAACGACAGTTACACTAACTAATATAAAGAAGCTTTATTTAATTCAGTATGTGAGGTACAATAGGGTTACTTAACAAGGGGGCGAAATGAACATGTCCGAACAAGCAAACGCTTTTGAAATAGGGATCAGCACGTTCCTGGAGGCGACTCCGAACGCAACGGTAGGGAAATCCGTCAGTCATGCGGAGCGGCTTCGCCAAGCGATTGAGGAAATCAAGCTTGCCGATCAGGTCGGCCTCGACGTCTACGGCATCGGCGAGCATCACCGCGCCGATTACGCGGGCACGTCGCCCGTCACCGTGCTCGCCGCGGCGGCTTCGGTTACGAATCGCATCCGGTTATCGACGGCCGTTACCGTCCTATCGTCCGACGATCCGGTTCGCGTATACGAATCGTTCGCGACGCTCGACGCGCTCTCGAACGGACGGGCGGAAATTATGGCGGGCCGCGGCTCGTTCATCGAATCATTCCCGCTATTCGGCTACAGCCTTGACGATTACAACGAATTGTTCGAGGAGAAGCTGGAATTGCTGCTGAAGATCCGCTCTTCGGAGAAGGTAACCTGGCGCGGCGGCTTGCGTCCGGCGATCGATAACCTCGGCGTCTATCCGCGTGCCGTGCAGGACCCGCTTCCGGTATGGATCGCCAGCGGGGGCAGTCCGGAATCCGCGGTTCGGGCGGGGACGCTAGGCTTGCCGATCGTATTCGCCATTATCGGGGGAATGCCCGAGCGGTTCGCGCCGCTCGTTAACCTGTATAAGCAAGCGGCTGCCCGCGCTGGCCACGACGTGAACATGCTGCAGATCGCGACGCATTCGCACGGTTTTATCTCGGATACGACCGACCAGGCGGCAGACTTGTATTTCCCTCACAAGCAAGCGATGATGAACATCATCGGACGCGAGCGCAGATGGCCGCACTATGACCGCTCGGCATATGATGACTCGCGCAGCTTGCGCGGGGCGCTCTATGTGGGCGATCCCGAATACGTCGCGGAGAAAATCGTGCTGCTGCAGCGCAATCTCGGGATTACGCGGTTTTTCCTGCACGCCGACGTCAGCACGATGCCGCATCGCGATCTTCTGCGGACGATCGAGCTGCTCGGAACGAAAGTCGCGCCGATCGTGCGCAAGGAACTGGCTAAGGGGTAAGAAGGTTATAAAAACCGGCAATCGCCGCTCATGCGGTGATTGCCGGTTTTGATTTCGGCTCATTAAGATTTTAGTTCAATCAATCGAACGAGCAGCGACACGGCTTCGGCACGCGTCAGTTCGGCGGATGGAAAGAATCTGCCGTCTTCACGGCCGAGGAGAACGCCGTGCTCTGCAGCGGCCGCCACATAAGGCATTGCCCATGCGGGAATATCCCCTTCATCCGCGAACGAAGGCGCGGCATTCGTTGCGAACTTCCAGCTCATAGCGCGGACGATCATAACAGCCGCCTCCGCGCGCGTCATCTGACGGTTTGCCCGGAAGCTCCCGTCCGCATAGCCCGAGACGACGCCTCGGCTCGACGCTTCTGCGACGTAGGTTCGCGCCCACGCCGGCACGTCGGCCTCGTCAGCGAACGGCAAGCTCATAGGAGATACCGGCGACCACTCCAGCGACCGGCTCAGTAGAGCAAGCCATTCAGCTCGCGAAATAGAGGCGTTGGGGCGGAACGATCCGTCCGAATATCCGGTAGCGATGCCGAGCGCGAACGCCTTGCCGACGTCCGCCGCGGCCCAGTGCCCCGCAATGTCCGCGAAAGGCGTCTCGTACTCCCGATACACGTCAAACCGGTAAACGGTTTCTGTCCCGTTCTCCGCCCTTACGGTCACGCGAATCTTGTTGTCTCCTTGTTGCAGAAGCACCACGGTTTCTCCGTCTGTCGCTTCGCCGTTCACGAACACGGTCGCCCTCGAATGAGAAGCGGAGAAATCGAACGTGACGCGGTCGGCGGTCGTCGAACCTTTGTACTCGTATATATCCGGGCGGAATTCCGGCATCAGTCTCAACGCCGCTCCTCCCGCCGCGAATGAAAGAGAAGCAAGCTTCCCGTCCGACGATCGAGATGGCACGGGTTCGGGAGCAGGCGTATCCGGCGGCGTCACGATTGGCGCGTCCCCGAGCGATAGCGTGAACGTCACGGCGGCGGCAGCGTTCTTCGCCGATTCGTTGCCTGCAGCGTCGGTCGCCGTTACCACGTACGCGTAGGTGCCCGGCCCGAGATCGTCGAGTGGCGCTGCAGTCATGGATCCGTCGGCAACGGTAGTGCCGAGAACGATGACTCCATCGAGCTCACCCGGGTCGACGACGTCTATATTCGACGCGTCCGTCCATCGGTACGCCCGCACGATCGCGCCTCCCTCACTTACTGCTCCCGCGACACCCTCAAGCTCGTCCGCCGTTCCGTTGTAACGATCGATTACAGAGAACTTGGAAGCGTTAAGCGAAGGAGCGACGACGTCGGGCGCATCGTCATTCTCCGCGATCGTCACGGCCGCGGAATAAACCGCGCCGATTACCGTCCCGTTCTCCGGGTCGCTAAGTTCGATCGCGAACGAGCGGTCGCCCGCGTAAACGCCGTTGTCGATGAAATTGATCGTGTACGTCGCCAACGTCTGCTTATGTTCGAACACGATCGTATCGTCGACCGCTACGTAATCGGTTCCGGCTTTCGCCGTGCCGTCTATCGTACGAATACGCGCTTTGGTCCGGCCAAAGTCGCCGTCCGTCCGGTACACGGCCACGGTGACGGAGGAGTCCGATTCCTCTGCCGCGTAAGTCGAAGAATCGAACGCAAGCATACCCTCCGAACGCGCAAAAAAGACCTTCGCATCGCTGCCGGAAAGAACGACCAGCTCGTCGATACCGTCTTCGTTGAAATCGCCCGAAGCCAACCAGCCGGTAAAACCCCCGTAGCTCTCGCCCTCTTCGAACGTGCCATCGCCTTTGCCCGTAAAAATGAAAACGAAATTGCCGACATGCGGGATACTCACGCTTCCCGCTAGATCGAGGATTCCGTCACCGTCGAAATCCGCCGCTGCGACATCGGACGGATTTCCTCCGATCGTACTGGTCATCGGGGATTCGAACGTGCCATCCCCGTTGCCGATCAGCACATCCACCGTCCCATCGCCGTTAGCCGCGTATGCCAAATCCATATGGCCGTCCCGATCAAAATCGGCAGCGACAAGACCTACCCCCTGATCGCCGGCAGGACTGTTTAGAGCCGAGTCAAACTCGCGCTCCCCCTGATTGAGGTGCACATAGACCGAATGGTCAAAATGGTTCAACTGCGCTAGATCGAGCATTCCGTCGTTGTTGAAATCGGCGATCGTCACGTATCGCGGCTGGTCGCCCGGAAAATCGATGACTTCTCCGAACCCGCCGTGGCCGTCGCCGAACAGCAGACGAGCTTGCCCGGATGCGTGACCAACGAACAAATCGGCGTTGCCGTCGCCGTCGACGTCCCCGGTAGCCAGTTCCTGAGGGTCGTTCCCCACGGTGATAGGCGAGGACGCCGTAAACGCCCCCGATCCGTCGTTGATCAGAACGGTCACCTGGTCGGTCGTCAAACTCGACGTTGCCAGATCCAAGTCTTCGTCCCCGTCGAAATCCGCGAACGCGATTCCGCGCGCAGACGAAACGACATTCGTGAATTGCGGACTTCCGAAGGAACCGTCCCCGTTGCCGAGCGCGATCGCGATCCCGCTGCTCTGCGAGGCGATCAAATCGTCGTGACCGTCCCCATTCACGTCCTCGCTCCAGACGTCATATCCTCCGAACGGAACGACTAACGGAGCGTTGTACAACGGAGCCGCGAAGCTCCGAAGCGGCACCGCCAGCAGAGAAACTCCGAGCGCGACCGTCAGCAGCTTATACCATATGTTTCTTCGTTTCCCTCTCAATCTCTTTCCCTTCCTTCTCCCAGGAATCGACATCATTCTGCCATTATACAACAATCTATTTAATAGAACGAAAAAGCCTCCCGGGATTCCAATCCCGAAAGGCTTCGTAATCCGTTTGTGCGCGAATCCGCCGCTTACCCCAGCGCCGGAGCTTCCATGCCGATCATCGCCCACTCTTGCTTCGCCGGTCCGTAGATGCCCGAGACCTCCAAGCCCGCTTGGCGCATCAGAATCGTCAGCTGGCCGCGATGGTGCACCTCGTGCTTGATGAACTTGTTCAGCGTCGTGCCGTTCGACCAGTTCTGACCGAAGACGTTCTGCACCGTCCCGAGATCGGGGTCCGTCCATTGCGACTTAACGGCCTCTACTAGCGCCGGCATCGCTTTGCGGTACGCGTCCGCAATCGCTTGGGCTGAAGAAGGTACCCCGCCTCGCTCGTCGGGATGCTCGAACTTGACGCCCGCAGCCGCGACCATCATGCCCGAGCAAGCGATGTGCCAAGCCAAATGGCCTAGCGTGCGGTAGCCCGGCGCGACCTCCTGCTTCAGGGACGCATCCGTCAGGCGGTCCAGCAATCTCTGCGTGGCGGTCATCTCTTCTTGATAATCCTGCGCAAAATGTTCGATCGACGTGTACATGACATTGTCCTCGTTTCGAATGGGTTTAGGATAGATTTAGAGATCGACGTCTGCGTCGATCAATATTGTACCCGCTTCCAGCTTGGACAAACGGGTTAAGTCGGGTCTCTGCCCTTCTGGAAAGCTGAGCTTCTTCATCGCTTCGAGCTGGGTCTTCGTCGCCGGCGCGGCTCGCAGGATCGCGTCATAGTTATCGTGCGCGATACGCTTCATGACGGCCGGATCGTCGCTTAATAAATCGAGCATCCGGTACATCGACTCGATGGCAGCCTCTTCGCTTGGCAGGCCGTAACCGGAATCGGTGCTTAGCAGGAAGCGGTCGGAGAACTTCTTGATCACCGGAACATAATCCGCCAGCGAGTAACCGCTAGCCGAGTTAAGATCCGTGAAGCCCGCGAAGAAATCCCCGTATAGATTCGGATGCTTCTCCATTAGCGCCTCTACGTTCTCCGGAGAGTTGTAGGCGTTAATGTGTCCGACGATGAAAGTCGTATCCGGGTACGCGTCAAGCGCCTCTACAAGCTTGGCGAGCGGCTCTCCGCTCAGAGGATCGATATGGAGCAGGATCGGGGCTTTGTATTCCGCGCAAAGCCCGTAAATTCGCGGAAGGTAGCCATCCATCGGATGAAGCCCTTTCCACGCGACCTTCGACGCGACGGGCGAGTTCGTAGATGCGGCGACGATCTCTCCCAGTCCGAAATAGCCTTTCTCTAATTGGTCGCGCACGACTTCCAGGCTGGACTCGTCGTGAAGGTCGAAACCCGAGAAGTAGGGCACGATTCGCTCCGGGTCCTTCCGATAGGCGAGCCACGCTGCCTTATCCGTCAGGACGGCGCTCGGTTCGGATACGTTGCCGAACAGGACGACTCTCGCGACGCGGTTACGTTCCCACTTCGCCGTCCGGTTCCATTGTAAGCCGCTTGCGTCATGATTATGTACGTCCGTCAGACCTAGATCCCCGTACTTCTCGACCAGCGCCTCAAGCTCCGTCATGGAAGTCTCAGCGATACTTGTCGGCTCCGCGTCTTCGGATGCCGCCTCCGAAGATGCCGGCGACGTAACCGGCGCCTTGGTTTCCGCGACGGCCGGAGCCGCGGCGTTATGGCCGCCATCGCACCCCGCAGCGAGCAAGAGGCTCGCCGCAAGGGCTATTCCGTATATTCGATAAGAGATTCCGTTCAACTCAGCTTCGACCGTCCCACTCCGCATAGAATTGTTCCAGGTATATCTCCATGAAACGATGCCGTTCCTCGGCAAGCTCTTTGCCTGCTGCCGTATTCATGAGGTCCTTCAACTTGAGCAACTTCTCGTAAAAGTGATTGATCGCGGTGTCGCGCCCATTGCGGTACTCTTCTTTCGTCATGCTGCTCCGCGGAGGCAAGCTCGGATCGTGATTAGGGCGGCCTTTGGCGCCGGAGTACGCGAACACGCGGGAAATTCCGACCGCGCCGATGGCATCCAGCCGATCGGCATCCTGCACCACTCGGCCTTCCCTCGTCCGCATAGGCGGTCTAGAGCCGCCTTTGAACGACATCATCGCGATAATCTCCATAATATGATCGGCCTCTTGTTCGCTTACTCCGCAATTCGCGAGCCAGCGTACCAATTCCTGCTCCGCGGCGAACGGATCGTCGTTGAGCTTCTCGTCGGCCATATCGTGCAGCAAAGCGGCCATTTCGCAGACGAACGTATCCGCTCCTTCCGCTTGGGCGATCGCGCGAGCCGTCTTCACGACGCGGTCGATGTGCCACCAATCGTGTCCGCTGCTGTCTTGTTCGAGCTTGGCTCGAACCCACGCCTCGGCGTCTTTCGCAATCCGTCTCTGCTGTTCCGTCCATGTCTCGAATCCGATCATCCGCATCTCTCCATCCTTTTATTTATCTTCGGCCGCATAAGCCATAAAAAAACATCTCGACCATTCCTTGAAGAAACTTCTCCCGGTCCGCGCTCTTGTCGGCCATATCAAGCAGCGTCTCGTATTGGTTCATATACAGCTGCATGAAAACAAGCACGTTCTCGACCGAGACGTCAGGCGAGATTTCGCCGCTGGATTGCCCCTCTTGAATGATTCTGATCGTTAACGGTATCGTAACTTCCCTGTACAGCACCTCGATATATCGCGCCAACTCGATGTCATCGCGTAACAATTGTTTGATTACGCTGGGCGGAAAATCCCGATAAGTCGTCTTCATGTCGATGATACGCTCGATTTTCTCTTTTAGCGTATGACCCTCGTTCATATAGGTCTCGAAATCCAGAACCGCCTTGTCGAAATAAGCGATGAATGCCTCGCGAATAAGCGCTTCTTTACTTCCGAAGTAGTTGTAAATCGTAACCTGCGACACCTCCGCCTGCTTGGAGATGTCCCCGATCCGCAGACGCTTAGGGTCCGAAGTCCGCAGCATCTGCAGTGTCGTATGCAGGATTTTCTCTTTGATTTGACTCGCCCGTCTCTCGAATCCGTTCATTGTTCCGTTCACCCTTAATTCGGTTATTGACGGCATTTTCGCACAGGTATATCATAGCATAATAAAAGATATGAAATTTACTAATATAAATATTTCATATCTTTATGCGCGGGAGGTGCCCTCATGTTAATAATCGAGCGGTTGACCAAAAAATTCGCGGGCGGCAAAGGGATCTTCGATGTCGGCTTCGAGGTGAGCAAGGGCGAATGTTTCGGCTTCCTCGGGCCGAACGGGGCCGGGAAATCGACGACGATCCGCCATATCATGGGCTTCATGAAGCCCGATCGCGGAACGGTAACGGTGAACGGACTGGATACTTGGAAAGAGCAAGGAACGGTTCAAGCCTATATCGGCTATCTGCCTGGGGAAATCGCTTTTTTCGACGGGATGACGGGCAAGTCGTTCCTCGATTTCATGACGGACCTGCGCGGGTTGAAGGATAGGACGAAACGCGATCGATTGATCGAGCGGTTTCAGTTCGACGTGAATACGCCCATCCGCAAAATGTCCAAAGGCATGAAGCAGAAAGTAGGACTTGTCGCCGCGTTCATGCATGATCCGGAATTGATCATCCTCGACGAGCCGACCTCCGGCCTCGATCCTCTCATGCAGAAAGTATTTATCGAGCTGGTGCTGGAAGAGAAAGCCCGGGGAACGACGTTCTTCATGTCCTCCCACAGCTTCCCGGAAATCGAACGGACTTGCGACCGGGCGGCGATTATCAAGGATGGGGTCATCGTGGCCCTCAAAGACATTCACGAGCTCCAGTCGATGCAACGCAAGCTGTTCGAGGTGACGTTCGAAACGCCGGAAGAGGCGCGGGTTTTCGCGGAATCCGGCCTTCCCGTCGAGTCGATCGAAGGGAACCGGGCAAGGGTAGCCGTTCAAGGCAACTACGACGCGTTCTTGACAGTGACGGCGAAGCATAAGGTGCGCAACATCGATATGTTCACTCAAAATTTAGAGGACGTATTCATGAACTACTATGACCGGAAAGGGGCGACGAGAACATGAAGCCGACGTTGTACCTGCAAATGATGAAGGTTAACTTGAAAGGCTTCTTGAACTACGCCCTCGGATCGGCCTTCTACATCCTGCTCATGTTCTGGCTCTATCCCGGCATCGCGAAGAACGCGGCCGCCATTGATTCGATCGTCGACTCGATGCCGGAAGGCGTGGGCCAAGCGTTCGGCTTCAACGGCTTCGGCAGCGCGGCGGCGTTCATCTCCGGCGAGTTCTACGGACTCATTCTCGTCCTGATTCTCTCGATCGTATGCGTCCAACTGGCGACGAAGCTTATGGCTAAGCTCGTGGATCAAGGGTCGATGGCTTATCTGTTATCGACGCCGACGACCAGAGGGCAGATTGCGTTCACGCAGGCGGCCGTGTTGGTTTCGGGGTTAGTTATTATACTAGGCGTAACGACGATCGCCGGCTTTGCGGGGAACGCATGGTTTCTAGGCGACGAGTACGCGCTGGACGCGAACACGTTCCTTCGGATGAACGCGGCGGCATTCTTGCTCTTCTTCGCCGTCGGCGGCATCTCGTTCCTCGTCTCCTCGCTGGCGAGCGACGAGAAGAAGGCGCTCGGTATCGCAGGCGCAATCACGTTCGGCTTCTTCAGCATGGACCTGCTGGGCAAGCTGAGCGATCAGGTCGATTGGCTTCGCAGCATCTCGGTCTTCTCGTTGTATCGCCCGGCAGATATTACGAACGGCGACGCGGATATAGTGACGACCTCGATGATCCTGCTGGGGATCGGCCTCGTTGCGTTCGGTCTTGCCGTCGCGCTGTTCCGCAAGCGCGATCTGTCGTTGTAGTCCGGCCTTTTCTAGCTTAACGAGCCAATAGCCGTTCTTTCACCGCTCGTACCTGGTCCGGCTGGAGCCCGATGGCAAGCAAGTATCGTTCGGCATTCCCGTAATTCTGTTCGACGTGCCGCAGCATCTCTCTCATATTGCCTGGCTCGCAGCCGAGCAGCTTCTCGTATTCGTCTTCCGCCGCCATGGGAGGGCGTCCTCGGCGAAGCTCCTCGAGCAGCGGAGCGATGCACATCGCCGTAAGCATATAGTCTTCGATTATCGTTTCGCGTTCAACGCCGGCGAGCTCGAGCAGCAGCGCGGCAACGATGCCGGTGCGATCCTTGCCTGCCGCGCAATGGAAAAGCACCGCCTCGTCGCCGCGTTCCGCAAGCAAAGCGAACACGCTCCGAAGCTCGTGTCGGCAGTCTTCCAGCAAACCGATATATACGTCGCCCAAGCTATCCATCTGCCTCGAATACGGAGAGACGGGATTCAGTAGGCTAACATTCCTGTACGCGACGCTGTCCGAGCCTTCGAAGACGCTTCGCTTCTCTTGAAGCTCCCTACCGTGGCGCAAATCGATCACCATGCGCACGCCTAAATCTTCGATCGTCTGCCTGCCCGCTTGTGTCAGCCGGTGCAGACCATCCGCGCGATAGATCGTTCCCCAGCGCGTCGTACGGCCATCCTTCGTTCGATAACCGCCCAAGTCCCTTACGTTGTACGCGCCCTCCACTTGCAGAATTCGCCGATTTTTCGTTAGGGTCATCCGTTCCATTGCCGCCTCTCCTAGCGAATAAATAAAAAAGCGAACCGTGATGTTCGCTTAGTATGAAGGGCGGATGTAAGCGGCGTATTAATGCAAGGTTAAGCGGGGATTTAGATTTGGAGCCTCTATCTGCCGGCCAACAACGTTGCGTGGTAACGCTAATTCGGTGCGGTCATCGGGGTACGTCGCAGTAACGTTGCGTGGTAACGCTAATTCGGTTCGACCATGAGGGTGCGCCGCAGTAACGTTGTGTGATAACGCTAATTCGGTGCGGTCATGGAGGTGCGTCGTAGTAACGTTGTATGATAACGCTACTCGGGAGCGCCTTGGCGCCCAAACCATACAAGAACGGCGGCGAATGGATACGTTGATCCAAACGCCGCCGTTATCGTTATGCCACTTTGTTAATCCACCGCCACCGTCCAGCCGAACGGGTCGTCAACCTTGCCGGTTTGAATGCCCGTGACCGCAGCGTAGATGCGCGCGGACAGCTCGCCTGTCGTACCATCGCCGATCTTCATCTTGTCGCCTTGCCAGCACAGCTCCCCGACCGGCGAAATCACGGCGGCCGTGCCCGTGCCGAACACTTCCTTCAGCTCGCCGTCGCGGTGAGCTTGTACGAGCTCGTCGAT
Organism: Bacillota bacterium; assembly: GCA_023460795.1. Classification (GTDB taxonomy): domain Bacteria; phylum Bacillota; class Bacilli; order Paenibacillales; family Paenibacillaceae; genus Cohnella. The sequence continues at coordinate 106,170 of JAEWPC010000088.1, read as the reverse complement.
CGTGATCGCTCTCTCCTCGATCGGAACGTCCCAATGCTTCAGCAGACGAATGACCGAATCGCGCGTAATTCCCGCCAGGAAGCTGCCGTTAAGCGCCGGCGTGACGACCGTGTCGCCGATCCGGAAGAAGACGTTCATGCTTCCGACTTCCTCGATGTATTTCCGATGCACGCCATCGAGCCACAGCACCTGGGCGCAGCCTTGCTCGGCCGCCTCCTCCTGCGCCTTCAAGCTCGCCGCGTAGTTGCCGGCGGTCTTCGCCGTACCGACGCCACCTTCCACCGCGCGAACGTACTTCGATTCGACGAAGATCGAGATCGGGTTCATACCGTTCGAATAGTACATGCCGACCGGCGACAGGATGATCATGAATAGATATTCCTGCGAAGGCGCCACCCCGAGCGCGTTCTCGGTCGCGATCACGAACGGGCGAATGTACAGGGACGTTCCCGGCTCGTTCGGAATCCAGTCCTGGTCGACCTTCACGAGCTGCTTGATTCCCTCCAGCACGATCTCCTCGTCCAGGGTAGGCATGCTAAGGCGCTCGTTCGAGCGATTCAGCCGTTCGGCGTTCTTCTGCGGCCGGAACAGCAGGACGCGGCCGTCGTCCGTACGATAAGCCTTCAAGCCTTCGAACACCGTCTGCCCGTAATGGAACACCTTGGACGAAGGGTCGAGCGAGATCGGCTGGTACGGCACGATGCGCGGCGAATGCCAGCCCTTGGAAGCTCCGTACTCCATGATAAACATGTGATCCGTGTAATACTTGCCGAAGCCGAGCGAACTTGCTTGCGGCCTAGGCTTAAGAGTCTGCGTGCGTTCAATCGTAATAGGCGATGGCATCTGTTCGTTCATCCTCTCTAGATTCTCTTACTTGAATGATACCAAGCCGGCTAGTATATTGAAAATATCTATTTTGTTCGAAAAGCATACCTTTAAAGTATAGATGGAAAATGGAGGTGCCGACGATGGATCTTAGGCAGCTGCGATACTTCTTGGCCGTAGCCGAAGAGGGACAGGTGACGAGCGCAGCCAAGCGCCTGAACATGGAACAGCCCCCGCTCAGCAGACAGATGAAGCTGCTGGAGCAGGAGCTGGACGTGGCGCTATTCGATCGCAGCGGCAAGCGGCTGACGCTCACGCATGCCGGCGAATTGTTGCGTCGCAGAGCCGAACAGCTGCTGGGACAGCTGCACGAGACGATAAGAGAAGTTCAGGAGCTGGACGAAGGCGTGCACGGCGTGCTGTCTATCGGGTCCGTCGTCTCCTGCATCTCCTTGCTTCCGCAGCCGATCCAACGGTTCCAGCAGCGTTATCCGCAGGTGACCTTCAAAATCCTCGAAGGCGACCACTTCTGGCTCGCCGAGCAGATGGAGAAACGGGCGATCGAGTTCATTATCGCCAGACTCCCGTTCGAAGCGGCCGTCGATCCGGAGCGCTACCAGACGGTAGATCTAGCGCCCGACCCGTTCGTCGCCATCCTGCCGACCGCATGGGCGCCTCACGAGAACGGCAAGCCGGCAAGCATCAGCATGCAGGAGATGGCGAAGCATCCTTTCCTGACGCTCAAGAGCGACCAGACGACTCGAATGCACGCCAATGTGCTGCACGAATTCCACCGGTCGGGCCTGGAGCCCCTCATCTTATGCGAGTGCTCCAGCGTCGCCGTCATCGTCGCGCTCATCGCGGCCGGCATCGGCGCCACGATCTTGCCGAAGTCGGTTACGGCTTCGTTCCCGCTCGCGGACATCACCGCTTGCGAGCTCGCGAACACGGACTTTTATTCCGAAATCGGCCTCGTCTGGCTAAGAGACCGCTATCTGTCCAAGAGCGCTCGAGAATTCATCGATATGTTCGTCCTGACGCAAGGGAGCCGCATGGATTAGAAGCCCCCTCCGTCGTACAAGCTCGATTTAAAGCTTTTGCCGCACCGGAAGCCTCTGAACTCCCGATCGCAGAAATCGAGCAGATTGTCGTGATCCTCCTGCGTTCGGTTATGGCCGCCGGGTCTGAATGCCACCCCGATGCGATCCGCCGCGCCGAGAAATTCATATACGCGAGCGGCTCCAAGGTAGGAGACGTACATCCCTTCGGGGTTCGTCCAGTAATCGGCGTAGCCGCCGGTCACGAGCAAGCCTCTAGGCGCGACCAGCGCAGCCAGCTCGTGCTGATCGAACGGCAGCGAGCGGGCATCCTTGAACTCGCCGAACGTCGAGTTGAACCAGTGCGCCTCCGATTCGCTCTGCAGCGCTTCGAGAGGCTCGCACCGCTCGGCGATGCCCCAGTAATACATTTTGCCTTCGAACGATCGGCGGAACGAGGCCATTCCGCCCGCTCCCGAGCAGTGTGGGTTCACGACCCTGAACCGTTCGTCCAGCGCGCCCGTTACCAACGCCGCCTTGCCCCACCGGGAGAAGCCGGTAATCGCCGCCCTCTTCGGATCGATCTCCGGGTAGACGTTCCGCTCCAGCGCATCAAGAACTTTGCCCGCCGCCCATCCCCAAGCGACAAGCACGCCGATATCCGTATCGGTTTTCGGAGCGTACGGGTACAGCTCGAAGAAAGCTCCCGTTCTTGCCGCGTTGTCCGACGCGATCGCTTCCGTGCTTAGCGTGACGACGGCATAGCCGCGCGCGATGGCGGTATCCGCCTCGAATGCTCCAAGCGAGAAGATGACCGGGTACGGCCCATCGAATCCGCAATCCGAGGCCGGCAGGTTGACTTCGACCGGGAACGATGCCTCTTTGCCGCGCAAGGTCACCTTCATAAGCAAGCCGGTATCCGTGATCTCAACATCCACGCGTTCATCCGAACGATTCGGCACATAACCGTACATGTAATGCTGATAGAGCTCCTTCAGCTCTCCGGCGCGTTCTCTCCAGGCAGCAGCCGCCTGGACCTTACGCCCATCCCTGAAGACGAGCGGATCCGGCATATCCGCCTTGATCGGGAATTCGCTTGCAGCGGCGAGATGCCGCCGTGAATCGGACATGAATAAGACCTTCTTCCCCCGCTAACGTCGCGTATTCGACTTTTTCGCTTCGCCTTCGGGTTATTCCTCCTATTCGTCCTCTATTAGAGTTCATAATATTGATGAAAGATCTAAACCGCGCAGGATGATCCATCCAATATTTCGGTGTATAATGGCACTATTCGCTCTAGATTGCGTATTCTTCGCACATCAGAATCCATTACATCATTGGGAGGCGCCGTCTGTGAGACTTACAATCGGCAAGAAGCTGCTTGGATCATTCTTAATCATCGCTATTCTGTTAGGCATCACGGGAGCAATCGCTTCCTATGACTTGATGCAAATCGACAAGTCCAATACCGATCTGATCGAGAGGCGCGCCGTCATCCTCGCGAACGCCCAGAACATCCAGTTGCAAGGGGAGAAGCAGAGCGGCAGCATCCGGAGCTTCCTCTTGACGAACAACGCTTCGTTCGAACAGCAAATGCGAACCGCGCATGACGAGCTTTACTCGCTCGTGCTTCAGACGGGGGACTTGGTAAATCGGGAAGAAGACCTCACGAGATTAAAGAGGCTGAACGTTCTGAACCAATTATTCATAGATAAAGCCGACGAACTCGTTCAGAAGATAAAGAACAACGAAGACGCCGCCTCGACGAAAGCTTTCTACTTGGAGCATGTCCAACCGGTAGAAGTGCTGATCGAGCCCGTCGCGAACGAAATCGCTTCGGAGCAGAAGAGGCTGATGGACGAGGGTAGCCGGAGCAATTCGGAGTCCACGAACGCTGCCGTTACGGTCGTAACCTCTCTTAGCATCGTCGCGTTCATCCTGTCGATCGCCATCGGTTATCTCATCTCCCGCTCGATATCGAAGCCTCTCGTCGCCATGGAGAAAGCCGCGGGCCAGATAGCGGCCGGAGACTTGACCGGAGAATGGATTCGCATACGCTCCAGAGACGAAATCGGCGTTCTCTCCGCTTCGTTCAACGAGATGAAAACGAACCTTCGTAACCTGATTCGTCAATTAAGCCTTAGCGCCGAACAAGTGGCGGTCTCTTCGGAGGAATTAACCGCGAACGCGGAGCAGACGAGTCAGTCCTCGACCCTGATTACGGAGACGATTCAAGAGGTCGTCGTCAGCGCGGAGAACCAGGCGCAAAGCGTAGAAGAAAGCGTGAGGACGATGGACGAAATGGCCAGAGGCGTACAGCAAATCGCGTCGAATGCGCAAACCGCTGCTGCCGTCTCCATGCAAGCCGCCAACAAGACAATGGAAGGCAACGACGCTATTCAGTCGGCCGAAGCGCAAATGGGTTCGATTCAATCGTCCTTCGACACGCTGGCTCATGAAGTGAATGCGATGGGCAGCCTCTCCGGGGAGATCGGGGAGATTATCAACGTCATCACCGATATTGCTTATCGGACGAACATTCTGGCCCTGAACGCGGGCATCGAAGCGGCCAGGGCGGGCGAGCTCGGTCGCGGCTTCGCCGTCGTCGCGGGCGAGGTGCGCAAGCTGGCCGAGCAATCGACGCAGTCCGCCGAGCAGATCGCGGAGCTGATCGGTCATATCCGGACCAGCATCGAGAACGCGGTACAGTCCATGGAAAGCGGAAGCGAGGAAGTTCGCGAGGGCATTCGCGTCGTTAATACGGCGGGCGGCACGTTCGGGGAGATCAAGTCGTTCGTCGATCAGGTGGCCACTCAAGTTCAGGAAGTATCCGCCGCCTCGGAGCAAATGTCCGCCAGCGCCGAGCAAGTGGCCGGTGCGTTCGGTACGATTGCCGACGGTTCGCGCGTCGTGGCCGCCGGATCCCAGAACGTCTCCGCAACGACCGAGGAACAGCTCGCCTCGATGGAGGAGATCTCGGCATCGGCTGCATCGCTGTCCAAGATGTCCGAAGAGCTGCAGGCGCTCGTCAGCAAGTTCAAAGTGTAATCGGTGGAGAAGCCTTCGCGCAGCCTATTGCAGGCTCGCGAGGGCTTTCTCCTTATCGAATGGATATGCTAGACTGATATCTGAAATCGCAAGACGTAAAACGCCGAGGGGAGAAGCAGCCATGGGTCGCAAACAAGCCTATACGGAGTCGGAACTGCTGGATATCACCAAAAGGCTGGTACTCGAGCATGGATATGACGGGTTTAATCTCAAGCTGCTTTCCCAGCACTTACCCGGCGCCCGCAGCACGATATACCAATACTACGGGAATAAAGAAGAGATCGTTGCCGCCTGCATGAAGCGGATGATCGCGGCCGTCATCGAGAAAGCTTCCGTAGTCGACGAGACGAACGCCATGGACGCTCTGGAAGAGCTGCTTGGCATCTATGTCGAGGAATCCAAGCTGCATCAGTTGCTCGGCGATGCTCATAAAATCAATACGAACCATTCGGAAGCGGCCAGCCGGGATCTTGATTTCGTCGAGCAAGCCCATGTGACGCTCAAGGTTCAACTTACCCGTCTTTTCCAGAAGGCGCAACAAGAGGACCATCTCAGGAAAGATATTCCGCTGCCCGTATTGATCGGTGCTTTCTTCAACCTGATCAACACCCCCAACATGATGAACGTCCCCGCCGCCGAGTGGAGCAAGCTCTTGTTTCGAATGTGGATGGGAGGAGCGCAAAGGTAGGATAACCTCCTTTTTCAATTTGACAGTAGTGTCAGTAATGGTGTTTAATGAATATCGAAGTTGACACATGTGTCATAAATGGGGCAAGGAGTGAGACGAGATGTTTCTGGCTTTAAAGGAAATCATGCATAGCAAAATGAAATTCTCCATGATTGTCGCGATCTTCGTTCTGGTTGCTTGGCTAGTATTCATCCTGTCGGGTTTGGGCAACGGATTATCGACGCTTGCGGCGTCATCGTTCCAGAATATGAAGGCCGATTACGTCGTTTTCGAGCAAGGGTCGCAATCCTCCATGAGCAAGTCGCTGTTGTCCGAACAATTGGTGGCGGAAGCGGAGCAATTGCCTGACGTCGTTGCAGCATCCCCTATGGGAGCAACGATGGCCACGGCATTGAAAGGTGATAGCAACAAGAATGAGGATAAGGTCGATATTGCGATCTTAGGCATTCTTCCCGGCAGCTTCCTAGAGCCGAAGGTTATCGAAGGCGAACGACTATCTTCGGATAACCCGACAGGCGTTATCGTGAATAAGACGATGAAGGATGACGGGTTTAAGCTCGGAGATACATTCCAACTGGACGGATCGACGCAAGCCTTGACGATTATCGGATTCGTCGAGGACCAGACGTACAACCATCTCTCGTCCGTATTCGTTCCGATGTCCGAATGGCGGACAATTACGTTCGCCGCGCCGGGCTCCAACAAGGGAATCGAAGATCCGGTTAACGCGATCATGCTGCAAGGCAAGCATATCGATGCCGACGTCATGAACGGCAAGCTCGCCGACACCGACACGGTGACACGCGGTGCGGCGATCTACGGCATGCCGGGGTACAAGGAAGAGACCGGCTCGATTCTGATGATGCTAGGCTTCCTGCTCGCGATCTCCGCGCTTGTGCTCGGCGTCTTCTTCTACGTCATGACGATGCAGAAGACGAATCAATTCGGCATTATGAAAGCGATCGGCGCAAGAAACGGCTTCCTGGGCAAAGCGATCGTCTCTCAAGTCGTTGTCCTCTCGCTTGCGAGCATCGTGATCGGAGTATTGCTCACTTACGGGACGGCCGCGGTCATGCCGAAGGGGATGCCGTTCGATCTGAAGACGGACCTCGTCGTGATGTACTCGATTATTCTTCTCGTCATTGCCGTTCTTAGTTCATTGGTTTCGGTTCGTAAAATCAGTAAAATTGATCCGCTGAAGGCGCTTGGGAGGGTCGAATAATGACAACGGGATTGCAAATCCATAACGTTACGAAGTATTATGCCGAAGGCAGCAACCGGATAACCGCGCTGGAACAAGTATCGATCTCGGTGAAGCCTGGGGAGTTCGTCGCCGTCGTCGGACCGTCCGGGTCAGGCAAGAGTACTTTCCTATCGATCGCCGGCGCGCTTCTTAAACCGTCCGAGGGAGAAGTCGACTTGAACGGACACTTACTCTCCAAGCTTTCCGATAAAGAACTGTCGAACGTAAGGCTGAAGGAAATCGGCTTTATTATGCAGTCGTCTAACCTCGTCCCTTATCTCAACGTCCTTGACCAATTGCTCTTGGTCAAGAGGATGTCGGGCAAAGTTCGATCGGAGGATCGAACGTTCGCCGTCAAACTGCTCGAAGAATTGGGTCTCGGCTCGAAGCTGAAGAGCTTCCCGGAGAAGCTGTCCGGAGGCGAGAAGCAACGTACGGCGATCGCACGGGCTCTCATCAACGATCCCAACGTGATCTTGGCGGATGAGCCAACGGCCAGCCTGGATACGAAGCGCGCGCATGAAGTGGTCAGCCTGATCGCTCACGAGGTAAAGTCTCGTCGGAAGGCCGCCATTATGGTCACGCACGACGAGCGGATGCTTGAATACTGCGACAAAGTGTATCGGATGGAAGACGGCAAGTTGTCGCTGGCCGAACCTGCTAGAACGGCGACGACTCACGTATAAATAAACGCAGCGCGCAATCCTGCCTATTGCAGGTTGCGCGCTTTTCATTTACATTCGCTTCCTGATGTTATACATTATTATTCATTATTGTGAATAATAATTCACTCAAAGGAGCGTGTTCATTTGAAACTCGACATCGAGTCCGGCAACCTTGGCGATTATCTCGCGGAGACGGAGGAGTTGGACTACTCCCATCCATCGACACAGGAGCTTGCCGCAGCGTTATACGCCGCCGCGAATGCCGACGAGCTAGCCTTCGTTAAGGCCGCATTCGAATATGTCCGCGACGAGGTGTCCCATTCCTGGGACATTCAAGCCTCTCACGTAACTTGCAAGGCATCCGATGTGCTCCGTTATCGGCACGGCATCTGCTACGCCAAGTCCAACCTGCTCGCCGCGATTCTAAGAAGCCAAGGCGTTCCGGCGGGATTCTGCTATCAGCGGCTGACGCTCGGGGACACGCCCGACACGGGGCACTGCATCCATGCTCTAAACGCGGCATACATCGACAGCCTAAGTAGATGGATTCGGCTCGACGCTCGCGGCAATAAGAACGGGGTCGATGCTCAGTTCTCGATCGAGGCGGAGCAGTTAGCGTTCCCGATCCGCCCCCACTACGACGAGATCGATTACCCCGGCGTATACGTGATCCCGAATCCGAAGACGATCGCCACGCTGAAGCAGTCCACGGATGTGCTCGAGATGTACCGGAATCGTCTGCCGGACACGATATAGGGGCGTTACCTTTTCCCCGCGTAGAAGAGCAAGTAGGCTTCGAGCTGCCTGCTCCAATATGAAGCGTCATGCCCGCCTGGACCGTGCACCCATTGCACATCAAGCTCCATCGATCGGAGCAACTCGTATAGGCTTTCGTCTTGTCCCATCAGCAGATCCTGCTCGCCCGCGTCCAAGTAAATTTCGACTCCCGCAAGCTTATCCGCGTCGGCCAGCTTGAACGGGTCCCTCGTCTCCCGCAGCTTCTCGTCGGGATAAAGCCAGTCGCGCTGGCTTAAGAATTGGTCCGTAGAGGCGTAGGTCCAGAGCGCGGCGCTGTGTGCGCCGATCCGGCTGAACAAGTCCGGATGCTTGAAGCCGAGGTGCAGCGATGCGAATCCGCCCATGGAGATGCCGCCGACGTATCGGCCCTCCTGGTTCGCTTGCGTGCTATATTGGCTATCCACGTAAGGGATCAAGTCTTGAATCAAGTAATCCTCGTACGGACCGATGCTCACGCCGCCCGGGTCCTCCCCTTCTCCCTCCTTCGTATTCACGGCGAAGCTGTTGCCGTAATCCGGGGAGACGATGATCAGCGGGTCGATGCGTCCCTCCTGGATGAGCCGATCCGCGACCTCGTGAAGCTTCAAATAGGTGAAGTAAGCGTCGTGCGTTCCGCCGTAGCCGTAAAAGATATAGAGGACGGGATATTCCGTATCCGAACCGTACGACGGCGGAAGATAGACGAACATCGTCTTATCCGCTTCCAGCGCCTTGCTATGGAAGCTGACTTGCTCAAGCCGGGATAACGCGGGCACGCTGGCGGGCGGGGCCGAAGCACTCGGCGATGGCTCGGCCGTTACGGCGGGAATGCTCATCGCCGGTGAGTCGTCGTTGGAATTGCAGCCGCTCAAGGGCATTACGCTCAACACTCCGATCACCATAAGGAATAACAAAACTCTCATCCGACATACAGCCTCCAATCACGAACAAAGGCACCTTGTACCCTTAACTCAGGTGACAAGGTGCCTTCTGTATATCCCTATTGTAGCTTATAAACCCGCGCTTCGTAAGCTCTAAGCGTAACCCCCGTTATCGAGCCGCTATGCGCATCGTTATAGTTGGAGAGCATTAATTCCCCTTCGCTGCGCGCTTGCAGTCCATCCGGGGCCTCGAACTTCGACTCGTCTGCCGAGAAATTCAGCAGCACGAGCCATGTCTCCCCTTGCCACGTCCTCGTACAGGCGTAAATTTGCTCATGGTGTTCGGACACGATCTCGTAATCTCCGTAGATCAGAATCGGATGCTGCTTGCGCAGACGAATTAACTTCTGATAGTAGCGGAAAATCGAGTCCGAATCCCGAAGCGACTCCGCTACGTTAATGTCCCGATAATTCGGATTGACCGCGAGCCAAGGCGTTCCGGTCGTGAACCCGGCCTGCTCGCTGTCGTCCCATTGGATCGGCGTGCGGGCATTGTCGCGACCTTTGGCGTAGATGGACGCCATCACTCGTCCCACCGGCTCGCCCCGATCGTGAACCGCCTCCCGATAATAATTCAGCGTCTCCACGTCCTTATAATCGTCGATCGAGGCGAATTTGACGTTCGTCATGCCGATCTCTTCGCCCTGATAGATATACGGCGTTCCTTGCAGCGTATGGTTGAACGTGGCGAGCAGCTTGGCTGACAACTTGCGGAACTCGGGAGAATCGTTGCCGAACCGGGACACGATGCGCGGCTGGTCGTGGTTGTTCAAGTATAGGCTGTTCCAGCCTTTGCCGTTCAACCCGTGCTGCCATTTGTTCGTGACGGCTTTCAGATCGGCGAGCCGCCACGGCTTAAGATTCCACTTCCCGCCCTCGCCGGAGTCGATGTCCATCGTCTCGAATTGGAACACCATGTTGACTTCCTTATTGTCCGGACTCGTAAATTGAACGGCTTGCTCGGGCGTTACGCCCGGCATCTCGCCGACGGTCATGACGTCGTAGCCGGACAGCGCCTGCTCGTTCATCTCCCGGAGATACTCGTGAATGCGCGGGCCGCACATGAAGAACTCGCCGCCCCATTCGTATCGGCCTCCGCCCGGCGCATCCGGCAAGCCATCCGCTTTGGAGATAAAGTTGATTACGTCCATTCGGAACCCGTCGATGCCTTTGTCCAGCCAGAACTTCATCATCTTGTACACGTCCGCGCGCAGCTCCGGATTTTCCCAATTGAGGTCCGGCTGTTTGCGCGAGAAGAGATGCAAGAAATATTCGTCCGTCACCTCGTCGTATTGCCACGCGGAACCGCCGAATACCGATACCCAGTTGTTCGGTTCGACGCCCGGCGCCTTGCCCGGTTTCCAGAAGTAATAATCCCGGTACGGGTTATTCTTGGACTTCCGCGATTCCTCGAACCAACGATGCTCGTCGGAGGAGTGGTTAACGACGAGGTCCATGATGAGCTTAATGCCTCGGGCATGTAGGCCCTCCAGCAGCGCCTCCCAATCGCTCATCGTGCCGAACTCGTCCATGATCGCCTCGTAATCGCTGATGTCGTAGCCCATATCGTCGTTCGGCGACTTGTACACCGGACTCAACCAGACGATCCCGACGCCGAGTTCCTTCAGATAATCCAGCTTGCTGATGATGCCCGGAATATCTCCGACCCCGTCGCCGTTGCTGTCCTTAAAGCTGCGCGGGTAAATTTGATAGACGACTTCCTCCTGCCAGAACGCGCCTGTATGCATCGCTTACTTGCTCCCTTCTTCTGCTACGGCAACCGTGCGCTTCTCCTCATGGGCGCGCAGGATGGCGTCCAACACTTGCTGACTTTCATAGCCTGCCATAAATCCCGGCAGTCCATCACTTGGCGAACCGTCCAATAGCCGGGCGAAATCCTCCCATTGCGACAGCTTTACGGCATGCGGCACGTCCAACCGCTTCTCTATTCTGCCGCCCGTCTCCGCGTCCCGATGAATCCAGACGACATGCTCCGGATCCTCCGTGCTCGCGCGGAGAGTGCCGGAATCTCCATATATCGCGATGTCCAGCTGGTTGCCGGAGCCGATCGCGTTGCGCGTCGTCTGGAACACGCCGACGGCTCCGTTCTTCATGACCGCGTTGAAGCACGCGAGATCGTCGACCTCCACGGGAATCGTTTCTCCGGACTGCAGGCTTCTCCGCTCCGCGACGATCGTCTGCAGATGGGCGGACAGCTCCTCGAACGACCCGATCAGATAATGAGCCAAATCAATCATATGCGCGCCTAGATCGCCTAATGTTCCGGTGCCGGTCACGTTCTTATCGAAGCGCCATAAGAACGGAGTATCGTACGCCGCCGACCCCCACTCCTGCAAGTACTGCACGGAGAAGTGGCGCACGCCGCCTATTCTGCCGTCCTTCAGCAGCTGCCTGACGAATCGGAACGCCGGCGTGTACCGGTAGCTGAAGCCGATCATCGCCGGAACGGGACGACCCTCGTAAACCCGAAGCAACGCGTCGGCCTCTTCCAGCGTCATCGTGAACGGTTTTTCCGACACGAACGGCTTGCCGGTCGCCAAGCACAGCGCCATGATTTCCGCGTGCACAACGTTCGGCGTAACGGATAGGACCGCGTCGACTTCCTCGTCGGCGATCAATCGGCGAAAGTCAGAGAATCTTCGCTCCGGCGGAATGCCGAGCTGATCACCCGTCTTCGCCAGCGCGGCCTCCCGCACGTCGCAAATCGCCGTAATCTTCAAATGCGGAGCATGGTTCTTGATGCCGTTAATGTGCGCTCCTGCCATGTCGCCGAGACCGATCAGCCCGATTCTGTATGGTTTCGTCTGCGTCATTAGGCTCTAACCCCCGTTCCGATCTTCTCGAGCGGCTCGACTCTGCCGTAGCTAACCGCCGCGCCTTGCGCCGGGGCGGCCCACGATACGGCGTTGGAGATGACGCGGAGAACGTCCGGATGGTAGTACGTCGGGAACGTCTCGTGCCCCGGCCGGAAGTAGAACAGCTTGCCTTTGCCCCGCCGGTAACAGCAGCCGCTGCGGAAAACCTCTCCTCCCTCGAACCAAGAGACGAACACAAGTTCATCCGGCGCCGGGATTTCGAACCGCTCCCCGTACATTTCTTCCTGTGCGATTTCAATATATTCTCCGAGTCCGTCCGCGATCGGATGACCGTGCTCGACGACCCAAATGCGCTCTTTCTCGCCGTCGTCCCGCCACTTCAAAGCCCCGGTCCTCGTACCTAGCAGGCTTTGGAATATTTTCGAGCCGTGGCCGGAGTGAAGCACGATCAGCCCCATGCCGCCCAACACCCGGTCGCGCACCTTCTCCACGATATCGTCCCGTACCTCATCGTGAGCCATATGCCCCCACCAGATGAGCACGTCGGTACGATTCAACACGTCGTCCGATAACCCATGGTCGGGGTCGTCCAATACCGCGGTTATCACTTCGAAGCTTTCGTTCTTCAGGAGATGGCCGGCTATCGCCCGATGAATTCCTTCGGGATAGATAGTCGCGACTTGCTTGTTCTGCCGCTCATGCCGGAATTCGTTCCATACGGTCACTTTGATGGGTGCCAATTCGATCGTCCTCCTTAGATTACTCTTCTTCCCCAGTATAGGACGTGATACAATGGCTATGAATGTCCGATAGAGACGTTTTTTGTACGATAGCGACTTTTACTAGCCAAGGAGGCGCCGTTATGTTGGCCGTGAACATGGATATTCTGCCCAAAATCCGCTTGGTCGGGTTCGTCTCGTACAAGACGCCGTGGATCCATTTCAAGCGCAACACCGACGAATACCTTCTATACTTCATCAGAAGCGGCGAGCTGCACATGCGGGAGAACGGAACGCCGTACGTCCTGCGAAGAGGCGACGTGCTTCTCTTGGAACCGAACCTGGATCACGAGGGCACCCGGAAGCACGCGTGCGACTATTACTACGTGCACTTCCGCCATACCGACTTCGCATCCCGCCCGAATATCGATACGAAATCGCTCGCCAGACGGGTTCTTCTCGAAGAGGAGCAGCCCGGCTCCGAAGACGATTCGAACATCTGCTATCTCGGCAAGCATTTCGCCATAACGAATAAGCCCGCCCTGCTTCAAGCGTTCCGAGGCATGGACGAGCTGCGCGAGCTGTATTATCGCAAGCAGTACAACCGCAATCTTACCGCGCTCAGATTCTCCCAGCTGCTGATCGAATTCTCCCGCGAGAATCTTCTGGCCGAGCTTCAGAAATCCGAAGGCAAAAGCTCCAAATCGCTTCTGAAGGTGCACGCGCTGTTAGACTACATTCACCACCATTACGTCGACAAAATCACGAGCCGGCAGATCGAGCAAGAGATTGGCGGCAACTTCGACTATTTAAACCGCATTTTCAAGCAAAGCACCGGTTATCCGATCGTCCAATACGCGAACAAAGTCAGAATCGACCACGCCAAGGAGCTGATACAGGCGACGGATCTAAGCATCGGCGAAATCGGCTATTTGACCGGATTAAACGACCCTTACTACTTCAGCAAAGTGTTCAAAAAGCACGTCGGCCTGTCCCCGCTTCAGTACCAGCGTTCACTCGCCGGCGAGCCGCGCATCGATGGCTAAGGATGCTTCGTTCAAAGCGTCTTTCACGTTCTCGCCCTCGACGAAAATGCGCTCCATCGCTTCCTTGTACAGCTGCTCGATCTCGTTCCATTGCGGAATCGCCGGGCGGTAGAACGCTTGATCGATCCCTTCCAGATACGGCGCGATATACGGGTTGTTCGCGCCCGCCCCTTTCGGCTCCTGCAGCGCTTCCGTGTTCGTCGGAATGAGTCCGGCCTTGAACATCGTAGCCTGCGTCTCCCCGCTCATCATCCAACGAATGAAAGTCCATGCTTCTTCCTTCACCTTCGTCCCCTTCGTCAGGACGAGGCTTTCGCCGCCGATCACCGACCCGTACGATCCTAACGAGGGAAAAGGGGCCGGAAGAGTCGTCTGCAGCACGTCGGCGGCACGGTTCGTAGCGTTCAGCAAAATGCTGTAATACCAAGGACCTTCGTCGATCATGAGCACCCGGCTGTCCGTATGCACGTCTCTCCACAAATCGCCTTTGCCGTCGAGCATATGCGGATTGATCATTCCCTCCCGGAACAACTTCAGCATCGTCTCCACCGCGTAAATGCTGGCCTTGCTATTCAAATACCCGTTCGTTATCGTGAACCGTTCGTCCGCAAGCTTGCCGCCCAGTCCGAAGAAATACGGCAGGCTTCCCCACATATCGATGCCGGACATCCCGATGACGTAATGATGCTCGCGGGCGAGCTCCACGACATCCATGAGCGATCTCGGCGCGGCTTCGCGTCCCGCGTCGCCAAGCAAACGGCGGTTGAAGATCGCCGCCTTCGTCGTAATGTTGAGCGGCAGGCCGAACACGCGGTCGCCGACCCGGTTCGATTCGAGCATGCGCTCGCGAAGCGGCTTAGCCACCGTCCCGTAGTCCGGGAACTGGTCGAGCGGCAGCAGTAAGCCCCTGCTTGCGAATCTCGGTACCCAAGCGTAATCCAGCCGGATCACGTCCGGCGTCTTGTCGGCCGCCGCACGGGTCATTAGCGCGCCTAGATACTCTTGATTGGATGCCTGCCTGACCGACTGAATGCGAATTTCCGGATGCACCTTCTGGAAGGCGGGAATGACCTGCTCCTCGAACACCCTCGTCTCCTCGTCGCTATACGTATGCCAGACGACGACCGTCTTCACCGGCTCGTCGTCCAATTGGCGCACGTCATTACGGTCCTCGATGATCCCCGACTGCAAGCAGCCCGTAAGCAGCAACAACGCGCACAGAACGACAGCAGCTAACCTCCGTCTCATAGCCCCGGTTTTCCCCTTTCGGAGTCGAATCGGCCGGTCCCATAGCGCATCCGGTAATCGATAGGCGATAGACCGCAGGTTTTCTTGAACAGCTTGCTGAAGTATTTGACGTCGTTGAAGCCCGCTTGTTCGGAGATGACGTAGATTTTGAGATTCGAATCGGCGAGCAGCTCTTTTGCTTTCTCGAGGCGTAAACCGATCACGTAATCGATGAAGTTGTGTCCGGTCGTCTTCTTGAACAGGACCGAAAAATAGCTTTTGCTTACGTGTACGGCATCCGCTACCTCCTGCAGCGTGATCGTCCTCAAATCATGCTTCCCGATATACTCGAGCGCCTTCTCGATCGGGTTGTGCTCGGCGTGCAGCTCGGGCTCGCCATACGCTCGTCCGCGCGGTTCCGCGGTCGACGGCAACGGTTCATGCGCTTCTTCGTCCAGCCTTTCCTTGCATTTGCGCAGCGCCTCAAGAAGCTCCTCCGGCTCCAGCGAATGCTTCAGAATATAATCGACGACGCCCAGCTTAAGCCCCTCGCGGACGTATTCAAAATCGTTATAGCTGCTCACGAGAATGACCTTGCAGGACGGATTCAGCTTCATGACCTCGCGCGTGAGCGTCAGGCCGTCCATGAGCGGCATCTTAATGTCCGTAATTACGATGTTCACGGGCTGAGACAGCATCGCATCCAGCGCCGCGACCCCGTTCGCGTACTCGCCGACCACCTCGAATCCTTCCTTGCCCCAGTCGATCAGCGCCTTGATGCCGAACCGAATAATCGGCTCGTCGTCAACGATCAGAACTCGAATCATGCTGCTCGCCCCCATTGACCGGTTTAGGATACAATACCATCCGCGCCGTCGTCCCCCCGCCGTCGTGTCCGAACAAGACCAGTTCAGAGCCGCGGTCGAAGTAGAGCTCGATGCTCTCATAGACGTGCCGCAGCCCGATGCCGGCATGCCCGTCTCGCACCGCGTCGCGGACCGATTGCTCGATCGCCTGCTTTTCCGGCAGGATCCCGATTCCGTTGTCCCGGATCGTAATCACGACAGCCTCCCGCTCCTTGCCGACCTCGATATCGATCTCTCCGTCGATGTCCAGCGGCACGATGCCGTGGAAAATCGCGTTTTCTACGAGCGGCTGAATCATCATCCGCGGAATCAGGAACGACGACGCATCCGGGTCAAGCTTCAAGCTTAGCCTGAACGTCTTGTTGTATCGCAGCTCAAGAATCGCCAAATACTTCTCGATAATATCCATCTCTTCCTCGATCGTGAAGAAATGCCCTTTCTTGCCCATGTTCGCCTCAAGCAGCCGAATCAACGACGAAATGCCGTCGAACGCTCGGTCCGATTGGCCGTATTTGATCAGCCACCTTATCGTGCCTAGCGTATTGAACAGAAAGTGAGGGTTGATCCGGTGCGTAACCGCGCGAAGCTCCGCGTCCTGCTTCTGCCGCTGCTCCGCCGATACTTGCTCCATCAAGCGGTCGATGTCGGCGATCATCCGATTGAACTGGCGGCTCATTAGCCCGAATTCGTCCTGCGTAACGATCTGGGAGCGGACGGACCAATCTCCCAACTGCACCTGCTTCATCTGCTTCGTCAGCTGCTTGACCGGACGGGTGACTCTTCTCGCGATCACGAGCCCGATTAGAATTCCGACTAGCGTGAACGCGATGAACGATAGCAGGATTTGATGATGCAGCGTATCCAATCTGTCCGTGATTTCATGCACCGGAACGGTTCCGACGATCAGCCAGCCGTTGCTCAGCCGCTGCTTGACGCCGTAATACGCGGTATCGCCGCTATTGAACTCGAACTCCACCGCCGTATTGCCGGTAATGTTGCGAAGCAGATCCGGATTTTCCACGAAGCTATTGATTTTCTCGCGGTCCGGATCGACCATGATTCGGCCTTCCTCGTTCACGACGAAAAAGCCGCCCGTGTCGCCCAGCTTCATTCTCTCGATGTTGTCGAGAATTTTACGGCCGTTCAGGTTAACGAGGATATAACCGATGTCAGTCATCGTCGTATAGTCTTCGAGCACGCGGCCGATCGGCAGCACGAGCTCCGTATTGTCGCCGCCCCCGCTGAAACGGTCCTCTTGCAGCCCGTTCCACGCCAGGCCGCCGTTCTTCAGCTTCGCTTCCTTCACCCAATCCAATTGATCAAGATCGTATTGCGCCAGCTTGATCTTGGAGAACGTCCCGCTCCCCCAGCTGTTGTTCTGGTCCTTCAGCACGTAGACGATATTCACGAACGAGCTCGTATAGACGAGGTTGTTCAGGAAGCTCTTCAAGTACTCCTCGGTATCGCGCCAAGCTTTCAAATCTACGCCGCTGGTCGGATTACTTGGGCTGGCTACGAGCTGCTGGATGCGCAGGTCGTTCGAGATCAAATCCGCGACGTCGCTGCCCGCGTTCAGGATGAAAGATAAGGAGTCCGCCGCCTGCTGCGCGATCTGCACCGACGATTCTCGTACGTTGTGCTTCACCGTGTTGTTCGATACGAGGTAAAAGGAAGCGCTGGTGAACAACGTCGGCAGCAGGATGACGATAACGAACGCGGCGATCATCTTGGTGGCGAAACGGTTGAAGATGCGAATGTTACCGATCATCGTGCTCCCCCTTTTCATTGCCTCAAGATCATTGTACAACAGCCGCCGGTAAAACCGGGAAAAGACATCACCCTTCAAGGATGATGTCTTTCCGATCCTATTTATTTGCCGTTAGCCGCGCGCCATTCGTCGACTTGCTTCTGGGCTTCCGCGATGACTTTGTCCATGCCTGCCGCCTTCATCTTCTCGATGAACTTCGGCAGGTTCTTCTCCGGATCCATCTGGCCGGACTTGATGCCGTCCTCGAACTCCTTCTTCACGTTGTCGAGGGCGATCAGCTCGTTCTGGACCGGCGCGGAGTCGAAGACGAAGCCGAACAAGCGGGATTGCTTCTGCGCGATCAGTTGGTTAAAGCTTTCGTAGTTGCTGTACTTGTTCGGGTCTTCGCCTTGGCGCGTATAGTTCAGCATTTGGTTGCCGATCTGCCACATGATGTCGTGGTAGAAGCCGACCGAGTCTTGCGTCTGGCCGTCCGGTAACGCGACTTGGCCGTCCTTGAGCACGTAATGCTTGCCTTCGATGCCGAAGTTGAATAGCGTGAGCAGCTTCTGGTCCTTGAAGAACAGATTCAGCAGCATCATGGCCCGAGCCGGATCCTTGGACGTCTTCGAGATCGTCTGCATCGTCGCCGTCAGCTTGCCGGTTTGCAGTCTGTCGGTGTTCAAAGGTACCTGAATAATCGCGATCCCCGTCTGGGAGCTTCTGCTTGGCATCAGATTAGGCTCGCCGATGTTGGAGTCCGCTACGATTTCCATGTCCGCCATCGTCGCGAACGCTTTCTTAGCCTTGAACTTCTGCCAGATGTCTAGGCCTTGCGTTAGGCCGTCCTTGTTGATATAGCCGGCTTGGAACCATTCGCGGGTGAGCGACGCCAGCTCCTTGAAACGAGGCATGTCGTATTTCGATACCACGGTAAAGTTCGAAGCATCCGTACTTACATCGATGCCGTAACCACCCGTCACTTCGTCCAATGAGCTAGAGCCGAAGTAAGCATCGAGCGGCCAAGCCGGACCGACGAACGGCGTCACGCCGGGCTCGTTCTCTTTGATCGTCTTCAGCATCGGTTCCAAATCCTTAAGGTTGCCGGACTTCAGCACGCTAAGGTCGAAGTTGTACTTGTCGACGAGCTCTTTGCTGAACGCGATGCCTTGTTGGTTGCCCAGCTCTTGGTGCGTGTGGATGCCGTACAATTTCCCTTGGCGGCGAGCCGCGTCGTGGTAGTCCTTTTCCACCGCTTCGATGTCAGGTCCATATTGGGCGAGCAGATCGTCCAGCGGCAGGAGGCCGCCTTTATTGACTTGCGTCTCGAAGCCGAGCCATCCCGCGGTGAAGAACAGATCGAATTTGTCGCCGGAGGCCATCATCAGATTCGTCTTGTCGCCCCAGGAGCCCCAGTCGATCGGATTCAGCTTCACGGTGACGTTCAAATCCGGGTAAGTCGTGCTCAAATACTCGTTCATCGCGTCCTCGACCGCGTCTTGATCCTTCTGCGGCGCGTCCGGATATACCATGACGACTTCGTAAGGCTCCAGTGCTTTCGGCTGCTCGCCGGATGGAGAAGCCGACGTTGTCGGGCTAGGCGTCGTCGAAGCGGTATTCCCTGCATTGTTGTTGTCGTTGTTCGAGCATCCCGCTAACGCCATGACGATCACCAGCAGCGTCGATAACAGGAGCATGGAGCTTGCGCGTAGCTTGTTCACTTGTTTTCCCCCTTAGCAAAGTGTGCTTCGCATGCATCTATTACTAAATCGGGCGGCCGGACCGGCCTCCGAGTTTAGCCCTTAACCGCGCCGATCGTCAGGCCTTTGACGAAATACTTCTGCAGGAACGGAAACACGAGCGAGATCGGCAGGATCGCCAGCATCGCCATCGCCATCCGGATCGATTCGAGTGGCGGCGTCATGATCGAATTCGGGCTATACGCTTTATTCGCGATCGATTGCAGGAACAGGGCGTTAAGCAGCGTTTTGTTCAGAAAATATTGCAGCGTGTACAGCTTCTCGTTATTGATGAACACCAAGCTCGTGAACCAATCGTTCCAATAAGAAACGGTGATGAAAAGGCCTATCGTAGCGAGCACGGGCAACGACAGCGGAAGAATGATGCTGAAGTACGTCCGGTACTCGCTCGCGCCGTCGATCTGAGCGGAATCGATCAAAGACGGCGGAATGCTGTTCGTGAAGAACGTCCGCATGATGAAAATATTGAACCCGCCGATCAGCCCGGGGATGATCAGCACCATGAGCGTGTCCTGCAGATGGAACATCCGCGTATAGACGAGATACCACGGCAGCAAGCCGCCGCTGAACAGCATCGTGAAGAATACGTAGAAGCTTAGGAAGCCGCGCAGCGGGAATTCTTTGCGCGACAGCGAGTACGCCATCGCCGAGGTGACGAACAAGCTGACGACCGTCCCGATAATCGTGACGATAATCGAAACCCCGAAAGCCCTGCCGATCGTCTCCGCGTCATGCCGCAAGTAGCGGTACGCCGTGAAGTCGAAGTTGTCGGTCCAGAATCGATAGCCGTACGTACTGATGTCGTTCTCGTTCGTCAACGACACCATGAAGATCAGCCACAGCGGAATCAAGCAAGCCAAGCTGAGCAGGAACAACGGGATGAGAACCAGCGGATTCGTTCTTGTCTTCGGTGTCATCTTCTCCTCCTTGATAAAATTGAATCTTCGTCAGGCTCGAACTAACTCGCCCTAGAACAAAGCGTTATCGCTGCTGAACCGCTTGACTACGCGATTCACCGTGATGACGAGAATGAAGCCCACGACGCTCTGCAGCAAGCCCGCCGCGGCAGCAAGCCCCGTATCTCCCGTGACCAGCAGCGCGTTGTATACGTAAGTGTCGATGACCTCGGTCGTGCTCTTCAGCATGCCGGACGCCATCGTCGCCTGGTAGAACAGCCCGAAGTCCGCGTTGAAAATCCGCCCGATCGCGAGCAGCGTCATGATGATGATGACCGGCGCGATGAGCGGGACCGTAATCTTAGTCATCTGCTTCCACCGGCCTGCCCCGTCGATCCGCGCTGCTTCGTAATATTCTTGGTCGATGCCGACGATTGCCGCCAAGTACACGACCGCCAAGTAGCCGACCGACTTCCAGGTGTTCACGATCGTCAGAATGTACGGCCAATATTCCGGCGACGCGTACCAGGCGATCGTCTCTTTGCCGAGCGGCTCGAGAATCGATTTGTTGATGAAGCCCAGCTCCGGATTGAGGAAGCCGTAGACGAGATATCCGACGATAACCATCGAGATAAAGTGGGGCAGCAGCATCGTGCTCTGAAAAAACTTGGATAGAATCCGGCTCCTTACTTCGTTCAACAGCACCGCCAGCAATACGGCCAGTACGGTGTTGATGGCGAGGAAGGTGAAGTTGTACAGAATCGTGTGCTTGATAATCATCCAAGCGTCGTTCGAAGCGAACATGAACTTGAAGTTGTCGAACCCGACCCAGTCGCTGCCGAGGATGCCCTTCGTATAGTTCAAGTTTTTGAACGCGAGAAAAATGCCGAACATAGGCAAATAGTTGTTGACGAACAGAAGCGCAAACCCGGGAATCGCCAGAATAAGCAGCGCGCGGGATTTCCAGAGCTTATGAAGCAGCGTCCTCTGCCGCTTCGGAGCGATAGGGGCGGTTGCGGAAGAGAGTCTACTCGTTGCCATGGAATGCTCCTTTTGCTTTGATAGCTTCATTATCCCGGGGAGCGACCTCTCATGAAACCGCTTTAAATTCGATGTAGGTGTACTTTATCGCGTGCAAAGTTCGAGGAAAGGTGTAATTTATTCCGAAATCTCGCCATCAGCGAAAAGGAATCCACCTTGTTGGGCGATTGGCAGGCAGACACGAAGCTACACGAAGCCGACACTGCATGAGATACCTGCAATTGTGCAGGCTTTGCAACCATTCGTAAAAGACGCAAAGAAGTACCTGTAAAAGTACAGGTACTTCTTCATTTTTTCCGAGAAAATGGGCTGAGGGCGGGATAGTAACTGTATTTTCGCGGGTAATATGACTTTTATAGGAGCTCCACCATGAGTATCCTGTATGATTGCAGTTATTTCCCCAGCCGGAATGTTATAATTTACCTAACACACCGACATATCCGGGAGGTAATCCGATGCCTAAGCAAAAAGTGCCTCGCTAAGCCCGTGCCCCGCCTCGACCCCGATCATCGCAGAAGTAGCATTCTACAATGAAACGGGAGGACGAGGAAAAATGATAGGTACGCGGATAGACTGGAAAGAGCTTAAATTCGGCGTTGAAATTGAATTCATAGGCGGCGGAGACCCGAGGCAGATTGAATTACTGCCCGGTTGGGTTATGGCGTTAGATGAGCTGCAGATCGACGATTCCGGCGAGGAATCCGGCAGCGAGCTCAAACCGCCGCCGATCCGATGGGAGGACCGCGAGCAAATTCGCGTGATGCTGGCCAGGCTGAGAGCTGCTGGAGCGACTGCTAACTGGAGCTGCGGACTTCACGTCCATGTCGGCCTGGAGCCGTGGGGCCAAGAGGCGATTCCTGCATTTATCGAGGCGGCTTTGCTGTACCAAGATGCCATGAGAACGTTACTCGAGACGAGCGAGGACCGGCTGATCTACTGTCCGCCCGTCACGCCGGAGATGCGGGAACGGTTCCGAGCCAACCCCGCGGGCGAGTCGCTCTGCCACCGAGGCCGTCCCCAGTCCCATCGCTGCGGCATGAATCTGGCGGCCTGGTTCGATATCGGCACGGTCGAAATTCGTTACGCGAACGGCTCGCTGGATTACGACGAAGTGATGAACACGGTTGAGCTGGCATTGCGCTTCGTCGCGACAATTGGCGAGGGGCGCGAACTGCCTGTGGAAGCTGAGGCGTTAGCTCGCGCGCTAGGCGCGCCAGCAAGCGGATATCCGCCGCCACAGCCCGCCCCGCGATGGTACCGAGAGCGCATGTGGCTGGAGGAATTGCTCATCCCGGTCTTGACGCCGTTAGCGGCGAGTCTGATTCCGGACGGCGAGATCCTGCACATTTTCCCCGAGTCGGACGTGCTAAGAGTCGTTGTCGAAGATCCGAAGGACGGCACGCCGCATCCGGTATGGATTCGCCCGACGCTTGAAGACTGGGAAGTCGTACGAACGGCCGTAACCGAATAATTTAGCCGATGAGCAGAAACCCCGGCATTATGATATGACCGGGGTTTCTTTCAGACAATCAAAAATCGACATCGGCCTTATAAAAGCCGGTTGTATCCTGATAATATAAAATCTTGCTGTCAAAGTTCCAGAATGCCACTCTCAGCACATTCGTATCGAGTTGTTTCTGATACACCTTTTCCTTCGCTGTATCGACTTTCACCGCAAAGTGTTCATTAGGCCTCAGGAAAGCTTCTCCTGGATCGTCAGTATCATTCATCGCGCTTCCAACGTATATGAACTGGTTATCATTCAATACCCTGAATGTGTCATCTCGAATACTCTTATCCGTCTCATGAACAACAGACCAGCTTTGCTCCTCCAACGAATACCTGGACACGATTTCCTGCCCTACTAAGGTGCGCCACTGAAATACATAGTTTCCATCAGGCGCCCAGAAGTAGGACGCATCGGAAAATTCACCGAGGTCGATTACCGAGTTTTGCTCAAGGTTCCAAATAAACGTCGGATACTTTCTAGATTCGCCTTCTGGAAACCTCTCAAATACTGAAATACTGTCATCTGCTGACCAATCGATGCTTAAAATATCGTTTATAGGTAGTTTTACTTTCCGCTTCTCCTCCAGATCAATAAGCAACTCATCATTGCGAGATCCCGAAATCAATAAATATCTCTCTGTATTCGACCAAATAAATCTTATTTCGTCTGTTCTTTTGAAAGCTTCGTCCTTCTTGAGATTAGCTGTAAATACCGCAATATCCTCTTCGTCTCGCACCTCGATAAGTCCATTGGACTCGTCGTAATTCACTTGATACTTCCTATCCTTGATTTTCGCAGCTGCCTCTTCGCTTTCGAATTTACCTTCTGCGGTATTAAACAATGCTTCTTCCTTTGCGCCTTTAACCAAGACAAGCAAGTTTACGTATTTACCGGACTCGTACTCTTCGAGATATCGTCCAATCTCAATTTGTTCCGGATTCGGCTCATGTAACTTCACCTGCTCCGAATGCGCCATGCTCGCTTGGCTATCCTTACAACTCGCAAGGACGAGACTTACCATCGTTAGAACGAGCATTATTTTCAACCGCTTTCTAAGGCACACGAATGGACTCACCTCTTACGGGAAAATAGACAATCGCTACTGGTTTACCATAATCAGGGTTTTTCTCTATTGAAGCTTTGAGTGACAATGAAGTCAACCAAGATTCTTAAGAAGGTTTAATCCGGCATTCGAGGCAATATGTTTCTACCCTTTCCGTGCTATGTAACCCATGTGGTGCAATCCCAATAAGGGTAGCCCTTTATTTAACCACGTCACAGCGTTGTCCTTTAACCGGAAATGACTACTGTTTTTTATGTCCTCATGTAAATTAAAATCATCCAACATATTTCACCTTGCCTTCAACGTCTACCATCTCATAAACAGTGTATTTATATTTTTTGTTGGTCGCAACTGCGTTGCCAATTGTCTCTTTGCTAATGAATCCGTGCTGCCGGCTTTATTTGATTTCCGTACCTTCGCGAGGTTCGCCCGCATTTCTTCCTGATATGCATCGAATTCATGGAAATTGATGATGCCTAACCTGAGAGCCTCGAAGCTAGGTCGTTCAATTTAACGCTATTCGCGCAAAACGTACAAGATTTCGGTGAAAAAACGTATGTCGTGACGTACAACTCAGCAGAACTCGAAATTGTTGATCTTTACGATTTTACCCCCGATCAGGAAACGAAATCAGCAGGAATCATTCCTGGAACTCCTCTGGAGGTTGTCATGACGCCAGGCCGCATCGAGTACAGAGTACATCGCAATATCGTTCCGGGCACCTCGTGGTCGGGCGAAATTACGACCATCAAGTTCAAAGCTAAAAAGGATGGCGCCGTTGAAATGAAGGTTACATTGGAATAATAGGTAGCCACCCCCTCTCCGGAGGGGGTTGTTCTATCCTCGCCCGTCAGGGTAACCCCGAATCGAGTTCAGGGATTTTCCTTGCAACATTCAGAGTGAGCCCCTATTGGATGATCGCGCAACTTCCGATAGGATGAATATAGAAATTCATTATCGGTTCATTAAGGAGTTATCCTCATGACGCTCAAGAAACGTATTCTCGTTCCCATGCTCGCCTTGCTTGGTTTATGCATACCTACGATAGCCTCGGCGCACGTCAAATGGTTCACGGAGATGCCTCCGGTGAAGGAAACCGTCGAGCATATTCTGTCGCCCTTCTTCATGACCGTCGCGATCCTAACCGCCGCGTTGCTGGCGTTATTGACTCAGGTGCTGCCGGTTCTGATGCGCATCCCCGTCCTAACCCGCTTGGACCGCACGGTCGAGAACTGGCGCTTCCTCTCGTTCCCTCTGCTGCAATACGGCACGGCGATCGCGATGATGTGGGGGGCGATCGAGGGCAAGCTGTTCGCTCCTGAACTGGAGCTTCACGGCACGGCCGCCATTACGGCGGTGTGGGCGGCTGCCGCGATTCTGCTGATCCCGCACCACTATGCGACGAAAGCCGGCGCCGGCATTCTGCTCGGCCTATTCATCTACAGCATCGCGGAATACGGCCTGTTCCATCTTCTCGACTACGGCTTCTATCTCGCGCTCATCGGCGCGCTGGCTCTTCGCCAGACAAAGCTGGAGCGCTGGGCTTTCCCGGTTTTGTATCTGGGTACCGGTCTATCGCTTTGCTGGGTTGCCGTGGAAAAATGGATCTATCCGAACATGAGCCTCGACATCGTGGAGAATCACCATATTCCGACCTTCGGCTTCGCGCCGAGCCACTTCATCATCCTGTGCGCCTTCATCGAGTTCGTCGTCGGTTATTTGCTCGTCGTCGGCATCCTGAACCGCGTGCTGTCGATCGTGCTAACCTTTATTTTCATCACGACGACGATGCTGTTCGGCTACACCGAGGTCGTCGGCCATTTTATTATCCATATCGTCCTGATCATCTTCATCATCGAAGGAACGAGCTTCTATAAGCCGCCGGTCGACATGCACGAAGGCACGCTGAACCGCATCGTCTTCGTCATGCTGAACTTCCTGTTCGTGCTGGCGACGTTCTTGCTCATCTACTATCGATTTGCTTAATAACTCGCTGGAGGCCAAATAGATGCTGAAATTATTCGAGTATAACTGGCAAGTTCGGCAAGACTGGTTCGATTGGTGCCGCAACGTTTCCGAAGAAGAACTGCTCAAGAAGCGGACAGGCGGGACCGGAGGCATTTTGCACAACTTGTTTCATATTGCGGATGTGGAGTTCAGCTGGATATCTATTCTGCAAGGGAAGCCAGAGTTCACGGAGCCGTTCGAATCCTATGCCAGCTTGCAGAAAGTTATAGATTTATCCGCCAAGTTCCATGAGGAAGTTCGTCCTTTTGTCCTGTCGTGGAGCGATGAAATGGAAGGGAAGGAGTTATCGGAATTATCGCCAAAGGGTGAGCCGGTTATCTTCAAATATGGAGAAATCATGCGGCATACCATCGCCCATGAAATCCATCATATCGGCCAATTGTCCGTATGGTCGAGAGAGATGGGCAAAGTCCCCGTGACGGCTAACCTCATTCGCCGGGGATTATTTTAACCGAATTTTACAGAACCGCTGACCACGCCCGCCTTAACGCCTGCATGCCAAGCGCCATTGCCGACTCGTTAACCCCGCCGAAACCTAAGTAAATCTTCGGATTGCCGCTAATCGCCCGGTTGTGAGGGTCGGGACTTCCGTACACGAGCACGCCTTCCTCTCTCGCCAAGGCGATCAGCATGTCCGCGCTTGCTTCCGTCTTCACGGATAGTTCGATATGCAAACCCGATCCGCTGCTTCCGATCCGCACCGAATCCGGCATATGGGTACGGATAAGGCGAACCATCGTCTCCAGCTTTGCCCGATAGATCCTGCGCATGCGCCTGATGTGCCGGAACCAATGCCCGCGTGAGATGAACAGCTGCATCGCCCACTGGTCCATTCGCGAAGGCGCGGTGAGCGTATGCTCCATGGTTTGCAGCTTATCCAGCAGCTCGGGCGGCAGCACCATGTAGTTCATGCGCAAGGACGGCGTGAACATCTTCGAGAACGTTCCGATGTAGATGACGACTCCGTGCTTATCCATGCCCTGGAGCGACGGGATCGGATTGCCGGACAGTCGCAGCTCTCCATCGTAGTCGTCTTCGATAATATAACCTTGGTTGGCGTACGCCCACTGAAGCAATTGCTGCCGCTGCACGTACGGCATCGGATCTCCTGTCGGCCTATGGGACGGAGTGGCATACAGAATCCGGAAGGCCTCGCCCCATCGTTCTTCCTCATCCAACGAGTACGGCACGATATGGAACCGATGATCGGTGAAGTAAGACCTCACCTGCGCGATCCCGTGCTCCTCGACTCCCACGTTAACATGATCACCAAGCAGTCTGGACAACAGCTGAAGGCTATAAGAGATGCCTGACCCGATGATAATCCGACTCGGATCGCATACGACTCCCCGCGAATTTCGCAAATATATCGCCACGCTCTCCCGCAGCTCGTATTCGCCTCTAACATCGCCGTATTGATGTACCGCCCCCGCATGAAGCGAAATCGCCTCGCCCATAACGGCTTTCCATTGCCGGAGAGGGAACGAATCCCCGTCGATCGTGAGCAGACTGAAGTCGATGAACTCGGCCTGCGCAGGAAGCTCGCGATCCTCGATAGAAGCCGTCAACGCCGAAGGCTGCCGCTGAGGCTTCCCCGGCCGAGGATTGACGACGATTAATCCCGAGCGGTTCTTGCTATAGACGTAACCTTCCTCCAGCAGCATTTGATAGGCCGTCTCCACGGTCGTCTTGCTGATGCTCAGTTGCAGCTTCAGCGCACGAACGGAAGGAAGCTTCGTCCCGTCCGCGATCGCGCCCTCCTGAATCAGAGTGCGAATATGTTTATAGACCTGTGCGTAAAGCGGCTCATTTCCATGAAAAGCTAATGTCAGCTCCATGCCGCACCCCTCGTCTGTCCTCTAAATATTGTACCAAACTGCTCCTTATGATCGGGTCACATACAGTATAAACTCGGGTCATGGCATCGGCAATTACTTGACTATGGGGGTATCCACCATGAAAATGGCATTCATCTTGTTCGACGATATGACGACGTTAGACCTGGCGGGGTTTCTTAATGCCGTCACTTGGCTCAAAAAGCGCAGCTTCATGGAATCGTTGACGTGGGACTATTGCTCGGACAAGGAGGAAGTGACGGACGATCGAGGAATGAGAATCAAGGCCGATCGCGTGCTGCCGCATCTGTCGGAGTACGATCTAGTCTTCATTCCCGGAGGAATGGGTACGAGGCGGCTGGCGGACGACGTCGCTTTCGTCGACTGGATCCGAACGGCGCAAGACGTACGTTACAAGACTTCCGTCTGTACGGGAGCGCTACTGCTTGGGGCCGCCGGATTTACGAGGGATAAGACGATCACGACGAATCCTTTAGCGTTGGATCTATTGAGGCCTTACTGCAAGGAAGTGGTGAAAACCCGAGCTATGCGAGACGGGGATGTGTACACAGGCGGCGGAATTGCGGCTTCCGTCGACCTCGGCTTGTTCATGGTCGAGACGTTAACGAGCAAAGAAACCGCCCAAGAGATTCAGAAGCTAATGGATTATCCGTACTACGTTCCGAGTGCGAGCGAGCCGGCGGCCAAGTATGCGAACTGCGCGATCGTGGGCAACCTCGTCTACGTCTCCGGCAAAGGTCCTTCCGGAAACCCTAAAGGCAAGTTAGGGCAAGAATATACGACGGAAGAAGGCTACGAACTAGCCCGCAACGCCGGAACCGAAGTGCTCGCCGTTCTGAGATCCGTCTTGGGTTCGCTGGACCAAGTGAAACGGGTCGTCAAAATTCAAGGCTTCGTCAACGCGACTGTCGATTTCGAGGAGCATCATAAGGTACTGAACGGATGCTCGGACCTCTTGTTCGAAGTACTCGGAGACCGGGGAATTCACGCCCGTTCGGTCTTTGGCGCGGTGTCCGTTCGAGACAATCTCCCGATTATCATCGATTCTATTTTCGAAATTTGAATCCGTCCCCCGGGTGTGCCACAATAAATAAGGTTGATTACTTATTCATTGGAGGTACATAGCCATGAGAACGATAAAGCTAGGCACCAGCACGTTGGAAGTTCCCGTCGTTGCGGTCGGGTGCATGCGCATTAACTCGCTGGACAAGCAGCAAGCGGAGCGATTCGTGAAGACTTCGCTGGAGATGGGCGCGAACTTCTTCGACCACGCGGACCTCTACGGCGCCGGCAAGTGCGAGGAAATCTTCGCGGACGCGATTCAGATGAACCCGAGCGTACGCGAGAAGATGATCCTGCAATCGAAATGCGGCATTCGTCCGGACAAAGGCATGTTCGACTTCTCCAAGGAGCATATTCTAACATCGGTAGACGGCATTCTTAAGCGTCTTAGAACCGATTACCTGGACATCCTGCTGCTGCACCGTCCGGATACGCTCGTCGAGCCGGAAGAAGTAGCGGAAGCGTTCGATCAACTGGAGCGTTCCGGCAAAGTGCGCCACTTCGGCGTCTCCAACCAGAATCCGATGCAAATCCAATTGCTCAAGAAGTACGTGAAGCAGCCGATCGTCGCGAACCAGCTCCAATTGAGCATTACGAACGCGACGATGATCTCCCAAGGCTTCAACGTCAACATGGAGAACGGCGCGGCCGTTAACCGCGACGGAAGCATCCTCGACTTCTGCCGTCTGAACGACATTACGATCCAGCCTTGGTCGCCGTTCCAATACGGGTTCTTCGAAGGCGTGTTCCTCGGCAACGAGAAGTTCCCGGAGCTGAACAAGAAGATCGACGAAGTTGCGGCCAAATACGGCGTCAGCAACACGACGATCGCCATCGCTTGGCTGCTCCGCCATCCGGCGAACATGCAGCCGGTTACCGGCACGATGAACCTCGAGCGCTTGGCGGACTGCGTCAAAGCAGCGGAAATTACGCTGACGCGCGAAGAGTGGTACGGCATCTTCCGCGCGGCAGGCAACATTCTTCCTTAAGCGGATACGAAAAAAGCACCTTAGGGTGCTTTTTTTGCTTCTATCTATTCGCGTTCGTACAGTCTCCCGAGCAATTCGTTTAATTTCGGTATCTCGTCGCCGACTCCGGAGAAAAAGGCACGATCCGCCTTCTCGACCTCTTGAACCGCGCGATCCGCGAGGACGGCGCCCGATTCCGTGACCGTGATCACGTTCGCTCTCGTATCCGTCGGGTGAGGACCGCGCTTAACGTATCCTTTCTTCTCCAACGTGCGCAGCACCTGCGAGGTGACATTAACATCGATCTTCGCATGCTGTGCCAGCTGCACCTGCGTAATGCCCGGCGTTCCGCTCCGCTCGTTCAACCATTTGCACGAATACAGGAGCACGAACTGCGGTTGCGTCAGCTCCAAAGGCTCTAAAGCGAGCCGGATCTCCTTTTGCCACGAATTCGTGACCTGCCATAACAGAAAACCCGGGCTGTCCTCCGCTTTATCGAATCTCGAACCCATTAACGCCCGCTCCTCCGTCATCGATCTGCATGGCGGCTGCAATAACCTCGAAGTCCTCGCGGGAAATTTCGAAATGACCAAACCGGAACGAGTAGCCCCAATGTTTATTTCCCCGCGTGAAGCTCAACCGGTCAAGCAGTCCGCCGATCTTCGTTAGCTTGCTTACAGTATAGCGGATATTACGACGGAATGGGACGAACGAATCCGACATCCGGTATTCGTACACTTCGTCGTCTTGGACTTGACCGATGGCGGTGAAAGCCTGCAGAGGCGCTCCTCCCCCCATCTCCATACGAGGAGAATAATAAATCAGCCAATCTCCTCTGCGCATACGTTTCAAGGGACCGGACTTGCCATGACACAGCTGAGCGAACCCGCCTTGAACGCCTCTGGCGACATGAGACGCGGATACGACGCCGATCCAATAACGAGCCTGCTCGCTTGCTTTATTGTCGCTCATTCTCCCGCTCCTTCACCAAGACCAATCCTCTTTTGTATTTACCCATATTGTATGTATATATATTATATATGTCAATATGATAAGATGACAAAGAAGACCGCCCTTAAGGCGGCCTTCTTCTACGTACAGGAAGTTACTTAGCATTAGGGTCCGCTTGCGAGACGCCCATGATGACGCCGTTCGGATCGGTAAAATACGCGAGATAGCCCATGCCGGGCATCGTCACCTTCGGGACGAC
Source organism: Bacillota bacterium (assembly GCA_023460795.1). Classification (GTDB taxonomy): domain Bacteria; phylum Bacillota; class Bacilli; order Paenibacillales; family Paenibacillaceae; genus Cohnella. The sequence goes on along the minus strand of JAEWPC010000088.1, from coordinate 75,110 downwards.
GATCGTTCCGCCGTTAGCCGTCACCGCCGCAAGATAATCGTCGATCGAGTCGACGGCGATCGAATTCACCGTGCGAGTCGCGCCGTCCGGCGATTTCATGATTCCGCCATCGATGCCTTTAGCGTCGGCGTTGCCTGTGCGGATCACCCAATAATCCGTCGGGCCGGGAAGCTTGGCGAACTCCCATCCGAACGCCTTGCCGTAAAATTCGATAGACGCCTCCGGATTCGGCACCTGCATCTCGAAGCTTAATATTCTGCCCATGATCTGATTCCTCCGTGAATGACGATCATTCTCTAATATGATTTCCTTTGACTGGGCTGCTGCATAGGATACAGCGACCAAAAATTAAAGGAGGCGTAGTCCTATTCTCTACAACTGGGGTTATCCCTATTATTGGAACCCATACTATTCGAATCCTTACAGGAACTTTGAATGGAAAGATTATGGTTCCAGCCCGTTTGTCGTCAATATCGATCAGGCAGCCAAGCTAAACAACAACTACCGAACCGCGTTATGGACGGGACAGCATTTTCAAGTGACGTTGATGAGCATTAACGTGGGAGAAGACATCGGATTGGAAGTCCACCCGACTACTGACCAATTCATTAGAATCGAAGATGGCCAAGGGCTTGTTCAGATGGGCCCTAGCAGGGATCGGTTGGATTATCAAACCATGGCCTATGACGGCTATGCCATTATGGTGCCCGCCGGAACTTGGCACAACGTAACCAATACCGGCAATCGGCCGCTTAAGGTGTACGTCATCTATGCCCCGCCGCAACATCCGTTCGGTACCGTGCACCCTACGAAGGCGATTGCGATGGCTTCCGAGTAAATTTGTAGACTGCCTTGATAAAGCCGCCGAATACGTCATGACTATAGGTAAATCCGCGGCCGAGGTAGAAATTCAGCGCCTCGTCGTTGCCGTTCGAGATGTAGATAAACACGAGATCTACGTCCGGGAAGCTCTCGAGCCAGTCCATCGCCCTATCGAACAGTTTGGAGCCGAGCCCCAGCCCGCGATAGGCGTCCCGAACATAGAGATTGCTCAAGCACCCGACTCTATTCGGAAGATCGGACCACTCCGGATAGAAGCCTAGACTATCCGGAGTTCTTGGCGCCCAATCCGGGTAGGCGGTCTTCTTCTGCTCGATCTCTTCGATTGACGAGAAGACGTAACCGATCGGAACCCCGTTATCCTTCGCTACGATCACCTGGCTCCTAAGCGCGCTCTCGTAGCTTTTTTTCATCCTCGTGTCGAAGTTCATTAAGTCGAATAGCTCGGGGGCGATCGTCGCCTTCGACTTCTGGAACGCCATCAGCTCGTTGCACAGCATCCGACACTGCTCGATGTTGCCGTCGCTCACGACTTCGACGGTTAGGTTTGTCATTGTCACGCTCTCCCCTTAGCTTGGTTAGTCGCCGCCGATCCGATTATTTTCGATTCATTCGGTCAATAGATAGGATAGCACGAATAACCCAAGATAAGGGGCATTTCTCCTTGCAAGTATACCTGGATACGGGCTTACGAACGATCGCTGCCTTCCTTCTGCTGCTGGTCATGTCAAGAATTCTCGGCAAGCAGACGATCTCGAATATGACCTTCCACGATTTCGTCAGCAGCATTACGCTCGGAGCGATCGCGGCCAACCTGGCGTTCAACGACAAGATCGGCCCTTGGCACGTGGTCTTGTCGCTGTTCGTCTTTTTCGCGATTTCCTATATCGTTTCCTATGCGGTCTTGAAAAATCGAACCTGGAGCCGATGGGCTTCCGGCACCCCCACCGTCGTCATCGAGAACGGCAAAGTGCTCGAAGGGAACATGGGGAAAATCCGCTATACGATGGACTCCTTGGTTCAATCGCTGCGGGAGAAAAATATTTTCAATATCGAAGAAGTCGAGTACGCCGTACTCGAGGACCATGGCAAGCTGTCCGTCAAGAAGAAAAGCGAATACGAGTGGGTCACGCGCAAAGACCTGAAGCTGCATGCGGAAGCGGTCCGGTCGTTCCCCGTGGAGCTGATTATGGACGGCCGAATCGTCAAGGACAACCTCGAGCGCAACGGCTTGACGCAAGAGTGGCTCGAACGCGAATTGGACAAGCGCGGCAAGGCCTTATCCGACGTATTCTACGCGGTTCGTGGCACGCAGAACAAACTGTTCTTCGACTATTACGAAGATCGCGTCAAGAACCCGATCGACTGATCGCCGCTATTGCATAAAGTTCCCACCTCCTGCTTACAATAACGCTCGTGCTCGCACACGAAGGAGGTGTCTCCATGACCGATTCATCCAATCAAGCATCCAAAGCGGACGTTCAGACAACGCCTCTGAATAAACTGCCGATTCCCGGACAAGAGGACGTCGAAATTTCCGAAGAGGAAGTGGCCGAAGCGTTCAAGAACGCTCCGAACGCTCAATCGGGCAATCAGCGGCAATAACTCGAGCGGCATGATTTTAGGGTACCCCTGCGTTAGGGGTACCCTATCTTTGTTATTTTCGGTTAAACACGCGCGATTTTTCCTTGTGTCACAGATCGGTCCCGTGAGTCGTCTTGTATGCAAAGACCGGAAAGGGTGGAGATACGCGATGAGTAACGGCAATGAAACGATGTGGGACGTCGTCGTCATCGGGGCCGGCGCCGCCGGACTGACGGCATCGATCTACTTGGCGAGGGCAGGTCAAAGGGTGTTGCTGTTGGAGAAGGGGGTTCAGCCAGGCGGCAAGGCCGCCTCGCAAGAGCTGGCAGGCGCACGTTTGAACCTTGGCCCTCATGCGCTCTATAAGAGCGCGCTTCGCATTCTGGATGAAGTCGGCGTAACCGTTACGGGTGCCGCGCCCAGTCAGAACGTGAAATTCGTTTTAAAAGGCGCGGATGGCAAGGAGGCCGTTGTTCCTCTCTATAAACTGATGCTGGGCTCCTTCCTGAAGTGGTCCGAGAAGTCGCAGATCATTCGGTTCTTCACCCGCCTGCGTAAAATCGATACCTCCGAGCTTCAAGCCATCACCCTGCAGGAGTATCTTGATGCGCATTGCTCCAGTCCGCGTGTACGCAACGTCCTGCAGGCGCTCGTCCGCGTGTCCTCGTACTGTAACGCGCCGGAGCTGGTGAGCGCCGGAGCGGTGATCGATCAGCTCAAGATCGCCCAAGTGCTGTACGTGGACGGCGGCTGGCAGTCCATCGTCGACCAGCTTAAGAATCGAGCGCAGCGTGCGGGGGTTACGATTCGCTCTAGTTCGGTCGTTCGCGAGATTGCCGGCCGTTCGCCTCACATGACGGTGCAGCTTAAAGACGGCACGCAGCTGCAAGCACGCAGCGTATTGTCCACGGCAGGGCCGACGGAGACGCTGGCTCTCCTGGACTCCGAGCTGGATCCGTCGGAAGCTCAAATTTACAAGCGTCTAGTGCCGATTCGCGCCGCATGCTTGGATCTTGTCGTCTCCGGCATGCCGCAGCCGGCGACCAAATTCTCCTTGGGGGCGGATTACCCATGGTATTACGCTAACCATTCGGCCTCTGCCCGATTAACGGACGATGCTCAGCGTTCCGTCATCCACGTCATGAAGTATTTGCCGGTCGGCGTTCCGTCTGATGCCGCCCAGGACGAGCGCGAATTGGAGCATTATCTCGATCAAATTCAGCCGGGTTGGCGCGAGCACGTCGTGGAAAGCCGTTACTTGCCGCATATGACAGTATCCCACGCCGTAGTAACCGCCTCGGGCGGCGGCTTGGCGGGCAGGCCCGGAGTCAGCGTCGCCGGAAGGCCTGGACTGTACGTCGCGGGCGACTGGGTCGGGTCCGAAGGGATGCTTCTTAACGCCTCTCTAGCTAGCGCAAGAGAAGCAGCGGAAGGTATAATAGCGAATAAACGATTGGAAGAAGAAGGAATGACTCGTGGAGCTTGATTCCGTATACCGATCCTATAGACCCTTGCTATTATCTATCGCTTATCGAATGTTAGGCTCGGTCGCCGACGCGGAAGATTTGGTGCAGGACACGTTCCTGACCGCGCAGCAGATGGAGAACGGCAAGAGCGACGGCGGCAATCGAGTGAACAACTTGAAGGCCTACTTGTGCAAGACCGTCACGAACCGCTGTCTCGACTATCTGAAATCCGCCCGCAGGAAGCGCGAGGTGTACGTCGGTCCGTGGCTGCCGGAGCCGCTCGTGCAGAGCGTTGACGTCCCAGCCGGTCAGGGGGACCCGCTTCAGACGGTCGTATTGGAGGATACGATTTCGTATGCGTTCCTCGTGTTGCTGGACCGTCTGACTCCCGTGGAGAGAGCGGTCTTCATCCTTCGCGAAGCGTTCGAGTACGACTACGGCGATATCGCCGAATTCCTAGGCAAGACGTCGCTCGGGTGCCGTAAGATATACAGTCGTCTCAAGCGTAAAATCCAAGACGAACCTCCCGCGGAGCTCCCGGACACCGCGCATTCCGAACAGCTGGTCATGCGCTTCCTTCACGCGACCGCCACTGGAGACATGGAGGGTTTGTTCGCTTTAATGGCGGAGGATATCGTCCTGTATACCGACGGAGGAGGCAAAGTGTCCGCCGCGATCAATCCGATCACGACGAGCAAACGCGTGATCGCCTTCGTTCTCGGTCTCGCGGCCAAAGGCGAAACGCAAGGCGAAGTCATCCTCGCGAAGATCAACGGACAGCTCGGTTTCGTGCTCAGAAGCCCGATCGAGCCGTACCCGACGGTCGTCAGCTTAGACATCCGCGACAACCGCATTCATCACATTTATCTCATCCGTAATCCAGATAAGCTGCGGCACTTGAATTTGGCGTAACCGAAGGGGCAGTCCCGAGGGTCGATAAGACCTCTCGAGACTGCCCCTTTATTCGCCGTGCGGCAACGCTAGATGTCCAGTCGGTAAGCCCGGACGTTAATGCCGTCGTCAGCCGGTTGAAAGTCGAGCTCGGGAACGCGCTGGAAGCCTAGCCTCTCGTACAGCTTGATAGCCGGCTTCATGAACTCGCCGGTATGCAAGCCGATCCGCCGATACCCTTTAGCCCGCGAACGCGCGACGCACTCCTCGATCAAAGCCGAGGCCGCGCCTATGCCGCGAAACGCCTCGTCTACGGCGAGCATCCGAATTTCCGGATAGTCCACCGCATCCGCAAGCCCGTCATACGCGTCCGACTTCGGAGGGAACAAGACGACGCTGCCCGCGGGCCGTCCCTCGATTTCCGCAACGATAAATTCGGCGCCGGGAAGCTGGTCCGCCTCGGATTGCAGCGATTGCCTGAGCGCGCTCCAATGTCCGTCCGGAATCAGCTCGGAGTAGGGCGAATAAGCCTCCACTCTCATCTCCCGCAGGAGCGTCAGCTCCTCAGAACGTGCCTCGCGCAGCTTCATCTCCCGCCACCGCCTCTAACAAACTTGTCGTCCCGGCCGCTCAACCGTTCCCGCCCATGCGGATGATCCCACGCCGCGGCATCCGGCCCTTTGGGCAGGATAGCGACTTCCGGTTTATCCGGATGAATGGTGATGGACAAGAAGTAGTGCCGTTTGATTGCATCGAAATCGGTCGTATCGCCGAAGCCCGGCGTCTGGTACAGATCGCGCGCATAGCCCCACAGATGCGCGAATTCCCGCAGGAGATTGCGGTTCGTCCGGAACCCGCTGTAATAGGCGGCATCGAATCGGGCAAGCGTGGTATAGAGCCTGACGTCGGAGTCCGTAATGAAGTCGCCGTGCAAGAAGCGCCGCGTCGACAGCCGATTGTCCAAATCGTCCAGCCTGGCGAACAACGTATCGTACGCCTGCTCGTAAGCTTCTTGCGACTGCGCGAACCCGCACTTGTAGACGCCGTTATTCACCTCATGGAAAATAACCTCGTTCAACGCGTCGATGCCACCGCGCAAAGGCTCGGGATATAAATCCGGAGCATCGTGCTTATGAAACGGAGCCCATGCGGTTTCGAAGGAATTGGTCAATTTGAAATAGTCGTTGTTCACGACGGTACGGGTTTCAATATCGATCATCGCCGGCACCGTCGGTCTTCCCGCGTATTCGGGGTCTGAGTTGGCGTACAGCTCGCTCATGTATGTAACGCCCAGCACGGGATCGACGCCGTCCGCGTCCAGCGCGAACTCCCAATCGACGCGGCCGATTCTCGGCCTCATCGGACTTACCGTCCCTAAGCTGATGGCGTCCTCCAAGCCAAGTAGTCGACGCACGATGACGGCGCGATGCGCCCACGGGCACGCCGCGCACCAGACGAGACGATACTTGCCCGCTCGAACGGGAAGCTCTCCCGGCCCTTCTCCGAAAGGCGTCGTGAAGCGATTGACTTGCCGGTTGAAGGAACCGTCCTTGCGAATTTCGGTGCTCACGCTCATCACCCTATCTCAAATATCTTTCCCGGACCACGTTCAAGTGGTGGAGCTCATGGCCTGCCAGAATGTAAAACCACGCCCGCGCGGATGACTCTTTGCCGCTAACGACCCCGGTTCTGGTCCATGCCTCCTCGGAAATACCGGCCAGCAACGAGAGCGTCGCCCGGCGCACGGCTGCGTAATCTTCCACGATTGCGGCTAGGGACAGCCCGCCAAACGAAGAGTTGCTGATGAACGCATTCTCGTCGTATCCGGCCAGCGGAGTCTTGTCGCCTCTCGCGATGCGGAGCGCCCGGTAGCTCATGATCCGTTCGTTGTCCGTTATGTGGCCGAGCACTTCTTTCAGGCTCCACTTGTCCGGCGCGTAACGATAGTTGCCTTGATCGTCCGAGAAGGACCCGAACAACTCGGCCGTCGTCTTCAGGGATTGCTCCAGCACTTGGCGGATATCCCCTTCGGGAACCAAATCGACGTATCTCTGAAAATACTCGTTATACTCTTCGTTCGATGGACGCGTTCGCATGCACAGCCCTCATTTCGTTCATTTTCTATCACTATACCACATGCCGGTTACAGCTTTATGAGAAAGAGTATGATAAAGTTTGTGATGGAGGAGCAGTAAATAACCGTAAGAATGAGGAGGTGCAGCTATCTCATGGGGAACGACCTATACCGCAAGCTTGGATCGGCTTTCTTAATATCCGCCGGAGTCATTTATGCTATCGAACGGGTGGGATCTTTGATCGCTCGCAGCCATGAAATCGTCGCCCTGTACGAACAACACATCGATCATAGGCCGAAAATTCACATCGCAGGCTTCTTTGATAATATATTCGTGCCTATCCTTACATTCATCGGAATCATTCTCCTTGTATACGGTTTTCCAAAAAAATAAATAAGCCCGGCATATAAAAGCCATCCCTACGCGGGATGGCTTTGATCGTCAACGATAGAGTTCTTCCTTCGAGCCGGGAAGTTGAACAGCAGGAATCCGGCCACGAAGATGAGCGTACCGCCGATAATGTAGACGGTGATCGGATCGCGGAAGAATAAGTACGCCCATAGCACCGTGAATAGAACCGTGCTGTTGCCGACGATCGCGACGATCGCGAACGGGATTTTCTTGATTGCTTCGGCGAACCAGAAGAAGCTAAGCCCCGTAATGATGCCGAGCAGGATAAGCGCTCCCCATGCCCAGACGGACGCCGGGCCGATAAAGCCGTGGGAGTAGACCGGAAGCGGAGCCGACACCAGAATCGTGCTGACCAAGAAGACGGACAAGTTCATGTTGCCGTTGTCCATCGTCTTCAGCAGCATGCGCTGGCTTAACACGTGTACGGCCGCGCCGATTCCGGCGAACGTGAACAGCAGCGTCGTCAAGCCGCCGCCTTCCGCAAGCTCGTCCAGCGGCGTGCCGTTCCAACCGACTACGAGTACGCCGACGACGCACAGCGAAGCCGCCAGCCAGCCCCTCGTCGATATGCTCTCCTTGAACAGCCAACCGGCCGCGAGAAGCAATACGACGGTCTGCACGGGCTGCACGAGAATATTGCCGTAAGAGTAACCGATCTTGAGGGCAAGATTCTCGAAGATATAGTTGATCGCTTTGCCCGCCGCTCCGATCCATATCCATTTCATGCCCAACCGGATCTGCACTTTGCCGTCACGAATGAACAGGTACAGGACCAGGCAAACGACGCCGAAGAAGAACCGCGCGAAGGTGATCACGGCGCTATCCGCCATCGTCGACGCCGTCTTGACGAGCACGCCGACGAAACTCCAGGCGAGCGTCGCCAACATGAGCAGCACGTAACTCATGATGGCGCACCTTCTCCGCCGGCTCCGTTATCGGTTACTTCCCCAGCTGTTCGCGCCATCTGTACTTCGGCTTCCAACCGAGCAGCCTCATCGCTTTCTCGCTATTCAGCAACGCTTCGTGCCCCTCGAGCGGCGCGCGGAAATCCGTCGTTTCCGGATAACGGGCGGCCATCAGCTCGCGGCTCGGAATCGCCATGCTCGTCTCGTCCGACCCCAGGTTAAGCGCCACCGAGCCTAATCCGTCCGCCTCGATCGCCAAGCGGCAAGCTTCCGCCGCATCGCGCGTATCGATGTAGCTCCATAGAATCCGTTCGCGCTCTTCCGGATGGTTGATCCACGACGGGAACCGCTCGTACCACTCCGGCGGAATCACGTTGCCCAGACGGAACGACACGACTTGGATGCCGGATCTGCGATGGAACATATCCGCGGTCTGCTCGTTCACGATCTTGGACAAGCCGTAGCTGTCCTGAGGAAGCTGCGGGTGCTCCTCATCCATCGGCACGTATTGGGGGCCGAACGGATGAACGGCGAAGCAGATTCCGTACGAGGACTCGCTGGAAGCGATGACCGCTTTCTTAATGCCTAGCCCCGATGCCGCTTCCAGCACGTTGTAAGTCGACATGACGTTGTTGCGGAACGTAACCTCGGGCGGAACCATTCCCGCCCGCGGAATCGCCGCCATATGTACAACCGCATCCGCGCCGGCCAGCGCGCCATACGTTTGGCCTAAATCTTGAAGATCCACGATCAGCGTCGGACAGATTGGCTCCTCCGGTTGGCGCGTATCGACGTTGAGTACCTCGTAGCCATGCTCCACGAAATGCTTAACGACCCATTTGCCCAGCATGCCGCTTCCGCCGGTTACGACGACTTTCTTCGCTTGATTGGTCATTGATGTTCCCTCCATCTCTCGGATGTACGACCCTTCTAGACTATCAGACTTTGTTTATCGGGTAAACCATCCTTTATGCATGGCGACCTTATCTAGTATGCGCAATAAAAAAAGCACCACGGCCCTCTTAGGCTGCGATGCTATACCTGATTTCGAGTCCGCCGAGCCGGTCGGCGATGTCGCGCAGCTCCCGCAGCAGATCGTCTAGCTCGGAGCGCAATTGATGAAGCTCGTTCGTGCATTGTTGCTGAAGACGATTCAAGTCGCTATCGCCGAGGTTTCCCGTGCGAATTTGGTACGTCAGCTTGTTCTGCATCGTCTCGCTATCGCTGATTCGGTATTCGGGCATTGCGGTCATCATAGTCGCCATTTCGATTACTCCCTTGTCCTATTTTACCCCATCATATCGAGCCTATGTTAACCGCGTATTAATTGGGGATTAGGCTGGAGTAAGAAAAAGACGCCTCGTCTTCTTAACAGGTGTCTTCTTGAACGGAGCATTGCTTCAAATACGCCGCGAAGCTCGCCATATTCATCTTCATATGCCGATTGCTTCCCTCGAGCTTGCTGAGCAAGATGCCGCCCTCTAGCAAGGAGAAAGCGAACGTAGCCAGCGCCTCCGCGTCCACGTCCGGCTTGAACTCGCCGCTTCGAATACCTTCGGCGATAATACTTGTCATTCTATCCAAAGAAGCCTCTAAACTTTGCTGGGCTCTGCGGCGCAACAAGGGGTGAGTGTCATCGCTCTCGACGGCCGTGTTCTGCATCGGACATCCGCCGATAAACGGGGGATCGTCCACGACGTTCTCGTACACTCGGAAGAACGCCAACAATTTGCCGGCGGAGGATGTCTCGTTGCCCAGCGCTTCGTCGAATCGTTCGCCCACCCGGCGCGTCGCATATTGGTAGGCTTCAAGGGCGATTTCGTCCTTGCTGCCGAAGTGACGGTAGATGCCGCCTTTCTGGATGCCGGCAGCTTCGATGATATGGTTTAACGACGAGCCTGCGAAGCCTTGCCGGTTGAATAGCTCCGCCGATTTCATAATAATGTGTTCCCGCGTCTTGTCCCCTTTTCTCATAAGCCCCTCCGCACGCCGACTTTCGATAACCCATTATAACAAATTATAAGCCCGCCACTTGCCAATGATTGGATTTGTGTTACTCTTAAGAGACCGATCGGTATCTTTTATCCGGAGTAGAGGAGTGAAGGCAACCATGTCCATCCAAGAACAATTGGATCAAGCGAAGGTTGGTTTTACCGTTAGACTGCCTGCCGACGCTCAGACGAGCATTCTTCGGCAAGTGAAGGAGCTACAGGGGTCCGGCATCGTCTACGGGTTAAGAGAGGGAGACGCAGCGCCGAATTTCTCGTTGGAAAATCCGCTCGGCGAGACCGTAACCTTATACGAGGCGCTCGCCCAAGGCCCCGTCGTGTTGGTCTTCTACCGCGGCGCCTGGTGTCCGTTCTGCAACATCCAGCTTCGCGGTTGCCAGCAGGTACTGCCTATGATCGAGCAAGTCGGCGGCACTCTAATCGCGATTTCGCCGCAAAGCCCGGATAAATCGATGACCCAGTCGGAGAAGGAGCAGTTGACGTTCCCCGTGCTGAGCGACCCTGACGGCAAGGTCGCCCGCAGCTTCGGCTTGCTATTCGAATTGCCCGATTACTTGATCGAGACCTACACGGATACGATTAAGCTCGATCTTGCGGAATACAATCGATCCGATCGCTGGGTGCTGCCCGTTCCGGCGACCTATATCATCGATACGAGCGGAAGGATTCGCCATGCTTACGTGGATACCGATTTCATGAATCGGATGGAACCCGAGGACATGGTCCGGCAATTGCAGAAGCTGTAAACGGAGCTAAGCCGTCCTGGCTGAAGGACGGCCCTCCGTTGCGATTTAGCGCGTTCTTCCGTAATTCTTGGCGTATCTTATCATCTTCCGATATAGGCTTTTGTCGCGAAGCGTCTTCAAGGCGCTGATTCCGGGCCGAGTGTTGACCTCCAGAATCCACAGCCTTCCTCTGCGGTCGATCGCGACATCCAGTCCGAGTTCCTTGAACCTGGAGCTTCTCCGATTGAAGCAGCGAGCCGTCTGCAAGCCCAGAACCTTCAGCTGTCGTTGGTAGCCGCCGATCCGGTCTTTGCCGAAACCCGCGCGCCGCAGCGTCGGTCCGAGCAGCGCGAGCTTGCCTCCCGAATGGTAATTCGTTACGACTTTGCCAGGTTTGCCAAGCTTAACGAACATGACGGTAGGCACCCAACGGCCTTGGCGCGCCTTCTGCAGCGTTACCCGTATATCGAACGGCCGGCCTCCGGAGGATCGCAAATGAACGCCTCGCTGAAGCAAGTAGCTCCGTCCGCGGGCAATCTTCTTTAATCGCACGTAGAGAGAACCGACGGAGGTCGTCTTCGTCGTTCTCCAATCTTTGCGAACGCTGAATCGTCCGGAGGCTATCCGCACAATCCGAGCAATTCCGTTGCCGCCCGTCCCGCCCGTCGGTTTGAAATACACCATGGCATACCGCCGAGTCATCCTCGCCAACGACGCCCGATTAAACGGCTTCGTCTCGGGAACGTACCGCCTCAAGGTTCGGTCCGACAGCAACCACTTCGTCTTTGTCCACTTGCTCTTGATCGATATACTGCTGCTCTTCCTAGACATACCGCTTCACCTCCGCACGACTCGGGATAGATTACTATTCCGCGCCGCTGAACGGCACGGCGGATACCCGGGTCGAGATAGACAAAGAGGCTGCCGTACCCGGCAGCCTCTTGTCTTGCGAAGATATGCGATTTACAGTACGCGGCGTCCCGTGACGTAATGCTGGGACCAATAGCCGGATGTGATCGAATTGATCGCGATCCCGTTCTTGGAAGGCGTATTGTGGATCATCTGGCCGTTGCCCATGTAGATGCCGACGTGATTGATGACGCCGTTGTTGCTGCCCACCGTGTCGAAGAAAACGAGATCTCCGACGCGCAGGTTCTTCTTGCTGACGTAAGAGCCTTGCTTCTTCTGGGCGCTCGTGCCCCATTTCAGGTCGACGCCGACTTTAGCGAAGACGAACTCCGTGAACGACGAGCAATCGAACACCAATTTGGACGGATTGCGAACTCCGTAAGAGTAGTGGACGCGTCCCTGATAGCTCTTCGCAATGCTCACGACTTTGCTGGCTTTCGAACTGCTGCTCGTCGCAGCGGGCGCGCTTGGACCGCCCCAAGTCGAATATTTATCCGCTGCGGAGATGTATCCGCTATTGCCCTTCTTATCGAATACATGTAGCCAGTAAGCGTTTGCTTGCCCGACTACGTGTACCATCTCTCCTTTGCCGATCGAGCGAATGACGCCGGTGCTTGTGCTCGGGCCGACCCGAAGATTGACGCCGCTCGTGATTTTCGTCTCGTAGCTGATCGCCGCGGAAGCTTGCGGAGTGAACTGGGCTTGTCCGATGCCGACCGCTCCGAATCCGATGGCGGCGCACAGGCCGAGAGCCATCATATGTTTAAGAATAGGCTTTGGTGCTGTCATGTGAATCCCTCCATGGATGACTGGTATGCCTCTACGATAGCACTAATCTAGCAACCTAATCTTTTCCACGAAAGAGTTATAGCCTGTCAGGACGCGCCAAAATTCGCTTTATGAGAATAAATTGATAAATTTCTAATGAAAGCCCTACCGGTAAATCCAGCAAAAAAAAAAGCACCTGCCAATCGCGTTGGCGCGGTGCTTGTCGCGTGTTCGTCGGTTAGTGATTGTTGCCGGAGGAATTGCCTTTCTTGTCGGACGATTTCGTCCGCGTATTCTTGACTCCATGACCTTGCTGCTTCGACACCCAGATGCCCTCCTTTGCCCTAGCATAAGCCTATTGTGGCTTATTCTTCGGAAGGTCATCCAAGATGGCTCGAAGGTTGTCCGCCAGCGTTGCGGCTGCCTGTTCGTGCGCCAATCTCCCCGGATGAGATCTTGCGCCGACGGTTTCTTGCGTCATATCCGGAAGATCAAAGACGGTTACCCGCCGGTCTCCCGATTCCTTGCAATATGCCGTGACGGCACGACGAATGGCCGGCAGCATCGGCGTGCCCAGCATGCCGTACGCCCAGACGATATGCGCATGCTTATTGTTGCTTCTGAGTTGATGAAGAAAACGCTCCGCCGAACGTTCGAACTTGCTTACCGCTTCGCGATCGTAAGTCCCGTCTTCGTTGCGGCATGCCGATCCGTCGTTCGTGCCTAAGTTAACGACGACGATATCCGGCTGCCAAGAGTCGAAATCGTAGGGTTCGTGCGCTCCTAACGATGCGTGATAATCGCCCGTCATAAGGCCGCATACTTGCTCGTAATAATCGGGAATGTTAAAGCTCGGATTGTTGTCCCAGCTTGTTCGCACGCCCCATCCGCTTTGGGATACGACGCGATAATCCGCGTTCAGCGCATGGGAGGTCATTGCGGTATAGTTGTCAACCGCGCTGAACCACATCGGAATCCAATCTTCCTCGGCCGTCGCGCCGATCGCCCCTTCTCCCGACGTGATGCTGTCGCCGATGAATTCGATTCGATAGGGTTTATCCGGAACGGGTACGAAGTGTCCGTCGAATTTCACGGCATGAACGTGCAAGGAACACTTAAGATCGCTGCTCATCGCCTGTGTCTCTCGGACGATGCGTACGTTCTTCAAGACCTCTCTATTCATGCCTCTGAATACGCATACCCAGTACCGGCCTGCCGTCAACATCATTCTGCTGACGGGAACGCCGTTAATCACGACGGCGATCCACGGTTCGTAGTGCTCGTAGGATGCCTCGACTTCAAGCCATAACTCCGAGCCTCGCGCGTTCAGTTCAATCCCGCTGCCGGTCCAGAACAACGTCAACGGTTCGCGGCGCCCGGTCGTCCGGCCATGGACTTTCATATGACGGATATCCGATAGAGAGTAGGTTATTAACGGTTCCATGGCTAAGGCTCGCCCCTCGCTTGTGATAGGAAGATTCCTTTATTGTAGCGATTCCGTGAGCGCAGGTATACCACACTAACGAGACAAGATGTTTCATACCACTCCGCGCGTACGTTATCGGAAGCCTTTTGTCAACTCAACCTTAGTTTATTGAAGGGCATGCGCCCGCGTTAAGCTAGTGCCCGGTGAAGAGTCATGATGTACAAATATTTATTCGCATGCTTCTGCTCATCGGTTATGATCTCGAATACCATATCGCGATAATATCGATTCGGCATGCCTGCGCGAATATCCCGATACCGCTCTACCGCGGACAACTCCCCGAAGAAAGCTTTCTTCACCCCGTCGAGGTACGATACCGGTTGCTCGAAAGCTTCGCCGGGCGAAGGCTCGATCGTCTGCCCTGTCAGGCCGAAGTAGATTTCCCTGAACATACGGTTATGCTTGCGTTCGTCATCCCGGATGGACGTAATGATTTCCTTCTCCTCTTGGGTCGGCGCGACGGATATCAAGTAGCTATAGAACAGTTCATCCTCGCGCTCCCCTTGCACCGCCTTCTTGACGAGAGCCAGCGCTTCCTGCGGGGATTTATAGTAGAACGGCTCCGATTGCGGCCGACGCCAACTCCCGTAATAGGGCGCATAAACATAAGAGTACATGCGAAACCTCCATCAACTTCGTTTTACCCTTATCTTATGTGGGCGTAAGCCGATGGTGTAGATGATTTCCCCTCTCGCGCGCGATGCAGCCAGCCATAGAAGATCGGAATAACGAGCAGGCTGTTCAACGTCGAAGTCACCAAGCCTCCGATCACGACGACGCCTAACGTGCCCGAGATAACGGTATCGGCGCTAGAAGACAGCGCCAGCGGCAACAGCGTCAATATCGTCGTCGCGGCGGTCATGACGACCGGTCTTACCCGCGATAACGTTCCTTCCGCTATCGCAGCCTGCATCGGCATGCCCGCCCGGCGGTTCCGCTCGATCCGGTCGACAAGAACGATACCGTTCGTGACGACGATCCCTACTAGCATCAACACGCCGATCAAAGCCGCTAAATCCCATTCTCCGCCGACCAGCATAAGCGCGCCCACGATCCCGCTCAAAGCGAGCGGCACGCTGAGCAGCACCGCGAACGGCGCTCTCCAGCCTTTGAACACCGTCGTCGTGATGAACAACACGAGCAACAGCGAGAATCCGATGGCCAGCGACATGTCCAGTATCATCCGGGCGACTTGCGTCGAGATGCCTCCGGTGGAATAAGAAACTCCGCTTGGAAGCACGGTCCGCTTAAGCTCATTGTTCACGGCATTAGATACTTTCCCGATATCCTTCGACGTAATTTGAGCCAATACCGTAGCGAAAGGTTGTCCGTTCCGCTCCTGAATGGAGGTCGGGGCCGGATTGTCGGATAGCGAAGCTACTTGGGAGATCGGGACCGCTCGACCTCCGTCTCCGGTTACGGTCTCCGCAAGCATCGCGTTCAACACCCGCTCGGGCTTCGCTTGATCCCCGGATGCTTGCTGCACGTTCACGTCGACCGGAATCGAGAGTCCGTTAGCCGGAACGTTGAAGTCTTTAGCCGATGCCGTATAAGCGGAGATGACCTTCGTGACGTCATCGCGGTTGACGCCTAGCTGCTTGATTTTATCTTGATCCAATACGATGGCGTATTTCCGCGTGCCGTTCGTTAAATCGACCGCGCCTTGCACGCTCAGTCCATCTACCGCGACAAGCTGCTTGCGCACGGTTTGCGCGGCGGCGTCCAATGTCCTTTGATCGGCACCGGTCAGCAAGATTTTCATCTGCGAGTCGTCGCCGGACAAGTTCTGGTTCGATACGGTGTAGACGACGTCCCGGGACAAAGCGGACAGCCGCGGCTTTAAACCGGCGACGAACGCATCCAACTCTCCCTTGTCGGTCAGGGAGATCGACAGGTTGGCGACGTTAGGCGGCTGAATATAGCCTCCTCCCTCGTCGAACACGTCGTCGGCCACCGGCGTCATCGCCGAGCCGAAAGTCGCGGAGTAAGCGGACACTTGCGGAATTTGCTTCAGCAGCTCTTCGACCTTGACCACTTCTTGATCCACCGCGGACAACGAGTTGCCTTTCGGAAGCTCGATTTGTACCGCGACTTCGCCGGTTTTGGCGGTCGGCAGCAAGCTGATCGGAAGCCGCGCGGCGAACAAGCCCGCGGCCAGGAACAAGACGATCGACGCCGCAACGATTGCTCCGCGCCATTGCAGGGCAAACTTCAACACCGGCCTCATCAGCGGCTCCAACGTAACGGTGTTGCCCGCAGGAGGCCTGCGGTGCCAGCCCATGTACGCGAATGCGGGAACGACAAGCATCGCGACGAAGAAGGAGACGACCAGCGCGATAACGACCGACCACGCAAAGCCGGCGTAGGATGCGCTGATGATTCCGCCCACGAGCGCGATCGGCGCGTACACCGCGATTGTCGTGGCGGTGGAGGCGAAGATGGCCGGAACCATCTCCCGGACGGCCGAACCGAGCGCGTGCAGGATGGATTCGCTTCCGTTCTCCTTTTTCTCTTGATACTTGCGGTACATATTGTCCAGAATAACGATCGAGTCGTCCACGATGCGTCCCATCGCCACGATCAAGCCGGATACCGTCAGAATATTCATCGTGTAACCCATCGCTTCGAGCAGAGCGGTCGTTGCGAACAGCGAAGTCGGCAGGGAGACCGCGATAAGCAACGTCGAACGAACGTTGCGATAGAACAACAGCACGCACAGCATGGAGAAAATACAGCCCAGCAGCCCTTCGCGGACCAACCCGGCCAGCGCGGCGTTCAGCTCATGCTCTCGGTCGAGCAGCACGGTCAGGCTGACGTCGCCTTTCTGAACGTAGGTGATTTGCTGAATCCGGTTCTTCACGCGCTCCGCCACGGTCGTAATGTTCGCCGATGGCGTCTTCAGCACGTCGAGCAGCACGCTCGGCTTGCCGTTCGTCCGGGACACCGTCTTCATGTCCGTCATCGAGCGTTGCAAATCCGCGACTTCGCCGAGCGTCACGCTGACGCCTTGCTTGTTCTTGATCGGGATTTGCTTGATCTGTTCTTCGTTAAGGTCGTTACCGCCTACCGCGATCGGAATGGTTCCCTGGCTGCTTGCGATCATGCCCTCGCTCATCGGAATCGCCGCGGCTACCGACTGATTCCAGTCGTCCACCGTCAGCTTATGGGCAAGAAGGTCATGCAGCCGCAAGGTGAGCACGTATCCGTCGCTGGCCGCGCCTACGACGCGAACGTCCGCCACGCCCGGAATCGACTTCAGTTGCTTCTCGAAGTCCGTCTCGACTTTGGACCGCAGCTCGGTCTCGGACACGCGATCTCCGCTCGGGGTCAAGCTATAGCTCAGAATCGGGAACGAGCTGCTCGTAACGCGCGTCACCGTCGGAGCCTTGATATCGGACGGCAGCGAGACGGGAAGCAGCGCTTGCTTCACGTCGGCTTCCGCCTTGTCCATATCGTAATCCATCGGGAAGTATAAGCTCATGAGCAGGCCGCCATCGTAGGCGTTCGTTTCGACGTCCGTCAAGCCGTTCACCGGCCGAATCGCGTCCTGGATTTTGGGCGTCACGGTTTGTTTGATCTGATCCGCCTGGGCGTTCGAAGCCCGTACGGCGACTAGAAGCGTCGTATTATTAATGCTAGGCAAGTAGTCCCTCTGCATCCGGAAGGCGGACATGCCTCCCCATGCGATAATCATGACGATGCAGATCAACACCAGCGTCGAACGCTGCATCGCGCCTTCTATTAACTTCTTCACGGCGACCCCACCTTTTCTTGCGCGTTGTATCTTTCAAGCAACCAGACAAGTCCGCCTACGCCGAGCGCCGCGCCCGCCGCCAAGATCGTCGAGCCCCCGGCGTGGATGAACAGAACGGGAACCCAGGCGATTCCGAGCACGCGATGCGCGAGGCGCATCCATTTGTTGCGGATTCGCGGGATAAACAATCCATAGCCCGCTATCGCCAGCACAACGGCGAAGCTTGCCAGCCCGGAATAAACTTTATGGTCGCTCGTCTTGTATATCAGCAAATAAGCGCCATGCGCCGCGCCGAGCGCGATCGTCGCCCAGCCCAACCATTTGTGAATAGCGTACAGCAGCTTTCCCGCTTGGCGAACGAGCATCGAAGGCGATTTGCGCTTTTTCCTGAACCAAACCCAAGAAAAGCCCGCGGCTGCCGCCCATAATGCGACTGTGCCCATCGTCTTGAACAGCTCTCCGCCTTCCGGGAGCCGAATGCGCGGACGGCTGACCCTGGGACCGAGATCGAGGTTGTAATAATAAGCTAGCAAACTCACGGCGACTACTAATGCGACAATTGCGGGAATCCACACCGTTCTTCTGTTCTTCATGGGCCAGCCTCTCTTTGAAAAGCGCAATTTGCGAAGCAGGCTCAGTATAGGGAACGAACCTTAATTTTTCTTAAACATCGCCGTCTGATACAATCGGTGCGTAGAGACGGCGAAGGAGCTGGGAGAGCATGCGGTTGCTTGCGGTTGAAGACGATTCGGCCTTGTTGCTGACGATCAAGGGAGTATTCGAGAGCGAATCCTATCAAGTGGATGCCGCGGATAACGGCGACGAAGGCTACCTATGGGCGAAGCAGCAGATCCATGACTTGGTCGTACTGGACGTCATGCTGCCCGGCATGAGCGGCGTCGATATCGTTCACAAGCTTCGAGCCGAAGGAAACGGCGTGCCGATTCTGATGCTCACCGCCAAAGACGCGATCACGGATCGCGTGACCGGACTCGACGCAGGCGCGGACGATTACTTAACGAAGCCGTTTTCCGTCGACGAATTGCTGGCACGGTCCAGGGCGCTGCTTCGGCGACGCGGCACGGTCGGGCCAGACGGCGATTTGATCTTCGGTCCGCTGCGGCTTTCTTCCGCATCGCACGAAGCGCTTATCGACGGCAAACCCCTGCATTTATCTTCGACGGAATTCAAAGTGTTGGAATACTTGATGTGCAATAAAGATCGGATCATCACCAAGGAGCAAATTTTCATCCGGGTCTGGGGATTCGAATCGAATGCCGGCATCGCCGCCGTGGACGTCTACGTGTCCCATCTGCGCAAGAAGCTGGCTGCCCGGGGCTACGAGCAGCTTATCCGGACGGTTCGCGGAATCGGATATACGATCAAAGGAGAATCCGATGTTCACTAACATTCGCGTCCGGTTGGTCGTCTTGAACGCCGCGGTATTCTTCCTGATCCTGCTGCTGTTCAGCTCGGGCCTATACCTTCACATGAGATACCGGCTATATCAAGAAACGGACGAAATTCTGCTTCTGGCGCGAGACCATATTCTTTCGGAGAAGGACGCCGCAATCGGGCTTGGTGCCGATGACTGGGTCATCGAGCGAGACGACCGAATCACCTTCTTGTTCTGGGATGAGAAAGGCCAACTCGTCGAACAGTCGCCGGACCGTTCGTTCACGCCGGAGCAAGCCGCGCTGTTGTTTACCGGCCAGGGCGATACCGGTCTTCGCACGATCGAAATCGATCGCATCGATTACCGGATCGCCGTCGCCCCTGCTCCGGAGCTTCGGCAAGGAACGATCTCGACGGTCGGGATCGTTACCAGTCTTCAGGACGACCAGTCCATGCTGCGGTCGTTGCGCTGGGACATCGGGGCGGGTATCGCCGCGGGAGTGGTCATTTCCTTGCTGGCGGGCTTGTTTCTAGCGGGACGCGCCTGGGTGCCCATTCGCAAAGCATGGGAGAAACAACAACGATTCGTTGCGGACGCTTCGCACGAGTTGCGCACGCCGACTTCCGTGATCCGCGCGCAAACGGAGCTTCTGCTGCGCCGTCCCGAGCGAACGATCGAGCAAGAGAGCCCTAACATCGCGCTGATGCTGCAAGAGAGCAGGCGGATGAGCGCTCTGCTTGAAGACCTGCTTACGCTAGCCCGGTCGGATTCGAACCAACTCGAGCTCCAATACGAAACCTTGGCAGCGGATCGATTGATTATGGAGATGATCGAGCCGTTCAAGCTGTTGGCCGAGACGAAGGAGATCGAACTCGTCGCCAAGCTGGAACAGCCTTTGATATTGCGGGGGGACGCGGACAGAATCCGGCAATTGTTCGTCATCTTGTTGGATAACGCGCTGAAATTTACGCCAGCCTCCGGACGGATCGAGGTCGCCGGCAGCTTTCGTTCGAATCACGTAGCGCTAAGCGTGAGCGATACCGGGTCCGGAATCGCCGACGAAGATTTGCCGCACGTCTTCGAACGCTTTTATCGGGGAGATAAAGCAAGATCCCGTTCCGAAGGCGGAACGGGACTGGGATTGTCTATCGCGAAATGGATCGTGGAGGCGCACCAAGGATCTATTCGCATCGAATCGAAGCCCGGAAAGGGCACGAAAGTCGAAGCGATGTTTCCACGCCATAAATAGACTTCTCTTATTTCTTGATGACCGGAATCCATAGCTCGTTCTTGTTGGCTTCAGGCGGCAAGTAGTTCTCAATGGCGGGCAAGTTGGCAAGATCGTACGCGGATACGGGAACCCATTCCGTGTATAACCGTTTCCAAGTTTCTCCGATCTGATCCGCCGGTCCCTCGGCGTCGAATACCGCCCAAGTCGCTGGCGGGAAATCCAGTTCAACCATGCCTTCCGGCGCCGCTTGATCGGATGCGATCGCGAAGTAGTAGTCGAAATACTCGTTCTTGCCCCAAGCTCCGTCCGCGCAGACGCCTAATATTCCGTTTACCTTGCATTCGGCATCGCGAATGTTCCATAGCCTGCCGAAGAAACCTTCTCGTCCGAGCTTCTCCCAAATGTCAGCGACCACGTCGGTGTTGGCCGCCTCCTCCGTACGGACGCGTTCCTTCACCCCGACAATCTTAAAGCCGTCCAATTCCTCGATCCTGTAATTCATAGCTTCAACCCCTCTGATCGTGAGTTGAAAGGACATTCGCGGATAGGCTTTGAGCTTCGTCCCCGCGCTGCGGGCCGCCGTCGGCGTCGTGCCGTGCAGCTGCTGAAAAGCGCGGGCGAACGCTTCGGGCGACTCGTAGCCTAATTTCAGCGCCAGATCGATGACTTTAATATCGCTGTTCTGAAGCTCGAATGCGGCTAGCGTAAGTCTCCGCCGTCTTATATATTCCGATAGCGTAACGTCCGTCATGAACGAAAACATCCGCATGAAATGATACTCCGAGCAGCATGCGATTCTCGCGGCTTCCGAGTAATCGATGTCTTCCAGCATCCGCCCTTCGATATAGTCGATCGCTCCGTTCATTCTCGAAACCCAATCCATTCGCGCGACCTCCTTTCTTCCCTCAATATAGGCGTTGGCAAGGGCTGCTGCCGTGCATTTCCTGCACGATAATGCTAGACGCGATTCTATGGTTTCGATTGTATCATAGCTGCTTTGCGGGTACGGCAAAATATACATCGTGGGCCTTAACCGGGTCCGTGAATAAGTTGACGATGTCGTCCGCGGCGGCTTGGTCGTTCGCCGCTTTGCCCAACAGCTCGTTGAACGCGGCCGATGGCGGCCCCATCATCGCGTTCGTCCAGTCGGACACTTTGGTCACGTACTCCTTCGTCCGTTCCCAATACCGCTCGCCGATCTCGGCGTCCCACTGCCGATCGGCATGGCCCGCCAGCACTTCGAATAGCGCGTTGGCGCAGTAGGAAGCCGCGTTCGCCCCTTGGCCAGTAACCGGATCGTTCAGCACGAAGCTGTCCCCGCAGCCGATGACGAGCGTTCCGCCGACCTTCGTATAGGGAAGGCGTACCTTCGGCTGTATCGCCGTTCGCATATAAGCTAACGGGTCTACCGGGCGGAATTCCGCAATGTTGATTCGTTCGTAGAGGTGAGGGAGATGCGTCTGCAAGACGTTCAGCAGCTCCTTGACGAAGACGTCGGGAGACGGGTTGCCTTTGATCCGGTCCAGCTCGCCGCCAGGCACGGCCTCCAGCAGCAATACGCCTGCCAAGCCCTTGGCGGTCATGGTCGTCGTCTCGAATAGCTCTCCTTGTCCCGGGATGATATTGTAGGACATCTTATTGGGGTTATCGGTTGAAATTCCGTGGAACATGCCGGCGGAGAGCAATCTTTGCGGAGCGTCCGGAGTAAGCTGAAGCTCTGAATATTCCGGAAATGAAGCGATCGGCCCTCTCTTGCCCGTACAGTCCACGATCAGATCATAGGAGCCCGCCAGGCTCTCCAGATCTCCGCTAGTTATCCGCGTCTTGCGAACATTGGCGCTGCTCGAACATAACGCATCCAGTAGGGAGGACAAGTACAAGCGCTGATCTTGGCTCACCGCACGGCTGCGCAGGTTGCCATGGAACAGCTTCTGTCCGCCTACGATCAATTCGATCCCGTGGATCTCGTTAACCGGGCCATATTCCGCCATGCCGTAACGCCCCTCCGTCCGTAACAGCCTCTCGAAATGAATTTGCGTCGATAAAATCCGGCCGCTCCGGACTTCTTCGGCATCGCTGGCCGTAAACAGCGTGAAATCGAACTTGCCGCTTTGCCGGAACGCGTACGCCAACGTCAATCCCGCGATTCCCGCTCCGATAATCGCTACCTTCCTCTTGCTCATGCCTACCGCCTCCTCGGATTCCGATTGCTGGCTATAAGCATACCGAGCGGTTGTGAAGTTTTGATGGAGGCGGTGTGAAGATTTCTTCGGATGCCCGTTACACGCGAATAAACCCATGCGAGTTTCGCATGGGCTTCAACTTCATCCGCGGTTGCCTTAATTCACCTTGATCTTGATCGATTCGCCAACGCTCGAGTTCGGACCGACATACAGCGTAAAGTCGCCCGGTTCGACCGTCCGCTTCATATTCTTGTCGATGATCGCCAAGCTGTCCGCGCTAACGCGGAACGTCACCTTCGCGGACTCTCCCGGCGCCAGCCGGACTTTGCGGAACCCGATCAGCTTCTTCAACGGCTGGGTTACGCTCGCTACCTCATCGCGCGCGTAAAGCTGCACGGTTTCTTCTCCGGCGCGGTCCCCTGCGTTCATTACCTGTACAGTCAGTTCCAGTCCTTCGTCCGCGTTCATCGACGCACGATCCGTCTTAACGGAGCCGTATTCGAACCGCGTATAGCTCAGGCCGTAGCCGAACGGATACAGCGGCTCGGTCGTCGAGTCGATGTAGTAGGAGGAATAGACGCCGGCCGGCGGTCGGCCGGTTTTCTTACGGTAGTAATAGATCGGCACTTGTCCGACGTTGTGCGGGAACGTGACCGGCAAGCGGCCGCTTGGGTTATAGTCGCCGAACAAGACGTCGGCGATCGCGTTGCCGCTCTGCACGCCGAGATGCCAGGCTTGGACGATCGCCGAGGCGTGCTCTTGCAGCCATGGCAGCGCGAGCGGCCTGCCGCTCAGCAGTACGGCAGCGAGCGGCTTGCCGGTTCCCGCAACCGCCTCTACTAGCCTACGCTGCGCGCCCGGCAGATCGAGCGAGGTGCGGGAACGCGATTCGCCGCTCATCTCCAGCGCTTCGCCGAGCGCAAGCACGACGACGTCCGCTTGCCGAGAGGCGGCGACAGCCGCCTCGATTCCGCCGACGTCCTCGGCGTCGACCTCGCAGCCTTCCGAATAGAGCACTCTTGCGCCGGCCCCCGCCGCTTGGCGAATCCCCTCAAGCAAGCTGACGACGTCGAACGGGTTGCCGTCGAACGCCCAGCAGCCGAGCGGATCCTTATGATTGTCCGCGAGCGGACCGATAACCGCGATCGTGACGTTATCTTTACGCAGAGGCAGCACTTGCTCTTCGTTGCGAAGCAGGACGATCGACTCCCTCGCCGATTCGCGCGCCAATTCGGTGAACGAAGCGCGGGCGGATGCTGCAGCCTCCTCTGACGGAACCGACGCGAACGGCTGCTCCAACAAACCCAGCTTAATCTTCACCGCGAGAATGCGGCGTACCGACTCGTCGATCACGCTCTCCGGCACGCGGCCTTCGCGAACGAGCTTCGGCAGATGCCTCATATAGAAGCCGGAGTGCATGTCCATATCGCAGCCGGCCAGCACGCTCAGCTCGGCGGCTTCCTCTTCGCTGCCGGCCACGCCATGCACGAGCAGCTCTTGAAGCGCGTTGTAGTCGCTCGCGACGAAACCCTCGAAGCCCCACTCGTCGCGCAATATCGTGCGCAGCAAGTAAGCGTTCGCGCATGCCGGGATGCCGTTCACCTCGTTGAACGATGCCATGATGCTGAGCGCGCCCGCATCTATCGCTTCGCGGAACGGCGGAAGAATCACCTCGCGGAGCACCCGGTCCGACAGATCGACCGTGTTATAGTCGCGTCCGGCTTCCGCCAGTCCGTATCCGGCATAATGCTTCGGACAGCTGGCCGTGCTCTTGCCGGCTCCGTCCGCCACCTGCGAGCCTTCTACCCAGGCCTTTGCGTATTCGGACGTCAGCAACGGGTCTTCGCCGATGCTCTCCGCGATTCGTCCCCACCGGGGGTCCCGGCTAATATCGATCATCGGAGCGAACACCCACGCGACGCCGTCGGCCAGCGATTCCCGGGATGCGGCTTCCGACGTCCGGCGCGCGATATCCGGTTTCCAAGCGGACGCCTGGGCCAGCGGAATCGGGAACACCGTCTTGTACCCGTGAATGACGTCGCGGCCGATCAACAGCGGGATGCGATGCTTCGTATGGTCTTGAATCAGCTTCTGAAGCTCATTCGCTTCCTCGGCGCCGGATAAGTTGAAGATCGATCCTACGCGGCCTTGACGGATTTCTTCCCGTAACACGTCGCGCTGGGATACGCCCGTCTCCGGGTTGATCGGGTTGAAGCCCCAATCGTACTGCGTCATCTGCCCGACTTTCTCTTCGAGCGACAGGCTCGATAATAGCCAATTCGCCTGACGGACGATCTCCTCCGTCATCCACCGGCGCGGCGTCGCTTGCGTCATGAACAATATGCCTCCTCATTAAGACAACGATGTTGCCTTAATTATAAACGGAGGCTGACTATACTTACATAAACAATATGGTCGAAAGCATCAACGATCTGATGGTATACCCTTCAATCTTACTTGCCCACGACAGGCCATTTGACTTTTCTCAAGGCGTTCATGAGCTCCGGTCCGACGCATAGATTCTGCTCGACGAGCTGATGCGAAGTAAGCGCCATCCATTGATTCAGAGAGACATCCTCGAAGCGGCTGCTCTTGAACATCTCCAGGAACCATAGGCTTTCGTTGCCCGTGTTCTGAATATAGTGGCCCATCGCGAAAGGCACGTAGCCCACATCCCCCGCTCGATAATCGAATGTCCGCGCGGTCCCGTTGCCGGCGAATACCGTCATCCGTCCCGTTCCCGTAATATAGTACTGCCACTCATCGTTGTTCGGATGCCAATGCATCTCTCTCATTCCGCCCGGTTTGATTTCGACTAAAGCAGCGGCAATACTCGTTGCGGCGGCAAAATTAGTGGAATCGACGACGCGCACCGTCCCTCCCGGAAATACGAGCGGCTTCTGCGCAAGCAGCCGGTAGGCGAACGGATTCGGAACCGTGCCGTTAGGATCCTCTACTTGCTGAGTGGCTAAAGGGCCGGGTACGGGAGCTTGGAAAATATAGAGCTGCCCGCTCGGAATATGGGCAAAAGCGTTCTGCGGCACACCGAAGTTCAAAGAGAGCACGTCCTTCGGCGTATGCGCGAACCAATCGGAGATCGTCAGCGTATTGAGATCCGAGAAGCTTCCGTCGTCGAACACAAGCAGGAACTCGCAGCCATCCTCCAGCCCTTGAATCGAATGGGGGACTCCCGGAGGAAAGAACCATAGATCGCCTACGCCGAGATCCGCAATGAAGTTCCTTCCGTTCTGATCGACCGCCGTAATGCGCGACCGACCCACAAGCATAATCGCCCACTCGGCTTGCTGATGCCAATGCATCTCGCGCACGCCGCCCGGCGTCAGCGCCATGTTCACGCCGGCCAGTGTCGTCGCGATCGGAAGTTCTCTTACCGTTATCTCGCGCGACCAGCCTCCGTGATTAAGCTGCATATGAGTGTCGGAAAAGGAAAATTTCATGTTCGGTAGCATCCCTGCGTCGGTGACAGGGGGTACAAGCATATCCGGGTTTTCCACGTCTCTCATCACGGCCCGCGGACCTAAGTCCCACCATCCGGCGCCATCGCTCCTGATCGGCTGCGGAATCGCACCGTTGACAGCCTGATTTCTCTGAGTGTCATCCATCCAAACACACCTCCTTTATCCCATCCCTACTAAACTTATGTCGCAGCCTCGTCCCGCCATAACAACAAAAGCGCCCGACTTGGGCGCTTAGAGTGGTTAGATGGTAAGGCTGTCCGTAACTCAACGTTTCTATTTCATCAACCGGCTCAGCGCATCGCTGATCGGCGTTAACGGACGGCCGAGAAGCTTCTCGAAGTCGTTGCTCTCGATCGCGAGCGAGCCTGCGCGAATGCCTTGCTGAATGCCGACGACGATCGGGATGGCGAAGTCGGGCACGCCCGCTTGCTTCATGATCTCAGCATATGTCGCGTCATCGACCTGCTGTACGGGAACTTCCTTGCCCAGCACGCCGCCGACCGCCGCAGCCAATTGCTCCTGCGTCAGCAATGAACCCGACAGCTCGTATACGGTATTCTCGTGACCGTCTCCGGCCAGTACGGCCGCCGCCGCTTCCGCGTATTCTTGGTGCAGCGCCCAGCCGACTTTGCCCGCCCCCGCGGACGTTACCCAAGGCGCCCCGGCGATTACGCCTTGAATGCTCGGCAGCTCGTTCTCCAAGTACCAGTTGTTCCGCAAGAACGAATAAGGAATGCCCGTTTGCTTAATCGCCTTCTCCGCCACCTGATGCGGAGGAGCGAACAGAATCGTGCTGTCCGTTGCGCCGGCCAAGCTCGTATAGGCGATGAATCCGACCTTCGCGCGGGCAGCCGCCTCGATCGCGTTCGTATGCTGGCGGATTCTCGTCTCCGTGTCTCCGTCCGTCGAGATGATCAGTAGACGATCGATCCCCGCGAAAGCCGAATCGAGCGTTGCCGGCTGATCGAAGTCTCCTTGCCGCACCTCTACGCCAAGCTCGCGCAGCCGGTCCGCTTTGTCGGGATTCCGTACGCTGACGGCGATCCGGTCTGCCGGCACCGATTTCAGCAACGCGTCTACCACTTCCGAGCCTAGCTTGCCCGTTGCGCCTGTCACTAGCATTTTCATGAATGAATCCTCCCTTGGGTTATAACAATAACGGTTACAACAGGTGGAAAAATAAAAGCTCCGAAGAGCTTTCACCGAGCGAACTTGGCAACCAGCTGCGCGATAGACGTCTGCGCCAGCCTCTGTTCCATGAGTGCCTGCGCCTGCTCCAATTCCGACCGGAGAACGTTCTCGATATTCTGGCCGACCGGGCAATCGATATTGGAATTCTCATGGATGCGGAACAGATGGTCGTCCTCTGCCGCATTCACCGCGCGATAGACGTCCAGCAGCGTGATCCGCTCGGGGTCTTGACGCAGGGAAGCTCCCCCCACGCCCGGGCGAACGTCTACCAGTCCGGCCTTCTTCAGCATCCCGATAATTCTGCGAATGACGACCGGATTCGTGTTGACGCTGCCCGCGATGTAGTCTCCCGTACACTCCGCGGGATTCGTCGCAATTAGAGAAAGAGCGTGAACCGCTATGGAAAAGCGCGTGCTGATCTGCTTCAGTTGTCTCACCACCGTTGTAACTATTGTAGTTACTACGTGATTTGATGTCAATCGTCTATTCTGCAGGGCTTTCTAAATACTCTTTGACTTTGCGCGCGGCCTCCGCTACCGTATCCGCTTCGATCCGCACTCTCCGGCCTTCGTATTGATTCATCGCATGCTCGTAACGCGGATCGTAATAGTGCACGAGCAGAAGCTTGACCGCATCCTCGAACCGGTCCTCCGTTAGATGCTGCATAATCTCCGCGGCGATCGGCGTATGGATTCGTTTTCTAATTTGTCGATAAGCCCGAACGAGCTCGTCCTTGTGCTGCTCCGGCTTGTATTCTTCGACGATGTGGCGTGCCCGCTCTTCGATCGGCAGTTGGATGAACAGCTGCGTACCCGCTTCCTTCTTGTCGATCATGGACTCGGGCAGCACGGCTTTCCCGATCCGTTTGCTTTCTCCCTCCATCAGCACATAAGGGGCCTGCTGAAGCTTGAGCAGATCGGCCAGGAGAAGGGACTCGAACGTCTTCTGATTATTCGCCCGTAATCCGACCTGTCCGAAAATAGAGCCTCTATGTCCGGCCATACCTTCGAAATCGAGCACCGGGTAACCCTCTTGCTTAAGCTCGTTCAGAATGGCGGTTTTGCCGGTTCCCGTGTGGCCAAGCAAGATGATTGCCCGAGGCTGGAAATCGATATGCGAGAGCGTCTCGACGACCCACTTCCGATAGGCGCGGAAGCCGCCCGTTAATCGGTATACGCGGATGCCCATTAACGACAGCACCGTCGCGGTCGTCCTGCTGCGCATGCCGCCTCGCCAGCAGAACACGGCCTTCGGACCCTGGAGCTGCTCGAACGACTTGATGAAGGCCGGCAGCTTCGCAGAGACGAGCTCCAGCCCTTTGTCTTTGGCCGCTTGAACGCTGACCTGCTTATAGATCGTGCCGACTTCCGCGCGCTCCGCGTCATCGAACAGCGGAATGTTCAAGCTGCCGGGAATGGTCGAATCCGCATACTCCGATTCGGAACGCACGTCGATGAACGTCATGTCCTTCTGTTCCCGCAGCGCCAACAGCTCTTCTACTTCGATATCTTGGAACAACGCATTATCGCCCCTTACTCTATCTGCGCTAATGAAGGCTCGGTTACCGTACGACGATGCGTCCCGGATGGTCGGCCGACGTCTCCCCGACCATCGCGGCTTCGACGCCCGACTGCTTCAGCTTGCCCAGCAGCTCGTCGGCTTGAACGCCCGCTACCGATATAAGTAGCCCTCCCGATGTGA
This sequence comes from Bacillota bacterium, assembly GCA_023460795.1. Taxonomy (GTDB): domain Bacteria; phylum Bacillota; class Bacilli; order Paenibacillales; family Paenibacillaceae; genus Cohnella. The sequence goes on along the minus strand of JAEWPC010000088.1, from coordinate 46,106 downwards.
CCGCGTCGCATAAGATCCACCGCCCGATCTGGTCCAGATGCTCGGGGAACGTAATAGAGTCCTGAACGTGCGCGAAGTTGTTCTTGGTCCCTCCGGGAACGATGCCTTCTTCTGCCAGCTCTCTCACCCGCGGCAGAACGGGAACGTCACTCGCGTGGATATGAATCCCGACGCCGCTTCCTCTGGCCATCTCGAGCGCATGCCCCATCAGCCCGAAGCCCGTAACGTCCGTGCAAGCATGCACTTCATAAGGCTCCATCGTCTCCGCCGCCGTCTTATTGAGCGTAGCCATTACTTCGGTAACGCGGTTAACTTCATCTTTCGACAGCTTGTCCTGCTTAATGGAAGTCGTCAGAATTCCAACTCCGATCGGCTTCGTTAGAATCAGCTTGTCTCCCGCGACGGAGCCCGCGTTCGTTCTGACTTTGTTCGGATGAACGAGACCCGTGACGGCAAGGCCGAATTTCAGCTCGTTATCTTCGATCGAATGGCCGCCGACCAGCGTGACGCCCGCTTCCTTCATCTTGTCGCCCGCACCGCGCAGAATATCCGCCAGCACCTGCTTGTCTAGCGTCTTGATCGGGAACGCCACGATGTTAAGCGCGGTCAACGGCTTGCCGCCCATCGCGTAGATGTCGCTGATCGCGTTGGCGGCGGCGACTTGTCCGAACGAATACGGATCGTCCACGATCGGGGTGAAGAAGTCCACCGTCTGCACGAGAGCCAGATCGTCGCTTAGCTTGTAAACGCCGGCGTCGTCGCTTGTATCTATGCCGACCAGCAGATTGGGATCCGGTATCGGCGCCGGCAAGGAACGAATGACTTGGGACAGGTCGGCGGGGCCGATTTTGCAACCGCAGCCTCCTTTGGAAGACAGCGCGGTTAGTTTGATCGGTTTGGCGTTCGGCATAGATCCATATCCTCTCCTCATAAGGTTGAACACAAAGGGCACCCGATCGGGTGCCCTGAAGGCCTTGCCGCTAATCGGCCAGCCTAATCTTATTTCTTCGCGGCCAGCCAATCCGCCAAGGCTTTGATTTCATCATCGGTCAATCTTCCCTGGAAGGGCGGCATGCCGCCTCCGCCGTTCGTAATCTGCGCAACGATCTGTTCCGTGCTCATATCCGCGCCGACGTGCTGCAGATTCGTTTTCCCGCCCATTTTGCCCGACAGATCGGCTCCATGGCACGCGATGCAGCTTTGCTGGTATATCGCTTCCGCGTTCGCGGCTTGAACTCCCGTCGTTCCCGACGGCGACGGTGTCACGGCGCCTGTCGGAGAAGGAGACGGCGCGACATTGTTGTTGTTGTTCCCGCAAGCGGACAGCATCGCAACCAGAAGCAAGCTGGTGCAAGATATCGTTGATCGTTTCAATCAAGACCCTCCCTACAAGTGCATGCCGTTAAGTTGTGCATTTTTTCTCCCCCTCATACGACAGAAGGAAAATGGAAATCCGTCTGAAGGAGGATGACATTTTATCTGTGTATAATATATACTGTTTATACGATCCACAATTTTGAATGGAGGGATACCGATGAATCGAAGTGCTATTGAGGTTGTCAAGCTGCGCAAAAGCTTCGGGAAGCAAGTCGTGCTTGACGGAATCAGCTTAACGGTGCGACCAGGAACGATCTACGGTCTGCTCGGTCCGAACGGAGCCGGAAAAACGACATTGATTCACATCCTGTCGACGTTGACCGCGCCCGATAGCGGTACCGCGCGAATCGAAGGCAACGACGTCGTCCAAGACAGGGATGCGGTTCGGCAGGCGATCAGCCTGACCGGACAGTTCGCGGCGGTGGACGAAGTGTTAACCGGGCGGGAGAACATCATGATGATGGCCCGTCTGTCCGGGTTATCCCCCGCGGAGGCGCGCATACGGACGAACGAGCTGCTTCGGCAGTTCGAGCTCGAGGATGCAGCCGGGAAGCGCGCGAGAACGTACTCCGGCGGCATGCGCCGCAGGCTGGACCTTGCCGTGAGCTTGGTCGTCGATAAGCCGGTGCTGTTCCTCGACGAACCGACGACCGGGCTTGATACGATCAGCCGCCGCGCGCTGTGGGAGATCATCCTGCAGTTGAAGCAGCAAGGACGGACAATCTTCCTGACGACGCAATACCTGGAAGAGGCCGATCAGCTCGCGGACGAGATCGCGGTACTGAACAGCGGGCGGATCGTGGCCGCGGGTACAGCCAATGAGCTGAAGGAGCGCGTCGGCGGCGAGTTGATCGAGCTTCGTAATGCGCAGGACGAAGTCGTTCGCGCGATACCGACGAGCGGCGACGTCCAGGACGTACGAAGAGCGCTGAACGAGGTCGCGTCCGCTTGCCCTCCGGACACGAGGGTCGTGATCCGCAAGCCGAGCATGGACGACGTATTCGTTGCTTTAACGACCAATCAGAACGCTAAGGAGGCTACTCTCGCATGAATACTTCCCGATCAACGGTACAACCGGCCGGCTTCGCGGTGACGAACGCTGTATTCATCGGCCGCAGCATCCGCCACAGCTTGCGCAACGTCGAATCGCTGATGATGGCGATCATCCTGCCGATCATGCTCATGCTGATGTTCACCTACGTGTTCGGCGGCGCGATCGACCCGAGCGGAGATTATGTGAACTACGTCGTGCCGAGCATCATCCTGCAATGCGCGGGTACCGGCTCGTCCAGCACCGCCGTTGACGTGGCAACGGACATGCGCAACGGCATCGTCGACCGGTTCCGAACGATGCCAGTCCGCAGCGCCAGCGTGATCACCGGTCACGTCGTGGCCAGCCTCGCTCGGAATATGCTCGCCACGTGCATCGTGATCGGCGTCGCCTTGCTTGTAGGGTTCCGCCCCAATGCCGGTTTCGCGGAATGGCTTGGAGCGCTAGGCATCGTCGTCTTGTTCACTCTCGCCTTCACTTGGCTGTTCGCCGCTATCGGTATCGTCACGGGCAGCCCTTCCGCCGCGAGCGGCTATGGCTTCGTGATCCTGTTCATTCCGTACTTATCCAGCGCATACGTTCCAACAAGCACGATGCCGTCCTGGCTTCAGGGGTTTGCGGAGCATCAGCCGATTACGCCGGTCATCGAGACGATTCGCTCGCTGCTGACCGGTACGCCGATTGGCGATAACGGCTGGTGGGCACTCGGTTGGTGCACAATCATTCTCACTTTCGCGCTCGCATGGTGCGCGACCGCGTTTCGCCGGAGAGGCAGGCGGAGATAAGAATACAACAGCGTCTTAGCCTAGTGCCGGCCAAGACGCTGTTTATCGTTCACATAATGCTCGATCCCGTCCAATAACCGCTCAAGCCCGAACTCGAGGTCGTTGACGATCGGAGTGGCGGCATCATTCGTGTACGCTCCTGATTGAAGCACCGGATACAAGTTTGGGAATCGATCGGACTTCACGAGCTTCCGAAGCGCATCTCCGTAGCTGAAACCAGGGGACGCCGGATCGGCTCCTTCCCTGTCACTCGCGATCATACCGACTGAACGAGAATAGCCGACGATCAGCCGCAGGAATGACATTTTCTCAAAATCGTTCGCCGGAAAACCCTTCATAATGCGAAGCATCCAATCCACGACGGGCAGAACTCCCGGAGTAAGCGGCAGGCTCGAAATCGGGATTTCGCCGTACCACGGATGCCGCCGAAATACGCCGACGCATGCCCATACGAACTCCTTCATCTCTTCGCGCCATGGCTTGCCCGGGTCCTCCGGCGGAATCTGGATGTTGCAGATCGTATCCTGCATGAGCACGAGCAAGTCTTCCTTGCTCGTAATATAGCGATATAACGACATCGTCGTGAAACCGAGCGATTGGGCAACTCTGCTCATGGAAACCGCCGCAAGCCCGTCCCGGTCGGCGATCTCGATCGCCGCGTTCACGATCTTCGGGATGCTGAGCTCGCCCTTCGGCCCTCTCCGCGACGGCTTCACGATCCCCCAGCTCAGCGCGACCCCAGATGGCAATTGACCAAGAACGTCTTCGTTATTTGCGTTATCGCGATCCATCTTCATTCGTTCCTCCATTATGAGTTCAAGCGCAGTAAATGTATATTGTATATACAGTATAGCACAAAAATAAACGACCTCCGTCCCCCGGCATAGGGGCGAAGGCCGCCGTTATTAGGCGTGCTGCAATTCGCGTTCTTGGACAAGTCCAAGCGTGCTTGCAGTCGTCGTATGAATGTGTCGGATGAGTTCGGGATTGTTGAGCAGCTTCAGTCCGTAAGACGGAATCATTTCTTTGATTTTCGGCTCCCATTCCAGCGCATGCTGAGGGAAGCATCTGCTGATCACTTCCAGCATGACCGATACGGCCGTGGAAGCGCCAGGCGACGCGCCGAGCAGAGCGGCGATCGAACCGTCGGCCGCGCTGATGACTTCGGTTCCGAATTGCAACGTTCCCTTGCCGCCGGTCGGCGTATCCTTGATGATCTGCACGCGCTGGCCGGCTACGAGCAGATCCCAATCCTCGCTTCTGGCGTTCGGGACGAATTGGCGCAGCGTTTGCATGCGCTTCTCTTTCGATTGCATGACCTCTTTGATCAAGTAGGTCGTGAGCGGTACGTTCTTCACGCCGGCCGCCATCATCGTAACGAGATTATGCGGTTTGACGGAAGTGATCAGGTCGAACATCGAACCGTTCTTCAGGAACTTCGGCGAGAAGCCGGCGAAAGGTCCGAAGAGCAGCGACTCTTTATTGTCGATGACCCGCGTGTCCAGATGCGGTACGGACATCGGAGGCGCGCCGACCGGCGCTTGACCGTATACTTTGGCGCGATGCTGCGCGATGACTTCAGGATTGTTGCACACCATGAACAGTCCGCTGACCGGGAATCCGCCGATGCCTTTGCCTTCCGGGATGCCGGACTTCTGCAAGAGATGCAGACTTCCGCCGCCGCCGCCGATGAAGACGAATTTGGCTTTATGGCGCACCACGTTGCCGGTAGCGACATCGCGCACTTTCAGCTTCCAAGAGCCGTCCGCGTCGCGTGTGATATCGTCTACGTTCCGGTTATATTGAATATCGACGCTCTTGCTGCTCAGATGGTCGAACAGCATGCGCGTCAAAGCGCCGAAGTTAACGTCCGTGCCCGATTCGATTCTCGTCGCCGCGATCGGTCCGTCTACTTTGCGACCTTGCATCATCAACGGAATCCATTCGGCCAATTTCGCCGGATCGTCCGTGAAATCCATGCCCTCGAACAGAGGATTGGCGGACAACGCCTCGAATCGCTTGCGCAGGAACGTGACGTCCTTCTCCCCTTGCACGAAGCTCATATGAGGCACCGGTACGATGAAATCCCGCGGATTACGGATGAGCTTGCTTTGAACGAGATAGGACCAGAATTGTCTAGACACCTGGTACTCCTCGTTGACTTTAACGGCTTTGCTAATATCTATCGATCCGTCCGGTTTTGGCGTGGTGTAGTTCAGCTCGCACAGAGAAGAGTGACCCGTACCCGCGTTATTCCATTCGTTGGAGCTTTCCTCGCCTGCAGTCGCGCGCCGCTCGAACACCGTTATCGTCCAGTCCGGCACTAACTCCTTCAGCAACGATCCTAACGTCGCGCTCATGATGCCCGCGCCGATCAGGATAACGTCCGTATTGCGTTCTCTATCGCTCATGGCTACCTTCCTTACTGCTTTATTTGGTAGAAAAGGCATGGGCGCTCCTGTCTGCATAACAAAACAGGTGCTTTCGTCTCGCACCTTTTCCCGTTCAATATGATCTAGTATATCACTTAATGCGCATGGATTGAGATATAACCTAATTATAAGGTAGATATATTCTATTTATAACCCGTAAGTTACAGGTCAACAGGTCAATTAACCAACTCCTGCTTGAGGAACCGATAGAGCTTGAGCGCGGCATGCTGCAAAGGATAGGCCGACTCCTTGCATAGGATGCCGGAAGTCATGGCAATGAGACTGTCGCTGACCGGTCTTGCCACCGTTCCATGCGCCAGTGCTTCCGATAGGATGCTAGGGACAAGCGCGATTCCGAGTCCGTGCTCCACGTAGAACTTTAACGCCGACATGCTCCCGATTTCCATGGTATCGATCGTCTCGCCTCCGCGTTCCTGCAGCACCAACTCGAGTTTCCTCCGGTATGGACACGTCGCCGACGTGATGAGCAGACGATGCTCTCGCAAATCCTCCGGTTCTATGACCTCTTGGGACGCGAGCGGATGATCCTCCGGCATAATTACCATGAATTCTTCCTGGAATAACGGCTCGAAGTAAAGGTCGGATCCGATGCTTGGAGCCGTACATAGCGCAAAATCTAGATCTCCCTTGAGAATGCTTTCGCTCAGAGGCTTGGTGCTCGCGATGTCCACGGAAATCCGGATGTTCGGATGGCGGGACATGAACCGCTTCAAGATGACGGGCAGCCGGTAGCTCGCCGTCGGTTCCGTCACTCCGATTCGAACGTGGCCGCTTTCGCCCAATTTCAAGTTCGAAAGGCTGGATTGAAGGTGCTCCATCCGCTTGATCAGCTGCAGACTCTCCTCGTAGAATAACCGGCCGGCTTCCGTCAGAGCGACTTCCTTGCCCCTCTCCAGCAGCTGAACGCCCAGCTCCGCCTCAAGCTTCTGCATTTGCATCGTGACCGTGGACTGCACGTAGTTCATCTCCTGGGCCGCGCGATTGAAGCTTCCGTATTTCACGATGGCTTGGAACGATTTTAAGGTTTTGAAATCCATACTCGTATTCGCCCCTGTGTTCAAATTTATTGATCGATCGATTCATTTAGTTCAATTATACAAATATAAGCCGCCCGAGTACAATGGAACCAATAGAGAGAATGGGAGTGGAAAAGGATGGACCTGAACCATAAAGTGGCGATCGTAACTGGCGGAGGCACGGGAATCGGCAGAGCGACTAGCCTTGCGCTGGCTGAGCGTGGGGCGACCGTCATCGTGAACTATTCGCGTTCCCGAGACGAGGCGGAGGATACGGTTAGACGAATTAGCCTAGTAGGGGGAACGGCTGTCGCCCTGCAAGCCGACGTATCCCGCGACGAAGAAGTCAGAGCGATGGTCGAGGCGATCGCGCGGCGGTTCGGAACCGTGGACGCGCTCGTCAACAACGCCTCCATCACCAAGCATATTCCGTTAGACGACTTGGAGTCGGCCGATGGCGAGGTCTGGGATGAGTTGTTCGACGTGAACGTGAAAGGTATGTTCTATTGCGCGCGAGCCGTCGCGCCTTACATGAAACGAGGCAAGCAAGGCGCGATCGTGAACGTCGGCAGCATCGCGGGGCAGACCGGACTTGGCTCCTCGCTTCCCTACGCCGTATCCAAGGCAGCCGTTCATGGGCTGACGAAGTCGTTAGCCCGCGCGCTAGCGCCCGATATTCGCGTCAACTGCATCGTTCCGGGAGCGGTCGCGACCCGATGGTGGGCAGGAAGAGAAGACGCGATGAACCGTCTTGCGCCCAGCCTGCTGTTGCAGGCGATCTCGACCCCCGAGGATATCGCCTCTATGATCCGCGCCGCGCTTGAGCAGGAAGCGATGACCGGACAGCTCATTACCGTAGACAGCGGCCAAACGCTGTAATCGCCATGAGCAAATCCAAATCTATCGGCCTCATCCTGCTCACGACGTTCATCATGGGAGTTGCCTTCCCGATCGGCAGGATCGGTCTCGATTATGCGCCGCCCTTCCTGCTCATGGGGGTCCGTTATGTACTCGCGGGCGGCTTGCTTGCGCTCCTCGTCATCGGCAAACCGCTCCCCCGCGGCAAGCAGTGGCTGCAAGTCTCGATCATCGGCTTGCTGCAATCCGCAGGAGTCATGGGCTGCGTCTACTACAGCATGCGATGGATTACTTCCGGAGAATCCGCCATCCTGACGTTCATGAACCCGCTGCTGGTTATCATACTCGGGACGACGATAACCGGTGCCTCCTATCGTGCCCGCGTGTGGGCGGGGGTCGGCGTCGGCTTCGTTGGCGTCTTCGTCACGTTCGGCTCCCATCTCGACCTCGGGCCGGGTACTTATATCGCCGTCGCGGGGGCCCTCTGCTTCGCATTCGCCACGCTGCTCGTGAAGCAATGGGGTCATGCCTTCTCGATGGAGGTGCTTACCGCGTATCAAATGCTAGCAGGCGGAGTAGGGTTGCTCGTATTAAGCGGAATCTCCGAGCGTCCGCGGTTCATCGTGACGGCGACGTCCGTCGGCGTCTTGCTCTTCCTTGTCTTATTCTGTTCGATCATTCAGTTCTCCGCTTGGTACTATTTGCTCCGGCATGGCGATCCTGGGACAACGAGCTCGTTCCTGTTCCTGGCCCCTCTGTTCGGCGTATTGTCCAGTTGGTTATTGCTCGGGGAACAAGTCACGGGATACGTCGGGTTTGGCGGGGCTCTCATCTGCGCGGGAGTCTTCCTGGTAAACTGGCGGGGGCAAGCGGGGAGCAGCGATACACCCGTTACTCCCGTAACCGCCCGCGAATGACGAAAGGCACCCGGAGGTGCCTTCGCTTATTTGACTTCGTATTGACTTCTCTCCGCGGCATCGACCGTATGCTTCAACAGCGTGGCGATCGTCACCGGACCCACCCCGGCGGGAACGGGAGTAATGGCGGAGGCATACGGCAGACAAGCCTCATAGTCCACGTCCCCGACGTTGCCCGGGTTATATCCGGCATCCAATACGACGGCGCCAGGCTTGATCCAATCGCCTTGTACGAACTTGGGCTTGCCGACCGCGGCGACGACGATATCCGCCGATCTAACGTGATGCTCCAAGCCTACCGTCTTGGAATGGCTTGTCGTCACCGTCGCGTCTTCGTTCAGCAGCATGGCGGATACGGGTTTGCCGAGAATCGGGCTTCTGCCGATAACAACCGCATGTTTGCCTGCAACGGGCAGCTTGTAGTAGTCCACGATAGCCATAATGGCGGCCGGCGTACAGGACGGGAACGCGGCGAAGCCGAACGCGTTCTGCGCGAAGCCTTGCGTCGTAACGCCGTCTACGTCCTTGTCTATCGAGATAGCGTCGAATGCGGCGCGCTCATCGATGTGGCGGGGGACCGGATGCTGCAACAGGATGCCGTGAACCTCCTGATCTTCGTTCAATCGCCGTATCTCCGAGATCAATTGCTCCGTCGTCGTCACGCTGGGCAAATCCACGCGTATGGATCGGATGCCGAGCCGCTTGCAGGCGTTCCCCTTCATCCGAACATAGGTAGCCGACGCCGGGTCATCGCCGACCAAGATCGTCGCCAGGCAAGGTATGACCCCTTGCGCGGCAAGCCTCTCCACGCGCCCCGCTAACCGCTCCTTGATCTCCGTCGCGACCTGATTTCCGTCTAAAATCAGAGCTTTCGATTCCATGACCATCATCCTTCTCCCCTTGATAAAAGCAGAAAGAGGCAAGGGGATATCCCCTTACCTCTGCCCAGGCGAACGGCCGTATGAAGCATGCGCTCCCCCGTGGTACTCCACGTTTCGCCAGTTACGCATACCTTAGTTTAACTCTATTTTGCCAGAATAGAATGGGAATTTCAACGCCGCTCTACCGCATCGTCTGCACGAACATCCCGTCTCCATCCAACCACTCGGCCAGGAACACGTTCTTTACGTCCGTCACGTTCTGCGCATGCAGCTGCTTCCTCAACCATGTTTCGTCATAACCCAAATCCCGTACCTCGTCCCATAACACTTGTCCATCCCGAATGAGCGTTACCGGCACATGAACAGGCTTATCCGGCAGGCTGAAATCCTCTTGGGTCGTCTTCTGATACTTGGCTTTCTTCAGAATGCTAATAGATCCGTTCGTCTCTAGATAACAGTAGGCGACTTCCCTGATCGAGAACGTCTCGCTTTGACGGAGCATGCTTTGCAATTGATTCAGGTTTAGACGATTCTTCTTCAACGCCTCCCGATCGAGAACCCCGTTCTTGATCAGCGCGACCGGTTTTCCTTCGACAAGGCCCCGGAATCGTAGCGATTTCTGGGCGATATATTCGACGACGAGCAAGAGAAAGCCCCACAAGAGCATCGAAAAAACGATTTCGTACATCTTGACCCCGGGGTCGTACAGGGCATTCCCTAGGATCTCCCCGATGACGATAGCGGTAATGAAGGTGAAAGGCGTCACCTGGGTAATGATCTTTCTCCCCACGATCTTTACGATAATAAAGAGAAGGAAGAATCCGATAACGAGTACGCAGGCCAGATTCAGGAACTTCATCATTATCCCCTGCTCGGTTGGAGTGTTGTGTCGTATCCATCTTACCCCGACCCGCGTACCGTGATACTAACCTAGGAACGCGATAGAGCGCTTTACCTTTCTCGCGAAATCGAGAGGTTTGTCGATCGACTCCCAGTGGATATACATCAGGCGCGGATTCTCGTTCAGCCAGTGATTGTGGACGGCCGTCACGGTAACCCCGTTTTTGCGGAGGTTGGTCAGCAAGGTGTTGACTTGGTTTTGAAAGAGCGCCGTCTCCCCGAGGCAGAGCGCCCGTCCCGAGCTGTCCAGCGACTCGAACGAGAACAATTGATAGCGAACCAACGGGGATCTGGTGCGTCTTCCTAGTATCGCGGCCCTAATGACTCTATTCCTAGTAACGAAACAGACCGGACCCTTCGTGATCTCGTGCTCCGTCCCGCCTAGGATCTTATTAAATTGATCGCATAGCTTTCTAAATTGCGGGCTTACGGTTACCGCCATTCGAAATCATCCTCTCTTCTTTCGTTAGCCCAAGAAGGCGATCGATTGTTTGGTTCTTGTAGCGAACGTAATCGGATTCATAATCGCTTCCCAGTGCATATACATCAGGCGGGGATTTTCCTTCAGCCAGTGATTGTGAATCGCCGTTACTCGGATCCCGCGTCTGCGGAGATTCGAGATCAATCGGTTAACTTGGTTCTGATGAACGGCCGTCTCTCCCAGGCAAAGCGCGCGGCCGGACTGATCAAGTGATTCGAACGAGAACATCTGCATCTGAACCAAAGGCGATTGCGTTCTTCTGCCCAGGATCGTCTCCCTGAGGTTCGTCATGCGCGTGACAAAACAAACCGGTCCTGCTTCGATCTCGGATTCGCCACCCAGTATTCTTCCGAATTGAGCGCATAGTCTCTGGAACCGCGGGCTGACTTTCACATTTGCTTTAGCCGCCATATGAATCCTCCTTGATGAAATGAATCTTCGTCGGGCTCGAGCTAACTCACCCTTGATGAAATGAATCTTCGTCGGGCTCGAATGAACTCACCCTTAAATCGCTTTCCGGATACACTATGACCGAGGCTGGTCTATGAATTGTACTGGTCCCTACGACTTGCAAAAATAGATGGTTATACATAGAAAAAGAGCCCGAAAATACGGGCTCTTCCCTGTTGATCCGTCTATTCAATGGATGATTCCTCTGCCACTGCCCTTCTAACCCGCCTCTTAAGCCGCCGGGCAATCGTATATCCGATAAGGTAAGCCGCAGCCGAAGTGTTACCGTCGACCGTATACGGGATAATGGATGCGTCCGCCACCACGAGCCCATGTACCCCGTGTACGCTTCCCAACCTATCGACGACACCACCCCGTTGTAGCGGTGCCATGCGCAGGGACCCCTGTTGATGGTGGTTATGGTCGAACGTTTGCTTGATGAAATCCTCCAGTCGCGAATCGTCATCGATAACGTCCAAGGATGGCGATACGAGCCGATAGGAGGGATCAATGGACGTTAACCGTTCAGCGATCCCCTTAATATACACCCTGTATATGTTTTTAACGGACTCCATATCCTCCGGATCGATGAGGAATCCTTCGTCCGCCAGCGGGATCTTCAGCGGATCGTTGTTCTGGAGTCGAATGCTGCCGCGGCTTCTTGGCCGCAGGAACAGGATGGCTAGATTCAGCGTTCCCTCGGAAGCCAAGCCGATCAGTTGAACCGCTCGCCGGCTCGGGTTGGTTCCTGCCGGGTCAGGCAAGAAAGCACCGCCCGTATACAAGGCATTCGGGTCGCCGGAAGGCAATGCGCGATCCGCGGGATTCGTCGTAAAGGTTGCAAAATTAAGCGTATGATTTCTTAGCCGTTTGCCTACGTTCGGATTATTGAACACGACGGGAATGCCTGCTTGCCGCAAATCCTTGGCCGGTCCGATTCCCGAAAGCATGAGCAGCTGCGCGCTATTGATTCCGGCCGATAGGATTACTTTGTTTCTGGCAAACGCGCGAATTCGCTTGCCTTCCTTCAACAGTTCTACTCCGTTCGCGCGTTTATGGATGAAGAGAATGCGAAGGGCGGTTGCCTTATACAAAACTCGCAGCTTACGGTTATTGTCGCCTCGTCGGTTCGTACGCCCCCTTTTCGCCGATAAGAAGGCGGTCGACGAACTCTCTCTCGTTCCGTCCGGGTTCTGATAGAGCTGCCAGCGCGTGAACGGCCCGAGCGGTGTCCGAGGATCGTTATAGTCGAGAATCTTCGGATATCCGGTCGCCTGTTCGATCGCCGCCGCGAGTTTCTCCGCCATCGCCGTAGGATTGGCCGGCGCCTGCCGGATATCGATTCTGCCTCTGTATCCGCGGAAGCGCGGATGATTCGTTCTGCCGTTATACTTCTCCAGCTTCTTAAAACGCAGGATTGCGCGGGCAGGCGACCATACAGGACCGAGCAATCGTTCCCATTCCTCCATTGACTCGGACGTGGGCCGCACGTATTGCTCTCCGTTGATCGAAGAACCCCCTCCCGAGAGCCTTCCCGTCGTCCATTCGAACGCACGGTCATCGACCCCTTCTTGGGGCACGCCTTCCCCTTGCCAGAAGTATTGTGGGAAAAATTCCTCTTCCAGCTCCAGCGCTTTCTGGGAATCCCTGATCGGCTCATCCTTATCGTTATTCTCTCCGGCTTCTATGAGAAGGACCGAGGTCTTCCGATCATCCGTCAACGTCTTGGCGATTACCGAACCAGACGGTCCCGTTCCGATCACGATATAATCGAATATTAGCCTTTTGCCCAACATATCACCTCCAATAAGCTAATGTAGAGTATGTTAGCCCAGATCGCAGGTGCTTGTTCGGCATAAAATAAAGGCCGTCCCGCATGGAGACGACCTTGTGACCGCATTTCAAACTTCAATCGGCTTTATATTTCTCTTTTAATCTGTCCGAACCTATTCCCGCGCCGATCATGAGAATAAGCGAACCGAAATTCCAAATCCACGATCCGCCGGGCAGTTCCACATCCAAATCTACGACTTTGTTCAAGAATAGAACGGCCAGCTTGATGACCAATAGCGCGACGCCGATCAGGAATAACACGTCGAAGGTAAACTTTAGCCTTGGATAGGTTAGCTGCTTGCCGTCGTTAATCACTTTCTTGGTCAGCTCCTCGTCGCTCCTGAGCAACTCATCGATCGTTACGCCGAACAAGTCGCTTACTTTAATAATCGTCTCGATGCTGGGATAGTTCTGACCGTTCTCCCACTTGGAGATCGACTGTCTGCTAACATAGAGCTTCTCGGCCAACTCGTCTTGCGACCAGCCTTTATTCTTGCGCTCGTTCTTGAGCTTCTCTCCGAACACCATCTCCGCGCTCGCACCTCCTCGATCCGTACCCCATTATCGTTACGGACCCCGCCGAAAGTAAAGAACGAATAAGTTGCGGCCTTCGGAAACCTCAGGTTGCGCTATTCTTCTCGAATGTATATAACTTTCCGTTCTTCGCTACCCCGAAGCTGGGACCTCGATATCCTCTTGCGATTAATTCCTTGCGTATGTATTTCATCAACGCCCCGTGACTTACGATGAGCACGTTGCCATCGTTCCGCGCCAAAGCCTGATCCAGGAATTCGCCGATTCGGACTTTGGCAGCCAGAATATCTTGGCGGGTCGGCGTATGGAATAGCCACGACAACCGGATGAGAATCGCCCAGACCAACAAAGGGAATTTCCGGTTCGTCTTGAACGTCGGCGCCGGAATTTCCCGCAGCTCGGGCATCGGCCGAATATCCGGGCCGTAGATGATCTCCGCCGTGCGAACCGCCCTCGTCATATCGCTCGAATAACAGCGGCTCCATTCGATGCCGCCTAAATCGGCTTGTCCCTCCTCGATATCCGCCTCGTCATATTTCCGAAACCATTGTTCGACCTCGCGAGCGCTGACCCGACCCGACGGATAAGCCTGTTTGACTTTGAAATGCCTGACTAACCCTACTTTCATCCCCGTTACCCCCGAGCGCATTCTCGTTCATATTTTCAAATACTAGCACGAACGAGTCTTGATTACCATTAATTGTTTATTTCTATGAGGCATGGAAAGGAACCTCCGAATAGAAGAAAATCACCCCGATCGGGGTGATTGGTCGTTTAAGCCTGCGCTTGTATACCCGACTCCGCTACGGTTATCGGCTTCACGAGCGCTTTCTTCTCCCACGCCCTGCTTCTCCAGCGAAGCAGCATGATCAACCCGCGCAGCCATTCGTCCGCCGCGAACGCGATCCATACTCCGAGCAGTCCGATCCCGAAATGAACGCCTAGCAAGTAGGCGAGTGGAACCGAGACTCCCCACATCGAAAGCACGCCCATCAAGACGGGGAACCGAGCATCTCCCGCGGCACGCAGCGAATTGATAATGACGATGTTGAAGGTTCGGCCCGGCTCCAGCACGATCGACAGCAAGAAGATGGTCGCGCCAACGGTGATAATGTCGGGATCGTCCGTGAACAAGCCCATCATTTCGCGCCGGAACAACGAAGCAAGGCCCACGATAACCAACGTTATCAAGAAGCTGATCTTCACGCTCTTCATTAGTCTTCGATAGGCTGCGTTCATGTCCCCCGATCCGACCATCTGCCCGACGATGATCTCCGTGCCAGCCCCGATCGCCAGCGCCAGCGCCATAAAATAGTTCGAGACGTTCATGACGTACACATGCGTATTCAGCGCCGTAACGCCGATCATGTTCACGAAGCTGACGACCATGAGGTACTGCGATTGCCAGGACAGATGCTCTCCCGCCGCAGGCAGGCCAACGCTCATGATTTGCTTCACGTAAGTACCGTTCCAGGTCACGTAGTCGCGATTCCGAATTCGCGCCGGGCTGCGGCGGTACAGAATCACGAATAGCACGACGATGCCGAGCAGTCGGCTGAACACCGTCGATACGGCAGCCCCCGTAACCCCCCATTCCGGAAAGCCGAGGTTGCCGAAAATAAGCAGATAGTTGCCCGTAATATGAACGACGTTAACGCCAAGCGTAACGTACATGACGCTCTTCGTATGTCCGCTCGAACGGATGACCGACGATACCGCGTAAGAGAGAGCCTCGACCCAGATAAAGCCGCCGATGATCTTCAAATATCGGCTTGCGATTCCGATCTGCTCGGGACTTAGGTTCATCAGCCGCATGAGCGGTTCCCCGAAGGCGACGAGCGCGATGCTGACGAGAATGCCGAACACTAAGTTGATCGTAATGGCGAGCGCGGAGATCTTGCTTGCTTCCTGCCCTCTTCCCGCGCCGATGTACTGGGATACCGCGACGCTGGTGCCAATCCCGACGAAACCGAACATCAGTATACAGAAGAAAATAATTTCATTGGCTAGGCCTACCGCTCCCGTAGCCGTGTCCGAGATGCGGCTTAACATGAACACGTCCACCGTGCCCAGCATCATCCGCAGTACGGAATCGATGAAAATAGGCCATGTAACGGCGAAAAGGCTGAGTTTAGCCCAAGATGGAACTTTATTTATCGTTGTCACTTTCTCTGCTCCTGCCTGCTGCTTCATGCATTGCGATCACCTTAGTGTAGTGCCTCTATATGTTTACGTCTACTAGCTGCTATATATTGCATCAGGACCAGGAGGACGAATATCGTCATGCAGACCGCGGAATACCGGTACATGACGGCGTAGTTCGAAGCCGATGCGATGGCCCCGAGCAGGACCGCGCCGATCGCGACGCCGAAGTCCGTTGAGTTATAGAACATTCCGTTCACGGTGCCGTACTGTTCCGGAGTCGCCGAGCGCAGCATCCACGCTTGGATCGTCGGCTGGATGGCGCCGAAGCCTAGGCCGTACAGCAGCGCGGACAGGATGAGCAGCGGCATCGTATGCGTGTTCGACAGCAACACCATGCTGGCCGTCACGAATAAGCCTGCCGGAACGAGCACGGGCATGTGGCCCCTGCGGTCGAACAGACGGCCGGAGATGGGGCGGATCAAGATAATCGTTACGGCGTTGAATAGGAAGAATAACCCGACCTGTTCGATATGCACGTCTTCCCCGAACAGAGCGAGGAAGCTGAGCAGACCGCTGTACGTAACCGATAGCAGAGCGTTCAGAAGCACGGGAACAATCAGCTTGCGGCTGACCTTGGTTTTAGCGGCCTTTATGGGCTCAGCCTTCCGTGCATGTCCTCCTGCCCCCTCCGCCGCTGTCCCTTTTTCCTTCGAACGGGATAACCACAGCACGGGGAAAATGAGCACCGAGGCGATTAACGCAAACATCGTAAGCTCCATGAATCCCGCATGCTTCATCACGTTGAGCCCGATCGACGGCCCGATGGACATCGCGAGGCTCGTCGACAAGCCGAAGTACCCGATTCCTTCTCCCATGCGGCGAACCGGGATAATGCTGGATACGAACGTCGGCAGTATCGTGCTTGCCATACCGAAGCCGATGCCGTAGCCGATTCGGAGCGCCAGCAACGCGGCGAAGGAATCCGCTGCCGTGTAGAGGCCTGTCGTCGCCGCCGCGATCAGCAGCCCCGCGATCAGCAGCGCCATGCGGGAGTACCGCTGCATCAGCGATGCCGTGGCGAAGCGCGCCACGATCGCCGCTACCGCGAATACGGAAGTGACCAAGCTGACTTGTACGTTGCCTGCCTGAAACTCATCCTTCACGTAAGCTGGGAATGAGGACAGAAGCATCTGCAAACCAAGGAATAAAAGAAAAAAACAGACCGTCAATGAAATGAACGGCCTGGTCCAAAGAGCTGCCGGTTGTTCATGCTGCATGGTTCTTCGCTCCATTATTCATAATAAGTATCGTTAGAGTTCCCATTGTCCTGACTGTTCAGTTCCTGCAAGATGATGCCGGATACGCATCAACACCTTCATCAGCATGTCGTACTCCGAATCGGAGATGCACGACTTCACGTCGGCGGTGACGCTATCTTCGATCGACGTCGTCTCCCGAATGAGCGCTTTACCCGCATCCGTGCTATACACCAGGTACGATCTGCGATCCCGCTGGCCAAGCTTCTTGTAGATGAGGCCTTTCTTCTCCAAGTGGTCCAAGATTCGGGTCGTCGTGGGCTTGTCCTTGCTTACCCGCTCCGCGATTTCTTTCTGGATCAGCCCTTGCGCCTTGTCGATCTGATTCAGCACCGACCACTGTTCGGGCGTAATCCCGAACGGAGCTAGGCGATATTGGAATAAAGCTGCCAGTCTGCGGTAGGTGAGGCCCATCGCGAAACCGATCGGCAGCTGGTTGTCATCGTTTCGGTCTTCGGTTGGCATTGCGAATCACCTGCGTCCCAATTTAATTGTCATAACAACTATATGCTCGACAACCGTCTAAGTCAATACCCGGACTATTCCTGTAGAGGTGTGAATCGTATTGCAAGCTAATGGAGTGAATCGGCGGCATGATTCCCGGACCATCCGTACGGTCATCATGGCGCTCGTGTTTCTATTCATCGCCGCGGCGGGTTTGATGTACGTCAAATGGTGGCCTTATATTCTTAAAGCGATCGGCGCGGCGGATACGCATTCGATCGGCAACTCGATCCTCGGAGAGCCTGGAACGCACGCCGGTTCGCCGACTTGGAGCGACGCGGTCGCCTACGCGAAGACGTATTTCAAATCCGTATGGAAAGCGGCGGTTCTCGGCATTGTGCTAGGCTCGCTCGTACAGGTGCTTATTCCCGCTCGGTGGCTGCAGCGGCTGTTCGGCCGATCTCATCTCTCAAGCGCAGTCCGAGGCAGCGTAGCCGCGCTTCCGGGCATGATGTGCTCCTGCTGCGCGGCTCCGATAGCCGCGGGACTTCGGCGTAACAACGTATCGACCGGCGCGGCCCTCTCGTTCTGGGTCGGCAATCCGCTGCTTAATCCCGCGACGCTCGTGTTTATGGCATTCGTGCTCTCTTGGAAGTTCGTCGCGTTGCGCATCGTTCTCGGCGTCTTGTTGACGATCGGCATCGGCTATATCGCCAATCGAATGATGAGAGGGCAAGAGCCTGCCATGACGCCGGAGTTGAAGACCGCCGCCGAGCTGCCCGAGGAATCGGGACCGTTCTGGAGCCGATGGATGAGAAGCCTTGGCGCCATGCTGCTGCAAGTCGTACCGGCGTATGTGCTCGCCATCCTCGCGCTAGGCGCGGTGCAAGTGTGGCTGTTCCCGTCATCGTTCGATTCCGGCGCCGTCTTGTTGCTGTTGTTCGCGGTAGCGGGAACGCTGTTCGCGATTCCGACGGCCGCGGAAATCCCGATTATACAGTCGTTCTTGGCGGCCGGCATCGCCGCTGGGCCCGCGTCCGCGCTGTTGCTGACGCTACCCGCGGTCAGCTTGCCGTCGCTGCTAATGGTATCGCGCGCATTCCCGCGCAGGATCCTCCTGCTCGTACTCGGTTCCGTCATCGCGGCAGGCGTTGTCAGCGGAGTGATCGGAGCGCTTTGGATATAACGCTAAAAGCGGTTGAGCTCTGATTGAGCTCAACCGCTTTTTTGATCATTTATCCCACTCGTCCGGACCGATTCGGCCAATGATCTCGTAGCCGTTGCCCCGGCCTCCCGGCTTCAGAACAACCGTGCCTAATGGAGGAATGTCGCCGAGAGCGACTCCTGCAGGAAAGCCGTGAGCGACGATGACGGTATTCTTGCCGGCGGACGGCTTCGTTTCCAAAGCGGCGGTCACGGCAGTTAATGCGGCTTGCTGCTCGTTCGCGGACAAATTGCCATTGAGCCGATAGATATCCAACCCAACCGGATCCGTTCGAACGTTGCTCTCTCCGAACGCCAAAGCTGCGGTATCCTTCGCGCGGCAGAACGGGCTGGCCAGTACGGGAGTATCGATCGGAACTTGCAATCCTCGCAAGGCCATCCCCAGCTTCACGGCTTCTCTTCTAGCCGCTTCGGAAAGGTTCCTCTGGGTAGAACAATCGCTCAGATCGAGATTCGGTAGGTCCTCTCCGACGGTATCCCCGTGCCTGATATAAAGAATATACCCGCCCTGGCGAAGAGAATGAAGTAAACCCGCATCGGCGGGCTTCGCTTGCATGAAGCTTCCTTCAGCCTCGGCCGGCTGCATCGGGAAGCACAAGAATATACACAACAGGATCATAGCCCAAGCTTTCATTTCCGCCACCCCACACGAGTTTGCTTGCCCTATCGGGTGCTAGTGTGCGCATGGAAGCCCGGCTTTCATTCAACGAGTATAATGGCGACCTCATCCTACGGCTAGAGCGTTACCCTGACTACCTTCGGACTTACCTGCTCGTCGCGGCCTCCGAACGCCAATCGACTAAAATTGTAGGCGCCGTTATTCCACACCTCGAAATCATGATGTCCGCCCTGAATCAGCACTTCGTAATACTGCTCGAGTTGGTCTCCCGCTTGTAGATGCAAACCCTCCGTCGAACCCGCGTAACTGCGGATCGCGATTTCGTCAGCGTCTCCACAGGAGATGAATAGCCGATGAAGACGATGCCCGCAGGCTGCCAAGCTCGATCCAAGCGTCCGACTGTCGCTTGAAGTCGGCGCGTTCGAGAATGCGCCGACATAGCCGAACAAGTCGATCATTCCAGGCGCGCGCACGGTCTCAGCCAATCCATTATCCCAAGCGCTCTCCGTACCGGTGAACCGCGTAGAATCGTGTCTGTATCCTCCGACGATTAAATTCAGCGCTTGCATACCGCCCATGGAAAGCCCGGCGATCGCTCTATGCTTACGGTTATACTGAATTTCCTCACTTGAAGAGTCCGCAATATTGGCGAAGGTCGTGTAGTTCGATTCTATGAAAGGAATCAGATCGTGCCTCAGCTCATAGTCGAAATAGTAGAACCCGAGCATATGCGTCCCCTCGGTTCTGAACGTACGGTCCGTCCAATCGTGAGCGCTTCTGCCGTTCGGAAATACGACAATGAGCGGATCGATGTCGCCGTTAGCGATGAGGCGGTCGAACAGGTTGACGATTTTATAACGTTCGCCGACCGATCCGTTGTCTCTTAGCCACTCGAACTGATCGCCGCCAACCCCATGCAGCAAATACAACACGTTATATCTAACTTCCGTATCGTTCGGATCGTATCCCGCCGGCAGGTAGACGTTGCAATACTTCCTAATGGCTTCGCCCCTGACCGTATCCCTTCCCGCTTCGCGGCTATCGATCTCCACTTCCGCTACAAGCTGTCGAGACTGATTAATATAATGGCCGACTGGGTAGGAAACCTCTTGAATCGTACCTTGGAGATGCTTGCTGACAGGCGTGAAATATTCGTCCGGCACAGCCGTTACTTGGCTTTCGTTCATCGTTTCATACAGCCCCTTTAGCTCATATCTTCCCTTTCATCCTATCATGTCGGTAACGCGACAAGTAACCCGACCATGTATAGATTTGACTTTCAATATCTGAGCAAACATAAAAATCGCCCTCTGCCTGGCCCAAGAAGCCAAGCGGAGGACGATCGATTTGGGTTACTTCAGCGAATCCACGATTTCGCTCAGGCGATCCCACGTTTCGCTAATGCCTTGCAGCATGCCCATGTCCAGAACGGTCTTGAGCGCTTCCGGCGACACGTATTCCGCACGGTTGACCAGCTTTGTCCTGCCGCCAAGATCGATGAATTCCAGTACGATCTCGGTTGTAGGCAAGTCAGGGTTGACGCTGCCATCGGCATCCGAGAAATAATCGGTGTAGGCGATCAAATCCGGCTCGGCTATTTCCTTGTAGACGCCCTTGCCCCAAGATTCCATGCCATAGAAGTCGCCTTGATTCTCGTCCACGCACTTCATGCAATAGTGCCATACGCCACCGGGACGGAAGTCGATGTTGCATACGGGAAGCTCCCACCCCTTCGGTCCCCACCACCGCTTCAAGTGCTCCGGCTCCTTGAACATCTTGAACACCAGCTCGCGCGGCGCATTAAATTCGCGTTCCAATACCAGTACCCGATCGTTCTCTACTCTCGATAACGTTGTATTGTTCGACATTCGTCATTCCTCCATCATAATCGTTTATGAATTTTCATTATCCTGTAATTCGCCTAAATATTGATCAAGATTATCGAATCTCTCTTCCATCACGCTCTTGAAGGTCTTCACCCAAGCATCCAACGCTTGGAAGGGCTCGGGCCGAAGCTTATAAATCCGGCGGTTGGCTTCGGCCGTGACTTCTACAAGGCCGCTGTCGCTCAACACTTTCAGATGCTTCGAGGCTTGAGGCTGCCGAAGCCCGAGCTTATCCGCGATTTCGCCTACCGTCAGAGGTCCGTCGCGCAGCAGCACG
Source organism: Bacillota bacterium (assembly GCA_023460795.1). Classification (GTDB taxonomy): domain Bacteria; phylum Bacillota; class Bacilli; order Paenibacillales; family Paenibacillaceae; genus Cohnella. The sequence continues at coordinate 24,659 of JAEWPC010000088.1, read as the reverse complement.
ACGATGTTCATCCGGTTCGGTTCGGCTAACGCTCCGAGCGTCGTCACGCCTATGCTCGGCTCTTTCCCTGCCATCTCGCTCACCCCATCAAGTATGGTTCTCCGGTCGTTTCATCAACCCCTTCATCGTAAGGTATCTTCTTGTTGATTACAATATACCTTAAATGGAATATTCCCGTCAAGGAATATTTTAAACAAAATAAATGACCACCATTTCTGATGGTCTAGTTGTCTTTCAATACATGACCTCGGTCGATATCGATCTGCGAAAAACCGGCCATTCGCTTCTGCCGAGCTTCGACCGGCCGATGGCTACCGGCGATGATCACATTGCCGGAATCGCCCTCCCCCGCTCCGACCACCGGGAGATAATAGGCGCTGACGTACGCGCACGTCTCGCATAACGTCGCATAGATGGCGGAAATCAGCCGGTCATTCCGGCGCTTCCCCGTAAGATTCAAGATGACGGCTCCATCCGGGCGGAGCTTGTCCATCGCGATCTCGAAAAACTCCAGCGTCAACAGGTGCAGCGGAGTGCCTGTCGGAGTGAACGCGTCGAGGATCACGTAATCAAATGCCCGAGACGGCTGTTCCTCAAGAATTCGGCGTCCGTCGCCGATGACCACATGATCCGTCCGGCACCCGAAATATCGCTTGCTCAGCTCCACGATTTCATCGTCGATTTCCGCGACGACGAACCGCTTGTTCGGATAAAACGCGGCGATCGTACCGATGCCGTGCCCGATGACGAACGCATTCTCGAACGAGGGAACGTGGCTATCCATGAGATGAATGACGGCCTGTTGATATTCCAGCACGACCCGCCGCGGATCTCTCAGATCCATGGCGCCTTGCACGGCTCCGTCCTCGAATCCCATCAAGCGGTATCGCCCCGTCCTCCCATACAGCTCGGACGTCTCGTATACGCGGATTTCATTGAACTTGCTTACTGCTTCTGCCAACAGTTGCAAGGTGTCACCTCTTCGAACTAGGAATGCTTTGCAGCAACGGAATATTCTCGAATTTCTCGAAGATTAACTTCCCCTTCTCCTTCGCGATCCGGACCATTTCATCGGCGCCCGCCGACGGCCCGCCTACTCGTAGAACGGCATCGCAATGATCGAGCAATCTCGTTGAAGACGGGTGAAAAATTCGATTGAACGTCTCGTCGCCGATTCCGGCCGAGCCCGCGGTCGCGATCAACGGCAGAGCATACCACTCCCCCAATACGGGCATATGTCCGGCTTCGTAGACGCGCAAGGCGATCTCGTTCATGAACTTTACGTTACGTTCGATAAGCTCCGGATCGTCCGCGGTTCCCGACCGATACGGTCCCGCGACCAGAATGTGCAAAGGTTTTCGTTCCAGCAGCCCGTTAAGCTCGGCGTACTGAAGCAAAAGGATCGTCTTCCCGTCCCGAATCTCTCCGGTCCGTACCATCTCTAAGGCTTGGCTGAACGGCAGCTCCAACACCTCGATATTTTCCTGCTCCTCGACCAGACCGCCCCCGGCGCCCGATGCCATGCCGACGTCGTACTCCGCGACGTAAAAATGCAAGATTTCCGTGACGGATCCAGGCGACATGTAAGCTTCCCCGATCTTGCGCACCGCAGCGAGCTTGTAGCCCGTCTCTTCCTCCGCCTCGCGCATGACGGTCGCCTCCGGCGTTTCATGGTCCAGCAATCCGGCGCAGGCTTCGATCAGCATGCCCGTAGGGTTCTGATTCTTGTAAGTCGGCATTCGGAACTGCCGGGTCAGGATAACCGTCCGCCGATCCTGATTATATAAGAGGATCGTCGCGCCGTTGCCGCGATCGTACACTTCCCGAGACTGCTTCTCCCACTCCCCGTTATCCTTCCGATATTCGAATGAGACCTTCTTCAGCACGTACCAGTTATCCGATAAGAGTTCTTCCGTAACGTTGCGGATTCTGAGATTGCTTCCTTCCGTCATGTTTTTTTCCACCCTTTGTACAGTACGTTTTCTTTCGTTACCCGCAGCGCGCCCTCTCGTTCCAGAATCGTCTCGACATACGACCGGAAGCGGTCCATCGCCTGTCCCTGAAGCCGCATTCGCGCATTCATGGGAGTAGAGGTCATATAGTCGATCAGCGGCTCGGCCTCGGTAATTCTCAAGCTATCCTCGTAGTAGAAGGGCTCGACCTCGCAGAAGAAAGGCGAGAGCAGCTCGGCTGCATTATCCCAATGGAATCTCTCGATGACGGGGTCTATCACCTTCATATCCGGGTCGAACGACGTCCCCAATCGCTCAATCTCCTGCAGATGACGCAAACTCATCGTGGTCGCGAGGAGATAACCGTCCTTTTTCAGAACACGCCGTATTTCTTGGATAGCCAGCGGAATGCTCCGTACATGGTAGAGCATGTTGCCCGCGACGACGATGTCGAACTGTTCGTCATGGAAAGGGATGTCCTGTGCGTCCGCCACCAAGAACTTGAACATGGACAATCCTTTGAGCCTGCTGCGCGCCTCTTCTACCATCCCTTCGGACGCATCCGTAATCGTGATACGCCAACCGCTTGGTATACGATCGGCATTGCGCAGCCACAAGGAACCGTCTCCGCAACCTAATTCGAGCAAATGAACGTTCCGCTCTTGACCGATCCGATCGAACACCCATCGGTGCCATCCGTACGGATTGTCGGCGAAGCGGTCATAGAGGTGCATTCGAGATCGCAATCGGGACGCGTCGCGATACTGCTCTCCCCACGTTTGCTCCGTCTGCACGGCCTGAATGATGTCCGCTAGACGGCCCCACCCATCCTCGCCGCCTGACCAGCCTTCTTCCTCCAACGCCCTTCGGATCGCCTTCGCCACATTCTCGGTATGCATCCGTTTGCGTTGAAGCACGTCCAATTGAGCTAATAACGAGTTCCGTATGTTCCAACCGGATCCCGCTTCCGCCTTCAGAAATTCCCCGATCTCCTCCAGTGTCAGCCCCACGTACTTCAACGTCTGAATCTGCTGCAACCGTCCCAGATCGTCCACGCTATACCTTCGCGCGCCTCCGGCTTGCTGCTTGCGCGGCGTTAATAGCCCTATCTTATCGTAATATCTTAGGGTTCGAAGCGTTAACCCCGTCCGCCGCGCCAGCTGTCCGGTCGTGAATGCTTCGGTTTCTTTCAAGGGCGATCCCCCTCTCCGCCGACTTCTCAATCGCGTTGAACCTTTGAGCCTAGTATAGCGGGTTACGTAACGTCACCTGCAAATGTTTTTTACGTCCGTGCGCTAAATAAGCAAGCCACCCTTCTGCAGGGTGGCTCTGCCGGCTTTGAATAGTCATCTAACGGAGGCCTCGTTAATGGCATGCTCGATTCGCCTGTCCGGCACGAACCAAATCACCGCAACGAGCAAGAAAAAGAATCCGGAAATCCACGAACTCGCGTATGCGGTAAATATGGCTAATAAGTAGAGCAGAGGAGAAAGCTTTCCTTTCCAGTCTGCGCCCATCGCCGCGACGAACGCAGAACCTCCTTCATGCTGCTTGATGATCGCTCGCTGAAGCAACATGTACGAGATAGCCGCCAGCAGCATGATCATTCCATATAACGCCGTAGGAGTAGACGCAAAGCGGCTTTCACCCATCCATGCGGTCGTGAACGGCACGAGGGATAACCAGAAGAGAAGCAGCAGGTTGAGCCACAACAACCGCCCGTTTATTGTACGGACCATATGCAGCAGATGATGATGGTTGTTCCAATAGATGCCGACGTACACGAAACTGAAAATATAGCTGAGAATTTTCGGCCCGAGTTGAACTAACGCATGCCAATCGTGCTCTTCCGGCACTTTAAACTCCAACACCATGATCGTGATGATAATGGCCAACACGCCGTCGCTGAACGCTTCCATGCGATTTGCTTTCACGACGAATTCTCGCTCCTCTCGGCTATTGGTATTCGACGCCGTCCTTACGCAACCTTTATTGTTACGGGTCAAGGTGACTTAGCAACGCCACCGCCTCTTCATGCCCAGGCTCCAGCTCAAGCAACTTCCTCAGATAGCGTCCTGCTTCCTCGATTAGCGTGAGCTCGAAGCAGCAAATCGCCAAGCAGTAATAGACGGTCGATACGACTTCATCCTGTTCCTGCTCTACCGAAATTTCCAAGTATCGCTTGGCTTGCTCGTACTCGTCCATCTCGAATAGAATCAAGCCCGCGTCAAGCGCCAAGTCGTACCGCTGAGCCATGACGTAGTACGACGACCACATCCGCTCAATGCCTCGCGACAGATCCAGCTTCTCCTCGTCGCTCGCTTCCTGAAGCAAGGCGGAAATCCGCTTCGTCGCATGGATGAACCATTCCGCATCGTATCCGCCCAGCCGCCAGAAGCTTAGCAGCTGCTGCAGCCCCATATCGTCGACACTTCGATCCACCCATTGCTTCAGACTGAAAAACTCGTCCGGACCGAAGCGTTCGACCGTTCGACGATAGGCCAATCGGGTCTGGGCATAATTCTTCGGTTGATCCAGGTTAAGAATGCAGCCGACGTTCAAGTTTTTATAATGCTGCCGCGGGAATAGCGCCTCTGCTCCCCGCCTTTCGTACACCTGTAGAATCGCATGGTAGTTCGCCGTTAAGGAGAAGCTTCCGTGCAGAATCAGTTCCGGGGGCTCCGCGAACTTCCAGCTGTCCAGCAGGTGATCCCCTTTGTCCGCCGTGATCAAGAGGAAGCCCGACCGCGATAACCTGTCCAATCGCTCTAGACACGTTAAACCCGCTTCGGGGAATAAAATATGGGAGTCCTCCAGCTGTTCCTGATAGACGGCAATCACATCCCGGAACGGATAGCCTTCTTGCTCGTACTCAGGCGCTCTTCGAGGGTCCTCGTAGCTTAGCGAGATCCGGCTCAACCGTTCGGACGGTTTAAGTGAGTCCTGGTGTTCGGGAATTTCCACGCACACGTCTACTTCGTAAATCCGCCCTTCTCCGACGTAAAGCAGCTCTTGCGGGATGCCGTCGAAAAAATAGTTGGCCACGATCAGGAGCGGTTGTCGCAAATCGCCTTCCCTTAGAGTCTCGCCGGACACTATCAGGTTCAGCGCCGTATCATGAACGGCATCGAATCGCGCGAAATCCAGTAGTCCGGCAGAGATGAAAGACTGGAGCGCGGGGTGCTCCTTCCACGCCTGCACGTTGCTCATGGCCAGATCCGTCATCACGTATCGGAAGCTCGGCAGCTTGATTCCCGCGTAGTCAATCAACCGGCTCAGCTCGTGCAGCACGTGATAAGCCAAGCGCCCGGCTCCGGCTCCCAGCTCTACGATATAGACGGTCTCGGCGGCTGATCCTTGATTCGCCCGATCCTGAAGAAATCCGAAGATCAGCTCCGCGTAGGCGGTGCCGATCATCGGATTGGAGGTAATATATTGCGGCACCTGATCGTTCACCCAGGCGCGCGTGCCTTCTTCTTCGTAATACTGCCGCTGGATGTTCCAGATCGGCGCTTCGCTGAAGCGGTAACGTTGTTTCGAATTTGCTGACATGAGGGACCTTCTCTTCCTATTCGGTAACCGATTCAATGAATTTTTCGAGCGAAGACACGTCCGTAATGTTCTTATTGCAGTCGTGTCCGTTCATGCAGATGTAGTTCCCGACCGATTTGTAATAATCGGACGCAGCGTCCTCCGGCCGGTGCTTGGAGATCGCCGAGAATAAGACGAGCTCTTCGTACCGGTTGCATGCGAAGCAATAGCTCTTCGTGTTCGTATCCGTATATCTGCCCTCTACGCCGACGAACTGTCCTCCCGCCTCGTAGACGAGGAACATCTTATTCGTCTGAATATCGGTCCAGCTCAGATACGTTACCCGGCGGAGATCGATCTGAGCGAGATCGGGCAGCTTCAGCTTCTTGTTCTTAGGGAACAGCTTCCGAAGCTGCTGCTCCGTAATCCACGGGAACGCAACCCGATAAGGCTCGAGCGCCTGCAAATAACTTTGGAAATCGTCCGCCTTCTTCATCACCGCTATCGATTCCAGCAGCGCCTTCCGGTAGTCGGTTAAGCCGGTGAACAGCTCCGCTACCTTGGCTTGCGCACTGGACCGTACCGACTCGGCGATCATCGGATCGTTGACCGTTCGAAGCGTCCTAAGGACGATCTCCGCTTGGTCGCGGATGAAATTATATTGGTGGTTTCTAATGAATGGAGCTTGCATGGCATTCAACCCCTTGAATGCCATTATCATACCCGACTCGGCTTGTAAAATAAAGGCGCTCTAGCGCGTTCGCTCATACAGCGACGGGTCCACCTCTTGCAGGAATGGCGTCCATTCTCCCGTCGAATAGAGCATAAGCCGATGCATCGCGCGCGTGCACGCCGTATAGAACAGCTTGCGCTCGCTTTCCCGATCGTACGACCGCGAGGATGCGTCATAGATTAGCGCCGCGTCGAATTCGACGCCTTTCGCGAGATACGCGGGGAGAACCAAGACGCCCTTCTCGAAGGTCAGCGTATTCTTGGTCACCAGCTTCATCCCCTGACACCCTCGCGCGGTCAAGGCTTCGTAAGCGACTCTGCTCTCGGCCGCCGTCCTCGCGATGACGGCGATCGATGCGAAGCCTTCCGCCTGGAGCGCCGCGATGTCTTCGGCCATTCGAGCAGCCATTCCCACGCTGTCGTCCACCCGAACGAGCATCGGCTTCTTCCCGCTTCTATCAAAAGGAATGATCTCTTCGCCACCCGGCAGCAGCGACCTCGTAAATTCCACGATCTCGCGAGTCGACCGGTAACTGCGGACGAGACGAAACAATCTCGTCTCCGACTCGCCATAAAGCCGAGTCAACGGCGATTGCTCGCCCTGCAGCTCCGTCGCTTGCGTGAAGATAGCTTGGCCGAAATCGCCGAGTATCGTCATACGGGCGCGCGGGAACAATCTGCGGAGAAACTCGTATTGGAACATCGAATAGTCCTGGCCTTCGTCGACGAACACATGCCGCACTTCCGTGCTCATCCGAACGCCTTCGACCAGCTCTTGCAAATATAAGAACGGCGTCGCATCTTCGTAGAACAGTTCCATCCGGCTCAGCTTCCGTGTCGTTTGCTCACAAATTTCCGACCATAACTCAGGCGCCTCGGCCCCGTTCGTCATCGCCCGGAACGCATCCCGATCCTCGAACAACTGAGCGTATAGCCCGACCTTATCGATGAACGCCATTCGTTTCACGGAGCGCCTAAGCGGCTTGAAGCTCTCTTTCACGACCATGCCGCGCAACAGCGCTTCCTCCCGCTCCGCGTAATCGAAGTCGCCTTCGTCCCGCCGCCGCTTGCCCAGCAGCTTCTCTCGGATCTCCTCGAATTGTTCCCCGAATTCGAACACGTCCCGCTCTTTATGCAGCTGGCTGAACGCTTCGGCATAATAATCCTTGTCGAGATAATCGAGCTCCTCCTGCACCCAGTCCGCTTCCCGCTCCTTCCGTTCCAGCAGGGCGAGCTCTTTCAACAACCACTCCTGAAGCAAGATCACGCGGTTGGCAAGGCGCATCGAAGGTTCATAGCCGTAAAATTGCTCCTTCATCCGCTCCGCCGTAATCAAATCGCGATCCCGGAACCGAATGCCGTGGAACTTCATCCCTTCCCGCTCTAGCCACTGCGAATAACTTCGGAGCGTCTCGAGGAATTTCACGGATGCTTTGTACTCGATCCCCTTTAATCGTGCCCGATATTCCGGTGACGCTTGCTCCGTCAGCACGTATTCGATCTGATCGAACGGGTCCTCGATGCCCAGCGCCGGTCCGATCCCTTGTTCGAGATACTCTTGGAAAGTCGCCTGCTGCATGTTCTCTTCGCCGAGCTCGGGCAACACGGTGGATACATAGCTGTTGAACATCGGGTTAGGCGAGAACAGCACGATTTGATCGGCCTTGAGCGTATCGCGATGTTTGTACAGCAAATAGGCCACCCGCTGCAGCGCCGCGGAGGTCTTGCCGCTTCCGGCGGCTCCCTGCACGATCAGCATCCGGCTGCCGTCCTCCCGGATAATCGCGTTCTGCTCCTTCTGGATCGTCGCCACGATGCTCTTCATCTGCGCGTCGGCGCCTTGGCCGAGCGCCTGCTGCAGCAGCTCGTCGCCGATCGTCAGGCTCGTGTCGATCACGTTCCGGAGCTGCCCGTCGCGAATCTGATACTGCCGCTTCATCTCCATCGTTCCCGTCACTCTGCCGCCCGGCGTAACGTAAACCGCTGCCCCGGGGGAATAGTCGTAGTACAGGCTCGCGATTGGCGTGCGCCAATCGTAGATCAGGAAGCTTAACCCGTCCGAATCGACGAAGGAGGCCACCCCGACATAGATGGGCTCGGTGTAGCCTAAGCCGTCCTCGCTGAAGTCGAATCGCCCGAAGTACGGGGAGGGAAGTAGCCGTTTCATGTTTCTCCATTGCTGCATACGCAGTCGGTGGCTGCGCTCTCGCTCGGACAACAACGCCTCCTGCTGCTTGATGCTATAGAAGGTCTCTTCGAAATCCTCGTTGTTGCTCGTGTTGACGGTCACTTCTTCCCAGAACCGCTTGCGGATTTCGACCGCCTGCTCGCGCAATCCGTCTACTTCCGGCTCCAACTCCGCGATCCTCGCCTGCAGCTTCTCCGTAACCTGCGCAAGCCGCTCCCGCTCTTCCTTCCAATCCTTCTCTTCGATCATCTTCAGGACACGCTCCCTTCGTCATTTTGCGAGCTCTAAAGAACGTTTGACAAACCGCAAAGCCTTGTGCTACAATTAAATTAGAAAGATAAGATGCGATACTTATGCAGTAAACAAAAATCTGCACAGTGGTCCCTCAAGAATACCACAGTCTTTATTGGCGCGCAACGCGCAACGACATACATAAAGTTAAAACCCGGCGATCCCGCCGGGTTTTTCTATTGGGCCGCTCACTCCATCTCTTCGTTAAGCAGCACCATATGAATATGATCTTCCCACTTGCCGTTAATGCGCAAGTACTTCCTCGCCAAGCCTTCGGACTCGAAACCAAGCTTCCCTACCACCTTCAAGGAAGCGGCGTTACGCGGCATAATGTTCGCCTCGATCCGATGCAGCCTCAAATCCTCGAAAGCATAGCGGATCACCCTTGCAAGAGCTTCGGTCATATAGCCTTTGTTCGCTTCATCGCGATCCAATCGATAACCTAGATGGCAAGACTGGAACGCGCCTCTGACGATGTTGCTCAAGGAGATCGAGCCGATAATCCGCCACAGTTCTTCCCGCTTGTATATCCAGAATTTCGCAAGCTGCCCGAACTCCGTCTGATCAAGATCCACCTCGATCATCTGTCTTTGCGTTTCGAGCGTATAGAAGTCCGGCAGCCGCGCAGGATCCCACTCCCGCAGGAACTCCCGGTTACGCAGCATATAATCCAGCACCTGCCTGTCCATCGAGCGGTCCGACGACTGCAACAACAGTCTGTCCGTGTGCAATACGCTTCTAGACATAAGCCCTCCTAAGCGCTGCCTTCCTTAGCCGTCTTGTTGCCCGGCGCGAACCATCCCACAACGGCGATCGCCACCAAGACGCCGTAGAATACGATCGTCCATCCCGTGCTATGCGGAAAATCGTGATCCAATACGCCGATGTCCTCGTGGGCAAGCGTGATAACGGCAAGCTTAACCCCTACCCAAGCGACGATGGCATACGCCGTCGTCTCAAGCGCCGGACGTTGGCCAAGCAGCTTAACGAACCATGTAGCCGCATATTTAATCAGGATCAAACCGGCGACCCCGCCCAGCACCACAACAATGAATTTGCCGCCGTCCATGCCGCCGAAATCGCCAAGCGGCGAGTCAGGCAATCCAAGCGCGAGCGCGACCGCGGCCAGTATCGAGTCGATCGCGAACGCGAGGTCCGCCAGGGCGATTTTCCCTACCGTAGGCCAGAATCCGTTCCCTGCGGCTTGTCGCTTCTCTTGCACGTGAGCATCTTCATTCTTCTTCTCGAGTCGGGACTGAATAATATGCTTCAATCCCAAATAGAGAAGATAAGCGGCGCCGATCGCTTGTACTTGCCAGACGTTCGCGATATACGAGATCGCGAAGAGCGCGAGGAACCGGAAGACGAATGCCATGATAATTCCGTAGTTGATCGCCTTCTTCTTCTCGCTATCCGGCAGATGCTTCGCGATGACCGCGAGCACGAGCGCATTGTCAGCCGACAACAATCCTTCCAGACCGATAAGAATCAGCAAAGCCCATGCATACTCCAACCATATCGAATCCAACTTGATTTCTCCCCTTTGCAAGCCATAGAAGTCATTAGTATGACCGTCAATAGGTATACGATACAAGCCGAAAATGGCGTCACTTTTTTTGAAATCTTGTCTTTTGCGGCCCTTGCCGGCATTCGGGTAACGCAGGCAGTTATTGGATATACTGTGTGCTGACACCACCATGCAGGAGTAGATCGCGATGCCGCATAAGAAGTTCCAGTCGGCCGACATACGGCCTCGCTATTCCAAAGGGCAAATTTCCGTATTCGGGATCAACTCGGTATACCCGCGCCCGCCTTGGATTACGGCTTGGTGGTCGGCGACGTTCCCGGGCTTCGGGCACATGTATATCGGCAAGTACTTGCTCGGATTCATCTTGATCATCTGGGAGCTCGTAGTCAACAATCAATCCCACCTGAACATGGCAATCGCCTTATCCTTTCTTGGCAAGTTCGAGGAGGCCAAAACTCAGTTAGACCAGAATTGGGCGCTGCTGTATGTGGCGGTGTACGCCTTCAGCATCTGGGACAGCTACCGCTCCTCGGTAGAGATTAACAAAAACCATACCTTAGCCGAGATCGAGGACGCTCCCGTCGCGCCGTCGGACGTCAGCTTCTTCGATATCGCCATTCTGGACAAGAAGCATCCTTGGCTCGGTTTGGTCTGGTCCTTCCTGTCCCCCGGTTTGGGGCAATTGTATAGCGGCAGCATGGTCGTCGGCACGTTCATTCTGGCCTGGTGGATTTATATTTGTTATAAGGCGGAAGCCGTTCGAACCTGGCTGTATTCCTTCCTCGGCGATTACGCCTACGCAACCGAGCTCGTGGACTGGCAATGGTTTCTCTTCCTGCCCTCCATGTTCATTTTCGCGATCTATCACGCCTATACATCGGTCAACGAAAACAATATTTTGTTCGATATCGAGCAGATCAGGTATCTCAGAGTGAGGGCGGACCATTTGGAACATCGAATCGCAAGCGGAGAATCAACCGTACAGGTCATTGCGACCTTCGACCACTCGCCTTTCGTGGAGATGGTCATCCACGACATCGAGAAGCTTGGAGTGCCTGCGCACCACATCGTCGCGTTGCCGCTCGAAAATCTGGATTCCAAGGCCCACATTATCGACTCCATTCATCGGGTCGACGGCAGAAGCTTACTGGACGGAGCGATGTTGGGAGCGTCTTTCTTCTCGGTGCTGGGGGCTATTTACGGATTCGAAATGTACTGGGGGCCGATTATTTGGGGATTAATCGGCTTATTCGGCGGGTTCCTGCTGGGACTGCTCATCGAATTGGCGCTCAACAAGAAGCAATTAAAGCTATTCTCCACCCGCAAAAGCGAGGTCATACTCGAGATTACCTGTACATTCAGTCTGAAGGATCAGCTCATCCATGCTCTCAAAAAGCGAAAGGCGCAAGGTTACGTCATCTTGCCTCAGAGATAACGAGCCTAAAGTGACAAAACTGTCACCTCGGAACGACAACCATCGATGGATACAATCTCCTGCCCGTTCTATATTAAGGGATATAGAGGGAGGAGATATAGAGATGCAGACCGTTATTCAGACGAAGAATTTATCCAAGAACTACGGAACGACACCCGTGCTGAAAAATATCGATCTAGCGATTGAGCCGGGGGAAATGACGGCCATCATGGGACCTTCAGGCTCCGGGAAATCGACGCTGATGAACGTATTGTCGACGATCGATCGGCTGTCTGGAGGAGAAGTGTGGCTAGAGGGTAAGCCCTTGCTCGATATGAAGAAGCCGGAGGCGCGGCAATTTCGGCAGGAGCGCATGGGGTTTATTTTCCAAGATTACAACTTGCTCGATACGCTGACGGCCAAGGAGAACATCCTGCTGCCGCTTTCGCTGCGCCAATTCAAAGCCGAAGAGATGGAGCGGCGGCTTGCGCTGATCGTTCAAGCGCTGAATATCGAAGGCATTCTGGCGAAATACCCAAGCGAGATGTCCGGCGGACAGAAGCAGCGAGTCGCCTCGGCGAGAGCGATCATCACGAATCCGGCGATCGTATTCGCAGACGAACCTACGGGCGCGCTCGACTCCCGATCCGCGACGCAGCTGCTCGAACAGCTCGTCCAGCTGAACGAAGCGTTCCGCACGACGATCCTGATGGTCACTCATGACGGTTATGCGGCGAGCTACTGTAAACGGGTTATTTTCCTGCGCGATGGGGGCATCGTGAACGAAATTTACGCGGGCGAACAAAGCCGGCAGACGTTCTATGATCGCATTCTTGACACCCAGAGCTTGATGGGAGGCAAGCGGAGATGACCCTGCTCGAGCTTACGCTGCGCAACGTCAGGCGCAACTTCCGTCTTTATTCGATCTATCTTTTCTCAATGGTTGCCGGGGTAATCGTTCAATATACGTTCTCGTCGCTCATGTTCAACTCGGACGTTCTTGATGCCTTGCAGAATCGCGATATTTTCCAGCTTGGGGCGTCAATCGCGTCGGTTACGGTATTCCTGTTCATCATTTTCTTCATCCTGTATGCCAATTCGTTCTTCATGCGCCAGCGCAAAAAAGAGTTCGGCATGTACCTGCTGTACGGACTAACCGAGAGGCAGGTCGTACGAATGGTGTTCTACGAGACTCTGGTCATCTGCGCGATTTCTCTTGCGGCCGGCATGCTGCTAGGCGGATTGCTGTCCAAGTTGTTCGGCATGCTGCTGATGAATATGATGCAATACGACCAGCCTGTCTCGTTGTCGTTCCCGATCGAAGCCATCGCGGCGACCGCAGCGCTGTTCTTCCTGCTTGCGCTCATCATCAGCGCGCAAAGCTACTTCATGGTGAATCGGCTGCAGTTAACGGAGCTGTTCCATGCGAAGGCGAAAGCCGAGAAGCCGGTACGCGTGTCCGCGGTCTGGGCATTCGTTGCCGTCCTCTTGCTAGTGACGGCCTTCGCGCTCATCTACAGCGGCAAAGGCTCGGCCGTCTGGCAGGAATACGCGACTCCAAGCTTGCTCGTCGCAACGATAGGAATCATCGGCGGGACATACTTGTTCTTCCGGCAGTTCGCGGGCTGGCTCCTGCAGACGATGGGCAGAGGCAAGAAGTATCATGAAGGCAACACGGTACTATGGACGTCTTCGCTGCGGTTCCAGATCCGGGGCAATACGCTGAATCTATCGTTCATTACGCTGTTCGGTTCGGCCATCATGATGCTCATGTGCTTCATGACGATCAACTATAAAGTACAGTTCGAGGCAGTCGGCCGGAACTTGCCGAACGATATCGCCTTCGAGTCGCGAGGCTCCGAGACGAACCGGATGCTCGACGAGCTGATTGGCGGCTCCGAGCACGGGATTCGGTACCACCTTACGCATGAAGCGATCGTCGCTTCGCCCGTAACGGAGATGGACGTCGCATTCGATGAACCCGACTATTTCTCGCCTGATCTCCTGCTCGTGTCGGAAGCCGCCTACAACGAAGCGGTAGACATCCGTGGAGACGATGAGCGGGTGGAACTGCAAGGGAACGAAGCCGTCGTTCTGTCGCAAGGCTCGGACTTTCCGCGAACGTTCGAGGAAGGCAAGACGCCAAGCTTCGCGGCGATGCTCGGCACGGGAGGCGAGACGACGTTCTCTCTCGTCGAGAAGAAAGACTATGCCTATCTCGGCTGGTCGACTAACCCGCTCGAATCGATGGATATCAAGCCGGCGGTATTCGTGATCTCGGATGAAGTCTATGGCAGCCTTCGCATGACGGCAGATGCTCGGACATTCGAGATTTACGGGATCGAGGATGCGAAGAATGCCGAGGAGCTGTCCCGGCAAGTTCATGCGATCGTCGCGGAGTCCCCAGGCATCTACTATTCGTCGTTCGCCGACGTCTACTCGAAGCAGATCGAAGGCTCGTCTCTCATGCTGTTCTCCAGCGGCTTCCTTGCCCTGGTCGCTACGTTCGCGCTAGCCAGCGTCATCTACTTCAAACAGCTGCGCGAAGCGACTGATGAAAGGCTGCAATACGCCATTCTTCGCAAGATCGGCGTCGACAATCGGCAGATCAAGAGCGTGATCCGCAAGCAGCTGCTGTTCGTCTTCCTGCCGCCGCTCGCGCTGAGCATTCTATACAGTTGGTCGATCATAAAGCAGTACATCCTGGAATCAGTCAGCGATTTTCCGGAATTACCGGGCATCACTTGGGGCATTATCGGTGTCTACTTCCTCGTGTACTTGCTTCTCTACGCATCGTCGGCGAACCTATACTATAGAATCGTCAGTCGCAGCTCCTAATTCGGTTGTCGAGCGCACGGTATCCCAGTAAGGATCATGATGCTTCGGGAAGTGGATCGTGAACGAGGTATACTCTCCTACGACGGACTCGCAGGTTAAATAATGCCCCAGCTTTCTCGACAGTTCTTGGGCCAGATACAGACCCATCCCCGTCGACTTGGCATGCGCACGCCCGTTGGAGCCGGTGAATCCTCGGTTGAACACTCGCGGCACGTCTTTGGCTTCGATCCCGATGCCGTTGTCGCGAACGATAAGCTGCTTCTCGTCTTGCGTCACGCGGGAGGCGATGGATATCTCTCCATTGTCTCCCGTGTATTTCAAGGCATTCGACAGCAGCTGGTTCACGATGAACGACAACCACTTCGGATCGCTCTGCACGATCGTAGGCGGGAGATCCAGCTGTATTCTCACCTTGCGCGAAATGAACGTTGCGGCATGCGTCTTCACGGCTTCCTTCGCAAGCTGCTCCAGATCGCAGTTGATAATCTCGTAATCTTGATTAAAGCTGTCGAGCTTCGCGTAATAGAGCGCTTGATCCACGTAATGCTCGATCCGCGCTACCTCCTTCTCGAGGCCGCGCGGATCGATCTCGGTTTGCTGCATGAGCCGCAGCACGGAGATCGGCGTCTTGATCTCATGGAACCAGGAGACGATAAAGTCGTAGTACTCCATCTGTTTGGCTTGTACCTCGTTCAAAGCGCGAATGTGCGCGACTTGCATCTCGTCAATCGCATCCCGGTAGGCAACGGCCTCGAGCGACAACGGCTCGGTATCCTCGCCGTCCCGGTTTCGGACGGCGTGCATCGTTGTCATATACCGATACACAAGGAAGCAGACGAGCAGGAACGTGACTAAGATCAACGCGTACATCAAGGTCTGTCGGTGCAGAGATATGCCGGGATCGGCCCAGAACACTGCGATCGTCGTCAGGAACAAAGCCGCATATATAAGAAGATAAGGACGCTCGTATTTGAGGAATCGACGGAAGTTCATTCGATGATGTACCCCAATCCTTTACGGGTGGAGATGAATTCCTCCAGCCCCAGCGCGGCGATCCTGCGCCTCAGACGGTTGACGTTGACCGTCAGCGTATTGTCGTCGACGAACTGGTCGTCATTCCATAGCGACTGCATGAGTTCTTCCCGAGAGACGATTCTTCCCAGATTGCGCATCATCGTCTGCATGATAATCGATTCGTTGCGGGACAGCTCCGCCGTCTGATCCTGATATTGGACCGTAGAGTTGGACAAGTGCAGCACGAGCTGGCGATGCGATAGCTGCAGGTTCTCATCTTGATACGTGTAGTTGCGACGCAGCAGCGCGCTGACCTTCGCGACAAGAACGCCTAGATCGAACGGCTTCTGGATATAGTCGTCCCCGCCCATGTTTATCGCCATGATGACATCCATATTCTGATTCCGGGAGGACAGGAAGATGATCGGAACCTTCGAGACGGCACGGATTTGCTGGCACCAGTAGAAGCCGTCGTATACCGGAAGATTCACGTCGAGCAGAACCAGATGAGGCTGGCAGGCATTGAATTCCGACAGAATATCCTCGAATGCGGCAGTCTCTATGACCTCGAATTGCCATTTGCGAAGCGCGTCGGCTACGATCGATCGGATCTGGCCGTCGTCCTCGACGATCATGATTCGAAACAAAGATATTCCTCCGTTTCGGTATCTCATTTTATCCCGATTATAGCATGTCGCTCTCTTCAGCCCCTAAATCTCCTAGAATCGTCGGTCGCCGTACTGCTTAATAGCCCAGTAGAACAGAACCCATAGACTTTGGACAACCAAATAGATCACGAACGAATATAAAATCTTGTACCCGTTTTCGCCGCACATGAGGAATACGCTGGAGGTCTTAGCATCAAACCGCCGTGGCACCAGGAGTACCAGCAATGCGCCAACGACGAATGCGCTAAGGACAAACCACTCGTTCGCGCCGAAATGCTGACCGTAACGAATATCGTTCAAGTGATCTTGCGCCCTCCTTTGCCCAGGCCTGTGAACCAACGGGCAACCGACCCGATAACCATGATGAAGGCTCCGTACATAAGAGCGGAATAGAATTCGTTCCATTTAACGAATTCAAGGAGATCGAATCGCAAATAGATCCGGTCTGCCCCGCATAAGAGCAGTACAACCACCGCCGATATCCCATATCGCCACTTCGCCTTCGAATAGGAATGGAGCGCGGATGCAGCCATAAGGACCAAGAGAGGAATGTAGATAAAGCGACAAATATACATAGCGAAAGATCCCTCGACTTGCCGCGTGAGCGGCACCCAGTGCAAATTGATATCCAGTATGGTGAAGAGCGTAATCGTTAATATAACAATGACGAAATACAGGAAGACCAACTCCGTGAGCGCAAGCCCTTTGGGCACAACCCCGAACACGATCATTACAATCCATGCCATCAAGGCTAGAACAGCGAGGGACACCGCGATCATCCTTTAATAAGGAGTTGGCAGATACAGGTTAGTAGTCCCCAAAAGTCCCCTATACCATCCCGCCGGAACGAATGAAGAGCCATCCGCTCGCGGATGGCTCTTCGTCCGATCTTCTTATTTCTTTTTCTTGCCGGAAGCCTTCCGTAGATTTTCATCCGCCTTGAAGGCCGCCAGCTTCTGAATGAGCGCCAATGGCACTTCCCGATCGGCCGGGAACTTCACCGCCGTCTTGGACATTTCGTATTCGGCAAGCTCGTCTTTATAAGCTTCGAACACGGCAAAAGGCGGCGGGACCGATATCGAATAATGTCCCTTATAGGCCGAATAATAAATGACCATCCCATGGTAAGAGAACGCCGGAAGCTGGTAGCTTATGACCTCCTCGGCTTCCGGTATAGCCTGTCTAATGGCGGTTCGGATCTGACGCAGCACTTCCTGCGCTTCGGATGGAAAGCTCTCGATGTACGCATCTACCGTTTCGAACTTCGTTTTTGCGTTAGCCATCTCAACCTCACAATCTCGCCGGACGCGGCGTTGCGATATTTTAACCTCTATTATACGGACAATTTCTTTGTAGACAACTCCGATTTTTACAATATTTAGACGGAAAATATAATCAAAAACCGAGGGCCCTTGGCAAGGGCTCTCGGTTCGAGCAAGGAGATCGGACACGTTACCAGATCGTAATCCGCTTCTCCGGCGACAAGTACATCGCGTCTTCTTCGGTTACGTGATACACGTTGTAGAAGCTATCGAGCATCTGCAGCACGAAGTTGACTCGCACTTTGCTCGGGGCGTGGGGATCCATCTGCAAGTATCCGACGATCGACTCGACGGGCATCCATGCCGCGAACGCGCGGGCGAAGCCTTCGAACACTTGGGTAAGATCGGCGTTCGGATTGTCGTCCGCAATGTCGAGGACGCAGGATAAGCCGCCCAGATCCGCGATCGTCTCCGCAAGCGTCAACTCGCCGTTCACTTTATTGCCGGGCACGAATTCGATGTCGGACAGTTCCTTCGCAACCTGTGACGTACGCTTCTGGAATTCGGCATAGTCGGCGTCCGTCCACCAATTGACCAAGTTGCCGTCCTTATCGAATTGCGCGCCGTTCACGTCGAACGCATGCGAGATTTCATGTCCGATAATCGCGCCGATGCTGCCTAGGTTCTGCTCCCGGCTTGCTTTCGGATCATAGAAAGGAGCTTGCAGAATCGCGGCCGGGAAGATGATGCTGTTCAACGAAGCGTTATAGAACGCGTTGACCGTCATAACCGGCAGCACGCCCCAGATATCGAGCGAATACGGCCGCTTCAGCGCTTCTTTGGTTACGGCTTCCACGGCTGCTCTCTGATTAATCATCGCGTCGAACAACGTCCCGCCGTCCTTCAGGCTTGCAAAGCTATAAGTCAGCGTCGCCATCCATTCGCCCGGATAGCCGATGTTGACGTGAATGCCCCTCAGCTTCTCGATCGCCTTGGCTTTCGTGGCGGCGCTCATCCAAGTCAACGCATCGATGCGGGTCTCGTACTTCTCGATGATCTCGCTTACGATGTCTTTGACGTCGTTCTTGCTAGACTCCGGAAAGTACTGGCTGACGAACAACTTATCGAACGCTTGCGGCTCGAAGCTTTGCGCCAGCGCGGATGCGCGCTGTTCTACCGGAACCTGGTCGGGCACGATTCCCATAAGCGCCTTCATCAGGTCGTCCCCGAAGCTTAGCGTCTCTTCGGAGAACGCGTTCGCATATTGGAGGTACGCGTTAAAGGCCAGCAAATCTTTGATCGTCTGCAAATTCTGATCCGTGATGAGGCCGTCCGCGAATTTGATATATTCATGCTCCGGGGAGTATACCGTCATCGTTGCGGGAAGATCGTATAGCTTCGACACCATCTCGGCCAATCCGGAGTTCGGAGTAGCCTTCTTCATTTCGTCCCATGTCGTCTTCTTCAGGAAGTTGCGCGGATCCTGCATTTGATCCGGCGGCGTCGCTTTGGCGGAAAGCTGTCGTTCCATCTCGAAAATAGCCATCGCGCGCTCGGGAAGCTTATCCTTCTCGCCGACGTAGCCTAGAATTCGCGCGATATACTCGACATAAGCCTTCTGTGCGTTCGCCATCGAAGGATCATCGGAATAATAGAGCGCCGTGCCTAGACCTAAGCCTGTACCTATGAACGAAGCGGCGAACTTCGTTCTGTCGCCGAGCGTATCCTCCGTCGGCGCGAAGCCGATGAAAGGAATGAAGTTGAACCGATCCCAATACTTCTCGGCAATCGTTCTTAGACCCGCTGCGTCTTTGATGGCATATAATTCGTCCAAGTAAGGACGGAGCTTCTGAACTCCGTTCTCGCGCGAAGCCACGTCCGTGTACAACGCATAGATCTCGGCCGCTCTCCATTCAGGAGATCCGATGGCCGCGTTATCTTTATTGTTCAGCAGCTGCCGCATGATCTCGAATCTCGTATCTTCTACCTTCTTCGCTACGTCATAGAAGGTTCCGGCTGCCGGATAACCCGGCTGGATCACGGGCGCCGCGACGTATTTGCGATTCGTGTACAGATAGAAGTCGTCCTTGAGCCCGACTTGTTGCGCTCCGTACGGGTTGCCCGCAGCCGCTTGAGCCACGTACGCGAGCGTGGCCAGGAAGGCCTGCGCTTGCTGCGGCGTTACGTTGCCGACAGGGAGTCCCAAGTCATCCAGCAGCCCGAAGTCGTCGAGCGCCGCATAGTAAGGAGCAGCCCATGCCGGTATGTCCGCGTTGCCGCCGGTAGCATCGATGCCCTTCCATTCTAGAAAATTACAAGCGATAACCGCCAATTCGGCTCCGGTTACGAAGGCGTTAGGCTGAAACTTCTTCCCGCCCGTACCCTTCATATATCCCACCGTCACGGCGATCGCGATATCTTTGGCATTCGGGTCGTCCGCCGAAACATCGGAGAACGATTGTCTCGCCTCGTCTACCGTGATCTGGAACGTCTGATTGATCAGTGCCGTCAATTGTCCTCTTGTGATAAACTGTTCGTTGGATGCGTATGCGCTCGTGAGCCCGATGGTAACGGTCAACACCAAAGCCAGCATACTTGCGATGGATCGTTGCAACTTTCTCAAAGGTACACCTCCTGGTTAATCTATTACCTGTAACATACTAGCATAAATAGACTTCAGAGGAAAATAGAGTAAATAGACTAGAATAGGCCTACTTAACCCGCCCGACCAGGGCGGGTTTTGTCGTATTTCGCTATAGGAAAAAGCTATACCCACGCATAGAATTTATGTGTTTCTCGATAGCAAGGGAATCGCTCTATAATAAGTCCTAAATCAATGCAAGGAGCGATCTACCATGAGAACGTCCATTATCGGTTACCCTAGAATCGGCCCGTCGCGGGAGCTCAAATTCGCCTCGGAGAACTATTTCAAAGGCAAGCTTGGGATAGACGAGCTGATTCGAACAGGTGCCGACTTGCGTGCGGCCCACTGGCAAATCCAACGGGAGAACGGCGTTACGTTCATTCCTTCCAACGATTTCTCCTTCTACGACGGGGTGCTGGATACCGCCTGCCTGTTCAACATCGTTCCCGAGCGATACCGCGCGCTTGGCCTCGGCGAGCTGGAAACGTATTTCGCGATGGCTAGAGGCTATCAGGGCGGGCAGGGAGACGTGAAGGCGCTATCCATGAAAAAATGGTTCAACACCAACTATCACTACATGGTACCGGAGATCGACGACACGACGAAGATTCGGCTGGTCGGCACGAAGCCGTTCGACGAGTTCGCGGAGGCGAAGGAGCTGGACATCGCGACGAAGCCTGTCCTTATCGGCGCGTTTACGTTGCTCAAACTCGCCAAATATACGGGCGCTAGACAGGCCGCCGACTTCGTAGAGGAAACGGCGAAGGCATACGCAGCCGTGCTTGCTAAGCTGGGAGAGCTAGGCGCGGAATGGATTCAGATCGACGAACCGATCCTCGTCACGGATCTCACGGAGGCGGAAGTTGCCTTATTCACGAAGCTGTATTCCTTGATTCTAGCGGAGAAAGGACCTGCGAAAATTCTCGTTCAGACTTACTTCGGGGACGTTCGGGATGCGTATCAGGAGCTTCAGGCGCTCCCGTTCGACGGCATCGGCATCGACTTCGTCGAAGGGGGGCAGTCTCTGGATCTGATCCGCCGGTTCGGCTTCTCGGACAAGAAGACGTTGTTCGCCGGCGTCTT
This sequence comes from Bacillota bacterium, assembly GCA_023460795.1. Lineage (GTDB taxonomy): Bacteria > Bacillota > Bacilli > Paenibacillales > Paenibacillaceae > Cohnella. The sequence continues at coordinate 3,514 of JAEWPC010000088.1, read as the reverse complement.
GAACGGCAAGAACGTCTGGAGGAACCGGTACGCGAACACCGTCTCGCTCGTTCAAGAGCTGAAGTCGCATGCCGGGCACATCGTACTAAGCTCCTCCTGCTCGCTGCTGCACGTGCCTTATTCCGTGAAGGGCGAGTCGAAGCTGCCGGAGGAGAGCAAACGGCACTTGGCTTTCTCCGAGGAGAAGCTAAGCGAATTGGCGGAGCTGCAGGCAATCTTGGCGAGTGTTGACCCGGTCGCCTCGCAGCTCTATCAAAGGAACGAAAGGCTTTTCGATGCGGTGCGATTCGCGGGCAATGTTGCTCTCCAAGCAAGAACAGCCGCGCTGACCGAAGCCGACTTCGTGCGGATTCCCGCATTCGCCGAGCGGGCCATCGTGCAGAAGGATAAATTCAAACTGCCCCCGCTTCCGACGACGACGATCGGCTCGTTCCCGCAGACCGCCGAGGTACGCGCGAATCGCTCCGCCTTCAAGAAGGGAACGATTACCGAAGAACAATACAAGCGATTCAACCGCGAACAGATCGCCGCATGCATCGCCCGTCAAGAAGAGATCGGCTTGGACGTGCTCGTTCACGGCGAATACGAGCGCAACGATATGGTCGAATACTTCGGAGAATGCTTGGACGGGTTTCTGTTCACGGAGCAGGCATGGGTACAATCCTACGGCACGCGATGCGTGAAACCGCCGATCATCTGGGGGGACATCAGCCGCTCCAGGCCGATTACCGTCGAATACTCGGTTTATGCGAAGAGCTTGACCGCTAAGCCGGTCAAAGGAATGCTGACCGGACCGGTCACGATACTGAACTGGTCTTTCCCTCGCGAGGACATCGGCTTGAAGGAGAGCGCCTATCAGATTGCTCTCGCCATTCGGGACGAAGTGCTCGATCTGGAACGGAGCGGCATCGAAATCATTCAGATCGACGAAGCTGCCCTAAGAGAGAAGCTGCCGCTGCGCAGATCGGATTGGCAGAGCGAGTACTTAAGCTGGGCGATTCCCGCGTTCAGGCTCGTGCATGCCGGCGTACGCGCCGAGACGCAAATCCATACCCATATGTGCTACAGCCAGTTCAGCGATATTATCCGCGACATCGACGCGATGGACGCCGACGTCATCTCGTTCGAAGCTTCTCGTTCGGATCTGGCGATCATCGACGCCATTAACGAGTGCGGTTTCCGGACCGAAGTCGGACCGGGCGTCTACGACATTCACTCTCCGCGCATTCCGACGGTGGACGAGATCAAGCAGGGGTTGTATCGGATGCTGGACGAGATCGATGCCGGCAAGCTGTGGGTCAATCCCGACTGCGGACTGAAGACGCGCGGCGAGACCGAGACGTGGGCCAGCTTGCGACATATGGTTCAAGCGACCGTAGAGGTAAGGAAGGCGCTATAAACACGAAATGACGGCACGGGGACAAGTACCCTGTGCCGTCATTGCTGCATAATGCTTAATCGATCAAGTTAGCGGTTCTAAGCAGTCGGCGCACGAGCGCGGCCGTCTCCGCACGGGTCAAGTTCGCTTCTAGATCAAGCTTGCCGCCGTGGCCTTGCAATAGATTCAGATGGACTGCCGCGGCGATGCTTGCCCGCGACCAGCCTGCAGCTTTATCTCCGTCCGAGAACGCGGACAACAAGCGGTCCATTTCCTCGGTGGTAACGTCCGTTCTCAGCTTCGCGATCGCTGCCGCCCGAGCTAATACGACCGCCGCTTCTCGGCGGGTAATCAGCGCGTTCGGACGGAACGTCCCGTCTTGGTAGCCATCGATCAATTTATAATCCGCCGCTGCCTGAATGGCGCCCGCGTGCAAGTCAACCGAGGCGACATCCGAGAACTTGCCGGCGTATGCCGCGCTTCGAATGCCGAGACCGCGCGTCACGATCGCCGCGAATTCCGCGCGCGTAATCGACGCGTCCGGCGCGAACGTCGTCTCGCTAACGCCGTTGATGATCAGACGGGAGCTCAGGTCGTTCACGTCTTCCTTCGCCCAATGGCTGCTTACGTCCGACATCGCCCGAGGGTTGAAGATGACGGTATACGTGCTGTTCGTTAAGCTGTTGATCGTTGCGTAATATTGTCCGTTTTCTTGCGTAACGACGGTCGGAACATGGCTCAGACTGCCATCCGGATTAAGAACGACGCCCGTCGTGATCTTGCTCGGGTCGACGCCTTCCGGAATGACGATCGAACGCTCCACGTAGCTGTTGAACTTGTTCGCCTCTATGGATTGCGTTCCGTAAGTGACGGTGATCTCGAAATCCACCGGCTGAAGCACGAGCCGGGCTCCGACCTTCTGCGCTCCGTACTGTGCGGACTCTTGGCCCTCGCTAGTAGAAGCGGAGATTCGAATATTCACCTTAACGTCTTCCGGATTCGCGCCCGGACCGAGCTTCGACAGGATGCCTTCGGCGTCGATCTGCGATGCCGAAAGCGTGTAGGTCGCGCGATCGGTCTGAATCTGTATAGAAGCGCCCTTCTCCTGCATCTTCTGAACTAGGCTGACGTTCAACTGGCCGACGACGTCCGCGCTATCGCCCGTCACCGGAATGGTGACCCGTTTGCTGTTGTCGCGATCCAGCTTGTCCGCGATCTTCGCGCTATCGAGCACGACCGTCGTGACCGTTCGGCCATTCACCTGGCTCTTCTTGGCTGTCGCCAGCTTCTCTTGCTTCACGCCGTCGACGATAATCTCGATCCCAGGCTCCGGATCCGACGGAGGTAGGGTGACGTTAACAGGCGGCGCAGCTTGAACCGTTACGGTCGCTGTTGCTTGCAAGCCTTGGTATTCGGCGGTAATCGCCGCTTGTCCGCTTGCGACGGCGGTCACAAGCCCCGTACCGTCTACGGTCGCGACAGCCGTATTATCCGAAGAGAACGTGACGCCGGATGATACGGGCGCCGTGCTCAAGTCGGAATAGACCGCGCTTACGACGGTCTGATGGGTGCCGTCGACCGAGAGCGTATACGCGGAGCTATCGAGCTCTATGTCCGTTAACGTAACGACCGGAACCGTCGACCATACCGCGTAAAGCGTGACCGTCTGCGTCATGTTGATCGTGCCACCGGGAGCATATTCGGCTACCGTTGCGGATGGCGACGTCGCCCACCCGGCGAACACTTGGTCGGTCTTAGTCATACCGCCGGCTCCAAGTACCGTCGCGGCTTCGCCAATGCTATAGGCACGGGTATCCGTCGGAACCGTCCCTGTCCCCGACGTTTGACCGTTGCCGTTATAGATGAGCTTCGCCCTCATCGCCTTAATGTTGCTGTTTGCTAGGCTCGCTCCATATACGTTACCATTGCTGTCGGCAGCGACATCCCAAAGGTTGTACATTAATGACGGCGTCGCGGAGATCTCCGTCCAATCATCCGAATCTCCGTTATATCCTAGCTTCATTACGTTGCCTGTACCTTGGCTCATGACGTACAGGTTGTCATGCGAATCCATTCCCAACCCATAAGGGACGAAAGCGGGTACGGATGTGGGCGATTAGGGTATAGACCCCGGAT
>JAEWPC010000087.1 GCA_023460795.1 Bacillota bacterium | reverse complement strand
GATCTACACGCTCTCGCCCGGGGATCTGATCATCATGTACGGAATGACGCTTCATTGCGCGAAGATCGACCCGGCTTTTCCTTACATCCGCACGATTACCCACTTCGAGCCGTCGCTGCTGAAGCCGTACCTGCAGCATCCCGGGGCGGTGAACGTGCTGGAGCCGTTCCAGAAGTTCAAGAACTACCGGCTTTGCCTGCGCGGAGAAGACAAAGAGGAAGCCGAGCGCATATTCGCGCTCATGCATAAGCATCAGGAACGGCACGATGAAATCGGCGACAGTCGGCGAATGCTTGCGTTCGTCGACCTGTTGCATTTCGTGTACGACCGCTGCTTGCAGCCTCTTAGGGAGCAACGGGAATTTCCGTCGGAGAAGGAGAAGACCGTCCAAGACGTCGTCGCGCTGCTCGAGACGAAGTACACCGAGGATCTGCATATGGAGGGGCTCCAGAGAGAATTGCACGTGAGCAAATCGTATTTGGCCAAAATATTCAAAGAAGTCACGGGCGTTACGATATTCGAGTACGTGTATCGCAAACGGATCAACGAAGCGCGCATTCTGTTCTTGCTCGATGCGGAGACGTCCGTGACGGAAGTTTGTTTCCGGCTCGGCTTTAAGCACTTGGCGCATTTCAGCCGGTTGTTCAAGAGGATGACCGGCTTGTCGCCGGAGCAGTTCAAGAAGCAGGCCAAAGATAAGGCAATAGTAGACCAAGAAACGGGGTTTAGCGATTGGAAAAGAAGTTGACGCTTAACAATGCGGCCGAGACGGTCGCGCGCATCGTGCGGGAAACGCCGGTGACGGACATGCATACGCACTTGTTCTCTGCGGAGTTCGGAGAGCTCTGTCTATGGGAGCTTGACGATCTGCTTACCTACCATTATTTGATCTCCGAGACGTTCCGCTGGATCGATATGCCCTACGAGCAATTCTGGAGCTTGTCCAAGCGGGAGCAGGCGGATTTGATCTGGCAGACGCTGTTCGTGGAGCATTCGCCGGTCAGCGAAGCGGCATCGGGCGTATTGAACGTGTTCAAGCAACTTGGTCTGGATACTTCTTCGCGGGACTTACAGAGTTATAGGGACGCTTGGGCGACGATGACGGTGAACGGACACATCGACGAGGTCATGAGGGTTTCGGGAGTGCGCGATATCGTCATGACGAATGATCCTCTCGATCCCGTAGAGAGGGCGACATGGGAACGCGGTGGTTATAGCGACTCCCGATTCCATGCCGCTCTGCGCGTCGATCCGCTTCTGAACGACTGGGATAACGCTTGGCCGCAGCTGGCTGCTCAGGGTTACCGCGTCAGCTCGGAATGGACCTCGGAGACGGTAAGCGAAGTTCGGCGTTTCTTGAGCGAATGGATCGAGCGCATGGGCGCGCTGTACTTAGCCGTATCGATGCCGGGCGACTTCGTCTATCCAGCGTCGGATCATCGCACGCGGATGATCGACGAGGCCATGGTTCCCGTGTGCCAAGACGCGGGCATTCCGTTCGCGCTGATGATCGGCGTGCGCCGCCGCGTGAATCCGGGATTGCAGCTCGCCGGCGACATGAGCATGAAATCGGACGTCGGATCGGTGGAGGCGCTATGCCGCGCGTACCCGAACCAGAAGTTCCTCATCACGATGCTGGCTCGGGAGAATCAGCACGAGCTGGCCGTGCTCGCGCGCAAATTCCGCAACCTGATGGTGTTCGGGTGCTGGTGGTTCCTGCACATCGAGTCGATGGTGCGCGAGCTGACGGAGCTTCGCATCGAGCTGCTAGGGCTGTCGGTTATTCCGCAGCATTCCGATTGCCGCATCTTCGGTCAGCTTCTCTATAAGTGGGAATATTCGAAACGAATCATCTCCGATACGCTGATCCAGAAATATAAGCGAGTGCTGGAGACCGGATGGACGGTAACCGAGGACGACGTTCGCCGGGATTGCGCCGACTTGTTCGGGGGCAATTTCTGGAGATTCCTCGGTCAAACGAACTCAAAGAAACATTAATGAACGTAATCAAACATTTTTATAGGTGAATCTAGTAGCACAACGGGACGCACGGTGTTACACTATATGGCATAACAAAAGGCGGAGGGCGAATCGATCGGATTCGTCCTTATCTGCAAAAGGAGCTTGCCATGTCTTCCGAATTGATGAAATCGTTGCAACGCGAAAAAATCGTAGCTATTATCCGCGGCATCTCCGCGCAGTCTGGAGATGCGACGGCGCAAGCGCTGGCCGACGGAGGAATCGTATTCCTCGAAGTGACGCTGAATACCGACGGCGCGCTCGGCATGATCTCGCGCTTCCGCGAGCAGCACGGCCATCGCATGCGCATCGGCGCTGGAACCGTGCTCGATCTGGCACAGGCCAAAGAAGCGGTCGCCGCAGGCGCGGAATATATTATCTCTCCTAACTTGGACGAGGAAGTTATCGCATACGGCATCGCCAGCGGCGTCGAGGTATGGCCGGGCACGATGACGCCGACCGAGATGGTTCGCGCGTACAAAGCCGGCGCTACGGCGGTCAAAGTGTTCCCGATGGGCTCGCTCGGCATCAACTACCTGAAGGAAGTCCGCGCGCCGCTCGGTCACATCCCGATGGTCGCGACAGGCGGCGTCAACCTGCAGAACATCCGCTCCGTGCTGGACGCAGGCGCGATCGCCGTCGGCCTTGGCGGCAACCTGGTAGACAAGCAGCTCGTGAAGGGCGGCAAGTTCGCGGAGCTGACCGAGCTCGCTAGATCGTACGTGAACGAAGTCCAAGGAGCGAAGTCGGTATGATGCAAGCCGTCGATGTCGTCACGATCGGGGAAAGCATGCTGTCGATGCAGCCGATGAGCGAAGGGGCGCTAGCCTATGCTCCTCTCTTTACGCGGACGATCGCGGGCGCGGAATCGAACGTCTCGATCGGGCTTTCGCGGCTTGGGCTTAAGGTCCGTTGGGTTAGCCGGCTTGGCGCCGATCCATTCGGCGACGTGATCCAGTCGACGTTGGCGGGCGAAGGGATCGACGTCGCTAATGTCGTGCGGGACGCGAAGTATCCGACCGCCTTGTACTTCAAGGAGTTCAAAGGCTACGGCGATCCGAACGTGTACTATTACCGCCGCGGTTCGGCCATGAGCCATGTGGCGCCGGAGCACGTGTCGGACGCTTGGTTCGAAGGGGCGAAGCATCTGCACGTGACGGGCATTACGCCGGCGCTCGGCGAGCATTCGGCGGATGCGATTCGCTACGCGATGAAGCGGGCTCGCGAGCTCAAGTTGACGGTAAGCTTCGATCCGAATTTGCGCCGCAAGCTGTGGAGCGAGGAGGATGCGCGCCGCACGCTGCTGTCGCTCATCCCGCTGTGCGACGTGTTCTTGCCGGGCGACGAGGAGGCCGAGTTTCTGGCCGGCGTCATGACCGAGGAGGAGCACGGCGCGCATTTTCTGGCGATGGGACCGAAGGTCGTCGTCATCAAGCTCGGCGAGAAGGGTTCGATCGGATTCGCGGGCGATAAGGTTGTCCGCGCGAAACCGTATACCGTGAAGCGCGTAGTCGATACGGTCGGCGCCGGAGACGCGTTCGCCGCAGGTTTGCTGTCCGGGCTGGTAGAGTTCGGGCCGCTGGAGGAAGGCGACAGCCTCGCGCGCGCTTTGGAAAGAGCGAACCATATGGGCGCGATCGCCACGCAGTTCAAAGGCGACTGGGAAGGCTTGCCGAAGCGCGACGAGCTGCTGCGGCTAATCGCCGGCGGCCGTGAAGTGACGCGTTAATAGGAAAGGGACGACAGGAGGGGGAATTACTCCTAAGTCGTCCCTTTTTTGTATATTTGAGTCGCTTATTTCGGAGAGTAGCTCCCCGTAACGTTCACGTTATGCCCGAAGTAAGCTTCGCCATTGTCCCGGACATAGAGGTCACTATTGGAAATCATGTAAAAAGATAATTCGAAATCTCCATCCTTGAATATCATTTCTTCGCCCGAAGGAGCGGCTATACCCGACTCGATCGTGCCGATATGGACTCCTCCTTGTTCCGCTGCCTCTTGACTAGAGGCATACCAAGCGTCAAGACTAAAGGCGAGCTCCTTGCCGGAAGACTTATGAATGCTTAGCGTAGAACTCGCTAGATCGTTGGAGCCTTCCAGCAAATAATCTCCTGGTAGCAAGCGCTGCCAAGCTTTGGCTACGCTATCTTTGGGGTCGGTCTTTAAGCCGGTCATTACATCCTGCACGGTCAGAATCCGGTAGGGGACTCCGGCAAGAGCCTTGTCCCGGGTCGCGCGATCTTCCATAAATCCCGACTCGGTCTGCTTGAATACGATTAATTGCGAAATGGGGATTGCGCCCATATAACCTATCCCGGTCATGTAGTCGGCAATGACGATAATGTCCTTCTTTCCGTCATCGTTTACGTCCCGAAAAGCGACGGCGGAGGCGGAATAAAAAGAGTCCGGCGATTCGAGCTCGTAGCTTAATTCGGTCACCGCATCTCCTTTTTGGAAGTAAAAATGCAGCCGATCCTTGTCATCTACCGTTTCGATAGTCGTGATAAACCTGGATTCTCCGAAATTTTCGAAATCGACCTTGAAGGATTGTTCCTCCAGCGTAGTCCCTACGATCTGATCGGATTGCCGCATGACAGCCGAAGCCGACGGAGAGGGTATGGGTGTTGAAGGAATCGCGCTCGGCGTTGCTTGTTCAAGAGCGGGTGTCGGTGTTGCCAGGGTAGACTTACTGCCGTCGTTGCAACCGGAGATGAAGAGACAGACGCTTACGACCCCGTACAGAAATTTGCTGCGCTTAGACAATTCTGGATTTCCTCCGCTAATCAAGTGTGATCTGATGCTATTATACAAACGAGATAGAGGTTATCCAAGTTCACGGACTACGACGCGTCGAAACCTTCGATTTCCTGTCGAAGCTGCTCCTTCTCGTAATCCCGCAGGAAAGCCGCTTCGACTCCGTTCAGAATCAAACGTTGTATCTCCGGCAAAGTAAACCCGAACCGCTCGGCGAGAACGCGATATTCATTCGTTATATTCGTGCCCGATACGCCCGGATTGTCCGTGTTGACCGTCACGAGCAAGCCTTGCTCGATATAATCCCGTATCGGATAGTCGCTCCATTCTCTTACCGCCCGCGTCTGAATGTTGCTCGTCGGGCACAATTCCAGCGGGATTCGACGATCGCGGAGGAGGGCAAGCACTTCGGCGTCCTCGCGAGCGCGTACGCCGTGACCGATCCTTGCCGCCCCTAGACGTTCGACGGCTTCCGCGATATTATCCGGACCTGCGGCTTCCCCGGCATGGATCGTAATCGGAATGCCGTAGCCTTGGGCGCGGGCGAAGACGCCGCGGAACAGCGAAGCGGGATAAGCGGCTTCGTTGCCCGCCAGGTCGACCGCAACGAGACCGTGACCGTAATAGCGGCTCGCCGCTTCGATGACTTCCAAATTCATTTCGTCGCCGTGGTGGCGCATGCAGATCGCGATCGCTCTCGCCATGACGCCGTACTGGTGTTCCCCGAGCTTGAGGCCGCGGATCACGTGGCGGATCGCGTCATCGGCGCTCAACCCTCGCTCGCGATGGAGCTGGGGGGCGAACCTAACCTCGATATATTTCGTGCCGTGCTCGGCGGCTTGCCGAACCGTCTCCGTCGCCGCGTACGCCAACGCGTCGGCCGTCTGCAAGAGCGGCAGCACGAAGTCGAATTTCGTTAAATATTGGGCTAAGTTGTCGCAGCCTTGTTCCCCGATTTGCATATGGGCGAGCAATTCCGTCTGGTTGTACGTCGGGAGGGAGATGCTCTGAAATCGGGCAAGCGCGATTAACGATTCGGGCGAGACGGAGCCGTCCAAATGAACGTGCAAATCCACCTTAGGCAAAGCCGACAGCCTGAGCAACTCATCCATTGACGTAGACCCCCTTACCAAACTATTGTTATATAAAGTAACACAATAGTCTGAATATTCAAGGGATTTTCTTATAAGCGTCACGTATATGTCAGGTATATTTCAGGAGGAGCATTATGGGACACGGGAGTATCGAGCCGTGCAGCGGTCTCGCGGACCGTTACAGGGAAGGAATCCGCTAAGCGCGCCGTGCAACGGCCTCGCAGACCGTTACAGGGAAGGAATCCGCTAAGCGCGCCGCGCAACGGTCTCGCAGACCGTTACAGGGAAGGAATACGGTAAGCGTGCCGTGCAACGGTCTCCCAGATCTTTGCACAAACCGACTGCGTACCGACAAGTTTCACATTTCGATATAATACGACATTTTACTCATAAGCCATGTTTATATCACTCATAATGAATTGATTATTGTGTCATAAATAGGATTGTGGTATACATTACTTATGCAAAAATTCGAATGAACTTTCCGGGAGGTTTAAAAAAGATGAAATTTTACTTGGATACTGGTAATGTGGAAGAGATTAAAAGAATCGTGAAACTCGGTTTGGTGGACGGCGTTACGACGAACCCGACGCTGATCGCGAAGGAAGGACGCGTCTTCAAAGACGTGATCCAAGAAATCTGCTCGATCGTAAGCGGTCCTGTAAGCGCCGAAGTCATCAGCCTCGACGCCGAGGGCATGCTCAAAGAAGCGCGCGAAATCGCGACATGGGCGCCTAACGTCGTTATTAAGCTGCCGATGACCGAAGCAGGTCTGGAAGCTACGCACCAACTGTACTTAGAAGGCATCAAGACGAACGTAACGCTCATCTTCAGCGTAGCTCAAGGACTGATGGCGGCTAAAGCCGGAGCGACATTTATCAGCCCGTTCGTCGGCCGTTTGGACGATATTTCCGTCGACGGCATGAAGCTGGTCAGAGAACTTCGCCAAGTGCTCGATCAATACGGACTGAAATCCGAGATTATCGCGGCGAGCATCCGCAACGTCGGACACGTCGAACAAGCAGCGCTCGCAGGTTCGCACATCGCGACGATTCCAGGCTCCTTGCTGCCTGCGCTATGGAAACACCCGTTAACGGACAGCGGAATCGAAAGATTCCTTAAAGATTGGGAGAAAGTGCCGAAGCCTTGAGGCTGCTAGCTTTACGCTTTGCGACAGCGGCTCTCTCCCGAAGGAGGCTACGAGTATCGAACTCACTTCAAGACAGCTGACGATCGTTGAGCTAGTAAAGAAGCATGCGCCCATTACCGGCGAACAAATCGCGGAATCGCTCGGTATTAGCCGTCCGACGATAAGATCGGATCTATCCGTCCTCGTGATGCTGGGCTATATCGATGCGAAGCCGAAAGTCGGCTATTTCCTCGGCAAGGTGATGACGTCCGATGGACAACTGAACGAAAGGCTCAGACAGCTGAAGGTGAAGGACGTCATGAACCGGCCGGTCGTCATTCAGGAGAGCGCGACGGTGAACGACGCGGTCATCGCCTTATTCATGGAGAACACCGGCTTTCTAACCGTTACGGACGAGTCGGGCTCGCTATCCGGAATGGTATCTCTTAAGGATTTGTTGAAGGTTACTCTAGGCAATCCGAGCGCGGCGACGATACCGATCAGCATGGTCATGACGCGTTCGACCCGGATCGTCACGGTATCGCCCGATGACTCTGCGCTCGATGCCGCAAGGAAGATGCTCGACCATCAAGTCGGCGGCATGCCCGTCGTCGAGACGAATAACGGTGACCGTAACCATTGCGAGGTCGTCGGACGGATTACGAAAACCAATATGACGAATATACTGGTGGAGTTGACGTCAGGCTATATGGCCGAGTAGGGGGACGGATCATGCCGGAGGAACGCCAGAAAATCATTATCGTATGCTCCGACGCGATCGGCGAGACGGCTGAAGCCGTGGCTCGGGCGACGACTCGCCAGTTCGCGACGGAACAAGTGAAAATCAAGCGATACGGCAACATCAAACATGAGGACGAGATCAAGGCGATTATCGCGGAAGCGGCCTTATCCGGAGGTTTCATCGCCTATACGCTCGTGCAGCCGGAACTGCGCGACACGATGCGCGAGGAGACGATCCGCCACGGCGTCCGCGCCGTCGATGTCATGGGGCCGATGATGCAAGCGTTCATCGATACGTTCAACGATTCCCCGATGTATAAACCGGGTTTGCTGCATGAGATGGACGACAACTATTACCGCAAGATCGAAGCGATCGAATTCGCGGTAAAGTACGACGACGGAAAAGACGCCCGAGGGCTTCTGCAGGCGCAAGTCGTGCTCGTCGGCGTCTCGCGCACCTCTAAGACGCCGCTAAGCATATTCCTCGCGCATAAAGGCATCAAAACGGCGAACTATCCGCTGACGATCGAAGTGAAGCCGCCGGAGGAACTGTTCATGAAGTCGAACGGGCTCATCGTCGGACTGACGATGAACCCGGAGCGGCTGCTCAAAATTCGGACGGAGAGGCTTAAAGCGTTGGGGCTTCCCGGCCGCGCGCATTACGCCTCCATGGAACGGATCGTGAAGGAGCTTGCCTTCTCGGACGAGATGATGACTCGGCTGCGATGCCCGGTCATCGACGTATCGGAGAAGGCAATCGAGGAAACTGCCGGACTTATTATGGATATGTTGGTCTAATCACGTATAAATAACGAAAACCCTCCATTCCGATGGAGGGTTTTCGACTTGTAATCCGGTATTCGGTTACGCCAGTTTCTCTCTGATCATTTGGATTTTCCGTACGGAACAGGATACCCTCTTGGAGGAGTCTCCGAAGAAGATGAAAGAATCGCCCATAGAAGAGATGTTGCGGAGGTTCACATAGCAGTCGGACGATACTTTGAAGAACGTAGCGGTGTCGGTGATTAATTGGTTTCTCTCTTCAGCGGACATTCTCTTTTTAATATTATAGTTCCGCCCGTGGAAGCTGATCAACCCATGAGTCCCGACCTTGAAAAACAACGTGTCCGATCGTGGATCGAAGTCCTCGTAAACGTTCTTGTGCTGCAGTGCTACGGTCATCGTTCCAATCCCCCTTAGAAAGATGTTTGCTTGGTAGCGCTTTCAGTATAGCACAGATTAGCGGAGATTGGTAGATGTTCTAAGAATAGCTATAGGAATTTACAAAAAAAATCTCGCCTTCCCGGTTATCTGCGGAAAGGCGAGGGTTTTGACTAGTTCAAACCGAGACGAATGACGTTCCAGGATGCCTTGCTTAACGTCGCGGACACTTTAGAACCGTCCGCCGCGGCGTTGCCGCCGGCATGAGGGACGACGCGATTCGGATTCGCGGCATCGTTCGCGGCTTTCAGATCTTGATTCTCCAGCACGATATGCTCGATGACGCGGCATTCGCCGAAGCTGCGCAGATCGACCTCGAACGGGAGCGGATTCGCAAGGTCGCGGTTGACGGCGAATACGGTCACTTCGTTCGCCTCTTCGTTAAAGACGGCGATGGATTCCAAGTAAGGAATGTCCGTTATGCCTTTCGCGTCGTACTTCGGCGACTGTACGAGCGGAACGAGCGCTTTGCCGCGGCCGTGAACGGAAGCATGCATGTACGGATAGAATATCGTCTGCGCCCAAGCTTGGCCGCCGTTCTCGGTCATGATCGGAGCGATGACGTTAACGAGCTGGGCGAGGCAAGCCATTCTGACGCGGTCGGAGTTTTTGAGCAGCGCGATGAGCAAGCATCCGACGACGAGCGCGTCCTCCATCGTGTAGACGTCCTCGAGCTGCGGAGGCGCGATTTGCCAAGGCTCGATACGGCGGTCGGCATCGTTGGAGTGGAACCAGACGTTCCACTCGTCGAAGCTGAGCATCATCGTTTTTTTGCTGCGCTTCTTCGCTTTGATGTAATCGCAGGTCGCGGTAACGCTGCGGATGAAGTCTTCCATCTGCAGCGACCGGCCGAGGAACGTTGCCGTATCGTTCTCGGGGTTGCCGTAGTAGCTGTGCAGGGACAGGAATTCGACCTGCTCGTACGTATGGTCGAGAACGGTCGCTTCCCATTCCGGATAGGTAGGCATTTCTCTGCTGGAGCTGCCGCAAGCGACGAGCTCGATCGTCGGATCGACGAGCTTCATGACTTTGGCGGATTCATAGGCGATGCGCCCGTATTCCGCCGCCGTCTTCTGGCCGATCTGCCACGGGCCGTCCATCTCGTTGCCGAGGCACCACGTTTTAATCGCGTGAGGCTGTTTATAGCCGTGGCTGACGCGGAGGTCGCTCCACTGGGAGCCGGACGGATGGTTCGCGTATTCGACGATTTGACGGGCGTCTTCAACGCCTTGAGTACCGAGGTTAATCGCCCACATCACGTCGGTGCCGGCCTTGCGGCTCCAATCGACGAACTCGTTCATGCCGAATTGGTTCGGCTCGATCGTGCGCCAAGCAAGCTCGAGTCTGCGCGGACGAAGATGCTTCGGTCCGACGCCGTCCTTCCAGTCGTAGCCGGATACGAAGTTGCCGCCCGGATAGCGGATGATCGGAACTTGCAACGTCTGAATCATCTTCATGACGTCTTGCCGGAAGCCGTTCTCGTCGGCCTGCGGATGATCGGGTTCATAGATGCCGCCGTATACCGCGCGGCCGAGATGCTCGATGAAGGAACCGTATATCCGGTTGTCGATCGTGCTGATGACGAAGTCTTTGTCTACGATCATGGATGCGCTGTGTTTCATTCTTCGGGATTCTCCTTTAGGATTAATATAATTATTAACTAGATAACAAAACAATACATTCACCTATATTAAACTCGAATTTTCGCCTAAATTCAATGCATTTTTAGATAAAAGTTGCTTTTCAATGAATTTATATTTATATTAATCTAAAAGCGAATCAGTGGTCGGAGGAGAAACGGCGAATGATTAAAGCGAATACGGACAGGCAATGGCTGCCGTTATACGAAGCGCTCGCCAGCGACGTTCGGCTGGGCATTATCGAGCTGCTCGCGGATGCGCCGCTCAACGTAAAGGAAATCGCGGAGCGGATGTCGCTCAGCAGTGCGATCGTGACGATGCACGTTCGCAAGCTGGAAGCCGCCGGACTCGTACAGACGAAGATGGTGCGCAAAGCGGGCGGCACGCACAAGATGTGTTCGCTCGCCGAAACCGCGATCGAGATCGCGTTGCCGCAATCCTCCGCGGATGAACGGGCATACCAAGAACAGACCATTCAAGTCGGGCATTATACCGCGTTCGAGGTGTATCCGACGTGCGGACTCGCGACGCGCGAGAAGCAGATCGGCGAGTACGACGACCCTAGATATTTTCTGAACCCGGAACGCGTCCGTGCATCGATATTATGGTTCGGGCGGGGTTACGTCGAATACACGGTGCCGAATTATTTGCTGGCGAGCCAACGTCCGACCGAGATCGAGATTTCGTTCGAGATCGCATCCGAAGCGCCGGAGATTAACGAGCAATGGCCGTCGGATATCCGATTTTACTTGAATGGGACAAGGTTGGGAGAATGGACGAGCCCCGGGGATTTCGGCACGAAGTCTAGAGGGCGCTACACGCCGGATTGGTGGCACGACAGGCTTAACCAGTATGGCTTATGGAAAGTACTGCGGGTGAACGGTTCCGGCGCTTATATGGACGGGCAGCGCATCTCGAATACGACGCTGGACGATTTGCATCTGGAAGAGAAGTTCTGGACGCTGCGGTTCGCCGTCGAGGAGGACGCGGCGCACGTCGGAGGGCTGACGTTGTACGGAGCGGGGTTCGGCAACTATAATCAAGATATTCAGCTGCGCGTTTATTACGGCAAGAGGAGAGCAAGCGATGATTAACCGCAAAGTAACGCCTTCGGAGAGCGGCAAGAGGCTGCATCGGTTCCTTAGGAACCTGATGCCTAATATTCCGCTGGGCCAAATCTACAAGATGATCGACAACGGCAAAGTGAAGGTGAACGGCAAGCGCAAAAATCAAAACTACGAGCTAGCCGCGGGCGACGAGCTGGCGATTTACGTCGAGGAGGAGGCTTACAAAGAAGCGAGCATCGGTCAGAAGAAAACGAAGTACGTAGGCGTGAACGCGAACATCGACGTCGTATATGAAGATGCGGAATTGCTCGTCGTGAACAAGCCGACCGGCATGCTGACACATCCGGACCAAGCGGACCAGAAAGATACGCTCATCAACCGGGTGCATGCGTACTTGTACCGCAAAGGCGAACTGGACAGCCCGATGTTCATGCCGGCGACCGCCAATCGGTTAGACCGGAACACCAGCGGGCTTGTACTTGTCGGGAAGACGGCGGGCATGCTGCATCAGCTGAACCAATGGATTCAGAAGCACGAGCTGAGCAAATATTACGTGACGATCGTGGAAGGCCATCTGACCGGGGAAGGTTCCCTGGCCGGGGACTTGATCCGCGACGAGAAGTCTAACCGGACGCACGTGGTGCGCAGCGAGGCGGACGCTGAACGCCATGGCGGCGCCGAACGCGCGAAGTCCGCGTTGACCCGTTACCGCGTGCTTCAATCGGGGGCCTCCTATTCGCTCGTCGAGATCGAACTGATCAGCGGCCGCACCCACCAGATCCGTACCCATTTTCAGAGCATCGGCCATCCGCTGCTCGGAGACATCAAATACGGCGGCCGGCGCTACGGCGACGTCAACCACCAGCTGCTGCACGCTTGGCGTCTCGTCATGCCGGACGGACGCGAATACAAGGCAGCGCCGCCAGCGGAAATGAAGGCGGTCGCCGACCGGATCGGATTGCGGATTTAAACTGGCACGGATTGGCGCGTCGATGCGCCGATTTGTTCACTTTTCAGACACAGCAATAGCCCAATTCGCTTGCTATGATGGGAGTATCATTCCATATACATTCGGAGGGCTTGTCGCAATGGGAAATACGACAATCGGGCGATTGCGTGCAATCGGAACGGTTGAGGCGCTTTCGTTTTTGGTTTTGCTGGGGATCGCGATGCCGCTTAAGTATTGGGCCGATGTTCCCGAGGCGGTTACGGTCGTAGGAATCGCGCACGGGTTCTTCTTCTCGCTCTATCTGCTCGCGTTACTCAACGCGCTGGTCGTCAAGAAGCTGTCGTTCGGACAGACGTTCGTCGGATTTATCGCCGCGTTCCTGCCGTTCGGACCGTTCGTGTTCGATCGTAAACTCGTCGGCCGCGAATAACAACACGGAATCAACATATAATGATGCGCGAATATAGGGGAGCCCAGGCCATGGTATTGGCTTGGGTTTTCTTCGTGTCTGGCGAGAATATAAATTGTACGGCTCCCATGAAGCGAAATCGATGGTAACACCGTCTATAAGGTTGGAGGTGATGTTCCCGTGAAGCCGGCCGGCTTATCAGACAAAGACCAATTCCCGAGAGACTCCGCTCAAGCGCTTGAGCGGCTCATGGACAGCTTCGGCGCGACGGTCATGCGTACTGCTTATTTCTATACGGGCGACCGCCATCTGGCGGAAGATATTAGCCAAGAGGCGTTCCTGCGGGCATACCGCAATTGGCAGACATTCCGCGGAGACAGCTCGGTACGAACATGGCTGACCACGATAACCGTCAACCTATGCAGAGACAAAATGGGCGTCCGAATGTTCTCGGAACAACCGACCGCTCCCGAACGGATCGATACGGGGCGGACGATCAGCGTCGAGGAAGAAGCGCTGATCAGACTGGAGAAGACGGAAGTGCTGCAGCACGTGCTGAGGTTGCCGTTAGCTTATCAAGAAGCATTGTATTTGTATTATTACTTGGATTTAAGCACGAAGGAAATCGCCGAGGCGACTTCTTCCCCGGAAGGGACCGTGCGCAATAGACTGCACCGGGCGCGAGAGGCTCTGGCCCGGCAGATGAACAAGGAGGAGATCGGCTGATGACGAACGCAGACAACCGTTTACGCGAGAGCTTCCGCCAAGAAGCGGACAGGACGATATTCATGCAGTTGGATTTGAGCGACGACATCAAACGGAGCATTCGCGGGCAAGCGTCCGCGATTACGACGGCCCGGCGGCCCGTGCTTCCGAGGACGTGGATTACGGGCGCGGTGGCGCTGGCGGCGGCGATTATGCTCATCACGGGCTTCCCGATGCTTCAGCACCCCGCCGTACCGGCGCCATCAGAGCAGGCGGCAGAACCCCCGGCGCAGTCGAATACGGGAGCCGCGGGCTCGGAGCTATCGTCTCTGGTTACGACGACGCTCGGCACGGTAGACGAAGCGCGATCGGCATTCGGAGCCGGACTGCTTGTGCCCGCGGCGCTGCCTAACGGATATCAATTATCCGAGATCGTCGCGGTAAGCGAACAAGGAAAGCCGGCAAGAGACGCGATCTTTACTTACGTCTCGGGACAAGGTACTTTTACTTTCGCCTCGAGCCGCATGGCGGCTTCTTTCCCGCAAGACCTATTCACGGCGACCAAGGTCGGCGGAGCGGAAGGCTTCGTGTTCGAACAGCCCGAGCTTGTGGAATTGTATTGGATGAAAGAAGGCATTCAGTACGCCATCGTCGGCAACTTGTCCGCGGATGAGGCGATGAATACGGCCGAATCGGCGCAACCGTAATCCGATGCGAGAATGACCGATCGTCAGAAGGTAATCATAAGCATGAAACCAAGCGCAGCCTCAGGGTTGCGCTTGGTTTCATGCAGGGGACGAAACTTCGAATTTGCGCTTTCGTTCACGTTGGGTTCATAATAATGTAATATGATTATTTTTACATATACAATCTGGAGATGATGCGCACGTGTTAAAGCTGTTTCGGTTTCTGAAGCCTTATCGCTGGCTTGTTGCATTAGTGTTGCTGTTAATATTGGCGCAATCGCTATGCGAGCTTTATTTGCCGACGCTTATGGCGGATATCGTGGATGAAGGGGTAATTCCCGGGGATACGCCGTATATCTGGCGGATTGGCGGGTTCATGCTTCTCGTTACCGCCTTCGGTACGATCGTCTCGGTCTGGGCGAGTTACGTATCCTCGCGCATCGCGACCGGCTTCGGACGCGACGTCCGCAGCAAGACGTTCAAGCATGTGACGAAATTCTCGTTGCAGGAGTTCGATACGATCGGCACGGCGTCGCTCATCACGCGCACGACTAACGATATTACGCAAGTGCAGCAAGTGCTGATCATGATGATCCGAATGATGGTCATGGCGCCGATGATGTGCATAGGCGGTCTGATTATGGCGGTATCCAAGGACGCGACGCTGTCGCTCATCTTCGTCGCCATTTTGCCGGTATTGGCATTGACGATTCTGTTGATCGCGCGACGGGGAATCCCGTATTTTAAAGTGATGCAGAAGAAGATCGACAAGCTGAATCTCGTCCTTCGCGAGAATTTGACCGGTATTCGCGTCATTCGTTCCTTCAACCGAGGAGAGCATGAACGCAAACGGTTCGAGGAAGCGAACGGGGATTTGACGGCTACCGCGGTAAAAGTCAATCAGGTTATGGCGCTGATGATGCCGATGATGATGCTGATCCTGAACCTGTCGCAAATATCGATCATCTGGTTCGGAGGCCTGCGGATCAGTCACGGGGACATGCAGGTCGGCGACCTGATGGCTTTCCTGCAATACGCGATGCAAATCATGTTCTCGCTCATGATGGTGTCGATGATGTTCGTGATGGTGCCGCGCGCGTCCGCGTCGGCGGTCCGAATCAACGAGGTATTGACGACCGAACCGGTCATTCACGATGCGACGGCGCGCGCGAACGCGGGCGAGTCGAGAGGCGTCGTGCGGTTCGACGACGTAACTTTCCATTATCCGGGCGCCGAGAATGCCGCGCTGGAGAAGATCGGCTTTACGGCGAATCCCGGCGAAGTGACGGCCATCATAGGCGGGACGGGCTCCGGGAAAACAACGCTTCTAAACTTGATCACGAGATTCTACGACGTCGGCGAGGGCTCGGTCACGATCGATGGACAGGACGTCCGCAAGCTCCCGCTGGAGCAGCTTCGTTCCCGGATCGGACTCGTTCCGCAGAAGGCGTTGCTCTTCACGGGCACGATCGCGGACAACATTCGCTTCGGCAAGGAAGACGCGACGGAGGAGGAGATCGTTCACGCGGCGAGCATCGCCCAAGCGACCGAATTCATTAGCGGAATGCCGGACGGTTACGATTCCCAGATCGCGCAAGGCGGAACGAACGTCTCCGGCGGACAGCGTCAGCGTCTGTCCATCGCCAGAGCGCTCGTGCGCAAGCCGCTCGTCTATTTGTTCGACGACAGCTTCTCCGCGCTCGATTTCAAGACGGACGCGAAGCTGAGAGCCGCGCTGAAGCCGGAAACGGCAGACGCAACGGTTATTATCGTCGCTCAGCGCGTCAGCACCGTCATAGATGCCGACCGAATCCTCGTATTGGATGAGGGCCGTATCGTCGGCAACGGCACTCACAAAGAACTGATGGCAACCTCCGAGGTATATCGGGAAATCGCGCTGTCGCAGCTGTCGGAGGAGGAGATCGCATGAGCGAACATCAACGGCAAGGCGCACCTAAGCACGGGGGACCGGGCAGAGGGCCGGGAGGGCCCGGCTTCGGCGGAATGGGCGGAATGGGAATGCCCGTCCAGAAACCGAAAAATTTCAAAGGGACGCTTCGCAGATTGTCCCGGTATTTGGCTCCGTTCAAGTTCAATCTGATCATCGTGCTGGTGACGGCTATCCTGGGCACGACGTTCGGGATTTTCAGCCCTAAGCTGCTCGGTCATGCGACGACGCGTCTTTTCGAGGGCATGACCGGGTCGGGCATCGATTTCGGACCGATCGCGGACATTATTTTCCTGTTGATGGGCTTGTACTTGGTGAGTTCCCTGTTTACTTACATCCAGCAATATGTGATGGCAGGCGTTGCGCAGAAAACCGTGTATCGGCTACGCAACGAAGTAAATGAGAAGCTCAATCGGTTGCCGCTCAAGTATTACGATACGCGGACGAACGGAGAAATCCTAAGCCGCGCCGTCAACGACGTCGACAATATCAGCAATACGCTGCAGCAAAGCTTGACGCAGCTCATTACTTCGGTCATCACGATCATCGGCGTCATCATCATGATGTTCACGATCAGTTTCTGGCTGACGTTGATCGTCCTGCTGACGCTCCCGTTATCGATGATCGTGATCAAAGGCATCGCCAAGCGGTCGCAGGAGCATTTTAAAGCGCAGCAGATGGAGCTGGGTAAGCTGAACGGGCAAGTCGAGGAGACTTATACCGGCCATCAAGTCGTGAAGGCGTTCGGGCAAGAGGATAAATCCGTCCAGACGTTCGACGAGGTGAACGAACGGCTGTACGCGGCGGGGTGGAAAGCTCAGTTCGTATCCGGCATGATCATGCCGCTCATGAACATGGTGAGCAATATCGGCTATGTGTTCATTGCGATCGTCGGCGGCATTCTCGTGACGCGCAACGCGATCAAGATCGGGGATATCCAGGCGTTCATCCAATATACCCGGCAATTCACGATGCCGCTTGCGCAAACGGCGAACATCGCGAATATTATTCAATCGACGATCGCTTCCGCGGAGCGGGTGTTCGAGCTGCTGGACGAGGAAGAGGAAATTCCCGAAGCGGCGAACGCGGCCGTTGTGAAGTCGCCGAAAGGGGAAGTTTCCCTGCAGGGCGTCAGCTTCGGGTACAAGGCGGACGCTCCGCTCATCGAAAGGATGAACATCGACGTCCGCAGCGGCCAGACGGTAGCGATCGTCGGGCCGACCGGCGCGGGCAAGACGACGCTGGTCAACTTGCTTATGAGGTTCTACGAAATCAGCGAAGGACAAATTACGGTCGACGGCGTTAACATCGCGCATATGAAGCGGGGCGAATTGCGCAGCCTGTTCGGCATGGTGCTGCAGGATACGTGGCTGTTCAACGGAACGATCCGTGACAACATCGCCTACGGCCGGCTCGGCGTATCCGAGGAGGAGATCGTTCAGGCGGCCAAGGCGGCGCATGCGGACCACTTCATTCGGACGCTGCCGGAAGGCTACGATACGGTGCTTAACGAGGAAGCGTCCAACCTGTCGCAGGGCCAGAAGCAGCTGCTGACGATCGCCCGCGCGATATTGGCGGATCCGGCGATCTTGATCTTGGACGAAGCGACGAGCAGCGTCGATACGCGGACGGAAGCCCAAATCCAGAAGGCGATGCACGAGTTGATGCAGAGAAGAACGAGTTTCGTTATCGCTCACCGCCTGTCCACGATTCGGGATGCGGATCTGATCCTGGTCATGAACCAAGGCAGCATCATCGAGCAAGGCACGCACGAGGAGCTGCTCGCGCGCGGCGGGTTCTATGCGGATTTGTACAACAGCCAGTTCGCCGCGGGCGGACTTCGCCGGAGTCCGGCTTGACTCGGACGACCGCATACCGGAACATAGGAGAGATATTATCGGAGAGGATAGGATAGAGATGTCGGATTTGCAACGAGTGATTCGCGAAAGACGGAGCGTCGGCAGAGTGAAGCCGGACAACGTTCCGAAGGAACTGATCGAACGAATGTTAGAGGCGGCGGTATGGGCGCCTAACCATCACGGCACCGAGCCGTGGCGATTCATCGTGATGACGGGCGAGGGCAGACGTGTCCTGGGCCAAGCATATGTGGATTACGCGGAGGACGCGCTCAAGGCGTTCACCGGCGAAGAGCTGCAGGAGAGGATCGCGAAGGAAATCGCGAAGGCGTATCGCGCGCCGGTCGTCATCGCGGCCATCTGCTCGCCGTCTAACAACCCGAAGGCGATCCGGGCGGAGGAGCTAGCCGCGACGCACGCCGCCGTGCAGAACCTGCTGCTGACCGCGCACGATCTTGGGCTTGCTGCAGTGTGGCGCACGGGCGATCCGGCGTACCATCCGACGATGAAGGCCGCGATGGAAGTCGCCGATCACGAGGAAGTCGTCGCCTTGGTCTACGTCGGCTATCCCGAAATCGCGCTTCACGCGGGCAAACGCACGCCGGCAGCCGAGAAGACGCGCTGGATTGAAGGGTAAACGTATACGAAACGCCGCTATCTCGTCTGAACAGAAGAGAGGCGGCGTTTTTTTGAAAAACTAGGAGGGAATGCAATTGTTTATTGCTGCATTAGCAGACGGTATCCCCTTGAAACCTGCGGGATCGAAGCTTGTGATCGCCGAATGGACTGCACCGGGGACACCGAGCGGGATTTCGCCGGAATGGATCGCTCCCTTGCATTTGCACCGTAACGATGATGAAGCTTGGTATGTGCTGGAAGGGACACTCGGCTTTCGAGTTGGGGATGACCATATCGAGGCCGAAGCGGGACAAGCGGTCATCGTGCCCGGCGGCATACCGCATACATACTGGAATCCGAAACCGGAGACCGCGCGTTATATAATCGTCATGACCGCCAATGTCAGCTCGTTGATCGCCGCGATTCACGCTACGACGAATCGGGACGCGGTCGCCATGAAGGAGCTGTTCGACAGGTTCGATTCGGAGTTGCTTATTTGACTTCAATCGCGAAGGCGCCTGACGAATCGCCGCGCTTCCACCAGGCGGACACCATGAAATAGTAAACGCCGGGCTCGGTCGGCGCTTGGATGGCGCCGTCCTCGATCGGGACGTTGGTGAAGCCACCGTCGCCTGCACGGCTGACGTTTAACTTCTTAGGCTTGGAGCCGGAATAAGTGATCTTGATGTGAGCGGCAGGTTCGACGATCGTCGGCGTCTTATCACCCAATTGATCCTGCGGAGCGGCATAGTCCGCGCATTTATTGCCCCAGCAGTAGCTGCTTTGTGTCACGGGGATCTTTGTTTTGCCCGCAGCGACTTTAGGCAACGGCGGATCGCCGAACATACATCCCGTTAACAGCGCTGCAATAGCCATAAACATAAAGATGGCTTTTACCTGTAATCTCACGGAACAACACCTCCGTAAGATTAGACGCGAAAGCCCTTTGGTTGGTTGCAGAATGGAGGAAGCGTCATCGTTCAGAAGAATAACGGAACTCAGTTCCGTTATCACGCTCAAAGTGCCAATATCGCGCCGAATAGCGGAACTCCGTTCCGTTATTACGCCCAAAGTGCCATCGCCTCGCCGAATAGCGGAACACCGTTCCGTTATTTCGGGCTATACTCGCCCAAACACATCAAATCGGCGTCGGTAGCGGAAACCAGTTCCGTTATTACGCCAAAAGTGTAATTATCCCGCCGAATAGCGGAACCCAGTTCCGTTATTCATCGTACAGCCGCCAGTACGCGAGGAGCTGGACGTGCCCGACATGCAGTGGGTGGGGCGGTCGGCACGCACGACATCGAGTCGGTTGTCGCGGCCGTGCCGGCGACGGGCGACGAACCGTTCGCCTACCTCGTATGCGGCACGTGGTCGCTTCTCGGCACGGAGCTGGACGGTCCGCTGCTCACTCCGGAGACGATGGAGCTGGAATTCTCGAATGAAGGCGGAATGTTTTTGGTTTACCATACGAGAACATTTGTTCTATAATAGAGGTAAAATCAGGCAAGAGATGGAGCGAGCGCAATGATCCGACTTGAATCTTGGGCAGATGAAGAGGCCTACATCGAACTACTGCGACGAATGAATGCCCCGGAGATGACACGGCACCTTGGGGGTCCAGAGACCGAGGAACAGCTCATCGCCCGCCATAAGCGATATTTGAAGGTTAACCAAGCGGGGTCTGGACGTATGTGCCGCACGGTATGGCTCCCAACCCTCGAAACGGTTGGCGGTATCGGGTATTGGGAAACGGTCCACCACGGTGAAACGGTGTATGAAATCGGTTGGAGCGTATTGCCTGAGTTTCAAGGAAGAGGCGTTGCCGTTGCGGCTACCGGAGCAGCGATCGCCAGTGCCAAGTCGGAGAGGAAGCATCGGTTTGTGTATGCTTTTCCGTCCGTCGACAATACGGCTTCCAACGCGATCTGCAGGAAAAATCATTTCACGTTCGTCGGCGAATGCGAATTCGAGTACCCGAAAGGGAATTTTATGCAATGCAACGAATGGCGTCTGGATTTAGATGAGGTAACTGTACTGAGAAAATAAAGTATTAGACTGAAGGCATTGATTTGATGCGGTTTATACTTTGAAAAATCGTCAGCTTTACAGAAATAAGTTTTAGACTGGAGTAATGGATCCGATCCGGCCGTCGTCACCGGCAGCGCGCTGTTGCTTCCGGATGACGTCACGCGAAGCTCCGCTCGCGCACAAACATTGTGCATGGCCGCGCGGCGCCGGCGCGCCGAACGGAAAGCCCTGCTTCGCCGCGTCATCCTGTAGTGAGAGGTGTATCTGCACGAGCCAACGTGCTAGTCTACAACTTTGATAATGTATTGTTGCGTTATGGGATAACCGCCGCAGGGCTGAATTTACGGCGGAGCAAACATAATTTCGTTTAAAAGCATGTCTACTTTTTCTGTTAATATGACCATCTGCTAGTTTAATTTCACTTACGATTTAATTATGTAACGATATCATTTGAAAAAGGAACTAAATGTTGTCTCAAGCGTGTATATTACGATCGATGATTACTCCTAACTGCATAGCTTGTCACATGAGCCATGATCTTAATAATATGCCGGAAGCGTCACACCTGCTGCTATCCAACCGAGCTTTCAACGCGGACGTTTACAGCTCACTGCGAATTGGAGAAATATCTGCGACGACTTACGTAAAGCAGAATCCGTGTTAGGCCACAGGTACGCAGAGTGGAACGAAAATATAATAACCCTCTTCTTGTTAAGAATGAGGGTTACTATATTAGGAGAGTTTTTCAGTCATTGTGTTATTGAAAGCGAGTCAGGTTTTAGTACGTGAAGCTCCCTGGGTAGGCTCTTTGGTAAATTGATGTTGTAGGAGAGAATGAAATAGCTGGAGGAGCTGAGATTGTTGCACTCCAAGCTACATCATCCTCAGAGTAACCAAATTTGGCTGAAAAATCTGTTGTTCCACTTGATGTTTTGCTAATTCTTAATTTCACATAACCATTCATTGAAAGGCCGTAAGCATTAGAATGCAAATCCTCGTACTTAAAGGAAATACCAACTTGAGGTGTATATGCATCAATAATTCCATCTTCATATTCATTGATTACAGATCCCCAAAAGTTCTTATGCTTCCAGTGGGCAGTAGTTTCAGATGACACATAACCCCAATTATTAGACCATGCAATTCCCATACCAAGTGCACTGCCATATATATCATTTGAATTTGCATATGTGTTTCCAGTGAAATGTATCTCTTTATATTTATAAGTCGAATCAGCAGCTACATCTACTGTATAAGCATAGATGTATATATCTGAGGAAGACCTTAGCGTTGGTCCCGATTCTGATGTATATCGTGCCGTTCCCTTGGACTTATCATATAAGTTAGCAACATAATCTTTATTACTGTCACTCATGTGTGTAAGTGCATCAGCTGGTGTTCCTAGAGCCAAAATTTTCTGATCTCTAGTGAGAGTCTCCTTTCCATAACTTACTGCAGAAAATGAAACAAGAATGACTAATGACAATGCGAGAGTAAAAAATTTCTTCTTATTTAATCAATTTTCAGGAAATCTTTACCTTTTATCAAATGTACGTAGGGCTATAATGTGAAACCGTTGGCACCCACAGGAACGCAAAAATCCTTTCAAGGTCTCTATGTGAGCACTTGACAGAGTACAGTGCAAATTATTACAAAAAACTACAAGGAGGTGTCGATTTGAAGAAACGTGTGCTTATCCTGTCACTGATAACATTAATTTTAGTAGCGCTAATTTCCACAATTAACTTCCTCAACCGGTTGGGAGACCGCAGTATAGAGTCTGCCTTGGTAAAAAACGGTATTAATTTCAAGCAAATTATTCACTCTGAACCTATTGAGAACACTGATTTGGTTTTTTATGAAGACATTAATTCTCAACAAATAGGTATTGCATTGCTGAAAAAAAGATGGGATCGGTTTAAAGTCATCGGATCAGCTGGCTATGCTCAAAAAAATAGCATGGACTACCCTTGGTCTTTCACATCACAATCTATTGGAGGCAATTATCTTGCAATTTACTATGGATACATTTCTGACTCATCAATTATTAATATTGCAGTAGAGAACACTTCTAGTATTCAAAAGGTACATGAAGCTACCATCACCAGCTCAAATATTGGTAAAATATGGTTTGCTATTTTTGATTATTCAAACAATTTTGATGTAGGGAAAAGTTCTGTTGTTTTTTATAAAAGCGATGGTACTTCGATCGTTCGATAAAGTTGAACAATTGTTTTATCGTTACGACGACTACAAATGAGTCTCATCAGTCTACAACTTTATTTTCCTAATCTAATACTTTATTTTTCAGTCTAATACTTTATTTTCTTCTGACAGTAACGTGAGAGCCATGCGGCGTATACCTTTGAAATATTATCCAGTTGGGATCGCCCGAGGTAGGGATTTCCACATCGATGTCGAAATTACATGATTATACAAGAGGGCGAGATCGATCGAGCCTGACGAAGATTCAACACGCCGAGGAGGTATGAAAGTGGACCATCAGCCTATCTACAAAGACGTAAACTTCACGCTTACGAAAGACTTGTTCATTACCAGCAGCGCCAGATTCGCCATGGCGCATCTGTCTTCGATCCGATTGGTTAAAAGCAAAAGAGTCATTCCGTACACGTTATTAGTGTTAGAAGTCGCGTTCATTGTAGGCGGACTGGGGTGGGAGTACAAGTATCATAACCTCGTCGCGCTGCTCGGGGCTCTCGGCTTGATCGGATCGGCGGCGAACTACTTCCTTCGCAAGCCCGTTCATCGGCTGACTCTCGCTTTCGCCTCGGGTGATCGGGAATCGATCGAATCGACCGACTATTCGTATTTGGAGACGCTCGCGAACGCGTTCAGCAAGGCGATGGTCGAATCGAGATATCGGAGCTATGCGGGAGTCGTCTAGTTTCATATTCTTATATGCATGCGTGGAAATCGATATGGGAAACATAGCCTCCTGCGCCTATAATGAGGGTTAGCGTAATCTCATTCAGGTCTAGGAGGCTTTGTTATGCCGATATCTTATAACGCCGAGCAGCGAGTCTTTCATCTTCAGACGCCTCGGACGAGCTATATCATTCGATTGATTAACAATGGAGTGCCGGTTCACGCCTACTGGGGACGCAAAGTCGCGGACGCGCCGTGGGTAGGGATGCTGGAGTTCACGGAGCGCGCGTCGTTCAGCCCAAATCCCTATCCGGAGGATCGCACGGTTTCCTTCGATACGCTGCCGCAGGAGTATCCCGCATACGGAGCCAGCGATTTCCGCCATCCGGCTTACCAGGCGCAATTGGCGGACGGTTCTACGATCACGGAGCTTGTCTATGCGAGTCACCGGATCGTTGCGGGCAAGCCTGCGCTTGAAGGGCTGCCTGCGACCTACGTAGAGGACGACTCGGAAGCGCACACTTTGGAGATCACGCTGCGAGACGATTACGCGGGCTTGGAAGCCGTGCTTTCTTATACGGTGTTCGCCTCGCACGATGCGATCGCGCGGTCGGTCAAGTTCACCAACGCGAGCGGTAAGCCGATCCGTCTGCTTCGCGCGCTTAGCGCTAGCGTCGACTTCAAGCACGATCGGTTCGAGCTGCTGCAACTGTCCGGCGCATGGGCTCGCGAGCGCGATGTCTATAGACGCCGCTTGACGCCGGGCACGACTTCCGTCGAAAGCCGGCGCGGTTCGAGCAGCCATCAGCAAAATCCGTTCATCGCGCTGCTGTCTCCCGGAGCGGGAGAAGATCATGGCGATGCATACGGATTCAGCTTGGTGTACAGCGGCAGCTTCGTTGCGCAAGCGGAGGTCGACCAGTTCCGAACGACACGCGTATCGATGGGCATTAATCCGTTCGATTTCAACTGGCTGCTCGAGAGCGGCGAGACGTTCCGGACGCCTGAGCTTATCATGGTATACTCCGGCGAGGGGCTTGGCGAGATGTCTCGCATCTATCATCGTCTCTATCGCACGCGGTTATGCCGCGGCGAATACAGGGACCGGACGCGTCCGGTGCTCGTGAACAACTGGGAAGCGACGTACTTCGGATTCAATGCCGACAAAATCGAGCAAATCGCCAAAGTCGGCAGCGAGCTCGGAATCGAGCTGTTCGTGCTGGACGACGGTTGGTTCGGCCGACGCGACAGCGACAATAGCTCGCTTGGCGATTGGAAGGTGGACCTGAAGAAGCTTCCGGCAGGCTTGGACGATTTGGCGAAACGCGTAAATAAGCTAGACATGCAGTTCGGGCTATGGTTCGAGCCGGAGATGGTATCGCCGGACAGCGATCTATACCGGGCTCATCCGGACTGGTGCTTGCATGTCGAAGGGCGCCGGAGAACGGAAGCGCGCAGCCAGCTCATCTTGGATTTGTCCCGTGCGGACGTATGCGATTACATTATCGAGTCGATCGGCAGCGTTTTGCGGAGCGCGCCGATCACTTATGTCAAATGGGATATGAACCGCAACATGTCGGAGATCGGCTCGGCGTTGCTGCCTCCGGAACGCCAACGCGAGACGGCTCACCGTTATATGCTCGGGCTGTATCGCGTGCTCGAGACAGTTACGACGTCGTTCCCGCATATCCTGTTCGAGAGCTGCTCCGGCGGCGGCGGCCGATTCGATCCGGGGATGCTTCATTACATGCCGCAGACGTGGACGAGCGATAACACCGACGCGATCAGTCGTCTCCGCATCCAATACGGCACGAGTCTCGTATACCCGATCAGCACGATGGGCGCGCACGTGTCCGCGGTGCCGAACCATCAGGTGCATCGCATGACGTCCTTGGAAACTCGCGGCGCGGTCGCGATGTCGGGCAACTTCGGCTACGAGCTGGATTTGACCAAGATGTCCGAGGAAGAGAGGGCCGAGGTGAAGCGGCAGGTTGCAGAGTATAAAGAGATTCGCCATCTGGTTCAATTCGGTTCGCTCTATCGGCTGCGCAGTCCGTTCGAAGGCAACGACACGGCCTGGATGATGGTGTCCGAGGACGGCACAGAAGCGTTCGCCGTCTACGTTCGCGTGCTCGCCGAGCCTAACGCTCCGTTAGATTGGGTGCAGTTCAAAGGCTTGGACCCGTTAGCGCAGTATCGGTTGGTCGGCACGGATGCCGTGTACGGCGGCGACCAACTGATGTACGCCGGACTTCCGGTTCCGAAATTGCATGGCGACTATAAGAGTCATATGTGGCGGTTCGTGAGGGTGTAGTTGCGGTTGCCTTATAACGATATCCCCTTCGCTCAGAAACCGCGCCATGTATCGTAATCCATCAACGTGCGAAAACTACGCTACGGAGGTGGATTGCGATGGAAACGAACAATCAAAGGCAGCAAGTGACGGCGGTCCGCAAAAACGGCGATGGCGACATCGTGGAACTGAAGCTTTCTTCCGGGCAGGTCGTCGGATACAAGGAAGCGCAGCAGATGGCCAAGGCGGACCAGATCGAGAACGTGAACGTGTTCAAGGGCCGCGACGGCGACGAGCATTTGCGCTCGAATCCCGACGGCCGCGAAGACAACAATCTCGACAACTTGCCGACATTCTAGTGAATAGCTGCTGCGTTTGAGGGGAATACCTCGACGTGGCAGCTATTTTACATGTAAATCGTCATACAGTTCGACTACCCCGAACTATATCGCGCGTACCGCCCCAAACCTCGCATGCAGTTCGACTTACCCGAACTATGTCGCGCGTTCCACCCCAAACCTCGCATGCAGTTCGACGTTCTCTAACTAAAATAACTCGAATCAAACCAACTCCGAACTCTCCCTGAGCGAAGGGGATATCGTTGTAAAGGGCGCTTCATCACCCTGCCAACACCAACTCGTATGTACAACATCAAAACTTTATTGAACAACAATATTGAAATACCACCGATACGTATGTAAAATAACAGTGTAAGCATGTACGTACAAGTTGAATGATCATTACCTATCATAGGAGGAACATCGATGCTGCAATTGAAGCCTTACGTATTCTGGTTCGTGACGGGAAGCCAACATTTGTACGGTCCGGAGACGCTCGAAGAGGTAGCTTCGCATTCCAAGGAGATCGCGGAACAACTGGCGAAGGATGCCTCAATCCCGTTCCCGATCGTATTCAAGCCGGTCGTCAAGACGCCGGACGAAATCCTTCAAGTATGTATCGACGCGAACTCCGACGAGCATTGCGCGGGAATTATCACGTGGATGCATACGTTCTCGCCGGCGAAGATGTGGATCGCCGGACTTTCCCAGCTTCGCAAACCGCTGCTCCATCTGCACACGCAATATAACCGCGACATCCCATGGGATTCGATCGACATGGACTTCATGAACACGAACCAAGCGGCGCACGGCGACCGCGAGTACGGTTTCATCGGAGCGCGCATGGGCATCTCGCGTAAAGTCGTCGTCGGCCACTGGGCAGATCCGCAAGTGCGCTCCCGCATCGGCGGATGGCAGCGTACGGCCGTCGCTTCGGCGGAAAGCCGCCAATTGAAGGTCGCCCGTTTCGGAGACAACATGCGCCAAGTGGCCGTTACCGAAGGCGACAAGGTCGAAGCGCAGATCAAATTCGGCTGGGCGGTTAACGGCTTCGGCGTAGGCGATCTCGTGGAACGAGTCAACGCGGTTACGCAAGCGCAAGTCGACGCGCTGCTCGGCGAATATGCGGAGCAATACGACATCGTGGAAGAAGGACGCAAACCGGGTCCGGTGCGCGACGCGATCGCGTATCAGGCGCGCATCGAGATCGCGCTCAAATCGTTCCTCGAGGAAGGCGGCTTCACCGCGTTCACGACGACGTTCGAAGACCTGCACGGGCTCGAGCAGCTGCCGGGTCTCGCGGTACAACGCCTCATGCAGCAGGGCTACGGCTTCGCGGGCGAAGGCGACTGGAAGACGGCGGCGCTTACCCGCCTCGTCAAGATCATCGCCGGCGGCGTAGATACGTCGTTCATGGAAGACTACACGTATCATTTCGAGCCAGGCAACGAGCTCGTACTCGGCGCGCACATGCTGGAAGTGTGCCCGACGCTCGCGGCCGGCAAGCCGCGTATTGAGGTGCATCCGCTTGGGATAGGCGGCAAAGCCGATCCTGCGCGCATCGTATTCGACGGCAAAGGCGGCTCGGCGATCAACGTATCCGTCGTCGATATGGGCAACCGTTTCCGCATGATCGTTAACGAAGTGGAAGGCGTGGCCGTCAATAAGCCGATGCCGAAGCTGCCGGTCGCCCGCGTGCTGTGGAAACCGCAACCGTCGCTGCAGCAGTCCGCCGAGGCATGGATTCTTGCGGGCGGAGCGCATCATACGGTGTACTCCTTCGCCGTGACGACCGAGCAAATGCTCGACTTCGCGGAAATCTTCGGCATCGAATGCGTCGTGATCGACAAGAACACGAATTCGAACCAGTTCCGCAACGAGCTCCGCTGGAGCAGCGTCGCTTGGAAATAAGCGCCGAATAAGCGTAACAGACAGAGTAGACCGTCCTCAGGCGCATGCCTGCAGGACGGTCTTTTCGTCATAAATCTATGATTTTCGTCACAGCCAGCTCCGGTTCGTGGAAGTATGATAGTGTGATAGCATGATGACGACTGGAGGAAGACTGCCATGACACAAAGACTAGGCATCGTTCAGAAGATGGTAATCGGCATTACGGGCGTTTCGACGATCACTTACGCTACGAGCGCGTTTTTCCTGCTCGTTCTCAAGGAGAAGATAACGTTCATGCCGGGCGGAACGTTCGTTGCTCTTACCCTGGCATTAGGTATCTTCTGGACGGGGTTCCTCGGGTATCTTGCGGCGCGATGGTTCATTAAACCGTTGCTGGCGCTGACGCAGGCGGCACGCGAGGCGGCTTCCGGCAATCTCGAGGTATCTATTACCGCGAACGATAATCAAGACGAAATTCAAGCGCTTAATCGAGCGTTCTCGAACATGATCCGGCAGCTTCGCGGCATGATCGCCGGCGTTGCGGAGCATTCCCGGACGACGGACGCTATGGCGGGGGAATTGCAAGGCGCGATCGATCAGGCGACGAGCCATATCGTCAGCATGACGGAGGAAGTGAACGCCATCTCCGAGAAGACGGAACGGCAATCGGATGCCGCGGAGCAATTGTTCGGCTCGGTGAGCTTCATCACGGAGGTCGCAAGCAACATGGCCGTCGAGGCGCAGGAAACGAGGGAGATCGCGCGTACGATGACGGAGTCGGTAGAGAACGGCGAGACGGTTATTCGTTCTCTCATAGACGGCATGCGCCAGTTGGCCGAGCTGAACCGAGATTCCTTCCTTACCGTCGCCGAACTGAACGAGGATGCGGCGAGAATCGGCTCGATCACAGGCGTCGTCGGCGATCTGGCCGGCCAGACCCATTTGCTTGCGCTGAACGCTTCGATCGAGGCGGCGCGAGCCGGCGAAGAGGGCAAAGGGTTCGGCGTCGTGGCGGAAGCGGTGAAAGAATTGGCTGAACGGAGTTCTGCGGCGGCTAAAGATATACGCAAGCTGATCGAACGCATCCAACGGCAAGCTGAACTGGCGGCGAGCAGAATGGCCGAGCAGCGGGCGTTATCCGAGCGGGAAGCCGAGAACGGGGAAGTATCCGCCGCGGCTCTGCGCGTCGTAACCGCCGAAGTCGCTAAAGTGAACCACCGCGTAGAGACGATCTCGAACGAGCTAGCCCGGCAAGGGGAGCAAGTCGGGCATGTCCTTCGCGAGGCGCAGGCGATGGCGGCGGCGACGGCAACGATCAAGAGCGGAGCGCGCAACGTGTTCGAGTCGGGCCAACAGCAGACGGCGGTCATGGAGGAAATCGCGGCGACGTCCGATTCGCTGAAGGCAAGCTCGGAAGAGCTGCGCAAGAAAGTGGCGGTATTCGTGCTAACCGAATAAAGACAAAGTCCCTGATCAACGCTTTCCGCATGAGGAAAGCGTTTTATTTTTATTGTCGAAAAATTTATTTTCACGGTCGACAATATACTCGTTTTTGTGAGTAGCCATCTTTGCTACTCTGTTCTAAGCGCAAAAAAACCTATCATACAACGATCGGGTCGTGGCGGTTACGTCACGAACTTTCTTGCGACTTTTTTGAAAATGGGGTGAAAGTTTTCAAACAATTCGCTATAATTAATGTAAGGTTTATGTAATTTGTAATTAAAGTTAACACTTAAGTTACATTTAGCAAACAAATGTTCGTTAATATGCATGTACGACGCCATATTGGTCTGGAGGTGACTTCGAATGCAAGCCCGGACGGCATTGCTTTCTCTAGAAGACTTGTACTTATTCAATACCGGACAATTGTTTCGAGCTTATCAGACGTTCGGGGCTCATCCGATGACGGTAGACGGGCAGGAAGGCGTAAGGTTCGTCGTTTGGGCGCCTCATGCGTTGGAAGTGTCCGTCGTCTCCGATTCGAACGGTTGGGGCCGCGATAACCCTGGATATCCGCTAGAGCGGGTAGGCACGACGGGTGTCTGGTGCGGCTTCGTCACGGAGCTGGGCGAAGGTGATCGTTACAAATACGCGATCATGAACCTTAGCGGCGATCGCGTCCTGAAGTCCGATCCTCACGCGCTCCATTGCGAGTTGAGGCCGCGTACGGCATCGATCGTGACCGCGCTGGACCGGTACCAATGGAAGGATCAAGCCTGGATGGCCAGCAAAGAAACGCAGCCGCCGTACGACCGGCCGATGCTCATTTACGAAGTTCATCTCGGTTCCTGGCGAATGGACGCTCCGGAGCAATTCCGAACGTACGAGGAGTTATCGTGGGAGCTTGTCGAGTATGTCAAATCGATGGGCTATACCCATATCGAACTGTTGCCTTTGACCGAGCATCCGTTCGACCGATCTTGGGGCTATCAAGCAACCGGCTACTACGCGGCGACGAGCCGATACGGCCCGCCGGAAGGGCTGCAGCAACTCGTCGATCGCTGTCATCAGGCGGGAATCGGCGTGCTGCTCGATTGGGTTCCGGGCCACTTCTGCAAGGACGAACACGGCTTAAGATTATTCGACGGCACTCCGCTCTACGAAAGTCCCGACAGCCGGCTGGCCGAGAAGACGACTTGGGGCACGTTGGCGTTCGATTTCGCCAAACCCGAAGTTTGGAGCTTCCTTATCTCCAATGCGCTGTTCTGGCTAGATCGATACCATATCGACGGATTGCGAGTCGACGCGGTCGCCAGCATGATCGACTTGCACTTCGACAAGCAAGAAGACGCTAAGACCTTTAACCGCTACGGCGGAAACGAGTATATCGAAGCACTATCTTTTCTACGCAAGCTGAACGAAACCGTCTTCCAACACTACCCCCATACGCTCATGATGGCGGAAGATTCATCCTCCTACCCGCAAGTGACATCGCCTACTTACCTCGGAGGTCTCGGCTTTAATTACAAATGGAACATGGGTTGGATGAACGACATGCTCCGGTATATGGAAACCGACCCGAACGATCGATCTTCTCGCCACTCTTTGATCACATTCTCGATGTTGTATGCTTTTTCCGAAAATTACGTACTGCCCCTCTCCCACGATGAAGTCGTGCACGGCAAACGCTCGCTTCTGAACAAGATGCCGGGCTCCTATGAGGAAAAGTTCGCGAATTTGCGTTTATTCTACGGATATTGGATGTCGCACCCCGGCAAAAAGCTATTGTTCATGGGCGGCGAGTTCGGCCAATTCGACGAGTGGAAAGACTTCGCCGGCCTCGATTGGCAAGTCGCGCAATTCCCGCTGCATGCCGGCATGAACGACTACGTCAAAGACTTGAACGCCACGTATTTAAGCGACGAAGCGTTATGGGAGCAAGACCATGCAAGCTACGGCTTCGAATGGATCGACGTGAACAACGCCGAGCAATGCATGTTAAGCTTCCAGCGGATGGCGAGGCATTCGCCTCATCCGACCATCGCCGTATGCAATTTCTCCAGACAATCGCACTCCGAATATAGGATCGGCGTGTCGGTGCCCGGGAGATATCGTTTGCAGTTGAACAGCGATGAACGGCGCTATGGCGGAAGCGGGCAGCTGGTGCCCCTTGTATCGCTTGCCGAACCTATTCCGATGCATGGCAAACCGTACAGCATCGTCGTTCCCGTACCGTCGTTATCTTTACAGATGTGGAAGTCGGAAACAGATAAAAACAGCTTAATCATACTGTGATTCATGAAATAACGGTTTTAATTCGGGGAGGAGTGAGGTTCATGCGCACGAATGAATGCATCGCCATGCTGCTTGCGGGCGGCGAAGGGCGTCGTCTAGGCGTCTTGACCAAAGATTTGGCCAAACCGGCCGTGCCGTTCGGCGGCAAATATCGGATTATCGACTTCACGCTAAGCAATTGCGCCCATTCGGGAATCGAGACGGTAGGCGTATTAACGCAATATCAGCCTCTCGTGCTTACCCAGCATCTGGGGATCGGCACGCCGTGGGGGCTTGACCGCCGGGAAGGCGGCATGCACGTGCTTCCCCCTTACGTTCGTCAAAAAGGCGGCACCTGGTATAAGGGAACAGCGAACGCGATCTATCAAAATATCGGATTCATCGAGCGTTATGATCCGGAGTACGTCCTGATCATCTCGGGCGATCACATCTATAAAATGAACTACGATTTGCTGCTCGAAGCACATAAGCAAAGCCGCGCGGACGCCACGATCGCGGTCATCAGCGTCCCTTGGGCGGAGGCGAGCCGGTTCGGCATCCTGAGCGTGGACGAAGGTGGACGCATCGTCGAGTTCGCGGAGAAGCCGAAGAAGCCGAATAGCAACCTCGCCTCGATGGGCGTCTACATGTTCTCTTGGCAAGTGCTTAAAGACGCGCTCGTCCGCGACGAGGGGGAGAAGGGCTCCTCGAACGACTTCGGCAAAGACATCATACCGAGATTGCTCGCGGAAGGGGCGCGCATGTACTCCTACCGCTTCGACGGTTACTGGAAGGACGTCGGCACGATCGAAAGCCTGTGGGAATCGAATATGGATTTGCTCGAGGATGAGCCGCAGCTGCAGCTGAACGATCGTACGTGGCGCATTTACTCCGCTAATCCGAATCAACCCGCGCAATTCATCGCGCCGGGTGCCCGAGTGCAAAGCGCGCTCATTAACGAAGGCTGCGTGGTAGAAGGCGACGTAAAGCGATCGGTGTTATTCCCGGGCGTCCGGGTAGGCGAAGGGAGCATCGTGGAGGATTCCGTGCTCATGCCGGGCGCGACCGTCGGCAAGAACGCGAGAATCGTGCGCGCCATCGTCGGTGAAGGGGCGGTCGTGGAAGAAGGCTGTCAAGTGGGCGAGCTGGATTCGGATGAGATCGCCGTCGTCGGCGACGGAGAGACGGTTAGAGCCGAGATCGAATTTCAGGAGGTGGAGTCCGCATGAAAATGCCGATGATGGGCGTCATTAACTTAATTCACGAGGCAGACGAGATGGCTTCGTTGACGGCGAACCGCTGCCTAGCGACGGTGCCGTTCGGCGGGCGTTACCGTTTGATCGATTTCGTGCTCTCTTCCATGGTCAATTCCGGTATTCCGAGAGTAGCCGTATTCGCCCACACGAAGTACCGTTCCCTGGTCGATCATCTCGGCTCGGGAAGCAATTGGGATTTGCATCGGAAGTCGGGAGGCTTGTTCGTCGTGCCTCCTTCGTTCGAGGATCAGACGGATTACGGCAAAGGGGACTTATATCATTTTTTCCGGAACCGCGATTACTTCGCCAGAAGCCCGGCCGAGTACGTCGTCATCTCGCGAAGCCATATGGTGTGCAACGTCGACTTCGCCAAAGTGCTGGAGCAGCATCGGGAATCCGGGGCGGATATCACCGTCGTGTGCAAAAAAGAGCCGGAGGGGTTGCCGGGACTGGCGCGCAAAGCGCGGGTGAACGAAGCCGGACGCATCGTCGAGATGCAGGACCATTTCGGCCGTCTGAACACCGACGTCGTGTCTATGGAGATGTATTTGCTAAGCAGGGAGCTGCTGCTGGACCTCGTGGAAACTTCGCTTGCGCAAGGGCGCGATCACTTCGTCCGTCACGCGATCTTGTCCAGATTGCAACAGCTGCAAGTCCGCGCGTATATGCATGAAGGCGTGCTCGGCGTCGTCAACAATATCGCCGCGTATTACCGCCATAGCATGGAACTGCTGCAGCCCGACGTCTGGCGCGAGCTGTTCTTCCGCCCTGGCAAAATCTATACGAAAGTCAAGGATGAGCCGCCGACGCATTACCGTACATGCGCGAACGTCAACCATTCGCTCGTCGCGAACGGATGCGATATCGAGGGGACGGTTACGAACAGCATTCTGTTCCGCGGGGTCAAGGTCGGTCCGGGAGCCATCGTGCGCAATAGCATCGTCATGCAGAACGGCATCATCGGAGCGGGAGGCGTGCTGGACAATTGCATATTGGATAAAGAAGTGGAAATCCGCCCGGCGCAGCAGCTGAGAGGGGCGCTCGACTTGCCGTTCCTCGCCGTGAAGCGCAAAGTAATCTGATTCGCCAACTTCTAAGACAAGAGGGTGACCCCATGAAAGTATTGTTCGCGGCATCGGAAGCGATGCCGCTCGTGAAAACGGGAGGACTCGCCGACGTCGTCGGCGCGCTTCCGAAGGCGTTGGCCGCCCAAGGGATCGAGGTGACCGTCATCCTGCCCAAATACGGCGAAATCCCGAAGGCGATCGCAGAGCGGACGGTCACGCTCGCGGTCATGGACGTGCAGCTCGGCTGGCGTAGGCAATATTGCGGCTTGCAAGAGGTTTACGTAGACGGCGTTCGGTTCCTGCTCGTCGACAACGAGTTCTATTTCAAGCGCGGTTATTTGTACGGCTATGGAGACGAGGCGGAGCGGTTCGCGTTCTTCAGCTTCGCGGTGCTGGAAGCGCTGGCGCATCTCGACGCGCTTCCGGACGTTATTCACTGCCATGATTGGCAGACGGGCCTGATTCCGTTCTTGCTGAAGACGCGGTATTCCAATCTTCCGGGCTACCGGGACATCCGCACGCTGTTCACGATCCACAATCTGCAATATCAAGGCGTCTTTTCGAGAGACTTGCTGCAGGATCTGCTGTCCACGGGCGACGAAGCGTTCACGAAGGACGGGCTGGAATTCTACGGCGGGGCGAGCTGCATGAAAGCTGGTCTGCGGTTCGCGGACAAGCTGTCGACCGTAAGCTATACGTACTCCTTCGAAATTCAAGGCGAGGAGTACGGAGAGAAGCTGGACGGCGTCATCAGGCAGCGGGCGGGCGACCTGTGGGGAATATTGAACGGCATCGATACCGAAGCGTACGATCCGATGTCCGATCCGAACGTCGTCGTTCCGTACTCCGATTCGATGGCGGATAAACGGAAGAACAAGACCGCCCTTCAGCGCGAGCTTGGCCTCATCATCGACGAGAAGGCGCCGCTGATCGGCATCGTGTCGCGGTTAACCCGGCAGAAGGGCTTCGATCTGATCGGCGAGGTCATCGACGAGATCATGAAGGAGAACGTTCAGCTCGCCGTCCTCGGCACCGGCGAGCCGGGCATCGAGTCGATGCTGTACGAGGCTCAGAAGCGGCACCCGGGGAGAATCGTCGTCTGGTACGGCTTCAACGAGTCGTTGGCTCGCAGAATCTATGCCGCCTCGGACCTTTACTTAATGCCGTCGCGGTTCGAGCCGTGCGGACTTAGCCAACTGATCGCTTTACGCTACCGCTCCGTTCCGATCGTCAGGGAAACCGGAGGACTGAAAGACACCGTCGAGTCTTATAATGAGTTTACCGGAACCGGCAACGGCTTCTCGTTCGGTCCGGCTAACGCCCGCGATTTGCTGTTTACGGTGAAGCGGGCATTAGGCTTCTATCGCAAGCCGGAGCAATGGGCGAAGATCGTGGCGAACGGGGCGGCGCGGGATTACGGCTGGGCATCATCGGCGTCGCTGTACGATAAGTTATATAGAGAGCTAGTCGGATAAGAGAGAGGAGAGGAACCGATATGGCGCGCCATCTGGTCATCGGCAACGGCAAGCTGCTCGTCAACCTGGATAACCACTGCTTTGTAAGAGACGTATATTTCCCTTTCGTAGGGCAGCAGAATCACGTTAATGGGCATGCGTGCCGATTCGGTGTCTGGGTAAACGGCGCATTCGCATGGCTGAACGAACCGGAATGGACGATCGAGCTAGGCTATATCGAGGATTCGCTTGTCACCAACGTCATCGCGAGACATGAGCGTCTTGGCGTCGAACTGCAGCTGAACGACGGCATCCACCAGCGGGAATGCATCTACTTGAAGCGCGTCGTCGTCCGCAATCTCGGCGACTCGCCGAAGGACGTGCGCGTGTTCTTCCATCACGATCTGATGATCGACGGCAACGAAGTCGGGGATACGGCGGCATTCTATCCCGAGAACCGGACGCTGTTCCACTACAAGCGATCCTCTTATTTCATGTTCAACGGCCGTTCGGAGCATGGCGGGATCTATCAATATTCGACGGGGATCAAGCGGTTCCATTCGGCGGAAGGCACGTGGAGGGACGCCGAAGACGGGGAGCTCATGGGCAATTCGATCGCCCAAGGCTCGGTGGACAGCACGATCAGCTTTCGGACGACGGTGCCGGTCGGCAACGAGCGGACGATCTATTATTGGATGTCCGTCGGCACGGACATGGAAGAAGTCAAGCGACTCGACCAGTACGTGCAGGAAAGCCATCCGGAGAAGCTGCTCAGCCGGATCGTCATCTACTGGAATCATTGGTTGTCGCGGGTCAGCGGGCGTTATGGCGATCTGCCCGTCAGCGTCATTCGCCAGTTCAAGCACAGCTTGCTCATCGTCCGAACGCAGATCGACGAGCGCGGGGCGATACTGGCGGCGAACGATACGGACATTCTGCAATACAACCGCGACCATTACAGCTATATGTGGCCGAGAGACGGCGCCTTGATAGCCGACGCGATGTCGCTCGCCGGCTATCACGGCACCGTCGCTCCTTTCTTTCATTTTTGCGCGCGCAATCTTACTCCGGACGGCTACTTGCACCACAAGTACAATCCGGACGGGACGGTCGGCTCCAGCTGGCATCCGTACGTCGTCCAAGGCGTGCCGCGCTTGCCGATCCAGGAGGACGAAACCGCGCTCGTGCTGTACGCGTTATGGAAGGATTACGCCAGGCACGGCGAGATCGAGCTGCCGCAGGCGCTCTATAACACGCTCGTGCGCAAGGCGGCCTCCTTCCTGTGCGAGTACATGGAGCGCAGCTTGGGCTTGCCCAAGCCGAGCTACGATCTGTGGGAGGAAAGGTACGGCATCTGGACGTATACGTCGGCATCGGTCTACGGCGGATTGATGGCGGCTGCTTATTTCGCCGACCTGTTCGGGGATTACGACCGCAGCGATCAATACCGCAACGTCTCCGAGCAGATCAAGCAAGGCATCGTTACGCATCTGTGGGATGAATCGTCCGGAAGGTTCGCCCGCGGGCTGACATGGCAGGATGGCCAGTGGGTGAAAGACATGACGGTGGAGAGCAGCATGTTCGGCTTGTTCGAATTCGGCGTCCTGCCGGCGGAAGACGAGCGCGTCGCGAAGACGATGCTCGCCATCGCCGAGAAGCTAAGCGTCAAGACCGATGTCGGCGGCATTGCGAGGTATACGAACGACTACTATTTCCGGCAGTCGGACGATATCGACAAAGTGCCGGGCAATCCTTGGATTATCTGCACGCTGTGGGTCGCCAGCTTCCAGATCGAAACGGCGCGCTCGCTCGATGATTTGGCGGAGCCGAGGCGCACGCTCGAGAAGGTCGCGGCGTTCGCGATTCCCGGCGGCAACCTGCCGGAGCAATTGCAGCCGGAGAACGGTTCGCCGCTGTCGGTGGCGCCTTTGACATGGTCGCACGCGACATACGTGCAGATCGTGTGCAAGTACGTGCGCAAGCTGGAGCAGCTGTCCTCCTAGCGATACCGTTGCCGTTCGATCCTCGCGCCGCGCCCGAATGGGCATTGGCGCGGGGATTTTGCTATAATGGAGATCAGTTGGCT
Organism: Bacillota bacterium; assembly: GCA_023460795.1. GTDB lineage: Bacteria > Bacillota > Bacilli > Paenibacillales > Paenibacillaceae > Cohnella. The sequence goes on along the minus strand of JAEWPC010000087.1, from coordinate 6,748 downwards.
ATTGCTGCCAAGCGTTACTGACGTAAAGGGGATATGCGAATCATGAAGTATCGTCCATTAGGCAAAACGGGCTTAAACGTAAGCGAGATCAGTTTCGGAACATGGGCCATCGGCGGCTCGTGGGGGCAGACGGATGAGAAGGAATCCCTAAGGGCGCTGGACAAGGCGATGGACGAAGGCGTTAACTTCTTCGATACCGCCGACGTATACGGCGACGGCAGGAGCGAGCGCTTGATCGCGATCGCGACCAAAGGCAAAGAAGACCGCATTCATATCGCGACGAAGTTCTGCAGAGCAGGGGACATCCACGACCCGAATACATACTCCGAGAAGCAAGTGCGTCAATACTGCGAAGCAAGCCTCTCTCGGCTGGAGCGGGAGACGATCGACCTGTACCAGATCCATTGTCCGCCGCTGTCGATCCTGAAGGACGGCGCGGTATTCGAAGTGCTCGATAAACTGCAGGACGAAGGCAAGATCCGTGCCTACGGCGTCAGCGTAGAATCCGTGGAGGAAGGCTTGTTCTGCTTGGAACAGCCGCGCGTGGAAGCGCTGCAAATCATTTTTAATATTTTCCGGCAGAAGCCGATCGCGGAGCTGTTGCCTAAAGCGCGGGAGCGCCAGGTCGGACTCCTTGCCAGACTGCCGCTCGCGAGCGGGCTGCTAACCGGTAAATTCTCGGAAGAAGCCACGTTCGAGGCGGAGGATCATCGCAACTTCAACCAGAACGGAGACGCGTTCAACGTCGGAGAGACGTTCGCGGGCTTGCCGTTCGCCAAAGGCGTCGTCTTGTCGCGTGAGCTGGCCTGGATCGGCGAAGGCCGCGGCAGCATGACGGAAGCTTCGATGCGCTGGATTCTCGACCATCCCGCGATTACTTGCGTCATTCCGGGCTTCAAGAACGTTCGCCAAGTCGAACATAATCTCGGCGCGCAGCGCGTTCCGTCTTTTACCGATGCCGAGCTTGCGCGTCTGAAAGCTTACTACGACCAAGAGGTTCATAGCCATATTCGCGGATCGTATTGATCCAAGGAGTTGATCGAGGTGCGGGGTGAAAGTAAAGGGGTTGTCAATCGTACCATCGTCGACCCGTTGTTCTATATCCTCACCGTGACATCCGTGCTGTGCGCGATATTAGTCTCGTTCCGGGCTTCGCGTGTCGAGTTTATGGATCTGCGTTTTCTCATATGGAACTTATTCCTGGCGTGGCTGCCGCTCGTCTTCTCGATGGCCGCTCTCGCCTGGGCGAGAGTCGCGAAGGGCGCCTCGCTGGCTGTAGGACTGTGCGTTTGCGGCGTGGCGTGGCTGTTGCTCTTCCCGAACGCGCCGTATTTGATGACGGACTTGATTCATCTGATCCTCGCCGGCAGATGGCACCGTTACGACGTGGACGGATTGCTGGTATGGTTCGACTTGGTACTCGTCTTTCTGTTCACGTGGTGCGGGCTGTTGCTCGGTTACGTCTCGATGAATCAGATTCACGCCATCGTGAGGCATTACTCGGATAGCATCTTCGGTTGGGCGTTCGTCTTCGCGACGTCCATGCTCGGCGGCTTCGGCGTCTATCTCGGCCGCATCGTGCGGCTCAACAGCTGGGACGTGCTTCATCCGCTGCGAATCGTAGACGAAGTGGCGGGCGCGATCCACTTTAATTCGATTGCTTTCTCGATTTTGTTCGGAACGCTCATCCTGATCGTATACGTATCTCTGTACGCGATTACGCTGCAGAGCCGCGGGCAACCGCAGGCACCGCAAGTTTCGCCGCGATCGACGTCGCTTTAAGAGGACGGGCCGTGAAGCTTGCGGTACTTCTCGGGCGTCATGCCTTCCCGCTGGCGGAACGTCGCGATGAAATGGCTGGCGTCCCGGAAGCCGACCGCTTCTCCGATCTGGCGAATGGTCATTTCCGGCCGCGAAGGCAGCCATTCCTTCGCTTTGCGCAGCCGCAAAGTAATCAGATAAGCATATGCCGGCTGGCCGAACGATTCCTTGAACCGTTCGTTCAGCTGCCGCGCGCCGATTCCGAGCTGCGCGGCCATTTGCGCCAATCCCACATCGGGGTTGGCGTATTCTGTTTCCAGCCATGCGAGCAACTGCTGCAAGCGCTCCAGCCGTTTGGACAGAGAAGGGAGCTGGTTGTTCGTCCCGTGCGTCTTGAGCAGCGTCAGGAATCGATACAGTTCGGCGGAATTGTGCCATCCCGCCGGATCCTTGCCGGATTCCGCCAAGTCGAGCATGCTAAGAAGCAGGTCGGTCAATCCGGTTTCCGATTCGTCCCATTGGAACTTCGCCGACGCGTTTCCGAATAGCGCGCCGGCATATAGGGTCGCCATGCTTCCGGTGAACGTCAAGTACGCCGTATGCCAGCGACCGTTCCTAGCATAATATTCGTGGGGCACGTTCGGATAGAGAAGAAAACCGGTCCCTGCGGGAAGCTTCCAGGTCGTGCCCAGCGCCTGCATCTCGCCCTCTCCTTCGAGCGTATGCAGCCAGTGAAAGCAGGGGTAGCCGTCCGGCCGATGCATATACTCCTCGTGCGGAGTTAGGCCGACGGTCTCGATTTGCAAGGGGAGCAGCTCGGCAGCGATGGGGGCGACGAATCGGCGCAGCATAGACTTACCTCCAGATTGTTATATCCATAGTCCATTATATTATATAGGACGCGGCATATATAGGGATTATAATCGGAGCTAAGGTGACAAATAATCCTATGTCTATGAGGTGCGATATGATTAACAAGGCAAAGCCGAAAATCTGGTACGGCGGCGATTACAATCCCGACCAATGGGAAAAACCGGTGTGGGACGAAGATTTGCGGATGTTCAAGCTGGCCGGTATCGACGTTGCGACATTAAACGTCTTCGCGTGGGCGCTTAACCAGCCCGACGAAGAAACGTACACGTTCGACTGGCTCGACGAGATGATGGACAAGCTTCATGCGGACGGCGCAGGCGTCTGCCTGGCCACGAGCACGGGAGCGCATCCGGCTTGGATGGCGAAGCGCTACCCGGACGTGCTTCGCGTCGATTTCGACGGGCGTAAGCGCAAATTCGGCGGGCGGCACAATTCATGCCCGAACAGCCAGACTTACCGCAAGTATTCGGTTCGAATGGCGGAGAAGCTCGCGGAACGCTACAAGGATCATCCGGCGCTGCTCATCTGGCACGTATCCAACGAATACGGCGGCTACTGCTATTGCGACAATTGCGCGGACGCTTTCCGCGAATGGCTGCAAGCCCGTTATGGTTCGCTCGAGGTCGTTAACCGCGTCTGGAATACCCGGTTCTGGGGGCACACGTTCTACGATTGGGACGAGATCGTTCCTCCGAACGCGCTCAGCGAGGAATGGCGCGGCTGGAACGGGCGCACGGCGACGAACTTCCAAGGCATCTCTCTCGACTATTGCCGGTTCCAATCGGATAGCCTTCTCGAATGCTATAAACTCGAATATGCCGCGCTGAAGAAGCATACGCCGGACGTGCCGGTGACGACGAACCTGATGGGCGCGTTCAAGGAACTCGACTATCAGAAGTGGGCGAAGCATCTCGACGTCGTCTCGTGGGATAACTATCCTTCGCTCGATACGCCTTACAGCTACACGGCGATGATGCACGATCTAATGCGCGGGCTGAAGGGCGGCCAACCGTTCATGCTCATGGAGCAGACGCCGAGCCAGCAGAACTGGCAGCCTTACAACTCCCTGAAGCGTCCGGGCGTCATGCGGTTATGGAGCTACCAAGCGGTCGCGCACGGCGCAGACACGGTCATGTTCTTCCAGCTGCGCCGATCGATCGGCGCGTGCGAGAAGTATCACGGCGCGGTCATCGAGCACGTCGGGCACGAGCATACGCGCGTGTTCCGCGAGTGCGCGGAGCTGGGCGCCGAGCTGCATAAGCTCGGCGATGCCGTCCTCGATTCGCGCGTGCAATCCAAAGTCGCGATTCTGTTCGATTGGGACAACTGGTGGGCGGTGGAATTGTCCAGCGGCCCGACGATCGCCCTCAAGTACGTAGAGGAGGCGCATAAGTTCTACGATGCGCTCTATCAAGCGGGCATCAACGCGGATATGATCGGCGTGGACGCCGACCTTAGCGGGTACGACGTTGTGATCGCCCCGGTGATGTACATGGTGAAACCGGGCGTTGCGGGCGCAATCGAGGCGTTCGTTAACGGCGGCGGCAAATTCATCACGACGTACTTCAGCGGCATCGTCGACGAGAACGACCGGGTAACGCTCGGCGGATATCCCGGCGAGCTCCGCAAAGTGCTCGGCATCTGGTCGGAAGAGATCGACGCGCTGTTGCCTTCGCAGAGCAATCGCATCGTCATGAAGAAGGCAACGGGCGGGCTGAAGCCAAGCTATGCATCCTCCATGCTGTGCGATCTCGTTCACTCCGAGGGCGCCGAAGTCGTCGCGGAATACGGCGAGGATTTCTATCAAGGGATGCCTGCGCTGACCGTCAACCGATTCGGTTCCGGCGAAGCCTGGTACTTGGCCACGAGTCCGGAAGCCGCCTTCCTCCGCGATTGGCTGCCTGGGCTGTGCGCGGAAGCCGGCATCAAGCCGCTGCTCGAAGAGGTTCCAAGCGGCATCGAGACGACGCTTCGTATCAAAGACGGCCGACGGCTGCTCTTCGTCCTCAACCACAACGCGGATGCGGTAGACGTTAAGCTCGCAGGCCATAGCGGAACGGATCTGCTGAGCGGCAAACCGATCGGCGGCACCGCCTCCCTTGCGGGACGCGGCGTTTGGATAATCGAATTGCAATAAATCGTGCTTAAGGCTAAGCGGAGTTCGTTCCGCTTAGCCTTATTTCTATATTTTTGTTAAATTTCGACCTTGCGCAAGGAATTTCGCAACGAATCGGGAATTGTTACGGATAGCGAGCAAACGAATTGTTGTCGAATATATCCTAATTCAAGGTGAGGACCATTCTATCAAAAGTGCTATCCGACGATCGTAAAAAGCTGCTGGTGCTGAAGACGTTCTTGAATCGGACCTCCGACAGCGTGTTCATAACGGACGAGAAAGGCATCACGCTAGATATCAATCGCAAGTTCGAAGAACTGTACGGATGGACGCGCGAGGAGGTCATAGGCACGATAATGTCTATGACGCTTGAGAGCTTGGAGCTCGCGGGCACGTCTTCCGAGCGATCCGTGCACGGAGACAGCGTCGAAATGCAAGGGCTAAAGAGACATCGTAAAGACGGGCGAGTCGTTCTGGTCGACGCCACCGTAGCGCCGGTTCTAGACGACGAAGGCGCGGTATTCGCGTACGTCTTCATCGAGACCGACGTCACGGTACAGAGACGCGTGGAAGAGAAGCTGAAGGAGAGCGAGGAGAGGTACAGAGTACTGATCGATACTTTGCCCGAGCCGATCGTCGTCTACCAGGACGACAGGCTCGTATTCGCCAATCCGGCAGCGTTCAGACTGATGGGCACAGATCAACCATGCCAGCTGTTCAACCTTGATCTGGCTTCCTTCGTGCACGCGGCGGATCTCGAGAGGCTCGTTGCCGGCGAGATAGACCCTTTTCATCCATCCGCGGATAACGTTGTCCGTATCGTTCGGTTCGACGGAGCCGTCATTCAGGTCGAATTCAGCGCCGCGCAGATCGAATACGAGGGCAAACCTGCCATGCAATTTCTGTGCCGGGATATTACGGAGCAGAAGCATGCGGCGGATAAGTTGGTAGCCAAGGAGAAAGAGCTGAGCCGCATTCTGAAGCTCTCTCCCGAGCCGATCGTTCTGACGCAGTCCGGAGTGATTACTTTCCTGAACGATAGAGCCATTAAGTTATTACGTGGAACTAGTGTCTCGCAATTCGTTGGCCGGCACATCTTAAGCTTTTTCTGCGAGAGACAGCACCCGATCTTGAAGGATAGAATTCAACGCGTCGTCGAGTCCGAGGAATACATGGAATTCATCGAATTAAAGCTGTTGCCGCTCGAAGGTGAAGCGATCGACGTCGAAGCAGCCTCGATCTGCGTGCATAAATATTTGGAGCAGCCGGTCGTACAGATCGTGATTCGCGATCTAACCGATCGCAAGCGCGCCGAGGAGATGGTCCGCCGATCCGAGAAGCTGTCCATCGCGGGAGAGCTGGCCGCCGGAGTGGCGCACGAAATTCGCAACCCTCTTACCTCCTTAAGAGGGTTCATGCAGCTGTTGAAGGCCAAAAATACCGATTACGTCGACATTATGCTGATGGAGATCGACAGAATCAGCTTTATCGTGAACGAGTTTATCGGGATGGCGAAACCGCAGGCGCTGCAATTCGTCCAAAGCGATGTGAAGCAGCTGATCGAAAGCGTGATGACGTTCATGCAGCCGCAGGCGCTTCTATTCAATGTTCAGATGGAGCTGAAGGTTGGCGAGGACTTGGATAGACCGCTCATCGAATGCGAACCAAATCAGATGAAACAGGTCTATATGAACGTACTGAAGAACGCGATCGAATCGATGCCGAAAGGCGGTAAAATCGAAATCATCATCTCGGATGGCAGGGAAGGTTACCTGCTGACGCGGATCGTGGATCAGGGCGTAGGCATTCCCGAGGAACGGCTGGGCAAAATCGGGGAACCGTTCTTCTCTCTGAAGGAGAGCGGCACCGGTCTTGGGTTGATGGTGTGCAATCGGATCGTCGAAGCTCACCGGGGGAAGCTCCATATCTCCAGCGTCGTCGGCCAAGGGACGACGATCGAGATCGCTTTGCCGCTGCGTGCGAGATCCTGATTTCGTC
>JAEWPC010000086.1 GCA_023460795.1 Bacillota bacterium | reverse complement strand
ACGATGACGACGATGACGACGATGATGACGACGATGACGACGACGATGACGAGCAAACCTCATCATAATCCATGCAAAAAGACCCCTTCAGGCTCTAACCTGAGGGGTCTTTCGCATATGAACTATTTGAGATTAAGAGAACGTAAATGGCGTCTGGCATCCGGGTCGACGGCCCACCGATGCAGGTTGTCGCGAGACATCAGCAGCATGCGAGGCTCCAGCGACTGACCGTGTTCTTTGACGCGCTCGCTGCCCGACGGATGAATGACGCGAATGAGGATGCGCAAATAAATATTCGTAGCCCAGGCGAACAAGCCGCGAGGAAGATCGACGACTTGGAACCCGAGCGACTCGGCGCCGCGATGGATCATCGATACGCCGTACAGCGCCTTCACCTTGTCCCCGTTAGATATGACGCTTAACGCTTTGCCGAGGTCGGGCAGCGCCTTCTCTACTTCTCGAATGATCTTAATGCCGATTTGCATCGTATTCCGCGCGTTCATCCCCATCTCGAACATCATTTTATTCTCAAAATGAAGCTCCATGACCAGATCGCCGGAACGCAGCGTCTCGGTATTAAGCAGCTCGATCGGCGGACCTGCGTATTTGCGTACGCGATAATTGAACGAATGTCCGTCGCCGACTGGACGCAAACGGAAAACGACGTGGAACAGCTTTTCGTATTGCAGCCACAGCGTTACAACTACTTTCTTCAACGGGCCGATCTTACTCCGGCGAGCTGCCGTAATGGCGATCAACCGGTCGATGCCGACGAACTCCAGCCCCTGCTCCCGCCCGTCGTCCAATATGCGCGACAACGCTGCGATCGTATGGGCCGGCGCGTCGCGATCCGCTCCGAAGGTCGTGCCGCAATCGTGCAGCAGGAATACCTCGCCCGGTTTCAGCTTGCTTCTCATCCGGCGGTACAGCTTGTCCTCGCCGACCTTCGCGCTCCAGTCCCCGAACATCGACGTCCACAGCACGATCTGTATCCGGCCTTTGGACGCGAAGTCGAACAGGTTCACGATGCCCCAAGGCGGACGGTAATACTTCGGTTTCTCGCCGGTAATTCGTTCGATCACTTCGGACGTGCGCTGGATATGCTTCCTTACCGTGCTTGGGCGCATTAACCAGTTCGATTTGTGAACATAGTTGTGAATCGCCAGAAGATGCCCTTCCTCATGGATCCGAGCGATAATGTCAGGGTGCTTCTCCGCGTTCTCCCCGACGACGAAGAAGGTCGCTTTCGCTCCGTGTCTCTTCAACAAATCGAGCAGCTTCGGCGTATACTCGGGGTCCGGACCGTCATCGAACGTCAGAGCGATCTCCCGGTCGGATTTGCCGCGCATGAACACCCTGAAACCGAAAATCCGGCTGACGAAGGCCGGCAAAAAGGCGTAAAAAGTCAAAAAATAAATCCCGATCCACAGTATAATTTCCATGCCAGTCCTCACCGTCTTGATCGCAATAATGATTTTCCCGTGTCGGTATGCTTCATCTATTCTATCATAATCGCCGATAAATGGGTGTCCAAGTAGGCATCTTTTTGAGATTCATGTACAATAGCAATTATAGGAATACATACAAGTATCCGTTAGAGAATAGGTGGAGTAGCATATGATCTCGTTGTATCAGAAATATTGGCGCACCGCGTTCGACATCGCCGTTATTTTCTTGACGGTATGGCTTATCATGTACGTTTTCAGCTTTTTGTACAATTTGGCTACCCCGGTGTTCCTCTCGTTCGTCGTATTCTGGATCATCGAACCTCTTGCTCGGCTGCTGAACCGGCTGGGACTGCGCAAATCGATCGCCTCCGGCATCAGCGTGCTGCTGTTTACGCTCATCATATTGGCGGCTTTCATCGGACTCGGCTATATTTTCACGCAACAGGTCACCCAACTCGCGGATAAGCTTCCCGTCTATCAGAATCTGTTGCAAGCGCAGATCAACGAATGGACTTCAGACATGAAAGGACATACCGAAGCGCTGCCGCCGGACATCGCCGAGAAGCTGAACAAAGCAACCGGCTTCGTTACGCAGAAAGGCGCCGAGCTGGCGAGCGACTTCCTGAATTGGCTCGTAGGCGCTCTCGCTTCCTTCTCTTCGTTCATATTCAACTTCTCGATTGCCATCATCCTAGCGTACTTCCTTAGCGTCGAAATCGAGATGTGGAAGAGGCTCGGCAGGGACCGGTCGCCAAGAACGCTTAAGATCGCTATGGAGTTTCTGCGCAGTAACGTCTTCCGCGGTATCGGCGTCTATCTGAAAGCGCAGGGGATGCTCATCAGCATTACGTTCCTGACGATTTTCGTGACTTTGTTCGCGTTAGGAGTAGGAAACGCGTTCGCCATCGCGCTTTTGGCCGGCATTTTCGACGTATTGCCGCTGCTCGGAGTAAGCACTCTATTCATCCCTTGGATCGCGTATTTGTTCTTCACCGGGGACAACGAGTTGGGATTGTGGCTTACCGGTCTGCTCGTCGTCGTTACCGTCGCCAGGCAGCTGCTCGAGCCGCGCATTACCGGACAGACGGTCGGCGTCTCCGCGTTCACGATGCTGGCGTTCATGATGGTCTCGCTGTCGCTGTTCGGCGTCGCCGGGATGATCCTCGCTCCGATTCTGATGATTCTGTTGAAGGCGCTATACGATCAAGGGTATTTCCACCAATGGATTCGCTGGCCGAGAGAGGAGTTCACCGTTCCTCCGCTTGCTCCGCAGAACGCAGCTCCAGAAGGCGAATTTGCTCCATGATCGCGCCGAACACATCGGCCGCGCGATTGCGCAAGCCCGCCGGCTGATCCTCAAGCAATACGGCTACCGCATATCGAGGTTTACCTTTCGCAGGCCCGTAACCGACGAACCAATGGTCGTTACGGGCTTGCTGTTTGCCTGCGAGCTCTGCCGTTCCCGACTTGCCCGCCAGCGGCCAGGACGCGTCTTGGAGCGCCGCTCTCGCCGTCCCTTGCTGCACGACCGCCCGCATTCCCTCTCTTAGGAGCGCGGCAGTTCGGGGCAAGATTTGACCACGCTTCGACTTAGATGTCTTCACCGGGAGTTCCGTCATCAGCGTGCCGTCCGCATAGCGAACGTTCTTCACGAGCCGAGGGGAGAACACTTGGCCGTCATGCAGCACGGAGACGACCATATTCGCCGCCTGCAACGGCGTGACGCGCACGTCCCGCTGCCCGATCCCCGTACCCGCGCGAATGCCGCCGTCCTCCGCCAGCTTGCGGCTTAGGAACACGGCGCCGTTCTCTTCCTCCGGCATGAGCCTCAGCGGCGAACCGTCGACGAAACGGTCCGTTTGCCAGCCAACCTGCCTGGTGAGCCCTAGCCGATCCGCCGTAACTTGCAGCCATGCCGGGTCCATCCGCTCAGCCAGCTGCGCGAATACGACGTTGCACGACTCGGCGTAGGCTTCCTTCAGCGTGATTACGCCATGGCCTTCATGCTTCCAGCATTTAAGTCCGTATTTGCCGTAATGGCCGTTGCAAATAAACTCTTCATCCCAAGTCGCGATACCGGACTCGATGGCGGCGGCAAGCGTGACCGTCTTGAACACGGAGCCCGGGGGCTCCGCCTGCAGCGCGTGATTGCGTTCATCGGTACCGGATTCGCCGATCCGGTACGGATTCAGCCGCGGGAGCGACGCCATGGCCGCGATATCGGCATTCGCCGCGTCGAGGACGACGACGGCGCCTTTGCGGACGCGTTGCTCCCGTAAAATACGTTCAACCGCTTGCTGAATATCCAGATCGATCGTCGTCGTGATCTGGAGCGGATAATGGGGATTCGTCGGCTGCATCATGCGCAAGCCGAGCCCGCTGAGCGGCTGTCTCATCCCGTCGGTCACCTGAATGACCGCCGTCGGACCGATCCCTTGCAGCAGCCGGTCGAGGGATCTCTCAAGCCCAGCGCCGCCGATCGGCCGAGTGATCGCCATGCTTCGCTCCGAGAGTTGATCGCCGTAGAGTTGCCGTACCCGTTCGGGATGTTGAGAGATATAGCCGATCGCATGCATCGGTTCGATGGAAGACGGATACCGGTTAAGAACCGGCAACACCGCCACGCCTGTCAGTTTGGCTTCGTTAACCGCCTTGATCTGCGAATCGGATAAGTCGAGCGCGCGACTCGAACCGAGCTCCTTCCAGAACGCCGGCTCCCGCAGTCCGGCGAACCAGTCCTCGAGCGTCTCCGGATCAACGTTCAATTCCTTCGCTACCTTGGCGGTAGTCGCCGACGTCCCTCTCGGCTTTCCGTCGTCCGGAAAAGCGGCCAACGTCTGCACGGGCTCCCCCGTTAGCAGACGTCCCCGTCTATCCCGGAATTGCCCTCTGCCGCTATCTAGAATAAGGCCATCCGAGCGTTGCAGCACCGCGTTGTCGACGAGCGTGCTGCTTGCCGTCCGCGCACCCCCGAAACCAAGCTGCAGCCACGCCAACCGCGCCTCCTCTACGCCGAAAACGACGGCGATGAACAGCAGCACATGGAACGCCCGCATCGCCCATAACCGATTCATTTTTCCGTGCCCCCCGCTAGTTCGTCTGTATAGTCCCATTATTCCCCAACCGGTTACGCACAGACTTCCTTAATCGATTCCATTTGACACATGCACACGGAAATGGTATAAAGTGTACTAATCGAATGACTTACAGCCATGAAGGGAATCAGTAGCTATCGTACCCGGAGGTACAGAGAGCCGGCGGTTGGTGCAAGCCGGTACTCCAGCGAGAGCGAATTACGTCCCGGAGCTTCTTTCGCCGAAACTGCCCGATTCATGGACGCAGAAGGCAAAGACGGCTGCCCGCCGTTAACGGGCAAGAGCGGAGAATCGCCGAACCGGCGTTCTCAACTAGGGTGGTACCGCGATGACTCGTCCCTGTCTATGACAGAGACGGGTCTTTTTTGGTTATTCAGAATACAAGGAGAGATGAACATGACCACGAATACCACGAACACGATCAACGAATTGCTCGAGGATTTGGAATACCGGGGGCTTGTCCACCAATCGACGCACCGCGACGAGCTTGCCGCTAAGCTGCAGAAGGAGTCGGTTACCCTCTATGCCGGTTTCGACCCGACGGCGGACAGCCTGCACATCGGCCATCTGCTGCCGATCTTGGTGCTGCGCCGCTTCCAACAAGCCGGACATAAGCCGATTGCCCTCGTAGGCGGCGGCACGGGACTCATCGGCGACCCGAGCGGACGCACGACCGAGCGCTCCTTGAATTCGGATGAGACGGTCTCCTTGTGGACGGAGAGATTGAAAGGACAGTTGTCGCGTTTCCTCAATTTCAACGCGACGAGCAATCCCGCGAAGCTGGTGAGCAACTACGACTGGATCAAGCCGCTGGACATTATCTCGTTCCTACGCGATATCGGCAAAAACTTCACCGTCAACTACATGCTCGCCAAAGACTCCGTAGACTCGCGCTTGGCGAACGGAATTTCGTTCACCGAGTTCAGCTACATGATTCTGCAGGCGTACGACTTCCAACAGCTTCACGTCAACCATGGCTGCTCGTTGCAAATCGGCGGAAGCGACCAGTGGGGTAACATTACCGCCGGCCTGGACCTCATCAGCAAGACTGGCGGCGGTGAGGCGTTCGGCATGACGCTGCCGCTCGTCACGAAGAGCGACGGCAAAAAATTCGGCAAATCGGAATCCGGCGCGGTATGGCTCGACCGGAGCAAAACGTCGGTGTACCAGTTCTACCAATTCTGGATTAACACGGACGACGCGGACGTCGTGAAGTTCCTGAAGTACTTCACGCCGCTGTCCAGGGAGCAAATCGCCGACCTCCAAGCCGAAGTCGCCGAGCGTCCGGAGAAGCGCGCCGCTCAGCGCGAGCTTGCCCGCGAAGTGACGCGCCTCGTCCATGGCGACGACGGCTTAGAAGCTGCGGAACGCATTACGCAAGCTCTGTTCTCCGGCGAAGTTACGCAGCTTAACGAAGCGGAGCTCGTCGAAGCGCTGCAGGATATGCCTAGCGCTACAGTCGAAGACGCAGAAACGTCCAATCTGATGGACCTGCTCATCGCCGTACAGGCTGCACCGTCCCGCAGACAGGCCCGTACGGATATCGAGAGCGGAGCCGTACTCGTGAACGGCAGCAAGGTAACCGACGCGAACAGGGCGATCGCAAGAGAAGAGCGCCTGCATGGCAAGTTCATCGTCCTTCGCCGCGGTAAGAAGAATTACTACCTGGTGAAGTTTGCCTAATCCAGACGACAACGGGAGTGAATGTCCATGGAAGTCCGTCTCGTGCGCGCCGTCGAAGCCGATGCGCCATCGATACACGCTATCCAAATTCGCGCATTCGCCCCGTTGCTCGACCGCTATCAAGACTACGACACGAATCCGGGCAACGAGACGATCGACCGCGTCATCTGGAGGATCAACGACCCGAACGGCGCGTTCTACAAGATTGTCGAAGGGGATGTTACCGTCGGCGCCATCCGCATTAGGTGGCGCGATGAACCCTCGCAGCTTTGGATCAGCCCCCTCTTCATCGCGCCCGAGCATCAAGGCCGCGGCTACGCCCAGCAAGCGATCGCGCTCGCTGAGCATGCCTATCCCGACGCCGTCAGCTGGGAGCTCGCCACCCTGCTCGAAGAGTATCGCAATTGCCGCCTCTACGAGAAAATGGGCTTCGTGAAGACAGGTGCGCAATCGAAGCTGAACGAGCGAGCTACGTTGGTGTTCTATAAGAAAGCTACGTGATATCTGTACGAAATATCGAACAGAGCGGCGTTGGTGTCAGTTCGTAGCCGAGGTTGTGTACGAAAAATCGTACAAAGCGGCGTTGATGGTAGTCCGTAGCTGAGGTCTTATGCGAAAAATCGTACAAAGCGGCGTAGGAGATAGTACGTGGCCGAGGTGCTGTACGAAATTTCGTACAAAATGGTGGATGTGGTATCCGTGGCCGATGTCTTGTTCGAAAAATCGTACAAGGCGGCACTCGGTCTCCGATCACAAAAACAAGGGGCTGTCCCAAAAGGGCTCGCTCACAGAATAATACTTCACATCGTGTCTAAATTTACGAAAAACTGGCTATACGAGGGCTTACCCTTGTATAGTCAGTTTGCGTTTTTGGTCTATTGCCGCCTTCTTCAGTAGATTATGAGCGAGCGAAAGCCATCCGACCTCCAGGCTTACCTTCGGCAAGCCTCGAAGCAGAAAACGCCGGAATCCCCGGTTGTTCTTTATTTGCCCAAACACACTCTCCGGTTCGATCATCCGCCTGACCGACAGCGCATAGCCCTCCTCGCTTCGCAGCTTCTCCCGTACCTGACCCTTGTAACGCATGTACGCGAGACTGACACTGACTT
>JAEWPC010000085.1 GCA_023460795.1 Bacillota bacterium | reverse complement strand
GTTGCCAACGAGAAGGTCGCGGGTTCGAATCCCGTTTTCCGCTCCATATGCGCCCTTAGCTCAGCTGGATAGAGCGTCAGACTACGAATCTGAAGGCCGGGAGTTCGAATCTCTCAGGGCGCGCCATTCTCACCACAATATCATCATCGGGACGTAGCTCAGCTTGGTAGAGCACCTGGTTTGGGACCAGGGGGTCGCATGTTCGAATCGTGTCGTCCCGACCATTTATATTATCGTGGGAATGACTTGCGGGTGTAGTTCAATGGTAGAACTTTAGCCTTCCAAGCTAATAGCGTGGGTTCGATTCCCATCACCCGCTCCATTATTCAAATGACGAGAAGCCTTGTACGTCGAGGCTTCTTTTTTGTATTCCCCGGAATTCCAAAGAGGAAAGCGGGGTTTATTCGCATGGTTACAACTTCTATATAACTCTATCTAACTTTTCATCTATTCGCTTCGTTTACTAGATGAATGACAACAAGACTAATAACGCGAAGGAGCAGCTGCTAATGTCCAAATCCTATAGGCATATCGTCGTTGTCTTGGCGATCATCTTGCTGTTCAGTCTGTGGTTCATATCCAACAACGCGCAGTCCCGTTCAGCGAAGGACGGTGTCGGCACGATATCGTCAGAGGCATCCGCGAATACCGGTAATACCTCCACGATTGTAGAGAATAGCGTCCGCAAGATCGTCATCGATGCGGGACACGGAGGTAAAGATCCGGGTGCCGAAGGCGCGAACGGCAACCAGGAGAAGTCGGTTACTCTTGATATCGCGACCAAAGTAGCGAACATTCTCGAGAGCGATCCATCCTTCGAAGTCTATATGACGCGGGAAGACGATACTTTCGTTACGCTCGAAGATCGTCCGAGAATCGCCAACGAAATCGGCGCGGATGCTTTCGTGTCCATTCATGGGAACACGTTTACGGATCCCGACGTATCCGGTACCGAAACGTATTACTACGAAGAAGACGACATCAAACTCTCGGAATTCGTTCATAAGGAACTGGTCGACGTACTCGGTTTTCATGATCGCGGAGTTAAGCAAGAAGAATGGACGGTGCTGACGCATAGCGATGTTCCCTCCATCCTGCTTGAGCTCGGTTATCTGACGAATGCGAACGAAGAAGCTGCCCTTCTGGATGAAGATACGCAGACTCGTACGGCGCAAGCGATCGTTAACGGATTGAAGGATTACTTCGCGAATATCGGCTGAGCATGTCAATTAACCATCGGGCCTTCCTCTGAATATACTCGTTACTGAGGTGGTTTCTAATGGCAACCAAAGGGATCGATTGCGCGCAACCGATACCGGCCGCCACCGCGAAGGCGATCGCGGCGCAGGGTTATCGCTTCGTCGCGAGGTACTTAGTGCCGGCGGGATACAGATGGAAGAGGTTAACGCGCGCTGAGGCTGAAGGCATTACGGCTGCGGGCATGACCATCATCAGCGTATTCGAGACGACGGCTAGCAGGCCAGCGGGCGGTGCGAGTAACGGACGAGCAGACGGGAAGGCGGCTTTCCAAGAAGCAACCGATATCGGGCAACCGAAGGGCACGGCCATTTACTTCGCCGTCGATTACGACGCGCAACCGAATGACTATGACGAGATAGAAGCCTATCTACGCGCGGCGGCACGGGAGCTCGGGCAGTACCGGACAGGCATATACGGCTCGTATGCCGTCGTAGAGGAAATGCGCCGGAGAGGCGCCTCCCAGCATTATTGGCAGACGTATGCCTGGAGCCGCGGGCGGAAGTCGGCGAGTGCCAACGTGTGGCAGTATAAGAATGGCGTGATGGTTGCCGGCCATCCCGTCGATCTGAACGAATCGTACGGGAACGAGGGCTGGTGGAATACAGTAGTGTCGGAAGTAACCGAAGGCTCAGACGGAGCCGAAGGATCCGAAGGTTCGGATGGATCGGCAGGATCGGAAGATTCGGGAGGAGAGGATGCCAACATGATGAGCAAGGAAGACGCGGAGAAAATCATTCGTTACTTGAGTGCGGCATGGTATGCCACGGAGATACCGGAGGCGCGCGAAGAGTTCAATCGGCTGGCCAACGAAGTTCGTAAAGCGGCGGGGTTGCCGCTTCAGTCTTAGAAAGCCATCCTAAGAGGGATCATCTTCGAAGATGTTCGGAGAGGTTCCTTTTTTCATGAAAATGAAGATTTCTGACGATCATTGTAGTATGATATTAAGAAGGACTTTTTGGCGTTGAAAGTTTATGTTGAGGTGAAACAGATGACGGAAATAGCCGCAAGCGGGCGTTCTCCGTCCAACCATTTGCTACGTAGAGATGTGCGCTTTCTAGGCAACATCTTAGGTGACGTGCTCGAGCATCAGGGTGGACGCGAACTACTGGAACATGTTGAGAAAATTCGTGAGATGAGCAAGTCGCTGCGTGCGGAGTCTTCGCCGGAGCTTTACGAGGAATTCATGAACACGATCAAGACGCTTGAGCCGGGCATTCGGCACAGCGTGATTCGTGCCTTCGCGATTTATTTCCAACTGGTGAATATCGCGGAACAGAACCACCGTATCCGCCGCAAGAGGGATTATGAACGCTCTGCGGGAGAAGCGGTTCAACCCGGCTCGATCGAGAGCATCGTTCAAGAGCTGAGAAGCAAGAACTTGCCTGTCGAAGAAGTGCAAGGGATGCTTCGCGATATATCGCTTGAGCTTGTCATGACGGCGCACCCGACCGAAGCTACGCGCCGCGCCGTGTTGGATATTCATAAGCGCATCGCCGACGAGGTGATGGAGCTCGACAATCCTACGCTCACGTATCGCGAGCGCGAGAAGCTGCGCGAGAAGCTATTGAACGAAGTACTTACGCTGTGGCAGACGGACGAGCTGCGCGATCGCAAACCGACGGTACTCGATGAAGTACGCAACGGCATGTATTTCTTCCACGAGACGCTGTTCGAAGTGCTTCCGGATGTATACGAAGAGCTTGAACGCTGCTTGACGAAATCGTATCCGGACGAGAAGTGGCACGTGCCGACTTACCTCAGATTCGGTTCTTGGATCGGCGGCGACCGCGACGGCAACCCATCGGTTAAGGCGGATATTACTTGGAGAACGTTGCACATGCAACGGAACCTTGTCATCTACAAATACGAGAACATCATTAAAGCGTTGATGCGTCAGATGAGCTTCAGCACGACGATCGTGAACGTAAGCCCGGAGCTGCTGGAATCGATCCGTCAGGATGCGGAGCAGTTGGAGCTTCGGACGGTCGAAGCGTGGACGAACGAGAAAGAACCGTACCGCGTGAAGCTGACTTACATGCTGCAGAAGCTGCAGAACATGCGCGAGGACGACTTCAAGGATACGAACAAGCGCTACCACACGGTAGAGGAGCTTATCGCAGATCTGAAGCTGATCGACCGCAGCTTGCGTCATCACTATGCCGATTACGTAGCGGATACGCAATTGAAGAAGTTCATTCGCCAAGTCGAGCTGTTCGGATTCCATCTCGCCGCGCTGGACGTTCGTCAGCATAGCCAGGAACACGAGAATGCGATGACGGAAATCTTGGCGAAAGCAGGCATTACGAGCGATTATCCGTCGCTCAGCGAGCCGGAGAAGATCGAGCTGCTGCATAAGCTGCTCGGCGATATGCGTCCATTGCTGCACGAGACGGCTGAACTGAGCGAGATGACGAAGGAAGTTCTCGACGTCTATCGTACGATTCAGCGCGCTCAAGTCGAGTTCGGACGCGATTGCATCTCCAGCTACTTGATCAGCATGACCCGAGGCGCCAGCGACATGCTGGAAGTCATGGTATTCGCGAAGGAAGCCGGCTTGTTCAGACGCAACACGGACGGCAGCATCACCTGCACGATTCAAGCGGTGCCGCTCTTCGAGACGATCGACGACTTGCACGAGGCTCCGGAGATCATGAGGACGCTGTTCAAATTGCCGATCTATCGCGAGACGCTCCAGGCGATGGGCAACCTTCACGAGATTATGCTCGGTTACTCCGACAGCAATAAAGACGGAGGCATGGTGACGGCGAACTGGGAGCTGCGCGTAGCGCTCAACGATCTGACTCGCACGGCGAAGGAACACGACGTTCGCCTGAAATTCTTCCATGGCCGCGGGGGCGCGCTCGGTCGCGGTGGTATGCCGCTAAACCGCAGTATTCTCGCTCAGCCGCCGCATACGATCGGCGGAGGCATTAAGATCACCGAGCAAGGGGAAGTACTGTCTTCCCGTTATTCGATGAAGGGTATCGCCTACCGCAGCTTGGAGCAAGCGACGAGCGCGCTCCTCTTGGGAGCATACTTGTCCCGCTACCCGGCGCAAGAGAAGTCATCCGAAGCAGAGTGGGAAGAGATCATGCGCGGCATCTCCGAGGACGCGCAGACGAAGTATCAGGATCTGATCTTCCGCGATCCGGATTTCATGACGTTCTTCAAGGAGTCGACCCCGCTGCCGGAGGTCGGAGAGCTGAACATCGGCTCCCGCCCATCCAAGCGTAAGGGAAGCGACCGTTTCGAAGACTTGCGCGCGATCCCATGGGTATTCGCATGGACGCAAAGCCGGTACTTGCTGCCTGCATGGTACGCGGCGGGTACAGCATTCGAGAAGTTCGTGGGCGGCGACGCATCGCGCATCGAAGTGCTTCGCGTCATGTACCGCGAGTATCCGTTCTTCCGCTCGCTCGTCGACAATCTGCAGATGGCGCTGGCGAAAGCCGATCTGACGATCGCTCGCCAATACGCGGCGATGATTCAAGACGATACGATCCGCCTGAGAATCTTCACGCAGATCGAAGAGGAATACGCGAGAACGAAGGACATGATTCTGAAGATTACCGGTCAAGAGGATATCCTCGACAATACGCCGGTTATCCAAGAGTCGATTCGCTTGCGTAACCCGTACGTCGATCCGCTCAGCTATTTGCAAGTTCAGCTGCTGGCCGAGCTGCGCAGCTTGCGCTCGCAGAACGGCGACGACGCGGAGCTGCTCCGCGAAGTGCTGCTGACGATTAACGGAATTGCCGCCGGTCTTCGCAATACCGGCTGATCCTACGGACATAAAGCGAAGCAGGCTCGGGTGCAAACCTGAGCCTGCTTTGCGTAAAAGGCAGGCTATCCCTACATGAATCGTACTCATTGGTGGGCTGTCGTCCTCGTCTTAATAGGGGCGAGCAGCTATGGGGTCAGTTCATCCATCTTCAAGCTGGCTAACGAGGATGGATGGAGCTCGAGCCATCTTACGTTCGCGCAGATATTGGCCGGTACGGCGATACTGTGGCTTGTTATGGGCATACGCTTCCTGCGCGTGCGGAGAGGGAAGCCCGCGGCCAGCGCCGCGAACGCAAGAGTAAGACGTCCGTGGCTGAAGATGGTCGCGATCGGCATCGTCGGATTGGCCATGACGACGATGTTCTATAACGAGTCGCTGGCACGAATCGATGCGTCGTTGGCGATTGTCTTGCTTTTTCAATTCACGTGGATTACCATTTTGCTAGAAAGCATCCGCAAGCGTGCTTGGCCGAAGAAACCCGAGTGGGTGGCTATGCTCTGCATCGCAGCCGGTACGGTGCTTGCGGTAGGGCTGCTCGAGCAAGATCTAAGTCAGCTCGATCGCACGGGCGTCGCTTTCGGCTTATTGTCCGCAGTGACGTATAGCCTCTTCTTTTTCTTGACGGACTTCTTGCCGCCGGAGGTAGACTCCATCTCGAAGTCGACCGTCATGTCGACCGCATCCCTCGCGTTCGTTACGCTGCTTCATTTTCCCACTGCCTTTGCTTGGGGAGACGGCGGCTCGATTATCGGGTGGGGGCTGCTGCTCGGACTGTTGAATACGGCGGTTCCTTTCATTTGTTTTAACGCAGGCATCCCGAAGCTGGGAGGCGGCCTTGCCGCATTGCTCGGCTCGATGGAGCTTCCTGCGGCGGTCATGACCGCATTCCTTCTGCTGGGCGAACCGCTCACTTGGTGGCAGGCTGCGGGCGTCGCGCTCATTCTTGTCGGGATATGGGCCGCGCAGAATCGTACGAACGAAGTCGTTAAAGCCGGCCAGGAAGGTGAGGATTGACTTTGAAGCCATTGGAGACGCGGCTCGCGAGATTGGCCCGCAAGGGCGATCAGCGCGCGTTCGCGGAGATCGTGGATTTATATAAGGACAAGCTTTACCACCTCGCTTATCGAATGACGAGCAATCGGCAAGAGGCGGAGGACGTCGTTCAAGAGACGTTCTTGCGGGTGTATAAGAACTTGGACCGGTATGACGAGAATCAGAAATTCTCGACTTGGATCTACCGGATCGCGACCAACCTATGCATCGATCGGTTGCGCAAGCGGCGGGCGGTATACTCTCTGGATGCGGAATCGACGGAACATGACGGCCTGGACGGCTACTCGATGATGCCTAGCGACGAGCGAACGCCGGAGACCGAGTTGATCTTGACCGAGACCCAGAAGCTCATTCGAGACGCGATCCAGACGCTCCCCGTTAAATATAAGTCCATAATGATATTGCGATATCTACAAGACTTGTCCTTGCAGGAAATATCGGATGTTCTGGACATGCCGGTGACGACGGTGAAAACCAGGGTCCACCGGGGCCGAGAGTTCCTGAGAAAGAAATTGGAGCATAAATTGTAAGCCAAGGCGAATTAATTGAAACTTTAGGGGAAAGCCGCACGTACAGTATAGAAGCTACGCTTGCGTGGGTTGTACTCACCGATGAAGAAAGGGATGGCAGATATGAATTGCAACGCCGCCGTCGCGTCCATACACGAGTATCTGGACGGGGATCTGCCCCGCGAAGAGGTAAGCCGCCTGCAGCAGCATCTCCAAAGCTGTCCGTCATGCAGCTCGAGGCTCGATACGCTCGAGAAGACGAATGCGTTATTACAAGCGTTGCCGGCCGAAGCGCCTCCATCTTATTTGACCGACCGTATTATGAAGTCGTTGCCGAAGACGAGGCGTCCCGCCGCTTGGACGTCTTGGGTTCGCCGTCATCCGGCCGTGTCGGCCGCGGCGATCTTCATGGTCGTCATGCTATCGAGTTTCGTCGCCATGTGGAATCAAGATAAGGAATTATCGGTGTCCGGGGATCTGGATCATGTCATTATCGAAGGCAATAAGGTAATCGTACCCGCAGGCCAGCATGTCGAGGGCGATCTAACGGTCGTGAACGGGATTGCGGAGATCGACGGGGAAGTCAGCGGGGATTTAACGGTCATCGACGGCAGCTATACGCTCGCATCGACCGCGCATATCGCCGGAGAGATCAAGGAAATCGACCGGGCGGTCGATTGGATCTGGTACAAAGTCAGCTCATGGTTCGGTACGCTGGCATATGGGACGTAAAGTAAGGTATGATGGACGTATGGAATTTCGTCCGCTTGCAATTGCCTCTCTGGACGGCCGGAGAGGTTTTTTTATGTAAGAGACAGGATTTCTTGGCAACGGTAGAGAAAGATAATGAGGAAGGTTCGCTGTAATTCGACACGAATCTCCAAGGTATATTAGAAAAATAACTAATCCAGCGCCGGGACGGGGGGCAAGCGTCTTGGACTATTTTGCCGGGCTGACATTCAAGAACTCCATTAAAGATATCGTCGATGTCCTCATCGTCAGTTATATTATTTATCGGCTCATCATCATGGTGAGGGGTACCCGCGCGGTTCAACTGCTTAGAGGGATACTGCTCCTTGTAATCGTATGGGCTCTTAGCACATGGTTTAACTTATATACGCTCAAGTGGCTGATGAGCCAGCTGTTCCCTTTCGGCGTCATGACGATTCTCATTATTTTCCAACCGGAGCTTAGGCGTGCGCTTGAGCAGCTCGGACGGGGCAAGCTGTTCTCGAGGTCGACACCCGAAGAAGAGGATATTAGCCATCAGATCAACGAGGTCATTAAATCCGTTAATTATTTAGCGCCTAGAAGGATCGGCGCGTTAATCGTATTCGAGCGGAATACGGGCCTTAACGATTACATCGAATCCGGCATTAAGCTGAATTCCGCGCTTAGCTCGGAGTTGCTTAGCAACGTATTCGTGCCGAATACGCCACTCCATGACGGAGCGGTCATTATACGGGGCAATCAGATTATGGCCGCGGGTTGTTACTTGCCATTGTCGGAGAATCCATTCATCAGCAAGGAGCTCGGTACGCGACATCGGGCGGGGATCGGCGTGAGCGAAGTGTGCGACGCGATCTCCGTCGTCGTCTCCGAAGAGACGGGACAAGTCTCCCTCGCGATTAACGGTCAAATCGTCCGGGACATCAAGGAAGAATCGTTGATCTCGAAGCTGTTCGAGGAGCTGCGCCCGCAGTTCAAGACGAAAAATACGGAGTGGAAAGCGTTCTGGAAGCGGAAAGAAGGTGGCAACCGTGGATAAATGGTTAAATCACCCGACAATCGCGAAGCTGGTCGCGCTCGCGCTCGCTCTCCTGATGTGGGCCGTCGTGCACTACAATCCGGATACGCAGCCGAACACCGTAACTTCGACCGCGAAGCAGAAGACGCTAACGCTGAACGTTCAACCATATGGCATGGACGAAAGCAACTTCGTTCTTACAGAGCTTAACCCGTCCAGCGTGACGATAAGAGTAAGCGCTTCGAATGCCGCGGCGTTCGCGAAGACGGACAATTACAAATTGCAGGTCGATCTGAGACCGCTGGGCGCAGGCACGCATAGAGTGGAGATAGATGAAGTTCTGCCTAGAGGCGTCGAACTCATCGAGATTGAGCCTTCTACGGTTCAGGTTACGCTCGTCGCGCTTAAGACGAAGGAATACGAAGTCGAGGTCGTCACGGAGGGCCATCCGGCCAAAGGATTCCAAGCAGGGACGCCGATCGTAAAGCCAAGCAACAAAGTGCATGTGACGCTTCCGGATAACATGATGGACCAAGTCGCCGGAGTAAAGGCATCCATCTCGGTTGACGGCGAGCAAGAGACGATTAAGAATAAGGGCGTTAAGCTGGCCGCTTACGACAAGAACGGCAAAGTGATCGAGAACGCGAAGCTTGAGCC
Organism: Bacillota bacterium; assembly: GCA_023460795.1. Lineage (GTDB taxonomy): Bacteria > Bacillota > Bacilli > Paenibacillales > Paenibacillaceae > Cohnella. Next base: position 52,443 of record JAEWPC010000085.1, on the reverse strand, counting down.
TGCGGTCGTAGAAGTCGAAGTGCCGATCACTTCGCCGTTCAAGACCGTACCGGTTCAATTCCGCTTGACGGGGCACATGCCTCAAGGACTTAGCATCGCATCCTTCAAGCCTGACGTGGAGCAGGCGACCGTATATGGACCGCAAGACGCGCTGGATAAGCTGGAGTTCCTGAACGCGGAGATTTCTTTCGACAGCTTGAGAAGCTCGGGCAAGTATACGATACCTCTGAGGATCGATCCTCCGCTCATCGAGGTATCGCCGGTTCAGATCGAGGTTACGGTCGAAGTCGTGCTGTCGGAGACGCGCAAGCTGGAAGGCTTGCCGATCGTATTCAACGGTCTCGGAGAAGGGCTGGACGTGAAGTTCGTCGATCCTGCTTCCGGTGTGGCGGACATCGTCGTGCAAGGCGCGCCATCGATATTGGGCAGCTTGGAGCCGGGCGATGTGGACGTATACGCGGATTTGAGCGGTAAAGGTCCGGGTATGCATACGCTGCCGCTCAACGTGAACCTGGAGAGGTTCATGGAGCAGGCCGGAGGTACGAACAGCATTACGGTAGAGATCACTAGCGTCCCTGCCGTCAACGCCGAACCCGACGATGGCGCGGAAGCAGGCCAAGAAGAAGGGGAGTCTCAAGCAGAACCTGCTCTTCGTTAAGCGCATGAGGGTTATGACAAGAATGAATGACAGAATGAAGGAGCAGAAGTCAGGCATATGGGAAAATATTTCGGAACAGACGGGGTTCGCGGCGTTGCCAATCAAGGTTTGACGCCGGAGCTTGCTTATAAAATCGGACGTTGCGGCGGCGTAGTATTAGCTGGTCGTGCAGAGCGTCCCAAGGTGATTATCGGTTGCGATACGAGAATATCCGGCGCCATGCTGGAAAACGCGCTTGTAGCAGGTCTATTGTCGATTGGGGCGGACGTCGTTCGCCTTGGCGTCGTCAGCACGCCGGCGGTCGCGTATTTGACCCGAGTGCTAGGAGCGGAAGCGGGAGTAATGATCTCGGCCTCTCACAACCCGGTCGAGGATAACGGCATTAAGTTTTTCGGTGGGGACGGATTTAAGCTGCTCGACGAGACGGAAGCCGAAATCGAGCGCCTGATGGATGCGGAGGAGGACGTATTGCCTCGTCCGGTGGGCGGCGCGATCGGTACGCTGACGACGGATTTGACGGCGAAGAGACGTTACTTGGACTATCTGAAGACGACGGTCGGCCACTCCTTCGCAGGACTTACGATTGTGCTGGATTGCGCGCATGGCGCGGCTTACGAGCTCGCTCCGGAGGTATTCCGCGAGTTGGGCGCGGAAGTGATCACGATCGGCGCGGAGCCGAACGGATTGAATATTAACGCGGGAGTAGGATCGACTCATCCGGAGCTGCTGGCAGCTAAGGTGAAGGAGCTCGGCGCGGACCTAGGTCTTGCGTTCGACGGCGACGCGGATCGACTGATCGCCATCGACGAGAACGGCGAGGAAGTCGACGGCGACTACATTCTATGTATCTGCGGCGACGCGATGAGGCGCGCGGGTAGGCTATCTAAGGATACGGTCGTTACGACGGTGATGGCGAACCTCGGGTTCTTCAAAGCGGCCGGCACGCTCGGGCTGAAGACGGCCAAGACGGCGGTCGGCGACCGTTACGTCATGGAAGAGATGGTGAACGGCGGATATAACTTGGGCGGCGAACAGTCCGGTCATGTGATCTTCCTCGATTACAGCACGACGGGCGACGGCATTCTGACGGGCTTGCAGCTCGTCGATACGATCGTCGCATCCGGCAAGAAGCTTGGCGAACTGAAGAAGATGATGAGCAAGTTCCCGCAAGTGCTCGTGAACGTAAGAGTCGCGGATAAGTCCCGTTATCCGGGCAACCCGGCGATCGCGGAGGCGGTAAGAGCGGCGGAGTCCGAGCTTGGCGATAACGGCCGCGTGCTCGTACGTCCTTCGGGAACCGAAGCGCTGATCCGCGTGATGGCGGAAGGCGCGGACAAAGACGAAATCGAGCGGCTCGTCGGCAATATCGTCGATGTCGTACGCCGCGAGTTGGTATAGAAATAGCAAACCAAGGCGCCCGCAACTATATGCGGACGCCTTCGTTATTTTACCGAAGTTACGGAAAGATACGCACTTCAACTCCGGAATTAATGATTCGTAGGCTGGCCGATCTCGAGGCCCGCATTCAGAAGCATGAACTTGACGTTCACTGCAAAGTCCGCGTTCGCGAACCGCTCCGGCCAGTCCGCTTTCCAATCGCGCCATAAGCCGTAATGTCTACGGTACAATTGCAAGCCGATGTCGATTACGTCGGCTTGCTCCTGCTGCAGATGGAGGAGCGCAGCTTGAAGTCGCTGGTTCAAATACGCTTCGGTTCTGTCGATGAAGTCGGCGGCTTGGGCCGACGTGATCACCGGCTTGCAGTTCAATTCGCTAATCGAGCCCTTCAGGTGGACATGGACGGCGATACGAAGCTTTCCGCCTTGGGTGACGGGCTTCACGCGAGCATTCAGCGCAACGATCTCTACCGAATCGTAATAGGCGTTGCCGGAAGGGGAATCGCAAGGCAGATTCAGTACGCCACCTCTGTATTTGTTCATCAGCATGATGACATAGGGGGTAAGCGAAGGAGGCACATAGCCGGATACTTTGCCCCCTTTGAAGTTGACGAGCGCGAGTCCGCTTCCCGCTGCGATCTTCATGTTGTCCTTCTGGATGGAGTAGCACGGAATGGCGACTGCCGGCCATTCCGATTCGGCGCGGATATCCAGGTCGGTCAGCGTGACGACGATCGACTTGCCTGCGTATCGGGCGGATTTCCTTCCGACTTCCCTTAATTGGTTCCCGACGGTGGATTCGATCAACGGATCGATCTGCAGGAAGTCTCGGGCTTTTCCCTTCGTGATGATCACGGGAATGTCGCCTCGTATCTCGTGATCCCGGACGAAGAAATCGAGAAGTTGTCCCAGGTTATTGGAACGGGCTACGCTCTCGCTGATCAGGAGAGCGGATAGATGACTGAGCTGAAGCTTGCGCCCTAGCTCGTTGCTCGCATCCCTGATGGCGCCGAACAGCGTAGGGTTCTCGGTTACGATATCGATGTAGGACTTCTTGGATTTCTCCTCCCCTCCGGGAGGCGCGGCGCCGCTGCCGGGCTTGTAGACTTGAGTGGTGAGTTGGAACAAGCCGGACGGCGTGCTGTCGATCGCGGCAGTTAGTACGAATGCTCGTTCGGTTAGCTCCAGCTTGCTCCAGCAGCCCGTCGTGCCGATTGCAGCTGCAAGGAGCAACAAGATGACGGCGAGCTTTCTTCCCATGACATTACCTCCGATGGTTAAGATCGTTCTCCGGCGCGTCCGGCTGCCCGCGAGGCGTCCAAGCGTCTGTTCCTCGCCGTGCGCATCATCGATTTCAGGGAAATGCGGATGAGGATGTCGCGTAGATCCCGAAGCTTGAGCGGGGCCAGCGAGGACAAATAAGGCTGCCCCAGCGTATGCAAGCAGATTAAATGCAACAGCAGCAGCAAAGAGGCGATCATGATTCCGAATCCTCCCAGAAGGCCGGAGGCGAGCATCAAAGGGAAGCGCACGATGCGGATCGCCGCTCCCATCTCGTAATGGGGGATCGTGAAGGAAGCGATGCCGGTGAGCGCTACGACGATGACCATGATCGGAGAAGCGATCTTGGCCATAATGGCTGCTTGTCCGATGACCAGCGCGCCGACGATGCTCACAGCGGAGCCGACCTGCCTCGGCAGACGGATCCCGGCCTCGCGTAGCAGCTCAAAGGATATTTCCATGATCAGCGCTTCGATGAACGCCGGGAAGGGGATGCCCTCCCGCGTATCCAATATCGCAAGCAGCAGCACCGTGGGGATCAGTTCGGGATGAAAGGTTGAGAGCGCGATGTAGATGCTCGGAAGCATGAGCGCGATCAGCATCGCGAACAGTCGGAGCAGACGAATCAAGGTGGCAATCGTCGTGCGGGTATAATAATCTTCGCTAGTGCTTAGAAAGTCGACCAGCAGTCCCGGAGCGATCATGATCATCGGCGAATTCTCCGCAATTACCAGTATCTTGCCGTCCAGCAGCGCGGCTGACGCGCTGTCCGTTCTCTGGGTGTAGCGGTATTGGGGAAAAGGAGTGAGAGTCGAGTCCTCGATCCAATCCTCGATATAAGAAGTATCCGGAACCTCGTATTGCTCGATCCCCATCAACCTCGACCGGAAGCAGTCCAGCGTATCGCGGTTAACGACGTTCTCCAAATACAGATAAGCGATTCGCGTTCGCATCGCTGCTCCTGCCGTAATAAATTTGATCTTGAGATCCGGAGACTTCACCCGCTGTCTGATCAGCGCGAGATTGCTGTCCAAGCGTTCGATCGTGCCTTCGCGCGGTCCCTTGACGCTGGGCTCTTCGACCGGTTCCGTCACTTGGCGTTTAGGAACGTTGGCAGCGGCGTAAGCGATGGCCTGGTTCCAGCCGTCGATCAGGACGACGACGTAGCCTTCCAAGACTTTGCTCTGAAGCTCATTCCGATCTCCTAGCAGTTGCATCGGCTGGGAAGCCACGCCTTGATGCTCGTAAAATTCGGCAATGCGACCCGGCAGCAGTTCGCTTGCGGGACCAAGCCGGTGAGGGACGAGGTCCTGCAGCGCCATTCTCACGTAATGATTGGTCTGATCCTCCACGAACGAACGGAAGTATACGCTGACGCCCTTGGCTCCAAGATCGGGCCCGTAGCGCCATTCGTCTATCGCGATGTCTTCGCAGTCCGCGAATACGGCGGTTAACCACTGCAAGTTGGTCGATAACGTATCCGATATTTCCGACCCGTTAGGCAAGTCGGTCCGTTGATTGGCCATAAATCGCTTCCCCCTCTACTTACGGGCTGCCCAGCCGACCCTTCATCCACGTCAATACGGTAAGCAGTCCGATCAACAGCCCGCCGGTAATAGCCACGGCGAACGGCCAGATCACGAATACCTGCTCGTTGAATTCGGAAGGATCCCTGAACATCGTCAGCGACAGCAGCAAGCAAACAAGCGTCGTGGGATAGACGAGAGTCCGCTCGTCTTTCAGGCGAATGAGCTTATGCAGCATTTGATTGAAAATGAACAGCAGGATAGAGGTCTTCATATAGGAGCCGAGTATGAGCGCGATACCGATGACTGACTCGATCCGTTGAAACGTTCCTCCGATATGCACCTCTCCCGCGAGACGATACAGCGAGTACTTCAGGTGACCCGAAGCGGGACCGAAGACGAGGAGAGTACATAGCGTGGACAGGAACAGCAGCAGACCGCTGATCGCGAGCCCTTGCTGCATATGTCCGGCAAGCTGCTTTCTGCGTCCGGGCTCCTTTGGGGTGGCGAAGGGAAGAATCAGGGAAAAGAAGAACACTTCGCCGAAGGGAAATCCGCCCGCGATGAAGGCGCCGTGCAGCATTTCATTCACGCCTCTTGGCAGCATGGGCAACAGGAAGAACGGCTTGTAGAGCGGGATGGCGAGCACCATGACACCCAAGGAGAACAAGATCATCAGCACGAGGAGCAGCAGGAACATGCGGGCCATGACGAGAATGCCGGCTCGTGCGCTTAAGGCGGCGGTGACGAAGACCATCGTGTTGAACACGTAATCCGGCGTCTCTTTCATCATCACGGATGTAAAAAAATCGCCGATGCCCGCTACGATCGCGGGAATGGCGAACAGGAACAACAGGGACATCAGGATGCCTGCCGCGGCCGTTCCCGCGCGTCCCAGCAGCCGGTTGCAATATTCGATTAAGCTTGTGCCCTGATGCTTGCGGTGCAGATAGAGAATGCCCGCCAGCAGGAGCGCTCCGTAACCATAGGCAGGGAAAAGCGATAGCCAGGCGTCTTGCTTGGCGGCGTCCGCCAGCGGATTAGGGATAAATACGATGGCCGAGCCCGTTACGTATGCAATCAGCAGGCAGGCGATTTGACTCGTAGACAACGTCCCGGATTTGCCCAATACGGTCTCACCCTTTCAGCCAGCCGACGACGCTAACGGCCATCGGCCCGTAAATCGATTGCATGATGTCTGTCAGATTATATAGAGCGCGGCCGCTCATGAACGCGAAGGCCAGATAGCCCGAGAGCAGAATGAAGAAGGAATAGCTTATCGCGGCTTTCGCGCCCATCTTCGCGATATGTTTTCCGTCGGCGACCGCAACCGCGACGAAGAGCAGCAGGGCGACGAGCGACTTTTCGAGCATGGCGGTTCATCCTTGTTCGTGCTCCCGCCTTACGGCAGGGCTGGGGAATGCATGAATAATATCCCATGGAAGGGAAAGGATTATGCGCGCCATTATTCCGCATAACGGTTGCAAGCTGCTGACAAAACGAATAAGATAAGGTGAGTATTCAAGAATGGAAAGGCAGGGTAGCGGTTAGAGTCACCACAAGCGCCAGAGCTTGCGCGGAGGATCGGGTTCATAAGCGGGGCGAAGTCCGGGGACGGCAAAGCCGGTCTAAGCGAGACAACCGCATATGAACGTCCTGTTCGGACGGCAAGCTGACGAGGTGGGGGTGTTCGAAATTATTCGGCGGGGACCCTCCGGCTGATCATCGAAGCCGACAATCGGAACTCAAAACGCCGCGGGCAACCGGGCGGACAAATTTCCGATACGATGAACGATACGGATGGACGTTAGAAGAACGAACGATGTCCGGCAGACCTGCGAACGGTCGCGCGAGGGGCATAACGTGGGAAGTACGGGGAGAGCGCGACGCAGAACGGATCCCCTTATTTGAATACGGCTTGTGCCGCTCATTAGGCCGTCTTTTGCGGGTGCCGGGACGAATCGTTCCTATACCCGATACGGAGGCTAATTTAAATATGTGCGGAATCGTTGGATATATCGGTAATAGAGAGTCGCAGCCTATTCTTCTTGGTGGGCTGAGCAAGCTGGAGTACCGCGGGTACGATTCGGCGGGTATTGCGGTATTCACGGAGAACGGGTTGGAAGTGACGAAATCTGTTGGCCGCTTGGCTAACCTGGAAAGCCGCTTGAGCGGCGATCCGCTGCGCGGTACGGTAGGCATCGGACATACGCGCTGGGCGACGCACGGTAAACCGTCGGACGTGAACTCCCATCCGCATACGGACAATTCGCTGAAATTCTCCGTCGTGCATAACGGCATTATCGAGAACTACCTGGAACTGAAAGAAGAATTGGTGCAGGCGGGTCACCGTTTCTTGTCCGAGACGGACACGGAAGTGATCTCCCACCTGATCTCGGTCGAGTATGACGGCGATATCGTTAAAGCGGTACAGCGCGCGGTGAAGAAGATGCGCGGAGCATTCGCGCTCGGCGTCCTCACGGAGCATGAACCGGATCGCCTTGTAGCGGTGCGCTATGCGAGCCCGCTTATTATCGGCGTCGGCGAAGGCGAGAAATACATCGCTTCGGACATTCCGGCGATTCTCGAGCATACGCGCGACATCTATATTCTGAACGACGGCGAAATGGCCGTTCTGACGCGCGATGGCGTCGAGCTGATGACGATCGAGGGCAACTTCATCTCCAAGGAAATTTTCCACGTCGACTGGGATTTGATGACCGCCGAGAAGGGCGGTTACGACCACTTCATGCTCAAGGAAATTCACGAGCAGCCTCGCGCTTATCGCGATACGATGCTCGGACGCGTGAGCGAGGACGGCAAGTCGGTCGTATTGCCTGAATTGTCGATTACGGCGGAGCAGTTGCGCGGCATCAATCGCGTGCACATCGTGGCATGCGGTACGGCGATGCATGCGGGTCTCGTCGGCAAGAACGTAATCGAATCGCTTGTACGGGTGCCGGTCGAGACCGACGTCGCTTCCGAGTATCGTTATCGCTCGCCGCTCATTACTCCGGATACGCTCGTTATCGTCGTCAGCCAATCCGGCGAAACGGCCGATACGCTGGCCGCTCTGCGCGAAGCGCAACGTTGCGGCGCGCGCGTGCTGGCGATCACGAACGTCGTGGGCAGCTCGGTCGCGCGCGAAGCGGACGACGTCATCATCACGCTTGCGGGACCGGAAATCGCGGTAGCGTCCACGAAGGCTTACTCCTCGCAGCTGATCGCGTTCTATCTCTTCGGCCTATATTGGGCTCAGACGCTCGGAACGCAGGATGCAGCGACGATCTCGAACGTGCTTGCCGCCATGCAGGCGCTGCCTGAGCAAGTCGAGCACATCCTGGCGCAAGCGGAAGTGATCAAGGGAGTCGCGGAGTCGATCTCCCATCACCACAGCCTGTTCTTCATCGGCCGCGGCGTAGACTACGCCGTCGCGATGGAAGGCTCGCTGAAGCTGAAGGAAATCTCGTATATCCACTCCGAAGCGTACGCCGCGGGCGAGCTGAAGCACGGCACGCTGGCGCTCATCGAAGAGGGCACGCCGGTCATCGCTCTCATCACGCAAGAGGCGCTGTACGAGAAAACGCTTAGCAACATTAAAGAAGTGAAGGCACGCGGCGCCGACGTGCTCGGCATCGTCAACGCCGGCCACGAAGCCGAAGTGACGAAGTCGGTCGACCGTCTGTTCGCGATCCCTCGCACGCTGCCGATCCTGACGCCTGCGTTGTCGGTTGTTCCTCTGCAGTTGCTGAGCTACTATGCTTCGCTGGCGCTGGGTCACGACGTGGATAAGCCGCGGAATCTGGCGAAGAGCGTGACGGTGGAGTAAGGGGACGGAATTGGAACTAACCAATTGTTGACTGACAATAATGTTTTGAAGTAGACAATAAAGATTTTAAGTAACAAACATAAACTTGAAATGACTAATTTTACTGAAGAGTAAAAAAGGTACGGTTTGCCCTGATATGCTCTCCGCACGGTAGACAGGTTAAATAATAAAACCTGTTTGCCTTGAGGAGAGCATTTTTCGTGCCCGAAGAGCAGGGAAATGGGTGCCTGTCGTGAAGACGACTGATTTCTTAGTTACTTGTAAGGACAAAATCGTGGAGCCCGCGAATCGTAAGGCGTTCGTTATTGCCAGAATGCGGATGAATAGTTTACAGTATAGAAAGTTTACTCGGGGGATGGTTAAAGTCGTGAACCATTCGAGAGACGGACCATAAACGGAGTGATAACGATTCTACATCATACGAAGCTTCGCATTCCGCAGTCCAGCCATCGAACGCTCGTGCCTCGACCGGGGCTGTCGGCGGCGCTGGACGAGGGCTTGTCCGTCAAGCTGACCGCGCTGACGGCGCCTGCGGGTTATGGGAAGACGACATCGTTAAGCGAATGGGCTCGGCGGAGCAACATCCGAGTCGGCTGGGTTTCGTTGGATCGGCACGACAACGATATGGTGCGGTTTTGGAGTTACACGATCGCCGCCGTACGCGGCGAATCGCCGAACTTCGGCGAACAAGCGCAGCTCGCCTCCATTGAGGAGGGGGCTTATACGACGTTCCTCGATTCGTTCCTCGGCGAGCTTCAAGCCGTGCAAGAGGATATGGCGCTTATTATCGACGATTACCATGTCATCGACCGGCCGGACATTCACCGGTCGCTCGCGTATGTGCTCGAATATATTCCTTCCCGCATTCATCTCTATATCGCCAGCCGAACCCGACTGCCGTTCCCGACGGCGCGACTGCAGGCCAAGGGCGAGATGCGCCTTGTGACGGAGAACGAACTGCGCTTCGCGTCCGAGGAAGGCGCTCTCTTCTTCCGAGACTGCATGCGGCTCGAGCTCACCGACGAGGACACGGCTTTGTTCGTCCGTCGAACGGAGGGCTGGGTCAGCGGCTTGCATCTGGCGGCGATCTCCTTGAGGAACAGCGACGAACCGACCGCCTTCGTCCGCGAATTCGGCGGCCGGCAGCGCGGCATCGCGCAATATTTGCTGGAGGAGGTGCTGAGCGGACAAGACGAGGCGGTGCGCAGCTTCTTGCTGCATACCTCGATCCTCTCCCGCATGAACGCTTCGCTCTGCGAGGCGGTGACCGGAGAGCCGGGGGCCCAAGTCATGCTGAAGCGCTTGGAACGCCTGCATCTGTTCCTGACCCCGTTGGACGAGCGAAGCGAATGGTATCGGTACCATCATCTGTTCGGGGATTTCCTGCAGCAGCAATTCCGAACCTTGCAGCCGGATCGCTGGAGGGATGCGCATGGGGCGGCGGCCCGCTGGCTCGAAGACCGCGGCGATGCGGCCGCGGCCGTAGAGCATTGGCTCGCCGGCGGTCGATATGCGGAAGCGGCCGCGTCGATCGAAGCGAACATCGCCGCGCTGCATAACCACCGCGCCGCGCTCCTCGGCTGGTTGGAAGCGATCCCCTTCGCTTCGATGCGCAAGCGCCCGTTCATCCAGCTGCTCTACTTGAAGGTGAAGGCCGAGATGGGCGACAATCTTTGGGTGGGGCAGCAGCTTCGCGCTTTGAAGCACGAACTGGATGAGCCGGATTGGAAGTCGTGGCTCGGGGCTTATTATTTTCTCGCGACGGAGAATGCGATCTACCTCCGGAACATGCCCGAAGTGTTCGAGAATCTCAAGCTCTACGAAATCCACGAGCAGAAGGGTAAGGATAATCCGCTGCAGATGATCGCATCGAATACGCTAGGCGCTCCCTATTATACGAATATCCTCTCGTTCTTCGACGATTTGCGCGAGGCCGAGCGGTTTCTGGCGGAATGCATGCGGATCTGGGAAGAGAAGGAGAACTACCCGTTCCTCGGCTATTTCTACTGCTTCTACAGCTCGCTGTTATTCGAATGGGATCGCGTCGAGGAATCGGAAGCGATGCTGCGCCGCATCGTGTACGACGGCCCGTGGCGGCCTTATACGCGAATTTGGGTATTCGGGATCGAGAGTCTCGCTTGGATTCATCTGATTCGAGAGGAAGCTTCGCTTGCGTTCGCGATGATGAAGGACGCCGAGGAGCGTCTGAATACGTCGGACAAGGAGAAGTTTCTCCGCAGGCTGACGGCGGAGACGGCGTACTTTGACCTCTTCGCCGGGCATCTCGATCGTGTAGAGGCGTGGGTGCTCGCTTGCGGGTTAAAGCCCACGGACCCCGTCCCGTCCATGTACCGGGACCATTACATCCTCGCCCGAGGGCTGATCGAGCTCGGACGCGCCTCGGAAGCCGTCGTTCTGTCGGAGAACATCGTCCGCATGACGGTACAGAAGAATTGGCAGTGGGATCGCGTGAAGGCGCTGACGCTGCTGTGCCTGGCGCTGGACAAGCAGGGGAACGAAGAGGAGGCGATGCGGCAACTCGAGGCGGCGCTGTCCCTCGGGGAGCCTAACGGCTACGTCCGGACTTTCCTCGACGAAGGCAAGGCGATGGGCAGTCTGCTCGCCAGGTACGTACGACGGAGACAGAGCGGTACGCCGGGACTGACGGGGAACGTGTCGCTCGCATATGTGAAGAGGCTGATCAGCAAGCTGCATGTGCGATTGGAGGACGAGGTCGACGTCCCCGTCTTGTTGACCGGCCAGGAGAGCCGGATCTTGCGTCTCGTCGAGCAAGGACAGAAGAACAGGGAGATCGCCGAGCGGCTGAACGTCAGCGAAGAGACGGTGAAGAAGCATCTGAAAAACGTGTATGCGAAGCTCGAGGCGAACAGCCGCGTGCAAGCCGTTACGATCGCGAAGCAGCGGCGATTAATATAGCCTTCCCCTTGTATTCCCCGTTCGGGGAATATTTTTTTTGCCCTTAACCTTTTACACTATTAAATATTGCAAACTTGGGCGTCACAGCTCATACGATGGAGAGGAGATTGGCATCTTGATGAGAGTGAAATTCAGTAGGCTGCTTGCCGCTTTGCTAACGGTCATGCTGATAGGTAGTTTGGTGGTCCCGCCGGGCTTCGGCGTCCGGGAGGCGAAGGCGGCTCCCGCGAAGGTGTGGGAGCCGATTAACGTCATCTATGGAGGGTCTACGGGCGAGACGGCAACGGCTGCCGACGCGAACGGTGCGATCTATACAGTCTATCAAGATGTAAGCAACCGCGGAAAAATCAGCGTCAAAAAGCAGGTCGACGGCGCTTGGGAACTCGTGGGGAAGGAAGGGTTCACTTCCGCCTATAATCTATCCCTCGCTGTTCAAGACAACGACAGCCCGTATATTGCTCTCCAGGACGGGTATAGTTCAGAGGCAAACGTCATGCATTACAATCAAGAGAGTAAAGACTGGGAGCAGCTTAGCACAGTCGGCATGCCTTCCGAGATGCCTTCCGAGACTCCTAACGGCCTAATCGTAGCGTTGGATGACGACGGCGCGCCGTTATTGCTGTACCAAACCTACTATTCGTCCGATATTTCTGTGTTGCGCTTCGATGCCGACGCAGACAGTTGGGCGACGCTCGGCACGGACGCCTCGGCCTCGATCAGCGATGCGAAACCGGCGGGGCTGTATGTCGAGGACGGGACAATCTACAGGGCGTATTATAAATCCGGCAACCTCGCCGTAGAGTGGTACGACGAAGTTGCACAGACTTGGAATAGTGCAGCAGCTCTGTCGAGCGATGATTTCATTATGCCGATTAACTTTGCCGTTGATCAGGATGTCATCTATTTATCCTATTTAACCTACATGATGGACACCGGTACGCTCTACTCCAAGGTGATCGAGTACAAGAGCGGGCAATGGAAGGAGATCGGAGAATTCACGACCAGCGACGAGAAGGCGACGATGTACGCCGAAGGCGGCGTATTGTATATCGCCGCCGCCTTCGAATCCCAGGGCTTGAAAGTCATGGCGTACAAAGATGAAGAGTGGGTTCAGATGGGAAGCTACACCAGTGGGGTCGTGAGTTCCTCTTCTTTGTATTTCCAGAACGGGGATCCCTATCTGGTCGTCACGGAAAATAGCGGCGTCGTCCTCAAGACGTTGCTTAACGCGCCGCCTACACTGACGGCGGACGATACGGATAACGATAGTCTTCACGATATCGTAATTACGTTCGACAACGACACCGATTGGCTTGATGCGATAACAGGGGTGACGGTCGAGGGAATCGCGCTGGCCGAAGTGTACTATGAGGTGGAAGACGGGAAGCTTACGATTAAACCGGGGACGCTGCCGCTAGGCGATACTACCGTTGGGGTGACCGCGACCGGGTACGCGAAAGCCACGGTGAAGCAGTGGATCATCGGGAAGGAGCCTCCTCGATTAAGGGCGGGCATGCCGAATCCGTCGCTAGGACAGCCGGTCGTCATTACGTTCGAGGATGACGAGCAATGGCGCGAGGCGGTATGGGGGGTGTACACCGACAAACTGCTCGAAGCGGGTGTGGACTATACGCTTAGCCCAGGCAAACTGACAATCGCCGCAGGGGTGCTTCCTGCCGGGGTGACAAGTATTAAAGTGGACGCAGAGAACTATTGGAGCGCACACATCGATCAGCCGGTGCTGGAAGCGTCGGATTCGACTTCTACCTGGCGTCCGGTCGGGAGCCCGACGGTTTCAGACGAAGAGGTCGGTTCTTCCTCCGTCTACGTATCGGACGGCGTCCCTTACGTGGCATACGTCGATTATGCCGACGGCCGGAAGGTCGCCGTGAAGAAGCTGGAGAAGGGCGGTTGGTCGAACGTCGGCTCCGCCGCGTCGGAAGGCGAAGCGACGTTGGTCTCGTTGGCGATCGACGGCGGAGTTCCATACGTCGCTTATCTGAACCGGAAAATAACAGTGAGAAAGTATGTAGGCCAACAATGGATAAGCGTCGGTCGGGAAGACGTCGCACAGTCCGAGGGAAGTATATTCCACTTCGCCTTCCAGGTGAAGAACGGCATTCCCTATGTGTCGTACGTAGAAGAAGGCGACGATCGTGTTCACGTGATGCGGATGAACGGCAACGACTGGGAAGATATGGGCGAGATGGACGAGGCCTATTCGGAATTCACGAATTTGTTCGTCGACGGTGACAACATCCCGTATGTCGCTTACTACGAGCAAGCGGAATCTGAATCGGAATTTAACGCCTTGGTCGTCAAACGCTGGAACGAGCAGAACCGCGCGTGGGAGATGGTGGGCGATCCAATGGAAGGCTCCTACCCTGATGCAAGCTTCTCCCTATTCGTGTCCGAAGGCACGCCTTATCTGGCTTACGCGGATGCGGAGAATGAAGGAAGAGCGGCTGTAAAGAATTGGAGCGGCCTGCAATGGGAGTCGGTCGGCGAATTGGGAATATCGGCGGGAAGATCCAACAGGATGTTGTTAAGGATCGATGGCGGAGTCCCTTATGCGGCATTCACGGACGAAAGCTATCAGGATAGGGTTCTAGTCAAGCGGTTCGACGGCGATCGCTGGACGATCGTCGGCGACGCCGCCCATCACGCCAATCTGAACGACAGATTGTTCTCATTCGAGGTGAGCGGCGGAACGCCATATCTCTCCTATGCGGACGTGTCATACGACGGCAGAGGCGTCGTGACGACAGCATTGAGCACGGACAATCGATTGAGCGGTCTCGGCTTGTCGGCGGGCGCATTGAGCCCGGCCTTTGATCCGGAGACGAAGAGCTATACAGTCGACGTGCCGAACGAAGTCGCTTCGCTTTCAATCGAGCCGACGGCGGCGGCGGGCGCGAAGGCCGTGGTGAAGGTGAACGGCGCGCCGGTGCCGAGCGGCGGGGCGAGCGGAGATATCCCGTTGAATACGGGCGATAATCCGATCGTCGTCGAAGTGACGTCGCAACACGGCGTCGCGAACGAATATTCGATTCGCGTTGCGCGTGCGCCGAGCGCGAACGCGAACCTGGGCGGGATGTCGACGGATCAAGGGGCTTGGGCTCCGACGTTCTCTCCGGAGCGCTTTACGTATACGGTGACCGTGCCTGGGTCGGTGACGACCGTCGATCTGTTCCTGACGAAGGGCGAACCGAATCAGTCGTTCTCGGTAACGGGAGCGGTGTATCAAAGCGTAACCGGCGACGTCTACGGCTACCGTGCGTCGGATCTCGCGGTCGGGAACAACCCGATTGGCGTTACGGTCGCGGCGGCGGACGGAACGACGAATACGTACGGCGTGACGATCGTTCGGGAAGGCAACGGCAACGCGGACTTAATCAGCTTAACGTTGACGCAGGGGACGTTGACTCCGGCGTTCGAAGCCGGCTTGACGAGCTATCGCGCGACGGTGGGCAGCACCATCGATAGCGTCGCCGTTATACCGACGTCTGCGGACGCGAATGCGACAGAGATTACGGTCGGCGCGAACGGCGGCGCGGCTATCTCCGTCGCGAGCGGCCAAGCCAGCAGGGCGATCGCCCTGAGAACCGGGGAGAACACGATTGAGATCGTCGTTACGGCGGAGAACGGCGCGAAGAAGACGTATACGGTCATCGTTACCCGGGAGGCTGCAGCCCCCGTGAATCCGGGCAACGGCAACGGCGGCGGGCCGGTCATTACGCCTAGTGCGCCGGGATCGGCTGACGTCTCCAGTATCGGAACGGTCGCAACCGAAGTCGTGAACGGCCGCTCCGTGGCGACGGTAACGCTCGACAAGCAAAAGCTTGAAGAGCGGCTCGCGGCGGACGGGCGCGGCGCGGTCATTGCCTTGCCGGTATCGGCCGAGGCGGACGTCGTCGTGGGAATGCTCAGCGGCTCGATGCTCCGGAGCATGGAGCAGGTCGAGGCGGCGTTGTCGCTGCAAACCGCCGATGCCGGGTATACGCTACCGGCGAAGCTGTTGAACGTGCAGGCGCTCGCGAATATTTTCGGTCCAGACGCGGCTCTTGAAGACGTGAGCATCGAGATCGAAATCGCAGCCCCGACGACAGAGATGATGAGCATCGTGGAAATCGCGGCGGGGGGAGGCCGACTCTTGTTCGTCGCGCCGCCGGTAAGCTTCAAGGTCCGCGCGACGTACGGCGATACGAGCATTGAAATTTCGAAATTCGATGCCTACGTGGAGCGATCCATCGCGATTCCGGAAGGCGTCGATCCGGCGACCGTAACGACAGGGGTTATCGTCGACGCGAAGGGCGGAGTGCGCCAAGTACCGACGAAGATCGTTGAAGAGGACGGACGATACGTCGCGAAGATCAACAGCTTGACCAACAGCGTATATGCGCTAATCTCGAACGCAGTCCGATTCGTGGATATGGAAGGCCACTGGGCGGAAGCGGCCGTGAGCGACATGGGCTCGCGGTTGATCGTCCAAGGCTCGGGCGACGGCGCGTTCGAGCCGGAGCGGAATATCACCCGCGCCGAATTCGCGGCCCTTCTCGTACGGGGCTTGGGCCTCGGCGCAAGCGAGTATGGCGGCGGCTTTACGGATGTGGCAGGAACGGACTGGTATAGCGGAGTCGTACAGACCGCGTACGAATACGGTCTTATCGGCGGGTTCGAGGACGGCGGGTTCCGCCCGGACGAGATGCTGACCCGCGAGCAAGCGATGCGGATGATCGCCGCCGCGATGAAGCTCACGGGCCTCGCGGCGCGTCTGACGGAACGGCCGGCAGAGGACGTTCTGCAGGCGTACGGCGATGTTGCGGAGATTGAGCCATGGGCGCTGAGCGGCATCGCGAACAGCGTTCAAGCGGGAATCGTCTCGGGCAGAGACGGAGGGAAGCTGGCGCCGAAGGCGTACATGACGCGTGCCGAAGCCGCCGTGATCATCCAGCGAATGTTGAGCGAATCGGACTTGTTGTCATAAGGTAGACGACCCAAAGCGGCCTTCGTCCATTGGACGTGGGCCGCTTTTTGCAGGGGTTACCTTATGCTCCTAGGTTAGCAATTGGAACAACTTAACTTTCATATTTTAGAACAGTCCTGATGATGCTCTGTATCATCGGGATTTTTTTATGAATGGACATTCTACAGTTCCGTATTACGTGCTCCATACACTTGTTCAGGCAGGCTTACATCCAAGGGCTGCAACAGAAATAGATTTAGAAGCGCAATATCCGAAATTCAAAAGTTCGATATCCGATTATTGAAAGCAAAGCGTACCCGCTATGGTGTTCAATGGAGATGTCTAATAGAGAAGCTAATAGGTTCGTGTTAATGACTTTGAAGGGGGGATGTGAGGGGGAGTTACCTTAGGTAAGCAAGTTTGGCTGCAAACTTAGGAATCCATTCTAGAATAACGCCAAAGGGGAGTTTAACGTGATCAAAAGGTCTCTATCCATTTCGATTGCTTTAATTTTGGTTCTTGCGGTTCTCGCAGGATGCAGCGGGAATAAACAAAACGAGAATTCGTCAGCGAGCAATAATTCCTCTTCCGAAGAGACGTATACGGTTAACTTTGCGTATCATGCGCCGAAGGAAGGCAATCAGCAAGAAGTGAATGAACGGATTAACGAACTGACCATGAGAGATTTGAATATGAAAGTCAATTTGATTCCGCTTAGCTGGGACACTTACAATTCGAAATTTCCCATGATGCTTGCGTCAGGCGAACCGATTGACATTTCGTTTGCTTTTTCGTTCAGCATGCCAAGCTTTCTTGACGGAGGGTACATCGTAGATGCTTCGAAATACGAAGAATACACCAAAGACATCTATGGGTTGCTAGGAGAAGAAGTCAAGGCGGGTTATATCGGCGACATGTTAGTGGGGTTCCCTATGATGAACTCGAGGGCGACCCCTTCCGGGATCTTCGTAAGAAAGGATATTTTCGATGCGCTCGGTTACAAGGAGTCGGACTTTAACGTAACGACGGACGATTACAGCAGCTTCGATAAGATTACGGAAATGTTCGCGAAGGTAAAGGAAAAATACCCTACGATTACGCCTTTTGACGGGTTTCGGACCTTCGGTTTGAACACCATCACTTATATTGACGGCTTGGGCGATCAATTCGGCGTCTTGGAGAATTATGGACAGGACACTACCTTTAAGAACTGGTACGAATCCGATCAGTTTCTGCAATTCGCCAAGTTGAACAGGAAATGGTTTACGGAAGGCTATTCTTCTAAAGACATTGCGGTGGACAAAGAGTTAGGACAAGCGAAATTGAAAGCAGGAAAAACCTTTGCGATCTTTGCTTCTTACGGTCCTAACGTGCTTACGGAATTGAAATCGCAAACGGGTTACGACATGGTGATGATTCCGGTTTCCAAGAAAATGAAATCCACGGTAGCAGTCAGCGGGGCTATGAACGTCGTTCTGAGTACGTCCAAAAACAAGGCAAAAGCGTTCCAATTCTTGAATTGGGCGTACACGAACGCTGAATTCAACGATCTTCTCAATTGGGGCGTTCCGGGCAAGGATTGGATCGTAAACGACAACGGCCAAGCGGATTATCCGCCAGGACAAACCGCGCAGTCGGTTAATTACCATTCCGACTACGGGTTCATTTATCCGAATCAGTATTTGATGACTCCATGGGCGGGCAGCCCGAAGGATATATGGGATAGGCTTAAGAGCTTTGATCAAGATGCGCTTATTTCCAAAGCCTTCGGGTTTAACTTCGATTCCGCGCCGGTTTCCTTAGAGCTATCCCAGTTGACTTCCGTAATTGCCAAATACGAAAACCCGATCAGCTTCGGCGCGGTTGATCCGGAAGAAAACATCAAGAAGCTCAACGACGAATTGTACGATGCCGGCTTGCAAAAAGTGATCGATGAAAAACAAAGGCAGCTGGACGCTTGGCTGGCCAAGCAAAAATAACCACATGACAAAAATCGGAGGCTGTTATTCGCGGGTTGAATACAGCCTCCGATTCAACAGGGGGATCGCGACCGACTATGACTAAAAAGCTCGCAAACCTAAAAGAGTTTATCCCGCTTTATCTGATGATGATACCCTGCGCGGTTTACCTTATCATCAATAACTATATTCCGATGGTCGGGATCGTGTCCGCTTTCAAGAAGTTTCGCATCACGGACGGAATTCTTGGCAGTCCATGGGTCGGACTTAAAAATTTCGAGTACTTGTTCCGTTCCCACGATTTAGCCATTATCATTCGTAACACGATCCTATACAATGCCTCGTTTATTATCGTGAATACGATCGTAGGTCTTTTCCTTGCCATATTAATATCCGAGATCAAGAACGAAAAAATGAAGAAACTGTATCAAAGCTCCATTCTGTTGCCGTTTACTCTCTCTATGGTCATCGTCAGCTATATCGTCTTCGCCTTTTTAAGTCAAAAGAACGGCATGCTGAACAACAGTATTTTCCAAAATAATCCCATTGAATGGTACAGCGATCCGTCGTGGTGGCCACTGATCTTGATTTTAGTCCAATGCTGGAAAACAGTGGGGTACGGCGCTTTGATTTATATTGCAGGCATCTCTACGATCGATCGTTCATTATACGAAGCGTCAGCGATCGACGGCGCGGGGAAATGGACGCAAATCAAACATATCACGCTTCCGGCGTTGCTTCCTTCGATCATCACCTTGTTTCTTTTAAGCGTCGGCAGAATCGGGTATTCGGACTTCGGTCTATTCTACTTGATTCCTCAGGGTTCGGGAACTTTGTTCAACGTAACCTCAACGATCGATACGTATGTCTATAGTACGATGATGGCTCCAGGCGGAATTGGACGCTCCGCTGCCACGGGCTTAATGCAAGCGCTCGTCGGATTCATTCTGATTATTCTAGCGAATGCCCTTGTACGCAAACTGAGCTCGAAAGACGCAATTTTCTAATAGGGGGCAATGTCCGAATGATTGAGAATAAGTCGTATCAGATCGCCTTTAATATCATTTACCTCTTTATCGCCATCATCATGATTTTACCGTTGGTATTGCTATTTATATCCTCCATAACGGACGACAATGCGCTGCTTGCCAATGGCTATTCGTTCTTTCCCGCCAAGTTCAGTCTTGAGGCGTATGGATATATGGCCACGAATGCTTCTACCATCTTCCGAGCATACGGGATTACGATTGTCGTAACCGTGCTTGGAACCGTAATTGGACTAGCAATAACGGCTATGATGAGTTTCGCGTTATCCATACGGAAATTGCCTGGAAACCGCGTAATCAGCTTCTTGGTTTTCTTCACCATGCTGTTTAATGGCGGTTTAGTACCGACGTACATTATGTGGACGAGTCTGGGAGTCGTCAATACGATATGGGCGTATGTGTTCCCGTTCTTGTTGACGAATGCTTTCAATATCGTGTTGATCCGGTCCTACTTTGTTACGAGCATTCCGAACGAATTATATGAATCCGCTAAGATCGACGGCGCCGGGTATTTCAGGATTTTCTGGAAGATGGCGCTTCCCCTTGGGAAACCCATATTAGCGACGATCGGTCTATTCTCTATCCTGCTCTATTGGAACGATTGGTTAAACGGCCTCTATTTTATTACCGACCCGGGCCAGTATAGCATTCAAGCGTTACTGAACAGGATGAGCCAGAACATCCAATCCGTCTTTAACTCTACTTCATCGAGTACGAGCGCCCTGAATATGCCGCAGGCTTCTATTCGGATGGCGATTGCCTTCGTTGCGATTCTGCCGGTCCTGATTATGTATCCGTTCATGCAAAAGTATTTTGCCAACGGAATTATGAGAGGGGCAGTCAAAGGGTAATTTCAGCTGCCTATGCTCAATTCGCGAAATCAGAGAAGGGAATGGTATTACTTGAAAAATGTTGATCATATTGCTCCCGATCTTAGAAAAATCATGGATTCTCTGCCTGTCGTAGATTTAAAGACGCGAACGATCCCCGAAGATTTCGTTCTTCCGGTGCAAGTGAAATCCCCGCTTGTGAAGACGACGAATCGGATGATTCAAGGCAAGGATACGGAATTGTTAATTAAGATTTATGAACCTGTGAATAAACCTGCCACGCCTCTCCCTGCTTTATTGTGGATTCATGGCGGAGGTTATTTAATGGGACATCCGGACTTCGATGATAGCTTATGCGAACAGTTTGTACTAAGAGCCAACTGCGTAGTCGGTTCTATTGATTACAGACTCGCTCCGGAACACGCGTATCCGGCCGCTATAGAGGATTGCTATGCCGGCTTGAAATGGATGGCTGAACACGCGGACGAATTGCAAATCGATCCGACAAGACTGGCTATCGGGGGGGCCAGCGCGGGAGGGGGACTCACTGCGGCGCTCGCCATCCTTGCTCGTGATCGAGGAGGCCCGGACATCGTATTCCAGATGCCGTTGTATCCGATGATCGACGATCGAAACATGACTCCCTCAAGCCATGAAATTAATCAAAACAATTTCCCAAAAGCCTGGAACCGGGAAATGAACCAGTTTGCTTGGAGCATGTATCTCGGTTCCGCCGCGAACGGCGATGTCCCGTCTTATGCGGCTGCGGCTCGCGAAATAAATCTGGCCGGCCTACCCCCGGCATATACCTGCGTAGGCGATCTGGATCCGTTCAGAGACGAAACGATTGATTATGTGGCGCGGTTGGCTCGGGCGGATGTCCCGGTTGAATTCCATCTCTATCCGGGATGCTTCCATGGATTCGACGTTATTTTTAACGACACGGACATTAGTAATCGAGCAAGGGATGAATACATCCATGCACTCTGCCGTGCACTCAACCCTCTGAAATTGGAAGGATAGCAGTCGCTCAATGAGAGGATAGTGGAAGCATGAATGGGAAAATGGTGATTTTGCCGGGTACGCCTAATGATCAAAACCGCGAGTATCTGCCGGAAGCGATCAAAGAATCGGATATGGTGGTCAATGAGAACGGAAACAATTCGCAGGTTTACCCCGCCGGATTGGCTGAATATACCGGCGTTGTCGCGGACGGACTCCAAGATACTTGGTACGAATACGTTCCGAAATCCTATGACGGAACTCGGAAGGTGCCGCTGGTGTTCTCGATGCATGGAGGAATGATGACAGGGTGGGGGCAGGCGATATATTCCTCCTGGACGCTTATAGCGGATCGAGAAGGATTTATCGTTGTATTTCCGAATGCTCACGCAAGGCGACTATGGACGCTTGAGGTAGGCAAGAAAACGTTCGAGATTATGGGCAAGCCGAATCCGAGCGGGTTTTATATGCATAAGCCGCCGGAGCGACCGGAAGAAAACACGGATTTGACAATCGTTCTCGCATTGATGGAGAAAATGAAACAAAAATACAACATCGACGAAACTAGAATTTATATGCAGGGCATGTCTTTGGGCGAGATCATGACGAACCAGTTCTCACGATATTATAGCCCACTGGCAGGGCATGCAGGTTCGGCAGGCATCACATGGCCGGAAGTGATTTTCAACGAACAGGGAGACGTCATCAATCGCGCGGGTCCGCTTCCCGTTTGGCAGTCCCGCGTAGAGCATGAAAGCATTCCGCTGCATGAAGACGAGACAGAGGAATTCGTAAAGAGAAATCGAGATTATTGGAAACGTATCAACGGAATTCGCGAATTACCGGAAATCAAAATCGCGGGCGAGGACAACTTTGCGTTCTACAAGGGAGAGCACGCGGATTTGGTATTCCGGGACGTGAAGAATCGGGACCATGGGCAAACCTTCGATGACGCGGAGCTCGTATGGGATTATCTATTCTCGGGTATACGCCGCGGCGAGAACGGCGAGATCGTGAATTCCGAGCCTTTATGTCCGAGGAAAGGGGACGAATATGCGATCGCCTTATCGGCAGGTAGCGCCAAGGCGTATGTCCATAATCGACTGGTTCAGATGACCGGACCGGTCTTGAAACATCAAAAGCTGAAGTATCACGGATTGAACGGCGGTTCGATCGTGAGAGGCGAGTACTTCCTAGTGCCTGTTTCATTCCTTGCGGAAGTTTTCGAGGCGACCTATACCTCTGAGGATGAGGGGCTTTCCGCAGTACTGGAGCTGAAAGACGGAAGAACGCTGCAATTCGCCAGAGGCAGTATCGGTTGTGTCGTGGATAACCGCGTCCATTCCATGTATTGCGAAGCGGTATATAAAGACGGCGAGTTATATGTGCCGATCGAGTGGATGTGCAAGAGGCTGTTCAACCATCATACGACGGTTTGCGAAGACGTGCTTTATATAACCGATCACGATGCCGAGCTTTCCTTGAATATGGCCCATATCATCCGTGATGAAATCCTTGCATAAGACGGGTGGTGAGGCATAGATGAACGAATTAAGCGGCACGGGTAACGGCGACGCTAGCCAAGCGTTGCATTCGGTCTGGAATAAGACGTTCCTCCAGGTATTTATCATGAATGTCTTTCTAATGATGGGGCTGTTCATGTCGAATACGCTTGTTCCAACCTATGTTGAACATTTAGGCGCAACCGCCGCCATTGTTGGCGTAGTTACAAGCATGTTCGCCGTTACCGCTCTCGCGGCTAGACCGGTCGTAGGGCCGTCAACCAGTTATTTTAGGAACAATCGAATATTAGCGGTGGCCGTCGTTATCACAATAGCCGCATTCATCTGCTATGGAATGGCGGATAGCGTCGAGATGGTTGTCATAGGGAGATTGCTCCATGGGATCGGAATGGGTTTCTTCGCGCCCGTGACCATGGCCCTTGCCAGCGATGCCTTGCCAAGCCAGAAGATTGCTTCCGGAATCGGCATCTTTTCGTTGGGCCAGGCCATTGCTACGGCAATCGGTCCAGCTTTTGGCCTTGAATTGGTACATCGATACGGGTACAGATCAACCTTCTTCATCGGAGCACTCATCATGCTCATCGTGCTTGTGCTTTCCTTGCGACTGAAATCAGACGCGCCGGCAAGAAAAGAAGGCTTCAGAATCAAGTTTTCCGACATCATAGACCGGGAAGTGATACTCCCCGCGATGATGATGCTGTTCTTATCGAGCGCTTACTCTTGCATTAACGCTTTTATCTTACTGTTCGGGGGCGCTGCGGGAGTAAAGGAAATAGGCCTATTCTTTACCTCCTATGCGGCTTGTCTGTTCTTATCCAGACCCGTCAGCGGTAAGCTGGCGGATAAATACGGCGTGGATAAAACCTTGATTCCAGGGATGATCGTCTTCGCGGTGTCATTCATCCTCATTAGCTATTCCCGTACGCTCCCCATGTTTCTAGCGGCGGGTGCCGTGTCGGCATTCGGGTACGGGATATGTCAACCCGCCGTTCAAGCGCTCTGCATGCAGCTGGTTTCCAAGGAGCGTAGAGGCGTGGCGGGCAATACGGCATTCATCGGCGTCGATACCGGTTATTTGATCGCCCCCTCTCTGGCGGGGATGATCGTAACCTTCGTGCATAGCCAAGGCGGGAACGAGATAGCGGGATATGCCGTTATGTTTCGGGTGATGACGATCCCGATTCTATTCGCGCTCATCCTGTTTCTATGGAAGAGGAGAACGATTCTATTAAGAGTCAGGAATCTGAAAGATTAGGTCAGGAGGAAGACGGATGTCCATTGCAACCCTGAATTTCGAAAGCCAGTATTTAAAGTCGAATCATCAGATCAGTATTATCTTGCCAAACAAGCCGCGGGATCTTTCCCCGAAAAGTTATTATGAAAGCGGTAAGAAATATAAAGTATTATGGCTCCTTCATGGCACGTACGGCGATCATACGGATTGGCTTCGAAGAACGAATATTGAATTGTATGCATGCGAGAAAGACCTTATCGTCGTCATGCCAAGCGCTCTGAATAGCAATTATTCCAATTGGGATCAATGCATGATGGGCTTCGGCATGTATGACTATCTGACCGAAGAACTCATGCCGTTAATTTACAATTGGTTTCCGGCATCGGATAAGCGCGAAGACAACTTTATCGCGGGTCTTTCGATGGGCGGGAGAGGAACGATTAAATTCGCGGCCAATCATCCGGACAAATTTGCCGCTGCTGCCGTACTGTCCGCCGCACCCGTCAATTTCGAGCATTTGACGGAAGAGGATTTGCATAAGGAAGATATGGTCTCTCGTCGTCTGTTAGGAATGGTACGGAACGCCGGAGGTCTGGAAAGCTTTAAGAACTCTTCCGAGAATGTATGGGATATCCTGAACTCCCTTGCCGGGACCGGCCGCTTGCCCAAGCTTCTGTTCGCCTGCGGAACCCATGATACGTTGATCTACGAGAACTTGCTTATCTTCAAGAAGCATGCCGAGGAAGTCGGACTAGACGCACAATTTTGGACGTTAGAAGGTTATGAACATGAATGGAGGTTCTGGGACTTAGCCATTCAGCATGCGTTGCAATTTTTCGGTCTGGAAGATACAGGGGCAAGTCCTTACTAACGACATGACGAAAGGATCTGATGACATGAAACGGAAAATCGTTATTGTTCCCGGAACGCCTAACGATGAGAATCGCGATTATCTTCCTAAGGCGATCAAGGGTTCGGATATGGTCGTGAATGAGAACGGTAACAACTCTCAGGTCTACCCGGCAAGACTGTCCGAGTATAGAGATGTCGTGGTGGACGGCATTGAAGATACATGGTATGAATACGTTCCCGCTTCGTATGATGGCTCCAAGGAAGTCCCCTTGGTCGTATCCATGCACGGCGGATTAATGTCAGGTTGGGGACAAGCCGTCTATACCTCTTGGTCGCTGCTTGCGGAGCGCGAAGGGTTTATCGTCCTCTTCCCCGACGCGGGTACGCGCCGATTCTGGATCGTAGAGATGGAGAAGGATAAACTCGAAGAAGCGCTTGCCTTTAAAGTAGACGGGCATTCTATTCAATTGCCTCCGGAGAATCCGGACGATAACCACGACATGAATATGGTGCTTGAACTGATTGATCGGGCGAAACGAAAATATAAGATCGATGCGGGCAGGGTTTTCATCCAAGGCATGTCCATGGGGAACTTAATGACGAGCCAGATGGCGCGTTACCATGGGGGGGTCTTCGCTGGCAAAGCGGGATCCGGAGGGCCCTCGAGCCCGGGCGTACTGTTCGATAAAAATGACGAAATCATCAATCGAGCAGGCCCTCTTGCCGTGTGGCAGAGTCGGCTGGAGTACGACCAGGTTCCCCCCCATTTCCAAGGGGATACCGACTACGTCGTCAAACGTAACAGGGAATACTGGAAGCGAATTAACGGGTGCCGTGATTTGCCGGAAATCAAGATCGTCGGCGAAGACAACTTAGCGTTCTACAAGGGAGAGCATGCGGACGTCGTGTTCCGGGACGTGAAAAATCGGGACCATGGGCAAACCTTCGATGATGCTGAGCTCGTATGGGACTATCTGTTCTCGGGCATTCGCCGCGGGGATAACGGTGAGATCGTACATTCCGATCCCCTATGTCCAAGGCAAGGAGACGCCTATGCGATCGCTCTGGCGGAAGGCAGCGACAAGGCGTACCTCAATAATAGATTAGTCACGATGAACGGCCCTGCGGTGAAGCATCAAAAACTGAAATACCATGGCCTTAACGGCGACGTTATCGTAAGGGGCGAATACTTCTTGGTGCCGATTACGTTCGTAGCCTCTATATTCGATGCGGCCTACGTCCCCGGCAGCGAGGGACTCTCCGCCGAATTGGTATGGAAAGACGGAAGAAGGCTCCAATTCGCCCGGGGCAGTATCGGTTGCGTCGTGGATAACCGCGTCCATTCCATGTATTGCGAAGCGGTATATATGAACGGTGAATTATACGTGCCGATCGAGTGGATTTGCAAGAGGCTGTTCGACAATCATACTTCCGTCTGCGAAGACGTGCTTTATATAACCGATCACGATGCCGAGCTTTCCTTGAATATGGCTCATCTCATCCGAGACGAAATCCTATAACCATAAGGTGGGGTTATCATGGCAGTTCTGAAAATGAACTTCTTATCCGATGCGTTAAAAATGCAAACCAATATTACGGTTGTTCTGCCGACTTATAGTTTTGCTGATAATATGCAAGGCGTTAATGCAACCTATGTGCCCGGTATGAAGTACCAAGCGATGTATTTGCTTCATGGCGGCTGCGGAGATGACAGCGACTATGTGAACTTTACCAATATTGTCCGTTACGCCGATACGCATAAATTGGCCGTTATCATGCCGAGTGCGAACAACTCGGCGTACACCGATTACGAGGGCGTGGATTTCTATACCTATATATCCGAAGAACTGCCGAAAGTCTGCGAGGCCTTGTTCCCGATCTCAACCAAACGAGAGGATACGTTTATCGCGGGATTGTCGATGGGGTCGCACGGCGCCATGAAAATCGCCATGAATCATCCGGAGCGATATGCGGCCGTTCTGCTTATGTCCGGGGCCTCTTACCGCCCAGGGGTGCCAAGCGTCGTTAAGACGGTGAACGGAGAGTATCGCTTCGATGTCAATCTAACGCCTCCATTCAAATTCGGGGTTATGGATAAAATCAACGAGCCGGAATTTATTAAGGGCACCGTGAATGACGTATATGCCATTGCGAAGAGAAACGTCGAGGAAGGAAAGAAGCTTCCGAAGCTGTTCTTCCGGGTCGGCGATAGCGATCATGCCCTTTATCGCGCGACATTAGCGGAGAAGGACCTTCGGGAATGGGGTTATGAGACGAAAATGGAAGTCGTTCCGGGCATGGGGCATGAATGGGATCTGTGGGACGAGTCCCTCCGTATCGCCATTCGCGATTGGTTGCCGTTGCGCCATCAAGTTATTTATCCCGAATAGAAGCAAGGCGAGGAGAAACCGATGAAGAAGATTACCAATCAGGTGATGTTGATTACCTATGCCGACGGTATGGGAGACAATCTGAAAGACTTATATGACCTATTAAATAACCATTTCGATGGAGTCGTAGGCGGGGTTCACATCCTTCCATTCTATCCCTCTTCGGGGGATAGGGGATTTGCGGTGATTAACTACGATGAAGTAGATCCCGCATTCGGAAGCTGGGAAGACATCCGAAGGTTCTCCGAACAGTATTATCTCATGGCCGACTTTATGATCAATCACGTATCGATCAGAAGCGAAGAGTTCAAGGATTACATGAAGAACGGGGATGCTTCGCCTTATCGCGATATGTTCATCCACTGGGATCGATTTTGGCCTAACGGCGAGCCTACCGAGAAAGATATGGAAACCCTTTATCGCCGTAAGCTGAATGGCCCGTACAAAGAGTTTACGCGGGATGACGGGAAGGTCGTAAAGATATGGAATACGTTCTTCGAGGAACAGGTGGATATCGATCCATGGGCACCGGCCACGCAAGCGTATTATGAACGCAATTTGGGACGCATCGCCGAGTATGTGCCGCTTATTCGATTCGATGCTTTCGCGTATGCTTCCAAGAAGCCGGGGACAAGTTGTTTCTTCGTCGAGCCGGAGGTTTGGGATGTCCTGGATATCGGGATGCAACCGATTCGCGAGCGCGGCACGGAGATGCTGCCGGAAATTCACGAGAACTATACGATTCAGCTCAAAATGGCGGAGAAGGGGCATTGGGTCTATGATTTCGCGCTGCCGATGCTCATGCTTCACGGCCTGATGACCGGACGTACGGACCGATTGATTCACTGGATGAAGATCTGTCCCCGCAAACAGTTCACGACGTTGGATACCCATGATGGCATTGGCGTTGTCGACGTGGCAGGCTTATTGAACGATGATGAAATTGATTTGGTTAGAGATCGGGTTAACCGAAAAACCGAAGGGTTTCAGCAATATTACAACATGCCGCCAGGTATTATAAAACAATCAGGGGCCAAAGCAAGGCAATACCAGCTCATGAGCTCTTATTATTCTGCTCTCAATGAAGACGATGACGCGTACCTTCTAGCCCGAATCGTCCAGCTATACGCTCCCGGGATTCCCCAAGTCTACTATGTAGGACTATTGGCCGGAGAGAACGATGTCGAATCCCTGAGACGGACCGGCGAGCCGCGGAGCGTAAACCGTCATCATTATAGCCGGGAAGAAATTGAAGAACGCTTGAAGCTTCCGATGCTGCAACGATTAATGGAGATCATGCGTTTTAGGAATACCTATCCGGCTTTTAACGGCGAGATCGAAATCGATGAACGGGCGGAGAACGGCAAATTGATCATCACATGGCGCGATAACGAGCATTGGACAACGCTTAACGCTTGTTTTAACAGCAAAGAATATCAAATCGCCTATGCGATGGAAGACGGGACGGAAGCCGTGCTGTAAAAGAGGAGGTAGGCGATGGCGATTCTACGTTATAACTTTCGTTCCGAAATTCTAGGTATTAACACGAACATTACCGTCTGTTATCCATCAGGTCTCTTAACGACAGGTTTGGGCTACCGGCATCCCGTGTTCAAGGACAACAAGCAGCCTTATGAACCAGGCATGAAATTTCAGACCGTTTATGTGCTGCATGGCGGCGGAGAGGATGACACGATTCCTTACCGCTATACGAGGTTAGAGCAATACGCAGAGAAGAACATGGTGATGTTGGTTTCCCCTTCCGTAAACGACAGTCTGTATATGAATACAACTTATGGATTTAAGTACTTCGATTACGTTACGCAGGAGCTTCCCGTCGTGGTGCAGTCGTTATTCGCTTCCGCCGTCGGCCGGGAGAACACATTCGTGGTAGGGATGGCCATGGGCGGAAGCGGCGCGCTAGGGTTAGGCTTGATGCGACCGGATCTTTATGAAGCCGTCGTGGATTTGTCCGGCGGGATCGGCGTGACGTTGGACCGAGAGGAATATATACGCAGCCTGCACTGGCATTTCCCAAGGATTCGCGAAACGTTGCACGGAGAACGCGAGTTTGTCGAATCGGAACATGATTTAAGATGGTTCGCGGAGAAGAATATCAACGATGGCGTAAAGGTTCCCCAAATTTATATTGGAGTCGGCGCAGAGGACTTCATTCGCGACCGGGTCCATGAAGATTATGCCATTCTGAAAAATTTGGGTTACAACGTTGTTTACGAGGAAGCCGAAGGAATGAAGCATGACTTCGATATGTGGGATTTTTACTTGAATAAGGCGCTGAGCGATTGGTTGCCTCTCAAGCGAATGCCGATCTACCCCAGGTAATTCTGCCTGGGGCTTTTCATTTATGCGGTGTCAACCTTTCCCATTGCCAAAGAACATATCTGAAATCCACAATAACAATAACGGGCATTAGATCTGTTTGACATCGCAGGGGGTAAAATCGATGAAACTGGCAAGGAACGTAGTGCTGCTACTCATTATGCTGCCGCTTCTCTGTTGCAGTTGTACGTTCAGCAATGATCATGCAAATAGGGGCGGGAATTCTAACGAAGGGTCGGAGCACAAGAAAGAGGGCCAATTAGAATTAAAACCTTACGAACTCGTCATGGCTTTCCCTACCTTTTCAAATCCCCAGGATATGCAGCTGGTAGAAGATGAGCTAAATAAGATCACAAAGAAGAAAATCAATACGTCGATTAAATTAATTACGAATACCGCAAATGCGTATGTACAACGAATGCCTTTGCTGCTTATGGGAAATGAAAAATTGGATATTTTGGTCAGCGGTTTCGGGCAATATTACGCACAAGTCGGGAAAGGCCAGCTTCATCCCTTAAACGGGCTTTTAGACCATTATGGTCAAGGGGTGAAGCAAGCGATCACGGATCAAAGTCCGCTCTATTTAGAAGCGACGTATGTGAACGGAGAAAGCTATGGAGTACCGAGTATTCGCGATTTGGCTACCGAATACGGCTTTATTATGCGTAAGGACTTGGCTCAGAAATATGCTATCGATGTTGCGGCAATGAAGAACTTAGACGATGTTGAGGCAGCGCTAAAGATATTGAAGGAAAAAGAACCGAATATGACGTTGGCGAAATCGTACGATACGACCATCGGGTTATACTTCGAGAGAATCTGGGATAACTTGGGGGACAACTTAGGTGTCGTTATGTTCAATGATGCGAATCTAAGGGTTGTAAACGGCTTCGAGTCGGAGGCATATAAGGAAATCGTAACAAGGCTTCATCATTGGTATAATGCAGGTTTTATCGCGAGAGACGCCGCTACGTCGACCATCGGGGGTGCCGCTGAAGTGAAAGCGGGCACGGCCTATGGTTATTTGGCTCAAATGAAGCCCGGATACGAGGCGCAGGAATCCAAAGCATCGGGTTATGAAATGGTGGCCGTTCGGCTTATGCCGCCAACAAGTTCAACCGGGAACGTTACGGGTCTCGTATGGAGCATTGCCGATCAATCCGACAATCCAGAGCGGGCGATGATGTTCTTGAATCTCATGTATTCAGACCCGGATGTCATCAACTTGTTTAGCTGGGGGATCGAAGGCAAGCATTACGTCAAGGTAGAAGGAACGGATAATGTCATTGATTATCCGAGAGGCGTTAACTCCGTAAATTCCGGTTACCAGTTGAATATGGGTTGGATGTTCGGCAATCCGCTTCTCTCTTATGTCTGGAACGGGGAAGATCCGAGGATTTGGTCGAAGCTTTCCGACTTCAACCGAAACGCAAGAACTTCTCCGGTGATGGGATTTAGCTTTAATCCCGACCCGGTGAGGGCGGAGATTCTAGCCGCATCGGAAGTATTGAACCAGTACAGAGTGGCTTTCGAAACCGGGACAGTCAGTCCGAATAAACTTCCCGAATTCAATGCCGCTTTGAAGGCATCGGGACTGGATGTCATTATCGCCGAAAAGCAAAAACAACTCGACGAATGGAGGGTGAGCTTCCATTAAACCTTTTATTAACTCCATTCGGTTCAAGCTTATCGCTGGATTGCTGGTTATCGTGATCCCCATTATTGGTTATCTCATTTACAACAATGTGTATTCCATCAAGGTCGTAAGGAACCAGGTTGCCGACTCAAGCAGCAATACGGTGGGCTTATATATGGATATCGTTGATCAAACTCTGGATTCGGTAGACGCCTATTTACTGAGATTCATCATTGAGGAAAACGGGTTGCTGCCTTTGGAATCGGCTGTTTCAAAGAATCCCGATACGTATCAGTTAGAACGAATTCGCATTTTTCAGAAGATGAGCAAAGATATGTACTACTATCAAATGATCGATTTCAATTTCATCTACTCTTCCGTTAAGGATGAGCTGATCTTAGTGCAGAACCAGCAGGCTTATAGAACGGAAGCGCCTGACTGGCGCGGCGTCGATTTTTCGTTGTCCGAATTCATCCATTCCCACCTGTCGCAGGCGGAGTTCGAGAAGCGATGGTTCGATATGAAGATCGGCGATGACTATTATCTCATGAGAATTATCAGGTCAGGCAAGCTATATATCGGAATGGGAATCAATGTTGAAAATTTGCTCAAGCCTATGCATCTATTAAACGCTGGGGACAACGTTAAGGCGTTGTTCACCAGTGAGAACAAT
Organism: Bacillota bacterium; assembly: GCA_023460795.1. GTDB lineage: Bacteria > Bacillota > Bacilli > Paenibacillales > Paenibacillaceae > Cohnella. The sequence continues at coordinate 20,365 of JAEWPC010000085.1, read as the reverse complement.
GAGCCGTTGCAAGATGCGCGCGCTTTTGAACGTCAAGACATTGATTTCGCTTTTCAGAACGATAAATACAAGCTAACCGGAGACAGCAACCGTTATCTCCTCGTCGGGAAAGCCTCTTCCAAAGGGCCGTTCCACTTGGTAGCGTTAGTGCCGGACGATGCGATTCTCGAGAAGCTACCTTACTTGCTTCGGATTACCTACTTGATTTCCGGTGCTTTCATCGTCATTGTATTGATTGCCCTTCTGGCATTGCGGAAAATCGTACTGCTCCCCATCTTTCGAATTTTATTCGCCATGCGCAAGGTTAAGGAAGGATCTTTGGAAGCCAGGGTACCCCCTTTAAGCTCTTCCAATGAGTTCGAGGTGATGAACGAGACGTTCAATGGCATGGTATCCGAGATTCAACAACTAAAGATCGAGATTTACGAAGAACAACTGGCTAGCCAGAAAGCGGAACTGAAGCAGCTCCAGTTGCAAATCAATCCGCACTTTTTCTTGAATTCGCTTAACATTGTTTATTATTTGGCGAAGGAGGGAAAATTCGCGTTAATTCAAGAACTGTCATTATCGCTCATTCAATATTTCCGCTTTATGTTTCGAACAGGAACGGACTTCGTTTCTATGCGTGACGAAATCAAACATACGGAAAATTATTTGCGGATCCAAACCTTCCGTTTTCCTGACAGCTTGACTTATGAAACCAATATTCAGGAACGAGTGCTCGCGGTTTCATTGCCGCCGCTCGTGATCCAGACGTTTGTCGAAAACTCAATCAAGTATGCGATCGATACGGATCGTAAAACTCACATTCAAATATCGGCGTGGCAATCCTCAACGGAGGAGATGCGCATTCGAATTAAAGACACGGGGAACGGCTTCCCTGAACCTACTCTTCGGATGCTGCAAGAAAATAGAATTCCTACCTCCGATACAGGCGAGCAAATCGGGATATGGAACGTGAAACGAAGGCTGGAATTGTTATTTAATGGCGAGGCGGAGGTTCTCTTCTACAATGAAGAGGGCGCAGTCGTTGAAATCACCCTGCCTTTGAAACGGTTTTAATGTTTGAGGGCATTCGGATGACTGAAAATTAAAAGAAGAATGTCGGGTTGAGGATAGAACGGGGCATTTTAATTTCGGTATGATGGTCCTGAGGGGGGTTAAAGCATGTTTCGGTTGTTGATCGTGGACGATGAAGTCATTATCGCGAACGGCATCAAGTCAAGCATCGATTGGAGGGGGCTCGGCTTTAGTAAGGTCGAGACCGCTTTTAATATGCGTCAAGCGATAGGGGCTTTCGCCTCGGACCCATTCGACGTTATGATCTGCGATATCGAGATGCCGCAGGGTACAGGCTTTGACTTATTCGCTTGGGTACGCGAAAACCACCCGAATACCGAGTGTATTTTTCTTACCTGTCACGCGGAATTCGAATTCGCCAAAAAAGCGATACAACTCGGCAGTTGGGATTATCTCTTAAAGCCTGTTCCTGAGGAAGAGTTAAAAAAGACGATCGAAACGGCGCTCATGAAAATCCGTCGGGAACGGGACAAAACCGTTAAGCTGCTTGAACATTTTTGGTTGGAGATTCTGCATCAGGAAATCCCCGCGCGCGCTGATTTGATATTAGAGCAAGCGAAACGGCTTCAACTTGGCTATACGGAAGAGACTTTACTTCTCACCGTGCTCATTCATCTCGATTATTGGGACAAAAAGCTTGACGAGCATGATGAACACATCTTGCTGTATGCGCTGCGGAATGCACTGGATGAACTTGTACTGAATCATTTCGAGGGATCGCATTCGGTTCATTTAAACGAGGGCACTTTCATGATCATTCTTCCGGTGGAAGGCTCGGTTGAAGATCGTTTCATTCAGGAAATGAAGGGCCGTTGCGAATCTTTTGTGGAAGCTTGCAATGCCTACTTCTATTGCCATCTTTCGTGTTATATCGGAACAACGGTTCCTGTCGAAAGAGTTGCATCTATGTATGATACGCTCTCCGAATTCCAAAGAAGTCAGGCGAATGCCGCGGACCGGGTGTTGCTCTTAAACAAGCAACCCCAGAGAGAGTGCAACATCGCTCTTCCCAATATGCGGGTTTGGTTTGAGATGCTTCGAAGGCAGGAGAAAATTCGGCTGTTAGAGGAGATAAGGTCGCATCTGGAGACTTGGAAAAGCATTGATCATCTAGAAGCGAAACGACTTCAACTATTTTATCAAAGCTTCCTTCAGATGGTGCTTCAAACGCTAGAGGAATTCAGCTTGAGAGCTGAAGATATCATGCAGGAGTACCTGGAATTGAACAGGGCGATGATCGCGACGCGATCGATTAGGGATTTGCAAATTTGGGCGTTCGAGGTTGTCGAAATTGCCGTATCCAGCATGAAGGCGCTAACCGCGAACGAGACGATAGTGGAAAAGATCCAGCGATATATCGAAATGCACGTAGACGAGGAACTTTCCAGGCAGCATATTGCGGACTTTGTCGGACTAAATCCGGATTATGTCGTCAAACTCTTCAAGAAGGAAATGGGGCTGTCGATCTCTGATTACATTTTAGAGAAAAGGCTGTCCCGGGCAAAGGAATTGCTGCTTAAAACGGATATGACAATCAGCGATGTGGCTTTGTCTGTCGGGTACGCGAATTTTTCCTATTTTTCAACGCTGTTTCGCAAGGAAACTTCAATGACTCCGCAGGAATATCGTAAGCAACAAACCTCATTCCGAACGGAATGACTACTGGGGGTCTTGTTTTGAATGATTGATTTTAATGATTCATTTACCTTTCCAGCTCGAAACAACGATATCTTAACCGTCGGCGAGATGCTGGTCGATATGATGTCCGAGAAGTACGATGAAACCGTTGAAAATGTAGCCTATCGAAAATTATTTGGAGGATCGCCCGCGAATATCGCAATGAATGCCAAGCGTTTGGGCATCCATGCAACCGTCGCTTCGGCTGTAGGACAAGATGGTTTGGGTACCTTCTTGGTTGATCGGTTGCAAACCGCGGGCATAGATATGGGATGCGTTCAACGTAACGATTATTCGACGAGTATGGTAGTGGTGACGAAGAGTAGATCGACGCCGATTCCAATCTTTTATCGCGGAGCGGATTTCCAATTAACGTATACCGAATGGATAGAAAAATCGTTATTGAATTCTAAAATCGTTCACTTTTCGTGCTGGCCGATATCCATGATGCCTGCACGTCAGACCGTTGAAAAAGTGATAGCTCTCGCGAGGGAACATCAGGTTCTGGTCGGCTTCGACCCCAATTATCATCCATCGATATGGCAACGAGGCGAGGATGGACTTGCATACGTGAAATCTATTCTAGGGAAAACGGATATCGTAAAGCCATCCGAAGTCGATGCGGAACGGCTATTCGGAAAAGATACGCACGAGAATCAGATTGAGAAGTTCTTGCAGCTCGGGGTTAAGCTCGTGATTATGACGTTAGGGAAAGAAGGAGCGCTTGTCTCTAACGGTCAAAACACTTTGCGGTTCGACAGTTTGGCTAGCGAGGTAGTGGATACGACCGGAGCGGGAGATGCATTCTGGGCAGGCTTTTATACGGCGATCATTCAAGGTTATACGGTCAAGGAGTCGTTGTCCTTAGGTTTCGCCGTCAGCGCTTATAAGTTAAAGCATACCGGAGCCCTCGTTGATTTGCCGAGATTAGATGTCATTAAAGAACAATATTCACTGTAAAGGAATTGAGGGGAATGACTGTAAAGAACCAGGTGCAACTCATTACGTATCCCGACTCTTTAGGGGGCGATTTAAATTCGCTTCATCATGTGTTGAATGAGTATATCCCCAATGTTTTTAAAGGCGGGGTACATATACTCCCCCCGTTTCCATCGTCGGGTGATCGCGGTTTCGCTCCCGTAACCTATTTTGAAATCGAACCTAGCTTCGGGACTTGGGATGATATTCGAGCGATCGCGAAAGAATACGATATCATAATAGACCTCATGGTCAATCACGTTTCGCGACAATCGGAGTTCTTTCAGGATTTTCTTAGTAAGGGGAGATCATCGGAATATGCGGATTTATTCATTACGCTGGATAAACTTTGGTCGGACGGCAATCCGGTACAAGAAGATATAGACAAGATGTTCTTGCGACGACCATTGCCTTATTCCGAGTATCCGATTCGCGAGACGGGAGAAACGGAGCGCGTCTGGACGACCTTCGGAAAGACGGACCCTTCCGAACAGATCGATCTGGACATCACGTCGAATAAGGTGAAGGAACTACTGACTAGGATTTTTACCCATTTTAAAGAACAAGATATTAAGATCGTCCGGTTGGACGCTGTAGGCTATGTCATTAAAAAGCTTGATACAAGCTGTTTCTTTGTGGAACCGGAAATATACGACTTTTTGGATTGGATCATGGAACTTGCGAGATCATTGGGAATGGAACTGCTTCCCGAAGTCCATTCCCACTACACGATTCAATTTAAATTGGCAGAGCGCGGCTTCTGGATATACGACTTTATTTTGCCGTATACGATCCTTGACGCCTTGGTCAACCGTTCAAGCGATGCACTGCTTCGTTACCTCGCCGCGCGTCCGCCTAAACAGTTCACGATGTTGGATTGTCACGACGGCATTCCCGTGAAACCGGACTTGGACAATTTGATTGATACGAACAAAGCGAGGAAACTGGTGGATTTATGCGTAGAGCGCGGAGCCAATCTAAGCTTGATCTTATCGGACGAGCATAAGGCCGAGGACGGTTTTGACGTTCACCAAATCAGATGTTCGTATTATTCGGTATTAAATGGCGATGATCATGCTTACTTGGCGGCGAGGGCCATTCAATTTTTCACGCCGGGGATTCCTCAAGTTTACTATGTTGGACTTTTCGCGGGAGAGAACGATATCGAAAGCGTGAAACGGAGCGGGGAAGGAAGGGAAATCAATCGCCATAACTTTACCCTTGAAGAAATCGAACGATCCCTAGAAAAAGAAGTCGTTCAACGGTTGCTTCGTCTTATCCGTTTTCGGAACGAGTATGACGCTTTTAACGGCGATTTTACCATACTGGGTTCGTCAAGAGACGAAGTGCGGTTGCAATGGACTAAAGAAAATAAGAGATGCCAATTGATCGTGGATTTGAAAACGTACGCTTCCGTCATTTATTACGTGGAAGAGAACGGCGAGACCGTTCCTTTTGAAATATAAAGGGGAGTTTTATTTGAAAATCGGCGCTATTGAAGCGGGCGGAACAAAGTTTGTATGCGGGATCGGAAATGAAAAAGGTACGATTGATGACTACATAAGCTTTCCAACTGCACATCCCGAAGAGACGTTGAACAAAGCCATCGCGTACTTCAGGGACAAAGATGTTCAAGCGATGGGCATTGGTTCATTCGGTCCCATCGGCGTTACTCCGGCGCATTCCGATTATGGTTATATTACCGCAACGCCAAAACCGGACTGGTCCGGTTTTGATTTGCTAGGAACGCTAAAAAAAGAAATAGACGTCCCCTATGGGTGGGATACCGACGTGAATGCCGCGGCATTCGGCGAATCGAAATGGGGAGTTGCTAAAAACCTGGACAATTGCGTCTATTATACGATCGGAACGGGGATAGGTATTGGTATTTATATAGAAGAAAGATTGGTGCACGGACTTATTCATCCCGAAGGCGGGCACATCTTTACAAGAAGGCATCCCAATGATACTTACCAAGGTATTTGTCCGTTTCATGGAGACTGCTTAGAAGGACTTGCATCCGGCAAGGCTATTGAAGATCGATGGAGCAGTAAGGGGGATGGAATCCCTAAAGACCATGAAGCGTGGGAACTAGAAGCCTTCTATCTTTCTCAAGCGATAACGAATACAATACTTCTGCTCTCGCCGAAAATCATCATACTAGGAGGCGGCGTGATGCAACAAGATCAACTGTTTCCGATGATAAGACAAGAAGTAAAAAACAATTTAAACGGTTACGTTAACTCGGAAACCCTATTAACAGACATTGATCGATACATCGTACCTCCCGGTCTTGGCAATTTTTCCGGTTTATACGGCGCGCTAGCTTTAGGCATCGAAGCTTTTTACAGCTAACAAGAACATCATAAACCATCCACATCGGTCCCGGTGAGCATAGCTCATCGGGACTATTTGCATTCCTACAAGACAATCGAATGCCCGTAAGGGCTGCGCCGAAGTATACCGTTACCAACGACCTAGTATTGACCTGATTGCAATTGAAGTAGAACGCGAGATACAGCACTAGCGTCCTATGCAGATTCATGATAATTCTGGTGACTGTCGTAACTAGGTTAATGACAAAAGGGTCGACTACAATAGGTTTGCGTCATAGGCCTAGTCCGAATCGTTCCGTGTCTAAATCTAGCGCGCATTTCGAAAGATGTCATTTCGTGTTCTCAACAGCATGCTATTAGGGAGGAAGTTAAATGGTATTGAACAGAAGAAATTTATGGCTGATCCTGCTGTGCTTATGCATATGCGCCGGTAGCTGGCCCGCTTCTAGAGCGGATGCGGCCATACCGGGCGCGACGTTGCAGAAGTATATCATGGTCGACCAATTCGGTTACAGACCGGACGACGATAAGGTTGCCGTGCTCGTAGATCCGCAAGTCGGCTTCAACGCGAGCGACTCCTATACGCCGGGCAGTACGCTGCAAGTCAGGAGAGCGTCCGACGACGAGGTCGTGTTCGCCGGAACGCCGAAGATTTGGAATAATGGCGCTACGCAAGAGAAGTCGGGCGATAGAGGCTGGTGGTTCGACTTCTCCTCGGTAACGACAGAAGGCGACTACTACATCTATGATGTGGAAGGCAATTATAAATCCTACGAGTTCAGAATCGCGACCGACGTGTACGATGAAATCCTGAAAGCCGCGATCAGAACCTTCTACTACCAAAGAATTGGCACTCCTCATCTAGCAGAGCATGCCGGAGCGGCTTTCGCCGATGGTCCCGCATTCGTAGGGCCTCATCAGGACACGCAAGCAAGGAACGTGTTCGACCGTAACAATCCCGCCACGGAGAAAGATCTATCCGGCGGCTGGATGGATGCCGGCGACTTCAACAAGTACCCGACGTTCACGGCGCAGCCGATCAACGAGCTGCTGTCGGCCTATGAGCAGAAGCCGGACATCTTCACCGACGACTACAACATTCCCGAATCCGGCAACGGGATTCCCGATGTGCTCGACGAAGTAATGTGGGAGCTGGATTGGCTCAAGAAAATGCAGGAGAGCGACGGCGGCGTGCTCATGAAGATGGGAGCTCCGAGCGAGGGCAGAATCGGGGAGTTTAGTCAACCGCCTAGCGCGAGTACGATATATCGGTACTACTTGCCGGCATCGTCGGCCTCGACGATCGTCACGGCGCTGAACTTCGCGCACGCGGCGAATACGCTCAAGAATTTCCCTACGCTGCAGTCTTACGCGGCGGACCTGGAAGAGCGCGCGATCAAGGCATTCGACTGGTATCAGGCGAATCCCAAGACCGCGAACGCCGATAACTTCGAGATCGAAGCCGGGGATGCCGACATGGATCTGGACAAGCAAGCGCAGGTAGCGACGGTTGCGGCCGCGTACTTATTCGCGTTGACCGGAGACCAAACGTATCACACTTACTTCAAAAACAACTACACCACGACCTGGCCGATGTCCGACGCTTACTGGGGACTATACTTCGGAGAGCAAGCCGACGGCGTCATGTTCTATACGACGCTGCCGAACGCGGATCCCGCGGTCAAAGCGCATATTCTGGAGCGGCGCGACCTGCACGACTTCGACCAAGGATTCGTGGACAATGACGATCTGTATCGTTCCTTCGTGCCGGACTTCTCGTACCATTGGAGCAGCCTGCAGGTGAGAGCGCGCTCGGGTGCCTCGTCCTACGATTTTGTCCAATACGACATTAATCCGGAGAAACGCGACAACTTCTACAAGAAAGCGCAGAATGTATTGCATTACTTCCACGGCGTTAACCCGCTAGGATTCACTTACTTGACCAATATGCAAGCGTACGGCGCGGAAAATCCGATCACGCAAATTTACCATGAATGGTTCTCCCACGGTTCGCAGTGGGACTATGCGCCTCCCGGTTTCGTTCCGGGCGGGCCGAGCGAGGAATACAGCGGCGATCAATTCCCGCCTAGAGACCAACCGGCGCAGAAAATGTATAAAGACTGGAACGGTAACGAGGACCCTTGGCATGAAGACAAGGCTTGGGAAATTACCGAGAACGGTATCTATTATCAAGCCGCTTATGTAAAACTCCTAGCCAAGTTCATTACGCCTCCGCCGGCACCGACAGAGCCTCCGGGCGTACCCGCGGGCGCAGCTGCTGCGGCAACCGGAACGACGTCTATCAAAGCGAAGTGGAGTAAAACGACGGGCGCGACCGGCTACGATATCGAAGTGGACGGAGTCGTACAGAACAACGGACCGGCCCTAGCATTCGAGCATAAGGGACTTGAGCCGGGATCTACGCACAGCTATAGAGTACGGGCCAAGAACAATCTGGGGACGAGCGAATGGAGCGCTTCCTTCACGGCCGAGACGGATGTGCCGCCGCTGCCGCCGGAAGCACCGACCGGGTTGAAAGCGACGGCGACTGGCAGCTTTAGCATCGCCGTCGACTGGGACGCTGCCGAGAGAGCGGAGTCCTATGAGATCGAGGTGGACGGGACAATCGTAGCCAACGGCGTACGGACGTCCTTCACGCATAACGGCATTGCCTCTACTTCTACCCATAGCTACCGGGTGCGCGCGACGAATAGCGGCGGAACGAGCGAGTGGAGCGAAGAGGTAACGGCTACGACTCCGGAGGCGCCTCCGACTAGCATCATCGATATCTCTCATAACGGAACGGATGGCTACACTTTCGGGCAATCCTCCGATCAGATCAAGAGGTATCAGACGTTCGTGGCCGATCCTTATCCTGTCTTGACGGGAGTCGACGTCAAGATTAGAAAAGGCGGAAATCCGGGCAATGTGACGGTAGAGCTATACGCGACGAGCGACAACAAACCGACGGGCAGCGCGCTAGCGTCCGCGACGATTGCTGCCTCCTCCGTGACGGAGGACTACAAAGTAGTGTCCGCAGACCTGAAATACAGCGGTCTGCAATATGGCAAGAAGTATGCGATCGTGCTCGGCCAGACGAATCCGGGCGTTGGCGGAGCGTACGAATGGCTCGCCGGCACGGACGCGAACAGCGCCTTCGACTTCGGAAAGTATACGGGCGGTTCCTCCTATGCCGACGAGTCTCACATCGGCGACGGCTGGACCAAGCTGCATGTTGCGCTGAGCGCGGACTCCGAGCAGCAGCCTCCTGCCGTACCGGCGGGACTAACGGCCAGCGCGAGCGGCAGCACTTCCATTAACCTGAACTGGACTGCCGTAGCGGGGGCTACCTCCTATGAAGTCGAGATCGACGGATCGCCTTCGTACGTAGCTACTGCGACAACGTCCTATACTCACGACGGATTGGCCGCAGGAACTACCCATACGTATAAGGTTAGAGCCAAGAACGATGCGGGCACGAGCGGCTGGAGCGCTTCCGTCGCGGCGACCACCGGACAAGCTCAGCAGCAGCCTCCTGCCGTACCGGCGGGACTAACGGCCAGCGCGAACGGCAGCTCGTCCATCCAACTGAGCTGGACTGCCGTAACGGGCGCCACGGGCTATGAAGTCGAGATCGACGGATCGTCTTCCTACGCAGCGACGACGACTTCGTCCTTTACTCACGATGGACTAGCCGCAGGAACTACCCATACGTACAAAGTCAGAGCCAAGAACGATGTGGGCACGAGCGAATGGAGCGCTTCCGTCGCGGCGACCACCGGACAAGCTTCCTCTTCTTCGGTTATCGATCTCTCCCATAACGGGACGAATGCCTTTACGTTCGGGGAGATTACGGATCAGGTGAAGAGATGGCAGACGTTCGCGGCTAATGCCAACAGCAACATGACCAAGGTCGAAGTGAAGATCAAGAAGTGGGACAACGCGAGCGACCTAACCGTGAGCTTGTATGCGACGCAGAACAACAAACCGACGGGCTCGGCGCTTGCGACGGCGACCGTCAAGGCTTCTTCGATCGGCGACGACTTCTCCATCGTCAGCGTGCCGCTAGCCTATAGCGGATTAAAGAACGGCACCGTCTACGCGATCGTGCTGGGACAATCCACAAACTCGGATTACTCCAATTACGAGTGGAGTACGTCGGAGGTTAACGCCAGCCTGAAATACGGCAAATACAGCGGCGGACAATGGATCGACGAGTCCGGCATCGGCGACGGATGGCTGAAGGTGCATGTAGGCTCGTAAAAGGATTCTAGTTGCGAATACCCTCTATGTGGACACGGCTAATTTAGCCGGTAAAGTCTACGTAGGGGGTATTTTTATGACCAAAATACCTTATCGAATGATTTCCTTGTTTCTCGGCAACGCTAACTTATTGGGTCAGCCCGCAACAAGGATAATCGAAAGGAGATTGCAACATGAAACGACTAGGATTGCTTGCCGCAATGGGATCAATGTTGATCGGCTGGGGAGGTATCGCGCAGGCCGATGCCCATCCGGCACCGGCGAACTCCGATTCGGCAGTAAGCGCGCGTTCTGAGGAAACCGCCTCGGCTTTGTTTAAGCCAGGTTGCGGCGGGGACTTGGCGTGGTGGGAGTCTATGCAGCCAATCGCCAACGGCGCGGATGAGAAGACGGCGCTCGGGTTCGTTATCGCCGTACTGAAACGGGATCTTGGAGTCACGGGGGAACGACCGGCCGGTATCGACGCGTATTTGGATCCTGCCGTACCGGGACTTAAGAAGAAGTTGGCCATCTATGACGTCTCGAGTCCTTCCGTTAAGGAAATTCGCTTCATTGGCTTAGAGAAGGACGATAAGGGCACGATCTACAAGTTCCAGGTCATCGGAGGCACTTCGGCGGACGCCTTCCAAGGCTTCGAAGGCATGCTGCGAATTCATATCGCGAAAGGCAATCACTTGGTAGACGATATTCCGACGGCTACTTTCGACCCGAAACCCTCAAAGAAACGATAAGATTTCGAAGGCGCGGTTTTTTGATCGAGCTTTCAAACGAGTCATTAAAGAACCCGCAGGGCGGGCCGCTAGCTCATAAGCGGTCCCCTGCGGGTATTTTATTGCGTATGTTTTATGGGCTGAGCGACGATCGGCTTTCATTCCGAGCTTACGGCTTGGTGACATTACCTTGATAGAAGCATGTCGTAAACGAACCGGAGTTGTAAGAATAGAAGATGGTCAGTGTGCCAGTATAGCCTTCCGCGTCTGCATAATAGGAAGTTTGATTGCAGGATTGCCAAGAACCGACGACTTCGGTTTGCTGGACGTATTTGGTGCTGGCTGCGAATACCGAAGTGGATAGTCCGAAGGCCATGACAACGGCGAGAAGGAGCGTAACCCATTTCTTCTTGTACATTATTTTCACCTCCTCTATGGTAGGTTGACCAAATTATACCAGCAAACGACAAGCTCTGTAACTAATGCCTGTGTATTATTGGCGATAGGGAAGGGGGCGCTATGTGCTTTAATAAAATACGAATTTCAATAATAATTTATTGATTTACGATAAATATTATGCTACATTCAATACGAATCCATCGAACTGAGGTGCAGGTTATGAAACGAGTTCCTACGCTTTTCCTCAAGACGGCCGTCGTATTGATGGGCATTCCCGCATTAGCTTTGTGCATTTTCGTCGTGCCCGAGATCGGGAGTTTCATGGCGGAATTGTACCCGGACCATTCGTATCTGAGAGTGCTCGTGTACGTCGATCTGTACGCTTCGGCCATCCCGTTCTACATCGCGTTGTACCAGGCGTTCAACCTGTTAAACTATATCGATCGCAACGACGCTTTCTCGGAGCAATCCGTCACGGCTCTGATGAAGATCAAGCAGTGCGCGCTAGTGATCAGTGGATTGTACGTGCTTGGGTTGCCGCTCTTCTATCTTCTCGCGGAGCGGGACGACGCTCCGGGCTTTATCCTGATCGGCTTAGTGCTGATCTTCGCGTCCATGGTGATCGCGGTGTTCGCCGCCGTTCTCGAGAAGCTGCTGCGGCAGGCGATCGACATCAAATCCGAGAACGATCTTACGGTCTGAGGTGAACCGACATGGCGATGATTATTCATATTGACGTGATGCTGGCCAAGCGGAAAATGAGCGTGACCGAGCTGTCGGAGCGGATCGGAATTACGCTGGCGAATCTGTCGGTTCTCAAGAACGGTAAAGCGAAGGCGATCCGGATTTCCACGTTGGAGGCGATCTGCAAGGCGTTGGATTGTCAGCCCGGCGATATTCTGGAATACCGCAACGATGAGTAGTAGGGCCAGGCGCCAATTCGAGACCAAGTTCGTGCAGCTGCTGCACTTCGGCTATCAGCAAGCGATGAGCTGCGTGTTTCCCGTGGCGATCTTCGGCACGTTATCGCTGTCGAACGTCATTGACGTGCCGCTCTTGCACCGATACGACGCCATCCTGCTCGTGCTGCTCGCCGTGCAATACACGATGTTTCGCAGCGGTTTGGAGACGCGCGACGAGCTGAAAGTCATCTGCGTATTTCATCTCATCGGGTTGGCGCTCGAAATCTACAAGGTCGGGATGGGGTCGTGGTCGTATCCCGAGCCCGCCTATACGAAGCTGTTCGGCGTTCCGCTCTACAGCGGGTTCATGTACGCGAGCGTTGCCAGTTATATGTGCCAAGCGTGGAGAAGGCTGAAGATGGACATGACCGGTTGGCCGGGGCTCATCCCTGCGGGGGCGCTTGGAGGAGCGATCTATTTGAACTTCTTCACGCATCATTACGTGCCCGATTATCGTTGGTGGCTGACGGCGCTCGTGCTGATCGTCTTTAGGCGCACTTGGATCGTCTATCGGGTACGGACTTCGACGTATCGAATGCCGATGGCGCTTGCGTTCGTGCTCGTCGGTTTCTTCATCTGGCTAGCCGAGAACATCGCGACGTTCTTCCAGGCATGGAAGTATCCCGACCAGCACGAAGGCTGGCGGATGGTCGGCTTAAGCAAGATCAGCTCATGGTTCCTGCTGGTCATCATCAGCGTCATTATCGTGGCCCAGCTCAAGCACGTGAAGGCGGCAAGGCCACTCAAGTGAGAGCAAAAGCGGAGGCAAGGGAATTGATTCCCTTGCCTCCGCTTTTAATTATCCGAACCGGATATGAATCGACGCGATCTCCGAACGCGTGCCGATTCGAATCGGCGGACCCCAGAAGCCAAATCCGGACGTCACGATCGTGTGCATCTTTTCCTTCCGCAAGTAACCCCAATCGTTCTCATAGATCATATCCGTGAGCAGGTTGCCCGGGAAAATCTGCCCGCGATGGGTGTGACCGGACACGATCAAGTCTATGCCTTCCTGCAGGGCAATGTCGAATTCGTAGGGCTGATGCTCCAATAGAATGGCCGGTTTGGTCAGGTCCACGCCGTTCATCAGGTTGTCCAATGGAAGCCGGTAGCTGTCGGATTTGTCTCTGCGCCCAATTAAGGTGAATTGCCCTTGAACGTCTACGGTCTCGTCATAGAGCACTTGTATTCCGCTGCGCTCCAAGGCTTCGATGAGTTCCTCCATGGTGCCGTCATGCTTGTCGTGATTGCCAAGCGATGCATAGACGCCGTAAGGGGCACGGAGATCGGATAGCACCTGATCGATCTTCTGATCGAGGAAGGGCTCCACATCGTCGTCGAAGAGATCGCCCGGAAGCAGGATCAGATCCGGCTGTAGCGCGTTCATCTCCTTCACCAGACGCTTCGCGTGATCCCGGCCCGACAGCAGACCGAAGTGCGTATCGGCCGCCATCGCGATATGAAGAGCCTCGAGAGAAGAAGAGCCTTTATCCATCTGGATGTCATATCTCCGAACGACAGGACTGTATGCGTTGTAGGTTCCGTATCCCATCAAGGTTGCCAGCAGCGCCAGCGTGACGATTCCCGCCCAAAGCTGCGTTCCTCGCCGCGGCAGTCGAGTCATGCGCAAGAGAACAACCGTAAGGTGGGCGAGAGGAACAAGCAGTAACAGCAAATAGAAACAGGCCATCCAGTAAGCGCCGATAATGTTTAAGAAGGTAACGTCCGACGCGCGGCCGACGATAAAAGAAACGCCGGCCAGCACAACGACAAGGATATAAAGGGTTTTGAAACGCCGGCTAGACGATTCCGGCCGAAGCCAACGATACCCCCGCCAGCCGATATAGTAGACGAGCGCGCCATACAGCAGCAGCGCAATGATCAGGATGAGAATAAACATGGATGACTCCTTTCAGATTCGGGGACGATCTTTAGCTTGCTAGTCTGGCGGACACCTCACTCCCGGCTCATCTCGTCCGCGATCGATTGCACGTCTTCCGCGGTGATCGTGTAGATCGGATAGCCGTCCGTCTGCTGCCGCTTCAGCGCACGAGCCTTCATATGCTTCGGGCTTGCTTCCCCGGCATCTTCGTCGTAGAACAGCAGCATCCCGTCCGATTTGCGAAAGAGCAGGTCGTCGCGGTTGCGTAGCTGCCACACGCCGGCGTACGGCTGGTTGCTCACCGTACCGTAATAGTCTACGGACTTGGCGATGTCGCGAAAGTAGGTTTGCTTCTCCTCGCTCCATCGTTCCTCGGGACTCTTATAAGCTGCCAGAATAGACGTCTTGAGCTGCGGGTACCGCGACCGAAGCTCGTTCGCCACTTCGCACGCCCACAGGTCAAAGCCGTATTGCCCTGCCGTCAGCACCCATTCCAAGCCTTCGTCGGCCAGCGGCGCGAGACGGGCTTCGATCGCCATCTTAATGCAGGGAATCCCCTTGTGCTTCTGGTTGAAAATATTCAATTCGTTCGCGCGATAACCGCAGACGAGCAAGTTTTTCATGCGTGCCTCCTTGTAGCCGGTCGCTATCAGCGTAGACTTGGGAGGGCATATTGTCAACGCTTTAGCCTGCCGAGAAAGGATACAGCTTCCCGCCGATACTGAACGAAGTCGAGCCTTTATCGCCCACGACCAGCACTAACGCATCGCACCGTTCGGTTAAGCCTACTGCCGCTACTTCGCGGCTATCGAACATTCGATTCCAATAGACGACTTCCGTAGCGGGAAGCACGTTCGATGCGGATACGACGCTGTCGGATTGAATGACAACGGCCCCGCTATGGATTGGGCTCTCGGGGTTGAAGATAGACTCAAGCAGTTGGGTGGATATCCGGGCGTGAAGGGGAGTTCCGCCGCTAATATGAGGGGAGACGGGATCGTGCTTCTCTATGACGATTATTGCTCCTTGGTCTTTTAAGCTCAGCTTGCGGATGGTTCGGGAGATTTCCTGCGTGCAGTTCGTATAATCCGACAACAGGCTATGCAGGAAGAACGTGGACGCGGTGGACTCCAATTCCGAGAGCTCCTCCGATACTTTCTGGACTTCGTTCAGAATCGAGATGTCGTTGTCCCCGATCGTTGCCGCAATATGCTCGATGGATTTCGCCATTCGGTCGATACTTTCCGATAATACAATCTTTAACTGAGGAAAATTGTCGATGTTCTTCTTCGTAACGATTGGAACCACTCCCCCCTCTTAAGATTGGAGAACTTCGAAGCGGTAGAGCGAGCCTTGATAAGCGAACGATTGACGGCCGGTTTCCTCGGATACGACGAACACCAAGGCGTCCGTCTGCTCCGATAACCCGATCGCCGCACGATGCCGGGTGCCTATTTTTTTGCCTTTGAACGATTTCTTGGTGAGCGGGAGGATGTTCGCGGCGGATACGAGAGTCTCTCTCCGAATCCATACGGCTCCGTCGTGAAGCGGACTCCCGACATGGAATATCGAATCGAGCAGCGAGCTTGTAATATCGGAATCCAGAGGAATCCCTTTCGTAATATGCGGATCGATGGGATCGTCCCTTTGTACGATGATCAGGGCCCCTCTGCGTTTGACGCTTAATTGTTGCACGGCTTTGTATATTTCTCCGCATTTATACGTGTAGGGCAGAAGAAGACGGTTCAGATGATAGACGGACGCCATCTTGCTTGCATACGCGAACTTGCCCGCTAATTTATTCAGCTCGTTAAGAATATCGATTTCCTCTTGATTCAGAGAAGACGAGAACGACTTGAATTGCTCGTACAGGGTCGTGTATTGCTTGATGATATCGTTCATTTCAGGAGATAGATCGTTACAGGGTGAACTCATAGGTCTGCCTCCCTTGCTTAACGTAATTATTCCCAATCCAAGGAGGCGTATCCGAGGGCGGGTAGAGGTTTCTTCCATCTGCCGCCTACCCCCTCAAAAGCCCGATGCTTGCCGAAAGCTATAAGTAGATCGATTCGACATCTAAGAGCAGAGGGGAACCTATCGATGAAAAAGATGAACAAAGTGTTGATGAACAGCTTGCTTGGCGGCGTTATTGCGATGGGGGTCGGAACGACCGGCGCTTACGCGGACGATGGCACGGCGAAGGCGACGACGGAACCAGCGCCCGTGACGGTAACCGCCGATGCGGGCGCCACGACATCCGTATCGGCGCCGGTTCTCGTGCCTGGCCATCCGTTCTACTTCCTTAAGATGTTCATAGAGAAGATAGAAATCGTGCTGAAAACGAACGATATCGATAAAGCGAAGCTGCTTACGTTGCAAGTGGAAGAGCGGCTTAACGAAGCCGAAAGGCTATTCGCCGACGGCCAAATCGATCTGGCCATGGAAACGATGAACAAAGCGCTGCAAACCCAGGATCGCGCCGTTGTCACCGTAATCGATACGAAGGCTGCCTCCGAGGCTGCGAACAAGGTCGAAGACGGCGACAAGCCTGCGGAAACCGTCCAAGATGACGATGAAGATGAAGATAAAGATGAAGATGAGGATAAAGGCGAGGACCCAAATAAACATAAAGAGGCAGACGAAAAAGAAATCGAGGTTCGGCTGAAGCACAATATCGAAGCATTGACGAAAGCGTTGGAGCACGTGAAGAACCCGACTGCGAGGGCAGCTCTTGCCCGTAATATCGAGAAGACGCTGGAGAAGGCGATTCAGGCTGGGGAATGGTCCTCCGAGACAGCCGGTGAAGCGCAGGTAACCATAGAGGTAAAGAGCGGGCATGCCAAGGATAAGAAAGCCGCGCACGAGCAAGCCAAGGCAGAGAAGAAAGCGGCTCACGAGCAAGCCAAAGCCGCTAAGAAGGGGACTCATGAGCAAGCGAAGGCAGCGAAGAAGGCCGCGCATGAACAAGGCAAAGCCGCGAAGAAAGACGCGCGCTAATTACAGCCCCGAAGGCGTCACCCCGTACCTTCTCTTAAAGCACTTGATAAAATAACTCACGTTCTCGAAGCCGACCCGATGGGCGGCTTCTTGCGTTGTTATCAACTCCGACGACGAGAGAAGCGCATGCGATCGAGCCAGCCGCAGGTTGTTGATATACTCCACCGGGCTTTGGCCGGTATACTTCCTGAACAAGGCATGGAAGTGGGCGGGACTTAGATGCAGGCGGGCAGCGAGATGGGCGATGGGCAGCTTCTCGGCCAAGTGGGCGTCAATGTAGAGGAGGATTTCCCTCACGCGCTCGGCCTGGCGATCGGATCGTTGCAGCTCGTCGTTGCCTATGCGAGCATACGCCCCGGCGCGGGCAAGCTCGTAGAAGCATTGCAGGAGCAGCGCTTTGATCATGAGCTCCGCTCCCGGTTCGGGATCGGAGTGCACCTCCGCTAGGCGGAAAATGTGGTTGCGCAGCTTGGCCCCAAGCTCCGACGAAGCGGGCAGCCTGCTTGGCAGCGCGTAGCGGTGTTCCGCCAGCGAAGCCAGGAACTGCGTCGCGCTCCGGTCCGGCATCGCGTCCCCATACAGCATGCGCACGTCGAAGACGACGGACAGGACGTCGCATGCGACTCCCTCCAGCGAAGAGCCGCCATGGATCCGGTCGCTTTCCACAATAAGAATATCCCCTTCCTCCACGACGTTCCCTTCGCTCTCCAGATCGAATCGGAATGCCCCGCCGCGAATCCAGATGAACTCCAGATGATGGTGATAATGCGTATAAATAAACCGCGTCCCTGCCGGAGCGTCGGCGGCGATCCGGTTGACGTAGACGCCCAGCGGAAAGCCGGGCGGACCGTGTTGGATTTCGTGCAGCATCTCATTCACCCTTATTATCATAGGATTGTGTTATGAAAACCCGATAAACCTTCGATTTAAAACCTTCTAAATCATCGTATTATTGTATTGTATAACGAAAGAGCAACTAGAGGAAGCAAACAGCCATGATCGAGAAAGAAGGGTAATCCGAACCGTTATGCAACAATACGAGCAACTGAAACACGAGCTTGCCTATGGCTGGAATACTTGGAATACGCGCAGCGTTATGGCGCAAGTGCTGTTACCGCACGGATTTCAATTGCAGCTGGGCGTGAAGGAATATAAGAATACGTCATACCTGCGGGAGGCGCTGATCGGGCGGCAGAGCGGGGAGACGGTGCGGCCGGGACCTCGGTCGTACGACGGATCGTATACGGAGCTGACGCTGCTGTGGGAGGACATCGAGCTGCTCGTTCAGACGGCGACGGACGGTGATGACGTGGTCATCCTCGCGACGCCGGTCCGCAGCCAGATGACCCCGCCGAAGCTCATCGTGGAATGCGGCGTTCTGTGGAACCGTCCGGGCGTCGTGCGAAGACGGTGCGACGGTACGATCGAAGCCGAGTTCGCGGACCGGTTGGTCGAGGTTTACGCTACTGCGGAGCATGTCTGTGATACGCACGTTCCGACGGCGTCTCCGTATTACGCGCTGAGGTTAGACGGGCCGGTGGGCGTGTCGACCGGTCGGGCGCGGACGCTCGGCGAGATCGGCGACCTTCTCGCGCGTCAACGCCGAGCGATGCAGCTAAGCAAAGCCGCCTACGGCGAACTCGCGGACGTATACGACGCCATGCAGACTTGTCTCGCGTGGGACACGGTGTACGATCCCGCCCAAGATCGCGTCATTACGCCGGTAAGCCGCCTCTGGAACGATCAAGGGTATAAGCTGTTTTGCTGGGATACGTATTTCGCGGCGTACATGTTCATGGCAGACCATAAGGCGCTGGCGTACGCCAACGTGATCGAAATGACGAGATCCGCGACGGAGAGAGGATTCGTGCCGAATTACGACTGGTCGGGGGTCAACGTATCCCGCGACCGTTCGCAGCCCCCGGTCGGTTCGCTCGTCGTGGGCGAACTGTATCGCAAGTACGGGGACAGGTGGTTATTGGAGGAAGTATTCGATCGGCTCTTCGAATGGAACCGCTGGTGGCCGGCCAATCGGCAAGTCGCGCAGGGATTCCTCGCGTGGGGTTCGGACTCGTACGATCCGTTAACCGGGAATACGTGGGAGACGGACGGGGTGAACGATCGGTACGGCGCGGCGCTGGAGTCTGGACTCGACAACTCCCCGATGTACGACGACATTCCGTTCAACAAGGAGAAGCACTGCCTCGAGCTGGCCGACGTGGGACTGATGAGCCTCTTCGTCATGGATTGTCTCGCATTGGCGGATATCGCGGACGTGCTGGAGCGATCCGTGGAAGCAGCGACGCTTCGGGCGTCCGCAGACTTGTTCGGCCACAACCTCAAGAGACTGTGGGACGAGGAAACGGGCATATTCCGCAACCTCAGAACCGATACGTACCGATTCGACCATCGGCTGTCGCCGACGAACTTCTATCCTTTGTTGACTCCGTACGTGACGCGTCGACAGGCGCAGCGCATGTTGGACGAGCATTTCTACAACCCGGAGGAGTTCTGGGGCGAATGGCTGCTGCCGTCGATCGCGCGCAACGATCCGGCTTACCCGGAGCAAGATTACTGGCGAGGCCGCATCTGGGCGCCGATGAATTTCCTCGTGTATCTCGGGTTTCGCAAGCAGGGGCTTCACGTCGCCGGCCAGCAGCTGGCGGACCGCTCGGCGGCGCTCATCTTGAAGGAATGGCTGGCGCACGGGCACGTGCACGAGAATTATAGCGGCGATACGGGCGAAGGCTGCGACAAGACCAATAGCGACCGCTATTACCATTGGGGAGGTCTGCTGTCGTTCATCTCGCTTATGGAAGCGGGATTGGTACAGCAGCCGAGCCTCTGACGGGAACCTATAAAAGAAAGAGGGATGGAGGCATGAAGATGAAATTCGGAGTCGTCGGACTCGGTTGGCCGGGACAGCAGCTAGCTTCGGCTGAGGAATTGGAGCAATTGTGGGGAAGAACGTTCCGCGGATAATGCGATAAATGCTGAGTATTAAATGAAATACCGACCACGACCCGACATCGGGCAAAGAACCCGCCCCCGGTGTTTGGGCGGTTTTTTGGGAGTGGGGGG
>JAEWPC010000084.1 GCA_023460795.1 Bacillota bacterium | reverse complement strand
CTGACGACGTAATAGTACGTCGTTCCGTTCGTCAGCCCCGTATTCGTGTAACTCGTCGACGTTACGCCGGTCGCCACGTTCGTGTACGGACCGCCGCTCGTCGTCGCGCGCTTCACCGTGTAGCTTGTCGCGCCGGTGGACGCCGTCCAGCTCAGCGCGATCTGCGCGTTGCCTGCCGTAGCCGTCAAGCCGGTCGGCGCTGCCGGCGGCTGAGGTACGACCGGACCAGGCTCGTTGCCGAACACTTTGACTCCGTTATCGTATAGCGGAATATAGGTTGTTTTGGCTGGAGTGCTGCTGCTGATAAGACCTTGAGCGGAGTAGTCGTTGTTCGGATTCCAGAAAGTCGTGCCCGAAGGAGCGGCGATTCGGAACTGAATCTCCTTCTTGTAATGCGGCTGACCGCCCGGGTATATTTTCGTGCCGGTGAAATCTACCTTTACGTAATAGATGTTGTTCGCCGTATCGAACGGAAGCAGCCCCGATACCGTCGCCCCTTGGTTGTAGTTCGTCGAAACGGTCAGATTGCTCAGGTTGTAACCGGCGTTGAACACTTCCGTCAGATCCATGTAGTAATGGAACGACAATTTGTCTCCCATCCGGGCTGGCCAGCCTGAACGATTGTTGACGAGCGCCTTGATCTCGGTGTAAGTCGGTCCCGTGCTGTTAAGCGACGCTTCGACGAACATTTCGTCTTCTTTCGTCTCCGCCGCCGGGAAGCCCGCGAGCGGCTGCTGTCCGGCGCCATAGAGAAGCTTCATCTTCGCCAGGTTGCCGGTAAAGGCGGCGTTATAGTCGGTCGCTACCTCGTTGGCCGTAAAATCGGAAATCGAATCGGTATAGCCGTCGCTGCTGTTCGGTCCGCCGACGAGCGCTCCGTACAGCACGTGGCGATGGTTGGCCGGGACGCTTTGGCTGTCCGCGTACGATCCGTGCGAGGTGCGATGATGCGGATGCTGCGGCGGATTGTTGCCGAACCCGATCACGTAGCTTCGATTCGCCGGGTTGTCGCCGAGCGAATAGAGCACCTGTTTCTCCGCGAACGCGCGGTATTTGTTCTTCTTCGCCGTATCCGTCACCCAGTCGGAGTAGACGAAGGCGAGGAACGCCGCGTTGTTCGCGTATCGGAGAGAGCCCCAGGTGTCCAGCCAAGCGAGGCCGCCCGGCGTATAGGTGATTTTCTCGCCCGTGCCGGATACGCCGGTCGTCCAGTAATCCAAATTGCGTTCTACGGAAGAGATGTACGTCGTGTCGTTCGTAAGGCGGGCGAGCAGCAACTGGGCGCCGTAATGCTTGTCGTCCCAAGCGTGCGTCCACTTGTAGCCCCAATTTTGCGTTTGTCCTTCCTTGCCCCAGTTATTCGATGCGCTGATCGCTTGAGTCAAGTAGTTGTTATCGTTCGTTGCCATGTACAGCCATGTCGCTGCCCACGACAATTCGTCCCAATAGCCGGACCAAGAATTATAGAACGCTTGGGCATCCGTCACGCAGTCGCTGTATTTGCCCCTATACGTATCCGCGAACGAATAGAGCTGCTTCGCGTGCGTAAGCAATGTCGCCGAATACGACGGATTCTCGTCCTTGAACACGATCGAAGCCGCAGCGAGCGCGGCCGCCGTCTCCCCCGCCACGTCGGAACCCGGGCAAGATGCCGTGATTTTGTAAGACGGACGCTCCATCTGCATCACTTCGGCCGGGCCCCACCACTGATGGTCCGTTGCGCCTTTGCCGATCTGGACGTACAATTCGTTCGGCGCCGTGTGCGCTTTGATGAAGTAATCGGTCGCCCACTTGATATTGTCCAGAATTTCCTCGTACTGTCCGGATTGTACGTAGCCGTCTTTGTACTCGTAGACCGACCATGCCAGCAGCGTAGCCGATGCCGCCATCGGCAACCCGAATTTCACGTGGTCGCCCGCGTCGTACCAGCCGCCCGTCAAGTCCTTGCCTACGTCCGCGCCGTCCGTCATCCCCGAATCGCCGCGCCATGCGACCCGGTTATTCGCGGGCAAGTCGCCCGATCGCTGCGCCTCGTAGAAGTAGATCGATTTCTGGAGCGCCTCCGCGTAATTGTAAGAGCTTACCGAGGCTTTCGCTTGCGGCAACGGCACGACGGACGCTCCGAACAGCAGCATGCCGCTCAGAGCGGTCATCGTGACGTTTCTCGCCGCCTTCGTTGACCAACTTCTTCTCATTACTAGTCCCTCCCAGATTCATTAAGTTTCTGATTCGACAGTCGATTAATCCGGCCTCCGGCCCCCACTCCCCTTCATTGAAAAGGTTTTACATCGTACTTCCATTATAAGAAAGCGCTTCCTCAAACAATGTGCGCCATGTAACTTGTTTGTGCCGCTTTCGTAACCGATTGCGGATCGGGCAGTAGACGAAGAAAGCCGTTCCCGGGCATAACCCGAGAACGGCGCGACCGCGAATGTTTTATGGCGCTACGCCCCAGACGAGCGTTCCGCTCTGGTGCAGCGTTACTTTATTCCAGTCGGCGTAAGCCGTCTTCGTACCGTCGTACGAGTAGTCGTTCGCTTCGTTGAAATTCGACCAGTCCGACTTGGCGATGCGGATCTGAATATCCCCGGATTGACCCCCGGCCGCGATCGATCCCGCTGCCGAACCGAACGACAGCTCCAGATAAGTGTCCGCGTTCGTGCCCGTCGCGCTGCCGAACGCACCCGATACGTTGGCAGTGCCGACTTGCGCGTAGTCGACGTAAGCGTTAAGGCCGGCGGCGCCGTCCTTCGTAAAGTAGTAGCGCAATTTCAAGCCGCTCAAGCCGACGGCGCTCGTGCCCGTGTTCTTGATGTTGAACGTCGCGTAGATCATGTTGTCCGTCGCGTTCGCGTTGCTCAGCTTATACTGCGCGACAAGAGCGCTCGTGCCGCCTCCGCCCGCCGGCGTCGCGCTCGTCTGCGCCGAGTTCGCGCTCGTGCCCGCGGCGTTCGTCGCGCTGACGACGTAATAATACGTCGTACCGTTCGTCAGGCCCGTGTTCGTATAACTCGTCGCCGTCACGCCCGTCGCCACGTTCGTATACGGACCGCCGCTCGTCGTTGCGCGTTTCACCGTATAACTCGTCGCTCCGCTTGAAGCAGCCCAGCTAATCGCGACCTGCGCGTTACCGGCCGCAGCCGTCAACCCCGTAGGCGCCGCAGGAACCTGAGTAACCGGACCGAGCGGTTTCATCATCCGATCGAGCATCGTCTGCTTAGGCGCGTTCCAAGTGGTCCAATCGTCCTGCAGCAGCCCCCCGGTGTCTCCGCTGTTCGGGTTCAAGCACCAGTACGTCCAATACAGATCGTTGTCCTTGATGTAATCGACGAGCTTGTTCTGCCATTTGCCTTCCGTGCTCGTCGTATCGACGCTTCTGCCTCCGAATTCCCCTACCAGGATCGGAGCGATATTGTTCTTGTGAATATATCCCCAATATTCGTCCCACAGCGCTGGCATGTTGTTCGGGAATGCCGGATCGTTGAACCAGGTCTGGGTCGATACGCCCGGGCCGTAGTCGTGCGGAGAATAGACGACTCGATTCGCCACGTTCAGTCGCACGGGATTGTTGCGGACCCCCTTCAGGTTGCCGCCCCACCAGTACGTCCCCGACTCGCCCTGAACGTTCTGTTGAATGCCTTCGACGATGATCAGCCAATTCGGGTTTGCCGCCAATATCGCGTTGCCGGCCCTCTCGGCCGCCAATCGCCAGTCCGTCGTCAGGCTTCCGGTTCCCCAAGTCGCCGTACCGTGAGGCTCGTTGTGAAGATCCGCGCCGATAACGGTCGGATTGTTCGCGTACCTCGTCGCCAGCATGACCCAGTCGTCGATCCAACGCTGCTCGGAGTACTGCGCCGTGTACCAGAGCTCCGATTGGCCTCCCGAATCCGGTCGGTGGCGGTCCAGGAACACTTGAATGCCGCGCTCCCCCGCTTCTTGGATCACCCGGTCCATCAGTTGAATCGGCGTCAATCCGATCAAATCGGCGTTCGTGTTCGTATTCAGGCCGCTCGGCATGCTGCCCGCATCGAACATTTGGTTGCTGTACGGCAGCCTAATCAGGTTATAGCCGTGATCCTTGATTTGATCCATGAAGCTGTCCAGCGAGTTCTGCCACAGTCCGTGCGGAGAATAGTTAGCCGTCTCGAACCCGAACCAGTTCAATCCGTTAAAAACCGCCGGATTGCCGTTGGAGTCTACGATCCGGTTGCCGGACGTATGGTAATACCCCGTTGCGGCATAGCTGTGACGAACGCCGACGGACGTCAGCAGCGATACGGCGAGCGCCGCGATCAACATCATGATTCCCGTGCGTCTTGTCATCGCGTTTACCATCATTTCCTCTCCTTTGCTCAGATAGAAATCGATTTCTTAAAACCTATTATAAGACGTTAATATGGAAAAAATTGTGCGCCAAATAACCACCTTTATGCGCTTTCGTATCCTCTTTCGCCTCTCTATGCGCACGCCAAAAAAACCGAGAGAACACACTCGGTTACAAGTGTTGTACTCTCGGTTCGTCGATGTTCGTCGTTGTTAACCCTTGACAGAACCTGCCGCAATGCCTTCCACGATGCGATTGCTAAGCGCCAAGAACACGATCAGGATAGGCAGAATACTGAGCATCAGCGTCGCGCCGATCGCGCCCCAGTTCACCGTATATTGGCCGATGAAGTTCTGCACCCCGACCGTCAGCGTCTTGAGCGAGTCCGTGCTGATGAACGTATTCACGAAGATGAACTCGTTCCAGTTGTAGATCATGTTGATGATCGCCGCCGTCGCGATGACGGAAGAAGTCATCGGCAGGACGATCCGGAAGAACAACCTGTTCACGCTGCAGCCGTCCATGATCGCCGCTTCCTCGACTTCCCGCGGAAGCGCATAATAGAAGCCGAGCAAGATCATGATCGTGAGCGGCAAGTTGAACGCCGTATACGTAATCAGCAGACTCAGCTGCGAATCGATCAGATTCGCGTGATTGAACATGTTGAACAGCGGAATCAGCGTGGAATGCACCGGAATCATGATTCCGATCATGAACAGACCGAGAACGAGCGTGCTCAAGCGCCATCTCATGCGCGTGATCGCGTACGTAACGAAGCTGGCGAGCAGAATCGTGAGCGCAACCGCCGCGACCGTAATCCAGACGCTGTTCCACAAGTATCTGCCGATATGGCCCCTTGTCCATACGAGCTCGTAGTTTTCCCAACGCAGCTCCTTCGGGAGCGAGAACGCCGGCAGGTTGAACACTTCTTGATTGTTTTTGAGCGAGAAAAAGAGCAGCCAGACTAATGGCAGCAGCTGCACCACTGCCGCCATGGTCAGCACGACATACAATACGCCCTTGCCGAGTCGACCGGCGAACGAACGGGATGTCGCTGCGGGAAGTTTCATCGTATTAGCGGTACTCATCCGGATCTCCTCCTGCTTATGAATATTCGATCGTGTCTTTGGTCGCCGTCAGCCTGCGGATGCCCCATGTCGCGACCAAGCAGATGACGAGCAGGAAGAAGCCGACTGCGCTGCCGTAACCGAATTCCTTGCGGTCGAAAGCTGCATTGTACATGAATGACGCCATTACCTCGCTCGATCCGTTCGGACCGCCGCCCGTCATGACGTAGATAAGATCGAAATATTTCAGCGAGCCGACAACGGCCAGCACGATAGTCACTTTGATCACTTCGAAGATTAACGGGAGCTTAATGCGAAGCGCGATTTGGACGGACGTCGCTCCGTCGATGCGAGCCGCTTCGACCAGCGTACCCGGAATGTTCTTGAGCGCGGCATAGTAGATAATAATGTAGAACCCGGCATATTGCCATAATATCGGAATGAACACGGCCCACAATACCGCTTTCGGGTCCGAAAGCCATGCGGGCGTATTTTCGATGCCGATCCACTCCAGGAAATCGTTCAGGATGCCAGTCGTCGGATGATAGATTTTCAGCCAAAGCTGAGCGATCGCAACCGAAGACAGCAGCATCGGAATTAAATAAATTTTGCGCAGCAGATTCGCGCCACGAATGTTGCCGGACAGTATCATGGCAACGGCCAAGTACAGAATCAGACTCAATGTGGACATAACGGCGAACAGGAGCGAGTGCCGGACGCTCGCCCAGAACGCTCCGTCGTCGATCAGTCTCGAATAGTTGTCCAGTCCGATGTATTTCATCGGGCTGACGGCATCCCACTCCATCAGTCCGTAATAGCCGGTCAGTACGATCGGCACGTAGATAACGGCCAATATAAGCAGCAAGGACGGCAATACGTATAGCGCGATTATCCTCTTATTCGACAATACTTTATCCATGGCGTGTGTATTACCTCCTCGGTCGTACGAGCAAGAGAAGGGCGCAGCTAATGCGCCACGCCCTTCCTTGTATAAAACTAACGATTACTTGCCTGCTTTCAAGGCCTCTTCGTGTTTCTTCAAGAAATCTTCAGGGGTGATCGATTTGCCGTACAGGGCTTGCGCGAGATTCTTGTGCTCGTCGGCTGCACCCGGTTTCATGAGAACGTCCAGATACAGTTGGAGGTTGCTCGCATTGCCCAATTCATTAAGCAGATCGATGAACAGCGGCGGAAGATTGATGCTGGACGTATCGACCTTCGTTGCCGGGATTACGCCCGCATCGACGACCGAATGTTCGCCCCACTTCTGTACGAAGAAGCTCACGAATTTCTTCGCTTCGTCTTTGTGAGCAGAAGCTTCGGAGACGAACAGGCCAACGCCAGGACCGCCGACCCAATCGTTCACGTTGCCTTTGCCTCCGGCGATGGTCGGGAATTTGAAGAAGCCGACTTTATCTTTGAACTCTTGTGGCACGTCAGGGTTCGTCGTGTAGTTCGGAACTTCCCACGTCCCCATGGCGTACATCGCCGCTTTCTCGCTGGAGAATTCAGCTTTCGCCTCGTCGTTGGACAAGCCGTTGAAGCCTTTGATGAACGCGTTCATATCCACGAGCTCTTGGGAGATCTTCGCCGCTTCGAGCAACGACGGATCGTTAAACGTGTTGCTCTGAACCGATTGATTGAGCAGTTCCGGACCGGCGAGACGTTCAGCCAGATACATGTACCAGAACGATACCGTCCAAGCGTCTTTGCCGCCGAGCGTGATCGGAGTAATTCCTTTGTCGCTCAACGTCTTAATAATGTTCTTCAGATCATCCAGCGTTTGCGGCGGTTGAAGATTATTTTGCGCGAAAATTTCTTTGTTGTAATAGACCGGTACGATGTTGAGCTCGAGCGGTAGTCCGTAGGTTTTGCCGCCGGACGCATAGGCTTCAGGCACACCCGGAACGAATTTGTCTTTCAGCTCGCCTTGGAGCAGGTCGTCAAGCGGAGCGAACCGGTTGCCCTTAACGTAAGGTTCCAAGTAGCCGGCAGCCCAAGTCAAGCCGACGTCGGGAAGTTCATTGGAGGAGGAGAGTACGCTGATTTTGTCTTTGTACTGTTCGTTCTCCAATACTTCCGTCTTGATCGTTACGTTAGGCGCTACGGCTTTGTATTCTTCGATGATTTTATTCACGAGCGTGAATTGCTGCAGGCTGCTGCCTTCCGGCCACAGATGCATCATCTTGAGCGTGACCGGCTCTCCGGACGCTTCGCTGGAAGGCGCATCGGACGTCGTGGACGACGGAGCGCTCGAGGAAGCGGCAGGTGAAGCTCCACTGTTATCGTTGTTGTTGTTACTTCCTCCGCAGGCGGCAAGCACCAGCGAGAGCGAGAGCAGCATCGCGCTCGCCGTTAACGCTTTCTTTTTCATGAACGAAAACCCCCTGTATCGATTGTGAAGGAATTGAATGCGCTTTCCTTCGAACATTAGTGTATCATCGCCTTCTCAACGGGATAAGGGCACTGCCGTTGGCTATAGTTCCATCATTATTAGGTATCGCTCGAGTCTTCGGTTAGCTCGGAGCGATATTGTCCCGGGCTTCTTCCCTCATACTCCTTGAACACTTTATTGAAATATTTCGCGGTCTGGTAGCCGACGCGCTCCGCGATTTCCGCGATCGGAAGCTTCGTCGTCACGAGCATCTCCTTCGCTTTCTGTAGCTTCTTGCGCGCGACGAATTCGCTGAACGTCATATGCAGCTGCTCTTTGAACAGAACGCTGAAGTAGCTGGCGTTCAGATGCACGTGCTCCGCGACTTCGCGCAGGCTGACCGTGCCCGCGATATGGTCGTCGATGTAGTCGAGCGCTTTGCGAATCGTCTCGCTTAAGCTCGCGCGGTCCGAATCCGTCTCGAGAAGCTGCGGGTCGACGAACTTCCGCATAATGCCGACGCGGTTGCGCTCTTCTCCCGCATCCAACGCTTGCCTGGCGGCTTCGATCAGCTTCTCCCGGCTGACCGGCTTCAGCAAGTAGTTCACGACGCCGAGCTGGATTGCTTGCTGGGCATACTCGAACTCTGCATAACCGGAGATGAAGATGACGGCCGGCTGATGGGGCAGCTGGTTCTCTTGAATTTGCGCCGCCAGATGCAAACCGCTGATCTCGGGCATTCGAATGTCCGTGATCATCAGATCGATCGGAGTCTCCCGGAGCATCCGCAGCGCCTCGTGTCCGTTGTCGGCCGTCATAATCCGGCAGTTGCCCGCCCCCCACTTCTCGAGCATGCTCTTCAACCCTTGCCGCGTTCGCGGCTCATCGTCCACGATTAAGATCGATTTCGTCCTCATTCTGTTCCCCCCGCCAGCGGAATCCGGATTCTCACGATCGTCCCCTGATCCTTGACGCTGTTAATGGTAACCGCGTCGGTCACCGGTAGATTGTCGCCGTAGAATAATCGCATTCTGCGCTCGACGTTCGTAATGCCCATCCCCGTCTTCTTCGAAGACGGAAGCTGGATGTTATCGCTCACCAAGCTTTCCCTGAGCAAGCCCAGCGTCTCTTCGTCCATGCCCGCGCCGTCGTCTTCGACGGTGACGAGAAGGCTGTCGCCGTCACCCGCAAGCTCGACGGTTAACGATACGGTACCCGGTCCGATCTTGCTCTCGAAGCCATGGAGGATGGCGTTCTCTACGAAAGGCTGAATGAGCAGCTTGGGCAGCTTGGCGGACCCGAACTCGACGGGACTGTCGATCACCCAACGCAGGCGTTCTCCGAAACGAAGCTTCATGATGAGCAGGTACTTCTCGATATGGTCGAGTTCATCCCGCAGCGTCACCCATTCCGCCTTGTTCGGTCCCGTGATCGTATAGCGGAACAAATCGGACATCGCGACGACGAATTCGGCCAACTCTTCCTCTTCCTTCTCCTGAAGAGCCCAATATAACGCTTCGAGCGTGTTGTACAGAAAATGAGGGTTTATCTGCGCCTGAAGCGCCTTCAGCTCCGAGCGGCTCTGCAGCAGCTCTTTCTCGTACACGAGACGGATCAGCCCGTTGATATCCTCGACCATCTTATTGTAGGTGTGGTTCAATTCGTTGATCTCGATCGTCGAAGACACGATATCCGCGGGCTTCAGCCCGCCGAGCCTCGCGCCTCTCATCGTCTTGATCAGACGCAGGATCGGACGCGTAATGACCGTCGAGAGCAGGAGCGACATCAAGATGAAGAGAACCGTGCCGATGGCTGCCGACACGACGATCGTCGTGCGGAGTACGGAAATCCCCTCCGTGATAGCGTGAACCGGAGTCAGGATGAGCAGCGTCCATCCGGTGACTGCCGATTGTTGCTTGACCATCACGTAGGTCTGATCATGCAAATGCACGGTCTCCCGATCCGTCGACGTCAGGCTCAGCGCTTCCTCCTCGCTCACGCTCTCCGAATTGGAGGCGAGCAATTGTCCTTCCGTCCCGACGAGCAACATCGTCTCCTGTCCGTTTTCTTCTCCCTGCAGCGAGTCGAGCGCGAACGCCTTGCGATCGATGCGGACGAGCAAGTAACCGCCGGTATCGAAGTTCTGATGAATCAGACTGACCTGCCGAATCGCGATCAGCATATTCGAATCCGCTGGATCGATACCGAACCATACGAGCCCGCCCCTGCCTTCGGTCGTCTTCTCAATCCACTTTTGGCTTACTTTCTCGTCCAGTCTCACGTTATTCAGCGGAAATAACCGTTTGCGGTCATGCGTGTACAGTTCGACCGATCTCACTCCGCTGGCGAAAAGCGGAATCGTGTTCATGATCGCGGGTAACGCTTGCCGTTCCGTTAACAACGCCTCTCCGCCGTTCCTCACTTTAAGCAGCAACTGCTGAACGTACGCGTTCGTGGCCACGAGCGTCGTATGCGAGTCGACCTGCTCGAGAATGCCTTCCAGCCTGCCGTTCGCCTGCACGGCGGTCTGCTGGATATGCTTCGCCGCGTTGTTCTTCAGCAACGTCGAGACGGAATCGAACGTAATGGCTCCCACGAACGCGAGAATGGCGATCATCACGAAGAGGAATCCGAACAGCATCTGATTCCGAAGCGAATTAAGCTTGGCTAGTTTGGGCCACATCAAGTTATCAACCTTTCCGCCCCGCTAGGCATGCATGGAAGTCGCGCGGTGCACAAAAAGGGATGAAGTCGAAGCTTCACCCCTTGGCTGTCTCATGTGCTAGTAAATGGTTCTGCCCTTCTCGTCCGGCACGCCGGACTTGCGGTAAAAGTACGTATTGATGACGTCGCGCCAGTGCTTGGCATGCTCCGCTTGCTCTCGCAGCCGCTCCCGGATCGATCCGAATCGAGCGGAGTCGATCAAGCCTTCCAGCTGTTCCCACTGCTCTAGCAGATTGGCAGCCTGTTCCGCGCCCTCGAAGTGAGTATCGTATATATGCTGAATGACCGTCAAGCCCGATTGCAGACGATGCGTGTAAGGAACATGGTGGAAAAAGAGCAAAAGTTCGTCGGGACACGTCGTCACGTCGTTATACATGGCCGCGTTAGGAGCATGGTATTGCGCGCCGTAGCCAGTCCCCGTCTCGGTCGTCCGATCGACGCCGATCCCGTCTCGATCCGCGAAGTGGTAAGTTCCCCAGCGCGAGTATTCGTAGCCGTCTACATCCGGTCCGTAATGGTGGTTCGGCGCGACCATCCAGCCTACGCCGAGCGGCGCCGTATAGTTCTCATAGGTTCTCCACGAACCCATCAGCATGCGGCTGATCGCCGATACTAGCCGCTCGTCGTTGCCGAACGTCTGACGGATCCATTCGTCCGCGATCTGTTCCGCGGAGAGGTCCGGATTCCAGATCAATCGGCCGTAACCGTACAAGTTCGCTTGCGCCAGCGTATGTCCGGTCCAGTTGTCGTCGTCGCCGATATTGGATACGGCCGCGAAACCCGAATGCTTCGGCCTGAACAGGCTTCCGTCCGCTATGCGCTTGACGTAAGAACCCTGTCCCTTCGCATGAGTATCGAAATCAAGCACTTCTTTCCATTGCGGTACGAGATAACACAGATGTCTCTGCTGACCGGTATATTCTTGAGTAACTTGGAACTCCATGACCTGGTTCGTGCGCTTCATCGCGCCGAACAGCGGAGACACCGGTTCGCGTACCTGGAAATCCATCGGACCGTTCTTGATCTGCAGAATCACGTTATCCTTGAACTTGCCGTCCAGAGGCGTGAAGTGATCGTAAGCAGCCCGCGCACGGTCGGTCGAACGATCGCGCCAGTCCTGCATGCAGTTATAGACGAAGCAGCGCCAGATAACGATACCGCCATGCGGCGCGAGCGCGTCCGCCAGCATGTTCGCTCCGTCCGCATGATCCCGTCCGTAGGTGAACGGCCCGGGCCGGTGCTCGGAATCTGCTTTGACCAAAAATCCGCCGAAATCCGGTATGTAGTCGTAGATCGTCTTAGCCGTTTTCTTCCACCAATCGCATACGCCCGGATCAAGCGGGTCGGCCGTCGTTAATCCGCCGACTTGAATCGGGGCTGCGAAGTTAACGCTTAAGAAAAGGCGAATGCCGTACGATCTGAACACATCGGCGACTCTGGACACTTCCGGTAAGAGACTCTCCGTGATGAACGCCGTCTCCGCCTTATGCACGTTAACGTTGTTGATCGAGATGCCGTTAATGCCAACGGAAGCAGCGAGCCTTGCATAGTCTCTAACCCGATCCAGTCTTGAAGCGATTTGACCGTTCTGGTAGAAGATCGATAGTCCCGCATAACCGCGTTCGATGCTGCCGTCGGCGTTATCCCACTGATTCAGCATGCGAAGCTGGCTGGTCGGTTTCTCTCGGATATCGACCTCGGACAGGGAGGCGTTGGAACCGAAAAGGCGCAACAAATGGAATATCCCGTATAACAATCCAGACGGTCCTCCGGCGTCAAGCGACAGGCAAGTGCCGGCATCCGTAGATGTCGAATGAATGCGATAGCCTTCGTCGCCTAACTGCTCTCGTTCTGCTCCCGTTGCATATCTGATTCTCGTATATGATGGATTGCTGGGGCGCTCCGACACGAGAGGATCGATGCCTAGCATCGTCCTGCAGGCATCCTTCAACTCGCGAAGCGCCGGGCTGTATTCCGATAATTCGGACGGCAGCACCACGTTGGCCAGCAGTTTAATGTAGTCGTTCCGAATCGTTACTTGTTCGATTCTCTCGTACTGCAGCCATGCTTTATATGATTTGCTAGCCAAAATCGTACCTCCGCTAATCGTCCCCCAATAGCATTGAACGCTGCGACGGAATCGTCGTAGCGTTCAAGGTTGCTCTTATGGGGAAATCGTGTAATCAAGCCTTTGCGGCTTTCTTTTTCTTAACCTTTTACCCCGCCGACAGTCATACCTTTAACGAAGTACTTCTGCAGGAACGGATACATGATGATCATCGGAACCGAAGCTACGATCGTCATCGTCGCGCGCACCGACAGTGGCGTAACCATGTTGGCCGCCGCTTGAGCATTCGCGAAACCGCTCGCCGCCGAACCGGAAACGCTGGAGTTCTGAAGAATCTTCTGGAGTTCGTATTGCAACGTACTCAGATTCTCGTTCGACGAGTTATACAAGAATACGTCGATCCAGCTGTTCCATTGATAGACTGCGGTGAACAATCCTACCGTTGCGAGAACCGGAAGACAGAGCGGCATAACGATGCTGATGAGCGTTCTGAATTCTCCCGCTCCGTCGATTCTCGCAGACTCCATAATGCTTTCCGGAAGTCCGTCGATGAAAGAACGGATCAGGATCAGCGTGAAGACGCCGATCAACCCAGGCCACACGTAAACCCAGAAACTATTAACTAAGTGCAAATCGCGGATGTTCAAGAAGTCGGGGATAATGCCCGGGTTAATGTAAGCCGTCAAAACGAATGCGATCGTGACGAACTTCCGCAGTACGAATTCCGGACGGCTGATCGTATACGCTACGATGGCCGTAGCGAATACGGAGAAGACTGTGCCGACAACCAGACGGAGGACCGAAATCAACGTTGCATGATAGACCTGGTTATCTTTAAAAACGTACTTATAGTTCTCGAACGAAATATGCCTCGGCCATATATAGATGCCGCCCTTGATCGAATCCATTGCTTGGTTCAACGATAGCGCAAGCTGATTCAAGAAAGGATACAAGGTGACGAGCATCAGTAAGGAAAGGAAAATAATGTTGAGTGAATCGAAGATTCGGTCGCCGATCGAGGCATTCCTGCGTGTATACTTCTTAGGCGCCGTCCCTGTAGCTGAATTTGCCATCTGGTAAACCTCCTTCTTAGAATACTCTGCTACCGTCGAATCTTTTCGCGATGTTGTTGGCGATGACTAGCAGCACAATGCTGACGACGCTCTTGAACATGCCGCCCGCAACAGCCAAAGAGAAGTTACTTTGGTTAAGACCGTAATTCAGTACGAATATATCAATGTTCTCGGAATAATCGATATTCATGCCGTTACCAAGCAAATATTGTGCCTCGAATCCCGATTGCATCAGATTGCCGATGTTTAGAATGAGCAAAACGACGATAACCGACCGGATACCCGGCAACGTAACGTGCCACATCCTCTTGAATCGTCCGGCGCCGTCCATCTCCGCAGCTTCATACTGCGAAGGGTCGATCGTCGCGATCGCAGCCAAATACACGATCGTGTTCCAACCGATTTCCTTCCATACGGTTCCTGCGCCTAGAATACCCCAGAAGTCCTTCGGAATACCTAGGAATAAGATTTCATTGCCTTTTTCGAGAAAACCGAGTTTGATCAATAAGATGTTGATAATTCCGTCCGTGGAGAGCGTGGATTGAATAATCCCTGCTGCAACAACCCATGAAAGAAAGTGAGGCATGTACGTTACGGTCTGTACGACGCGTTTGAATATAACCGAACGCAATTCGTTAAGCAGCAAGGCCAATATAATCGCCGTAACGAATCCAAGCACCAGGTTGATTCCGCTCATGGCGAACGTGTTCCTTAATACGCGCAAAAACCGTTCGTCGCTGAACAGGAAGTTAAATTGATCCCAACCGACCCACTCTTGTTCGGAAAAGCTCTTAGCCGGTTTATATTTTTGAAAGGCTGTCGTCCATCCCCATAGCGGCATGTACTTAAATAGGAAAAGCCAGATGACGAAAGGTACGGACATGATTACGAGCGCCCGTTGCTGAATGAGTCTCTTGAAGAAAAGTTTCAGTCCCGTCGGCTTGATCGACGTCACGGATGACGTTGCAGATGTGATGTTGCTCTCCATATATATTCTCCTTCCGGACCGGTCCTACTAATGGAATAAGCGAAAGGTCGGACTTATTCGCGACTTGAGCACGTATAAGCCGGCCTTTCGCTTATAACTATTTAGATGTTACTTAGCTGCTGCGACAACAGCCTTGAGCTGTTCCGTGTACCATGCTTCGTACCCAGCAGTGTCAAGCTTGCCGAACTCACCCGTGTAGTCAGCCCATACTTTGTCGAAGTCGCCTGGCTTAGCAAGAACGAGCTTCGGATAGAATTTCTTGATGATTTCATCGTGCTTCGTTTCCCAGATTTGTTGCGCCGATCCTTGCTCTTTCGGAATACCCCAAGCAGGGAACCATACGCGATCGTCTGGTTTAGCGAACAATTCAGCATACGTCTGTACGCCGTATTTGCCGAGAATTTCTTTGTCTTTCTCCGTCAGGCTCAATTGGAATACTTCCGGTTGGAAGCCTGGCGAAAGCGCGTTGCCGTCGGACAACGTCGAGTTCGTGCCCCATTGCGGCCAATCCCATGCGAAGTACGTGAAGCCGAACTTCAGTTTGTACGGTTCGTCGATCATTTTGATCATCTCTGGCGTACGGAAGTAGCGACCGTTCGCGTCGATGTCGTAAGTCTCGCCTTTGACGCCCCAGCTTCTGAGGATTTGGTTTTCTTCTTTAAGCAGGTTATCCCAGTATGCCATGATGCGGTCCGGATCTTTCGCGCTTACGGTAATACCGATACCGCGGTTTTTAACGAATCCAGGAGGATCTTGGAGCTGGTCTTTGCTGCCGTCCCAAGTCAGAGGCATTGGTTGGTATACGAAATCGTCTTGTGCCGGATCTTGGCGAGCCGCGTCCTTCAGAACGTTGAGCGCGTTCGCCGCTTGCCATCCGTAGTCGAAGAAGCCGACGACTTTCTTGGACGAAAGCTTAGCGATGTATTGGTCGAAGTTATCTACGAAGGAAGCTTTGTCGAACAAGCCTTTAGCGTTGAACTCGTTCAGCTTCTGAAGGTAGCGCTTCGTGGAATCCGTTGTGAAGTACGTTTTCGCCTCAAGCGTCTCCATGTTGACTTCGACGTTACCGTCGTTCGGATAACCGTCAAGGTGCATCGGTACGTTAGCCGTTGCGAAGAAGCGCCAGTCATGCGTCAGCGTGATGAAACCGATCAGATCTTCGTCTTTGTGCTTGTTGACGTATTCTTCGATCAGATTCATGTACTCGTCGAACGTTTTGAGCTTCGGATAGCCAGCTTCTTTCAACACGCGGCGTTGAATCCAGAAAGCGCCTTGGTTGATGTTAGGGTCCGGCATATATTCGCCAACGACGTTGGAGAACGGAATGAAATAAATTTTGCCGTCGGCTGCTTTCATTTGGCTAAGATAAGGGCCGTAAACTTTATTGAGGTTTGGATATTGGTCGTTGTTGAAGTATTTCGTAAGGTCGATGAATGCGCCTGCGTCGAGGAGCTGGTCGATGCCGGCATCCGGGTTGATAACGTCTGGATAGTCGTTGGAAGCGATCATCGTACCGATCTTCGCTTTCAGGTCGCCTACCAAGTGTTCCATTTTGAAGTTGACGCCGGTTTGATCCTCGAGCATCTTACCGATCGTGTTCTCGTTCATGTTCGCGTCCGGCGCGTTAGCTACGCCATGGAAATACGTGAACGTTACTTTATCTTTCGGCGCTTCCGATGCGGGAGCGCTTCCAGACGCGTCCGCGGAGCTAGCTGGCGCGCTGGACGATGCCGTGTTGTTCTCGTCGTTGTTGTTGCCGCCGCAAGCGGTAGCCGAGAGAACCAGTGCAGCTGCCATCGTGCCATAAAGCAGTTTCTTAGCCATTCATGAGATCCCCTTTCATAGATAAAGCTTTTTTGTAAGCACTTTCATTATAGAAGGATGAACGAACTTTGTTCACCCAATAAACTATAGTCTGTACTTTGAAAACCATAGTAGGTTCGTCGCGGTTAATCGATAGGAATGCGCAAACTGATATATGTCCCGCGTCCCGGAGCACTGTCGATAACGAGTCTAAACCTGTCGCCATACATCAATTTAAGTCTATAAATGACGTTCTGCACGCCGATTCTTTCCCCGATTTCCGCCTCGCTCTCCAAATATTCGTAGAAGCGCTTGACCTTCTCCGCGTCCATGCCAACGCCGTTATCGCGAATTTCGAAGAGCAGCTCGTCCTCTTCGCGGGCGATCTTAACGTCGATCTGGCCGCCGGTCTTGAGCGGTTCGATCCCGTGAATGCTCGCGTTCTCCACGAACGGCAAGAACATCATCTTCGGCACCGTGCAGCGCTGCGCGGCCGGGTCGATATTCAGATCGTATTTCATTCTGTCTTCGAACCGGTATTTCTGTATCTCGAGGAAACAGACGATGAATTCCATCTCCTCGCTGACGGTTACTTTGTCTTTGCCCCAGGTGAGCGAAGTCCGGAATATTTTCGCCATATTGTGGATGATCTTAGCCGTCTCGGTCTCGTTCTTAATTAAGCTGCGCATCCGGATCGTCTCCAGCGCGTTAAACAGGAAGTGCGGGTTGATCTGGCTCTGAAGCGCGTTGAATTGCGCCTTGCGCCGTTCGAGCTCCAGCTCTTTCTTCTGAATATCCGCGACGTACACGTCGTCGATCAAGCTCTTGACCTGTAGCGTCATCCGGTTGAATTCACCTGTCAGCTGGCCGATCTCGTCCTTGTATTCCTCGTCATCGATCGTCTCGAACGACTGATTCTTGACTCTCTTCATCTGCTTCAGAATTCGAATCAATCGCGAATTGAGGGAACGAGTGAACCAGATAATGATGAGCGTCGGAACGACGAGATTCGGAATGGCCATATACAGCACGAATTCCTTGGATTTGCTTACTTCCGACAGGACGACCCGATCCTCGAATTCGCCGACGATCCGCCAATCCTTCAGATAGTTCTGATTCAACTTCTCCTCCAATACGACCGAATTGCCGCGAACGGACACGTCTTTGTAGGAGTTCGACTTGGCAAGATCGACTGCCCTATTGTTCGTATAAATAATTTGGTCGCCTTCGAGCAAATAGAGATTCCCTTCCAGCGTAATGTCGCTGAAGATTTGCTCGACCAGCTTAGGGTGGATATCGATTTTCAGAATTTTGTTCTGTTCGCCGGTCGCTACGCTCTCCATTTTGCGAATAAGGCTGAACTGCTCCCCGTTGCCGGAATAGCTCGGCTTGGTCTTGTCCACCAGGATTTCCGAGGCTGTCATCCCGGACAACGCCTGGAACCAGCCCGTGCTTTGGATTCCCTCCGTGATCGGGGCTATCCGTCCGCCGAAAATGACCGACTGGTTGTTCGTGTAGATCGTAATGAATTGTATCGATTCATAGAGGGGGCTGAACTTATCCAGCTTGTTGGAGATGTAGGTGTTGTAGTTCTCGACGTAATCCGCCGATTTCTCGTAGTAATTATCCAGGTACTGGTTCAGCAGCGGATCCGCGTATAGCTCGGAAGAGACGCCCGCGATGAAATTGAATTGCGCCGCCAGCTCGTTGCGAAGCTGCTCGAGCGTAAGCGACACGTCCCTCATCTTCTGCTTCTTGACGTTAGTCGTCGTAATGTCGTAGAAAATAACGTTCGTCAGCACGACCGGCACGAATACGCATATCAGATAGACGATGAGCATTTTGTTGCGCAGTCTCACGTCTTTCAGACTTAACGCGCGTTTCAGCTTGACGAGCATTCGGATCACCGCGGCTTATGATTTAGTGAGGAGACTGTTCTTGTATTCGGTCGGCGTCTTGTGCTCGACCTTCTCGAATTGCGTGACGAAATAGTCCGGATTGCAGAAGCCGACGCGTTCCGCGACCTCGTACACTTTAAGGTCGGTCTGCCTGAGCAGCTTCTTCGCTTCCGTAATGCGGATTTCGAGCAAGTAATCGTTGAAATAGACGCCGTACGTTTTCTTGAAGAGCTGGCCTAGATACACAGGGTTCATGTAAAAGGTTTTGGAGATGCTCTTCAGGCTCATGTTCTCGTGATAATGGGCTTCGATATATTGCTTGACCTTCTGGATACCGCCTTTGGAACGGTATTTGCGCTTATCGGTAATGTAAGCGACGCTCTCCATGACGAAAGCGATGATCATGCTCTTCAGCCCGGATGCCGTTCTCGGTTCGTTAGACCATTGCATCATCGCTTTCAGGGAAGCGAGCTCGTTCTCGTCCCCTTCCAGTTCGCGGACGATCTTCGTAATGCCGAGCACGCATTGCGCGATGGACGCTTGCACCGACTCGGGAGCGAATTTCTCCTCGGTGAACGCTTCGAACAGCTTGTCGATCGCCGCGCGCACCGCCAGCTCCTTGCCCTCCTCGATCGCCTCCATCAGCTCCGCGTTCAGCTTGGCGTCGGACTGCTTGTATTTCAGCGAGATCCGGGTCGGTTCTTCGTACGTAATGACGGATTGCCCGTCCAACGCGAACTTGTATTGCACTAATTCTTTAGCCGTCTTATGGGACTCGGTCACTCCGGCTACGCCCAAGCCCGGTTTGCCGACGTACAGGCGCATATTCGGCCTAAGCTCCTGTGGCATCGCCCACAGCATCCTGGCGGCGAACGCTTCCCATTCTTGAACCGTATCGCCCGGCGCCCCAGGGGTAGTCAGCAAGCCGAACGCCGACAAGCCCGCGTCGTAAATAATCGCTTTGCGGTTGGGCGCGATCGCCTCGAACAGAATTCGCTTCAGATCGCTCATCTGCTCGATCGCCCACGGCTCCCGCTCTTGTCCGAAGCCGATGTTGTTGCGTTCGACCAGGATGCAGCAGTATTCCGAGTCTTGGCGGATATCGAGCAGTTCCGCGGTTACGGAGGCCATCTCCTCATTCACCGCGCCCGAGTACCAGCTCTCCAGCAGCGCGGCGTCGAAATCTACGCGCGGCGCTGATTTACCCTTATGTTCTTCTTCGATCAGTTCTTTGATCCGGAGCAGCGCGACCGTCATCTCGTCCTCGTCGATCGGCTTCAGTATGAAATCCTGAACGCCGTACCGAACGGCCTGCTGAGCATATTTGAAATCGCTGTATCCGCTGATGATGATGAATTTAGGCGAATATACGGCATTGTCCCGTACGTAACCGATCATCCGCAAGCCATCCATTACGGGCATCCTAATGTCCGTGATGACGACGTCCGGGGTTAATTGCTCGATGAGCTTCACCGCTTCCTCGCCGTCATCCGCTTCGCCGACGACCTCGTAACCAAGCCGCTGCCAGGGGATGAGCGCAAGCAGACCTTTGCGTACGAAGATCTCGTCGTCGACCAGTATGACCTTCATCATGCGTATCCCTCCAATAGATGTAATCGCTTTCATCACCGACAAAAAGAGAATGTACTCCATTGTACCGCATCATTGTTCGGAATGACACTTAGTAAATTTTAGGTTTTGCTTCATAAAACTTAGAAATCTAAACTTATCAAAGTCGATATGTAAACGTCGACACGCAATCGTGGTATGCTTCTAGCGAAGGAAGGTGCGAACATGAAGATTACGATTGGCGATATAATCTCCGCAATGACATCGCCGGACGACCGCTCCCGCACGTCGGACATCCTGATCTCGGGCGATCCGAACACGACGGTTCGAGCGATTGCGGTCTCATTCTCGGCTTCGATCGAAGCCATCAGCAAAGCGATCGAAGCCGGAGCGAATCTGCTCGTTACTCACGAAGGCATCTATTACAGCCACCATCACGATCCGCGCCGATACGAAGACGATCCCGTCGTCCAAGCCAAACGCGAGCGGATCGCGCGTTCCGGCTTATCCGTCTACCGCAATCACGATCATTGGCACCGTGTCGTGCCCGACGGAATCATGCTCGGCCTAATCCGCGCCATGGGCTGGGAGGCCTCCGTCGTCCGACATGATCCGACCGCTTCGTTCTTAGCTTTGCCAGCCGGCGTCACCGTGCATGAGATCTCATTATTAGTGAAGCAGCGCCTCGGTGTATCGTCGTTGCGCGTCGTAGGCGACCTCTCGCAGCCTTGCATCCGGGTCGGCATAGCCGTAGGTTACCGCGGAGGCGGCGAGCATGCGATCCCGTTGTTCGATCGAGAGAAACTGGATCTGCTTATCGTAGGCGAAGGCCCCGAATGGGAAACGCCGGAATACGTTAAGGATGCCGCCGCGCTCGGCCGGAGCCGGGCGCTGATCGTCCTCGGACATCGGGAGAGCGAAATACCCGGCATGCGCCTGATGGCCGAATGGTTAGGCGCTCGATTCCCGGACGTGCCTATATCTTATATTGAAGAAGAGCCATTGTTCCGATACGTCTGACAGGAGAAAAAAAAGCTCGCGCAATGCCGATGCGGCGTATGCGCGAGCTTATTCATATTCCTTAGAGCGCGCTGCCTCCGTACAAGAAGCGATGCTCCCATGATGTTCCTTCGATGCGGTCGACCCGCACGCCGCCGGATTCTTTGGAATAGGTATGCAGAATTTCGCCATTGCCGAGATAAATGCCGACGTGGGTAATCGTTTCTCCGAATGGAGATTTCCCCTCATAATTCGAAGCGTCAGAGCCGGCGTAATCCATGAAGAACATCAGATCGCCCCGCTTCAGCTTATGCCAATCCGCCATAACGGATTGGTTCGCCCTTACGTAATCCCCCTGCTGGCGGGAGTCCGCCGGAAGGACGAGCTCCAGCGCGTCCTTGAACGCTTGCCGGACGAAATCCGAGCAATCGAACGTTGTCGTCGTATTGCGATCCGAGCCGAACTCGTAAGGAGTGCCGAGGTACTTGTTGCCGGCGGCGATCACGAGCTCGACTTGCTGGGAGAGCGGTAAGTTCTGCGCCGGCGGCTTCGGGATATCCCCCGTTACCTTTACGTAAGTGCTCGAAGTACTGATGTAGCCTGTGGCTCCTTTGGCGTCCGTTACCGCATACCAATAGTCGGTTACTTTCTTGGTAATCTGAATTTTCTCGTCCTTCTGCAAATATCTCATTCGCTTTCCGCTCGTTGACGGCGCGTCCCGGAAGGAGACCGAAGCCACGATTACCGCGTTGCTCGCTTTGGTATTCGTGTTGCTTCCTGGCGTGCCGCCCCCGGTCGATGGCGCGGGGATGGAGCCCGTTACTTTGATGTAACTCGCGGAGGCGCTGACGTAGCCCGTGACGCCGCTGGCATCCTTTACCGCGTACCAACCGCTATTCACTTGGCTCGTTATGGTAACCTTCTCGTCCTTCT
The DNA here is from genome assembly GCA_023460795.1 of Bacillota bacterium. GTDB lineage: Bacteria > Bacillota > Bacilli > Paenibacillales > Paenibacillaceae > Cohnella. The sequence goes on along the minus strand of JAEWPC010000084.1, from coordinate 894 downwards.
TCAAATATCTTATCCGCTCATTGCTCGTCGAAGGTCCCGTGCGGAACGAGACGGAGCTGACGATCACGGCATTGGCGGTCGATATCGCTTGCTCGATTACGTCTATGTACTTCTCGTTCGACGATACATACCCGATCGAACCGCTGCTATCCTTCACTTTATACCAATACGAATTCGTCTCTTCCACGATCGTAACCTTGTCGCCGGCCTTTAAGTATTTCATAACCGTCGATGACGTGCTTGGACCGCTTCGAAAGCTAACCGAGCTTACGACGTTGGCGGAGCTTCCCGCGGTTGCCGCCGACGCGAACGTTGGAACAGACATCAGCATCGCAAGCGCCGATGTCACGATCAATATTCCCTTTCTCACTTCGATCGCTCCTTTAATGTGAAACCTGGTTGTGGGAATGACACTTCCCCAACCTCATTATAGAACGGCTTAAGCTGCCTTCCATCCGCCGCCATGACCAGTCCCATCTTCCACCATGGGAAATCAGTTCCATGGCAGGACTAGGCATAAGGTAGCGAAGTGCCGTCATATCAAGGGTTCGCACACGCTTGCAAGGAATGATTTGGCAACGCAAAAAGGCCGCCGTCCGGCGGTCGTTGGGCGATCTATGCAATTCCGGCCAATAAACCAATAGCAAATATCTTAAGCGATAGGCTTCCACGAGCGGCGATCGGTAGCTTGGAGTTGGTCGCCCATAACCGACTTATTCTCGCTCAAGACCGCCATACGCTCGGAGTTGGTCGCCCAAACCGACTTATTCTCGCACAAATCCGGATTCTGCTCGGAGTTAGTCGCCCAAACCGACTTATTCTCGCTCAAGTCCGCATTCATGCTCGGAGTTCCCATAAAGAAAACCGGCTCGAGGGGTTGGGGCGGCCCCGTGA
>JAEWPC010000083.1 GCA_023460795.1 Bacillota bacterium | reverse complement strand
GAGGTCCTTGGGGTCCTTGGGGTCCTTGGGGTCCTTGGGGTCCTTGAGGTCCCTGAGATCCTTGAGGTCCTTGTGGCCCTTGAGATCCTTGAGGTCCCTGAGGTCCTTGAGGTCCTCTAGGTCCGCGGGATCCTTGCGACCCTGAAGGCCCTGCCGGTCCGGGAGCGCCGGTTGTACGGATGATCCGCGATTTTACCCGATTCACGACTTTTACCCTTTTTTTCCTTACGGTCAGTTTTTTGCGGCATACGGCGGCAGGTCGGCGGACTTTCCGTTTTTTCTTGCAGACGGTAACGACTTTCTTGACGCAGCGTTTCGACCGAGGCTTGCACGGATTCGAGGGCGCCGCGCAGATCGTCTTTACGATCGTCTTCTGTTTCGTCGTCAGAATCGTCGGTTTCGCGATGAATATCGTCCTCTTGTTCGCAATGAAGACAGCCGATCTCCGCTTCACAACGCTGTCTATCTTCTTCCTCGTCCGATGACCGATCAAACATGGACACCTCCCTATAGATTGACTATATACTACGCCGCTCAAGCGGAAGGAGGCTGTACATATACCTAACAATCTAGTAGATGAACATCTATTTATCGAGGAAAAAGGCAAGTGCGGAATTGTAGTTGTCCCTGTCCATACAATCCGCTGGGACATCCTTGTGCGCGGTATCGTTCACCTGACGACGACAAAACGGCCCCCGATGTCTCCAATGTCATTTAGTTAAGGAGCAAGGCCAAATTAAAGAGTAAGAGCAGGTTATCAGTAAAAAGATAGCCCGCTCTTTTTTTTTTTGCTCGAAAATGAAAATAAGACTTGACCAGTGGTTGAAAATGTGTGGCGTAGCCCCTTGAAAAACGAGGAGGTTATGCCATTGAATGAGTATGCGATTTCACTTAAAAAAACGCTGACATCCCTCATAAGAGAAATGTCAGCTGCACCAACGCCTTATGTCAAAAATCCCGAAAGGGATTTTACTCGGAAGAAAAAACTACCCTTTGAAACGGTCATGCAACTCCTGATCTCAATGGGAGGGAACACCCTATATAAGGAGCTCCTAGAATCACATGGTTATGACGTAAACACCGCAACGACTTCTGCTTTTGTCCAGCAGAGGAATAAGATCCTGCCGTCTGCTGTGGAATTCTTATTTCACGAATTTACGCAAACGTATACAAATATCAAGGACTATCGAGGGTATCGATTGCTTGCCATTGACGGTTCTGATTTGCAGATCGCAACTGATCCTGCGGACGCAGACAACTATTTTCAATGTCACCCGAACGCAAAAGGCGTTAGCTTCCTACACTTTAACGCAGCCTACGATATTTGCAACAGACTTTACGTAGATGCCATTGTTCAGTCGCGAAGGATGGGCAACGAGGGAAGGGCACTAGCTGCCATGGTTGAACGTTCTCCCATCAAAGATAAAACCATAGTGATTGCCGATCGAGGTTATGAAAGCTACAACAACTTTGCGCATATTGAACGTAAAGGGTGGAATTATGTCATACGGGTAAAGGATTTGAACTCCAGTGGCATTCTTTCGGGCTTACAGTTACCTTCTGGCGGAGAGTTTGATCAGGACGTTCATCGGATACTCACAAAAAAGCAAACCAAAGAGGTTAAGGCACATCCCGAGATATACAAATTCGTTCCGTCCGTGTCTACATTTGATTATCTGGATTTGCATGAAAACTTGGTTTACCCGATGTCCTTTCGGGTCGTTCGTTTTGCGTTGCCCAATGGCACTTATGAAACGGTCATTACGGATCTTTCTGCCGATGATTTCCCACCCGATGAGCTCAGAAACATTTATAACATGCGGTGGGGGATTGAGACCTCGTTTAGGGCATTAAAGTACACCGTTGGTCTGACGAACTTCCATGCAAAGAAACGGGAGTTCATTATCCAAGAGATTTTCGCAAGAATGATCATGTACAATTTCGCTGAAATGATTACCTCGCACGTAGTCATTTCGCAAAAAGATAAACAGCATCCCTACCAAGTCAACTTCACGGTCGCTGTTTACGTTTGTAGACGATTCCTGCGCTCAAGAGACAATGAACCCCCACCTGATGTTGAAGCGCTGATTCGCAAGAATACTTTGCCGATTCGACCCGTCCGCCCAGGACATAAGGATACGCGCAAAGTCCGCTCACAATCAGTCGTTAGCTTCGTTTACAGAGTAGCATAATTCAATAGGCATGAACATTTTAAAGCGGACACTTCATCCGCTTTGTTTGCTGTGCGCGTTTTTACTCTTGCCTGCACCAAAAAACAAACGGCACAGGATTTTCCCATGCCGGTTGGATTTCTTTTTATTCCCAGACGTACCTTTAAGCTTAACTAAATGACATTGCCGATGTCTCCCGGTTAAGGAGTCGAGGGCCGTAGTAAGCTTGAAGAACCTTAAGATTAAGCCTGCGCGAATTCGAGCTCGATGTGAACTTTGATCGCGTCGCCTACGAGGAAGCCGCCGGTTTCGAGCGCGGCGTTCCACGACAAGCCGAACTCGGAGCGGCTAATGACGCCGTCCGCGACGACGCCGAATTTCGTGTTGCCCCATGGATCCTTCGCTGGTCCGGAAATTTCCGTGTTCAGCGTTACGGGTTTCGTCACGCCCGCGATCGTCAGATCGCCGGTAAGCGTGTAGTCGTCGCCGCCCTTGGAGACGAGGGAAGTTTTCTTGAACGTAATTTGCGGGAATTGCTCGGCGTTGAAGAAATCCGGAGATTTCAAGTGTCCGTCGCGTCCCGCGTCTTTCGTATCGATGCTATTCACGTCGATCGTCAGCGTCGCGTCCAAGCTTGCCAAGTCGGCTGCGTCCGCGGATACGCTCGCGTCGAATTCGTTGAAGCTGCCGCGTACGTTCGTGATCATCATGTGTCTAACGCTGAACGAAATACCACTGTGAGATTTATCGAAGTTCCAATTGCTTTTTGCCATTTGTCATCCAACTCCCTATAGGTTTTATAGTTACTATTAAACAGTAAGTTAATTGAAAATGCAAGCATTAAGTTGACGGTATCATGAAATAAAAGATGGTTTTCATATCGGCTTAAAAAGAGTACAATAGGTTTATTGTGTAAAAAAAACGTGTTAAAAGGATGAAGAGAAACCATGACCACTGCAAACATCGGCGTCGTCGGTATGGCCGTAATGGGACGCAACCTCGCACTTAACATTGAAAGCCGCGGTTACACCGTAGCGGTCTATAACCGTTCCGCGGACAAAACGCACGACTTGCTGAACACGGACGGCAAAGGCAAAAACTTGGTAGGCACGTTCTCCGTAGAAGAGTTCGTGAACTCCTTGGAGAAGCCGCGCAAAATCCTCATCATGGTACAAGCCGGCTCCGGCACGGACGCGACGATCGAGTCGCTCTTGCCTTATCTGGACAAAGGCGACATCATCATCGACGGCGGCAACGCTTATTTCCCTGACACGCAACGCCGCAGCCGCGAGCTGACGGCCAAAGGCTTCAACTTCATCGGCACCGGCGTATCCGGCGGCGAAGAAGGCGCGCTGAAAGGCCCGTCCATTATGCCGGGCGGACCTGAAGAAGCTTATCGTCTCGTCGAGCCGATCTTGACGGGCATCTCCGCGAAAGTCGGCGGCGACCCATGCTGTACGTATATCGGACCGGACGGCGCAGGCCACTACGTGAAGATGGTTCACAACGGCATCGAGTACGGCGACATGCAGCTGATCTGCGAAGCATACCAATTGCTGAAAGACGTACTTGGCGTGTCCACGGACGAGCTTCACGAGATTTTCAAAGAGTGGAACAAAGGCGAGCTCGACAGCTATCTGATCGAGATCACTACCGATATTTTCGCGCAAAAGGATTCTGAGACGGGCAAACCGATGGTCGACGTCATCCTTGACGCTGCCGGACAAAAAGGCACAGGCAAATGGACGAGCCAAAGCGCGCTCGACCTGGGCGTTCCGTTGTCGATCATTACGGAATCCGTATTCGCTCGTTTCCTGTCCGCGATGAAAGAAGAGCGCGTAGCGGCAAGCAAGCTGCTTAGCGGCCCTAAGACGAAGCCTTTCCAAGGCGACAAACAAGCGTTCATCGAGAGCGTGCGCAAAGCGCTGTTCGCCAGCAAAATCTGCTCTTACGCGCAAGGCTTCGCCCAGATGCGCGCAGCTTCCGAAGAGTACGGCTGGAACCTGCGTTACGGCGATATCGCTATGATCTTCCGCGGCGGCTGCATCATCCGCGCTCGCTTCCTGCAGAACATCAAAGACGCCTATGACCGCGACCCGCAGCTTCGCAACCTGCTGCTGGACGAATACTTCAAAGGCGTCGTGGAATCGTATCAAGACGCTTGGCGCGAAGTCGTCTCGACGGCTGTCGCGTACGGTATTCCCGTACCGTCGTTCGCTAGCGCGATCGCGTACTACGACAGCTATCGTTCGGCACGTCTGCCGGCGAACCTGCTGCAAGCGCAGCGCGACTACTTCGGCGCTCACACGTTCAAACGCGTGGACAAAGAAGGCACGTTCCACCACAACTGGCTCAACGGCTAATCGCGTAAAACCGTGCTTCCTGTCGGAAGCTGGCTGAACGGCTAATCAGACTATCGGAGCGGTTTCTTAGGCACAAGCTCGCTGAGCATCAGACGGAAGCAAGCGGTCTCCTTATCGCTTGGGTTGCGGCGGTGGATAAGCAGCAAGGCCATATCCGCGAAACATACGAAATGCGCAAGCAGCTGCGGCCGATCGAGCCCCGACCATTCGGGCGCTCCTTCGGCCACTTTTGTCTTAATGAAGCCGAGCGCGGCTTTCACGTCGTCCCGACAGAGCGGATAGGCGGGATCAAGCAGTCTTCTGAGCGGATCGTCGACTTGCGCAGCGGCTGTTTCGGAGTTCACGGGGACCATCACCTTTGATCTGATATGGCATACACTATCAAACTTACGGTAAATCACGTCGATTTATACCTTCAAGGCTTTTGTGATATAGTAGAACCAGCGTATGGCCAAGGAGTGGAAAACAGGAGTGGACGGACTGGGCAAGTGCCGCAATATCGTCCTCGTAGGGTTCATGGGGACAGGCAAGTCGACGGTGAGCCGGATTCTGTCGGAACGTCTCGGCTGGGAACGAATCGATACGGACGAAGAGATCGAACGACGCGCGGGCAACACGATTCCGCAGCTGTTCGAGGAAGAGGGCGAGCAAAGCTTCCGGGATTGGGAAAGCCGGGTGCTGGAGGACGTGCTGTCGGGAAGCGGCAAAGTAGTCGCCACCGGAGGAGGAGCCGTCTTAAGGGAGAACAATCGCCGCGTCATGCTGGCGGGGGGATGGGTCGTCGCGTTGACGGCGGACAAGGACACCCTCATCAAGCGAGTATCGAGCTCTGCCGCGTCAGGTACGAGGCCATTGCTTGCCGGCGACGCGGAGGCTCGGGTTACGGCACTGTTGGAATCAAGACAACGCGCCTACGACTTCGCGCAGGCAACGATCGACACGAGCCGATTATCGCCTGCGGACGTCGCGAATATGATGCTCCATTGGATACGGTGAGCTCGCTCGGCGATTAAGGCAGGTTCGCCCAAGCGAGCATGCCGCCGACGAGATTGGTTACGCCTTTGTAGCCGAGGTGCTCAAGGTATTGGCAAGCTTGATCGCTGCGGTAACCGCTGCGGCAAATAATGACGACTTCCTCGTCGCGAGGGATTTCGTCCACTCGTTGCGGGATTTGGCCGAGCGGAATATGGACGGCGCCTTCGATCATGCCGTGCGCGACTTCTTCATGCTCGCGGACATCGATCATATGTATGGATTGGCCGGCGTCCAGCCGTTCTCGTAATTGTTCCGGCGTAATGGTCGCGAATGCGCTCATCGTTATAACTTCCTTCCATGTATTAAGGATAGGTTCATCATAAGAAACTGCATACGCCGCTGTCAAATGAACGATTGTCCGGCGCTAGGAGGAGCATATGATCATCGCCATCGCGGTCGCGGTCGCGGGATTCGCCGGTGCGGTGTCCCGCTACAGCATCGGACTTGCTTTTCCGGATAACGGAGAGTCGGGATTCCCTTGGGCCACCTTGGTCATTAATCTGGCCGGAAGCCTGTTGCTCGGTTTATTGTTCGGATTCGCCTCTCGCGGCAATGCGCCTCCTTGGTTCAAGGAAGCTGCCGGGACGGGGTTTCTGGGCGCGTTCACGACGTTCAGCACCTTTAACGGTCAGCTGTGGTTATTGTGGGAGAATCATGCCTACGGCTTCGCGCTAGCCTATGCGCTGGCCAGCGGCATCGTCGGTTGGACGCTAGCCGCGGCAGGCTTAGCGTGGGGCAGCAAGGAGCGAAGCGTATGAGCCTGTTAACGATAGGGCTGGTCGGTCTCGGCGGGGCGATCGGAACGCTTATTCGGTACGGAGCAGGGAGGCTCGCGGCTCGGAAGAACAAGCCGTCTTATCTCGCTACGTTGACCGTTAATCTAACCGGGTGTTTCCTCATCGGATTGCTGATTGGACTCCGGTGGCAGGATCAGCACGAGGCGATGTACGCATTCGCTGCGACGGGAGTTCTCGGCGGACTGACGACGTACTCTACGCTGAACGTGCAGAAGGCGACGATGGCGCGAACTTCGTCCCGCAAGGCGCTGGGATTGTATTGGCTCTCGACGTACGCGGGCGGGGTTTTACTTACCGCGGCAGGCGCCGCGGTAAGTCATTTCAGTATCGGTTATCTGATTACTACATAGATTCTAGGAGCGTGCTTAACAGATGGATATGATCGTTACGCCAACGGGGCGGCTTGAAGGCGAAATCCAAGCCCTGTCTTCCAAAAACTATACGACGCGCTACTTGCTCGTCGCCGCGCTCGCGGAAGGCACCAGCACGATTCTGCATCCGGCGCACAGCGAGGACGGAGAAGCGATGCGCCGCTGCATCCGCGATCTCGGCGCTATCGTCGAAGAAGACGACGAGAAGATCGTCATTACGGGCTTTGGCCGCAATCCGCGTCCGACAAAGGAATTGGACGTAGGCAACGCGGGAGCGGTACTGCGGTTCGTGATGTCGATCGCGGCGCTGTTGCCGGAAGTTCATTTCGTTAATTCGTACCCGCAATCGCTGGGCAAACGCCCGCACGACGATCTGATTACCGCTCTCGAGAGCATGGGCGTGAAGATCGAACACCGGGAAGGCAAGCTTCCGCTCACGATTCGCGGTGGAAATCCGCGCGGCGGCAAAATTCAAGTGTCCGGCAGCGTAAGCTCCCAGTTCTTGAGCTCGCTGCTGTTCCTGACGCCGCTGCTGGACGAAGACAGCGAGATCGAAGTGCTGCACGATCTGAAGTCGAAGGTCGTCGTCGGACAGACGCTGGAAGTGCTCGAGCAAGCAGGCATCGTCATTGAAGCTTCCGAAGACTTGATGCATTACAGAATTCCGGGCAAGCAACGTTATAAAGCGCAGACGTACTCCGTGCAAGGCGATTATCCGGGCTCGGCAGCTATCCTCGCGGCCGCATCGGTTACGCAATCGGACGTTGTCGTGCATCGTCTTCTCGAGACGAGCAAACAAGGCGAGCGCGCAGTCGTCGACGTGCTCAAGGCGATGCAAGTGCCGCTTACGCACGAGAACGGCATCGTTCACGTGAAAGGCAATGGCAAGCTAGTAGCGGGAGAGTTCGACGGCGACGAGTTCACCGACGGCGTTCTGGCCATGGTCGCCGCCAGCGTCTTCGCGGAAGGAACCTCGCGTTTCTATAACGTCGAGAACTTGCGCTATAAGGAATGCGACCGGATTACCGACTACTTGGCGGAGCTTCGCAAGGCTGGCGCGAGAGTAGAGGAGAAGCGCGACGAGATTATCGTGCACGGCCGACCGGAAGGCGTGGAAGGCGGCGTAGAGATCGACGCGCACTTCGACCACCGGGTCATCATGGCGTTGACGATCGTCGGATTGCGGGCGAAACAGCCGATTCGGATCAAGGACGCGCACCATGTGGCGAAATCGTATCCGCATTACTTCGATCACTTGAAGGCGCTAGGCGCGCAAGTCGAGTGGGTAAGCTAAAAGATCCGAACCTAGGAGTTGACCTAAGTGGCATTCGAGAATCCTTCGCGAGAGCAGATCAAGCAAATTTTACAAGACGCGAGCAACATCGCGGTCGTAGGCTTGTCCGACGATCCGTCCAAGACGTCGCACATGGTATCCGAAGCGATGCAGCGTAAAGGCTATCGGATTATCCCGGTTAATCCGAACGCTAGCGAGATACTGGGCGAGAAGTGCTACCCTACGCTCGCGGACGTACCCGAACCGATCGATATCGTGAACGTGTTCCGCCGTCCCGAGCATACGCCGCCTGTCGCCATGGACGCCGTCGCCGCCGGAGCGAAAGTCCTGTGGCTGCAGCTTGGCATCGTAAGCGACGAGGCAGCCGCGATCGCCGAGGAAGGCGGACTGACGGTCATCATGGACCGTTGCATCAAGGTCGAGGACTCTATCCTGCTGCCGAACGGGAAACAGTAACGCGAATAGATCATACGTTGTGCCGTCTTCCTCGAAGGCGGCATAACGTTTGTATAGCGGGTCGGATACACTTGCAAAAGAGAGCTTCCGGGCTTACCATCGAGAGAGAGGAGGGGTAACGGACGTATGTTCGGTATGGGCTATCTCCAGCGGCTTGGACGGGCTATGATGCTGCCGATGACGGTGCTGCCCGCGGCCGCGATATTCATGCTTTTATCGAGATTGCCTTGGGACACGCTCGGATGGGCCAAAGCGCAGGATTTGCTGTACGCGGCAGGCATCGAGATTTTCCAGCTCGTCCCGTTCGTATTCGCGATCGGAATCGCCCTCGCGATGTCCGGACAGACGGCATCCGCAGGCATGGCGGCGCTGACGGGCATGTTCGTATTCCAGGCGGTTACGCAGGCATACGATCCGGACGGCGTTCAGTCGTCGATGTTCGCGGGTGCGGTCATCGGGATCGCGTCAAGCTGGGCGAACGATCGGTTCAAGACGTTCCAGCTGCCGGAGTTTCTGCAATTTTTCGGCGGGTCACGGTTCGTGCCGCTGTTCATGAGCTTTTTCTCGCTACTGTTCGCGATTCTGATGATATTCGCGGGCGAATCGATCAGAAGCTTCGCGGAGTCGTCGGGGACGATCGTCGTATCCGCAGGCGGTTTCGGCATTTTCTTATACGGATTTCTGCATCGCATTCTTGTGGCGTTCGGCTTGCACCATCTGCTGAATCATCTGTTCTGGTTTCAGATCGGACAATATCAAGACCAGGACGGGACGGTATACTTCGGGGATTTGCCGAGGTTTTTCGCGGGGGACGAGACGGCGGGCTATTTCATGGCGGGTCTTTATCCGACGATGATGTTCGCGCTGCCCGCGATCGCTTTCGCCATCATTCACGAGGCGCGCGAGGATTTAAAGCCGAAGACCCGCAAGCAATTCCGGGTCGCGGCGCTAAGCTCCTTCTTGACCGGCATTACGGAGCCGATCGAGTTCGCTTTTCTGTTCGTCGCTCCTTATTTATTCCTCATTCACGCGGTTATTTCGGGCGGCATTATGTGGGTCGTCTACGAACTGGGCATCCGGCACGGATTTACGTTTTCCGCGGGAGCGCTCGAATATATCGTCAATATGCCGCTCGCGACCAAAGGCTGGCTGCTGTTGCCGGTAGGCGCGGTCGTAGGAGTCATCTATTACATCCTGTTCAGATGGAGCATCAGGCGCTTCCAACTCACGACGCCGGGACGCGAGGATGCGACGAGGCTGGACGATTGGGCCGGAGACATTCCTTACCGAGCTCCGCTCATTCTGCAGTCGCTCGGGGGCAAAGAGAACATCGTGCGGCTTGAAGCCTGCATCACCCGGCTACGACTTACGCTCGAGGACGACGATCGCAAGGTGGACGTCCAAGCGCTACGGCATCTCGGCGCGGCCGGCGTCATCAGGCTTGGCAGCGGACACGTGCAGGTCGTGTTCGGTACATATTCGGAGCTCATACGCGAAGAAATCCAAAAGCTGCTTCAGCAGGAAGTCAGTCAGGTGCAATTCCATGCGCCGGTGCATGGCCGCATGATTCCGCTCGAGGAAGTCGACGATCCGATATTCGCGCAGCGTCTCGTCGGGCGGGGCGTCGCATTCATTCCGGACAAAGGCGAGCTCGTGGCGCCGGTCAAAGGCCAAGTCATCCACATTCATCCTTCCTTGCACGCGATCGGCTTGCAGACGCCGGAAGGACTGGAAGTGCTGCTGCACGTCGGCATCAACACCTCGCAATTGGGAGGCAAAGGCTTCACCGCGCTCGTGAACATCGGAGACGAGGTGTTGCCGGGAAGGCCGCTGCTCAGGTTCCATCTTCCGACGTTAAAGCAGCATGCCAAGTCGCTGGAGACGCCAATGGTCATTACGAACTCCGAAATCGTCAAGTCATGGCGCTTCGCGCCGTTCAAAGCGGTGAAAAAAGGGCAGGCGGCGGTCATGTCGGTCGTCGTGAACGAGAGAGATAAGAAGGGGGCGGGGAAATGATTCAAGCTTTGGGAGCATCGGATGGCATCGCGATCGGCAAAGCGTTCGTTCTGCCGCATTGGGAGTGGGAGCTTCCGGAACAAAGGCTGGACGTAGGCGACTTAGCCAAGGAATTCGATAGGCTTTACGAAGGCATTCGCCGCTCCAAGACGGAGATTAATCAGATGAAAACGGAGCTGGACGAAGCGGTAGGCTCGCAGGAATCCAGCATCTTCGACGCCCATCTGGCCATTCTGGAAGATCCGGTGTTCATGAACGAAATTCAAGGCATCATCCAGCGGCAATACAAGGTGGCCGAAGTGGCGGTCAAAGAAGCGATCGACCATTTCGTGACGATGTTCGATCTGCTGGACGACGAGTACATGAAGGAACGTGCGCTCGACATCAAGGACGTGGGCAACAGGCTGCTCAAGCATTTGCTCGGCGCGCCGGAGATCGAGCTGCCGGAGGACTCGCAGCCGTTCATTCTCGTCGTGCGGGAACTTTCTCCCTCGCAGCTCGTCCATCTGAAGCCTGAGCTCGTGCTGGGCGTCGTAACGATGATTGGAAGCCCGACGTCCCACGCGGCTATCATGGCGCGCGCCTTCGGTATTCCGATGGTCATGGGCGCCGAAGGCAAGCTTGCGAATCCGATCTCGACGGGGGAGCTCGTCATCGTCGACGGCGGAACCGGAGTGCTGCACGTCAATCCGACGCCGGAGACGGTGTCGCGATATACGGAGATGCGCAAACGACAGCTGGAGGCGAAGGCGCGGCTTCTAACGCTTGCCGAAGTTCCCGCGGTTACGCCGGACGGCGTAACCTTGACGCTCGCGGCGAACATCAGCTCCTTCAAAGAGCTGCAAGCCGCGCTCAGCAACGGCGCGAAAGGCGTAGGGTTGTTCCGCACCGAGTTCCTATATATGGATCGCGACCGCTTCCCGACGGAGGATGAGCAGTTCTCGGCGTACAAGGCGGTCGCGGAGAAGATGGGCGGCCATTCGCTCATCATACGAACGCTCGATATCGGCGGGGATAAGCAGCTGGACTACTACGAGCTGCCGATGGAGGAGAACCCGTTCCTCGGCTTCAGAGCGATCCGATTCAGTCTTGACCGCAAAGATTTGTTCAAAATTCAGCTGAGAGCGATCCTTCGCGCTTCGGTCTATGGGAACATCCATATCATGTACCCGTTGATCGCCTCCGTGGAAGAGTTCCGGGAAGCGAACGAGGTGCTCGAAGCCGCCAGGCTGGAATTGGAAGCGGAAGGCATCGCCTTCAGCCGCAACATCAAAGTCGGCATCATGATCGAGGTTCCGGCCGCGGTCGCGATCGCCGATCTGCTCGCGGAGGAAGTCGCGTTCTTCAGCATCGGCACGAACGATCTCATTCAGTTCACCCTGGCGGTCGACCGGATGAACGAACAGATCAACCACCTGTATGAGCCGTTCCACCCTGCGGTGCTGCGGATGCTGCGGACCGTCGTGAACGCCGCGCACAAACACGGCATTCCGGTCAACGTTTGCGGAGAGCTAGCGGGCGACGTTCGCGCGTTGCCGATCTGGCTCGGGCTAGGCATCGACGAGTTAAGCTTGTCGGCGCAAGCGATCCTGCCGGTTAAAGAATGCATGCTCCGGACGAAAGCGGCGGACAGCCGCAGCCTTCTCGACGAGCTGTTTAAGTATCGGACGGCGGGAGATATCCGTTCTTGCGCGGAACGGTTTTACGCGGAGAGGCTGCTGACTTCCGCGACGGACCGAATTACTCCGTAACATAAGAAGGATACCCCCGGTAACGGGAGTATCCTTCTTGATGGCGGGCTATCAGCGACCGAAGAGCAAATCGCAGAACGCCTTCGCGTAAGGCGGCAAATCCGGCGGTCTGCGGGCGGAGACGATGTTGCGGTCGACGACGACCGCTTCGTCGAGCCACTTCGCTCCCGCGTTCTCCATGTCGTCCCGAATGCCGGGCGTCGAGGTCACGGTTCTATCCTGCAGGATCTTGGCGGAGATCAGCACCCAGCCCGCATGGCAAATTTGGCCGATCGGCTTGCCTTGATCGTTCATCTTGCGGATGAAGTCGAGCACGCGCGCGTCGCGGCGGATTTTATCCGGCGCCCAGCCGCCGGGAACGAGAACGCCGTCAGAGCGGTCGGCGTCCAGCTCCTCGTAACCGATGTCGGCGACGGCCGGCACGCCGTATTTGCCGATATGCTTGCGTCCCTTCTCAGGGCCGGCGTAAAGCACTTCGGCGCCTTCTTCGCGAGCGCGATAGACGGGATACCAGAGCTCTAAATCTTCGAATTCATCGTCAACCAAGCAGATGACGCGTTTCGTCGTCATGCGGAATCTCTCCTCCATCATAAGGTTCCCGTTCATTGTAGCAAATGTTGGACGAACCTTCACGTTATGCGAACGCGAAAGGATTGTGGCATATTGAGGTTTTCGAATTTAGTTCGCTATTGGCGGTACGCGCCCGCAGCCGCGGTGATGATCGCGATATTCGTGCTATCGTCCCGCACCGGCGACGAGATGAACAGCTGGCTGCCCTGGGCGCAGAAGTGGGTGCCGTTCTTGACGGACTTTAATCCGATGCATTACGTCGCTTATTTCGGCCTGGCGTTGACGATCGCGTTCGGACAAGGGAAGGCCGCTCTTACGGCGTTAGGCTGCATCGTCAACGTAGCGATTTGCGTCGTGTACGGGATAACGGACGAATGGCATCAATCCTACGTGCCGATGCGTTCGCCGGATGCAAGCGATCTGCTGCACGATTTCATCGGAGCCGCGGTTGCCGCCTTGCTCGTCTATTTGATCGGCAATGGATATAAGTATAGGCGTGCCAAAAATTACACGTCGTGAGTTAGCAGGAATCGAGGCCATAGAGAACGAATGGAGTAGGGCAAGCTCTTTTTGTGTAAGGAGAGAGACCCCGTTGCTTAAATCGTGCTCATGCGGCCAACAGATGGAATTATCGTTACGTACCGTTATTTTCGCCAAAAAAGTAAATATCACGAACGTTCCCGTATATAGCTGTGCTGTTTGCGGACGCAACGACGTGTTCCACGGCGTCAAAGACGACGTCGGACGGCTGATTAGCCAGCTTGGAACCGTTTCCGATTCCCGTAGCATCCCGTTCGATCAAATTCACGAATGGGCCGGCTTGCTGTCGGACATGCGAACGCAGATGAGGACGCTGCAGCCATCGGACGTCGCCAAGGCGACCGAGGAGCGAACGAACCAATTGCTGGATTTGCTTAATCTTGCAACGTCGCTCGGAGACGAGGAATGGAAGAAAGAGATTCAAGCTCGTCTTGCTCAGCTAAGCGCGCAGTACATACGATAGGATCGGATTTGCCAGGGACGGCTTTGCCGTCCTTTCTTTTTTGCTTCGGGATGCTTAATCTGCTACGATAAAGCTACGGAATTGATCCCGAGGAGGACATAGCGATGGCTAAATTGCAGCAGTTGACGAGTATGGAACAGTGGGAGCAGGCGCTCGAAGGAACGTCGAGCAGACCTTTGCTGGTGTTCAAGCATAGCACCTCGTGTCCGATCAGCGCGGGCGCTCACGAAGAGCTTCAGCATTTTATCCAAGACGATACCGGTTTGCCGGTCGATTATACGCTTGTTCGGGTGATCGAGGAGCGACCGATCAGCAACGAGATCGCGGAGCGGCTCGGCGTCAAGCACGCATCCCCGCAAGCGATACTCGTGAAGGACGGCCAAGCGGTATGGGATACGTCGCATTGGCACATTACGTATGCGTTTCTGAGCGAGAAGCTCGGCAATCCCGCGCAAAGCTAATCTATCGAATCATCTATCAAACCTCATGTCAGATTGCTAAACATGAGGTTTTGTCGTATGATTACCTTAATAATCCACGATCGGACACGTTATCCTCCGGTCTCTAACATTGGAGCGAATTATTGTGACGGTAACCATTTATGACGTAGCGCGCGAGGCCGGCGTATCGATGGCGACGGTATCTCGGGTCGTCAACAACAATCCGAACGTTAAGCCTCAAACCCGCAAGAAAGTATACGAAGCCATCGAACGTCTCGGCTATCGCCCGAACGCGGTAGCGCGGGGATTGGCCAGCAAGAAGACGACGACCGTAGGCGTCGTCATTCCCGACATCGCGAACGCCTTGTTCGCCGAAGTCGCACGCGGCATTGAAGATATTGCGAATATGTATCACTACAATATTATTCTTTGCAACTCGGACAAGCGTAAGGACAAAGAAATTCGCGTGATCAACACCCTTCTCGAGAAGCAAGTTGACGGTCTGCTGTTCATGGGCGGCGCGGTCACCGACGAACACGTTCAGGCGTTCCAGACGTCGAACGTGCCGATCGTGCTTTGCGCGACGACGGACGAGAAGGGCGTCATTCCTTCCGTTGACATCGACCATGAGGCGGCTGCATTCGACGCGGTTAACCGACTGATCGCAGACGGTCATCGTTCGATCGCGATGATCAGCGGGACGTTGCAGGATCCTGCGAACGGCTACGCGAGATTCCAAGGCTACAAGCGCGCGCTGGAGCAAGCTGGCATCGCCTACCGCGAAGATTACGTACGCGTCGGCAACTATCGGTACGAATCCGGCATCGATGCGACGACGTACTTCCTAGGCTTGTCCGATCGTCCAACGGCGATCTTCGCCGCGACGGACGAGATGGCCATCGGCGCCATCCACTGCATCCAGGATTCGGGACTGACCGTGCCCGGTGATGTATCCGTTATCAGCGTCGACAATAGCCGCATCTCTTCGATGGTGCGTCCGTTGCTTACGACGGTGGCCCAACCGATGTACGATATCGGCGCCGTATCGATGCGTCTTCTGACGAAGCTGATGAAGAAAGAGACGGTCGAGAACGCCAAGGTTACGCTGCCGCACGAGCTGATCTTGCGCCGCTCCGTTACTGGCCCCAAAGGCAAGTAAGCGAATAAAGATGCCCTGCGCCGGGAAAGTTGCCGACGCAGGGCTTTTGTATGGACGGCGGCTTGGCTGTCATTAGAAAACAACAGTTTAGGCAGAGGAAGGATGAACCCAAGGTGGCAAGTTACGGGACGATCGGCATTATCGGTGCCATGCAAGAGGAAGTTAAGCTGCTGTTAGAACATATGGACAACCCGCAAGCGGAGCAGCACGCGGGGCTAACTTACCATCGTGGAACGCTCCATGGACGTAAAGTCGTGGTGACGCAGTCCGGGGTAGGCAAAGTGAACGCGGCCGTATGCACGCAAGTGCTGATCGACCGGTTCAGCGCGGATGCGGTTCTATTCACCGGCGTTGCCGGCGCGGTAGATCCGGAGCTGAACATCGGCGATATCGTCGTCTCGACCAGCAGTCTGCAGCACGACGTGGACGTGACGGCGCTCGGATTTAAACGAGGCGAGATTCCGTATCAAGCGGTGTCCGAGTACCCTTCCGACGAAGCGCTCGTCAAGCTTGCGCAAGCCGCGGGGGAGAAGGTGTTCCCTGGGCGTTGCCGGACCGGACGCGTATTGTCGGGCGACCAGTTCATCGCCGATCGCGCGGTGGTCAGAACGCTGCATGAAGAGCTTGGGGGCGCATGCACGGAGATGGAAGGCGCCGCGGTCGCGCAAGTGTGCCACATGAACGGTATTCCGCACGTCATCATCCGCTCGATGTCCGACAAAGCGGACGGCTCCGCGCACGTCAACTTCGCCGAATTCACCGCCGAAGCGGCGGACCGCTCGTTCGCGATCGTAAGCGGGATGGTGCAAGGTTTATAAGTGTGGGGGTAGCTAATCCGCCGCTGTAACGGCCTGCGAGACCGCTGCAGCACGAACATGCGCGAATCCGCCGCTGTAACGGCCTACGGGGCCTCTATAGCACGTTCATTCGCTAATCCGCCGCTGTAACGGCCTGCGAGACCGCTGCAGCACGAACATGCGACAATCCGCCGCTGTAACGGCCTACGAGGCCGTTGCAGCATAAAACTGGCTGCCTAAGGGCAGCCAGTTTTTACGTTTTCCTATGACTATAAATGCTGCAGAGCGATATCAAGCATCGCTTTGTTCTTGTCCGTGATCTCCTGCCGCCTAGGCATCGGCGTCCATGTCGACGTATCGTCCAGCCAAGTAGACGGGAGGTGATCGGGTCGGTGCGGACTCGTCAGCGTCGGCCATCCTTCCGGTAGCTTACCGCCGTGCGGAAGTCGGTCAATGCTATCCAGAAGAGGATGCTCGGACATCTCGAGCCATAGCAGGCTCCAAGCGCGCGGGACGACGCGCCAATGATCGTAGCCGCCTCCGCCGAGCGCGATCCAACGGCCGTTCGTATACGCATCCGCAAGCTCGTGGATGAGGCGGGGCATCTCCCGATAAATGCGCATGCTGCAATGGATATGCGCCAACGGATCGAATGCGTGCGCGTCGCAGCCGTGTTGGCTGACGATCACGTCCGGCTTGAAGGTTTCGACCGCCCGTTCTAAGCCTTGCTTGAATACGTCGAGCCACGAGTCGTCCTCGGTGTACGGCTCCATCGGCAAGTTCAAGCAAGCGCCGTAGCCGGAGGCGTGTCCCCTCTCGTGATGGAAGCCGGTTCCTGGAAATAGAAATTTGCCTGTCTCGTGAATCGAGAGCGTAAAGACGTCGGGATCGTCGTAGAAAAACCATTGCACCCCGTCGCCGTGGTGGACGTCGGTATCGATATATAAGACGCGCGCTCCGTACTTACGGCGAATGTTCGCAATTGCCGCGGCAGCATCGTTATAGACGCAGAAGCCGGAAGCCCGGTCCGGGAACGCATGGTGCAGCCCTCCCGCCAGATGCAGCGCGCGATCGGCACGGCCGGACATGACGGCTTCCGCAGCAGCGAGCGAGCCGGCTACGACGGCCAGTGAAGCCGCTTCCATGCCCGGAAAGTAAGGAGTGTCGCCATCGGCGTCAAGCCCGTATTGGGGCGCGTTGTCGATAGCCGCCATGGCAGGAGAAGGCTCGCTTAATGCCGATACGGCGGCTATGTAATCGGGACGATGGATAAGCGCGACTTCTTCGCGAGCTTCGTCCAATGAGGCAGGGGGGATTACGGTCCTGTCGTCCAGCGCGTCGCAACCGCGCAGCAGCTCTTCCGTGAGCGCCAGCCTGATCGGATGAAACGGATGCTGCTCGTTGAAACGGTACTGTTTGGATGCTGAGTGATCGATCCATAGAGCTTGGGAACTCAAGCGGGTCGCCTGCCTTTCGGGTTAGTACATGAAGCGCTGCCGGAATCGGACGCGGTCGAACTTCTCCGCCGACGATAGCGGTACGTCAGGGCCGATTCTCACCATGAGGCAATTCGCGGGATGCGCGCATATTTCGGGATCGTCCGTCGCGAACCAGACCATGCCTACGCACTTCATCAGGTTCTCCATCATTTCGCGGTATTGCCATACGTTCAAGCCGCTGCCTTCCAAGTCCCAGTGCCAATAATATTCGGTCGTGAACACGATCATATTATCGAGCTGCCCGTGCTCGAATGCGGCGACAATCATTTTCTTGCCAAGGCCAAGACCGCGGTATTCGTCCGCTACCTCGATCGCGCCAAGCTCGACGAGGTCTTCCATTCCGCCCTGAGACCATAGCTCCATCTCGTCCGGATAATGGAAAGTGACGTATCCGACGATAAGATCGTCTTCTCTTGCGACGATGATTCTGCCTTCGGGCAAGCCCGCGATCTCGACGAGAGCTTCTTGCTGCTCCTTCGGACGCCGGAAAGCGTCCAAGGCGGGATGCATCCTCCAGCCTGCGATCGTATCCGGAGGGACTGGCCCTTCCACGACAAGCGAGCGATCGCCTCGTTCGATCGGATGTCGTACGTATCGTTTGATATGCTCCATGCCGATCTCCTTTCCAACATACCCTTGCGTGTTTCCTTATTGTAGCATATTACCCCCGGATTCGTAGATAATGTCATTTTAGCGGGATGCCCATGAGAGAAACACTATGGTATAATGTCTGTGGCTAAGGGATGATGAATCTCTTAAAAATGAAAGCGCATTCGTTAGCGAATGTCTGTATCCCAACGGGAAGGTGATGGATGGTGACACTGCAACACGACGAAAAGTTGCCGGTGACGGCGACGGGGTCCAACATGGAATCTTATGAGGAAGCAGTTAAAACATTTTCTTGGGCAGACATCGAGGCTCAATTCTCCTGGTCGACTACCGGTCGCGTGAATATGGCGTACGAGACGATCGATCGGCATGTGGCTAACGGCAAAGGGGATAAAGTCGCGCTCTACTACAGCGACAACCAGAGAGATGAGAACTATACGTACGCGGATATGGCGAAGCAATCGAACAAATTCGCGAACGTGTTGCGCAGGCTGGGCGTAACGAAAGGCGACCGCGTGTTCATCTTCATGCCGCGCACGCCGGAGCTATACTTCAGTCTGCTCGGAGCGCTTAAAGTCGGCGCCGTCGTCGGCCCGCTGTTCGAAGCGTTCATGGAGACGGCCGTACGAGACCGGCTGCAAGACAGCGGCGCGATCGCGATCGTAACGACTCCGTCGCTCCTGTCCCGCATTCCGCGCGCGGAGCTGCCGGAATTGAAGCACGTCATCGTATACGGCGAAGACGTTCCCGCTGGCGATGGTATCGTGAACTACAGCCAGGAGATGGCGGGCGCCTCCGAAGAAGCGGAACTCACGTTCCTCGATCGCGAAGACGGACTTATCCTGCACTATACATCCGGATCGACAGGCAAACCAAAGGGCGTATTCCACGTTCAGAATGCCATGATCCAGCATTATCATACGGGACGCATCGTGCTCGACCTGCGCGAGGACGACGTCTACTGGTGTACGGCAGACCCGGGTTGGGTAACGGGAACGTCTTACGGGATATTCGCTCCGTGGCTGAACGGCGTAACGAACGTCGTTCGCGGCGGACGCTTCAGCCCGCAGGACTGGTACGCTACGCTTCAGAAGTACAAGGTAACGGTCTGGTACAGCGCGCCGACCGCGTTCCGCATGCTGATGGGCGCAGGAGACGACGTCGTGAAGTCGTTCGACCTGTCCAGCTTGCGCCACGTGCTTAGCGTAGGGGAGCCGCTCAATCCGGAAGTCGTCCGTTGGGGCTACAAAGTATACGGCCACCGCATTCACGACACTTGGTGGATGACCGAGACCGGCGGTCAGCTCATCTGCAACTACCCGAGCATGGTTATTAAACCTGGTTCGATGGGCAAGCCGATCCCGGGCACGCAAGCGGCGATCATCGACGATCAAGGCAACGTGTTGCCGCCATTGCGCATGGGCAACCTGGCGATTCGCACGCCTTGGCCTTCGATGATGCGCAAGATCTGGAACAACCCGGCGAAATACGAAGAGTACTTCCGTATCCCAGGCTGGTACGTATCCGGCGACTCGGCCTACATGGACGAAGACGGCTACTTCTGGTTCCAAGGCCGCATCGACGACGTCATCAACACGTCCGGCGAACGCGTCGGGCCGTTCGAAGTCGAGAGCAAGCTCGTCGAGCACCCGGCCGTAGCGGAAGCGGGCGTCATCGGCAAGCCGGATCCGCTTCGCGGCGAGATCATCAAAGCGTTCATCTCGCTTCGCGAAGGCTACACGCCTTCGGACGAACTGAAGGCGGACATCGCCAAGTTCGTGAAGGAAGGCTTGTCCGCGCACGCGTCTCCTCGCGAGATCGAGTTCAAAGACAAACTTCCGAAGACGCGCAGCGGCAAGATCATGCGCCGCGTCCTCAAAGCCTGGGAGCTCAACCTCCCAACCGGCGACCTCTCAACGATCGAAGACTAATACCCATACCCACACAAAAAAGGATGTGCAGACAACTGCACATCCTTTTTCTATACTCGAATCGATGAGTGAGAGGGAGTGTCATATATCTCCTGGAGGAGCGCCAGCGTTGGCCTTTGGAGTCGTGAAATCACCTTATTAGGTGTTATAAATTCAGATTTCACGACGAGAACAGACACTGTAAGGAGATATATGATACGACCCACTTTTCATCGATCAAGTTACTGACTGGTTGTTGCCTGCACAGCCTTCGACGGCACCGAGCTGGTCCCATTCCCATTAACCGCCGTCACATAATACCAGCCGTTCGCCATCGGCGATACGAACTCGAGACTCGTCTGATCCGTCGTCCCGAGCAGCTTGTATTTACCGTCTAAGGTCGGGCTGCTCCACACTTGGTACTGCACGACGTTATCGCTGGCCGCGTTCGCGTTCCAGGTCAGCGTAACGGTCAAGTCCGTGCCGCTTGCCGACAAGCCGCTAGGCGCGCTTGGCGCTACGACGTTCGGATCCGGATTCGTCGTTCCACCGTTGCCGCCCGGAAACTCAGGATCGCCGTTCGTAGGCGGCAGGTTCGGATCGACGTCCGAGATCGTGCCGTCAGCGGTTAATCTTTCGCTTGGCGCCGATTCGTTGCCCCCGACGTCAACGGCCGTTACGTAGAAGCTGTAGGAAAGGCCCGGAGTGATCATGGTGACGAACTTCGGTTCCTCACCTGTCGGTATAGACGCTTCGACTTTCTCGAACGGCCCGCCGTTCACCGAACGATAAAGGCGATAGCCGGCGACGTCTTCCTCGGCGCTAGGCGCGAAGGTGATGTTCACCGTGCTGGCATTGACCGTATCGACTTCGATTTGCGGTACCGGATTCGGCGCTTTGCCGTCGTCCACTCGCGGATCCGTCTTCGAAGGCGCGCTTTGCGCGGCGTCTGACGGCAAATAGTAAGTCAACGCTTTGCGCGATTTCTTATCCGTCTTCAAGAGCTTGACTTGCAGCTCCTCCATCAAAGCGTCGAGAGGCACCTCGCGTTTGACCATAACCGCTTCTCTAAGCAGATCCTCCGGCGTAGTCGGAAGCGGCACGTAGTTGACGCCGTTATAAGAGATGTACTTCATGTTGACGAGAGCGTCGTCTTCTTCGGTCGGAATA
The DNA here is from genome assembly GCA_023460795.1 of Bacillota bacterium. GTDB lineage: Bacteria > Bacillota > Bacilli > Paenibacillales > Paenibacillaceae > Cohnella. The sequence goes on along the minus strand of JAEWPC010000083.1, from coordinate 12,672 downwards.
TATTTACGGTTGAAAATGTCGGTAACGAGCTTGCCGGCTTCCTTGGTCAGATCGGTCGGAAGCTTGCCACTTACGCTCGACACCGTCATGCTGACGAGTCCGTCCGGCTTAGGGAACGCCTTCGTCTCGAACATTTCAGGTTTCGCTTCGGTAACGGCGCTCATGACTTTGCCCCAGATGAGACGAGCGCGGCTCTTACTCTCTTTGGAGAGGGCGTTGGCAGCCTTCTCGTAACCGATCCAGACGCCGAGCGTAACGTCCGGCGTATAACCTTCGAACCAGACGTCGCCGGCGATTTGGGTCGTACCGGTTTTGCCGACGATCGGAATTTTGCCATAGTTCTTAAAAGTAGACTTCAGAGAGCTGCCCGAGCCATTCGTGACGACGGTGCGCAGCATATCCGTCATTTGGTAAGCTGCTTGCTCCGACGTGACGCGCTGCGGCTTCAGCTCGTGCTTGAACACGATCTCATCGTTCGCATTGCGAATTTCTTCGATGAGGTAGGAATCGTTGTACACGCCTTGGTTGGCTATCGCGGCGTAAGCGTTCGTCAGTTCTTCGACGGTAACGCCGTATTTCAAGCCGCCGATAACGCCGGTTTGGGCAACGTCGTCGGATTTGTCGAGCGTCGTAATACCGAGCGAGCGAACGAAATCCCACGACTCCTTGATCGTCACTTTATTCAAAAATACTTTCAGCGCAGGGATGTTGTACGAGTCGTTGAGCGCTTCCCTGGCGGTAACGAGTCCGTGGTACTTGTCGTCGAAGTTTTTCGGGATATGGTAGCTGCCCGTGCCGTTCGCGAGAATGATCGGCGAATCGTCGAGGACGCTTGCCGGTTGGATCAGCCCTCTGTCAAGAGCCGGCCAATAGGCCGCAATCGGCTTCATGGCGGAACCCGGTTGGCGCGTCATCTGCGTCGCGTAGTTCATCTGCTCGATATGGAAGTCCCGGCCTTCGATCATGCCGAGAATCGCGCCTGTCTTCTGGTTGATCATGACGCTGGCGACTTGCTCGACGCCCTTGGTCTTGTGGTCGGGGGCGAAGTTGTCCGGATCTTCCGCGATATCGTGCATCAGATCGTAAACCGTCTTGTCGATCGTCGTCGTCACTTTATAACCGCCGCGAAGCAATTGGCCTCGCGCGTCTTCGATAAGCGCCGCGTTCTCTTTGCTCTTCAAATCATCTTTGGTGAGCTCGGGGTTCTGCAGCAGCACGAGCTGTTCCGCGGCTTGTCTTTCCGCCTCGAGCATCAAGTAAGGATACGTGTTATAAGCTTTCTCCGTCGGTTTGGCAAGCGAGCTGTACAGATCGAAGCTCAGCGCCTGCTCGTATTCCGACTGCGTGACTTTCTGTTCTTCGAGCATCCGTCTTAGCACGAGCTTCTGGCGCTCGACGGCGCGCTTGAAGTTCTTCTCGTTAAAGTCTCCTTTGCCGTTGAACGCGGAGAATACGGAAGGGAGCTGAGGGACGCCGGCTAAATAAGCCGCTTGGGCAATGTTCAGTTGTTCCAGCTTATCGACGCCGAAGATGCCTTTGGCAGCCGCTTTAATGCCGTACAATTGGTAGCCGGACGAGCCGTTGCCGTAAGGGATTTTATTTAAATAGGCCGTTAGGATTTCTTCTTTGCTTAAGAATCTTTCAAGTCGCATCGATAGGAAGATTTCTTTCGCTTTCCGGCTGGACGTCTGATCCAAGCTTAGGAACACGCGCCGCGCGACCTGCTGGGTGATCGTGCTTCCGCCGGTTTGAACGCTTTCGTTGAGCAGTTGTTGCTTGACCGCGCGAATAAGGCCGTTGGAGTCGATGCCGGGATGATTGAAAAAGTTCTTATCCTCGATCGCGATAACGGCGTCGATGATTTTCTGCGGAATTTCGTCGTAGGTGATCGGCGTGCGGTCTTCCTCGGTACGCAATTGTCCGACCATCGTTCCATCGTTGAAATAGACGTACCCGGTAATCGCGTTCTCCGCGATCTTCTGTTCGATTAAGTTTCTCGGCCGAACGGGGTCGTCTTTGACGAGCGACGCGATATATCCGGTAACCGCGCCGGCGGCGACGAGACCGCCCAGTAATCCGAAGAAGATCAGCCATGCTACGGTAAGGCCGGCGATCTTGCCTGCAGTCGCGAAGCCTTGATAATTACGTTTCTCGGGTGGTGCGTTTTGTTTCGTATTTGCCATTCGAGCAGCCTCCTTCAACAAACAGAATTATTATAGCACATTTACCCATGCTGTGAATTGTCGAGAAGGGGAGAAGCCGCTCGGCGCTTACTTGCCGCGGTTGTCGCCGAATGCGAATTTGCGATATTCGTTCGGAGATTGGTCGGTCCATTTTTTGAAAACTTTGCTGAAATATTTCTCGTCCTGGAACCCGACTCTCTCGGCGATAATCGATATCTTAAGCGGGGTATCGGCCAACAGCCGCTTGGCGCGTTCGATGCGAACGCGAGCAATGTAATCGGTCAGATTCTCGTTCATTTCCTGCTTGAATTTACGAGAGATATATTCGCGGCTTAGATAGAAACGGTTCGATATATCCTGCAACGACAGCTCTTCGTGGATGAATTGCTCCACGTAATCCGCGATCGCTTGCATCGTGCTTCGGGAACGATCGTGGCCCGAGGACAGCTCCTTCATGATTTTCTCGGATTCGGACAGGAAGCCTTGCCGCCATAGCGCCGAGTCGAAGATGAGGTTCTCGTTCAGGAAAGGCGGTATTCGAAGCTCGTCCGGCTCAAGCCGATCAACGTATGCGCCTGCGGATTCGTTTGTCCACATCCGGCGGGCCAGCTTGAATTCCTGCCACCACAGGTGCAGCTGCTCCAACGTGATGACGTCCGCTTGCTCCATTGATTTAAACCAAGCCGCATAAGCGTTCGCGAGCTGCTCTTTGTCTCCGCTTAGCAGAGCATACCGAATGCGTTGTTCGTGTTCTTGGAAAAATATTCCGTTCATCGCGTTGCCGTTATCTGCTCGAAATGTAGGCGGTACAGCCTGTACGTACTTGTCCGTTCGGAGCAAATTCCGCTGGCGGACGCTTCGCCGGGCGCTGCGGTAAGCTACGTCCAGTTGACCGGGGAAAGCGGCTTTCTCGCCGACTCCGATGCCGAAACGCGCTTTCAGCGCTTTGCCGATGCCTTCGTTGATTTGGTGGAGCAGCCCGCAGGCGTTGTCTAGGCCGTCCCAGAGAACGATCGCGATCTCGTTGTCTTGTCCGCGGTATCGGAACGCATAGCCGGCGTTGTTGTCTCTTAGAAACTCGTTGCATATATTCGCTAGAGAGTAGTAGAGCAAATCCCAGCACGACGAGAACTTGGACTGGATCGAAGGAGGCGCGAGCTCGAGGCTGACGATGCCGACGATCGCTTCCCGGATCGGACCGGAGACTCCGAAGTGCTGCTCCAACATCGAGTGGACCGTATGGTGCTCGGAAGGCTCGCTGATCAAATTCGAGAACCATTGATCGAGATAGACCGGTTTAAGCCGGTTGATCTCGATATTCCGGCTCAGTTCGGTGCTGCGCGCCCGTTCGTCGGACTTCCAGCTTTCGATCGCTTTGCTCAGCGCACCGTGAAGCTGCGCTTGCTCGATCGGCTTCAGTAAATAATCGAGTCCGCCGTATTTCAGAGTGTGCCTGACGAACGTGAAGTCGTCGTGCCCGCTGATTACGATGATTTTGCTGGCCGGAGCATGGACGGCGGTCCATTCGAGCAGCGCTATCCCGTCCATGCCCGGCATCATCATGTCCGTGAAGATAATGGCCGGCCGCTCGGCTTGGATCAGCTCGATCGCGGTCATGCCGTCGGTCGCTTCATGCACCGATTCAATGCCGAATTGTTCCCAAGGGACGAGCAGCTTGATCGCTTCCCTCACGTGACGTTCGTCGTCAATGATCAAAGCTTTCATCGTTACACCGGCTCCTCTTCGAGTGGAATGCGCAAGCTTACGGATAAACCGGTCGGTTCCGCGTGTTCCAAGACGATCTTGACGGGTTTACGGTAATGGAGCTTAAGGCGCGCGAGCACGTTGGATAAACCGATGCCGCTGTCTTGACCGCGCAAACCGGCGTCCTCGTCCTTCAACTGCAGGTTAATCGCGGCCAGCTGTTCCTCGCTGACCCCTCCGCCGTTGTCTACGATGCGGATGACGAGGTAGCCTCCGTCCATAACGCTCTCGATCGTGAGCTTGGCGGGAGCGGCCTCGGTGTGCTTGAAGCCATGCTTAAAGAAGTTTTCGACGATCGGCTGCAGGATCATCTTCGGGACGGCGATGCGTCTCGAGGCCGGATCGATCCGGTATTCGAACTCTAGCGAGGCGTCGAAACGTTGTTTTTGCAGCTCCATATAGCCTTGAACGTATTGCAGCTCTCTCTCCAGCTCTACGATCGTCTCTCCGGTGTTCATGTTGTAGCGCATCATCTGGCCGAGCGATGCGACGAGCGAGTACACCTGTTGATCCTGATGCTGCAGCGCCACGGTGCCGATCGATTGAAGCGCATTGTATAGAAAATGCGGATTGACCTGGGCTTGAAGCGCTTTCAATTGGTTCGTCTTATTGGCGAGCTCCAGCCGGTACTCCTTCAGAATCAAGTTGTTGATCGTCTGCATCATCGAGCGGAAGCGTCGGGCCAGCAAGCCGATCTCGTCGTTGCTGCGAATGTCGATATCGACGTCCATATGGCCGCGACCGATCTGATTGACGTATCCGATTAGGCCGAGGAGCGGCTTGGTGAACCGGATGGACACGATCAAGGTGGCGATAACGGCGACCGCCAAGAAGCCGATGCCTACCCAAGTATTAATGCGCGCGATTCGGTCGGCCGTTGTGTATAAATGCTTGTCCGGCGTCATTTTGACCAGATACCAATCCATGAACGGCGTCTGAACCCGGTTGAAGAACATCACGCCCGAGAACGACTCGTCGTCCCAATCCAACTGGCCGCTGGTCGCACCGCCGGCCTTGATCGAACCGAGCCACGGCGGCGGGGAGGAGCTGCCGACTTCGTTCGGGTTGGACGACAGAATCGTGTTCCCGTCCGCGTCGACGATATAGAAGCTCTCCTGGCCCGGATCGAACAGCTGCCGGTTCAGCTCGGTCAGCACGCTCAGCTTCACGTCGATGGACAGCTCGGCTAGCAGCTCGTCGCTCGGCGCCCGGAAGATAGGGCGATGCAGCGTGAATACGGGCTCGCTTTTGTCTTTCGTTTTCAAGTCCAGACCGTAATGATGACTCAGATGACTCGGTTCGATATAAGGCTTCTTGATCGGTTCCGCGATCGCGAACTGCGGCGTTCCCGACTTAATGTCGCCTTTCGCCCGAAGCAGATAGGTCGTCTGTTGGCTGACGACGTAAAGGCGGACCTGATGAATTTCGCTGAGACTTTGATAGATGTTGATGAGGTGGTCCTTAAGCAGGTTACGGTTGCGGATGACGTCGGAGATGTCGTTCGGGAATACTTCGTTCTCCATGTTGTGCTCGAGAATATAGTACAAAGACCGAGGGACGTTAATAGAGTTATAGACGGCGAGCGACTTCTGGTTAATGTTCTGCATGTAATTCAAGACGTTCGTCTGCGCGAGAGAGAGCAGCCTCGCGTTCTGGTCGTAAGCTTCCCGGGATACGGATTGCTTGGTGGAAGTGTAGGAGACGATCATGGACGTGGCGATCGGCAGAATGGTCGCCGCGAGCAAGAGCAGCATGAGTTTATTGCGTATCGTGTTGCGGAAGAACAATCGTGTATTCGGCATGTTCTTGGCTCCTTGACCGTTCGTCATGTCTCCTCAACACAGTAAACGATGATCGGCTAGATGGTCAATATATTCCACCTTACACATCATCATCCTCGGTAGTGGCCGCGAATCCGACGGCTTTATACTGTGAGCATGGGATAAGACACCAAGACGCGAGGTTTGGAAGGGGTTGTAACATGGGGGCGAAACAGAAAAGGCTGAGCGAATGGCTGCAGCAAACCGTATTCGTCGGACCGGGGCTGGCGTTTTTCCTGCTTATCGTCGCCGCGCCGTTCGTCATGGGGTTCTACTACTCGTTCACGGAATGGGACGGACTGGATCTGGACAAAGCCAAATGGACGGGATTGGCGAACGTCCGGCGGATCTTCATGGAGGACGACCGATTCTGGTCGGCGTTCCGATTCACCGCCAAGTTTACCGTCGTGTCCGTCTTGATTACGAACGCATTGGCGTTCGCGTTGGCGCTGCTGCTGAATCGCGCGATCAAGACGAGAAAAGCGCTTCGGACGATTTTCTTCCTCCCGAACATCATCGGAGGATTGCTGCTCGGATATATCTGGTACTTCATCTTCGTTCGCGGCTTCAGCACGATCGGGGAGAAGACGGGCATCGGGTTGTTCGATCTGACTTGGCTGGGGACGCCGAGTACGGCGTTCTGGGGGATCGTCATCGTATTCGTCTGGCAGACGGCGGGGTATATGATGATCATCTATATCGCGGCGCTCGTCGGGGTGCCGAAGGAATTGTCCGAAGCCGCCAAGATCGACGGCGCGAGCAGGCTCCAAATGCTGCGTAGCATTACGATTCCGCTGATCATGCCGGCGATTACGATCTGCTTGTTCCTGACGACGTCCAACGCATTCCGGATGTTCGATTTGAACCTGTCGCTCACGGCCGGCGGACCGGGTTATGCGACGGAATCGATCGCGCTCAATATTTATCGCGAGAGCTTGACCAACAATCGTTACGGACTGGGCACGGCCAAAGCGATGATCTTCTTCTTCGGCGTCGCGGCCATTACCGTTACGCAAGTACTCCTGACGAAGAGACGGGAGGTGGAGGAATAATGCGCAGAGAGAGAAGCTACACCTTCGGCTTGCTGACTTCGGAAGCGCTAGGCATCGCGCTGGCGATCATTTTCCTCGTACCGTTCTATTTCCTGCTCGTGAACTCTTTCAAGACGCTGAAAGAAATTTTGCTGGACGCCGCGAAGCTCCCCGAGCAGTTCGGCTTGGACAACTTCCGCCGGGCATGGAACGCGATCGATTTTCCCGTCGTATTCATGCATTCGTTCACGATTACCGTGCTTAGCGTGGCAGGACTTGTCGTCATCAGCAGCATGGCCGCCTACCGTTTCGTGCGCAGGCCGACGTTGTTCAACCGGATGCTGTTCTCGGCTTTCATCGCCGCGATGATCATCCCGTTCCAATCGGTCATGCTGCCGCTCATGCGGATTACGTCGCTGTTCGAGTTGAGAGGGCACTTATACGGCATCGTCGTCTGTTACTTCGGTTTCGGAATTTCCCTATCCATGTTCCTCTATCACGGCTTCATCAAGTCGGTGCCGCGAGAAGTGGAAGAGGCCGCGGTCGTCGACGGGTGCTCGCCGTACGGCGTGTTCTGGAGAATCGTCTTCCCGCTCTTGAAACCGATTACGGCAACTGTCATTATTCTGAACGTCCTATGGATTTGGAACGATTATTTGCTGCCGGTGCTGGTCGTGAACAACACGTTCACGACGATTCCGATCGCGATCCAGAAGTTTTTCGGCCAATATACGCGCAAGTGGGACTTGGCCATGGCGGCTTTGACGCTAAGCGCTTTGCCGATCATCGTCTTCTTCTTCTCGCTTCAGAAATATATCGTCGAAGGCATCACCGCAGGATCGGTAAAAGGGTAGAATCGTGACTATCCGGATCGAAATAATCAAGATTTTCCACCCAATTGTTCAATATTCTAGGTGTTTTGCGCAAACGTTTCCACACTATAATGGCGCTGTAAGCTACGATATGACTTGGGAGGTCAAACGGATGATGAGAAAGACATGGCAGTTGTCCTTGATGACGGTGCTCGCGCTGTCGGTACTGAGTGCATGCGGCAATAACAATAACAACAACGCAAGTCCGGCGGCGAGCTCGTCCGCACCTGCTTCTTCGCAAGCAGCCGAATCGAGTGCTCCTGCAGAGAAGAAAGACGTTAAGATCAAGGTGTTCCAGTTCAAGGTCGAAATCGCCGAAGCGCTGCAAAAAATGGCCGAAGAGTACGAGAAGGAAACCGGCGTCAAAGTCGAAATCGAGACGCACGGCGGCGGCGAAGACTACAGCGCGATCCTGAAAGCGACGCTTGCGGCGGGCGAGGAGCCGGAAATCTTCAACTCCTCGGGATGGTCAGGCTTCGATCCTTACGCGGACCGCGCGGCCGACTTGAGCAATGAACCGTGGGCGAAAGACCTCGTAGAGGCGTCCAAAGCGCAGATCACGCGGGACGGCAAGCTGCTCGGCATGCCGATGAACCTCGAGGCTTACGGCTTTACGTACAATAAAGACCTGTTCGCCAAAGCAGGCATCACCGAGCTTCCGAAGACGCTCGACGAGCTGGAAGAAGTCGCGAAGAAGCTGAAAGCTGCCGGCATTACTCCGTTCGCCCTCACGAGCGAATGGTGGTCGATGGGCATTCATACGCTGAACATGGCGATCGCGAACCAACCGGATCCCGCCGCGTTCACGGATGAGATCAAGAAGGGCACGAAGACGTTCAAAGACGATCCGATCATGAAAGAGTGGGTCCGACTCGTCGACATCATGTTCGCGAACGGCCAGGAGAAAGCGCTGACGACCGACTACAATACGCAAGTCGCCGAGTTCGCGGCCGGCAAGTACGCGATCATCCAGCACGGCAACTGGATCCAAGGCATGGTTGACGAAGTCAGCCCGGATCTGAACCTCGGCATGATGCCTGTACCTCTCTTGGACGTACCTCAAGTGTTCACGGGCGTTCCGAACAACTGGATCGTCAACAACAAGTCCGCGCATCCGGAAGAAGCGAAAGCTTTCCTGAACTGGATGGTCACTTCGGAGACGGGCAAGAAGTTCATTACAACCGACTTCAAATTCGTGCCGGCTTTGAACTCGATCGCTCCGAATCCGGACGCGGTTGGCGCGATCGCAGGCGACTTCTCCGTATTCGCCCAAGCGAACCCGGCGCAAGTGAAAGGCTGGCATTGGGACCGGTTCCCGGACGGCATTACGCAGCAATGGGGCGTAGCAATGCAAGAATACCTCGGCAAGCAGACGAACGGCGAAGAGCTGCTCTCCAAGCTCGACAAAGCGGTAGCCGATATCGTTAAGCGTTAAGCGATTCCTTGTAAAAAGGCTCTCCGTGAGTCATCCTGGCGATGACGTGCGGAGAGCCTTTCCTTATTATAGTCGTTATTCGGCTTCGGGAGGCGTGAACGTGCGCTGAGCGAACTATATTGCCGATTATGGCGAGGCATTGCTTCATGTCCGGGAATTCCGCTTTAAGCGAATTCGCGGCTGGTTATATCGCGAGAATTGTTGTATTTTTAGTAACACGGCAGTTTATTGCCGTGGCTGCCCCTAAGAAAGGATAGACCCCATGTTCAAGCTGCTAAGCCGAAGCATCCGCGATTTTCGCGCCGCATACTCGCAATTGCTGCTCTTTGAATATATGTTCATGGTGCTGACCAGCATTGTCATCATTCCGATTATCACGCTCATCTTTAACCGAATTCTGACGGTCATCGGTTCCGGATCGCTCTTGAACGATGATATCATGCAACTCGGCCTGAACTGGAAAGGCATGCTTGGTCTTACCGCGATCGGTCTGGTCGCGTCCTTCGCCGTCTTCATCGAGCTGTGCGTGCTCGTCATTCTCGTGCAGCAACGCTATTTCGGGCAAAAAGTAACGATTGCCGACGCGCTGTTGACCGCGCTTCGCCAGACGCCCCGGCTGTTCGGGTTCGGCGCGGTGCAACTGCTAGTCATGTTGCTCGTGTTGATTCCGTTCGTCGATTCGCCTCTGTCGCAATCGTTCTACGAGCTGTTCAACGTGTCGACCTTTATGGATCGCAGCTTCCTGCATCCATCGCTCGTCATGACCATTGTCTACGGAATTCTAGTGGCTGGGGCAATCTACTTGGTGCTGCGGTGGATATTCGTTCTGCATTACATCGTTCTGGAAGGCAAATCGATCGGAGCCGCGATTCGGTGCAGTCTCGAGTTGACGCGAGGCCGGCGTTCGAAGGTGCTCTTATCGTTGCTCCTCATTAACGCGATCGTCATCGGTATTGGCTTCGCGGCGCTCTCGTCGCTGTCGTTCTTGCCTTACTGGCTCAATCGCGATGTGTTGAAGGCGTTCACCGAGCACTATTCCTTGACGTTGTCCACGATGCTGACCTATCTCCTGACGCTGACGATCATGCCGTTTAATATTGTCGTACTGACGCGTTTGTTCTATTTGTTCAAACGGGATAGGGGACAGCCAACGAGGGATCGCCTGAAGGTATCCCGCAGTTTGCTGGGCCGTTGGGAGGACAAGCTGGCTGCCTCAGTGAGGCGGGTCGCGCGCAAACGGACGATATTCGCCGTGCTCGCGGTCCTCTATGCTGGCTTGGCGTTGTTCGTCGGTTGGAAGGCGAGCGGACATATCGTATACGCCAAGTGGAGCGTACTCATCTCTGCGCATCGGGGCGACCTGGAGAACGCGCCGGAAAACTCGCTGCCGTCCATTCTAGGCGCGATCGACAAAGGGATTCAGTCCGTCGAGATCGACGTTCAGTTGACGAAAGACGGCGTTGCGGTACTCAACCACGATGCCACGCTACAACGGATGGCCGGCCTGAACAGCCGGGTATCCGACCTTACGTATGAACAAGTGAGCAAGCTCTCGATCGGACAAGACGCAGAAGGCGAACCGATCCCCATCGCCACGCTCGAGGAAGCGCTGGCCGAGGCGAAAGGACGAACGAAGCTTCTGCTCGATTTGAAGCCGCATGGACCGAGCGAGCCGCTCGTGCGGGAAGCTATCCGGCTGATCCATGACTATGAAATGGAAGAGGACGTCTTTTTCCAGTCGTTCGACAGCAATATGCTGAAGCAAATCCGGGAGCTAGCTCCCGACATTAAGATCGGTCAAATCATGTATTTCGCTTTCGGCGATTTGTCGAAGCTGGACGTGGATTTTTATACCGTCGAGCAAGTGATGGTAACGAAGCAACTTGTGGATCGGGCGCACGACGCCGGACGTGAAGTATGGGTATGGACGGTGAATGGGCGGCATAATGTGAAGGAGATGCTGAAGTTCGATATCGACGGCCTGATTACGGACACGCCCGTGCTGGCGAAATCGATGATAGGTCTTGATTTGTAGGCGAAAGGCCAGGAAACCCGGGCATAGGGGAGTCCTGGCCTTCGTGTAAGGCTTTCCCTTCGCGTACAAACCGTCATAGAAAAAAACCACCCCGACGAAATGAAGTGACCCCATAAAGTTAGACACTATGTAATTAAGCAACCATTAAGGCGTGAGTTCGGTACTTTACCGGGCTCATGCCTTTTAATTTTGATTTGATTCGCTTGTGATTGTAGTAATGGATGTACTTAGCTAGCTCCACTTTGAAATGATCGATGCTTTCAAACTCCTTTATATATAAAAATTCGGATTTAAGTGTGCCAAAGAAGCTTTCAATAACAGCATTGTCGTAGCAATTTCCTTTACGAGACATACTCTGCGTAATTCCGCGTTCCTTTAGTGCTTGCTGATACTGAGGCATTTGGTAGTGCCAGCCCTGATCAGAATGAATAAGAAGGTTATCCTTGTCACTCAAACGCTCGAACGCATTATCTAACATCCCAGACACTAAAGAATAGACTGGTCGCGATTCAATGGTGTACGTGATAACTTCTCCGTTGAATAAATCCAGCATCGGGGATAAGTACAGCTTCTCTCCAAACAATTTAAACTCGGTAATATCTGTTACCCATTTTTGATTCGGCTTTGAGGCATGGAACTCTCGGTCTAGAATATTAGGCGCGACTTTACCGACAGTTCCCTTATATGATCGATATTTTTTCATTCGGACGATGCACTTTAACCCAAGTTCACGCATTATACGCTGTACCTTTTTACGGTTCACTCGCTGCTCTTCATCATGCAACTGATCCGTGATACGGCGATAACCATAACGCCCTTCGTGTTCATGATATATAGCTTTTATTCGGTCTTTAAGGGCGGTATCTTTGTCTGGTCCATTAAGTCTACTGACCCAGTAATAATACGTGCTACGTGGGATCTGAGCGAGTTCAAGCAATGAAGTAACGGGAAATTCTAGCCTTAGTTCAAATACTACTTGCGCTTTGACTTGCTTTGTAACTTTTCCTTGCTTTGAACTAAGGCATTCAACTTTTTTAAGTATGCGTTCTCCATTCGCAGACGTTCTACTTCTGCTTGTAATGCTTCTACAGAGCCTTCGGCTGGAGTCGGCTTCTTTTTATCTGTCATCGATAGATGCCCCTTTTTCTTGGGTATGAGGGCGCCTACACCTTCTGTCTCAAATTCATTTTTCCAACTAAGCACGATAGAATGGGTTGGAATATTGAAGATCGCAGCTGCTTCGCGGATAGACGTCCCGTACTCGTTTATGTAGTTGAGTACCCCTAGTTTATATTCCGCTGAATAGGCTGTATAGCTTTTTTCAAAGGCCGCTTCTCCATGATGCTGGTACTGTCTTATCCACGCTTGAAGTACAGACTTTGTTACCCCTACACTTTTAGCTACGGATTTCTGTCCTTCCTTACCTTCAAGATATTTTTTTACAGCTTGTATTTTTTCCTGCGCTGTAAACCTGGCCATAAAAAACTGCACCTCCAATGTTAGATCGTGTCTAACAATTGGGGTGCAGTTCA
>JAEWPC010000082.1 GCA_023460795.1 Bacillota bacterium | reverse complement strand
TCACTTTCTTCGGTCTTCATCGTGCAGCTAAATTATTCCAAGATTATCAACTCACGAACCTTTCCAATAAATTACTGACGTATTTGAAGGAAACTTCTACGCAAACTGAAACGCAAGGTGTTTATTGGAAACAAAACCTGAACGATTGGGGTTGGTATGCTTCCAAAACTGTCAATCATGCGGGTGCACTGGAAACGTTTCAAAAACTCCGGCCCAATGATGAGAATTTTATTGAAGAAATAAAAATATGGCTCATTACCCAAAAGGAAGTCAACTCTTGGGGAAGTTCGCGCAGCACGGCAGAAGTGATTTTTACGATTCTCAATTCCGGGAAATCCTGGACTACGGCGGAATCGGATAAAACCACCATTGTTTGGGGTGGAAAGCCATTAGCGAGTGCGGATGCTCAGGCAACGGGATATGTGAAGAAAAGTATAAAGGAAAATAGAATTGATCCTTCTTTAGCCACGGTTACGGTTACCAAACCCGGGCCGGGAATAGTTCAGGGTGGTGTATTCTGGCAGTATTATGAAGATCTGGATAAAATAAAATCTTCCGAATCTTACATTTCCATCACCAAAGAATTGTACAAAAAAGTAAAAACAGAAAATGGTGAGGAATTAATCAAAATAACACCAAATTCACCTTTGAAAGTGGGCGATAAAGTGACGGTGAGAATGATTTTAAACACCGACAGAAATATGGAATTCATTCATCTGAAAGACATGCGCGCCGCAGGTTTTGAACCACTGAACGTGATGTCCGGATACCAGTGGAATAACGGTTTGGGGTATTATCAGTCCACCAAGGATGCTTCCACCAATTTTTATATCGAATACATGCCGAAAGGAAGATACGTTTTCGAATACGATTACATCTGCAACGCTTCTGGAACCTTCAGCAACGGAATCACAACGTTGCAGAATTACTACGCACCGCAAATGAATGCACACACGATGGGAACCAGAGTAACCATCAGCGAATAACAAAAAAATAATTTCCATCTCACATTAGAGGTGGAAATTTATTTTAATTCCCTATTTTTGCCACCGCAAGACGGGCCCATAGTTTAATGGATAGAATTAAAGATTCCGGTTCTTTAGGTTGAGGTTCGATTCCTCATGGGCCTACAAACCACCCTATAAACAGGGTGGTTTTTCATTTATGTCCCCGAAAGTACCCCCGAAAATAGTTTTTGACCATCAATAAGCCGTTTTGCTTATAATGGATTAATATAAGCAAGGTGGCTAATAATTTAGCAAACCCGACATGCCCAATACAAGTTGTTGACTGCTTCATTCAAAGTTATTTTCGTCCATATTATTATGTTTTTTTCTAATAGAACTTACCACCCATTGCACGGTAGTATGCCAAAGTATTTTTGATACTTTTTTTGTAGTTTTCGGACAGAACCTTATCTTTATAATACTGTCTTCCGTTCAGCCTGTATTTCACACTTTTTCCATTGGCAATCGCTTCGATTAATGGGAGATCGGCCGCAGAAACCTGTTTGTCGCTCCATTCCCAAATTTCGCTATGATGATCCCTTTCCCAATCCGATGTGTAATAGTCATAAGTCTGTCCATCGATATTGAATTTTACGGAATTTATGAACAGCCAATCTTCAGCAGCGTATTGGATTACAAAACGGAAATTACTTACTCCGGTTTCGTCTTTCGCAAAGTATGCATAGGCGGCGTTTCGGTTGCGGTATTGCGGTTTTGCCTTTGGCTGCACCCAGCTGTGTCCTTCAAATTCGTCTTTTGTTATTTTGAAAAGAGGGCTTAATTCTTTCATTTTAACAGAATCCAATCCGGGAATTGAAACCAGATTAACGGTGCTTGAATCCGTAATTATTACAGGATCATGAACGGAATTTACTTTTTGTTTGTCATCACTGAAACTGTCAACGAGTACGCCGATTAAAACAAATCCCAGAAAAACAAATAGAATAATTAAAAATGCCTTTTTGCATCCTTTGCGGTTTTGTTTTTGCGCCTGTGATTTTGGATTATATCCGCAGTTAGGACAAACATTCGCGTTTTCGCTTACTTGATTTCCACATTCTTTACATGTAATTAGTGCCATAGTATAATTTTTAGTTTCAGTAAATGTAGGAAAAAAAGGGAAACATCTGGAGGGGTTAGAGAAGGCAGAAAAAAAAGCTTTCAAAATCCATTTGTGATTTTTAATAAAGCTACAATAAGATGAAAATAAACTAATGTTATTTTGAAAAATCGTTGCTTATTTAATAAAAAAAAACTATATTAGAGACATGCAGATATGTTTCTGTAAATAAAAATTATATAATATGGAAAATCAAAAAAAATTGTTGGACCTGTTTGTACAGTACATTAGAGAAAACCAGCGAACCGTTGAAAAACTTGCCGAAATGGCGAATGAAAATGATAGATCATTTGCGCGAAGATTAACATCCAGAGGTGAGCTAATATTACGAGAAATTGAAAACATAACACAAACCCCAAACCCTCCAAAGCCAAATATTTAAGATTACTGAGTACTTACAAAAAACCCGCAACTTTCGCTGCGGGTCCATAAAAACTTTTAAAAAACAAGGCACATGAGACGCCTTCTTTAAATCAAAGGTAAAAATTATCTTGAATAAAAAAAACCCGCAACTCGTGCGGGTAGAAAAACATCTCATTTTTTTAGGGTTAAATTCCATCGTAGTCTGTTCTCATTATATGGTATTTTTTTAGGATTAAACAAATTCAGCCTTATATTTCCCGTACGCTTTTGCCATGCTGATATTATACGGTTCACGTCCGTATTTTTTAGCAAGTTCTTTGTAACCAGAACCGTTGTAAATAGATGCCACGGTGTGCCAATCTCCGGTTTTTAATGCCGTCTGCAATTTGGAATCTGTCTGGATGAATTTTGCAATTTGCCAAACCTGATTCTCTAAAGATTTTTTAGCATGATCCCACATTTCGCCAACGGTTTTAAAGCCTAATCTCTTGAAATGAAAACCCATAATCTGCCCCAAACCAATAGAAGTGGATTTCATTGCGCCTTCCGGATTGATTTTAAAAGCATTATTGAAAGCGATCCATTCTCGTGACTGCACATCTACTTTATTTACCGACCATGCGCCTGATGGTGCATAAGGAACGTGTCTGCGAAACCAGTGCGGCTCAAACTGCAGAAGGATTTTGCCCGTATCTTTGTCAAATCCTCTCCCTCCGGATTCTACTTCTATAAATGCCGCCAGTGCTGCCGGTTCAAAATTGAACTGACAAGCGACCAATTTTACGATTAATTTCAATTCTTGTGTCATTTTTAATAACTAAACTTTTTAAATTCTAAATTTCTTTTTTCAAGTTCCTGCCTTACATATCCTTTCATTTGCCAATACATCAGCGGAATCTCAGGCTTCGGAACATCTACTGTAAACAGTGCGCCCGTAGGCGTTGTGTAGCGTACTTTTATCATAGTTTCAGGCGTGGTTTGTAGAGTTTCCAAAGCATTTGAAGTACAGCGCACGAAACAAAGCCTATTCCCAGCCATAGCCACACCGGATAAGCCTTCCGCTCTGTTTCTTTCTTATATTCCAGTTCCTTTTCCTTTAGCTGCTTTTCCTTAGCCGAAATGATGTTATTTTTAGCGTCAATTTCGGACTGCATTTTCTTTATAGTCGTTTCTTTAGCCTGAACTATTAAAGTCAGTTTCTGTACGGTTTCCTGCTCTTTTTGCAGGCTTTCTGTTCGCTGTTCAAGTTGTCGGGAAATAACGGATAAAGACGTTTTCATTATCTCCGTGCCTTTTCCGCCCTCTATTTCGTAACGGTTGCCCTCTTTATCGGTGACAACAACCTTTCCCGTGGGGTCTTTTATCACAATATCATCCCTGCGCTCTTCGTTTAGTTTATCAATGAGTTCCGACCGTTCCTGCTTTAGCTTTTCAATTTGCTTTTTGTTCTGTTCTAATTGCGTTGAGCTTTCGGTTTCTACTTTTTCAAGTGAAGTGATTTTTTGGTTTAAGACCGAAATCCGGCTTTCATAATCGGTAATCAGTTCCGTGCGCTCCTTCTGCATTTTCTCTATTTCTACTTTACGGCTCCCGCACGAATAAAACAGCGAAAAGACGATGAAAAGAGTGATTAATTTGTTCATGTTTAATTTGTTTTCTAATTCCTCAATTTTGTGATATTTGTCGGCTAATCTGAATAATTCTGAGAATTGGTTAAACGCAAATAGCCACATGAATAAGTGGAAATATACATTGTAGTACTGCCTATCCACAAGCTCCGAAAGAAACACAATCGACAATCCAAATGATGCTATCATCATTCGTGGGTAAATGTGTCTATTCCATTTTAAGTACTTTTTTAGCTGAATTATTTTGATTCCTAATGCCGTGTAAAGCATTGCTGAAATCACATGCATACATAGCAAAAGGAAATCGTAGGGCGTTAAATCATTAATTGTTATCATGATCTCCTTTTTTTTGATTATACCTTTTGAAAAATGATGCAAAGAAAGCTTCAATGCCTTCCGATAGTATAAGAGGCAACGATGTTATCAGCCTCCTTACAATTGCAGGTGAAAGTGTAGTGGTCACCGCAATAAGTCCGTAAAACATAAGCCAGCCGATTTGCAATTCTATTTTTGCTCCTACCACCAAAGCGGAAAGGATAACCGATGCAAAGAAAGAATACAAGAAATAAGACATGGGTCTTTCTACCGTTGCTGTTGCTGGATCTTTATTGTCTATTGTCAGCGAAATAACGATGCCCGAAATTAGAATGATATAGAATATCGGGTCGTACATTATTTCAGCTAATCCAGAATTTCTCGCCCTTACTTTGTCGTTTAAAACAAGTAAGGACAAGACAGTTCCAGTGTTGATTATTTTTTCAGTCATGTGCTTTAGTCTGATTTTACTTCATGTGATCGCTGCGTAGTCTGATTTGAGGAATTCTAAGATCATTTAATTTAGCTTTAAAATTAAATACCCATAAGCCGTACAGTTTACATACAATTCAGCTGCATCACTTACATAATCTGTAAGCAATTGCATATTTCCGCCAGTTCTAAAAACTTCACATTTTTTACCTATTAAATCAGGATGCAACTTAACTGCTTTTTTGCTCAAATTCTTGTGAGCATCAATAAACACGAAGAAATTTTCACCCTCTTTATAAAAGTACACAGCTGTAAAATCAGGATTGAGTTCAGAATTGAAAATACTACGGTAAACCTTTGCCTGTAATAATGAAGATGTTGTTAGGCTATATTTTCGTATTCCGCTCGGATATGACTTTGCCGAGTTTCCTCTGATTTCCCATAGTTCGGCTAATGACTTCCTATTGGCATCAACTGTTATTCCTTGTTCAAGTGAATATCCATGAACAAAACCTTGTTTTTTTACACCTGTTGTGGTTTGCTCAACTTCAATAACTCTAAAAATAGGCTTGTCAGGATTAGGTATATTGGCAGGAGTATAGATTAACGAACTACCTCCCAAAGGATTGAAAATGTTTGTGGGTGTGGTTGCTAAATTATAAGTAGTAGTGCCGTTTGAAATGCTGCCTGAATCGGGAATATATAACAAGGTTTGTCCGGCACTTTCTAATGATGTTATTGCCCGTGAAAATTGAGTAAAACCGTGTTGCTCAATAAATACATCCGAATGAGAATCAATAACATAATCAACAGCGCAATTATTATACCTGTCATAACTATATGTTATTTTCTCAGTAAATAATCTTCCTCCCTCATTCATTTTAAAAGGAATTTGAGGAGTTAAATCTCTTACATCTACAATAGTGTGATTATCAACTATTTTAAATTCGTCACCAATATACAGTCCGGCCGTTACAATTACCTTATCATCTAAAATCAATTGATAAGTCCTATCATCCATTGTACTGATGGCTAATCCAGTCGTAGTAGAGCTGGATGCATTTATGTTTCCTGTATTTACCGCACCGCTAACATGAGTTAAAGTAGTAGAAACTAAGTTGGGATTTACCCATATTCCATTTGGAGTAGAATAAGGCAAAGGGATTAATTTTAAAGTGTTCGCGTCAGGAATTTCTATTAATCGCCATTCTCTTCCGCTATCATTCCAAATGCTTAATAAGTCGCCTGAATCTTTATCATGTGCTAAATTAACAGTCCTTACAGTACTTCCGTGACCACCGCTAATGAGATAGTTATTATCCATTCTTATTAGAGAAATATCATCTTCCGCACCTTTAATAAGTTGGTTGGACGAGAAAACAGTCTCGCCATCTTCTACTGTTTTACCCAGTTTTAAAATTCTGTAAAAATCAGGGATTAAATTAACAGGGTCTAAAGCCCAACTATGCACTAAATCATGTGTGGCACTAAACGGAATCCTAACATACCATTTATCCAAAGTTTCAGATAGATAAACTTTTAAATCTCCCGTTTTCAATAATACATTTTCAGAATCTACAACTTGACCATCTTTAATAAAAGCAGTCGCTGTTATTTTCTCGTCTTTAATTTCAACAACCGTCTGTTTATAATCCTCATATGGTAATGCAACGCTGCCAAAATTAATCATGGCAGTTTCAATTGGTGTGGTTCCTGATGGCTCGTTATCGGCTCTAAGACCAACCGTAAAAGAATACGCATTTACTGGTATTTCCTGTGTTCTTGATGCTGCAAATTGAGTTGGAATAGGTGTGATTATTTCTCCCGTAGATGTTAGGAAACGCATCCTCTTGTTATATCCAGCAGTAAGTCCAGAGATAGAAACGTGTGTATAAATTAGATTGCCTTCTAAATCCCGAGGAATAGGAATATCCATTGTTGTTTGCGCTCCTATAACCGGCGTAGATAATGCACCGTTACTGATAATAGATGTATCATTTCTAAAGTCGTTTTTATTAAATAATTGCTTTGACAGAACTCTAAAACCTAAATAACTTGTAATATCCGCCTTCACATCCGCCCCCTCAGCTTTCGTAGCCGTAAGCGTTCCATCGGCTTTGTAATATTTGCCGATATTGGCACTTAATGAACTGGGAAGCGTTCCCGTTCCGCCTGCATAACCGGTAATCTTTCTCACCAAACGGCTTCCATCTTCTTCAAGACCTTCTATGGGTGACCAACCTGTATAGCCCGTATCACCTTTTATCCCTTGTGTTCCTGACATATCGGTAACGAAAGTAAATGCAGAAGTACCACGCAAATATAGTTTAGCGTTGTCGGGATCATCAACATTGCTGGAAATAGCCACAAAAGAACCATCCGGCACGTTTGCAAAATCCGCTTCCATTTCCAAAATCGTCGGATAGCTTTTAAATATCGTAAACGGATCGCCCTTATCTCCTTTCGCCTTTATTCCCATGTTTTCGTAGGTGTCCGTTTGAGGATTCCACACGTACCAAAAGTCATCTATCACAATGTTCGGGTGCGTTGCTACTTCCGTTGCCAAATCGGCTGCGCTTTGAGCGTTATCCGCTGCTGTACTCGCATCCGTTGCCGCTGCATCTGCTAAATCCGCCTTCTCTTGTGCTAAAGCCGCCTTTTGGTCTGCGTTCTGTGCTGCTGCGTTGGCGGTTACGGCTGCATCTAAAGCCGGCTGCTGGAAAACTGCAATTTGTTCGGGTGTCAGATCATCAGCGTTTAGGTAGATATTAACGATATTCTCAGTTATATCCACGGTAACAACCGAAAAAGAAAGATTGTAAATATTCGCACAGTCGCAACCATCTTCTGTAATTTCCAAATCTTCCGTGAAGAGCTTTCTGTCGTTCCCGTTTATCTTAAAAAAAACCGTTGCGGAATAGCTCCCAAGTGACAAATCTTGCAACTGTGCAGATTGGATGCACAGCTTATTGTCTTGTATTCTCACAATTCCATTGCCCTCAGTAAGGGTAAGAATCGTTTCGCCCAAAGCGGCTTTAACGATATATCGAAAGTCGGTTAATCCGGTTGTTTCATCCGGGAAATCCAGAAGTTTGTCTTTGTATGTTGTTCCGGCTTCGTAGCAGGTGGTAAGGTGTGTGCAGCTCATAGTTATCTCTCTATTGGTGTGGTTAAAATTGTTAATGCTCTTGTGTGTATATCTGCGAGAATTTCAAAAGCGGATGATGATGTAATTCCGTTCATAGAAATAGTTCCTATTCCGCTGCCGTGAAAAGTTCCTGAGAAACTCTCGCCTTCCAGATTCGTACTGAAATCTACTATCTCAGGTGTAGATTCATCAGCTGAGAAACTGTACGAAAAGAAAACTTCCTGTCCGCTTATCATTTCCGAAATCGTTTCGCTTGTTACGCTCTTTATTATTGCCATCTTTTATATGTTTTGTACCATTACTAAAATTCCAAATTGAAAAGTTAAGACGGTGCTGGATAGCGTTATTGAGCCTGTGAATCCAGTCGCCAAAATGGATGTGCCAAATTGATTCTTGCGGTAAGTTCTAATCCCAGAAAAACCATTCAGAGCATCTAAAAATAGCGTTCCCTCCTTCAGGTGTGCATTGTGATTAGATGCCCCACCGTACGCCGATGCCATGATGCCAACGTTTAGTGATTGCGCTCCCCCTGTTGCGTATGTTTGTACTCCTATGTTATAAGCAGAAGATGCTTGTGCAGAAAAGCCAGCAGCAACATTTGTAAGGTTTCCTGCGTATTTATTGATCACTCTGAAATTGTTCCTGTAAAAAGGTGTCGGATCGGCATTATTACTGATCAAAACGCCATCTATCAAATTGCCTAACAAATCCACTGTCCCAAAACGGATTTTTCCCGCTACGCTGGTTAATTCAGAAGATGTTATCGTCCATCCGCCAATTATTCCCTGTCCGGAATAAATAGCACCTGTAAAACTGCCTTCTGTGGCTGTTACTTTACCTGTAATTTCAGCGTTTTGGGCAATTAATTTACCGTTGTGAAGCACTTTAAAAGGTGCAGACGCTTTGTTTGCGTAATCGGCTCCTGCTCCGAATCGTATAGAATTTACGCCATCGTCAGTAACACCGGAAATAAAGGCATTCTGAACAGCTTGTGTTTGCCCTACGGAAATAACATTTGACATAATCAGGCCGCCTGAAATAGACGTGAAATTGTCGGTAATTACGGATAAATCGTATAGGTTTCCTTTTATTGTATCTGTAATCACCTTCACCAGTGCCACTTTTGCGGTGTAGTAATCTTTAAACCGATCTCTAAGTGTTACGCCGGAAACTGCTGACTGCACGGTAAGGTCATCAAAGATTCCTTCATTCTCTATAAACGCCACCAAATCATCATACTTGGTAGTATAGTTCAGTGTGGAAACAGAGTATTGCCCCGCCTGTGCTATCAATACCGGATATTCCGAAAGAATAGCATCATAATTCTGCTTTAGAATCTGCTTTTCCATCGGCGACAGAATATTGTCAGAGGAAAAATCATTTATTTGATTTTGCGCTGCATTAGCGGTGTTCTGAGCATTCAGGATTTGAGCATCCACCTCAGCCGGTGTAGGTGTCCAGTCGGTTGCAATGTGTCCTTCCTCAATTTTCATATATTTGAGGATAAATCTGTTTATATCGGTTCCGTTTGAATATAGAATTACTGCATCACCGGACGTGTTAGCCGTAACTGTGACAGAAGTCTTTATAAATTGTGTGTTGTCAATTGGAATGCTTATCGTCTGATATTCTCCGGTATTAAAGCCTAAATTAAATTCATACAATGTTCCTGCTTGAAAAACAGCTTTCGTCCATATTGAAATAGTATAGGTTTTCCCAGCTTCAATAAAAGGCAAATATTGATATATACCATCTGCATACGAATCCGCTTCTATCAAAATACCTTCGGGATTTGGCGTTACAGTTCCTGTATTTACATTCCAGCTCCCCAAACCATCCTTTTGAAAGTCCGATCCTGAAAGCAAGTTTTTGCCCAATGTCAGGATTTGATTAAAAGCATTTGAACCCGGTAAAAAAGTTATTTTTCCCGTAATTTCTCCAGTATTCAAATTAAATGAGGTTTGACCGTCAAGAGAGGTGATAATACCTGTTCTGATCAATCCACCGTTGATGGTTGTCGTTCCGATTGTGATGCTCAAAACCCGCACACCTTCCACAACAGAATGTAATATTCCCACAAGGAAATAATAATAAGTAGGATTACTCTCATCGAACTTTATTTTGTCCTGAGTAAGATATATTTCTCCTGTGGTTCCAGCTTTCTGGCATCGGGCATATACATACCTATATTCATTATCCGGAAGTATGGTATTAAAAGCACCAATGCTCCATGTTTTGTCCATTGTTTGACTGAACAGTACACCAGCCAATACATTTACACGATTCTCATTTCCTTCGTAGTTAATCCGGAATACAGATGACAAAGATATTTGCTGTGATTGCGCCCCAACTGCAATCATGTTGGTTTCTATCGAATTGGGCTTGATGTTCTCAGGGTCGAAATAATCGTCTGTATCGAAGATTAGATTCTTCAGTTCCTCTGTGGTTTTCAGTCCGATTTTAGAGAAAGAAATTTGCCCTAAATTCAGAATGCTGATCACGTTTTTCACGTCTTTTATGTCCAGAATGACCTGTGAAGAATAATCTATTTCGTAGCCGTCTGCGATAACGATCTGCCAGTTAAAAGGCTTCCATTCTCCGTTCTGTATAAAGGTTTTCGTAATAGAATTAATTCTCAAAACCTTATCAATTCCCAGTGCTGCATCTTTCACCTGAACATAATCGCCGATCTCAAACTGATAGGCTAAAGATTCTATGTATTTCGGATCACATTCCAGATTATACGTTACTTTTGCTTGTTTGTGTAGGTTAAACTGTTCTTCCGCCTTTGTCATCAGCTCGTTTTCGGCATTTTCCACATAAACAACGGGCATAATGATGTCCAGAATTACATATTCATCACCTTCGTTAAACTGAAATGCACTTTGGTTTTCATCAGGAAATTTTTGCCCTTGTTCGTTTTTGAAAGGTATTATTTCAAAGCTCTTATCAGCGTGTTTATAGCCGTTTTTCTTAATCTCAAACTCATAGCCTGCAAGGTTTCCAGTGTTGAAATGCACCTTTGCACTCGTACCGGGAACTAAATATTTATAAGTGCCATCAAGATTCTTTTCCGCAAGGTCAAAATCCATCGTGTTATCCTCAAATTTGAAGGTGTCTGAAACCTTCGTAATCGTACCGGTGCGTTTTGGGTAAATATCAGGAAAATCCAAGCTGCCTTCTATCAATCCCATTGAAGCTATTAAAACAGGATCTTCCAGATAATCCACTGCCGGAAGTTTCAAGGTTCTGCTCCAATCTCTATAACCGGCCGGTAAGTTCTGACTACCACCTGAAACGTACATCCGTGTCACGACTTCATTGTCATTCACGTTTGTTCTGGCCAAAGAATAAAGTCCCTTCCCTTTTCCGTACTCGAAAGTTACAGGTATGGTGCTGCCGTAATTTCCGGTGTAAATCTTAAACTTTCCGTTGTCGAATTTTACCCAGAAATCGGTTTTGTAATCATTACAAATTTTTTGTAATGCTGATAAACAGGTGTCTTGCGCAAAAGTGAGCGTTTTCGTTTCGGTGCCTGTGGGTATATTCCCAAGCTCCCAGTCAGCATCCAGACGAACCATATTGTTGATGATCACATTCAGGAATAGTTCCAGATCACCAATGAGCGGAAATTCTGTATCTGTTTTGAAGCCTACTGCATCAGCATTGAAGAATTTACACCTGAGTAAATCGAACATTAAACCTTGTCCGGTTATTTCGTACTGATATAGATTATTTTGAGTTTTGGTAACAGAAGGCAAAGAATTAATACGGTAAACGCTTCCGAAAACGTCAATGGTATCGTTTATTTTAATGTCCAGAACGGAATTGGAAAGCACGGAATAACGCACCGTATCGTCGGTTAATAATCCCTGTGACAGTGTGGCGTTCTGTATCGTTCTCTTGCCCCGTTCTACCAAGTTGATATGAGGCAAATTATTCCTTTTTATAATTTGTCCCATACTAATGTTGCGTTGGTTACGATGTTGGTTACTTGATCGATGTTTCCGGCAATGATGATGTACTTATCACCGCCCGGCAATTCTTTGTCGGTGATTGATGCGTTACCCGGAACGGTCACTTTAGTTCCGTCACCGAAAAATATTTCTGTTTCAGAGTTGGATTTATAAGACAGATTCAGAAATGTATTTTTGAACAAATACACCTTCTTAATCGGATTGGGTTCAATGAGTTTTATCCTGAACAGTCCAGTCATTGTTCCGTCCCTGAAGAGCTTTGAAAGTTTTATGTCATCTTCCAGATATACTTCATAAACAAGCGGTTTGGCAGTGCCTGGTTTGATCATCAGTCTCTGCGTACCAGCTTTCTGGAATTGTGCAATAATCAGATTCCTGAAATTATCAAACATATCCTGTGCGTTGTCGCCGGTCACAAAGCAATACAATTCAATTTCACGGGCTTCAAAACGTGGATTGGAAAGGTCTGCGGAAATACCGTGGTACTCCGCCCATTCAAACGTGTTGATCTTCTTCCGTTTAAGGGCATTGAAAATGCCTTCCGAAAGTGATACGTACACTCCGTAGTTTTTAAAGTTTATCCCGTTGATTGAATATATTATTTCCATGTCTTTTCTTTCACGTCCACTGCTCCGGTGATCCTGAATCCTGAAGTACTTCCGTACTGGTTTATAAATACTCTTGCTTTTTCGTCTGCTACAACATCCACGTGAGCGTTGTCCAGTAGGTTGATATAGAGAATAGCGTTTCCTGTTGCTCGTATTTTAGCCTTACTGGTGTGGCGAACAATGAGTTTTCCTACAAAGAAATTATCATATTCCAACTGTGCGTCCGACTTTCCAAGCAATGCGGTGTTCTCCTGATTTTTTAATGTTCCTTTGAAATGTGTATGCAATCCAAATTCTCCGGATTCATCTTTGTATTTTTCCAGCAGAGCAAGTCCCGGAAAATCATTTTTCATCGTCCAGTCGTCGCCTTTGAAATACATCTCGCACAGTGTTTTCACGTCTGTTGCTTTGTTCAGATCGTTGAAGGATTCTTTACAAATCTTCTTTTTTTTAGCCTCCGTTGCTATTTCTTTACCGATACTCATAACATTTATTTTTAAGGCACTCCTGCCAGTTTTTTACTCATTTTTTCATTCATTTCCGCTATGTCTTTCTGAATTTTGATCAGATGCCTGGTGTTGTATTCTATCATCACCAGATTTTTCAGCGATTCCACAAATATTGCATGGTTCAACTTTGCTGTTTTCAGTTGCTCTACCTGATGTATGCGCATAGCGTTGATCTGCGATTCCAGTGCTCCGGCGGTCTTTTCAGTGATGCCTTTTATGTCGCCTTTCATGCCGACTGCATTTCCGGCTGCTGCTCCGAAAAGATCTTCATATTCTTGCAAAGCACTTGTAAACTGATTAGAAGCGTTGGCAAGCATATCCTTGATCTTTGCCCGCTCTTCCTCTGTCAGTCCGTCAAATGAGCCGTTCCCCTGAGAATCGAATCCAAGACTGCTCATAATCTTATCCACCACCTTTTTGATTTCAGGTGCGAGAATCTGCATTTTTAGCGCATTGATAACCATATCCCTCAACATCTGATCAACGGTTCTACCCATGGCAAGTGCCGCATCTTCATCATTTTCAAAAGCGGAAACAAGCGCATCAGAAAGCTTGTCCATTATGCTTTGCGCATCCATGCCGGCCAATATCTTATCCGCCATGCTCTGCATCATGCCATCAATAGCGTTGTCAATTGCTGCGATTTGGTTGTAATAGCCTTGAATTTTGTCCTGATCAGCTCCTTTCTTGCCGGATTCTTCGTCGATCATCTGCCTAAGCTTCTGCTGCTGCTGTCTCAGGTTGTCTATTGCTTGTTTGGAAACGTCAAAATAATCTTCACCCAGCGATTTGCTTATCGTCCGGTTCAGGCTTTCAAAAACCCGCTCCAGTTCCCGCAATTCCTCAGTGTACCGTGCGATATTTCTTTCTTTCTTATCATCGTCATTAAACCATCCTGAAACGGTTTTTATGACGCCTCCTATCGCTTTTATCCCTCCGGCGATCATCTGTACAGGGTTTCCCGTAGCATAACCCACTGCAAAATCCTGAATACCTTCAGTAAGTTGCCCCAGTCCTTCAATAGTCTGCTCAATATCGTTCAGAACATCGCCGAAAGCGTTATCCATACTGATTCCCAGATCGTCAAATACTCCCTTTACGCCAATGGCGATATCCGCAACAGAAGATAAATACCCTTGCGTTTCGTCTATTGCCAGCATCAGCTTTTTCAGCTTTTCTTCCGAAGTGGTCGCACCGTCGGAAATTGCTTTGAAAAAATCTTTTATTGCCTGTCCGGATTTACGGCTTCTCAGTGCATCATCAATTTGTTTTATGAAGTTTCCGATTTCTATTCTGTCGGCTGCGGTTTTGGCTTGTGTCAATTGTGAAACAAGGATTTCCCGAAATTCTTCCAGTTTCTGTGTGGCCACCTCGTTCATGTCGATGAAGATTTGAGCCCATTGTTCAGAGTTTTGCATTTCATCAAAAAACAAGCTGGTAAATCGGGAAGAGAAAGATTTGTTTACTTTATCCCGTTCTTCGTCTGTTCCTGCAAGCGCAATCGTGTCTTCGTACTCTTTTTGAAGCGCAATACTTTTTTCTGTAAAGCTTTGCTGCTCCTTCAAAATATTCTGATACCGCTGCTTCATAGCGATCTCTTCCTCCTGAATAGCTTTTTCGTAAATCCGCTTTCTTTCAGCTTCCTCCTGCTCTGTGGTTTCGCCAGCGGTCAATGCAAGCTGTCTTTTGAGATTAGAGATTAGCTCAGATCCGGTAAAGGAATTTTTAAGTTCGTCAATGCTTTTCTTTACGCCTTCTATGTAAGATTCATGACCTCTGTATTTCTCAATTTCCTGACGGATTTTTTGAAGGTTTTCGGCTGTTTCTTCCTTGCCTTTTCCGGAATCCATCAACTTACTCAGTGCGTTTTCGGTTTCTTCCAGGTACTGTATAAAGGATTTGTCTTTTACCTCCGGAAACAGCGCATCTATATTGTCTTTTGAAAATCCTTGTTGCACAAGTTCATCACGTAGAGCCATGTGCTTTCTGGTCTGCTCCAACTGTTCATCGAACGACTGAATCATAATTCTTTTTTCAGCTTCTGCCAGACGTTCTGCCAGATCTTCACGCATTTTAATTGCGTTTTCTCGGGTGGTAACTTCTTTGGTAGCGTATTCTTTTCCGTATTTGTCCAAAGCACGGAGACGCACCTCCCCGTTTTTACCCATACGATCCAAAGCGGCGTCCATAAGGGATATTTGCTGCCTTAGTTTCAGAATGCTTTCACTGTCAAATATTTCGGCTAATGGGTTATTTTTGTCGGGTTTTTTCTCAGGCCCCGTGTAGGGATTTGCGGCTTTTTTGGCCAAATCTTCTGCTTTTTTCATCAGGTCGGCCTGCTCTTTTATCAGTTGCTCAGCTTCTGCTTTCAGATTTGCACCTTTTTTGTGATCCAACCCCGTGAATATAGCCTGTGCAGATAATCCAACTTTTCCAAAGAATCCTGATTCACTCCAGTTTTTATCGAAATCCTTTATTTCACGATCCGCAACGATAGATTCTTTAAATTTCTCCATAGCGATTTGAGCCATGGCCGCGGCTTCTGCTCTCAGCATCATTGCCTTTTCAAAATTCGCCGATTGTGACACTAAGAATCTTTCAGCTTCAGAAACGTTGCCTACTTTCACACCCAGATCCTGAAATTCATCTTTGTTGTCAGTAATGAATTTTTTCTTCGCATTCAGGTCGTTACCCAGCGCATTCCATTGCGCCTGAAGGGTTTTGTATGCAACCAAGGAACCAGCCAACGAATCAGCAACAGCCTTATTCATTTTCACCTGCTCCGCCTGCTTTTCCGATAGCTTGCTCCATGCGTAGATAACTGCACCAATGGCAACGGTTAATCCTAATGATAACACGCTCAATAAAACCCGTGCAGCTGCGGTAGTGATCCCCAGTGACACGGCCACTCTTGCGTTCACGGCTGCCCATGCGTTCTTAGCAGCAGTCAAGGAGGTGATTCCAAAAATTCCTTTAGTGGTAACGGATTGCTGTAATTGTTGTAGGGTAATTGTTGCGGAAAGCAACGCCTGTGTTTTAAGCATTATCCTGTTCAGGTTCTCATTTTCTGAACTGAACAACCCGGCAACGGCCACGCCGGTGGATAACAGTCCGGTTGCAATGCTCATGTTTTGTATAATGCCGGAAAGACCGCCTGCTGTTAGCATTTTTGCTTGTGCGTTGGTCTGCTCAATAGCTTTATTATAGTCGATAACAGCTTGCTCGGCTGCTTTATATTCGTCTGTTCCCTGTTTGTTCTCCAGCGTTAATTTACGCATGGTATCAAGTGCCTGATTGCGGGCTGTGGTGAGAGATATTTGCTTTTGTTCGGTCTTTCCAAGTTCCGCCTGCAATTCGATCAATGCTCTTTCTTCAGCTGCCAATTCTGCTTTCAGTGGACCTATCTGGCTTAAAATGCCCGCCTGCGCCATGCCGGGGGCGGTGCCTTTTGCCTTGTCTTGTAATTCGTCAATCTGCTTTTTCAGATCTTCGATGGCCTGCTTCTGTATTTTAATATTTTCCCTGCTAATGCCGAAAATATCAACGCCTTGGTTTGCTTTCGCCTTGGAAAATATATTGTCCAGTGAAGTTCCTGTTTGCTCTGCCAATTCAGTAAACCCTTTCAGCCTGCCTTCTGATGTAAGCAGGGATTTATCCAGCTGACTGGTGTCAATAGTCGCTACATACTTCAATTCTCCACCTATTATCTCAGCCATTTTTATATCAGGTTGTACTGTTGCATTACTTTTATCATTCCCTCTGCGCTCTGTTCTTTAGGCTCAGGGTATTTTTCTCCTTCCTCATCATCATCTTCTTCGTCATAAATATGTTCCGGAAGATCTCTCATTATTTTTAGGACAGTGTTAAACGGAATTCCAGTATGTAGATATTCCCATGTCCAGCCTAAATGCTGGCATATCATTCCTCGCCTTCCGTAGGGGGATTGTAGTCCGGTAACTCGTCCTCTACGCTTTCCACTTTTGCTGTTTGTGCTGCCGTGGCGGTTACCAACAGCGTAGAGCTTATAAAATCCTGTAGATTGCTGGCAACGTCAATAGTGTTCATTAGTTGCAAGATTTCGCTTGGTCTCAGCGATTCAAAAAAGAGATTTGATAATTCTTTTTCCTCGTCGGGTGTTTCCGCTACTGCAATGGCTAGAATGCTGGCCATTTTCCTGAAGTGCATTCTGCTGTTTTTCTTGTAGTAAACATCTGCGCTTTCATTGCTGTAAGCGTTTACGTCTATATCCAA
Organism: Bacillota bacterium; assembly: GCA_023460795.1. Lineage (GTDB taxonomy): Bacteria > Bacillota > Bacilli > Paenibacillales > Paenibacillaceae > Cohnella. The sequence goes on along the minus strand of JAEWPC010000082.1, from coordinate 32,030 downwards.
ACTGGCAAGTGCAATGCGGTCCAGTTTTATAAGGGTAAGCTCCCGAATGATGAATTTTGAAGTAACTTTTTCAGTTATTTTCTTCTGAAAGAAGCCCAATAATCCCGGCTTTCTTTTCTTTACAAGACTGACTATCTCAAAGGTAAACCCCTGATTGATCAGCTTTGCAATTTCTCTTTTTTGCAATTCTATTTCAGTCATCTGAAAAGGATTAAAAAACAACCCCGATTAATACAGGGTTGTTGTTATTAAACAATTTTCTCCTTAATTTCGATTGGTTTATCCTCTGCATCATCAGGCTGTAGAGGAGTAACCACAAACCGAACAAGCAGCAAGCCTTTGTCAGAAATGTCAAAATCAATCTTAGCATTTGCCTGCCCTTTGTTGATCTTGATGTGCTCAAATCCTTTTTTCGGAAGTACAGTCCATGTTCCTGTAGCCACGGTTTCGCTGCCATCAAAAGACCATGTTTTAGTTGGTGAATCGTAAGTTCCACCCATGTGGGTTTGTAGAAACTGTGCGTCAGGATTCATGATCGCAAATTCCAGCTTAGGAATACGCTTCGTTTCGGTAGTCACTGCGGGATTGGCTTTCCCCTCCTCGTAGTGTTCTGTGATCTCCGGATCTTCTTGCGTAAGTCTTGCGGTGTCTTTATACGTCATACCGACCTTAGTCCCATTAAATTGGATTTCTGAAAGTCCGTAGGTGAATAATGTTGCCATAATTTTGTTAGTTGTTTGGAATTATTAATTCTATTCTTAAATTCTGAAAATGCTCTCTGGCTTCTGTGTCCTGGTTCCGGAAAGTGCGCTGGTAATCTAGTCGCACTGAAAGATCTTTGTATAAAGGATTCAATAATGCTTCATTAATCACTTGCATCGCCTTTTCGGCTAGATTTCTGAGCTTTACGCTATTCGGAACGTAATCTATACCGTGATTCATCGTCTGCTGAAGATCGGGAACATGAATATTGACGTTGCAAACTGCAATTTGTGGCTGCTCTTGGGATAATGCCAGCGTACTGATGCTTACATCTTCTTTCCCGCTGTTGGTTGGCCGGAACCCATCTTTATAAACCTGTCCGGTAATGGAGTTTTTAAGCTCCGGTACGTTCAAAATTTTATAAAGGATAGTTTCCACATCCTGCGAAACCAATTTGCCATTTACACCCATATTCTCATGTTTAGCCGCGTTTGGCTGTGACCTTTTACGGAATCATTTATGCGAATCAGGCCTTTTATAATTTGTGTTTTCACCCATTCAGGATCCTTCATCATTTTCGGGCACATTTTTTCTTTTGATACCACGACTTTACTGCCATGTGGTAAAATTTTCGTGTCCTTTGGAGCATAGATAATAGCTTGTATTTGTACGTTTTCGCCGTTCACTTGGGTAATCGTTTCTCCTTTCGAGTTTACTTCATCTCTGCATTTTCCTATAAACACCCAGACAGGCGGAGAAGCTTCCACAAAATCACCCTCATCATTCTGTGTGGCTTCTGCATCCGCCCGTGATGCCTGCGTGTATAAGTAGTAAGGATATTGCATTTTAAAAAAGATAACTGCGATCGGTTACTTCATCATCTTTAGCTATTAGGGTGGCCAAAACATCTTCTTTCCCAAGTTCTTTAGCCAGTAAGGAGTACCATGTCCGCAACGCGGGTAAATTCCACTTTATACTCATCGTGCCTTCCGAAATGTCCATCAAAGGAATTAGGGAAGAGAACTCATTATATATTGCGGTTTTCACCTCTGTGATATTAATCGGCCCCTCTTTCAAATTTTGATTCAGCATCAGCAGCTCAATTTCTGTTTCAGAAATCTGAAACTTTGATAGGGTAGCGGATAGGTACTCTTTTACGGTCATTTTCAGATGGTTTTATACTACAACTGGAAAGTTGTGTGTTCCACATCCATCAGTAATGCTCTGTTACTGGAAGCCCACGCTGGGAATGCGTTCGCAATTCCTTGTGTGATTTCCACAACTGGCTCTTCTGTAGAGAATTTCTTCAGACAGATAGGTCCGTTCATTACTTTCATCGCAGCGGATCCCGTAATGGTCATGTCAATCGGCGTCATCCATTGGGTGTTGCCGAAAACCTTACTCTCTGTCAGAACTACGGAATCATCCACAAATGGATTCTTCGTCTGTCTGGTTCCGTTAATCTCGTAGGTAATATCCTGATCGATAACCACGATCTGAATGCCGTTTCCTCGTGCCTGTCTTGCCAGCATTTGGTTTACGAGTGCCAAGTCAGGCGTTTGCGAGATACCAAGTGCTACAGAAGCAAAAGAAGCAGAACGCTTAATTACATCCTCTGTTTCTGCCATCTTAGCAAACGTATTCTGGTTCATGAAGGCAAATTTTGGGTTTAACCCCTTGCTCTTCCCAAACTTGATCCTGTCCAGAAGGTCAGCTACAGGTTTTGCACTTGCAGCGGTTGCCCACTTGGTTGTTACGCCTGTTTTTCTGTCAGCTTCGATTTGGTAGTCCACATCGAATTCCGCTACAACATTCTGGTTGTTGGTCTGGGTCAAAGAAACTTTTCCTCTGGAAATAGATTCCAAAGCCAATGCTTCGATTTTAGCAGATACACCTGTCCAGCAGAAATCCATATCGTTTGCCCAGATTTCCACTAAAGCCTGCAAATCGGCGTTGCCCTGAGCCATAGCTACAGCAATCTGATATTCATACAGTTCGCTTTCGTTCATTTCTCTGGAAATTGCCAGTTTTGGAATCTCTCCGGAAATCCTTCCGAATGCGGGTCTCTTCTTTCTGTCAATTGTTGCATTTCTAGACACAACATCAGCAGCCACCTTCAGTCCTGTGGTTGTTTCCAACGCTTTCCAGGATAGAGAGTTGTTTTTTTTCAGCGGGAATAGAGTGGGGAAATAAAAAGGCTTGAAATCATACGTGTTGATGATGCCTTGCATTCCTACTTCTGTTACTCCCTGCAATAAAGTTTGATTAATTGCCATTTTCTAATTACTTTTTAATCGATTATACATACTGTACTAAAGGAGGTTTCACAGCTGGTTCCGGAATAATAGCCTTATTCACCACCGCGATGATCCACAAGCTGGCAAAGCAGTTCTGGCCTTTCTTAATGGCCACGTCTTCGCCGGTAATTCCAACAGGTGTTCCGGCAACCTTTTCGGTTACGATGTCACCAACAGCCTTTGCGCCTAATGTCGCATCTACTGTAATCACGTCTTTGTTCGCATCACTGGTATCCACTGCCGTTACAGCTACGTTGGTCGATCCGTTTTTAATCAGAGAGGTTCCAACCTTCACGAAGGATCCTTTCGCAATAGCGTACTCCGTAGCGGATGCTCCGGCTGTTTCTACAACCTTCACAACTGCAATAGCGTTGTAAAGTCCGCCCGTGCCTTCAGTTAGCAACGTACCTTCTGGAAGCACGGTCGCTCCTGCGGGCAGGTCGCTTGTTTTCACAGTCACACCGTTAGGCCTGTCTGCTACTCTGTGATAGATCCCGGAACGGTTTGCGCCCTCTTCCGGTAGTCTTTCAATATGAAAACTCATAGTTTCAAATGTTTTTTGTTAAAATTGATTACTTACACTTCCTTGCCTCCTAGGTTGCTTCCGCTTTCCGGTTCTTTGGATTTGATGAAGGCAGCTACTTCTGCCGGCACTTCGCTCGGCTTGCCGCTCCCTCCTTGGCCCGGTCTTGGAAATCTTCCCAATCCTTGGTTGGCTAGTTCTTGGTTGAACTCAGTTAAATCTGTCTCAGTCTCCGTAAGGTATTCGTTGAAAATATCGTCACTGTCAAAACTCATTCTGTCGTAATCCTTCAGGATTTTACTTTTGAATTTCTCAGGAGCGTCTTTCAGTTTCTCTTCCAGAGTTGTTCTGCGCTGTTTTGAAACGTCAGCAGCTTTATAGCTCGAAAGCTCTTCCTGTAATGGTTTCAATTGCGCTGCTATGGCTTCCTTTACGATTGTTGCAATATCAGCGGGTGTTTCTGGTGCTGGAGGCTCTTCACTTCCTTTGCTATCTTCTTCCTTCTTTGGGGCAGGATTCTTTTTTTTATAAGTATCAATGCCTTTGTTTACTTCTGCGTCCACTTCTTTGCGCCAATCTTTCACAAAATCAGTTACCTGCTGTTCGGAAAGTTTTTCCACAAGTGCCTGTGCTTCTTCTTCGGTTGTAGCATTCAGCAAAAGAGATTTTGCCAGTTGCGCCAATCCATCTTTACGCACGCCTGAGAATCTACCCATCAGTAATGCGATCATTTGTTCTAAAGTCATAGAATTTTAAGATTTAAGGTTCTTTAAAGCTCAAAAATAATGGTTATAAAACTTATAATAATAGATGTAGGATGAAAGTTATGAAACTTTTTAAACAATTATTACTTATTATAATAGATTTATTTATACATTTGTAGTGAACATTACAAAAGCATGATCTATTTCTTTTTAACAATAGTCGGAATCATAGCCGTGTGTCTTATCACACTAGCGTTGGTTCTGCGTAAAAACTAACCAATGAGAATATTCAACAACCCAGATTTATACCCAACCCCGGAAAGCGTAATTGCGCAGATGACGTGGGACCTGGACCTAAACGGAAAGACCGTACTTGAGCCAAGTGCCGGAATGGGTGACATTGTAGATTTCTGCGCCGGATCTGGTGCAACTGTACTGGCTTGTGAGGTTGTCCCAGAGCTTCAGGAGGTGCTGAAAAATAAGCCTTGCAAATTGATTGGTGATGACTTTCTGAAGGTGACCAGCGACCAAGTAAGCCACATTGATTACGTAATAATGAACCCGCCATTTTCAGCAGACGAACGCCACATTTTGCACGCTTGGGACATTGCACCGGAGGGATGCACGATTATAAGCCTTTGCAATTATGAAACAATCAACAATACCAGATATTCAGCCAGACAGAAATTAGGTCGTTTGATAGAATCCTACGGACAGAGGGAGAATTTAGGCGATGTTTTTTCGGATGCTGAAAGAAAAACCGGTATTGATATCGGCCTTGTAAAACTTTTCAAACCAAAAACCCAAAGTGATACGGAGTTTGAAGGCTTTTTTATGGAAGAGGAAGAAGAGGAGCAATTCAATGGTTTGCAGCAGTACAATTTTGTGCGCGATGTAGTGAACAGGTATGTAGGAGCTGTGAAGATTTTTGACGAGCAACTTGCAGCGGCCCAGCGCATGAATCAATTGACCGGATCTTTCTTTTCGTCAAATATTGCCCTTTCAATGACCAGCGAAAAGGCAGCCGTAACCCGCGATGACTACAAAAAGGACCTTCAGAAATCAGCATGGAAGCACATTTTTAACAAAATGAAGATGGAAAAGTACGCTACAAAAGGTCTGCGGGATGATATAAACCGATTTGTAGAAAAGCAGACAAATGTTCCCTTCACTATGCGCAACATCTACCAGATGCTGAACATAGTGGCCGGCACCAACTCACAGAGAATGGATAAGGCGCTTTTAGAAGTGTTTGATCGACTAACAAGTTATTACCATGATAACCGGTATTCTGTGGAAGGATGGAAAACTAACAGCCATTATCTGGTAAATGAAAAATTCATTTTACCAAGCCTTTTCGGCGATCCGTACAGTAGCGGCTACGGACCAAAGATTTCCTATGGGAATAATAACTATGAAATCCTTGACGATTTCGTTAAGGCGCTGTGCTACATTACTGGAACAAACTACGATCAGCAAGCGAAACTGATAGATATTCTTCGGTTTGATGTTGTGGTTTACAAAGATGGCCAGCCGGTGATGGCAAAACAAGAAGAACGCGATTACTGGAATATAGCAGGCTACGACCTGCGGCACGGCTACGAATCACAGGAAAGAATGTTGAAAGCCTATCCGGAAAGTGAATACGAGCATCGTCCACGCCCCGACTACGGCCAGTGGTTTGACTTCGGATTTTTCACCGTGAAAGGTTTCAAAAAAGGCACGGGTCACTTCAAGTTCAAAGACCGTGACGTATGGGCCACATTTAACCAAAACATTGCCCGCATCAAAGGCTATCCACTTCCAGAAGCTATAAAAAAGAAGCCATGACATACACCCGCTAACGGTCGGAAGATTGGCGAGGTTGGGGATTTCGGAGACGAAATCATCAATCGAAGCCATTCAACCCCAATCTTGCCAATCTTATGTTATATGAGGTGCTTATTATTAACTATAAAATTTAAAAAATATGGAAACAATAAAACAAAAATTACGGTCAATTGAATTGTGTTTATCGGCACACCCAGACAACGAAGAGCATTCGGAATTTGCAGATAGAATTTCCGATTTACAGGAACTACCTAAAGATATTGAATTTGAAGTAGAAAAAAACAGAATTGAAGGAATTTTACTTGGGTTGAAAATATGCAAAGAAATGTGGGCACAAGGAACTATTTCACACGAAAATATTTATGAAAACGAAATTCTTTATAAAGAAGAATTGAAAAATCTTTTGGAGCGTGTCGGATAGCATCTCATATAACGTTTTGCGGCTTGGCGAAGGCTGCCTAACGGATGCTCAAATTTCGCACGTAATTCAAATGGCAGCTTTTGCCAAACCGCTGTTACCTGCTGGGCGGTTTATCAGCAGGAACTTTATAAATAACGAAAATGAAACCAAAAAAATTAATCAGAAAGTTTATTACTAAAAAACTGAAAGAAGGCGAATGGGAAACTATTACCGACCAAGACGAATTGAACCGACTTTATGCTATTAAAGTTCGTGAGGAATTAGCAGAGATACAAGCAAGCGACCATAAAGACATAATGGAATTTGTGGACTTAATACAGGTAGCTTTTTCATTCGCAAAACAGAACGGATTTACTCACGAACAATTATCAGTAGCCTTGATTGAAAAGGCGGTTGATAAAGGTTCTTTTGGTCGGTTGGCATTGAACAACTTGAACCCTGACAATCCAAGTAATAAACTTTATTTTGAAAACGTCACGTAGCCTTGCAGGTAACGTTCCGAGTATTGCCGCAGTAGCGGATTTAACAACTAAAATTTCAATAAGATGCAAAAGTTCATAGAAGCAAAAACAATTAAAAATGACACAGAAGCCGCTATTGTCGGCAATACTGTGTTATGTGTAGGCGATTCCTGCACAACCAATTGGAAAGGCAACGGAGAAATGAGAGTTCTCGGCTTCCATTGGGATTATGACCAACCAATCCGAGTTATACGTTTGCGTGATTCAGTTCAGTTCTATATGCAACCGAGCGACCTTATCGCTTACACATAACTACTATATATATTCCACCACTCGAAACCCCAACCAATAAAGAAAAAAAACTATGAACATCGGAAAGTACGTCCAAAGATATTCCGAAGATTTGAGACTGAAAAATTACTCGGAAAATACCATCGAAAATTACTGTTCACAGGTAAGATGTTTCCTGGAACATTTTAATTCCGTAGCCACAAAACCATCCGAAATATCAGAAAAACAGATTAAGGCTTGGCTTCTGGAAGCAAAATCCATCAACGGCAGAAAGCATCGAATTTCCGCAGTAAAATTATTCTATAAACTCACCGGAAAACAGCCACTGAAATTTCGCCACATCGAATATCCACGCAACGAAAGAAAGCTTCCTCAAATCATCAACAAAGAATTTCTTTTGGAACAAATTTCAAAAATTGAAAATCTGAAACACAAGGCTATCATTATGATTGCTTATTCCGCAGGATTGCGGGTTTCAGAAGTGTGTAACCTTTTAATATCAGACATCGACAGCCAAAACAAAATAATACACATACGGCAAGCCAAAGGAAAAAAAGACCGCATTGTTCCCCTTTCAGAAAATGTGTTGCAAACGCTTCGTGAATATTATAAACAATACAAACCAGTAGGCCATCTTTTCAACGGACAGTTTCAGAATCGTTATTCCGAACGCAGCTGCAATCAGATTGTGAAAAAATACATTGGCGAAAATTATCATTTTCATTTGCTGCGCCATTCCAATGCCACAGCACTTTTAGAATCAGGAACCGACATTTCTATCATTCAAAAATTGCTGGGCCACAACAACCCGAAAACCACACAAATATACACACACGTCTCCACGCAGTTGGTTTCCCGTGTGAATACACCTATTTAAAACTTTTTTTAAAATTAAAATGAACCACACTACCAACCAATACCAATACCTCGAACGGCTGTACAAATACTATAATCAGGAGCTCTTCAATTCAGAACTGCCCGATATTCTCTTCACCCTGTCCAGAACCAGTAAAGCTTCCGGGTATTTTGCATCCAACAGATGGAAGGATGCAAACGGAAAATACGTCCATGAAATATCCATCAATCCCGATGGAATTAAAGAGCGTTTCGACGTTGAATTTCACCAGACGCTCGTTCACGAAATGTGCCACCTCTGGCAGGTCGATTTCGGCGATCCTGGGCGCAAAGGCTATCACAACAAAGAATGGGCAGAAAAGATGATTTCCGTAGGTCTCATGCCATCCACAACCGGAAGGGAAGGAGGTAAGATAACCGGCCAAAACATGAGTGATTATGTGATGGAAGGTGGTGAATTTCAGAATGCCTTCAAGAAGATTCAGGAAAATAGAATGGATCCCCTGCCGCTGGAACCGGAAAACTCTCACTTGTACTGCAAAGAAACAAATTCAGACGGATCAGTGATTTTTCTTCCAATACCAAAAGAGGAAAAACCACGAACCAAGACCGGTACCCGCGTGAAATACTCCTGTGAATGCGGGCAAAATATCTGGGGTAAAAAAGATCTCAAAGTTTATTGCCTGGATTGTAATTCGGATTTTTTAGTGCATATTAATTATGAGTATTGATTGTGCGCTGTTATTTCACATACGACGAAGAAACACGGCAAAAAGTATTAATTCCAGGTTGCTGGTCGGTTGTGAATTCTAATGATATTGAAGATTGCACCTGTGAAAGGTTAACAACATTTAAACAGTTTGAAAATCAAAAATATAATGATATTATAACCCAAAAGAATAAGACTATTTCAGAGCTTGAAAAACAGATTATACGTCTTGAAAAAAGAGTAGAGTATTGGCATAGAAAAATTAAAGCATAAACTCCCTTAACCGCTCTTCATTATCCCCATACCAATACGGAAGCGTAGCAGCGCCCTGTATTCGCTCCTTATTCTCCTGAAGATAATCAATAAACTGAGGCGGAAGTTCCTCAATAAAAGCGGGTTTAAACTCGCTTTCCTTACCTTCAAAACGTAATTTCAAAAGCTTTTCCCAGTCGGCTTTCGGCATCTGTACCGGAACCATTCGGCAGCGGCATTGCGGGTGCCATCCCGTCCATTTGAACCACTTAGGATAAACGCCTGCAAGACGTTTGCACACATCGCACTGGTTTTCGGTGTTATTACTCAAAACGATTTCATAACCGTAAATCAGATGATTATCCTGATACGCTTCCCATTCTGCGCTCCTGTATGCTCTGTTAATTTCCGTTCTGGCCAATCTCATTGCATTTTTGTACGAAGATCGGTAAATCCCACGACCCGGATTGTATTTCTTGGCAGCCTCGCTCCATTCCAGTTCTCCGGTCTTTTTATTTCTGACCTTTCGGAAAATCTTATCCGGTTCCTCCAGATACCGGTTGATATTCTTTGCAAGATTGTCGGCACTTTTTCCCTGTTTTATCGCATTCTGAACCATCGCATCCATTTCCATGGGAATATTCGCATGTAGCTTCCATACCCGGTCCGAAATAGTTACACCGCCACGTTTCTGGTTGTAAAAGTTTCTGGATTCATCCGCCGTGCTTCGAACATTGGCTGTAGCTTCTTTCCGGATCTCATCAAAATATTGCACTTCCTTCACAGTCTTCCCGAAAACGTTTTTCAGTCCTTTCCAGTAGCTGTCATTTGTAAGTTGCCATTCTTTCTGTATGGCATTCAGTAGAATTATATTGAATTTCCCGGCGCTTTGTTTTATAATCGCGTTTATCTTCCGCATCGCAATACGGTTCTGCAAAAGAGAGAAAGAATCATTCTGATCCTCAAACGCCTGTTGTATCTGCTGCATGCTCAGAATGTACCGGTAATTATGACCAAGAACTTTTTTCAGTTCTTCCAATGTCTTTTCCGCTTGCTGTATGCGGCGGATCTCGTTAGGGGATAATCGGCGGGGATTACTCATTACTCAGCTTTTCCAAAATTAATTCCCGTCACTCTGGCAATTGTTTCCAGATTATCCTTCAGTACGCCATCAAACTGCATTGTTGCGCCGGTGATAACATCAAAGTTTTTCGCTTCCACATACGCGGCATATTCCATTCCGGCAACCAGAACCACCACATAACCGGATCCGTATTTCTGGGCGACGGTATCGGCAAAACCTTCACCTTTCGCTATTCCTTGCGCTCCGTTGCCTTCTTCTCCTGTTCCTGCTTTCCCGAAGCTTGCGGCGATCTTCTGGCCATCCTTGTAAAGAACGTAGCCGATAGAGGAACGAAGGTTATTGGTGCGATCAGTATAGGTGTCGGTATTTTTCGCCAGATTCGTTATCTCTTGGGCGGCACGGTTCAGGGATTCTACCAAAGAGACATTCACATTGTTAATGAAATTAATGTGATTTTTCAGAATATCGGCGAAATTATGTTGTGCTTTTATTCCCATTATTTATATGTTTTATACTCTTTCAGCCATTCCTGATGTTCCTTCTTTTTTCTTTTAAGAGCATCTTTTATGTGCTGATGGTTAGAACCAGGAAATTCCGCTTGCCGCGATTTAAGCTGGTTTGAAATCATATCCACTTCCAGCTTTAACTTCTTTGATAATTCGCTCGGTGCAACATATCTACCTTGAAAAGTGGCGTATTTTTTATTGAGAGCTTCCGCCTGCTTTTTTAGGAGATTAATTTTGCTTTTTGGAGTAGATTGTTGTAAGCTTAATTTATTTCGTTTGAAAAATAATTCAGTTGCTTTCAGCATCACATCTTCAGCAGCATCCTGTCCGTATAATTCAATCGCCTTTTTCCGCTGGTTGTACTGCTCTCTAAGATTATTCAATGCGGCGGTTTTCTCAGATGCTGTCATTTTATCATAATCAGCTTGCGTTTGATTAACGCGCCAGTTTACCTCGCCATTATTTTGCGACCGGGTCCCACCTCTAATTCCACCGCTACTTTTTCCCATTATATAATTTTTACAAGATTTTGTATATAATTTAACACTCGTTTATGTATATTACTCAGCCGGCGGAAACATATTCAGCACCTGCGCTGCTCTTTGTCCACTAATTCATTATTTATATTGAGGGCTTGTTTTATTTATTATTTCTTCTGAAAAACTTTAATGTTTTTTCATAGTCCGCTTTTAATATTTTTAATTGAAGTTCTAACGCTTCAATTTGCTCCTTCCTTAATTCATTTATAGGATCATTGAACGTCGTTGTGTATTTAGTTTCAATACCTAAATTCTTTAGTTCATTCAGTCTTGTGGTAAGCTGTTTTATCGATTTATCTTGAAACGCTAAAGTTTCAACTACATCATTTAAGGTTTTACCGGGTGCTAACCCAGGAACTGTTCTATCAAGATTATTTGCTTTTGATGAGCGAACACCGCCGCTTGATTTTCCCATAACTTTAAATTTTTTTTACAAATTATTCTGCCGGCGGAAACATATTCAACACCTGCGCTGCTCTTTCCTCTGCCTGAATATCCAAAACCTCCTGATCCACATCATCAACAAACCCAGCTTCTTTCACGGCTGTTTTTTTGCTCATAAATCCACCTGAAACGGCGGTTGAGATATTAGTAACAGTTTCTCGCTGATCTCCCATCATGTACGGCGTGATTTCTGGGGATATTACAGCGGAATCAGCAGCATCTTTCAGGTTTATATTAAAGTTGCCTATAAACGCCTTAATGACGTTCACTCTACGCTGAAGATATTCACCCAAAATCTCTTCCTTGTTCATCACCTTCAGATGGGCATCAAAGAATAGCATCTTTTGCGCGGCAACGCCGATATTTCCAATTCCTGAAGCAATGTGCGCTGAAATATCCGGCGTTTGAGTAAGCTCAAAAATCGCTTCACGGTTCATTCTGTGCTCCGTGTTTACACTTTCAGAAGCATTGCTCCACTCTAGGTACTTAGCGTCGGCGTCGGCCCCCATCTCAATTACTTTCCCTGCTTCACCTTTTTTGGAAAAGCCTTCAATCTTACCTTTAATGGCAATTGTAGGCGAAGAGTGATACTTATTCGTATCGCTAAAATTTGAAAGCAATTCCTCATCGCTCTCAATGATTTTTTGCACCGGGTTCCATTCTGTTTCTGGTTGCTGCGCATAAACGATTGGTATTTTGCCGATAATGTTAGGCGTTGGAAATCCTTCCATCGGTTCCCAATCGTCTTTCTTCCGAAACTTGTAAATGGTCTCGTCGGTGTAGGTCTCAAAATATTCAATATCGTCGTCACCTTCTTTCCTCTTGTACCCTCGTGAAAAGGCAATCAGATCACCAGATTCATCAAAGTATGGAAACAACTGCATATTGTCACTCGGTTTTAATGCGATCACCCGTAGCTTGAACCTGGTCTTGAATCCGTAAAGTTCATGGTCAGTTTCCTTTTCAACAGGAAACCATAGTTCTGCTACTTCTGTATATGAAAACAGTTCCCGTGCAATCTCCCGATTAAAATACTTTTCCTTGTTGTCATGAAGGATGCGTTCCATGGCGTCGTAAACCTGCTGCTGTTTAGTATCTTCTGAATTGAAAAAGTAATTCACCGGAAAGCCAAAAAAGAATGCCACGGCACGGGAAACAATAAGTCTTTGATAAGCTAAAGGAACTCGGGAAACCTTTTCCCATTTCATGCGAACCTCCTTCTGCTGGCCGCCCTTCACCATCACCGTTTTGGTTCCCGCATCGGCTTTCTCGCCATCGTCTGCTTTTACAGGTTTGTCCTTTCGGACATTCGGGTCCATTACGGCATGCTTAGAAGGATCCAGTTGCTTTGTGATCTCTTCCACCTTGGGAACGTCTCCTTTTCGACCTTCTTTTAATTGCTTTAACGCATCATCAATATCAGGTCCCGATAGAATTTCTTTTATTTTTTCCTGCGGAGTTAATGTTTTTTCACTCATTTGATTCTCAATTTTATTGAGGGGTGTTTAATTTTTTACGCAAAATATCCTTCGGCGCTGTCGCCTGTGTTTTGATCTCTCATTTCCACCATGCCGGTGAGTACATCGGGACCATCGTCATGTTTATTATTTCCTGTCTTCATGTAGGTGGTCACGTGCTGGTAGAACTCCGGCCACATCTTTTCCCATCCGTGGGGGAAAAAAGTAAGATTTTGAACTTCGTTACTTTTAGTGAAGATCCTCACTTGCTTGTTGGCGCTTTGAAAAAACGAATTAAATTCGGTTGTATAATTTCCCATTACCCGCGTCTGGCTTTCCACGTTTCTGGCAAAAGATCTCCCGCCGTTATTGCTCTCCACATTGGATATAGCAATGTTTTCCTTGGCCAGCATTTCGGCTGTTTTCACCTCTGTGTATTCCATCGGCTTTTTAGTAAACAGAACATCTGTCACATAGTTTCCATTATCACTTTCCACGTAATTAATGGAGCATAAATAATCGCTACCAGTATCTGCGGTGTCTGTATAATTTTTCCAGATGTTATTCGGAGTGTACGGAATTGTAGGGTAGTCGTACGTTCTGAAGCCACGTTCATACATCAAGCCTTCTTTGGGCTTTGGATTTTGCTGGTATTGGGTTTCAAAAACAAATGGATTTTTCAGGCGCATATCGTGAAGCTCTTCCACGGTGTGCTTGTGAGGCCAAAGCGCGGTTTCCTCTCCGGTTTCCGGATCGTTAAAAAGGCAGGGCATTTCAATAAAAGTCCATTCGTCACCTTCTAGGTCTTTCAGATAGCCACACAAATCATTTTTATGAAGCCGCTGCATAATGATGATAATAGGCGTTTTCCGGCTGTTGACCCTATTCCTGATAGTGGTATCAAATTTCTGATTTACCGCTTCTCTTACCGTGTCACTTTGAGCGTCATCAGGTTTGATGGGGTCATCGATAATTATTGCGCCGGCAAATTCAGAATCATAGTAAGGGAAGAAGTCTTCAAACTCTTCATCTTCCCGGTCATCATCTTCCTGGACCGCACCTGCTCCGAATCCAGTAACCTGACCGGCAGAAGATACTGCATACATTCCACCTCCGGCCGTGGTCTTCCATTTCTTCTTACTCCGGCTTTCCAGTTCGATTTCAAAGAGTTCTTGGTATGCATCGGATTGAACCGTGTCTTGAACCTCTCGGCTGTTATCCATTGCCAGATCGGCAGAGTAGGACAGGTGAATAAATTTTGCTGCGGGGTTGATAGCCAGGCCATACGCCACGAAGTTTTTAACCACTAACTCAGTTTTGGAATACCTTGGCGCAATATTGATAATAAGCCTGGTTATTTCACCTTTTACCACTTTATCCAATGCGTTGCAAATGGTTTTGTGGTGGTCGTTTACGATAAATTTCTTGCTAAAATTATGCTTGAAGAAATAGCGGGTGAAATTTAACGTAGATTTTAAAACCAACGTTTTAGTAAGATCAATATCGCGTATTTCAGTCGTTGCAGTCATGATCTAATATTCTTCGTCGAAGTCTTTTAAAAATTTACTGATTTCATCCTTGGACAATACACGAGCCTTCACGTTCATGTTTATTTCCTGCTTCTCGGTCTGGCTTAAACGGTCTTTTCCTAAAATTTCCAACATCTTTCTATCTCCCTTCATAGCAAGGTCATACTGCCGGATCCTAAGCTGCGCATCCCCTTTCTGTTTCCTGGCTCTTCTTGTGTCGGAAAAATTCTCTTTATTCTTGATTTTCATCAACTTGCAGAAATATTCTTCTGACATTCCAAATGTCGCTGCGATCTCGGTTCCAAGGCATCCCGCTTCCAGCATCCTGTCGATTCGGTCCCATGTCGTGACCGCACTTCCTTGTCTTTCAGGTTGGTCGAATTCCTGTATCAGCCTTTCAGGGGAACTTCTGATATGCTCCGAAAGTCCGTAACCATTTTCTTTCTGGCATCTTCGAGCTAAAGTATCGTAATGAACTCCGAACTTCTCAGCTATTTCCTTCCCATTATACCCGGCTTTGATGAAGTTTTCCAGCAATTCCCAACGGATAATAACCGTCTCATTTTTGCTTACGCTTTTCGGACGGTTGTTGGGTTTAGTTCGCTCTATTGCTTTCTTTGCCATGGTGCTTTTTAAAACGCCGGTCTTTTCCCGGCTGTCAGTCTTTTTAGGAAACTTACACTTTCCACTTTCTTTCAAGTTGTCAGAACTACTTTGTAAATCTTTCCAAGCTGTCATCCGTTCTTTTCCCGGAAGTCATAGGACCATTTCCTAATCGCCTTGCAGTGCTTGTCTGTCGTTTCGCTCACTTGTCAATCATAATAGGTTGCACACTCTGAAGGATTCGAACCTCCGACACACGGTTTTGGAGACCGCTGCTCTACCAACTGAGCTAAGAGTGCATTTGCCGGGCTTTCACCGGCTGCGGAAAATCTTTAGAAGTCTCTGTTTCTTTCGTGCGCTTTGAACATCTTCTCTGGCAATGTCTGTTGTTTACATTTCACTGGTTTCGCTGCTCATTGCCTTGGCGCGCTTAACTGTCAATTTCTTCTACGTATTCACCCATATCTTCTTTCGCTAATCGAAAATTGATGAAGGCAGCAACGTCCATCATTTCAGCTTCGGTGCAAGTCGCATCCAGATTAGCAAAACCGCCATTTCTGTCTACAATTTCAGCACCTCTTTCGGTTTGTTCTTTCAGCTGTTCAAAAGATAGATCTTTGTAGTCTTCTTCATTTTCCAACATCTTGTCATAATGACTTTGATTAAAGAGTAAATTTTTCATTTGAGGGATTTTTAAAGTTTATATTTTTTGATAGTGCTTTTTACAAAGCGGGTATACTTATCGCTTTTTCCTAAAACAGCTTTCGTAGTTGTTTCCGCCCAGAATTCATTCACATTCGAGAAAGCATAAGACCCGTACGATTTTGGCTTTTCCTTCTTGAATGTCTTGTACATTGCTTTGATTTCCTTACTGGCGTTTACAGCCTTTGCAGATCGAAGGTGAGAATTCCAAGTAGCGTGCCCAAGCTCATGAATGATGGTGTGCTGCACTGGCTTATTGGTTTTGGTAAGGAATTTCGTTTTGTAGGCTCCAGTTTTGGTGGTTACGATCTTCTTTACCGTGCCATTTTTGAAGGTCTTTTTATCCAAGTAAATTCCGCCGCTTTTTCCATCTATCGTCAGGTGAACACCATAAGCTCCGGACAGATCGGCCAATTGAATATCAGTAGTTCTAAGACCCAAACGGCTTTCATATTTTGAAATACCCTGCTGAATTTCCCGCTGAAGCTCCCTGTCTTTGATGTTTTTCAAAGATTCTGGATTTTTGACGGTACCCTTGTAGTTTCCGCCTCCATCTTTTCCGATGCCTCCACCAGTTGACTTTCTGTTTGATCCGCTTGATTTTCCCATTATTCAATATCTAAACTCGTGTTGTTCACGAAAGTTAAGTTGTGTTTATTGCAAAATTCCTTCACTTTTTTGGAACCGCCGTAAACGCAGAAATTAGGATTTTCCAAACCGGAAATATCTTTCGCAATTTGCAGTTCCTGTTCAAGTGCTTTCAATCGGTTGTCGTAGCCACGGGTGAAGAAAGCGTTGTAACCTTTCGGAACTCCCATGATGTTGTATTTGTGGAATTTCTCTGTGACATTCAGGTCCACAAAAACGTCAATTCCGAAATCCTGAAGAAATCTGGCAATCCATCGCTTTTTGTAGATAAGGAAAATCCCGTAACCAATTGGTGTAGTTTCGTAAAGAGAAGTGTTTGGTTCCACAATAGCTCCGCATCCTGAATTGATAATTTTTGTAGGATCGTTCCAAATGGCATTAAACCTGTAATCGTCCACATAGAAGTGATATGTTCCTACACCGGTCTTTGTTCTTGCATCTGCTCCGTATGGTTTGAAAGGCAATTGCAGGTAAGTATTTTCCTTGCTCATTTTCAATGTTGGAATATCAAAGCTGTTGTCGGAAGCAAAAAGGCAGTCAGGAACCCATTCTACTTTTTCCGGTTCATCTTCATCATCCTCTTCTTTGGCTTTAACATCTTCGGCTTCTTCCGGCTCATAGTCGGGAATGAATAATCCCCAATCTCGTAACTCCTGAACATCCCAGTTTGATAATTCGTCCCAGTCATTTTCTCCACCGTCATTGTTGGCGACGATACAGGCCATTCTGAATTCGTAATCTGAAAACTCTACTTCGCGGTACGCAAATTTTTCGCCGTTAAAGTTGATAAATCCGTAGGCAACTGTTTTCTGCGCAGTTGGTTTATCGTAGCGTTCCACGATTTCGATTTCGCAACCATCGAATACCTCCGATCTCTGATTCCCTCCAACGTAGCACTTGTGATTATGGCAAAAAACAACTCCTGAAAGATCGCCCAGCGTTTCCAGATGGTCCTTCAATAATTCAAACTGCTTCTTAGTGATAGTACGCGGATTTCCCACGAACTTGTCTTTTCTCGAAACAGAATGCTTATTTTGATAGTTACTTTTTGCCATACCTCACAAAATTAGAAATTTATTTGAACAAAACTATTAAAATAATAGACGAGTTATGAAACTTTTTTACCCCAAAGAGTTTCTGAAAGATATTCCTCAATTGCTTTCTTGAAGTCATCGAAACTCCGGCAGATCACGTACTTGTGGAAACCGAGGTTTTCTATACTGGCTTTGAATTTCTTCTGATTGTCTGACATAGTGCCTTTTTCAGATTTCATCTCTATGCACAACCCGTGATAATATGGATTTGGAATCATAAGAATTAAATCTGAAACTCCCGCTTTGGCGCCTTCAGCTTTTAGAATTTGGGCGGTTGTCAATTTCCGTAGTCCACCATTTGGAACGCTGAAAAAGTGATGGTAAAGCTCCGGGTACTGGTAGGAAAACCATTGCACGCATGCAATCTGGATTTTGGATTCAGTGTGTTTCATTGTTTCAGTAATTCGGGATTTTCGTGAATGTTGCCGATAATTTCAATTTTTTTACAATCTTCAAAATCTAAATGAAGAGGAATGCCATCATTCAACATCCATTCTATTGCAATCAATCCGTTATCAACATAGTCCTGATAATTCATAGAGTCAATCCAAGAAAAACATCCAAATTCTTTTAACCAAGTGCAGATAAAATAATGTCTTTCATCTCCGGTTGAATGTTCTATTTCTACTCTATGAATATCCCCTTCAAAAATTTCTTTTCCGGTTTTATCGTGACATCCGGTGAATTGCATTAGTGAATAGTTTGTTACTAAATCTTTATCAATAGATTTTTCTTCGGTCATTTTAATATTCCAAAATATTGCGTTTTGGAAAAAATGCTCTGTATCGGGATAAAACATTTTTTGGTAATCCCAAATCCTAAATTTTATTGTTCTCATAGCTCAATTTTTAAAACGGCAAATCATCATCATCTTCATCATCAGCAAAAGGGTTTTCATTTTTTGCAGTGTCCTGACCAGTTGCCAGTGGCTTGGCCTGTGTCGGTTCAGCCGCCTTTGGTTCCTCGTCCAGTTTCTCAATTCTCCATCCCACGATAGAGTTGAAATACTTTACTTCACCGTTTGGTGACGTCCATTCTCTTCCACGGATATTGATGCCGACTTTCACTTTTGAACCTTCCGTGAGATACGCAAGCATGTCACTTTTGTCCTGTAGAAATTCAATATTGATCGGTTGTGGATATTGCTCGTCCGTGAGTAATACCATTTCCGATTTCTGGAATCCGGAAGCGAAAGTTTGTACTTCGCTTATTTTTCTGATTGTGCCTTTTAGCTCCATTGATTTATTTTTAAAGATTTTCTAATTTTAGTACTTGAACAGCTCTAACGACGCTGAATCCTTGTTTGCGAGTTAAATCTCGCCATGCTTTTGCCCGGTCTGGCTTGCCTTGTGTAGCAACATCAATCGACTCTTTGCGTTTTCTGGCAAAAGAATCCCACAAGACGGCGCTATTGTTCTTAATCACCCAGCCTGCTATAATTTTCTTTTTCATTTCTGCTTACCCTTACCGTTGTAATTCCGTTTTTTTTGAAATGCTCGTATATCCCGATCGTTTCAGTTTTCGGCTTTTTCTGCTTCCAGCTGATGCCGTTTTTCTCCACAAGTTCCTCCGTTATCGTGAGGGCCTGAATTGTGAGTAAATTTTCTTCCGTCGTTGCTTCAATTTTGAACTTCTCCATAAGTTTTGATGGTTTTTAAAGTAAAAATGATAGTTGTTAAATTTTTTGTCGTGCTTTTTGCATGCTTCAAATTGTAGCAGGTAGTACCCCGCTGTGCTTTTTTTCCGTTCCAGAAACTTTGCAATTTTATATTTTCTCATTCCACGTTTCCGTAGTTCCTGAGCAAATATCACTCGCAGGTAGAAAAGAAACCTGTCACGACTTTTGCCTGTAATCTCTTCCGGCGAAACCCGGTACATGGATGCGAAGCGAATGAGAAATTTTGCGTGCATAGGTTTTTGTTTTTAAAAGTCTAGATCGTCGTTATCTCCGAAAGCGTCTGTAGAATTTCCAAAAGGAACCGGGTTTGTGTACGTTCCAAAATCACTATTCAGGTCGTAGAACTTTGACAAATCACCTCGGAATTTCAAACGCTCTTCGAACACGCCGCCTCCACGGAATTTGGCGAAAATAATTTCCACTTCGTTTTTTGTTGGAAGATCTTCTTCTCCGTCCCAGTCTCTGTCCCATGTCGGAATTTTATAATATTCTGGTCGGTAGAGGAAAGCGACGATATCCGCATCCTGCTCAATAGCTCCGGATTCACGAAGGTCGGAGAGTAGAGGGCGTTTATT
Source organism: Bacillota bacterium (assembly GCA_023460795.1). Lineage (GTDB taxonomy): Bacteria > Bacillota > Bacilli > Paenibacillales > Paenibacillaceae > Cohnella. The sequence goes on along the minus strand of JAEWPC010000082.1, from coordinate 12,126 downwards.
TGGACGTTGCTCTACCTGGCGCGAAAGTTGGGAAAGTGCGATCACCGGAATTTGCAATTCTTTTGCGAGTTGCTTTAATTTTCTGGAAACAGTAGAGATCACCTGCTCACGGTTCATTCCCTTGCTTCCAGTTCCAATTTCTATGAGCTGCAAATAATCAATTGCGATGATTTTAACCCCTTTTTCCTTGTGCATCAATCTTGCTTTTGCTAGAATCTGATTCAGATCAAAAACGCTATCTTCGATGTAGAAGGGCAGTTTATCAAATGTGTTGGTCTGGAATAACCGCTGCATGTCCATGTCAGACAGGGTGCGATCCCGCAACGCATTCCCGTTTATCTCGGTATCGTTTGAAACCATCTTCTGGTGCAGTTCCTGCGCTGACATTTCCAGAGAAAAGAATCCTACCGGTACACCACGCTGAGCAATATCGAAAACGTCATCCAGAACGAAAGTTGTTTTCCCCATGGCCGGACGGGCACCGATGATGATCAGGTTTCCGTTTCTCCAACCATTCAGATGCTTTTCGATTGCTCGGTGCTTACTCGTGATGCCCGGAATGATTTTATCCTTTTGCATCTGGATCAGTTCCTTGTGCAGCTCCAGCGTAGTACGTCCCTCTTTTTGCCTGGCTATCGTTTCCTCAACGAGATTGATATTTCCGACGTGAGCGTCAATCTCTTCCAGAACATCGGTACTATCACGGTAAAGTTTATCGATCGTGTGTGCACAGTACGTGATCATTTGTCGGGCCAAGAACTTTTCAAGAACCATCATCAGGTGATAATCCAGGTGTGCAGAAGAGGAAATGCCCATGGTGAGATCGATCACGTAACCGTCTCCGCCAGCTTGCATTAATTTTTCTTTCCTTTTCAGGTCCTGAATAACGGTCATCAGGTCCACTGGCTGGCCTTTATCATTCAGAAAACAGATCGCTTCAAAAATCACAACATGTTTCGGATCGTAGAATATTTCGGAGTTATCCAGAAATCTCTTTCGTACTTTGTCGATAGCTTGCCCATCAATTAGAAGCGCGCCTAACACAAGTTTTTCAAATTCAACCGCGTTTGGCGGCATTTTCCCTTCTGAAATCGAAAGTTCTCGCACAAAATCTCTCTGTTTTTCTTTTTCGTATTTCGCTCTATTTTCCATTGCTTCTCCAAATTTTTAATTGTTGTTCAGTATCCCACGCATTTTTCTCCTGAAATCTCATAACTCCGGTCTCTGTGGGTTGGTTCCAGTAGCGGAAGAAATCGGTGAGCGTTTTTGCGCCAAATTCTTTTTTGTGCTTTTCGCAATCCGCTTTGAAATCTTTTTCGTTCCAGGTCTTGTAGGGGTTGATAATTACCGTTCTGTTTTTATCTAGCCAGAATTCAAAGTTCTTAGCCATTTCATTTTCATCTTTCCACGTGTTTTCTTCCCAATCGAATTTCTTTTCAATGAATTCATCGATTTTTAAGCGAATGTGTTCGGGGGAAAGCTTGTACTTCATTGCAAGGCGATCCATCTGGATTTGCTTTTTCGATTTCAAGAAGTTTTTCGCTTTTTCAATTTCATCGAAATTTTCCTCGCGCATATCATCATCATATTTTGATTCTTTTTCTAAAAGAATATCATTAACATTAACATTATCATTAACATTAACACGTTCGTTTTGCTTCGGTGTTGAAGCATTTGCTTCATTTGCTTCGTTTTGATTCGATGTTCTTGATTTTCCGCTATTTATACCGCCTTTTTTTCCAGCTTCAGACCTTTTTTGAATTACCGCCTGATATTTCTTTAAATCCTTTTTCATCACGGCTTTCATTTTTTGGGCAGCAAATTGTAGAAGACGGTCCTCATTTTCAATTGAAGGATTTTCATCTGAAGCAAATTGAAGCAAATGCTTAATTAGTTTCCCCGCTTCTTCATTTGTTAGAAATTCGAAGTCTTGTTTCCAGTCCGTGTAGATTATGAAACTGTTTTTATTTTCGGCCATTTTAGTTCTTTTTTAAAGTTTTTTACCACTTATATTTTCCATCCACACACTTTATTTTCGTTGTGGAAAATGTGAATCTTTCAAATATTTTCTCATGCTCCGGCTTCGCACACTTGAAAACAAAATGCTCTATATTTCCGAATTTTGTCTTTCGTTTTTCGTAGCCTTTATAAATGTACTCATGGCCGCCTATATTTATTGTTTCTCCAAAAGGGAGCTCCGATAGTTTTAATGTTGTAACTGCCATTAAAAAGGTGTTTTCTTGTAGTTAATAATCATGTTTTTCTCAGCGACAAAGGTTGGTTTTCCGGTCGCTTTTTCTATTCCCGATTTGAATTCCCGGGCGTTGCTGTTTCCATCTGAAAGGTGAATCAGAGTGATCGTTCTAGTTTGGCTCAGGTCGTTGGCCAAAAGGGCATTTTTGCACGTTTCATAGCTCATGTGGGATTCAAGTGTTCTATCACGTAAAACCTGCTTAAAACTTCCGTCTGGACAATTTTTGTCCAAAATATCCTTTCGGTAGTTGCACTCGATTAACCAATGATTTATATTTCCAAAAGTGAACGGAATGTAGTAGGTGTCTGTAGCGAATAGGATCTGCCCGGTTTCCGGGTGATCGATTAAAAACCCCAGAGGTTCCGCACAATCATGTTTCACGTTGAATGGCAGAATTTTGAAGTTGTCAATTTTTGTCAATTCCCCGTGTTGCAGTTGCTTTCCTTTCATTCCTTTGCATTTCCAGGTTCCGGCACTGGCATACACCTGAATTCCTCTTTTTTGGAAATCTGAAACAAACTTAAAATGATCTCCATGCTCATGACTTACCAAAGCGGCAACAACTTTTGAAGTATTGAAATTCAAAGCTTGCTGAACCAAAGGGAAAGGCATTCCGCATTCCAGAATCAAAGCTTCGTTCTCGTTTTGAAGAACATAACAGTTTCCTGCTGAGTTGCTGCCGATGATGGTGAGTGTCATGTTAAATTCTAAAAATTAGGTTGTGGTTTATCTTCCGGGAAAAGGTCTTTCTCCTGAGCCGTTTCGCCAAATGCTTCTTCTGACTGTGCTCTCGGAATCTCCATTGCAGGCATTTCCATTGTCTGCGCATTTGCATTCTTATTGATCTCGTTTTTCACACGATCTACAACAGAATATTCAGCATCTACCGTGGTTGCCTGCTCTTCCTGAGTGTACATTGCACCCAACTGTGCTGGAAACGCTTCACGGAGTGCTTGCACTTTTGCGACTTTTGAAATCATTGTAGATTTCTTCTCATTCCAAGTGGATTGCTTTTTGTCGTACTCATCCAGACGAACACGGCTTACAAAAGGGAATTTTCGGTCGGATCGGTACACTTTCGCCCATCCGCCAACAAGTTCATCCGTGGGGCGGTAATAGTGGCCTTCCAGTTCCTTTTCTTCGCCATCACGTAGCACGATTACACCGGCCTGCAGACCTTCATATTCTGGGCATGCTTCAGCTCTTTTCATGAGAGCTTCTTTACTCACGATCATCTGCGCCGGCTGAGTTCCGAACTTCACCAAATAAGCTTCGTTCAGGAATGGATTCAGCTGATTATATTTACAAATCGAGATAAATTGGGTAAGGTCTTGGTCTGATACCTGACCGTTTCCTTTGGTTAGAAAATCTCTTACGATCTGGTAAGAAAGTTTCACATCTTGGCCGGCAACCTGATAAGTTACTATGCCTTTGTCTTGCACTGCTGGTGCTGTCGTTTTTTCTGACATTTTTTTAAGGTTTTTGAGGGTTAGTATTCTCTGATTTCTACCGTAGGCTGACTATAACCGCTGTAATCATCCTTATCAGTAAGCATTTTTAAAAGTGTATCGGTTATTGATAATGCCTTTTGCACAATGTAGGCATCAGTACTCCCGTGTGCTTTTGTGGATATAAGTTCTTTTAACATAAGACCGGCAAAATACTCTCGTTTTGTCAATCCTGTTAAGGTTTCTGTGGTTATACTTTCTCCTTCAACTTTATAAATAGTTGCAGGTTCAATTGGTTGGTTTGGATTTTTCATTTCTAAAGCAATTTATCATCGAACGGTTTGCTTTCAATCTCACGAAGGCGAGTGCCATCTTTAAAAATTGCATTATGTTTCGTTAGATCCATAACTACTCTTGCTCTTTCAAGCTCATATCTCATTTGAGAATTGATTTGCTGTGCTACTTTTGCTTGTGCCAAGACTTCGTCTACTTTCACTTGTCCTTTGTCGAGTTTTTCCATTTGTCCGAAGAGGAACGCTACTAATGATTTGTTGTTTACTGGTTGCATTTTAAATATGATTTTAGCTGTGGTTGGTGTATTAATAAAAGGTTTAAGACCTCCTCTTTTACAAGGTTTTGTTGTGTTTGAACAATTTCATTTCTACTCATAGATGATAGTGTCTTTAATGAGTTTAGAATCCATGGAGGCAAGTTTTCAACAAAATCCGAAAACTGCTGCTTGCTAAAAATAATTTCAGAGCTTCCGTTTCCCTTGAGCCATCCAGACGTAGTTCCTACATGAGGGTCATGACCTGTATCTATGTCGAGTCGGGTTTGAAAATATTTCGTGAGACTTTGCTTTACTCCTCTTAATTCTGAAGCTGTGTATTTTATTTTCACATCATTAATTCTATATTGAGTGATCGGAATAAGATACTTGTCTATAATTCCAATAATTACGTTTTGGTCCTCTAGCGGAAGAAAATCGATGTTTTCTTTTACTAAGTTCAATTTTGTAATAATGTTATTTTCCGGATTCTCCATTTTCTAAAAATTTTTGAAGTTCTAAAATATCATGATACAGTAAGTGTTTCAAGATTTTTATTAACTACTAAATTCACAATCTGGGAATCTGTTTCCAGAATTTCAGAAACACTCTCGCGGTTATCAATTATGATTGGTGCGGTAACTCCGTAGAATTTGGAAAGCACATTGATCACGTCGAGTCCGGCATTTATCTTTGCGGCGGTATTCACGTCGCTGTAAGGCACACCGTTTACCATCATTTCGCAAGTTTCGGTTTCGGCACCGTTCACCTGAGTATTGAAAAGTCTGAATTTCACGAATTGGAACCGTCCGTTAATTCTGGCTTCCGCTTCATTGATCCGGTCTCTTGTGAAATTGTTGATTGTGAATTCGTCTTTTTCCAGAGTGGACATGAGTTGAGAAAGTTTCTTTTGCTCCTCACGAAGTTCTGCAGCTCTGGCGTCGGCTTTCTCGATCTGTGCTTTCTTCGCGATTCTGGATTGCAGTACTTCGATATTTCCCTGAAATACTTTTTTGTCATCCAATAATTTGGAGTTATCCGGTGCGCTAATTTCTTTTATGCTGGCCTCCAGTTTGGAAATCTGCGACTGAAGAGCGGACCATTCAGGCAAGGTTTCAGCATCCAGTTCTCCCGGTTTCACTGGTTCCGGTGTGTTGGCAAGTTCATTCTGAATTTTGGCAATTTCCGCCTTCGCAAATTCAATTTGGTGAGAAACTTCTGTTAATCTGCGTTCGATTTCCGCTACATCTTTGGACAACTGTTGTCCTTTTTCGTTGATAGCATCCAGCTTTTGCACCTTAGTTGCGTTGAATGTTTCGCGGGCCTTATTCTGGTTTTTCTCGTGAAGTTCCAGCGATTTTGGATCTCCACAAGCGAAATCCCAAACCGGGCAAATCATTTTGCCATCCTGTGCTACATATTCGCTTTCTGAAACATCTGTGAAATCTTTACGAAGCGTATTGATCACCTCTCTTTTAGTTTCAAGTTCCTGAGAAATGTATTTTGCATCATTCTCGAAACGGGTTAAATCACGTTGTTCATTTTGAAGATTTATTTCGATTTGCTTACGTGCGTTTTGAGCTTCATAAAAACCCGTTAAATTTTTCTGGTTTGCATCGTTCAGAACTGCGGACTGTTTCGCTTTTAACGTGTTGATTTCTGAATAAACAGAATGATTACTGGTCACTTGTTTCTGGTAAGCAGAATTTGAATTTGAAATCATTGTGTCAATTTCTTCCAGATTATTTTTTCTGGCTTCCAGTTCTTTTTCCAGTGCAGTGAAATTCTCTGTTTCCGGCTTGCTGCGCTCGACTTCATCAATACGGGTGGGAATTGCATCCAGATCAACTTTCAGTTTCTTTTTTTCGGCGGAAATCTGAAGAAGATAATCGGCCATTTTCTTTCCGGATAGCTTTTCCAAAAGTGCTTCGTACTCTGGGTTTCCGGCTGCTATTTCTTCATCTGAAACCGTGCCCGCAATGGTGAATAGAATCTCGCGCTGGGTCTTCCATGGAAGGGTCGCAAAGTATTTAGGATTGGTGATCTGCTTGAATACGGTTTCATCCACGATTTCAGAAATGAAGGCCTGGTAATCAGAAATTTTCTTTGGAACTTCATCTATATAGCATAGAGTTTCATGGCCTTTCAGTTCTGGCTCCAATTCGCCTTTCTTGGTTACCCAGTTTTCTTTGTACACTTTTTTCAAAGTCACAGTCTGTCCGTCGATTTGCAGCACGCCTTCCACGGTGTGGTGAACGTCTCGCATGGCCTGACCATTTTCGTCCAATGTTTTAATATTAAACGCTGTACGATCGTGGCTGTCTTTTCCGAACAAAAGGAAAGAAAATGCGTCAAAGACGGTGGTCTTACCGGATCCGTTTTTCCCGGCAATTTCTGTTTCGTGTGAACGGAAATTAATTTCCAGTTTTTTGATTCCCTTGAAGTGGTAAAGCTTCAGGGATTTAAGGGTGATATTTTTCATTTTATGAGGGGTTTTTTAAAAGTTTTAATGCTAATTCACTGTCTATTACGATGGTTTTTCCTGTTTGGTAGATAGCGGCATCTATTTTACCTTCGTTCTTTATCTTTTGGGCTGTAGTTTTGGAAACGCCTAGTAGATTCGCAAGGCCACGCAATCCGTGTACATACTTTTTCTCGCTAAAGTCATGTGTTATAGTCTTACTTTCGGCGATCACATTGAACAGCTGTAATATTTCGCTTCCGGTCATGGAAAAAAGCGGCTTATTAAGTATTTCAGTCGGTAACATCATGTAGAATTTTAAAATATTTCTCTGGGTTATTTTCAATATCCGATATGTCGCCACCCATTTTCAGACGCCATAACATAAATTTTAATACTTCAATCATATCGGATCTTTTTCTTTGAAAAATTCAATGATCTTCTGATGGTTCAGTCGTGCCCAGCAGGCCAGTGCGAAAAGCGTCATGCTTTTAGCTATCAATGCTACGTCTTGAGTTTCGCTTATGAGGAGAAACCAGACTACAAATAGTGCGATTACGGTGTTTAAAAATGTTTTCATAATGTGATATGGGTTTGTGGGTTTTCGTAACGTCTGGTGCTTCTTCTGGCGATCATAACGTGGTCTTGCATCAATCCCCAACTGAGGATTAAAACCGGTATGAACTTGAAGTAAGGGATAATGTTTTTTGAAACATTCATTTTCACTACCATCCACCAAATCACCAGTTCGCTTTTGCTGCTTATTTCCAGCTTTTCGTATATCCTGTAGGTGTGCGCAGACAGGGTTCCTTCGCTAATGCAAAGCTTATCAGCTGCATCGTGCTTGTTTTTTGTGAATGCCATGATTTCGGCTACTTCTGTTTCACGTGGTGAGAGTTGGGCAGAGAGGTTCATGGTTAAGCGATTACTTTATATTTGGGAGTTACGATCACTCCCATATCTTTACTAAGGCGCACAACCTCGTCATAGAGATAAAAATTTCTCACGCCAACTTTTTCCAGTTTCGTAAGCCTATGTTTGATTTTTGTCTCAAACAAAGACCTGCTGACCTTCAGAATTTCACAAGCTCCACGAGTAGTAACTACTCTTAATTCACCTTGTTCCATGTTTTTAATATTTTTTTATTATTGTTTATATTTTGTATTATCCTTACATTTGCTCTGTTGGTTAATGAGCTATTAACACGCTGTATGAACTATCTGAATACAAATTTAATACAGTGTATTCAAATACGCAAATAATTTGTGTTAAAATTCATATACTGTATGCAATTTGTTGATTACCAGTATTAAAATTTAATACGATGAATGAAATTCCTGCAATCAATGCACGGCTTCGAAAGGTTATTGATGAAAAATATTTCGGAAATGTTTCGAGTTTTGCTGAAAGTATTGGGGTAGTGCCTCAGAAGGTGAACAGATTATTTAATGTTGATCGCAGAACCGGAAAATATCCGCTCCTTAATAAAACTGATATTATCGATAGATTACAGGCATTAAATAATGATATAAATATATCATGGCTCCTCACTGGTGAGGGCGAAATGATTAAAATGGAAGGAAAGTCGCTGGATGAGACTGCAACGGTTAGGGAAGGCACAACCTCATATAATAAGAAAGACACCGTTACTCAAATTTCTAATGACAACTATATGGAAGTAGAATTTCGGGATCTTTCTGTGGCAGGCGGGCCTTTAAATATGACAGAAGCGAGATCCTCCAGAAAAACAATGCTGGTACCGCGAGAATATGAGAAAGGAGAGTATCTAGTGGTGAGAGTGGATGGACCATCTATGGATGACGGCACGGTATATTCAATTCCCAGTGGAGCAAATATTCTGATCCGAAGGCTTTATCTGGAGAATGGTGAGAAGTTGCCCATTCGTGATAATCTCTTCGTGATTGATGCAAAAGACGGGCAGGCTCTGAAACAGATTATTGAACATAACACGGAGGAAGGATATGTAATTTGTCATTCCTATAATCCGGATTTTACAGATTACCGGGTAAACCTGGAAGATGTGTTTGGGTTTTATATTTTCAGAAAAATTGTAGGATTCAGACCTCCTGTTAGGGGGATATGAAATGGATCAATACGCTATAATATTAACACTGCTTTTTATATTTGTTATATTAGTAATTATTGCTAGTAACAAGCAGAAGGGTTATAAGAAAAAAGAAATTGAACTAAAAACAAACAATCTGGATGACCAAGATCGACGCACTTTATCTGACAAAGAGATTGATGATTACGTTGAAATTGTTGAAAGAGAATTTCTTCGGAATAAGCAAATTATACAGGAAAGTTTAGAGATAATGTCTGATACTAACAACCCTACGACTCTACTTAGTAGGTGGGGAGAAGTGGTTTATATAGATACATTAATTAAGCATAATGCTGAAAAGTATGATATTTCACTAGAAGACTATGATCCCGAATTTCTGTCTAAACTTGATGATTATGTAAATTTTCATTTAATAAGAATTTTTGAAAATAAAAAAGAAGATTATGCTTTAAGAATTTGGAAACTGCAAAGGATTAGTGCAATTGACAATCACACTACTTTAATTTTGAATGACATATTGGTAAATAAAGAACTTTTAAGACCATCAAGAAATAAAGTTGATTGTGAGAAGGCATTAGATAATGTATACTATGATATACAAGAATTATATTCGCAAAGAACAAATAACCTAAAGGCATGAAAAAAATACTTGAATTTTTCAAGCGCAAACCGAAACCTGAGACTTTACAATTACTAGATGAATTGGAAATAAAAGTAAGGGATTTACAAGCAAAAGCAAATAAAATAATACCTAATACATGAAATCATTATTAATCATTTTTTCATTCATTTCTGTCCTTTCGTATGGGCAAGAATTTTTATTAACTCAAGACAATTTCAAAAGTAAATCAGATGATTCAAAGAATTTTGTTGTAATTGATCTTCCAGATAAAACGCAAAAAGAGTTATTTGATAAAACTAAAATGCACATTCACTCAAATTACAGTAATTTAAAAGGAGATGGCTATAACGAAGTAGAATACAGTCAAATTAAAATAGTTTATACAACTATTATAGATACTGGCAGGAGGCTTCTGGGCATGAGCGTGACTAAACCTTACATATCTGCTTATGAAATTGGATTCAAAGATGGGAAGGTTATGATAAAACCACAGTTTGTTGAAATCAACAATGATGATAAATATAATAATAAAATATATTTAACCAGTGCAACAAGTTTGATGGGAAAATCTATCTTTAAAAAAAATGGATCGATACAGCTAAAGGAATTGCACAAAGCTGCAGAAGACTCAACAAATGAGTTTGTAGAGAAATTAATTAAATCATTAAAAGAAGATTCCACTTCGGACTGGTAGTCAATAATAAAATTCTCTTAAATGTCCACACCCTCAGACATTTTGCCAATTATCCGCCGATTTTTTGAAGCGATAGAAGCCCTCAAATCCGAAAAGAAAATCACCGGATTAAAGGAGTTTTGCGAAAAACACGGTCTTAATATCACGCGCTATTACGAAATCAAAAAACTGATAGACGGTGGCGAAAGCAGATACAAAACATTAGAAATAGATGCTTTGTACATACTGGCTAAAAACTATAAGTTTTCCCTTCAGTGGTTGTTTTTCGGTATAGGAGATAAGAGGATTTCTTCTCCAAAGAACTGCAATCCAAAAAAAATTGAAATTACAAAAATAGCGTTCAGAAATGCTTAAATATTCCGTTAAATTTTCTTTGAAAAGGGAAAGTTCCGGGATGTTCATGGTTCGCGCTCGGGTTGCTTTTCATTCCTACAGGATAGAATTGTACACCGGAGTAAAAGTATCTGAAGAAGAATGGGATGGCGTTCGGGTGAAAAAACGGAGCGATCCGCGAAATCAGAAGCTTTCACAGATCGAAAATAAAGTGGATGCTATTTTTAAAGAATTCGATTTCGTTCATGATAGATTTCCTACCAGGACTGAATTCAAAAACTTATTCAATCCGAAACAGGAAAGAGAAGAAGCCACTTCCATGCTTTTTGCAAACGCAATCCAATTATACATAGAAGAAAAGTCTCAGTCTCTACAATGGGAACCATTAACAGTAAGGCATTATGAGAAACTGAAGCACCACATTATCGCGTGGAATGCAAAAATAGAACTGGATCAGGTCACTCAAAAAACCTTGCGTAGCCTAATAACGTATTTTTCTACAAAACCAAAAGACTATCGTACGGGAAAAATTAAGAGCCCGCACCGTAACACGACGATCAGGCGCGAAATTAACGATTATAAAAGAATACTAAAGTGGGCATCGGATAAAGGATTGTATTCCGGTGATGCGCACGTGAATTTTGAACAGCGTTACAAAGGTACAGCGGACAAACTATCAGAGCTCGTTTACTTGGAATGGGAAGAATTACTGCAATTGTTTCACTATGATTTCTCATATTCCAGTAAGCTTGCTAGAGTGCGGGATGTGTTTTGTTTCTGTTGTTTCACCTCTCTACGCTTTTCAGATGTAAAGAAATTAAGGAAAAGCGATATTCGTAATGATCACATTATTGTTGCTACAAAAAAAACAACAGATCCCCTGGCGATTGATCTGAACGATTACTCAAAAGCAATATTGAAGAAGTATGAAAATTTTGATCATCCGGATGGCTTGGCTCTTCCTGTAATTTCAATGGACAAAACAAATGATTATTTAAAAGAAATAGGAGAGAAGTTGGAATGGAATACGCTGGTCAAAGTGCATTATTTCGTAGGAACAGAATCGCGGGAAGAATACAGGCAGAAAAAAGAATTAATTTCCACCCACGCAGCTCGCAGAACATTTGTTATTTCGGCATTGCGATTGGGTATTCCTTCCGACGTGATTATAAAATGGACCGGCCACAAGAATTTTGACAATTTGAAACCCTATGTTAAGATCGTGGACGAACTAAAGAAAAACGAAATGAACAAATTCAACATATCCCCGGATTTACCCCCTAAATGATTTAAAATAATCTGGTTTAATTTGGAACGTAAGAACTACAAAACTTCCATTTAATCATATTTTTTGAACCAAGCTTAAATACGATAAAACATACACAGTAGTCCTCATGGGCCTACAAAAAACAGGAGAAGCGATAAGGAGTATCACTTCTCTTGTTTTTTTATAATTATTATTCTTCTTGCGCCGAAATAACGTCATTCAACTTTCAGTTCGGTTAAATAATCCGGCAAAATCTTTCCCGCCCGGCTCCTGAAAAATTTCAATATCGAAAAAGGAAGCGGTAGAGTACAGGTGGTCAAAAATATCCGACTGTATCGTTTCGTATTCAGCCCAGGCGGTCGTATCAGTAAAGCAGTAAATTTCCAGTGGAATACCTTTGTTTTCGGTAGCCAG
>JAEWPC010000081.1 GCA_023460795.1 Bacillota bacterium | reverse complement strand
ATGTCACACTCTAACGCTCTCCCACGCCGTTACAGCTCCGAATTCCCCACAATCGCACCCTCCAACGCTCTCCCACACCGTTACAGCTCCGCCCCTGCGCATTCGCACACTCCAACGCTCTCCCATGCCCGTCGCCATTTTCCGCATTCCATGAAACCGATTGCCCACCAATTTCGTATGAACCTTCGTAAGCATTGGATTGGCAAAACTTACAACCCTACGAAGGAGGCAACTACCACATGGACGTGATCGACATCGGACGCAAACCGCGCAATCCGAATCAAGTCGAGATTCCGCCGGGACTGATCAAGAAAATTGCGATCGGCATCGGCGCGGTTATTTTATTGCTGCTTCTCTACTCTTCTTTCTACACGGTGCAAGAGCAAGAGAGAGCCGCGATTCTTACTTTCGGCAAATATACCGAGGAGACGACGGCCGGTCTCCACTTCAAATGGCCTTATCCGATTCAAGAAGTCGTGAAGGTGCCCGCGGAGCTGACCCAAGTCATTACGATCGGGTACACGCAGCGCGGCGACGTCATAACGCCGAACGATGAAGAAGCGCTCATGATTACGGGGGACGAGAACATCGTTTCCGCCGACGCCGTCGTTCAATGGAAAATCAGCAGCATCCGCGATTATTTGTACAACATCGACGATCCGGAGCAATTTATGCGCAACGCGGCGAGCTCCTCGATCCGGTCCGTTATCGGCTCCACCAAGCTGGATTACGCGATTACGGACGGCAAGACGGAAATCCAAGAGAAGGTGCGCGAGTTGCTCATCGACCTGCAAGCGAAGTACAATACAGGCATGCAGATCGTCGGCGTGAAGTTCCAGGATATCGAACCGCCGGACGGTCTGGTGTCCGATTCGTTCCGCTCGGTAACGAATGCCCGCGAAGAGAAGAACACGAAGATCAACAATGCGTCCAAGTACGAGAACGACCGCATTCCGAAGGCGCGCGGCGAAGCGCAGGCGCTAATCGAGAACGCGGAAGCCGTTAAGAAGTCGCGTATCCTTAACGCGGAAGGCGACGTCGCGCAGTTCAACGCCATCTACTCCGAGTATGCGAAGAGCCCGGATGTCACCGAGAGCCGTTTAGTCATCGAGACGTTGGAGAAAATATTGCCGAAAGCCAAAATTTTCATTACCGACTCGAGCGGCGGCGACACGGTCAAATACTTGCCGCTCAACGAGCTGATGAAAGGTTCAAGCCAAACCTCCGCTAAAGGAGCGTCTGTTCCAGCGACGGGTGCGTCGTCCACGGAACCGCAAACCGATGCAGCGCAAGGGGGGACGGCGAAATGAACAAAAAATCGATCGTAACGTCCGTTGGCGTAGTCGTTCTCTTAATTCTCGGGTTCGCCTCGATGTACGTCGTCAAGGAAGGCGAATATAAAGTCATCCTGAAGTTCGGCGAAGCCGTCAGAGTCGTCGAGGATCCGGGCCTGCACTTCAAAATTCCGTTCATCGAGACGGTCTCGAAGCTTCCGAAATTTCAAATGATGTATAGGAGCCAGCAGACGCAAATCCTGACGAAGGACAAAAAGCCGATTCTGGTCGACAACTACACGGTGTGGCGCATCGACGATCCGGAGAAGTTCCTCAAGACGGCCAAAACCGTCAGCGCGGGCGTTAAGCGGATCGACGAAACCGTCTATAACACCGTGCGCGCGAAGCTTCCGGCGATCAATTACGAGAACATCATCAGCGAGAACACCGAGCGGGGCAACATTAACGACGAGATAACCCGCGAAGTTGCGTCTACGCTGCGCGAGGACAATTACGGCATCGAGGTCATCGACGTCAGAATTAAACGGACCGATTTGCCGGACGCGAACAAGGAAAGCGTCTATAACCGGATGATTTCCGAGCGCCAGTCGATCGCCGCGCGTTACTTGTCCGAGGGCGACGAGGAGTCGAAGAAGGTCACTTCCAAAGCGGACCGCCAAGCGACCGAGCTGATCGCGCAAGCGGAAGCGGACGCGAAGAAGATTATCGCGGAGGGCGAGCAGGAAGCCGCGAAGATCTATAACGAAGCGTACGGCAAAGATCCTAAATTCTACAGTTTCTATCGTACGCTTCAAAGCTACGTCACGACGTTTAACAACGAACCGGTCATTCTCATGCCGATCGATTCGCCGTATACGCGCATTTTGTTAGGTCAATAGAAAGTAGAGAAGGGTGATTCACGCTGAATAACACGTTATTGCCGATCGAACAGCTCAAACGCTTCAAGAACGACATCACTCGGTTCATGATGATGTACAAATTCGCGCTCGACGCGTTGGAGACGAAGGTCGAAATTCTGAAGGAGGAGTTCCAGTTCCTTCACGACTACAACCCGATCGAGCATACGAAGACGCGCCTGAAGACGCCTGAAAGCATTCTGAATAAAATCAGCCGCAAAGGCTGCGATATTAGTCTGAACAGCATCCGCGGGCACATTAAAGACATCGCGGGCATGCGAATCACGTGCTCGTTCGTCTCGGACATCTACCGGATCAGCGACATGCTGGCGCGGCAGAAGGACTTGAACATCATCGAGATCAAGGACTACATTCTGCATCCGAAGCCGAACGGTTACCAAAGCTTGCACGTGCTCGTCGAAGTTCCCGTGTACATGTCCGACCGGGAGGAGAACGTGTGCGTCGAGGTGCAAATCCGGACGATCGCGATGGATTTCTGGGCGAGCTTGGAGCATAAAATCTTCTACAAGTACAACCAAGCCGTCCCGCAGCGTCTGCTTCAGGAGCTGAAGGAAGCGGCCGATTCGGCGGCTGCCCTCGACAAAAGGATGGAACGTCTGCATAAGGAGATCGAAGCGATCAAGGAAAGCCGGAACGGAGCGGACAATGCTTCGGTCATCAGCATTCGTAACGAGCAGTTCGCGATTCCGGCGGCATTGCTGGAGTTAATCGACTCCGGAGGCAACGGAAAAGAAGAGAAGGAATAGGTGCGTGGACGACGGAAGCTCTTTCCGTCGTCTTTTTGTTGGTAGGAGCAACAAGTCAGCCGATCTGGGACAGGAACTGCTGCGCGGCTTTGGAAAGCGGCATGTTGCGAAGCGTCATAAAGCCGACCTGGGAGGGAGGGACTTTCACGTCCAGCTTGATTTCGAACAACGTTCCGTCTTCGAGATGACGGGCGGCGAATTCGCGCGTGACGAAGGAGATGCCGAGCCCTTTGCGCGCGAATTCGAGCAGCAGATCGACGCTGCCGACTTCAATCTGCGGCGTCAGCTCGTGTCCGTGCTCGCGGAACAGCTCCGTGATGGCCGACCTTGCGCGGCTGTTGCGCGAGAAGAGGATGATCGGATATCGCAGCAGTTGCTCCATCGACAGCGTCTGACCTTTGAGCTCCGAGAATTGCGAGCCGGCGACGAAGCAGTCTTGAAGCTCGATACCGCGATTAATCTCCAACTGCGTATCGGAGATCGGGAGCCGCACGACGCCAAGATCGATCGCGCCTTCCTTGAGAGAGGCGATAAGCTCCGGCGTCGTTCCGTGGATGAGGCGAATAACGATGCCGGGATGCGCAAGACGGTAGGCTTCCAGATACGATAATAGATAGTGCTTGAACAGCGAGTCGCTCCCCCCGATTCTCAGCTCACCGCTCTCGAGATTGCTGAGCTCCGCCATTTTGTCTTCCGCGAGCGTAATGAACGTATGAGCTTGTTCTATGTAGGCGAAGAGAACGGAACCTTCCTGCGTCAGCTCGACGCCTTTGGCGTTGCGGGCGAACAGCGTCGCGCCAAGGCTGGCTTCCAACTGCTTGATCGCGTGGCTGACGCTCGGCTGGGTAAGATACAGCAGACGTGCGGCTTGCGTTAAGCTGCCTGTCTTGGCAGCCAAGTAGAACACTTTATAGAGCTCGTAGTTAATCATAGACATGGTTTATGACTCCTAGTAAATATATTAATTTCTTGTATACCAACAGTCTCTATTATACTGGGAACAAGGGTTAGATACTAGGCTGGGAGGCTTATAACGATGGAACAAACGGTTTCTAAAGCGACAATCGAGCAGCTGAGCATAAATACGATACGTACGTTAACGATCGACGCGGTCGAAAAAGCGAACATGGGTCACCCGGGCATGCCGATGGGCGCCGCTCCGATGGGTTACGCGCTGTGGACGCGCCAGATGAAGCATAATCCGCGCAATCCGGAGTGGTTCAATCGCGATCGCTTCGTCTTATCCGCGGGACACGGCTCGATGCTGTTGTACAGCTTGCTTCACCTAAGCGGATATGATCTATCGCTGGACGACTTGAAGGAGTTCAGACAATGGGGAAGCCGTACGCCGGGTCATCCCGAATACGGACATACGCCGGGCGTAGAAGCTACGACGGGTCCGCTCGGACAAGGATTGGCGATGGCCGTCGGCATGGCGATGGCAGAGACGCATCTGGGCGCGGTGTTCAACCGCGAAGGCTTCCCTGTCGTCGATCATCATACGTTCGTCATCTGCGGTGACGGCGACTTGATGGAGGGGATCTCCGGCGAGTCGGTCTCGTTGGCCGGACACCTCAAGCTAGGCAAGCTCGTCGTACTGTACGATTCGAACGATATTTCGCTCGACGGCGAGCTGAACATGGCGTTCTCGGAGAATATCCAAGGCCGCTTCGAGTCTTGCGGCTGGCAATATCTGCGCGTCGAAGACCAGAACGACGTCGACGCGATCGCTCATGCGATCGCCGAAGCAAAGCAAGAATCCGGCAAGCCAACACTCATTGAGATCAAGACGACGATCGGCTACGGCAGTCCGAACAAGGCGGGCAAAGGCGGGCACGGCGGCACGCATGGATCTCCGCTCGGCAAAGAAGAGCTGCGTCTGACGAAGGAAGCGCTGGGCTGGCCGCTGGAGCCGGATTTCTACGTTCCGGATGAAGTCAAATCGCATTTCGGGCAATCGATCGTGCGCGGCGAAGTTGCTGAAGCGGCTTGGCTGCAACTGCTAGGCGATTACAAACAAGCTTACCCCGAGTTAGGCGCGCAGCTTGATCAAGCGATGCGTGGCGAGCTGCCGGCAGGCTGGGAAGCGGGCATCCCGAGCTTCATCGATCTTCAAGCGCAAGTATCCACGCGTACGGCTTCCAGCAAAGTCATCAACGGCTTGGCGGACACGCTGCCGCTGCTGATCGGCGGGTCGGCGGATCTGGCAAGCTCGAACATGACGGCAATGGCGAACTACGGCAACTATTCCGCGAAGCAATACGACGGCCGCAACCTGTGGTTCGGCGTGCGCGAATTCGCGATGGGCGCCGCGCTGAACGGAATGTCGCTTCATGGCGGGCTCCGCGTATACGGCGGCACGTTCCTCGTGTTCAGCGATTACTTGCGCGGCGCGATCCGACTGTCCGCGCTGATGAAGCAGCCGGTGATCTACGTCTTCACCCACGACAGCATCGCGGTAGGCGAAGACGGCCCGACTCACCAGCCGATCGAGCAAGTGCCGTCGCTCCGCTTGATTCCGGACTTAACGTTGTTCCGTCCGGCCGACGCGAACGAGACGGCTGCCGCTTGGCGTTATGCGCTCGAAGCGAAGGAAGGCCCGTTCGTGTTCGCTCTCACGAGACAGAACCTGCCCGTTCTGCCTGGCACGAGCGCATTGGCGAACGAAGGCGTCGCTCGCGGCGCGTACATCATCTCCGGCCGTGCCGATCAACGGCCCGACGTGCAGATCGTCGCCACGGGCTCCGAAGTCAGCCTGGCGATCGCGGTTCAGCAGAAGCTCGCCGAAGAAGGCGCGAACGTTCGCGTCATCAGCATGCCGAGCAAAGAGCTGTTCGAGCAGCAAGATAAGAGCTACCGCAACAGCGTGATCGATCCGAGCGTAGCTTCGAACGTCGTTATCGAGATGGCGCATCCGTCCGGCTGGGAATCGATCGCCGGCAATCAAGGCCTGATCGTCGGCATTCGCAAGTTCGGCGCTTCCGCTAAAGCGGATCGCGTGATCCAAGAGTACGGCTTCACGGTCGACGGCATCGCGGAGCAAATTCGCGAGAAGTTCCTTCGCCGCTAATCGCTTAACCTGCATCCTCGACGTTCTTGTCCAAGCAACGATAGCCGATCGCCTCGGCGACGTCCTCGGAGCGAATCGTCTCCCGGCCGGCGAGATCGGCTATCGTGCGGGACACTTTCAGAATGCGGTCGTGCGCGCGGTAGCTGAGACCGAGCCGCTCGTAGACGACATGCAGCAGCTGCTCCGCGTCGGATGCCATCATAGCCGCTGCGTACGTATGCAGCAACGAGCCTTGCAATTCGCTATTCCAACGAATCCCGTGCCTTGCGTAACGGGATTTTTGGCGTTCCGCGGCTTCGATGACGATGCCCTTGGCTTCCTCGGACGTCAGCGAGTTCCGATCCATCACCCGAACAGGCTGACGAGGAAGCTCGACTTGCAGATCGAGCCGGTCGGCTAGCGGCCCGGACATGCGTGCCCGATAACGTGCAATCGCAAGGGGGCTGCACGTGCACGGACGATCGTCAGGCGATCCGCCGGCGAATCCGCACGGACACGGATTCATTGAAGCCGCCAACAAGAATCGGGCAGGGAAGCGGCATACGCCGCGGGCGCGACCGATCGTAACCTCGCGATCCTCGATCGGCTGTCGGAGCGCCTCCAAGCTCGCTCTGGAGAACTCCGCCAACTCGTCGAGGAACAGGATGCCGTGATGAGCCAGCGTGACCTCCCCGGGCTTAGGAATGGAACCGCCGCCGATCAAGCCCGCCATCGATATCGAGTGATGCGGTGAGCGGAACGGCCGTCGGCGTATTAATCCTTCGCGGCCATTGCCCAGCTTGCCGCTTACGCTGACGATCTTCGTCACCATGAGCGCTTCGCTCTCGGAGAGCGGCGGCATGATCGTAGGGAGCCTGCGGCACAGCATCGTCTTGCCGGTCCCGGGCGGGCCGACGAACAGGATGTTGTGCATCGCGCTAGCCGCGATCATAAGCGCGCGCTTGCCTTGCGCTTGGCCGATGACGTCTGCGAGATCGAGCTCGCTGTCAGGCGTATCAAGCGCGACACCGCGCCGAGCTGCTGGTGGGGCTACCGTCTCGGCAATCGTACCCACATGCCCCCGATCCTCCTCCAATCCGCCCATCCATTGCGAAAGCGAGCGGATTCCGAACACCTCGATGCCCGAGATAAGCCGGGCTTCCTCAACCGCGTCTTCCGGTACGATGACCCGTCTCACGCCGGCGCTCCGCGCTAGCTCGGTCATCGGCAGCACGCCTGGAACGTTACGTACCGTGCCGTTCAGAGCCAGCTCTCCGATGAACAGCGTATGCTCGAGCAGAGCCGGGTCGACTTGGCCGCTCGCGCATAGGATGCCGGCCGCGATGGCGAGATCGAACGCGCTGCCTTCCTTGCGCATGTCGGCAGGGGCGAGATTGATCGTAATCCGATCCATCGGAAACTTCATGCCGCCGTTCTTGATCGCCGCCCGGACGCGCTCCACAGACTCCCGCACGGCGGTATCCGGCAAGCCGACGACGGACACCTGCGGCAACCCCGAACAAATATCGACTTCGACCTCTATGAATCTACCTTCTACACCAAGAACGCTGGCGCTCAATAATTTCACGTACACGACAAAAAGCACCTTCCTCCGACGTAGTCCTACGTACGGGAAGGTGCTTCCTTCCGATCGATATCCTATGCGCCAAGTCTAACTCGCGCAAGAAAATGTGTCAACCTTTGACATGGATCAAATTGTCATAAGATGAAATTATCCCTTGGTTAGCGATTAGAGCACTTACCACATTTTGCTAGCCTAACTATAATTATCTCTGAAAGCGATTCCAATCACGCTTAGGAGGCTACACTCAATGAAGAAAAGTCTTCCGCTTATCGCGATCGGCGCGGTTCTCGTGGCAACAACGGCCATGGGTTCAGCCGGCGCGGCCAAAACCGTCACGATGAAAGTACGTCACACGCAATTGGGCGAGTCGAAACAGCAACGGCTCAATATCCTGAACGATGTGCTCAAGAAAGTGCAAAAAGAAGTCCCGGGCGTTCAATTCAAATTGGACGGCGTCGATTCGGACGTAAACCGCAAAGAGAAATTGCGTTCGGAAATGGTCATCAACAATCCGCCGCCGATCTTCGATCTATTCGGCGGCTCCGACACGCAGTTGTACGTCCAAGCGGGCAGACTGCTGGATCTTACGCCGATTCTGAAGGAACTCGGCTTGCAGAATAAATTCATCTCGCTCGGCGAGTTCACGGTGAACGGCAAAGTTTACGGCTTGCCGATCGGCGGCTACCAAGAAGGCTACTTCTACAACAAGGAGTATTTCAAGAACAAAAACCTGAAAATCCCAACCACGCTTGACGAGCTCGAGAAATTGGCCGACACGATCAAGAAAGACGGCAAAACGCCTTTCGCTCAAGCTTCCAAAGCCGCATGGGTACCGCTTATGACAGCTAACACGCTATGGTCCCGTTTCGCCGGCCCGGATATTACGAACGGATTCGCGACAGGCAAGACGAAGTGGAACAGCGCCGAGATGATCGCCGCGTTCACCAAGTATCAAGATTGGGTCAAGAAAGGGTATTTCAAAGAAGGCGAGCTCGGACTGGAATACGGCGAGCAACGCAACCAACTCATTCGCGGCGAAGCGATTATGATGTACGACGGCTCATGGGCGTCCAGCGTATTCTCTGATCCGAAGCAAGCCGGCAATATGACGGACAAAGTAGGTTACTTCGCGATGCCGAGAGTATCGAACGGCAAAGGCAGCCAAACGGCGGTCAACGGCGGCTTCTCGAACGGCTACGGCTTCTCCGCCAAAGTAGCTAAAGACAAAGTCCAAATGGCAGCGATCAAGTCGTTCATCAAGAACATGTACAACGACGAGATGCAAATTCGCGGCCTTGAAGCGGACGGCGTTCTCCCTTCGATGAAAGTCGACGCGAAGAAGCTCGCCGCTGCGAAAGTGTCCCCGCTGGTCAAAGAAATCATTGCCGTAGGCAACAAAGCAAGCGGCGCATTCCCGGCATTCGACTCCTTGGTTCAAGCCGACGTCAATACGGCGCTCAGCGAAGGCATCCAGAAGCTGATCGGCGGCAAAACGACGCCTAAAGCGATGCTGGACAGCGTTCAGAAAGTCCAAACCGCAGCGAACAAAGCCGACGATTAAGCGCAAACCGTCCGGAACGATCAAGAGTACCGCCCGCTCCTGAGCGGGTGGTACTTTTGCAATACAACCCGTGACACCCTGCAGACGTCTTAACATCCCGGAGGTAGAGGTAACGATGAATAAAGCGCTTAGAACCCCGTGGACGTACGCGTTGTTCCTGCTCCCCGTCCTTGTGCTCTATATCCTGTTCTTCATTTACCCGATGATTTCCGCGTTCCTCAAAGGCTTTACGGACTGGAACGGCATCGAAGCGGCGGAATTCAACGGCTTGACGAACTTCAAGGACGCGTTTACGGACTCGAAGATGTGGTACTCCGTCCTTAATAACGGCTATTTCATTCTGTTCTCGGTATTCGTGCAGGTTCCGATTATCGTCTTGTTCTCGGTTCTGATCAGCAACGTTCGCAAGCTCAAAGGACTGTACAAAACGGCCGTGTTCGTCCCTGCGGTCATGTCCACCGCGGTAATCGGCATTCTGTGGAGCTTCATCTACGAACCGGATATCGGTTTGTTGAACCTTATCTTGACGAAGCTTGGACTTCAGCCCGTCATGTGGCTGTCCGACTCGAACTGGGCGATGTTCTCGATTCTCATAACTAATGCCTGGCAATGGACGGGGTTCTACATCGTCATGGTGCTTGCCGCGATCTTGGCCATTCCGAAGGAAATCAACGAGGCGGCCATCGTCGACGGAGCCAGCGGTTTCATGCGCGCGACGAGGATCACGGTTCCGCTGATCATGCCGATCATCTCCGTCGTCATCATGCTCTCGATCGCAGGCGCGATGAAAGCGGCCGATATCGTCATCATTATGACGAGAGGCGGCCCGGGCGGCGCGACGGACGTCATGGCGACCTATATGATCAAATACGGGATGACGAACATCAAATACGGTTACGGCAACGCCATCGCGGTACTGATTTTCGTGTTTACGTTGATTCTAACCGCGCTGTATCAATGGCTCGTCGTTAGAAGAATGGAAAGGGTCGAATACTCATGACGATATCCTTCAGATCACTTAAAAAGAGTATGAGTCATATTGTCCTGCTAGCTTACGTGGTCGTGATCCTGTATCCGTTCGTGTTCGTCGTCTTTTCCTCGGTAAAGTCGGATAACCAGGCAATAGCGAGCAACCCGTTCGGCTTTCCTTCTTCGTTTCATTTCGAGAACTTTCACGAGGCATGGGTAAACGCGAGCATCAACGTTTACTTTATGAACAGCTTGTACATCGCAACCCTGTGTTCAGTCGCTACGATTATTTTCGCGGCCATGGCCTCTTTCGCGATTACAAGGATGAGATATGGAAAATTGAGCAAAGGGATGTACCAGTTCATCTTGATCGGCATGCTCATTCCCGGCAACGCATTATTGCTGCCTATCTTTATTATGTTAATGGACGCCGAGATCCTAGACACCCATCTGGCGCTAATCATTCCTTATACCGCCGGGGCGATCCCGCTGAACGTCATCATCTTGTCGGCATTCATGCGCTCGATTCCGGGAGAGCTTGAGGAAGCCGCGGTCATGGATGGGCTGACGGCGAAGGGCGTATTCCTAAGAATCATTTTCCCCCTGACGATCCCGGCGCTGGTGACGGTATTCATCCTCAACTTTATCGGGAACTGGAACGAATTCCTGCTCGCGAACTTCTTCATCTCCACGGATGAACTGCGCACGCTGCCCGTCGGAATGGTCGGTTTCCGAGATACCTATAATACGAATTACGCGCAAATGTCGGCGGGAATCGTCTACAGCGTCGTGCCGGTCATGGTGATTTATGCCGTCCTGCAGAAACAGATTATCGAAGGCTTAACTGCCGGCGGCGTGAAAGGTTGATCGGGTAATAACCATTAGACAAACTTAAAGCACCTTCTTCCGCGCGTCCAGACGTCGGGAAGGTGCTTCATTTCGTTTCCATATCGCGTATAACGCTAAGAATGTTTACTTTTGCGGCGAGAGAACGATATACCTCCGAAACCGCTGACGATGGCGATGTAGAACCCAAGGTCATACCACCAACCCGTATTATTCGATTCGTATACTCTAATATCGGGATTGAAAATGCAGACGATGAGCGAAATCGGAGCAATCCAGCCATGCCATATTCCCCAGAAAAAACCCGCGGGATGATCGGCGGTATTCGTTCCGTCACCCGGCGCGCAGCCCGTTAGCGATACCATGATTACGATCAGCATGAAAATGAGCAACAAATGTTTAAACTTCAAGTTCCGTCACCGTCCTCAGCAACGTTTGCTACATCCATATTCTAGCATGTCAGGCTCTAGTTGTATCATTTTTATTCTCGCCGAGGTCGCTTTAGCATGATTTTTCCGATTAACGAACATCCTAGATCTGTTAAGCCACTTTCGATCTAACTATGAGATTAAACCATTGCCAAATTAGACTAAAAAAGATATGAAAAAGTGAGGAACGATAAAACATTTAGTGTTACAATGGTGGAGGTTTTGTTACATACTGCAAAACGAATCACAGATATATTGAACGCAAAACGGGAGGATGCTTGGATCATGAACATTCATGAGTATCAAGGCAAAGAAGTACTGCGTCAATACGGCGTCGCCGTACCGCGCGGCAAAGTGGCGTTTACCGTCGAAGAAGCGGTCGCTGCGGCTAAAGAACTAGGCGGTCCGGTTCAAGTCGTTAAAGCTCAAATCCATGCCGGCGGCCGCGGTAAAGCGGGCGGCGTCAAGATCGCGAAAAGTCTCGACGACGTCGCGAATTATGCGAAAGAGCTGCTCGGCAAAGTGCTCGTTACGCACCAGACGGGTCCTGAAGGCAAAGAAGTGAAACGCCTGCTCATCGAAGAAGGCTGCGACATCAAGAAGGAATACTACATCGGCGTCGTCGTCGACCGGGCTACAGGCCGCGTCGTCATGATGGGCTCCGAGGAAGGCGGCATGGACATCGAGGAAGTCGCCGCTCACTCCCCGGAGAAGATCATCAAAGTCGTCGTAGACCCTGCAGTCGGCTTGCTTCCGTTCCAAGCGCGCGCGCTCGCGAACGATATTAAAATTCCTGGTCCGCTCGTTAACAAAGCGGTCGGATTCATGCTCGCGCTCTATAAAGCGTTCGAGGACAAAGACTGCTCGATCGCCGAGATCAACCCGCTCGTCGTTACGGGCGACGGCAACGTCATGGCGCTCGACGCGAAGCTGAACTTCGATTCCAACGCGCTGTTCCGTCACAAGGACATCCTTGAGCTTCGCGACTTGGACGAGGAAGATCCGAAAGAAATCCAAGCGTCCAAATTCGACCTCAGCTACATCGCCCTCGAAGGCAATATCGGCTGTATGGTTAACGGCGCCGGCCTCGCGATGGCAACGATGGACATTATTAAATATTTCGGCGGCTCGCCTGCCAACTTCCTTGACGTCGGCGGCGGCGCAACGAAGGAGAAAGTTACCGAAGCGTTCAAAATCATCCTTTCCGACGCGAACGTCAAAGGGATTTTCGTTAATATTTTCGGCGGCATCATGAAGTGCGACATTATCGCCGAAGGCGTCGTCGCGGCGGCTCGCGAGCTCGGTCTGGACCGTCCTCTCGTCGTACGTCTCGAAGGCACGAACGTAGCCAAAGGCAAAGAGATCCTGAACGCGTCCGGCCTGAACATCGTCGCGGCCGATTCGATGTCCGACGGAGCTCAGAAAATCGTCGCGCTAGTGAAGTAATCTAGGGAACCTACCGGGGAGTGTATAAATCATGAGTATTCTGATCGATAAGAACACCAAGGTGATCACCCAGGGCATCACGGGCGCGACGGGAGCGTTCCATGCCAAAGGTGCTTTGGAATACGGCACGCAGATGGTCGGCGGAGTAACGCCGGGCAAAGGCGGCCAAACGATCGATTTCAATTTGGAGAACGGCACGAAAGTCACGCTGCCGATCTTCAATTCGGTGAAAGAAGCGGTTGCCGCTACCGGCGCTACCGCATCCGTTATTTACGTGGCGCCTCCGTTCGCGGCCGACTCCATCATGGAAGCCGTAGACGCGGAGCTCGACCTTGTCATCTGCATCACGGAAGGCATTCCGGTGCTGGACATGGTTAAGGTTATGCGCTATATGGAAGGCAAGAAAACGCGCCTGATCGGACCGAACTGCCCGGGCGTCATTACGCCGGGAGAGATCAAAATCGGCATCATGCCGGGTTACATCCACAAGAAAGGCCATGTAGGCGTCGTGTCCCGTTCCGGTACGCTGACGTACGAAGCGGTGCATCAATTGACGACCCGCGGCATCGGCCAATCTTCGGCTGTGGGTATCGGCGGCGACCCGGTCAAGGGCTCGGAATTCATCGACATCCTGAAGCTGTTCAATGAAGACCCGGATACGTACGCGGTCATCATGATCGGCGAAATCGGCGGCACGGCTGAAGAAGAAGCTGCCGAGTGGATCAAAGCGAACATGACGAAGCCTGTCGTAGGCTTCATCGGCGGTGCTACGGCTCCTGCCGGCAAGCGGATGGGACACGCCGGCGCGATCATCTCCGGCGGCAAAGGTACGGCTGCGGAGAAGATCGCAACGCTCGAAGCTTGCGGCGTCCGCGTCGCTCCGACGCCTTCCGACATGGGCTCGACGCTTGTCGCCGTCCTCGAGGACAAAGGCCTGCTGGAAAAATGCAAAGGTTAATGATATAGTTACGGCACGATAAACACAAACGCTTAACGGCAAGGCAGGCAGCCTTCCGCCCCCTCGGTTCGAGGGAGTGGAGGGCTTTTTGTCGTATCATTCGGGAAGAAAGGTCGGGAGAGACGATGGGACACGCTCATCCTTGGAAAGCGAGAAAGAATCGGCCAAAATTATCGCTCGAAGACGTCCGAAAGTCGGGAATTACGAGAGAGCTTCTACTGGCGCTGCATGAAGCCGAAGGAGTGGGAGATCTCGCGATTTGCACGATCGTGCAGTACGGGATCAACCATCCGCAGCGCTTGCGGAGCGACGTCGGATCGTTCCGGGAGCGGGATTGGAGAGAGATGGGGCTTACGCAGCCGCAGTGCGAGGCAGCCATCGCCAGCATTGTGCCTGTAGCGCATCAGCGCCGCGTCAGAAGGTGCCGCGAACGAGGAATCGGAATTATGACGTTCTTGGACGAACGCTATCCGCCTTTGCTAAGGGAAATCGCCGACCCTCCTTGGATACTCTATTATAGAGGGAATTGGGAGCTCGCCCATAAGTCGGCGGTGGCCATCGTCGGAACCCGCCAAGCGACGGCGTACGGACGTAAGATCGCGGAGGACCTCGCTGCCGGCTGCGCGCGGCGCCTCACGGTCGTCAGCGGACTGGCCAGAGGCATCGACTCCTGGGCGCACAGAGGAGCTCTGCGCGGCGAATGCGGCACGATAGCCGTGTTGGCTACGCCCGTAGACGTCTGTTACCCGCCGGAAAACCAGCTCCTGTACGATCAGATCGTCAAGGAAGGCCTTGTCTTGTCGGAGACGCCGCCCGATGCCGTGATCCATCCGGCGAAATTCCCGATGCGCAACCGGATCATTGCCGGACTATCCATGGGGGTAATCGTCGTGGAAGCGGCAAGGCGGAGCGGCGCCCTCATTACGGCCGATCTCGCGATCGACTATGACCGGGACGTATTCGTCGTGCCCGGGCCGATCAGCTCGCCTCGCAGTTCGGGGGCGCTCGAATACTTTCGGAAGGGAGCGGAACCCGTGCTTGACGAGAGCGATATTTTCCAAGCCTATAAGCATCGGTTGCCCAAGGAAAACCGGAAATCCCGCGTTTCCATTAGAGAAACGGAGGCGGATTCGAAGACTCGGATTCTGTCGAAAGACGAGCAAACGATCTACGATTTGATAGTGGATCAGCCCCGTTCCATTGACGTGCTGGCGGAACAATCTGGCATGCAGTTTGGACTTTTACAATCGGTTCTGCTATCTTTATTGATAAAACGAACAATACAGCAGCAACCCGGTTCTATATATAAAGTCCTCTGAAGCAGCCGATTGGCTCGCCGAGGGGGACTCGTCGACCGTAGGAGAGGAGGAATGGACGTGGCCGATTCACTCGTAATCGTGGAATCCCCGGCGAAAGCCAAGACGATCGGTAAATATCTCGGAAGCAAATTTATCGTTAAAGCGTCCATGGGCCACATTCGCGATTTACCTAAGAGTCAGATCGGTGTAGAAGTCGACAACGACTTCCTGCCGAAGTACATCACGATCCGCGGCAAAGGCAACGTGCTGAAGGAAATAAGAGACGCTAGCAAAAAGGTGAAAAAAGTGTATCTGGCGGCTGACCCGGACCGCGAAGGGGAAGCGATCGCTTGGCACCTTGCTCATTACTTGGAGCTGGACGAGAAGGACGCTTGCCGCGTCGTATTTAACGAAATAACGAAGCAAGCGGTCAAAGACGCGTTCAAGACGCCGAGACCGATCGATATGGACCTCGTTAACGCCCAGCAAGCGAGAAGGGTGCTCGATCGTCTGGTCGGCTATAAGATCAGCCCCTTGTTGTGGAAGAAGGTTAAGAAGGGGCTGAGCGCGGGGCGCGTCCAATCCGTCGCGGTGAAGCTCATCTACGACCGCGAGAACGAAATCAAGGCGTTCGTGCCCGAAGAATATTGGAGCATTACCGCGCATCTGATGAAAGGGAAGAACGGATTCGAGGCGAAGTTCCATGCCCTCGGCGGCGAGAAGAAGGAGCTCCGCAGCGAAGCGGAAGTGAAGGAAATCATCGCGCTGCTGAACGGTAAACCGTTCGAAGTTGGAGAAGTGAAAGAGAAGGAGCGGATGCGCAATCCGTCCCCTCCGTTCATTACTTCGTCGCTTCAGCAGGAAGCGGCCCGCAAGCTGAACTTCCGCGCGTCCAAGACGATGCAGATCGCCCAACAGCTATACGAGGGCGTCGATCTCGGCAAAGAAGGCACGGTCGGTCTAATCACGTACATGCGTACCGACTCGACTCGGATCTCTCCCATCGCGCAAGACGAAGCGAAAGCTTTCATCGTCGAACGCTACGGAGAGAAGTTCTATCCGGAGACGCCGCGAGTATATGTGAAAAAGAACGCAAATGCCCAGGACGCTCACGAGGCGATTCGCCCGACGTCCGTCCTGCGCGACCCGGAATCGGTCAAGGCGTTCTTGTCTCGAGATCAGCTGCGGCTTTATAAGCTCGTCTGGGAGCGGTTCGTCGCGAGCCAGATGTCGTCCGCGATCCTTGATACGATGACGGTCGATCTATTGAACGGACGGGTAACGTTCCGGGCTAACGGGTCGAAGATGAAGTTTCCCGGTTTCACGAAGGTTTACGTTGAGGGCAGCGACGACGAAACGAACGACGAGGATCGCTTGTTACCGGCGCTTGCGACGGGCGAGAGCGTAGCGGCGCAGCAGATCGATCCGAAGCAGCACTTCACGCAGCCGCCGCCGCGTTACACGGAGGCGCGTCTCGTGCGTGCGCTCGAGGAGCTGGGCATCGGCCGTCCGAGTACGTACGCGCCGACGCTGGAGACGATTCAGAAGCGTTATTACGTCGCCATCGAAGAGAAGAAATTCGTGCCGACGGAGCTGGGAGAGCTCGTCGTCCAGCTGATGGAGGAGTTCTTCCCGGAAATTCTCGACGCCGAATTTACGGCGCATATGGAAGGCGACCTCGACCACGTCGAGGAAGGAACGCAGGAATGGGTCAACGTCATCGGCGAATTTTACAAGTCGTTCGAGAAACGGCTTGCCGTCGCCGAGGAAGAAATGAAAGAAGTCGAAATCCGCGATGAGCCGTCGGACGAAATTTGCGATAAATGCGGCAGTCCGATGGTATACAAGATGGGCCGGTTCGGGAAGTTCCTGGCATGCTCCGGGTTCCCGGATTGCCGGAACACGAAGCCGATCGTGAAGGCGACCGGCGTCACCTGCCCGAAATGCAAGGAAGGCCATATCGTCGAACGCAGAAGCAAGAAGGGCCGTATGTTCTACGGCTGCGACAAGTATCCCGAGTGCGACTTCGTCTCCTGGGATAAGCCGATCGCCAAGCCGTGTCCGGAATGCAGCGGCATGATGGTCGAGAAGCGCGCGAAGGGCGAGACGAAATATCATTGCACCGTCTGCACGCATTCGGAGGAAGCCGTGGAGTCTGACGAAGCGGCCGAGGCGGATGTCGATTATTAAGGAATAAGGATTGCATTGAAGCAGAAGGAAGGTTTACGTTGTGAGCGAGGTTCAATCCGTGACGGTCATCGGCGCCGGTCTGGCCGGCAGCGAAGCCGCTTGGCAGATCGCTAAGATGGGAGTTCCAGTCACTTTATACGAAATGCGTCTTGTGCGGCGCACGCCCGCGCACCATACGGACGGCTTCGCGGAGCTCGTCTGCAGCAACAGCCTCAGAGCGAACGGACTGACGAACGCCGTCGGCGTATTGAAGGAAGAGATGAGAAGGCTCGACTCTCTTATCCTGGCAAGCGCCGATAAGCATGCCGTGCCGGCAGGGGGGGCGCTGGCCGTCGACCGCGACGGCTTCTCGGGCGAGGTTACGCGCACGCTGCGGGAGCATCCTCTGATTACGGTCGTCAACGAAGAGATCAGGGAGATTCCGAAGGACGGCATCGTCGTCGTCGCGACGGGTCCTCTTACTTCTCCGGAGCTGTCGGAGAGCATAAAGCAGTTAATGGGTGAAGAATATTTCTACTTCTTCGACGCGGCTGCGCCGATCGTCGAGAAGGATTCGATCGATATGGATAAAGTGTATCTCGCTTCGCGCTACGATAAAGGTGAAGCGGCGTACTTGAACTGTCCGATGACGGAAGCGGAGTTCGACGCGTTCTACGAGGCGCTTACGACGGCGGAAGTAGCGGCGGTCAAAGACTTCGAGAAGGAAATGTACTTCGAGGGCTGCATGCCGATCGAAGTGATGGCGAAGCGAGGCAAGCAGACCGTGCTGTTCGGACCGATGAAGCCGGTAGGTCTCGTCGACCCGCGCACGGGAAAGCTGCCGCACGCCGTCATCCAGCTTCGGCAAGACAACGCGGCCGGAACGCTGTACAACATCGTCGGCTTCCAGACGCACTTGAAGTGGGGCGAACAGAAGCGCGTCTTCTCGATGATCCCGGGTCTCGAGAATGCGGAATTCGTCCGGTACGGCGTCATGCATCGCAATACGTTCATCAACTCGCCGAAGCTCCTGATGCCGACTTATCAATTCCGCGGACGCGAGACGTTGTTCTTCGCCGGTCAGATGACGGGCGTCGAAGGCTACGTGGAATCCGCAGCGTCAGGATTGATTGCGGGGCTAAACGCCGGGCGACTGGCGAAAGGCTTGGAGCCGCTGACGCTTCCGGAGCACACGACGCTCGGCAGCATGGCTCAATATATTACGACGGCTGACTTTAAACATTTTCAACCGATGAACGCGAACTTCGGGCTGTTCCCGCCTCTTGGCTATCGCGTCAGAAGCAAGAGAGAGAAGAACGATGCCATCGCCGCTCGGGCGCTGGAGAGCGTAGACGCATTAAGCGAGGAACTTAGAGTCACCAAGAGCAGCGACGTATCCGTTCATTAGAAGCAGCGGCAGCTTCCTTCGGGAGGCCGCTGCTTTCCCGCTTTATTCACGAAGTAATCGGAGGGTGGAACTTCGGTTATTAACCCGTGGTTGAGGCTGCAATAGTGACACGTGGTGTGCTTAAATCGCAGAAATCCGAGGTTGGGGCTGCAGTAGCGACACGTGGTGTTCTTAAATCGCGGAAATCAGAGGTTGGGGCTGCAGTAGTGACACGTGGTGTGCTTAGCGAGCGGATGATTAGAGGTAAATATGCCTTTAAATGAGCTGCAGTATCGGAAATAGTCTGAATAGAGGCATATGTACCTCTAATTGATCTCCAATATCGGAATTGGTTCAAATAGGGGTATATGTACCTCTAAATGATCTTCAGTATCGGAAATAATCCGATTAGAGGTATATATACCTCTAACTCCGCCATACCCAATCAGTAACAACAAACGATCCGGGAGGTATCTTTCATGGATATGAGCTTTCACGCGACGACGATCTGCGCGGTTCGCCATAACGGCAAAGGCGCGATCGCGGGAGACGGTCAAGTGACGTTCGGCAATAGCATGGTCATGAAGAACAGCGCGAAGAAAGTCCGCCGGCTGTATCGCGGGCAAGTGCTCGCCGGATTCGCAGGTTCGGTCGCCGACGCGATCACGCTGTTCGAGAAATTCGAGGGCAAGCTGGAGGAGCATCACGGCAACCTGCAGCGGGCCGCCGTCGAGCTCGCCAAGGAATGGCGCTCGGACCGCGTGCTTCGCCGCCTCGAGGCGATGATGATCGTCGTAGACGCGACGGGCATGCTGCTGTTATCCGGCAACGGGGAAGTCATCGAACCCGACGACGGCATTCTCGCGATCGGCTCCGGGGGCAGTTTCGCGCTCGCGGCGGCGCGCGCGTTAGTACGCCATGCGCCAGCGATGAACGCGAAGGAGATCGCCAGAGCGGCGCTGGAAACCGCGGCGGAAATATGCGTGTTCACGAACTCCAACCTTGTCGTAGAAGAAATTTAATGGATTTCAGGATACCAAGGGCGAGTAAGACCGAGCCCGACGAAGATTCAACTTTATCAAGGAGGTATGTGATATGAACGATAAGCTGACTCCCCGTCAAATCGTGGCGGAGCTTGATAAATATATCGTAGGCCAGAAACCGGCGAAGCGATCCGTCGCTGTCGCGCTTCGCAACCGTTACCGCCGGAGCATGCTGCCCGAACAGCTGCGCGACGAAGTGGTGCCTAAGAACATTCTGATGATCGGTCCGACGGGCGTCGGCAAGACGGAAATCGCCCGCAGGCTAGCGAAGCTAGTCCATGCGCCGTTCGTCAAAGTCGAGGCGACCAAATTCACGGAAGTCGGCTACGTCGGCCGCGACGTCGAGTCGATGGTCCGCGATCTCGTCGAAACCTCGATCCGCATGGTCAAGGAAGAGCGTACCGAGCAGGTCAAGGACAAAGCGGAGCAAGCGGCGAACGAACGTCTCGTCTCGTTGCTCGTGCCCGCGCCGGTTAAGCAGAAACCGCAGCGCAATCCTCTGGAGATGCTGTTCGGAGGCGTCACGACCCCAGCCGATGAACCGGAGCCGGTCGATCCTAGCTTGCAGGATAAGCGCCGCGACGTGAAGGCGAAGCTGGAAGCGGGTCTGCTCGAGAAAGATCTCGTCGAGATCGACGTGGAGGACGCTTCCCCGAGCATGCTCGACATGTTCGCCGGTCCCGGCCAAGAGCAAATGGGACAGAACATGCAGGAGATGCTCGGGCAGTTCATGCCGAAGCGGCGCAAGAAAAGAAAGCTGGCCGTCAGCGAAGCCCGCAAAGTGCTTACGGCCGAAGAGGCGACGAAGCTGATCGACATGGACGACGTCACCTCCGAGTCGGTGCGCAGGGCGGAGCAATCCGGTATCATCTTCATCGACGAGATCGACAAAATCGCCAGCAATGGGCGCGGCCAAGGACCGGACGTCTCCCGCGAAGGCGTACAACGGGATATTCTGCCGATCGTCGAAGGTTCGACTGTCATGACCAAATACGGTCCGGTAAAGACGGATTACGTGCTGTTCATCTCGGCAGGAGCGTTCCATATCGCCAAGCCTTCCGACCTCATTCCCGAGCTTCAAGGCCGGTTCCCGATCCGAGTCGAGCTTAGCAGCTTGACGGACGAGGACTTCGTACGCATTCTGACCGAACCGGAGAACGCGCTCACGAAGCAATATACCGCGTTGCTGCAGACCGAGGGCATTCAAGTGACGTTCACGGACGGCGCGATCGCGGAGTTGGCGCGGATGGCGCAAGAAGTGAACCGCAACACCGAGAACATCGGCGCGCGCAGACTGCATACGCTGCTCGAGAAACTGCTCGAGGACTTGTCGTTCGAAGCGCCGGAACTGCAGCTCGAGGAGATGGCCATAACGCCGGAGTACGTTCGGGAGAAGCTCGCGAGCATTGCAAGTAATCGCGATTTGAGTCAATATATTTTATAGTTGAAAAGCTTTAATGTTAAATGTGTGCTGCAACATCTAGGAGGATAATGAACTCATGACGCTGTTGATGAAAACCCGTACGTTGAACCGGCTGCTTCAGAGAGCGGCAGGGAAGCCGCTTAGCTTCCGCGAGATGGCGGAAGGCTTGCGCGAGACGATCCAAGGCGACGTCTTCGTGGTCAGCCGCCGCGGCAAAGTGCTAGGCGCGGCTCATTCCGCCGCTTTCCCGGATTCGTGGCTCAGACAGGAGGATCCGGAGGAACTGCGTTTCCCCGCGGCGACCAACGAGCAGCTGCTTCGCATCGGCGAGACGGCGGCCAATTCGTCTCCGGAGGAAACGTTGTCCCCAGCCCATGCCGCGTTCGCGAACGGGGTAGTGACTATAGTCCCCATAATTGGAGGAGCGGACAGACTTGGGACTTTAGTCCTTGCGAGGGAAAACCATTCGTTCGGTGACGATGACCTGATTCTCGCCGAATACGGCTCTACGATCATCGGCATGGAGATTCTCCGCGAGCGCGCGGAGGAACGGGAGACCGAAGCGCGGAGCAAAGCGATCGTCTCCGTAGCGGTCAACTCCCTGTCTTTCAGCGAACTAGAAGCCGTCGAACAAATATTCGAGCAACTGGAAGGTAAAGAAGGGCTGCTTGTCGCATCCAAAATCGCCGACCGGGCAGGTATTACGAGATCGGTCATCGTCAACGCGTTAAGGAAGCTTGAAAGCGCCGGCGTCATCGAGACGAGGTCGCTGGGCATGAAAGGCACCTATATTCGAATTATTAACGTGCAGCTGTTACAAGAGCTAGAACAACGCAAGAGCTAAAAATTTTATACCCTTTAAGCCTATTGAGCCCTATCTTCGAACAGAAGATTAGGGCTTTATTCTTATTGTCACAGGTCACCTTATTCGTAGATGATGTTCTTAGAAATTTTTAATGTGTCACAACATGTAGATTTTTTAATCAAAGAGTGAAATAGATGTCGATAAAAGCAGGAATTTATCGATATCATGTGGAATGTAGAAGAGTAATTTGCAGAGATCTGTCAGTTAGCGTTCGGGAAAGAGGCGACGAGAATGAATTTATTAGGCGGAGCATCGTTTCAGCGCATTGAGAGCGCGATCAGCGCGGCCTCCTTGCGCCAAAGCGTATTGGCCAACAATATCGCGAACGTCGATACACCGTATTACAAAAGATCCGATGTCGCGTTCGAGGAATTGCTGGCTCAGGCGATGGGCGGACAGAGCAGTACGCAAACGCTTTCAGGCAAAGTGACGAACGCGCGTCATATACCGATTAACGGTTCGTCCATGAGTTCGCTGCCTATGCCGCAAGTGATTACGGAGAATTCGACATCTATCAACAATAACCGCAATAACGTGGACATCGACAAAGAGATGGCGCTTATGGCGGAAAACCAACTCAGATACAACCTGCTGGTGCAGCAAATCAACCATGAAGTCAAAATGTTGAGAACCGGAATCGAAGGGAGAGGGTAACGAATGAAGCTCGGCGGATTTGATATAAGCGCTTCGGCTTTGACGGCCAATCGGCTCCGCATGGACGTCATCTCTTCGAACATCGCGAACGCGGAGACGACAAGAGCCGGAAGCGTTAACGGGCAGTTCGTTCCTTACCGACGCAAGATGGTCGTCGTCGAACCGACGCAGACGCCGTTCAAGGACCTGCTCAACGCACAGTTGAACGGATCGTCGGCTCATGGCGTGAGGGTAACGAAGATTCAAGAGGATCAAACCCCGTTCAAGCAGGTATACAATCCTTCCCATCCGGATGCGGATGCGAACGGAATGGTCTACATGCCTAACGTAGACGTCGCGAAAGAGATGGTAGACCTGATCTCGGCTTCGCGTTCCTACGAAGCGAACATCACCGCGCTGAACGCCAGCAAGGCGATGTTCACCAAATCTCTCGAAATCGGTCGATAACGTTTAAGAGTTTCTATTGGATACAGTGAATACGGGAGGCATGCATGAATGATCTCGAACAATTTGATTACTCCGGTTAACCTGGGGTCCATGAACTCTTTGAATCCGGTGGAGCGCAAGACTTCGCCGGCAGAAGCAACGGAAAGCTTCGCCTCGTTCCTGAAGCAAGCGATAGACGGTGTAGCCGCGCAGGAAGCGAACGTACATAAAATCAACGACCAATTCATTATCGGGCAGGCGGACGTGAACGACGTCATGATCGCGGCTTCTAAAGCCGAGCTCAGCTTGTCCTTAGTGAATCAAGTACGCAACAAGGTCGTAGAAGCCTATCAAGAAATTATGCGGATGCAAGTCTAATCGCGGCCATTCGACGGAGCTAGTACACAACGGGCGATTCGCTTGCATTCCGGCGTATCGCCTCGCGTGTTAATCGCAGGTGAGGTGACATTGTGAACGAGAAGTGGGCTAGGGTTCGCGAGAAGATGCTTGGCTTCTGGAACCAATACAACAAAACGCAAAAGTGGGTACTAGCCACCGCGGCTGTACTTTTGCTTTTCGTCATTATATTTTTTACGAACTATTTCACGAGAACGGAATACTCGGTCGCTTATTCGAATCTAGACGAGTCGGATGCGGCGGGGTTAATGCAGTACCTGGATTCGAATGGTATCAGCTATAAACTGAGCGGCGACGGAACGAGCATTTCCGTTCCGAGCGCCAAGCTCGCGGAAGTTAAAGTAGGGGCAGGCTCGCAAGGGATCGTGCAGAACGGTTCGGTCGGCGGCTTCGAGAAACTAAGCGAGCAATCTTCCGGTATCGGATCCACGGACAAGGAATTCGAAGTGAAGCTTCGCAACGCGTTGAACGGAGAAATCCAGCAGCTGTTGTTAAGCAAGCAAGGCGTCGCGAAAGTCAGAGCGGTCGTCACGCTTCCGGAGAAATCCGTATTCTTGAACGAAGCCGATCGCGAGCAAGCGATCGCTTCCGTCGTCATGCAGTTCAAGACGGGGTTTAGGCCGAAACAATCGGATATCGACAGCTACTACAATCTCGTTAAATCCGCGGTTCCGAACTTGGACATCGAGAACATTACTATCAGCAGCAGTGCGGACGGGGATTTGACGCCTTCTTCGGCAATCGGTGGTAAAGGCGGCGTAAACGGAGATTTATTCGAAAGCCAGGCCGCAATCAAAACCTCGTTCGAGAACGACCTGAAGCGGAACATCCAACAGTTCCTGTCACCGATCGTCGGAATGGACAATATCGTCGTTAGCGTCATCTCGTCGCTTAACTTCGATAAGGTCGATTCGGTAGAACAGCTTGTTAAACCTTTGGACGACAACGACAACAAAGGGATACCGATCAGCGAGCAGAACTCGTCTGAAACCTCTACCAGCACCGACGGCCAAGCCGGAGGCGTAGCGGGTACGGGCGAGACCGACATCTCGAACTATCCGGGTGGATCCAGCTCGGGGACGTCCTCTTCGGAAAAGACGCAAAACACCATCAACTATGAAGTGAATCGCATTACTAATAATATCGTCCGCGGACCGTATAAAGTTAATGATCTGACGATAAATGTCGGAATCGATTCCGCGGCGATGACCGATGAGAAGCGTGATCAGATCCAAGGCGCTCTCTTCCGCAGCGTACGCGTGCTGCTCGCCGAATCCGGGCTTGAGTTGACGGATCAGGCGCTGGCCGATCGCGTATCGATCATCTCCCAAGCTTTCGAAGGAGATCAGTTGGGCGCAAGCGGAGGCGCGGCTTCCTCCAGCCTCTTGTGGGCAGGACTCGGATTGCTGGCGCTCGCGTTGCTCGGAGGCGGCGGATACTACGTATACAATCGCCGCAAGAAAGCGGAACGGGAAGCGGCGGAGCTTGCGGCTGTGCAGCAAGTGGAACTGCCGACGATCGATCTCGACAACGTTACGAACGAAAGTCAAGTACGCAAACAATTGGAAAGCCTTGCCAAGCGCAAACCGGATGATTTCGTTAACCTTCTCCGGACTTGGCTCGTGGACGAATAGAGGTGGCAGGAGTGGCGAAAGGGTTTCAATTGTCGGGTAGGCAAAAGGCTGCCATTCTACTCATTACGTTAGGACCGGAAGTATCCGCGCAAGTGTTCAAGCATTTGAGAGACGACGAGATCGAACAGCTGACGCTTGAAATCGCGAACGTTCGCAAAGTCGACAGCGCGGAGAAAGAACAAATATTAAGCGAATTCCATCAAATCTGCGTCGCTCAAGAGTATTTGACACAAGGCGGTATCACCTACGCCAAGGAAATTCTCGAGAAGGCGCTCGGTTCGACGAAAGCGTTGGACATTCTGAACCGGCTTACCGCGACGCTGCAAGTTCGTCCGTTCGACTTCGCCCGCAAGGCGGAGCCGACGCAGATCTTGAACTTCATCCAGAACGAGAACTCGCAGACGATCGCTCTCGTCCTCTCGTATCTGGCGCCGGACCAGTCTTCGGCCGTTCTCTCCTCGCTGCCGCAAGAGAAGCAAGCGGACGTGGCGAGAAGAATCGCGCTCATGGACAGCACGTCGCCTGAAGTTATCGCGCAAGTAGAACGGGTGCTCGAGCAGAAACTGTCCGCGACCGTCACGCAGGATTACACGAACGCGGGCGGCATCGAAGCGATCGTACAGATCCTGAACGGCGTAGACCGCGGTACGGAGCGCACGATTCTCGATTCCCTGGAGATCCAAGATCCGGAGCTCGCGGAGGAAATCAAGAAACGGATGTTCGTATTCGAGGACATCGTCAACCTGGACAACCGCTCGATCCAGCGGATCATCCGCGACATCGAGAACGCCGACTTGCAGCTGGCGCTCAAGGTGGCAAGCGAGGAAGTCCGCGAGGCGATCTTCCGGAACATGTCGAAGCGGATGTCCGAGACGTTCAAGGAAGAGATGGAATACATGGGGCCTGTGCGACTGCGCGACGTCGAAGAGGCGCAGACCCGCATCGTAGCGACGATCCGCAAGCTGGAAGAATCGGGAGAGATCATCATCGCTCGCGGCGGAGGAGACGATATTATTGTCTAATCTGATCAAATCCTCTCACGTCATCTCGTTGGAAGATCTCAAAAAAGTAGAAATTATGAAGAGACTCGCCGTCGCTCCGCAAAATATTTCGCGTTCCGACGGCGTTTCCGAAGGAAATCAGAATCTAGATGTCGAAACAAATTCGTTGAAAGACCGTATTCTATCGGATGCCGAAGACGCCGCGCAGGTGATCATCGCCGGGGCGATGGAAGAAGCGGAGCGGATTCGCGCCCAAGCGAGGCAAGACGCCGACTCTTGGTGGCAAGCCCGCAGAGAAGAAGACGATCAATACCGCGAAGAAGTTGCAAAACAAGGCTACGAAGAAGGTTATCTCGCAGGCACGGAGGATGCGGCCAAGTCGCTCGCTCTCGAGTGGGACGGACGCATGCAGGAGGCGCAGACGGTCGTTACCCAGGCCTACGCCGCCAAGGAATCCATCATCGCGGAAGCCGAGAGATTCGCCGTCGAGGTTAGCTGTTCGATCGCGGAGAAGATCGTGGGCCATGTGTTGACGGAAGCTCCCGAGCTTGCTCTCAAGCTGTTCGGACAAGCGCTGTCGAGAAGGAATGAGCAAGGCGTAATCGTGCTCTGCGTGTCTCCTAAGCAGTTTGCTTTCGTGCAAGCGGCGAAGGAAGAGCTGACCGCGAGTATCGATTCGCAAGCCGAGCTTCAGATCGTTCCCGACGCTTCGGTGTCGGAGGGCGGTTGCATCGTCCGTTCCTCGTTCGGAAGCATCGACGCGAGAGTGGACACGCAGCTGGAAGCGATCAAGCAGCAGCTGCTGAGAATCGCCGACCATTCCGCCGAGGAGGGAGCATTCGATGAAGCTCCTTGATTCTCACCGTTACACGGACGCGCTTAGACATATGGATCC
This sequence comes from Bacillota bacterium, assembly GCA_023460795.1. Taxonomy (GTDB): domain Bacteria; phylum Bacillota; class Bacilli; order Paenibacillales; family Paenibacillaceae; genus Cohnella. The sequence continues at coordinate 43,909 of JAEWPC010000081.1, read as the reverse complement.
GGTGAGAGTGAACGGCAAGGTCATGCAAGTCATCGGCCTTACCGTCGAGTCGGAAGGTCCCGACGCCAGCATCGGGGACGTATGCACGATCCACCCGATGAAGGGCGGGGCGCCGGTCCTCGCGGAAGTCGTAGGCTTCCGGGATAACCGAGTTCTGCTCATGCCGCTCGGCGAGCTGTATTCGATCGGTCCGGGCTGCGACGTTGTCGCAACGGGCGGACCGCTCACCGTACAAGTCGGCTCGGAGCTGCTCGGCAAAGTGCTTGACGGCCTCGGAAGACCGCTCGACGGATCGCGATTGCCGGTTCGGATGTCGCATCACTCGACGCAGAACTCGCCCGGCAACCCGCTTATGCGTCCGAGAGTCACGCAGCCGCTGGGGATCGGAGTTCGCGCGATCGACGGCTTGCTGACCGTCGGGCAAGGTCAACGCGTCGGCATCTTCGCAGGCTCGGGCGTCGGCAAGAGTACGCTGCTCGGCATGGTCGCCCGCAACACGTCGGCCGACGTCAACGTAATCGCGCTAGTCGGCGAACGCGGACGCGAGGTTCTCGAGTTCATCGAGAGGGACCTCGGTCCCGAAGGGCTTGCCCGTTCCGTCGTCATCGTCGCGACGTCCGATCAACCGGCGCTTGTCCGGATGAAAGGCGCGCTGATCGCGACTACGATTGCCGAGTACTTCCGGGATCGCGGACTGAACGTGATGCTGATGATGGACTCCGTCACGCGTTACGCGATGGCGCTCCGCGAAGTCGGGCTGGCGATCGGGGAGCCGCCGGCGACCCGGGGATATACCCCGTCGGTATTCGCCGCGCTTCCGAAGCTGCTGGAACGGGCGGGGACGGGGCCGACGGGCTCGATCACCGCGTTCTACACGGTACTCGTCGACGGCGACGATATGAACGAGCCGATCGCGGACGCGGTAAGAGGTATCCTGGACGGTCACATCGTGCTCCATCGGAGCTTGGCGAACAAAGGTCATTTTCCCGCCATCGACGTCCTGTCAAGCGTTAGCCGCGTCATGAAGGATATCGTCACGAGAGACCAGCAGATGGCCGCGGAAGAGCTGAAGCGATTGCTTGCGGTGTACCGCGACGCGGAGGACTTAATCAATATCGGCGCTTATCAGAAAGGGTCCAACCCCGAGATCGATAAAGCGATCCAATATATCGACTTAATACGCGCCTACACGCAACAGCGCACGGACGAGAAGATTACGCTGGAGGAAGCGCAAGAGAGACTGCTCATCGACTTCTTCAAGCGGTAGCAGGATGGAAGGATTCATACTCTGATGGACGCGGGAGATGACCGTAACCGATCATGCGTTTCAATTATCCGTTGCAGAAAATCGTCGATCTGAAGGGCAGCGAGAAGTCGATGGCGGAGTGGGAATACGCCGCTTCGCTGAGCAAGCTCAGGCAAGAGGAAGATAAGATGGCTGATCTGGTGAACGAGCGCACCGAGGTCGAGCAGTCGCTCGAACGAATGACCGCTCAGCCTACGCCGCTGGCTCGCCTCACGGAGCTTCAGCAGTACATAGAAGTGCTGGACGACAGAATCAGAACGCAAAGCGAAGACGTCCGATCGGCCGCCATAGAGGTCGAATATCGGCAAAGACGGCTTACCGGCAAAATGATCGACGAGAAGGTGTGGCTCAACGCAAGGGAACACGCTCTCGAACGCTTTAAGCTCGCATGGCTGAGCCGCGAGCAGAACGAACTTGACGAGATTGCGATCGTCCGCGCAGGCAACGCGCTGCGCGCTTAAGGCAAGTACTATAACCTCGAATGCAAAGGAGGGAGAAACGTGGCGAGCGCAGACGTCGAGAAGGAAAGCTACAGCGGGTTCGAACGGTTTCTCTTCTTCATAACCCCTGTTTTGTTCACCGCGGTGCTGCTTGGCGTACTGCTCCTGATGTTCAATAAGGAGTGGCGCGACGCGGCACTGGAGATCGGCAATAAAATTCCGGTCGTGAAATCGATCGTGCCGGATCCCGCGGAACCGTCGGATACGGCAACGCCGGCAACCGACGAGGAGTTAACGGTAGGCAACGCCAAGACCAAGCTCGCTGAGCTTAACGCGTTGTTAACGGATCGGGAGAACGCGCTCAAGCAAGCGACCGAACAAGCGCAACAAGACGCCAAGACGATCGAGAGCATGCAAGCAGAGCTCGATATGCTGAAGAAGGAATCCGCGGACAAGACGGTGTCGACCGAGGAATACGCGAATAAAATTTCTTCTCTTGCGGATATGTACGCGAAGATGTCGCCAAGCAAAGCCGGACCGATACTCGAGAGCATGACCGTCGAAGAAGCGGCGCTCGTGCTCGGTGCGATGTCGACGGATCAACGCGGCAAAGTGCTCGAGAGAATGACTCCGAGAGTGGCAGCCGAAGTCACGATCAAGCTGAAGGACTCGGATAAGGTTAACGATCGCGAGATCGCAGCCTTGCAATCTCGCATTGACGAGCTGGAGATCGGCGCAGGCGCCGAGGCATCGACCTTGGATACGACCGAGCTGAATCGCACGTTCTCGGCGATGGCGCCGGATAAGGCAGCCGACCTGCTGCTCCAGATGGCCGCGACAAGCCAAAGTAAAGCGTTGCGTATTCTAGGCGTGCTGGATAACAATTCGCGCTCCGCGATATTGACGGCCATGACGGACAAAGACAAGAAAACGACAGTAGCGTTGATCGGCAAGCTGATGCCCGTAAATCCATAAGCTTGTTATCCCACAATGGAATTCAACCGCTTCTATTGAAAGGAGGTGAAAACAAGATGAACATGCCTATAACAACCGCACCTATCGCAACGCTCGCAACGCCGACGTCTTCCCAATCGGGAGCCGCGAACGGAGCAAGCGGCAGCGGCTTCGCAGGCGCGCTGTTCGGCGTGATGAACGGCTCGGGCGAGAACGCCGCGGCCGGCAACGCGATGATGCCGCTCGGACTAGTCGCGGCGCTTGGTCAACTGGGATTGAACCCTGCCGATGGACAGTCGGACGAATTGCTGGCGATGCTCGCTAAGCTCATGGAACAGCTTGGACAACTGGAGCAAGACGGACAGATGACCGATGAGAACAACGATCAGCTTGCTGCGTTGTTGGTCGCTTTCCAAGGCATCCTGCAGCAGATCGAGATCGCTCAGCCTTCGAATGAAGCGCCTGTCCAGGAAGACTCGGTATCGGTGCTCGATACTGACGCTTCTCGGAACGCTCAATCGACGGGACAGATGCTCGTTGCCGCTTTGAAGTCGACGTTGCAGCAAGTAACGGACGCGCTGACGCGCAACCCCGAGTTGCTGAAACAATCTCCGGCGATGTTCGGAGAGCTGCATACGATGATTAAAGCGCTGAACGATCAGATCGGCGCAAGCGCAGGCGCAACTCCGGAGCAGCTTCAAGCAGCTGACGAACAGACGAATACGGCTCTGAATCGCGGTTCGAAGCCAGCTGCGGAAGGGACAACGACTTCCAAAGACGCTGCGAATCAAGCGATGACGGTAGCGGTCGACAATAAGACCTCTGCACCGGCACTGAGAGATCCCGTGTGGAAGTTCCAAGTCGTCAAACCCGGAAGCGAGAACGTATCCGCCGATGGACAAGCCGCTAACGTAGCGCCAGTCCTATCCGGAGAAGAGACTGCCGGAACGGACAGCCAACCCGCTTGGACGTTCTTGAACCAAGACGTGAAGGCCGCCGCGGAAGCCGCGCAAGCGAAAGCCGCCATGCCTGCTCAAGTTCCCGTACAGCAATTCGCCGAGCAGATGCAGAAATTCATGGTTAAACAATTTTTGCTGACGCAAGGGAACGGAACGACGGAGGCAAGACTGACGCTGACCCCGGAGCATCTCGGACAAGTCGATATTCGCATCGTGATGCAGAACGGACAGCTGACCGCGCAATTCATGACCGACAACGCCATGGCGCGCGAAATGCTCGAGAACCAAATGTCTCAGCTTAGATCGTCGCTAGGCGCGCAAGGTCTGCAAGTCGATCGACTGGAAGTCGTGCAGCAACCGTCCAATGCGAATACGATGTCTTTCCTTAATCAGGATGGGCGTCAGAACGGCTTCGCCGGCAACGGCAACGGTTCGAACAATCGCGGAGATAACGGAACGTACGAAGACAAGGTCGATTTCGAGGACGAGCTTGCACGCACATCGACGCTACGGGAAGCCGGTTACGGCAGCTCGCTGAATGTCACGGCATAACGCTGAATGAAGGAGGTGAAGCCTGTGGCAGACGGAGCAGTAGGAACGACGAACGTATGGCCGTATTACGCGGCGAGCAACGTTCAGAAGGCGGCTAGAACGCCGACGAAGGAACTTGGCAAAGATCAATTCCTGCAAATTCTCGTTACCCAATTGCGTAACCAAGATCCGATGCAGCCGCTACAGGACAAGGAGTTCATCGCTCAGATGGCGCAGTTCTCCTCGCTGGAACAAATGATGAACATGTCCAAGGAAATGTCCGCGCTTAGGCAATCGGCCGGAATGGCAGCCGGCTTGATCGGAACCGAAATTTCCTGGGTGGATACGGCCGAAAGCGGAGAGGTAACGAACCATTCCGGCATCGTAGACTCCATCGTGTGGCGCGACGGCTTGCAATTCGCGAAGGTACAGAATTTAGAGGTTAAGGTCGCCGATATTCTATCCATTACGTATCCGAGAGCAAGCGGAGGCGAATCGGAGGTGGATGGAAGTGACTGACCGGATCACCGCCCACCAGTTTACGACGGGACGAACCGGACCGCTTCAAAGTCATCCTAATCTCATTCGCAATCCAGCCGGCGCAAGCGGCAACGTCTCGTTCAAGGAATTGCTCGAGAAGCAACAGCTGAAGTTCAGCTCTCACGCGCAGCAGCGTCTGCAGCAGAGAGGAATCGAACTCATGCCGGAGCAACTGAACAGAATCGCAAGCGCAATCGATCAAGCCGCAGCCAAAGGCGCGAGAGATTCGCTCGTATTGTTCAGAGATATCGCGATGATCGTGAACGTTCCGAACCGTACGGTCGTTACGGCGATGGACGGCAACTCGATGCGAGAGCACGTGTTCACTCAGATCGACAGCGCGGTAGTCGTAAGTTAAGTAAACCAACAGGGCCGGTCCTATCTGAAGGAAGCCCTTGGCCGCGGACCGATTGAAGCGGCCTTATCCAAACATTGCGGGAGGTAGGCATTACATGTTGCGTTCTATGTATTCCGGCGTATCGGGTATGCGCGGTTTCCAAGCGAAGCTTGATGTCATCGGCAACAATATCGCCAACGTCAATACGACGGGTTTCAAAGCTGGCCGCGTCATGTTCAAAGATATTCTCAGCCAGTCGATGTCCGGCGTCACGGCTCCGGTGGAAGGCACGTCCGGCGGCGTTAACGCCAAGCAAGTCGGCCTCGGCGTCGCGATCGCTTCGATCGATACGATCCATACGCCAGGCAGCGCGATGACGACGAACGTCCCGACGGACCTGCGTATCGACGGCGACGGATTCTTCGTCGTCACTCCGACGGGAGACGGCGACGGCGCTAGATATTTGACCCGCGCGGGCAACTTCACGATCGATGCGGCTCGCCAGCTCGTTAACGCCGACGGGATGTTTGTCCTCGGAGCCGACGGCGGTCCGATCATTCTCGACGAGACGGTAACGGCGTTCTCGATCGGACAAGACGGCAGACTGATCACGGTCGACGAAACCGGACTTGCCACCCCGACGGACATCCAGATCGGCGTCGTCAAAGTCGTTAACCCGGGCGGCCTCGAGAAAGTCGGCGGCAACCTGTACCTCGTAACGCCGAACGCGATGCCTGACGGAGAATTCGAGATCGGCTTCGCGGCGGACGCCGAGACGGGCACTGGCGCGATTATCTCCGGTCAGCTCGAGATGTCGAACGTCGATCTGACGAGCGAATTCACCGAGATGATCGTCGCGCAACGCGGCTTCCAAGCGAACTCTCGCATCATCTCGACTTCCGATGAAATTCTGCAAGAAGTCGTTAACTTGAAACGCTAATTGAATTTCTGCCCCGGGAGAGCTTCTCGGCTCTCCCCAGGCAGCTTGGAGGCCCAATGTTATGATTCTCGTAACGCGGCTTAACGGCACGAAACTCCACGTTAACGCGCTATTGATCGAAACCGTGGAAGAAATGCCCGACACGCTTATCACGCTTACTACAGGCAAGAAATACATTGTCACCGAAAATTCTTCGGACGTAATCCGGGCTATCCGGCATTACTTACGCAGCATAGGCGTGTTAGCGGCGGTAACTAGCAAAGCGGACACGCAATCGGAGGGAGCTTCGTCATGAAAAAACTGTTGCCTTGGCTCGTATCGCTTTTACTAGCGATCACACTTATCGCGATAGCCGGAATCTACTTCTGGTCAACCTTGGATAAGGACGATAAGAACGCCGATCCTGACCAGAAGGCGAAGGAAAGCGTCGAGCAAGTACAAGCCGAACCGCCGATGACTGCGGATGAAATGCTTAAGGTTACTTCCGAATTAACCGATATCAAGACCAATTTGTCGGACCTCGATCACGTAGCCATGCTGGATCTGGCTTTCACGCTGGATTCCTCGGATGCGAAGGAAGAGTTCGATAAAATCAAAAATATCAAGATTCAGCCTATCGTCATTCGCGCCCTGAGCCTTATGTCCCCGGACGAGATCAGCGACTCGAAAGGCAAAGACCAACTGACAGCCAGCCTGATCAATTCGATTAACGCCGTTCTATCGGAGGGCAAGTTAACGAAGGTGGATATTACGAATTTCTTGATCGCGCTGATCTAATAGGTTACATATCAGTCATCGATAGAAAGGGGTGAGAGTTGTGGTTGACGTTCTGTCACAAAATGAGATAGACGCGCTATTAGCGGCGCTATCCTCAGGCGAAATGGACGCGGAAGAGCTCAAAAAGGAAGAGACGCAGAAGAAAGTTCGCGTGTACGACTTCAAACGCGCGATGCGGTTCTCCAAGGATCACCTTCGCAGCTTGACGCGAATCCACGAAAACTTCGCGCGTTTCTTGACAACGTATTTTTCAGCCCAGCTGCGGACATTCGTTCAGATCAGCGTTGTACAGGTCGAACAGCTTCCTTACGATGAATTCATCCGCTCCATCCCGAAGATGACCGTGCTTAATATTTTCGAGGCGGAACCTTTGGAAGGGCGCATGGTACTCGAGGTTCATCCGAACGTCGCATTCGCGATGCTCGACCGATTGCTCGGCGGAGCCGGTTCGGCGCCTTCGAAGATCGGCAGCCTGACGGAGATCGAGACGATCATCATGGAGAAAATATTCAGCCGGGCGTTCGAAAGCTTGCAGGAAGCGTGGCGAACGATCATCGATCTGCAGCCTCGCATGGAAGCTCTCGAGACGAATCCGCAGTTTATGCAGATCGTATCTCCGAACGAGACGATCGCTCTCATCTCGCTCAGTACGAAGATCGGCGATACGACGGGGATGATCAACCTATGTATTCCCCATATCGTCATCGAACCGATCATGTCCAGGTTGTCCGTGCATCACTGGTTCGTTAACCAGAAGAAGACTCGCGCTCCGGAAGAGCAGGAGTTGCTCGAACAACGGGTCAGCAAAGCCAAATTGTCGATTATCGCAGAACTCGGCAATTCGCGGATATCGGTTAGAGAGTTTCTGAGCCTCTCCGTCGGAGATGTCATTGCGCTTCACAAACCGACCGGCGAAGGCCTTGAAGTAAAGGTTGGAGACAAGGTCAAATTTATTGCCAGCCCAGGAACCGTGCGCGATAAGATGGCGATTCAAGTAGATGAGATCGTCAGCGAAGGAGTGGAAGATATCAATGACGAGTAAAGATTATTTGTCGCAAGAGGAGATCGACGCGCTGTTGCGACAATCTTCCGGCGGCGGAGACGAAGGTTCGTCCTTCGAGGAAAGTCCCGGATCGGGCTTGATGACGATCGACGACTACTTGTCGCCGCTCGAGCAAGACGCGCTCGGCGAGATCGGCAACATCACGTTCGGCAGCGCGGCGACGGCATTATCCACGTTGCTCGGCCGGAAAGTCGATATTACGACGCCGACCGTGTCCGCGATCGCCAAAGAACAATTCGAAGAAGAGTTTCCTAAGCCTCATGTAGCCGTACACGTTAGATATGTCGACGGCTTCGAGGGCATTAACTCGCTTGTTATCAAATCCCACGACGCGCAAGTGATCGCGGACTTGATGCTTGGCGGAGACGGTAACGTAACTTCGGAAGAGCTTAACGAAATTCATATTAGCGCCGTGCAGGAAGCGATGAACCAGATGATGGGTTCTTCCGCGACCTCGATGTCCACGATCTTCAACCGGCTCGTGAATATCTCGCCTCCGGGTATCGATATTCTCGACGTGCGCAACAACGCCGGGGTCAGCAACCTGCCTACCGAAGAGGTGTACGTCAAAATTTCGTTCCGGTTGAAAATCGGCGATTTGATCGACTCTTCCATCATGCAGCTGCTAGCGGTACCGTTCGCGAAAGAGCTTGTACGCTCCCTGATGGGCGGCGGAGAGCCAGCGCCGACGGCAGCGTCTGCGCCTGCACAACCAGCGGTCACGCACGCGCCGCCTCCGGCACAGCCGGCATACGTTGCACCGGAACCGACTCCGCAGTCGGCGCCGACGTACGCTTCGCCGCCTCCGGTGCACCAAGCGCCTCCGATGTATCAAGAACAGCCGATGGCGCAGCCGGCAGCCTACATGCCTCCGCCGCAGCAAGCTTATCCGCAGACGCTCGGCACCTCGGCGAATCGGAACGTCAACGTGAACCCTGTGCAGTTCGCCAGCTTCCAAGGCGGCGGATTCGCGCAAACCGACGAAACGAATCTCAATCTGCTGCTCGATATTCCTCTTAAAGTGACGGTCGAACTAGGCCGTACGAAGAAGCAGATCAAGGAGATTTTGGAGCTGTCCCAAGGCTCGATCATCGAACTGGACAAGCTGGCGGGCGAACCTGTAGACATCTTGGTGAATAACAAATTGATCGCCAAAGGCGAGGTTGTCGTCATCGACGAGAACTTCGGCGTTCGGGTAACCGACATCGTCAGCCAATGGGATCGCGTCCAAAAAATCCAATAAGCACATCGGGAGGAAAAAGAAATGGCAAACCGCATTCTTATCGTAGACGACGCAGCATTCATGCGCATGATGATTCGCGACATTTTGACGAAGAATGGTTATGAGGTAGTTGGGGAAGCGCAAGACGGATCGCAAGCGGTCGAGAAGTACAAAGAGCTTCATCCCGATCTCGTAACGATGGACATCACGATGCCGGAGATGGACGGTATCGCGGCGCTGAAGGAAATCCGCAAGATGGATTCCAATGCCAAAATCATCATGTGTTCCGCAATGGGTCAGCAAGCGATGGTTATCGATGCGATCCAAGCGGGCGCGAAAGATTTCATCGTTAAGCCTTTCCAAGCCGACCGCGTTATCGAAGCGATCAAAAAAACATTGAGCTGAGTCAGGAGCGTTGAAATCGATGGAATATCGTCTGTCGGAAGGTTTCCAGAAGGCGGGCTCATCATGGGATTTGATCTGGGTACTGTTCGTCCTGGGCATCATCGTCGGGCTGATCGTTCTATCGCTAAGATTTCTCGCGAAGCGTAACCGCGGGTGGTGGATGAACCGCTCGCTCCGTTCGTTAGGGGGTCTGACGTTAGGCACGAACAAGTCGATGCAGATCGTCGAGTGGAACGGACGGATCTACGTGCTCGGCATCGGCGATAACGTCACTTTGCTGGAGTCGATTACCGATACGGACATGGTGGCCGCGCTGCTTGCGGATCACGATATGACCGAGCAAGCGAAAGCGTATCCGTTACCCCCATGGCTGCGCAAGTGGACCGGACGCAACAACACGCATGGCGAACAAGATTCCGATCCGTCAGCTCCTGCCTCAAGCCCATTCGAGAGAACGCTTGAAAACCGGCTCCGCGAGCTAACGGAGAGAAGGCAGCGCGTAGAGAAGCTGATGGAAGAACGCCGCGCCGAAGATCGGACGGATGAGTAATGTATAAAAAACTGCTTTATAGCTTTAGCGCCATCATGGCTGTTATGCTGGCTGCCGGCAATACGGCGTTCGCCGAAGGAACGATCGGCATCGACCTGAATCTCGGCGACGGCAACGGGGAAGTAGGGGCATCGGCGATATCGCTGCTGCTGCTCATTACGGTACTGAGCTTGGCTCCTGCTATTCTCGTGCTGATGACCAGCTTTACGCGGATCGTAATCGTGCTCGGCTTCGTGCGAACTTCGCTCGGAACGCAGCAAATGCCTCCTAACCAGGTGTTGATCGGTCTAGCTCTGTTCTTGACGCTATTCATTATGGCGCCGACGCTTTCCCAAGTGAACGAACAAGCGCTTCAGCCGTACTTGAAGGGCGAGATCTCGCAGACGGTCGCGCTGGAGAAAGCGGCCGATCCGATGAAAGCTTTCATGTACAAGCATACCCGTCCTAAGGACTTGCTGCTTTTCATGGATTATACGCAAACGGAGAAGCCTGCAACCTATAAGGACATTCCGATTACGGTTCTAGTCCCGGCTTATGCGATCAGCGAGCTGAAGACGGCTTTCCAGATGGGGTTCATGATATTCATTCCTTTCCTCATCATCGACATGGTCGTAGCGAGTACGCTCATGGCGATGGGGATGATGATGCTCCCGCCCGTAATGATCTCCTTGCCATTTAAGATCTTGCTCTTCGTGCTCGTCGACGGTTGGTATTTGATCGTGAAGTCGCTGTTGACCAGCTTTAGCGCATGATAGGTAAAGAATCATATAGAGGAGGGACGAGGGTGAGTACCGAATTCGTGATCGGCCTTGCCGGCCAAGCGATGTATACCGTACTGAAAATAAGCGCGCCGATGCTCGGGATCGGACTGATCGTCGGTTTGCTCGTCAGTATTTTCCAAGCGACGACGCATATCCAAGAGCAGACGCTCGCTTTCATACCCAAAATTATAGCCGTGTTCGTAGCGATTCTGGTTTTCGGTCCGTGGATTCTTAATATCATGATCGATTTCACCAGCAATCTGCTAGGTAACCTGGCGAATTACATCGGGTGATGCCGAATGGATATTCTCATGCAGGCATTCCCTGCTTTTCTGCTCGTTCTTTGTCGAATTACAGCGTTTTTTGTAGTCGCGCCGATTTTCTCGTCCCGTACGTTTCCTAGGACGATTAAGATCGGACTCGCTTTCTTCGTATCGGTTATCGTCTTCCTGACGATCGGCTGGGATACGAACGTCGTGGCGAACGGCAACTACATCCTGGCGATCTTCCGCGAGATTTTCGCCGGGCTGATCATCGGTTACGTCTCTTATTTGTTCTTCACGGTCGTCCAAACCTCCGGCGCGCTAATGGATATGCAGATGGGATTCGGGATCGCTAACATCGTCGACCCGCTGTCGGGCGTATCCGCTCCGATCCTCGGCAACCTGAAGTACATGCTCATGATGCTCGTCTTTTTGTCGATCAACGGGCATCACTACTTGTTAAAGGCGATCATGAGCAGTTACGACTGGCTTCCGCTGGACAACGACCTGTTTAAAGTGTATTACGGCGGCAACATTACGGAGTTTCTGACTCGAACGTTCGCGGATACGTTCCTGCTGGCGCTGCAAATTTCCGCGCCGATCGTCGTAACGATGTTCCTAACCGATCTGGGACTCGCGCTGCTCACGAGAAGCGCCCCGCAATACAACGTATTCGTTATCGGGGTTCCGATCAAAATCCTAGTCGGCTTGGCTATCATGGTATTGCTTCTCCCGGGCTTCGGCGTTTTGTTCCAGATGCTGTTCGACGCCATGTTTAACGCCCTTGAGAAGTTGTTCGTCATTATGCAAGCGTCTTAATGCTTCAGAATCAAGCAAGAGCAAGGAGGGAACATCATGCACCGTTATCGCCTAAGGATGAATTTGCAATTGTTCGCGGGCGAGAAGACGGAGAAGGCGACGCCTAAGAAACGGAACGATAGCCGCAAAAAAGGCCAAGTCGCCAAAAGCGCGGAAATTCCCGGTGCCTTGATCTTGCTTGGAGCGGTATGTTGTTTCGTGATGCTTGGCCCTTACTTTAGCAAGCAGATTACGAACATGTTCAGCGACATCTTTCAACACCGCATGGACATGAACGTCACGCAAGAAAACGTACTAAGCCTCATGACTTATTATTTGATAGAGATGGCTAAGTTTCTCGGTCCGATTTTCTTCGTTATCGTACTCATTATATTTGCGACTTCCTACGTGCAGATCGGATGGCTGGTCACGTTCGAACCGTTGAAACCGAAGCTGAGCAGTCTGAACCCGATCAGCGGCGCGAAAAACATGTTCGGTATGAGGTCCGTCGTCGAATTTCTGAAAAGCACGTTGAAACTGATCATCGTCGCCATTGTGGTATACGTCGTCGTATGGTCCGAGAAGCAACGGTTTCTGGAGCTGGCTACGGTTCCGGTTCAAGAGATATTCGGGTACGTGGCCGATTTGACGCTTCGCCTAGGAATCTTCGTGGCGGTACTGCTGTTCCTATTGGCTATCGCGGATTATATGTACCAAAAGTACGATTACGAGAAAAAACTCAAAATGAGTAAGCAAGACATCAAGGACGAGCATAAGAACGCCGAAGGTGACCCGTTGATTAAAGGGAAAATCAAGAGTCGGCAGCGCCAAATGGCGCTCATGCGCATGATGCAGGAAGTACCGAACGCCGACGTCATTATCACGAACCCGACCCACTTCGCGGTCGCGTTGCAATACGACGGCACGAAGATGGATGCCCCGAGAGTCATCGCCAAAGGGCAAGACTATCTCGCCCTGAGAATTCGGGAAATCGCCAAAGAACATAACGTCATAATGATGGAAAACAAGCCGCTCGCCCGCGCGTTGTACGAACGGACCGAAATCGGAGACTCCGTCCCCGCCGACCTGTTCCAAGCCGTAGCGGAAGTGCTGGCATACGTATATCGCCTCAAAGGCCGCAAGAAAGCGTAACAAAACAACGCATACATACCCAACGGCCTTCAAGCGCAAGCGCGGAAGGCAACACTTGGTTTAGACGAAATTTGGCCGGCCTGCTAGGGTTATAAAGTTGTCGTTTCCAAGCTCCGGTGCAGAGGGTAAGATTCGATACGGAAAGTTTACGGCAGCCTTTATAATCGAGTTGTTACCGCGTCATCTAATTAGACAACTCGATTATAACAGCGGTGGAGTATCGAACCTTCACCCGTCGCACGTGAGGAGCTATAAGAAACGGTTTGATCTTTATAACCCCCAGAGCAAGAGGACAGTATTGAGGAGGTGGAGTCGGCATGAAAATCAGAGACCTAAGCATCCTGGTCGGCATCATAGGCCTTGTCCTCATGATGGTCGTTCCGATTCCAGCAGGACTTCTAGACGTATTGCTCATTATTAATATTTCGTTAGCCATCATGATTTTGCTCATCGCGATGAACACGCAGGACGCGCTTCATTTCTCGATTTTCCCGACGATGCTGCTCATCACGACCATTTTCCGGCTGGCGCTTAACATTTCTACCACACGGTTGATCTTATCGAAGGGCGAAGCCGGCCATGTCGTTCAGACGTTCGGCGAATTCGTTGCCGGCGGGGAGTTAGCCGTCGGTTTCGTCGTCTTCCTCATTCTCGTCGTCGTGCAGTTCATCGTCATTACGAAAGGCTCGGAACGCGTAGCCGAAGTCGGCGCGCGCTTCACTCTCGATGCGATGCCCGGTAAACAGATGAGTATCGACGCGGATTTGAACTCCGGCCTCATTAACGAACAGCAAGCGAGAGAGCGCCGCGAGAAAATCCAGAAGGAAGCGGATTTCTACGGCGCGATGGACGGTGCGAGTAAGTTCGTCAAAGGTGACGCCATCGCATCGATCATCATCGTCTTCATCAACTTGATCGCCGGATTCATCGTCGGCATGGCGATGCACGGAATGGACGTCATGGAAGCGCTCCAGACGTATTCCATCCTGACGATCGGCGACGGTCTCGTCAGCCAAATCCCGGCGCTGCTCATCAGCGTGGCGGCCGGTATTATCGTCACGAGAGCCGCTTCCGAAGGAAACTTGGCTCACGACGTGACGAAGCAATTGCTGAGATACCCGAATTTGCTTTATATCGTTGCCGGCACGATCGCCCTGTTAGGCATCGCGACACCGATTCCGCTCTTAACGACGTTCCCTTATGCCGCGATACTCGCCATCGCAGGCTACCGCCTTCAGCGGAATCTCATTAAGGAGAGAGCGCAAGAAGAACTGCTCGTCGAAGAGAAGCAGATCGAGGAAGTGCGCAGTCCCGAGAGCGTTATCAGCTTGCTGCAAGTCGATCCGATCGAATTCGAGTTCGGTTACGGTCTTATTCCGCTGGCGGATACGCAGCAGGGCGGGGATTTGCTCGACCGGATCATTATGATCAGGCGTCAATGCGCCCTTGAGATGGGGCTTATCGTCCCAGTTATTCGTATTCGCGACAATATTCAACTAAAACCGAACGAATATGTTATCAAAATGAAAGGAAATATGGTGGCTCGTGGCGAATTATTGCTAAATCACTACTTGGCTATGAGTCCCGGATTCGACGACGATTCCATCACGGGCATCGAAACGCAGGAACCGGCGTTCGGATTGCCTGCGCTGTGGATCGACGAAGCGATGAAAGAAAGAGCGGAGATGTCCGGTTACACGGTCGTCGATCCTCCGTCCGTCGTCGCGACTCATCTGACGGAAGTGATCAAGAAACACGCGCACGAGCTGATCGGCCGCCAAGAGACGAAGGCGCTTGTCGAAAGCGTCAAAGAGACGTTCCCGGCGCTTGTCGATGAACTCATCCCGTCGATTCTGACCATCGGCGACGTGCAGAAAGTGCTAGCCAAGCTGCTGAAGGAGAAAATCTCGATTCGCGATCTCGTGACGATCTTCGAGACGTTGGCCGATTACGGGAAGTATACGAAAGACCCGGACGTGCTGACCGAATACGTCAGACAGAGCCTCTCGAGACAAATTACGCAGCAGTACGCGAATCCTGCCGAGCCGCTCAAGGTCATTACGGTGAGTCCTTCCGTAGAGAAGAAAATCTCGGAGGCCGTGCAGCAATCCGATCAAGGCAGCTATCTCGCGATGGATCCCGTATCCTCGCAGACGATCTATCAACGGCTCACCGAACAAGTGAACCGCCAGATCCAATCCGGACAGCAGCCGATCATTCTCACGTCTCCGACGATCCGCATGTACTTGAGGCAGTTGCTTGAACGCAGCATGCAGGATATACCCGTCATCTCTTATAGCGAATTAGAACCTAGCATTGAAGTGCAGAGCGTCGGGGTGGTGAACGCATGAAGGTGAAACGTTATATTGTCGAGGACATTCCCGAAGCGGTACAGCTCATCCGCAGCGAACTGGGTTCGGATGCCGTCATTCTCAATACGAAAGAAATCCGCGTCGGCGGATTTCTTGGCATGTTCCGAAAGAGAAAGGTGGAAGTAACCGCCGCGATCGACGAGGGCGCCAAGAAACCTCCCGCGCGCAAGCCGGCGATATCGCGGGCAGCCGCAGCGCCACTGGCCGAGAGACCGAGCGCCGCAGTTGCCGTAGCCGAACCGCAAGCAGCCGATGCAGGCCCGCTTGCGCCGGTGCTACCCGCCGGCGCGGTACGAGACCGATATGCGCAGCCGTCGTTCGCGGACAAACCGCGTCCATCGGCCTTCGCGGCGCAGCTAGACAGCGTGTCCCAGAAGATGGCCGAACCTAGGCCTTTCGCGGAGCCGACGGATGAGCAGGCGGACACGCTGGCCGTAGCCGTGAAGGTTCTCGAAGAGAGAGAGAGCAAACAAACCAAGCAGATAGAAGAGCGGGTCATAGCGCCGGTTCATCCGATGAAGGAACAAGTTACGGTCGACGAGTCGAACGCATTGCTTCACGAGCTGCGCTCAATGAAAGACATGATGCTCAAGCTTACGAAGCAGCAGACGTACCGTACGATGCCGGAATCCGTCATGAGATGGAGCAGGCGCCTCGCCGAACAAGGCGTGGAGCCCGTCTACGTCGAGCAGTTCGCCGAAACGGTGAACGAGAGGTTAGGTCTTAACAACGATGATCCCATCGTATGTTACGAGGTGGCTAAGATCGTGCTCAGGGAATGGCTTCAGCCGTCTCAGGGGTTCGGACTGTCGCCGAATGCGAGAATCGTCCACTTCGTCGGCCCGACAGGCGTCGGCAAGACGACGACGATCGCCAAGCTGGCCGCCGAACAAGCGATTAACTATCGCCGCCATGTAGGGTTCATTACGGCGGATACGTATCGAATCGCCGCCGTCGATCAGCTTCGGACTTACGCCGACATTCTGAATGTTCCTCTGGAAGTCGTGTTTTCTCCGGGCGAGCTAACGAGGGCGTACAAGAAACTGGAAGATCGGGACGTCGTATTCATGGATACGGCGGGCCGCAATTACCGCAACGAGCTGTTCGTATCGGAAGTGAACAGCCTGCTCTCTCCGGGAGAAGAGAGCGAGACGATTCTCGTCTTGAGCATGACTCACAAGTACAGCGACATGAAGACGGTCGCTGCCCAGTTCGCGAAGTACGGCGTCGACCAACTGTTGCTTACGAAGTTCGACGAGACCGACACCTTCGGTTCCGTTCTTAACTTAATCAAAGAGTTTTCGTTCCGCATTTCCTATATCACTTGCGGTCAGACGGTACCGGACGACATTCGCGCCTATGATCCGGAAGATTTAGTACGCAGGCTGCTGGGGGAATTCGCCCATGAATGACCAAGCGGAAGCTCTAAGGCACCTGGTGAATACGTCAAGCACCGACTTAGCGAAGACGACTCGGATCATTACGATTACAAGCGGCAAAGGAGGCGTCGGCAAGTCCAACTTCAGCTTGAACTTCGCGATGGCGTTGCAGAAACGCGGCTACAGCGTTCTCGTATTCGATGCGGATATCAGCTTCGCGAATATCGACGTGCTGCTCGGCACGCCGGCGCAGTACAACTTGATCCACCTACTCAAGGGCGAGAAGTCCATCTGGGACATTATCCAGACCGGACCGAACGGATTGCAGTTCATCGCGGGGGGATCGGGCTTCAAGGATCTCGTTCGGCTTACCGATCAAGAGATCGAGTACTTCGCGCAGCAGATCGGCAAGCTTAACGGGCACGTCGACTTTATCGTATTCGATACGGGAGCCGGTCTTTCCAAAGAAACCGTCCGGTTCATTACGGCGGCTGACGAGACGATCGTCGTCACGACGCCGGAGCCAACGTCGATAACCGATGCTTACGCTTTGATCAAGATGGTTAAATCCATGGGACATGAGGTCACTTTTCGTTTAATCGTGAATCGAGTAGCGGACGATCGAGAAGGTCGGCAGACTTCCGAGAATATGAGACAGGTCGCGAGCAAGTATCTAGGCATCGACCTTCCGGTGCTCGGGTATATTCCGGACGACTCCAGCGTCTCGAAAGCAGTCAAACGCCAAACGCCGTTGTTCGTCGCTTTCCCGGACAGCGCGGCGGCCCGAGGGATAGACCGGATCGCCTCCAGCTTTCTGCTAGAACGCTCCGCGCAGTCGGCAAGGGGAGTATCAGGCTTCCTTAACCGAATCAAGAAGCTTTGGAGTTAACAATCGCATCAACACGCAGGATCACGAGAGTCTTACTACAACTAGAATATCAGGGGGAGGGACACGCAATGCCGGAATTTAACGTTCTGATCGTGGATGATTCACCGTTCATGCGCAAAGTGTTCAGCGACGTTATCCGCGCGGATGCTTCGTTCAACGTGCTTGCAACCGCTGGCAACGGCATGGAAGCGGTTGAATTAGCGCTTAAGCTCAAGCCGGACATCATTACGATGGATCTTGAGATGCCGCTAATGAACGGCATTGAAGCGCTCAGACGCATTATGTCCGCAAGGCCGACCCCGGTCATCATGTTATCTGCCGTTACAGACAACGGTACGCGGGATACGATCAAAGCGCTTCAATATGGCGCGTTCGACTTCATTCGCAAGCCGGACGGCGCAGTAAAGCTGGATATTCGTCAAGTGGGCGAGCAGCTGCTCGAGAAATTACATATCGCGGTTCAGACCGTCAGCAACGGCGCGTTCCGGATGCTGCCCGCCGTGGAAGAGAAGGCGGAGCCGCCTCCCGTTCCGGAGCCGCAAATTCCGAAGGAGGCGCCGTCCATCAAGTCGGCTGCTCCGCCCGATGCGGCTGCGACCGAGCGTAAGAAGCCAGAGCCGAAATCGCAGCCTCCGATCGACCGAGGAGCTTCTCGAATCGTCGAACCGCCTAAACCTACGCGGTTAGTCAGCGAGACGCGCAAGGCTAAACTTCCGGCGTTCAATCCGGATATCGGATTGGCGAAGCCTGCGAGTCCGGCAGACGGTACAGTCCTTGATCAGAAAGGTTTTACGGAAAGAAAGCGGACGACCGCGTTACCTGGCAAGAAGCCGGAAGCGCAGAGCGCTTCTCCGGCGGCCGAAGCTCCCGTTATGCCGCAGCGGCAGCAGGCTGCGCGGCGAGAAGCTTCGACGGCGTTCAACCAGATCGTCGTCATCGGAACGTCTACGGGCGGACCAAGAGCGTTGCATGAAGTGCTTACCGGCATCCCGGAACATTTTGCGGCTCCGATCTTCATCGTGCAGCATATGCCGCCTAAGTTCACGCATTCTCTGGCGCAGAGATTAGACTCCTTCTGCGGCATTCACGTCAGGGAAGCCTCGGACGGAGAGCTCGTCGAGAGCGCAACGGCGTATATCGCTCCCGGCGGCAAACATATGCGGCTCGTCAAGGACGCGAAAGGAAGTTACCGCATCAAGCTATCGGAGGATCCGCCAGTAAGCGGTCACCGTCCTTCCGTCGACGTTCTATTCGAGTCAGCGGCGGAGCATGTCGGCCTAAAGCGGCATGCCGTATTGATGACCGGAATGGGAAGCGACGGGGCGAAAGGCATGAAGGCATTGCAAGCCAGCGGTGCGCTTACGACGATCGCCGAAGCCGAAGAAACTTGCGTCGTGTACGGCATGCCTCGCTCGGCAGTAGAGCTTGGCGCCGCTTCGCATGTTCTTCCGCTCCAATCGATATCGTCCGTGCTCGTACGCGAAGTGAATGCTCGTAGAACTTAACGCAGCACCCGCAAGCTCAGCCTATCTGGAGGTGTCCGTCCCGTGGAAATGAATCAGTATCTATCAATCTTTATCGATGAGGCCAACGATCATCTGCAATCTCTTAACGAGAATATGCTTCGGCTCGAGCAACAGCCCGAGGATATTAGCATCGTGCAAGTGATTTTCCGATCGGCGCATACGCTGAAAGGGATGTCGGCGACGATGGAGTTCAAGGATCTCGCATCCTTGACGCACGAGATGGAGAACGTGCTCGATCTCGTGCGCAACGGGAAGTTGAACATGAACGGCGTTATATTCGACGCTATGTTCAAATGCCTGGACGAATTGGAAGCGATGGTGCAAGACATCATAGGCGGAGGAACGGGCAGCGGGGACGTTACGGAGCTCGTGGACAGACTGAAAGCGATCGTCAAAGGAGATATCGGAGGAAGCGCAAGCGCCAAATCCGAAGCTCCGAAAGCCGCGGCGCCGACGGCGCTCATGCTGGACCAATTCCAGCTTTCCGTCCTGAAGCAGTCCCTCGAAAGCGGTCATCGCGCTTACTACATCGAAGTAACCGTTCGCGAAGACTGCTTGTTGAAGGCGGCAAGAGCCTACATGGTGTTCGACGCTCTCGAGCGCAACGGGGAAGTCATCAAGGCGCATCCGTCCGTGCAGGAGATCGAACAGGAGCAATTCGACCGCAGCTTCGCCGTCTATTATATTTCGCAAGTCGACGAGAGCGTGTTGAGAGACCAAGTATCGAGAGTTTCCGAGATCGAGTCGGTGAATATCACCTCGGTCGATCAAGCTGCGCTGGCGGAATTGGACAATGCGGCGAGCGTCTCCTCTGCGCAGCCTGCTGCTGAAGTGCAGGCCGCGACCCAGCAAGTCGCAGCAGCAGCCGCTACTCCTGCTGCACCTGCGGCGGAGACGCCGAACGCTTCGCGTCCTGCTCCGCAAGCGGCACCGGGCAGCGCCGCTCCGCGGACGATCCGCGTCGATATCGATAGACTCGACTCTCTCATGAACTTGTTCAGCGAGCTGCTCATCGATCGGGTAAGACTTGAACAGCTCGCCTCCGAGGTTCGCCGCAACGATCTGACGGAGACGGTCGAGCATATGGCGAGAGTGAGCGCGGATTTGCAGAATATCGTTCTGAAGCTCCGCATGGTGCCCGTGGAAAGCGTATTTAACCGGTTCCCCCGCATGGTGCGCGACTTGGCGAAATCGCTCGACAAGAAAGTCGATCTCGTCATTACGGGCGCGGAGACCGAATTGGACCGCACCGTCATCGACGAAATCGGCGATCCGCTCGTGCATCTGATCCGCAACGCGGTCGACCACGGCATCGAATCGATAGCCGACCGGGTGAGCGCAGGCAAACCGGAAGTCGGCACCGTTCACTTGCGCGCGTACCATGCCGGCAACCACGTTTTTATAGAGATCGAAGAAGACGGCAAAGGCATCAACCGTCCGAAAGTGCTCGAAACCGCGATCAAACGCGGCGTCATCACGGCAGAAGACGCCAAGAAGCTGTCCGACGACGAAGTGAACATGCTCATCTTCGCAGCCGGATTCAGCACGGCGGACAAAATTTCGGACATTAGCGGACGCGGCGTCGGACTCGACGTCGTCAAATCCAAGATCGCATCGCTTGGCGGTCACGTAACCGTCACTTCCAAACTCGGCACCGGCACGAAGTTCTCGATCCAGCTTCCGCTTACGCTATCTATTATCGCGGCAATGCTGATTAAACTAGGTTCCGAGAAATATGCTTTCCCGCTCTCCTCGATCGTGGAGACCGGCTCGATCCGCAAAGAGAACATCCGTAACGTTCACGGCTCTCGAATGATCGAGTTCCGCAACGCCATCATTCCGATCGTCTCGCTCGCGGACGTCGTCGATTCGCCCGATTACAACGAGCAAGGCGAAGAAGAGACGGAAATCATCGTCATCCGCAAAGGGGACAAGCTGGCAGCCGTCATGGTCGACGAGTTCATCGGCCAAAGCGAGATCGTCCTGAAGCCGTTAGGCAAATATTTAAGCAGCGTCGTCGGCGTCGTCTCCGGCGCTACGATTCTAGGAGACGGACAAGTCGCGCTCATTATCGATCCAAACGCTCTTATCAAGTAAAATACCGGACTCTATTGGGAGGGTACATCCATGGCAGAGGAAATGAAAGTCATCGTATTCACGTTGGCACATGAAGAGTACGGCATCGAAGTTGATAAAGTTCGCACGATCGAGAGGCAAATGCCGATCACCCGAGTGCCCAAAACGCCGGATTTCGTCAAAGGCGTCATTAATCTTCGCGGCGTCGTCATTCCGGTCATCGATTTGCGCGGCCGTTTCGGACTTCCGGAATCGGAGCTCGGAGAAAATTCCCGCATCATCATCGTTGCCGTGAACGATATGGAAGTCGGCTTCATCGTCGACTCGGCTAACGACGTTCTCGATATCATGGACGATACGATCGAGAATCCGCCGGAAATCGTAGGCGGCGTTAAAGCGAAATACTTGAGCGGCGTTGCCAAGATCGGCGACAATCGCCTGCTAATTCTGCTCAATCTGTCGGAAGTGCTCAATCGCGGCGAGATCGTCCAGCTTGAGCAGCTTGGGGAATAAACCGTGAATCTCTTTAACGGCAATGCGGAATTCAAATTAGACGTTCTGAGGGAAGTCGGCAATATCGGCGCGGGCAACGCGGCTACCGCGCTATCGCTTCTCTTGGACAAGCCGGTAGACATGGCGGT
The DNA here is from genome assembly GCA_023460795.1 of Bacillota bacterium. GTDB lineage: Bacteria > Bacillota > Bacilli > Paenibacillales > Paenibacillaceae > Cohnella. Next base: position 22,028 of record JAEWPC010000081.1, on the reverse strand, counting down.
TCCGACGGTCAGTCTTGTTCCTTTCGAGGCGATCGCGGAACGGGTAGGAGGTTCGGAGGCCGTCGTCATCGCCATTTTCCTTCGTGTAGATGGCGATGCCCCTGGCAATATGTTCTTCATTCTGAATCGCGAGCCGGCAAGGCGGATTCTGCAAGGCTTGCTCGGGTTCGAAGCGGCCGAGAACGACGAATACAGCGAGCTGGAACTATCCGCTCTTAATGAGATCGGCAACATTCTGGCGGGCTCTTACTTGTCTTCTCTAGCCGACTTCACGGGCTTGCATATGTCGCCTACCGTGCCGTCTCTCGCCGTAGATATGGCAGGAGCGATCCTGAGCTATGGCTTGCTTCAATTCGGCACGATGGGCGACGATGCTCTGTTAATCGATACGACGTTCTTGGAAGGACAACAGGAAGCGGAAGGACATTTCTTCTTGATTCCCGATCCCGAGTCGTTCGATAAGCTGTTTCGTGCGTTGGGAGTGCCGACCGAATGACAGAGGGAGTCCTCATCAAGGTAGGAATGGCGGATCTGAACGTCGGCATGGGCGGCGCGATTATCCGTACGACCGGACTTGGCTCGTGCGTAGGGTTAACCCTCTACGATGCGCAGCTCAAGCTCGGCGGAATGGCGCATATTATGCTGCCCTCTTCCGAAATCGCTCGCGAAGGACAGCTGAACGTCGCGAAATACGCGGATACGGCCGTTCCCGAATTGATCGAGCAGCTTAAAAGCAAAGGCGCCAACATCCAGCGCCTCGTAGCCAAGATGGCTGGCGGCGCCCAAATGTTCGCTTTTACGAACGGTTCGGATTCGATGAGAATCGGTCCCCGGAACGTCGAGGCGACGAAGCTCGCTTTGGCGCAGCTCGGTATTCCGCTGATCGCGGAGGATACCGGCGGCAACTACGGCCGGACCGTCGAGCTGGACAGCGGAACCGGCGTCTTCAGCATTCGAAGCGTACAGTACGGCACAAAGGAGATTTAAAGATGAACGGTAAATGGCGAATAAATGTCGGGTTTGGCGGATTCGGCGCGGTGCTGACTTGGTTGTTCTCGTTCTCCAGCAATCCGATCGGAACAACGCTCGTCCGCGGCGTGTACGCCTTCGTGACTTTCACCGCCATCGCGTACGTAATTAGCCTGCTGCTCGGGCAATTGCTGCAGCCAAGCGATAAGTCCGAGCCGGTTATACCGGACTTGCAAGACGAATCAAGCGAGGATCGCGGAAGCAATCTCGACTTGATTACCCCTGACGAAGGGGATGAACTGGCGGAAATGATGAAAGAACGTTGGACGGACGGCAAAGGCGAAGCGCAAAGCGCGTCTTTCCAGCCGCTCGAGCCCAAACGGTTGGTGTCGCTTGACAATCCGAATCCGGAGGAAGTGGTTCAGGCGATACGTCGCCTGACGGACGAATAAGGATGGTGAGCAAGAATGGTCGAGCAAACACGATCAAAGGTGTCCCATCATGGGTTATGGCTCAGATGGAAAGAAAACGGGGATTCAGAAGCGCGCAAGCTGCTCATCGAGCAGTATTTGCCGCTGGTTGATTATGTGTCTAGCCGAATGGCGGTAGGGTTACCTAAGAACGTAACGAAAGACGATTTGTCCAGCAACGGCGTCATGGGATTAATCGATGCCATCGAGAAGTTCGACTATACAAGAGGACTCCAATTCGAAACGTACGCTTCGTGGAGAATTCGCGGGGCGATCCTGGACGGGCTTCGTCAAGGAGATTGGGTTCCTAGGTCCGTACGTGATAAAGCGAAAAAAATGGAGGATGCATACGCGGTACTGGAGCAGAAGCATTTGCGCTCCGCTACGGATGAAGAAGTGTGCGCCTATTTGAATATAAGCGATCGGGAATTCCAACAGATGCTTCAGGAGGTCGCGGTGGCGGCCGTCTGTTCGCTGGAGGATCCGATCCGGGAAGAAGAATCCGAGACGAGGATGTCGCTCCTCGTCGACGATAAAGCGATCAATCCGGAGTACACGGTCCATGAGACGTACTTAAAGGAATCGCTCGTGTACGGCATCCAGAAATTGACCGAAAAAGAGAGAACGGTCGTTTCTTTATTTTATTACGATGACCTTTCTTTGAGCGAAATCGCAGAAGTCATGTGCCTTTCGCCTTCAAGAATCTCGCAGCTACATTCCAAAGCGATTCTCAGATTGCGGGGCGCCTTGGCGAAACAGAAAGATCATTTGTTGCAAAACGGTTAATAAGGAGGGAATACCATTGGCTACTAACGATATGCAATCTTTGGAAGATAGCTTACAAGTGACGATTAGCGAAGATAAGCTGCAAGCGCACCTGATCTTTCGCCGGGTTGAAGGCAGCATGGCGCTGACGGTACGGGAATTGGAGCAATATCTAAGCGCGAACGGAGTAAAATACGGCGTACAAGCGGACACTTTGTATTTAATTACGCAAAACCCGCAGGCTTTCTATTTCACGCAGAATGTCGTTGCGATCGGAACGCCGCCTACTAACGGCAAAGACGGCTATATCCGATATTTGTTCGATGCTAGCGAAGAAGGCAAGGGACCTGCGGAGAGGGAAGACGGCAGCGTAGACTACAAGGAATTGAAGCAACTTGCGAACGTCAAAGCCGGACAGTTGATCGCCGAACGCATTCCGGCAGAGCCAGGCACACCGGGCAAAGCGGTTACGGGAGATGAAATTGCACCAAGAGACGGGAAAGAAGCGCACTTCAAAATCGGCAAAAACGTCGTCGTTAACCCCGAGCGTATCGCCATGTACGCAGCCATCGACGGCCTCGTAACGAAGACGGAGAAAGAAAAGCTGAACGTCTTTCCGGTGTTCGAAGTGAACGGCGACGTGGACTATCGTGTCGGGAATATCGATTTCGTAGGCACCGTCGTCATCCGGGGCAATATTCTTACCGGGTTCCGGGTCAAAGCATCAGGCGATATACGAGTTACCGGGGGCATCGAAGGGGCCGAAGTCGAATCGGACGGCTCGATCGAGGTGCTAGGCGGCGTAATCGGCAGCAATAAAGGTTACGTCAAAGCCGGACGCAACGTGAAATGCTCTTTCATTCAAGAAGGCAACGTGTTCGCCGGCGAAGATATCTACGTCTCTCAGAGCATTATGCACTCCAACGTACGGGCCGGCCGAATGGTGCAGTGCGCAGGCTCTAAAGGCTTAGTCGTCGGCGGGCTCGTGCAAGCCGGCGATCGGGTAACCGCCCGCATGATCGGCAACTCCATGTCCACCGCGACCTCCATCGAGGTTGGCGTTAAACCGGAGCTCAGACATGAGTTGAACGATCTTCGGTCTACGATCCGACAATTGTCCGAAAGCTTGGATAAAACGGAAAAGGCGCTGGCGCTGCTCGATCAGCTTGCCTCGTCGGGACAGCTAACCGCGGATAAGCTTGCGCTTCGCATGAAGCTGTCAGCGACGAAAAAGCAGACGATCGAAGAGATGAAAACCGCCAAAGAACGGACGCTGGAAATCGAGAAATCATTAGAGGACGCGTCGACGGCACGCGTCGACGCCACGCATACGTTGTTCGGCGGCACGAAAATCGTCATCGGCCGATATACGCGATTCATCAAGGACAGCTCGCAGCGGGTTTCGTTCCGGTTCATGGACGGCGATATCGTCATGGTGCCTTACAACTAACCGACACGAACGGCATGAAGGCTTGGCAATAGCTTAGGAAGAGGTGACTTGCCATGAGCTATAAGTCCATCGATATTCAGACCTCGTTGCCTCGTACGGTCGAATTGACTCCTCTTGCGCAGCATCAGCAGCAGAGACCGATTATCGAACAAGCCGCGCTGGCGGCGCAGACGATCAAGACGGCCGAACACGAGTCCAAGAGGAGCCAGAAGACGGAGTCGTCCGCCAAAGGGACGATCAAGGACCGAGGCGCGCGAGAGCAAGGAAGACAGTCCGAATCCGGGAAACATTCACAGGAAGAAGAGCAACCGGCGGGTGCAGGCGCACCGCAGCCTAGCCATCCGTACAAAGGAAAACACATCGATTTCATAGGTTAACCGTACAGCAAGAAAGAAGGGTTGTTCTAATGACGCCAAGTCCGTGGTTAAGCGTTGTCCTGCTGGGCGTAGCGATTACGGGATATGCGTGGATGATGCCGAAGTCTTCCTCTAAAGGCAAAGATTCGGAAATGCCAAGCGAGTCCGCTTATGAACAATTGCTCGAGGATCTCGAAGCCGAGAATCGCGAGCTGGTCGACGCGGTCGCCAAGTTCAAGAGGGAGCAAGACGAGACCGTGGACAAGCTAAGCCGCAGAATCGTCGACATGGAGCATCAGATGAAGCTATGGTCGTTGCAAGCTGCGACGACGGCTGCGACCGCTGCGCCGATTCTTGCCGCCGCGCCCGAATTCCGTCAAGATGAGCCAGCGACGACCGACACGTCCTCGCCACAACATACGTTCGTCCAACCGGAGCAGGCGAAAGAACCGGAGCCTATACCTGAACCGATACCGATCCAGGTTCCTCCGACCTCCATTCGAGGCAGATATCCGGAGCTGATGGCGCTTCATGACAAAGGAAAATCGATCGAACAGATCGCCAAAGCGCTCGGATTGAATAAAGGCGAAGTGCAGTTGGTCCTGCAGCTAGCGCGCAGAGAGGAAGAGCAGCATGCGTAAATATCGGAGCTGGCTGATGGGACTCGGCATCGGGCTAATAATCGGCGCTTCGATGCTGCAGCTGATCCTTGCGGCTCAAGATCAAACGAAGCCTCTGACGCTGGAGCAACTAAAGAATAAAGCCGCGGCAGCGGGTTACGTCGTCTATTCGGCCGACAAGTCCGTGTATACGGAGGAAGAACTGCAAGCGAAGATCGATGAGGCGCTGCGGCAAGCGCAGAAGAAGGCCGATAACGCCGAGCCGTCTACTTCTCCGGAAGACAAGCCATCAAGCGACGAGGCGGCGGAAGCTTCGCCAGATAGCGATACGTCCGCATCGGCATCTCCGGACGCAACGGAATCGGATGAACCGAAAGCGACGACCTTATACGTGAAATATGGCATGACGCTAACGGAAGTCGCGGCCAAACTCGAGCAGCTCGGCGTTGTCGATGACGGAGACGATTTTCTGGACAAATGCTGGTCGATCGCCAAAGATCTCAAGGTCGGGACGGCCGTGTTCACGGGCAAGCCGACGTATCGTCAAATTATGACGGAACTTACCCGCCTCAAGCCGTAAAGGCTCGAGCGGGTAATTTTTTTGGGGTTCTTGCCGGATCTCCATTGCACTCGCGCCCACGATATGCTATATTATTTTTCGGTGTAAAAAACACACGCTTTTCAATTTCGTCAACGGTGCTTATCTTGCGACAAGCAAATAAGTTTTGGCGGAAAGCGCGAGAAGCGGCGGAGATTCACCAAAAACCATTAGGAGGTGCAGTAGAGATGGCAGTCATTTCCATGAAGCAACTGCTTGAAGCAGGCGTGCACTTCGGTCACCAAACACGTCGTTGGAACCCGAAGATGGACAAGTACATCTTTACCGAACGTAACGGCATTTACATTATCGACCTGCAAAAAACGGTCAAGAAAGTCGACGAGGCTTACAACTTCGTACGCCAGCTCGCTGAGCAAGGCGGAACGATGCTGTTCGTCGGCACGAAGAAACAAGCGCAAGATTCCGTTAAGGAAGAAGCGGAACGCAGCGGGCAATACTACATCAACCAACGTTGGTTGGGTGGTACGCTGACGAACTTCTCCACGATCCAGAAGCGTACGGATCGTCTGCACTTGCTGACGAAATGGGAGAACGACGGCACGTTCGAAGTGCTTCCGAAGAAAGAAGTCATCCTTCTCCGCAAAGAGAAAGATCGTCTTGAGAAATTCCTCGGCGGCATCAAGAACATGCGCAAGCTTCCTGACGCGCTGTTCATTATCGACCCGCGTAAAGAGCGTATCGCCGTAGCGGAAGCTCGCAAGCTCGGCATTCCGATCGTAGGCATCGTTGATACGAACTGCGATCCGGACGAAATCGATTATGTAATCCCTGGTAACGACGACGCGATCCGCGCGGTTAAGCTTCTTACGGCTAAGATGGCTGACGCGATCGTTGAATCCCGCCAAGGCGAAGAAACGACTGCGTAACAACATATAATGCTCTCAATCGGGGGCTCCCCCTGACTATCTCCCCAAAAAGTGACGCGATGCTCCGAAGTGAGTTCCGATTACTTTTTGGGGACCCCTTTCAAGGGGTGTCACTTTTGGGGGAACAAGTTAAGGGTGGTCAGAAGTATACCTTCTCACCGCCCTTTTTTTAAAAGAACATAACCTACGTTTCCCTTGAGCAAGGCGCCCAAGGGCTTATCCATGAGGAGGACGCTACAATGGCTATTAATGCAGCAGACGTTAAAACGCTCCGCGAAAGAACCGGAGCAGGCATGCTCGATTGCAAGAAAGCGCTGGAGGAAGCGGGCGGCGATCTGACGAAAGCAGCCGAGCTGCTTCGCGAGAAAGGTCTTTCCGCAGCAGCTAAGAAAGGCGATCGCATCGCAACGGAAGGCGTCGTAGAATCCTACATCCACGGCGGCGGACGCATCGGCGTTCTCGTCGAAATCAACTGCGAGACGGACTTCGTCGGCAAAACCGAGCAATTCAAAACGTTCGCTCGCGATATCGCAATGCACATCGCAGCGGCTAACCCTAAATTCTTGTCCCGCGAAGAAGTATCGCAAGCCGAGCTGGACAAAGAAAAAGAAATCCTGCGCAACCAAGCGCTCAACGAAGGCAAGCCGGAGAAAATCGTCGACAAGATGGTTGAAGGCCGCATGAACAAATACTATGAGGAAAACTGCCTCATGGAGCAAGCGTTCGTTAAAGATCCGGACAAGTCGATCACGACGCTTCTGAACGAGAAAATCGCGACGATCGGCGAGAAAATCTCGATCCGTCGTTTTGCTCGCTTCGAGCTGGGCGAAGGTCTAGAGAAAAAAGTAGACAACTTCGTCGAAGAAGTTATGGCTCAAGTGAAACAATAATAGTAAATTTAAAAAGGGGAACACGCGGTGTTCCCCCTTTTTGAGCGATCGCACGGAAAGAAATTACAGTGGATATGATGGAGGTACAAATGGAGCGTCCCGTATATAAACGCGTAGTATTGAAGGTGAGCGGCGAGTCGTTGTCCGGCACGAACGGATACGGCATCGAAGCGTCGACGATCCTGTCGATCGCGCAGCAGGTGAAGGAAGTCGTCGAGCTTGGCGTAGAAGTCGCGATCGTATGCGGCGGAGGCAACATATGGCGCGGCATCGCCGGCAGCCAGAAGGGGATCGACCGCGCGACCGCCGACTACATGGGCATGCTCGCGACCGTTATGAACTCTCTTGCCCTTCAAGACGCGCTTGAACAAATCGACGTGCCAACACGGGTGCAAACTTCCATCGCTATGCAACAGATCGCCGAGCCTTACATCCGCAGAAGAGCCATTCGCCATCTGGAGAAGGGACGCGTCGTTATTTTCGCCGCAGGCACGGGCAATCCGTTCTTCTCCACCGACACGACCGCGGCGTTGCGCGCGGCCGAGATCGAAGCCGAGATTATCCTCATGGCGAAAAATAAAGTCGACGGCGTATACAGCGCCGATCCGTTCAAAGATGCAAGCGCGGAAAAATACGAGCAATTAACGTACATGGACGTGCTGAACAAAAACCTCGGCGTCATGGATTCCACCGCTTCCTCGCTCTGCATGGACAACAATATCCCGCTTCTCGTATTTGCGATTACCGAGAAAGGAAACATTAAGCGTGCCATCCTCGGCGAGAAGATCGGCACCATTGTGAAGGGGAGTCTCGACTAATGCCACAAGCGATTAAGAAAAACGCGGAAGATCGTATGGAAAAAGCGCTAGGCGCGCTGAAACGCGATTTGCAAACGCTGCGGGCCGGACGCGCGTCCGCCGCGATGCTCGATAGAGTGGAAGCCGATTATTACGGCACGCCTACGCCTGTCAATCAGATGGGTTCGATCAACACGCCGGATTCCCGCACTCTTATCATTCAGCCGTGGGACAAATCCGCGCTTGCCGCGATCGAGAAAGCGATTCTGAAGTCCGACCTCGGATTAACTCCGGCGAACGACGGATCGATCATCCGCATCAACATCCCGCCGCTCACGCAAGAGCGTCGCGCGGAACTCGCGAAGCAGACGAAGAAATTCGGCGAAGAAGCGAAGGTTGCGATCCGCAACATTCGCCGCGATGCGAACGATGACATCAAGAAAAAGGAAAAAGGCGAAATTTCCGAAGACGAGTCTCGCCGCCATCAAGACGACGTCCAGAAGATCACGGACCGTTACGTCGCCGAAGTGGACAAAATACTGCTCGCCAAAGAGAAAGAAATCATGGAAGTATAAAGAGCTTCCGGATGAGCCCCTCCGCCAGGTGGGGTTTATTCTCATTTATTACGGGCTGGATCAAGCGTCTGAGGGGGAAGAACGATGGGCAGCTTCTTCAAGTGGCTCCGCAAGCTTCGGATCGGCGTATTCACGACAAAGGACATTCAATCGGCACAGATTCATCAACCGCCGATCGGAGACAATATTCCGGAGCATGTGGCCATCATCATGGATGGTAACGGCCGCTGGGCGAAGGCGCGCGGGCTTCCGAGAATGGCAGGTCACCATAGCGGGATGAAAACCGTTAAGAAAGTGGCCAAAGCCGCTGGCAACATCGGCGTGAAGATATTGACGATATATGCGTTTTCCACGGAAAACTGGGTACGTCCTAAAACGGAAGTCGAGTTTCTCATGAAGCTGCCACAAGAATTTCTAGCGCTCGAGCTTGACGAGTTGATCGAGAACAACGTGCAGGTCCGGATGATGGGCAAACGCGAGTTGCTGCCAAGCCATACGCTTGCCGCGCTCGACGAAGTAATCGCTCGAACGAAAGATAATACAGGCCTCATCCTTAATATCGCGCTGAACTACGGAAGCCGAGACGAAATGGTCGAAGCGTCGCGCGAGCTTGCGCGGCAAGCCGCGGCGGGTCGCTTAGATCCTGACGCGATCGATGAAGCGATGTTCGGGAGCAAGCTGTTATCGGGTGAATTGCCGGATCCGGATTTACTGATCCGCACGAGCGGCGAGCTTCGCTTGAGCAATTTCATGCTTTGGCAGGTTGCCTACAGCGAATTTTGGTTCACGGACGTGTTCTGGCCTTCGTTCGGCGAAGAGCATCTATACGAAGCGATACGGGAGTATCAGCGGCGGTCGCGCCGCTACGGGGGGCTTTTGCAGCATGAAACAGCGGATCATTAGCGGAGTAACCGCGGGACTGGCTTTCGTCTTCCTGCTATGGGCGGGAGGATGGTATTATTCGGGCTTTCTCGCGGCGCTCGCGCTCGTGGGGTTCTGGGAATTCGTTAGACTGAACGGGCAATCCTGGCTAAGGGTCGACGTGCTGATCGGTTTCGCGGCCGTCGGCCTCCTCGCGCTGCCCGAATTTCCGTTCGAATGGGACATGCCCTCCTTTAAGGTAATGGCATGGCTGCTCATGTTCGTCCTGCTGACTGGAACGGTTTTCAGCAAGAACCGTATACAATTAGAGCACGTAAGCATTCTGTTCCTCGGCGTCATCTACGTCGGGATCGGTTTTCACTACATGGCGGTCACTCGCGAAATGACGCACGGCATCTTCTGGTCGGTGCTGACGTTCTTCTGTATATGGGCGTCGGACGCAGGCGCGTATTTCGTCGGCAAAGCGATCGGACGGACGAAGCTGTGGCCGGCGATCAGCCCGAACAAGACGATCGAAGGCGCCCTTGGCGGCCTCGTCATCGCCATGATCACGGCGGGCGTATTCGCGTACGTCGAGCCGGATCGGCTCAGCTACGGAGATGCCGCGTTGATTGGATTAGCCGCAGCGGTTGCCGGCCAATTGGGCGATCTCGTCCAGTCGGCTTACAAACGGTTCCGCGGAGTCAAGGATTCGGGTAACCTATTGCCCGGGCACGGCGGCGTGCTGGATCGGACGGATAGCTGGCTGATCGTGTTCCCGCTTGTTCATTTGCTCGGCTTATTGCCGCAATAACGATGGATGCATTACATAGCAACAGTAGGCAGCGGAGGTTTGTTCCATGAAAACAATAGCGGTGCTCGGAAGCACGGGTTCGATCGGTACGCAGACGCTCGACGTCATCTCCCGGGAGCCGGATAGCTACGAAGTCGTTGGACTGGCCGCCGGTAACAACGTAGAGCTTCTTCTACGGCAAGTGAATACGTTCAAGCCGAAGCTTGTGTCGGTAGGAACGAAGGAAGCCGCCGATACGTTAAGACAGCAAGTGCCGGCAGGCGTTAAAGTCGTGCACGGGGAAGAAGGCCTGATCGAAGTCGCGGCGGGTGCCGGCGCATCGTTCGTCGTCTGCGCGCTGACCGGCAGCATCGGCCTTCGATCCACGCTTGCCGCCATCGACGCGGGCGCGAACATCGGCCTCGCGAACAAGGAAACGCTCGTGACCGCGGGGCATATCGTTATGCAACGAGCGAAGGAGAAGGGTATCGCCTTGTTGCCCGTCGACAGCGAGCATTCGGCGATATTCCAATGTTTGAACGGGGAAGACGCGAAAGCGATCAAACGGCTGGTCATCACCGCGTCTGGCGGAAGCTTCCGCGATCGAACGCGCGACCAGTTGATCGGCGTTACGGTGGAAGATGCGCTTAAGCATCCGAACTGGAGCATGGGCGCCAAGATCACGATCGACTCGGCGACGATGGTGAACAAAGGGCTGGAAGTTATCGAGGCTCACTGGCTGTTCGGGCTTCCGTACGACCAGATCGACGTCGTGCTGCACCCGCAAAGCATCATCCATTCCATGGTCGAGTTCGTGGATACGAGCGTCATCGCGCAGCTAGGCAACCCGGATATGCGCGTCCCGATTCAATACGCGCTCACGTATCCGGATCGGAGGCCGTCACCGGCTGCTCCGCTGGATTTAGCGAAGGCGGGAACGCTCCATTTTCGCGAGATGGACTTCGAGCGGTTCCCTTGCTTACGGATGGCTTATGATGCGGGACGAACCGGCGGAACGGCGCCGACCGTATTCAACGCTGCCAACGAGATCGCCGTCGCCAGGTTCTTGAAGGGCGAAATCCCGTTCCTGGCGATTGAAGACACGATCTCGGAGGTGCTCTCGCGTCACGACGCCGTAGGGTCCCCGGACCTGGCGACGATCCTCGAAGCGGACGGCTGGGCGCGTCGCGAAGCGCTTTATCGTTAAAAATCCGTCTAGTCGGTATTCTCTTGTAGCGCTTGGGAGAATAATGTTAATCTAAGATCAGCCGCTTGTACGGGCAACGGGTAAGGAGTTGAAACGATGGAGAATATTCAGGTCGCATTTTTGACCGTGCTCATGTTCTTTTTGCTCGTATCGCTGCATGAATGGGGCCATTTCTATTTCGCCCGCAGGGCTGGCATATTAGTACGCGAGTTCGCGATCGGCTTCGGGCCGAAGCTGTTCTCGATCAAACGCGGGGAAACCCGCTACACCCTGCGGCTGCTGCCGATCGGGGGGTTCGTCCGGATGGCGGGCGAAGATCCGGAAGTCGTCGAAGTGCAGGCTGGACAGACGATCGCGATCCGGATAAAGGATAACAAGGTTACTCGCCTTTACCTCGATCGATTGGATGAGCGTTCCGACGTTCTTCGCGGCGAGATCAAGGCGATCGATTTGGAGAAGCATCTGTACGTCACGTTGGACGTCGACGGAGACGTCGAGCGGTTCGACGTTCACCCGGCGGCTCTCTTGGTCGCGAGAGGGCAGGAGACGCAAATCGCTCCGCTCGACCGCCAATTCGGCCAGAAGCCGGTACGCAAGCGCGCGCTCGCGATTGTCGCGGGACCGGTCATGAACTTCTTCCTCGCTTACGTCTTGTTCGCTCTCTATATCATGCTTCAAGGCATACCGGTCGACAACCCGACCAAGATCCTGATCGCCCACGTAGAAGCAGGCAAGCCAGCGGCTGTCGCAGGTTTGGAGAAAGGCGACTGGGTGAAGTCGATCAACGATACGCCGATCGGAGCCGACATCGAACTGTTCATCGATAAGATCGAGTCTTCGATCGGAAAACCGATGAATTGGGTCGTCGAGCGGGACGGCGTCGACGTGCCGATTACGGTAACGCCTGACCCGGCAACGGGCAAAGTAGGCGTCATACCGACGGGCGAAGCGAGAAAACCGGGCATCGGCGAGACGATCAAGTTCGCGGGAACTTCGATGGTCGATATGACGCAGCGAATATTCGAAGGCTTCCGCAAGCTGATATTCGGAGAATTCAAGCTCGATGACCTTGGCGGACCGGTCAAGACAACGCAAATGACGGTGGAGATCGCGAAGCAAGGACTCGCTCAATTGACGATGTGGGCGGGTATCCTCAGTTTATACCTCGGTATTTTCAACCTGTTGCCGATCCCGGCGCTCGACGGAAGCCGTCTTCTGTTCCTCGGAATCGAAGCGATCCGCGGCAAACCGATCGATCCGAACCGGGAGAGCATGGTGCACTTCATCGGTTTCGCCATGTTAATGCTGTTAATGGTCGTCGTCACTTATAACGATATCGTAGGATTAGTCAGACACTAAGCCGTTGTCAGGAGTTGGGGAGCGTTATGTCTAAGGATTCGAAGGCGCAAGCGTTCGTTACGGAAATTACGCCGCAGGGCGAAGATTTCTCGCGTTGGTATATAGACGTCATCAAGAAAGCGGAACTGATGGATTATTCGCCGGTCCGCGGCTGTATCGTGTTCCGTCCGGAAGGCTTCGAAATTTGGGAGAACATCCAGAAGGAGCTGGACGCCCGGTTCAAAGCGACGGGCCACCGCAACGCGTACTTCCCGTTGTTCATTCCGGAGAGCTTCTTCCAGAAAGAGAAGGAGCACGTGGAAGGGTTCAATCCCGAGCTGCCGTTCGTGACCGAAGCGGGCGGAGAGCAACTTGAGGAGCGCCTTGCCGTACGTCCGACGTCGGAGACGATGTTCGGTCATATGTACAGCAAATGGATCAACTCCTACCGCGACCTGCCGGTGCTGATCAACCAATGGGCGAACGTCGTCCGTTGGGAGAAAAGAACGCTGCCGTTCCTGCGCACGAGCGAATTCCTCTGGCAGGAAGGCCATACGGCGCACGAGGACGAAGCGGACGCCCGCAAGGAAACGATGACGATGCTGGACGTGTACACGGACTTCGTGGAGAACGTACTGGCGATTCCGGTCATCAAGGGCGAGAAGACGCCATCCGAGCGGTTCGCGGGCGCGGTCGATACGTATTCGATCGAAGCGATGATGAAGGACGGCCGCGCGGTACAAGCAGGCACGTCGCACTACCTCGGCACGAAGTTCGCCGTCGCGTTCGACATCAAGTATCTCGACCGCGAGAATACGCAGCAATATTGCCATACGACGTCTTGGGGCGTCAGCACCCGCTTGATCGGCGCTACGATCATGGTGCACGGAGACGACCGCGGGCTCGTATTGCCGCCTAAGGTCGCGCCGACCCAAGTTATCATGATTCCGATCGGACCTCCGAAAACTCGCGAGACGGTTATCGGCAAGACGGACGAGCTGTACGCGCAGCTCAAAGCCGCCGGCATCCGCGTTCGCGTCGACGACCGAGCGGACGTGTCTCCGGGCTGGAAGTTCAACGAATACGAGATGCGCGGCATTCCGATCCGTCTCGAGCTCGGGCCTCGCGACATCGAGAACGGCCAATGCGTCCTTGTCTCCCGCGTCAGCGGCGAGAAGAAGTCCGTCTCGCTCGATAACATCGTCGCCGAAGTAGAAGCGCTGCTCGCGCAAATTCACGGCGATATGTACGCGAAGGCGCTGGCGTTCCGCGAGGAGAATTCGTTCTCCGTCGACACGCTGGACGAGTTCAAGACGGCGATGGAGCAAAGCCGCGGCTTCGGCCTTGCCGGCTGGTGCGGCTCCGAAGCTTGCGAAAGCACGGTGAAGTCGGAAACCGGCGCGACAAGCCGGAACATTCCGTTCGAGCCGGCCGAGAAGAAGCCGACTTGCCTCGTATGCGGCGAAGCGGCTAAGCATACGGTCGTGTTCGCTAGAGCTTATTAATCGCGTAAGATGCGGAAGGGCTGATCTTCCTGCCGGCAACGGCTGGGGATCGGCCCTTTTTTGTGCGTGTCCATAACTCTCGGAATCTACTTCCATTCTATTGAAGGGGGCTACCTCATCGGGTAGAATAACTAGAGAGTAAGCGGAGAGGAATGTGAAGATGCAGCCGACGGATAAACAACGACACGGTTTCGAAGTGCTGATGCAGCAAGCGGCGCTTCCTGCCGAATGGAAGCAGGAGTATTATTCTAACGGCTATTTGGATCGTTTGGAAATCAGTCCGTCCAAGAAGGAATGGACGTTCTATATCGGATTAGATCAGTTGCTCCCAGTTGCCGTATTTGCCGGAATGTCCGAGCGAATGAGAGCGAAGCTCGGCCATCACGCCGACATTCGGACCGTGCTGCTTTACGCGCCGTCCGTGCCGACGGGAGCGATCGTTCAAGCGTATTGGAGCTTGTTCGTCGAATGGATGCAGCAGTCGGTCGTGTCGGTCAACGGCTGGCTTGCCAAAGCCGAAGTCGACTACGACGACAAAGACGTCGTAACGGTTACGCTGCACACCGAGATGAATATGGAACTCGCCAAGAAAAAGGAAATCGACGTTCACGCGGCCCGCTACTTCGAGGAGAAGTTCCAGCGTACGGCGCGGTTCAAGCTGACGGTAGGCGAAGCTCGTCCGGATATGATCAATGAGTTCACGCAGAAGATCCAGCAGGAGAACCGCGACGCGATCGAGCAGCTGATGGCCGACTCGAAGGAAGCGGCAGCGGCGGCTGAAGGCGAAGCTCCGCAGGTGCTTCAACACGGCTACGAGATCAAGGACGAGCCGGTTCCGATTTCGCAGGTGCAAGAGGAAGAGAAGAAGGTCACGCTTCAAGGCGCGGTTTTCGGCTTAGAGGTGAAGGAGCTTCGCACGGGAAGCACGCTGTTCACGTTTAACGTCACCGATTTCACGGATTCGCTGAACTGTAAGATGTTCGCGAAGAACAAGGAAGACGCGAAGATGCTCAGCTTGCTTGCCAACGGCAAGTGGGTGAAGCTGCGGGGAAAAGTCGAGTACGACAGGTTCATGAACCCGCCGGAGCTCGTCATTTTTCCGAACGATATTCGAGAAGTCGTTGCTCCGCCGGAGCGCAAGGACGATGCCGAAGTGAAGCGCGTCGAATTCCATCTTCACACGACGATGAGCACGATGGACGCGGTCACTCCGGTCGACCAATATATTAAGACGGCCGCCAAGTGGGGACATGCGGCGATCGCCGTCTCGGATCACGCCAACGTGCAATGCTTCCCCGACGCCGCGAAAGCGGGCAAGAAGCACGGCATCAAGGTCATGTTCGGCGTCGAGGCGAACGTCGTCAACGACGCGGTGCCTATGGTGCTGAACCCGCGCGAAGAAAGTCTCGAGGACGCCGTCTACGTCGTATTCGATATCGAGACGACGGGTTTATCCGTCACGAACAATAAGATTATCGAGCTTGCCGGCGTGAAGATGCACAAAGGACAAGAGATCGACCGGTTCGCAACGTTCATCAATCCGCACGAGCCGATCCCTTATAACATTCAACAATTGACGAACATTACGGACGACATGGTCAAGGACGCTCCGGAGCTAGAACCGAAGCTACGCGAGTTTATCGATTTCATAAAGGACGCCGTTCTCGTCGCGCACAATGCGCGGTTCGACGTCGGCTTCATGCAAGAGGCGTGCAAGCAGCACGGCTTGCCGCCGATCCCGAACCCGGCGCTCGACACGCTCGAGCTTGCGCGGTATCTCCATCCGCACATGAAGAACCACCGTCTCAACACCCTCGCGGATTTGTACAAAGTGTCCCTCGAAAGTCATCACCGCGCCATCGACGATACGATCGCGCTCGCGGGCATTCTGAACGGATTGATCAAAGACGCGGCCGCCCGCGGGGTGACGGGACTTCATATTCTGAACGAAGTGAACGACAACAGCTGGAAAACGACGCGTCCGTTCCACTGCGGCGTGTATGCGTTGAACGCGGTTGGCAAGAAAAACTTATATAAGCTGATCTCCATGTCTCATACCGATTACATGAACCGCGTGGCATGCATGCCGAGAAGCAAGCTTGTCGAGCTTCGCGAAGGGCTGCTTATCATCTCCGGCTGCGAGAAAGGCGAGCTGTTCGAGACGGTACTCAACAAGTCGCAGGAGGAAGCGGAGGAAGTAGCGTCTTTCTATGACGTGCTCGAGATCCAGCCGTTGGACTTTTACATGCACCTGCTCGACAAAGGGCTGGTCGGCAGCCGTGCTGCGCTCGAAGAAGCGCTGCGCCGCATCGTCCGCATCGGCGACAAGCTCGGCAAACCCGTCATCGCGACAGGTAATGTCCACTACTTGGAGCCGAGACAGAAGTTGTTCCGAGACATTACGATTCTCGGCATTACCGGCTTCAGCCCGCTGAAGGACCAGCGCAAGCCGGACGCGCATTTCCGCACGACGAACGAGATGATCGAGGCGTTCGAGTTCCTCGGCAAGGACAAAGCTTACGAGGTCGTCGTGCGCAACACGAACGAGCTGGCGGAGCGGTTCGAAACGTACGACATGTTCCCGAAGAAGGGCGGTCCTACCGACAACGGACTGTTCTCGCCGATCATCGATGGCGCCGACGAGGAAATCCGCAATACGTGTTATGCGACGGCCAAGGAGATGTATGGCGAGGAGCTGCCCGAGGTCATCATTGCGCGGCTTGAGAAGGAACTCATCCCGATCATTAAATACGGCTTCTCCGCGAACTATTTGATTTCCGAGCGACTCGTGAAGAAGTCCAATGCCGACGGTTATCTGGTAGGCTCGCGGGGATCGGTAGGTTCGTCGGTCGTCGCGCTGTTCCTCGGCATCTCGGAGGTTAATCCGCTGCCGGCGCATTACTTGTGCAAGAACAAAGCGTGCAAGCATAGCGAATGGTTCCTCGACGGCAGCGTGCCTTCCGGCTTCGACCTTCCGGACAAAATGTGTCCGGACTGCGGCGAGCCGATGAAAGGCGACGGACAGGACATCCCGTTCGAGACGTTCCTCGGATTCAAGGGCGACAAGGTTCCCGATATCGACCTTAACTTCTCGGGCGAATATCAGCCGCACGCCCACAACTATACGAAAGTATTGTTCGGGGAGAAGAACGTGTTCCGGGCAGGTACGATCGGCACGGTCGCGGAGAAGACGGCGTTCGGCTTCGCGAAGAAATACGAGGAAGAGCACGGCAAGAGCTGGCGCGGCGCGGAGCTGAATCGGCTGGCGGCAGGATGTACGGGCGTCAAACGCAGCACGGGCCAGCATCCGGGCGGCATCGTTGTCGTTCCGGACTATATTGAAGTGGAAGACATTACGCCGGTTCAATTCCCGGCCGACGATAAAAACTCCGAGTGGAAGACGACGCACTTCGATTATCATGCGTTCGACGAGAACCTGCTCAAGCTCGATATTCTCGGACACGATGATCCGACCATGATGCGGATGCTGCAGGACTTGACCGGCGTAGATCCGACGACGATCCCGATGAACGATCCGAAGGTCATGAGCCTGTTCAACTCCGTGGACGCGCTCGGCGTTACGCCGCAGCAGATCCGGTCGCCCGTCGCGACGTTCGGCGTTCCGGAGATGGGCACGCGGTTCGTTCGCCAGATGTTGGAGGAGACGAAGCCTTCCTCGTTCGCCGACTTGCTGCAGATCTCCGGATTGTCCCACGGAACGGGGGTATGGCTCGGCAACGCGCAAGAGCTGATCAAGAACGGCACGTGCACGATCAAGACCGTTATCGGCTGCCGCGACGATATTATGCTTTTCCTTATTTATAAAGCAGGAATGGACGCGTCGCTCGCGTTCAAGATTACGGAAAGCGTACGAAAAGGGAAAGGGCTCACGCCGGAGTGGATCGAGGAGATGAAGCGGTGCAAAGTGCCGCAATGGTACATCGACTCGTGTCTGCGCATCGAGTACATGTTCCCGAAAGCCCACGCCTCGGCTTACGTTATCTCGGCGGTTCGCACGGCATACTTCAAGCTGTATTATCCGATCGAATTTTACGCGACGTACTTCTCGGTCCGCGCGGGCGACTTCGACGTCGAGCTGTTCTGCCAAGGCTACGACGCGATCTTGAAGATGCTCATCGAGATCGAAGCGAAAGGCTTCCAAGCGACGACGAAAGAGAAGAACATGATTTCCATTCTGGAGATGGGTCTGGAGATGACGGCACGGGGCTTCAAGTTCAAGCCGATCGAGCTGTACCGCTCCGATGCGACGCGGTTCATCGTGGACGGCGACAGTCTGATCCCGCCGTTCGGCGCGATCGCCGGCGTCGGCGAGAACGCGGCCCGCAACATCGCGGCTTCCCGCGAGGACGGGGACTTCCTGTCCGTCGAAGATTTCCAGCAACGCTCCAAGGCGAGCAAGACGATCGTCGAGGTGCTTAGCGGCATGGGCGTATTCCGCGGACTTCCGGAGTCGAACCAACTCATGTTGTTCTAGATTACCCTACCAAGTGACGCGAAGCTTTGAAGCATATACCGAGTAGTCTGCGGGGACCCCGGTGTCAATAGATCCCCCGCAAGCGCCGTTGTTATGGGAAAGATGTGGTTGCCAGCAGATTGCAGGTTATGGTATATTAATTTTGGTAATCATGTGGATATCACTGTCTGCAGAAGAGTGGGGAAACCCACTCTTTAAGTTTTGTCATCGGCCTTTTTACGTTGTGACGCCTGCAGATATCCATTTGAAGCATCGGGAGGTATACCAAATTTGAGCGCATCGAAAATCAAATCCATCGTTGAGGAATTCGCTACGCCGTACTTGACGGAGAACGGATTCCAATTGGTGGACGTGGAATATGTAAAGGAAGGCAGCAACTGGTTCCTGCGCATCTACGTGGACAAGGACGGCGGCATCGATATCGACGATTGCGGCCGTGTTTCCGAGTTCATTAGCGCGAAGCTGGATGAGCTGGACCCGATTTCCGAAGCGTATTTCCTCGAAGTGAGCTCGCCGGGCGCGGAGCGACCGCTGAAGAAAGCGGACGACGTGGCCAAAGCGGTGGGCAAACACGTATTCGTGACGACGTACGAGCCGATCGACGGCTCCAAAGAGTTCGAAGGAAAGCTCGAGAGCTTCGACGGTACGACGTTAACGATCGCGATCGGACGCAAAAAGCATGCGATTCCGTACAGCAAGGTGGCTTCCGCAAGGCTGGCCATCGTGTTCTAACCTACAATTTACGAAGATAACCGGCGGGCCGTAACCAACGTTACGGGCTTAGCCGTATTATGAGGAGGAATGATCTTGACATGAGCATGGAGTTTATCGAAGCGCTGTCCGAAATCGAGCGCGATAAGGGCATTAGCAAAGACGTCCTGATCGAGGCTATCGAAGCGGCACTGATCTCCAGCTACAAACGGAACTTTAATACGGCACAGAACGTTCGCGTGGACATTAACCGGACAACTGGGCAAATTAAAGTATACGCGCGCAAAACGGTATCCGAGGAAGTGCTCGACCCGCGCCTGGAAATTTCGGTCGAGGCGGCGAGAAGCATTAATCCGCACTACCAAATCGAGGATATCGCCGAGATCGAGGTTACGCCTCGCGATTTCGGCCGCATCGCCGCGCAAACCGCGAAGCAAGTCGTGACGCAGCGCATTCGCGAAGCGGAACGCGGACTGATCTATCACGCATTCGTCGACAAAGAGCAGGATATCGTAACGGGCATTATTCAGCGCATGGATCTGCGTAACTTGTACGTCGATCTCGGCAAAGTCGAAGCAGCGCTCCCGCTGACCGAGCTTATGCCTACCGACAAGTTCAAGCAAGGCGACCGCGTGAAAGCCTATATTACGAAAGTCGAGAATACGAGCAAAGGCCCTCAAATCATTTTATCCCGTACTCATCCAGGGCTGCTCAAGCGTCTGTTCGAACTTGAAGTACCTGAAATTTTCGACGGTACGGTCGAGATTCGTTCGGTCGCGCGCGAAGCGGGCTTCCGCTCGAAGATCGCCGTTCATTCCCGCAACGAGGAAGTCGATCCGGTCGGCTCTTGCGTAGGCCAGAAAGGCATTCGCGTCCAATCGATCGTCACCGAGCTGAAAGGCGAGAAAATCGACATCGTAAGATGGTCCGAAGCGGTCGACGAGTACGTCGCGAACGCGCTTAGCCCGTCCAAGGTGCTCGAAGTGATCGTGTTCGAAGCGGAGAAAATGGCCCGCGTCATCGTGCCGGATTACCAGCTGTCTCTCGCTATCGGCATCAAAGGCCAGAACGCGCGCCTCGCGGCGAAGCTGACCGGCTGGAAGATCGATATCAAGAGCGAAACGCAAGCCGAGCAGGAATACGGGCGTCCGAAATCGACCGGCGCGACGATGCATCAAGACAGCGTGTCGATCGACTAAGGATTGCTTACGAAGCGCGTTTCTTACGAGACGCTGGAGGGGATCGTCTTGAGACCGAGGAAGATACCGCAGCGCAAATGCGTCGCTTGCCAGCAGATGATGGCCAAGAAGGAATTGATCCGGATCGTGCGTTCACCCGCGGGGGAAATCTCGATCGACTTGACCGGCAAAAAGCCGGGACGAGGCGCGTATTTGTGCGGCAAAGCGTCGTGCTTTAAGTTAGCCAAGAAATCCAAGGCGTTCGAGCGCGCGCTCGCGACGCCGGTGGAAGCTGAAATATACGACCGTCTGGAAGCGGATTTCCTTCGCGTGGAGGATGAGTTCCAGGCCGCGAAGGAGCTTGATCAAGGTGACGGCATCGAATAAAGCGTTGTCCCGTCTAGGTCTCGCCATGAGAGCAGGCAAGCTCGTCAGCGGCGAGGAGATCGTCCTGAAGGCGATTCGCTCGGGCGAGGCGAAGCTCGTGTTGCTGGCGAGCGACGCATCGGACAACACGAGCAAGAAATTCGCGGATAAGTGCAAAAGTTACGGCGTGCCGATGCTGATCGGCTATTCCAGGTTCGAGCTGGGCGCCGCCGTCGGAAAGCCGGAACGCGTCATATTCGCGGTTACGGATCGGGGTTTTGCCGACATGCTTCAAGTCGGCTTCGTTCATCATTCGGAGGTGGAGAATATTGAGTAAACAAGAAGACAACAAAGATAAGCTGAGGGTGTACGAATACGCCAAGCAGCTCAATATGAGCAGTAAAGAGATTATTACGATTCTAAAAAGACAGAACATGCCGGTCAACAACCACATGAGCGTGATGGAAGACGGCATGACGCAAGCGGTCGAGAAGTTCTTCCGCGACGTCAAAGCGAACGCTGCGGCGAAGATGGCGAATACGGCCGCTAAGCCGGCTCAAAGCCAAGGCGGCGGAGACAACCGTCGTTCGTCCGGCGGGGCTCCAGCTGCTCCGGCGGCTGCGAGCGCTCCGGCGCAAAGCCAGCCTCGCCGAGAAGAGCAAGCGCCTGCGGCTCGTCCGGCAGCGCCCGCAAGCTCCGTGGCGTCCGCGCCTGCAGCGCCAGCGGCTTCCGCTTCGACCGCGCAAGGTCAAGAAGGCGGTCGACCGCAAGGTCAGGGCGGGTACAACCGCGACGGCCAGCGTCCGCAAGGCCAAGGCGGGTACAACCGCGACGGCCAGCGTCCGCAAGGCCAAGGCGGGTATAACCGCGACGGCCAGCGTCCGCAAGGCCAGGGCGGATACAACCGCGACGGTCAGCGTCCGCAAGGCCAAGGCGGTCAAGGCGGCTACGGTCAGCGTCCGCAAGGCCAAGGCGGATACAACCGCGACGGCCAACGTCCGCAAGGCCAAGGCGGTCAAGGCGGTCAAGGCGGCTACGGTCAACGTCCGCAAGGCCAAGGCGGTCAAGGCGGCTACGGCCAGCGTCCGCAAGGCCAAGGCGGTCAAGGCGGCTACGGTCAGCGTCCGCAAGGCCAAGGCGGTCAAGGCGGCTACGGTCAGCGTCCGCAAGGCCAAGGCGGTCAGGGCGGCTACGGTC
>JAEWPC010000080.1 GCA_023460795.1 Bacillota bacterium | reverse complement strand
ATCGCGGATTTCGAGACGACGGCGACGATGATTAAGTATTTTATTCGCAATGCGCAGAAGCCTCGGGCCATGTTCCCGCGCCACCCCGACGTGATGGTGTGCGTGCCTTCCGGCATTACGGCCGTCGAGAAACGCGCTGTAGAGGATGCCACGAAGCAGGCGGGAGCCAGGGAAGCCTATATTATCGAAGAGCCGTTCGCTGCGGCCATCGGAGCGGATTTGCCCGTGTGGGAACCGACCGGCAGCATGGTCGTCGATATTGGCGGCGGTACGACGGAAGTCGCCGTCATCTCGCTCGGCGGCATCGTTACAAGCAAGTCGATCCGCATTGCGGGAGACGAGATGGACGATGCGATTATCGCTTATATTAAGCGTCTGTACAACTTGATGATCGGAGAGCGGACCTCTGAGCAGCTCAAGATGGAGATCGGTTCCGCCATGCCTTTAGATAAGATCGAATCGATTGAAATTCGCGGGCGCGACCTTGTGAGCGGCTTGCCGAAGACGCTTGCAATTACTTCGGACGAGGTGACGGAAGCGTTGGCCGATACGGTCAATTCGATTATCGAGGCGGTTAAGGCGACGCTGGAGAAGTGTCCTCCGGAGCTGTCTGCGGACATTATGGATCGTGGTATCGTGCTGACCGGCGGCGGAGCTCTGCTGCGCAATTTGGACAAGCTGCTCGCCCGCGAGACGGGGATGCCGGTGCTGGTCGCCGAGAACCCGCTCGATTGCGTGGCGATCGGAACCGGCCGTGCGCTTGAGAACATCCATCTGTTCAAGTCCAAAGGCGGTTCGTCCCGATCCAGCCGATAAATCTTTAGATCGGGAAAGCAGGTGAGCGCGATCTTTCGCTTAATGCGCAATAAGCGTTTGTTTATTCTCATGATAGGGCTGATCCTGTTTATCGCCCTAATGGGGTTTACGTTCGGCAGAAACCGGTTAACTTGGCCGGAGAAGTTCGTCAGCGATGCCATCGGGACTGTGCAAGGCGTGTTTTACCGGCCGGTCGGAGCGGTTGCGGATTTCTTCCGCGACCTCGGCCGGCTTTCCGACGTGTATAAGGAGAACGAACTGCTCCGCCAGACCGTAGCGCAATATACGCAAGACCAAATTCGGTTCAACATGCTCGAAGCGGAGAACAAGCGCCTGCAAGAGGAGCTGAATTTCACCGATCGCCAGAAGGAACTGGATAATTATCGCTATTTGATCGCGCAAGTCGTAGGCTCGACTTCGAATCCTTACGAGAAGACGATCAAGATCAATTTGGGTTCTAGAGACGGCGTCAAGCCGGACATGGCGATCACGACGGTCGACGGGCTCGTCGGCATCGTCAGCCGCGTGTCCACGTTCACGTCGACCGTCAAGCTGATTACCGACTTGGACGAGAACTCGTCGGCGGGCATGCCGATCTCGGCAACCGTGCTTGGCAAGGAAACGCAGTCGTTCGGCATTATCGAATACGACGAAGAGTCAGGCAAGCTGCAGATGACGAAGATCGATGAGAGAGACCCTCTGACCCTTGGCGACAAAGTCATTACGTCCGGCCTCGGCAACGTTTTCCCTAAAGGAATCATTATCGGTACGGTAGACAGCCGCCAAGTGGGCGATTTCGGTCTAACCCATACCGCTGTCATTACGCCGGCGGCCAAGTTCGACCACCTGCGCGAAGTGTTCGTCGTCGTCGTACCTGAAGTGGACGGTCCGTGACGATGAGAATCAATCGGGTCATTCTCTGGACGTTGCTGTTATTGATCATCGAGACCGCCGTCTTCCCCTGGCTCGTGCCTCCCGCATGGACGGAACGGCTGCTCCCGCATTTGGCCTTTATTATGACGTTATTCGTATCCGGCTTCGGAGGACGCCATCGCGCGTTTCTGTTCGGCCTCGGCTTCGGCTTGCTGCAGGACATCCTGTTCTACGGCAATTTGATCGGCCCTTACGGCTTCGGAATGGGTCTGCTAGGCTACGCGGCGGGACTCGTTGCGGAGCGGCGCGCGTTCACGCTCGTATTTTTCGTGTGGATCGTCATTGTCGGAGGCGGACTGCTGGATACGATCGTCTATTTGATCTACAAGCTGTTCCGGCTTACGGACTTGTCTTATAGCTTCGTATTTTATTGGCAAATCGCTCCGACGACGCTGCTCCAGCTCTTGTTCGCTCTTATCGTCTACGTGCCGGTTCGTCGCTATTTGGTCAAACCATCCCTATCTTCGGGCGAAGACAATCCGGAGTAAGCAGGAATTCGGCTTATGTTGGCAGAATTTCAATTATCGTAGGGAGGAGCGGAAAAATGGCCGGCAAATCGCGCATAACGATCAAAGGGACGAAAGATGGGCTCGTTTTTCTGCTAGACGACGACTGCGAATTCGACGCCTTGCTCAGCGAGCTGGGCACGAAACTGGACAAGCACGCGCAGCAATTCACCGGTCCGATCATCCACGTGTTTATCAAGCTTGGCAACAGGCATCTGGATGAAGAAGATCAGGAGCGCATTCGCGCCGTCCTTCGCAAACAAGGAAATCTATTGATTCAATCGATAGAGAGCAATCCGCCGGCGCAAGCCCCCGATTCGCAGACGGGACCGAGCTTACATTCGGTAGCCGCTATCGTTCGTTCCGGTCAAACGTTGGAATACGACGGACATCTGCTGCTGCTCGGGGACGTAAATCCGGGCGGAGTCGTTCGTTGTACGGGGGATGTCTATATTATCGGGGCGCTCAGGGGAATGGCGCACGCGGGCTCGGCAGGCAACGAAGACGCGATCATCGCGGCTTCTTCGATGACGCCGACCCAGCTTCGGATCGCCGACGTGATCAGCCGGCCGCCGGACGAATGGACGTCCGCGGAGCCCTATATGGAATACGCGTTCCTCAAGGACGGCAAGATGGCGATCGACAAATTGAGCAGCCTTAGCCGCCACCGCAAAGATGTCATGCAGTTCAAAGGAGTGTAAGTCATGGGAGAAGCGATAGTAGTCACCTCGGGCAAAGGCGGAGTCGGCAAGACGACGACGTCCGCTAATATCGGCACGGCGCTTGCTTTGCTAGGCAAGAAAGTGTGCATGGTAGACACCGATATCGGTCTGCGTAATTTGGACGTCGTCATGGGGCTGGAGAATCGCATCGTCTACGATCTCATCGACGTAGCCGAAGGCCGTTGCAGAGTCAACCAAGCTCTCATTAAAGATAAACGGTTCGACGAGCTGTATATGCTTCCTGCCGCGCAGACGAAAGACAAGAACGACGTGTCGCCGGAGCAAGTGAAGCAGATCGTCGACAGCTTGAAACCCGATTTCGATTACATCATTATCGACTGTCCCGCCGGCATCGAGCAAGGCTTCCGTAACGCCATTGCCGGAGCGACCCAAGCGATCGTCGTCACGACGCCGGAGAACGCTGCCGTTCGAGACGCTGACCGCGTCATCGGCCTGCTGGAGAAAAGCCATATCGCGTCGCCGAAGCTCGTGATTAACCGGATTCGCCCGAACATGATGAAGAGCGGCGATATGCTCGAGATCGACGACATCTGCCAAGTATTAGCCATTGATCTTCTCGGCATCGTGCCCGATGATGAGATGGTGATTAAAGCCGCGAACCAAGGGGAGCCGACGGTAATGAACCCGAATTCCCGCGCGGCGATCGCCTATCGCAACATCGCTCGCCGCATTCTTGGCGAAACCGTCCCGCTCTCGCAACTGGAGGAGAAGGCCGGCATGTTCCGCAAAGTAAAGAAGTTCTTGGGAATGGGATGATCGGAACTTGCTTAACCGATTAAAAAAGATGGATTGGATGATGCTGATCATCTTGGCGGCGTTCATGGGGGTCAGCGTCTTATTGATCCGAAGCGCGACCCACGGCAATCCGCAATATCCGAATTACGATCTGAAGACGCTCGTCTATTACGCCGCAGGCTTTGTGGTCATCGTCGTGTCGACCTTAGTCGATTATCGGCTTATTCTCAAGGTTTGGTATGTCTGGTACGCGATCGGGATCATCCTGCTTATCGCGGTCTATCTGTTCGCGCCGGAGATTAACGGCGCCAAAGGCTGGTTCGTGCTGGGGGGAGGATTTCAATTCCAACCCGCGGAGATGATGAAGATCTTCTTGATCATCGCCATAGCCGCGCTGCTCGGAAGACGTCTCGGCGACCCGCTGCGGCTGCGCAGCGACGTCATGCTCGTGGTCGCGACGGTGTTCATCCCGTTCCTGCTGGTCATGATACAGCCGGATTTAGGCAACGCGATCATCTATATTTTCATCGTGCTCGGCATGCTCTGGATCGGCAATATCCGTTATTCCTACGTGATGCTGGGGTTAGCAGCCGTCATCGGCGGCCTAATGCTATTCTATACGTTGTTCAATGCGTACAATGCGGACATCAAGACTTACATGGAAGATCATGACAAGGGCCACTGGTACCAGCGGATTAATACCTTCATCCATCCGGATGAAGCATCCGAGGATGACAGTCGACAATCGAAGTACGCCCAAATCGCCATAGGCTCGGGCGGCTTGGCGGGCGACGGGTATATGGAGGGCGATTCCAAGAACCGCAGGTTTATTCCGTATACGTACTCGGATTCCATCTTCGTCGTCATCGCCGAGGAATTCGGTTTCCAAGGCGCCGCCGTCCTGTTGCTTCTGTACTTCCTGTTCATTTACAGGATGATCTTAATCGCCTATCAGTGCATCGACTTGCGAGGCTCATTCATCATTATCGGCATCGCCTCCATGATGGTGTTCCAGATCTTCGAGAACATCGGGATGATGATCGGCATCATGCCGCTGACTGGGATCACGCTGCCGTTCATCAGCTATGGGGGAACGTCGCTGCTGCTGAACATGCTGTCGATCGGACTCGTTTTCAGCATTAAGTCCCATCAAGAGAAATACGAACTGGATACGTAAACGAACGTTCGCAGGCGAAGGCCGAGCGGACGTTTTTTACGTTCGCGGACGTTCCAAGTCTATTCCCCCTTTGTCCGCCATAAGGTGATAGTAGACAAGAAGGACAAGGAGGGCTTGCCGTGCAGACGAGGAACAACGTGCGCGATCGCAGGCGCGAACGGATACAGCAATTGATTACGGAGATGCAGGCTAAAGAAGATTCCATACACGAGGCTCCCGGCTTGGAGCCATCTTCCGTTCGGGCGGATGTACCGACGTCGCCGATAGAAGTCGTTCCGAGCGAGCATTCGATCTCGGAGACTCCTCCGGCACCGCCGACAGCGCATATCCCGATGTCGCCGATTATGCCTTCGAGCGAGCCGGATCCGGAGCTGTGGTGGAAAGAAAAGCAACGTTCCATGAATTACGATACGAGCAATTGGGCGGGCATGAAGGGATTGAAACCGACGTCGCGGGCGCCGGATCACGGCAACGCGCCGGGCAGCTCCGGGTTGTCTCCTTGGGCGCGCGGAATGATCGTTCGGCTCGTGATCTCCGGCTTGCTGTTCGGGGGCCTATGGGGCTGGATGAAATACGAGCTTCCGGGCAGCGCTGAGGCGCGGGCATGGATGATCGACTCCGTGACGAAGGATATGGACTTCGAAGCGATAGAAGCTTGGTACAGCGATACGTTCGGCGGTTCGCCGTCGTTCCTCTCGTTCTCGGACAAAAGCGGGGAGACGAAGGAGGTTGCTGCTTCGCTGAACAAGGAAGACACCGTACTGCCCGTGCAGGGACGTATCGTGCAATCTTACGAGCAGAGCGGGAGCGGCGTCCAAGTGGCGGCTCCGGGAGGCAGCGATATCGTGGCGGTATACGCCGGCCGCGTCATCCAAGTGCAAACCGAGGGCGTGAACGGGCTGACGATTCTCGTCCAGCATCCGGACCGGATCTTATCCGTATACGGCAATCTGCGGCGCGCCTCGGTTCGCGAGAACGACTGGGTAGAAGCCGGCGATAAGCTTGGTGAATTGCAGGCCGTGCCCGAAGGCGGAGAGAGCAAGCTGTATTTCGCCATGCAGCAGAACGGCAAGAAGCTGAATCCGACGGAAGTGGTGTCCTTTGATTAAATGGCAAGGGATCGCTTTCCGCCTGCACCCCCTGTTCGTCCTCGTTATGATCGCTTCGATCGCGACGGGGCGGTTCATGGACTTGGCGATGCTGTTCGTCATCGTGCTCTGGCACGAGCTCGGCCACCTCGTAGCGGCGCTTCGCTTCGGTTGGACCGTGCGCGAAGTGAAGCTCTTGCCGTTCGGCGGCGTCGTCGAGGTGGAAGAAGCGGGAACGCTGCCGGCCAGGGAAGAAGTATGGGTCGCTCTTGCCGGGCCGATGCAGAACTTGATTCTGTCCGGCGCGTGCTGGCTGCTCGGACAAGCGGGCGTCGTGGACGGCGGATGGGCGGAGGTGTTCATACGAGCCAACCTGATTATCGGCGCGTTTAATCTGCTGCCCGTGCTGCCGCTGGACGGAGGCCGCATCCTACAAGCTTGGATCAGCCTGTTCGCGCCTTACCACCGAACGTTGCTATGGAGCGCAAGAATCAGTCTCCTGTTCAGCGCATCGCTCGTCTTGGCTTCGGTGTATCCGCTAGTTACGGGCGGCTTGATTCAATTGAACCTGCTGGCTGTCGGCCTATTCCTATGCGCGTCCAATTGGACGTACATGCGCAACGTGCCGTTCGTGTTCCTACGCTTCCTCGTTCACCGCAACCAGCGCTCGGAACACCGCGTAGACCGAGGCGCGTTATCCCGCCCGATCGTTATTTCGGAAGACCGTCCGCTCATCCACATCATTCGCTTGTTCATGAAGGAACAGTATCATCTCGTGTACGTCATGAATCGGGGCAAGATCGCTAGAGTCGTACCCGAAAAAACGATCATCGAGGGGTTTCTTGGCAGATTGACTTCCGGGAATGCGGATTTTCGACTTTTCATGTAAAATGAAGAAAAGCGCAACCAGCGGGAGGTTTGCATGAAGCAGCTGTTCATCCATAGCTCGCACGACGTTACTCAATCCGCACTGCTTGAGAACGGAAAGCTCGTGGAATTCAGCTTGGAGAAGGCCACGGGCAAGTCCTTGATCGGCAACATCTATAAAGGCAAAGTCGTCAACGTGCTGCCCGGCATGCAAGCCGCCTTCGTCGATATCGGCCTATCGAAGAATGCTTTCCTCTATGTAGACGATGCCCTGCACCCTCACCTGGACAAGCAACCGAAGGACAAGCCGTCCATAGCCGAGCTGCTGAAGCCCGGCGACGAGCTGCTCGTGCAGGTGATGAAGGAACCGCTCGGCGGCAAGGGCGCGCGGGTAACGACCCACTTCTCTTTGCCGGGACGTTGGCTCGTGTATATGCCGGGAGCCGATTATGTCGGCATATCGAAGAAGATCGATCAAGAGTCGGAAAGACTGCGTCTTAAGAGCTTGGCGGAAGACATCCGGCTGGAAGGCGAAGGACTCATCATGCGCACGAACGCGGATGGGGAAAGCCGCGTTGCGCTGGAGGAAGATTTGAACGGGCTGCGGGCGATATGGAATCAAGTGATCGCTTCGAGCGGCAGTACCTCCGCCCCCGCCGAGCTGCACAAAGACTCCGGACTCGTACATAGGCTTATTCGCGACGTCATCACTCCGGATACCGATGAATTGATCATCGACGACGACGAGTGTCTTCGTGATGCGAAGGAGTACGTGCGGCAATCGGCGCCGGCTTTGCAGAACCGAATTCGCCTCTATCAAGAGCAGCAGCCGATCTTCGAGAAGTTCGGCATCAAAGACCAGATCGACAAAGCATTCCAATCGCGGATTTGGCTGCGAAGCGGCGGTTACTTGGTATGGGATCAGACGGAGGCGCTTACCGTCATCGACGTAAACACCGGCAAATATACGGGAACCGCGTCGCTCGAGGAGACCGTGTTCCTTACGAACCTGGAGGCGGCGGAAGAGATTGCGCGTCTGCTGCGCGTTCGGGACGTCGGCGGCATCATTATCGTCGATTTCATCGATATGGAAACCGAAGACCATCGCTATCAGGTCGTTGGGCGGTTAGAGACGACGATGAAGCGCGATCGCACGAAATGCCAGGTCGTAGGCTGGACGCGTCTCGGGTTGCTTGAGATAACCCGCAAGAAAGCGCGCGAGAACGCGATGACGTACTTCTACGAGACGTGCGCGGCTTGCAAGGGAAGCGGCAAAATATTCGTTAGATAAAATTACGGTTGTTAACGCTTGTGCAATGTGTTAAACTACATTAGTGCGTGCAATCTGACACATTTTGCAGGCTACAACCGCACTCCACCGGGTCGACAAGACCGGCGCTGCCCTGACTGATCTTTCGTTGCGGCAACCGGCACCCCATGAGGCGAGTCTTAGACATGAGGAGGTGCAACAGAATGTACGCGATTATTGAAACTGGCGGCAAGCAATACAAAGTGCAAGCCGGCGACGTTATCTTCGTTGAGAAACTCGCGGCTAACGCTGGCGAGAGCATCACGTTCGACCGTGTATTGGCAGTATCCAAGGACGGCGGTCTGACGACGGGAGCTCCGCTCGTAGCGGGCGCGTCCGTAACGGGCAAAGTCGAGCAACAAGTCAAAGGCGAGAAAATCATCGTCTTCAAGTACAAGCCTAAGAAGAACTACAAGCGCAAGCAAGGTCATCGCCAACCGTACACGAAAGTAACGATCGAGAGCATCAAGGCGTAAGAGGTGCCAGATGATCAAGATAACGCTTGTACGGAATAAGGCAGGCCATATCGCGCGGTTCACCGTATCCGGTCACGCTTACTACGACGATCCTGGCAAAGACATTGTCTGCGCCGGCGTATCGGCGGTAGCGCAAGGAACGGTTAACGCCATCGAGAAATTGACAGGGCTCGTGCCCGATGCCGAAGTGTCCGAGAAAGACGGGCTGCTCAAGGTGGTAACGCCTGCTAGCTTCGACGAGACTCGGAACGCTCAAGTCCAGCTGCTGCTGGAAGGCATGGTCGTTTCTTTGGAATCCATTGCGGATGCATACGGTAAGTACGTGACAATAAAACAGACCTTTTCGGAAAAAGGAGGTTGACACCATGTTGAAGCTGAATCTTCAGTTATTCGCCTCGAAAAAAGGGGTAGGATCGACGAAGAACGGACGTGACTCCCACTCTAAGCGCCTTGGCGCTAAACGTGCGGACGGTCAGAACGTTCCTGCGGGCAGCATCTTGTATCGCCAACGCGGTACGAAGGTACACCCAGGTACGAACGTAGGCATCGGCAAAGACGACACTTTGTTCGCGCTCGTGACCGGCGTCGTCAAATTCGAGCGTTTGGGACGCGATCGCAAGAAAGTTAGCGTATACCCGCTGGAGCAAGCGCCAGTCGCTGCCGCGCTTGAAGTTTAATACTTCTTACGAGAACAACCCGGCCATCGCAACATGGCCGGGGTTTTTGCGTAACAGGGGCGTTACGCGTTACTTGCAAGAATGGTTAAACGATACATAGCCATGCTATACTGGAACCATATAGCATGGCGTGCAGGTTTGGATCGGATGGAGAAGGAGACGGGGATGCATGAGGTTGATGACATGGACGCCTTTGAATATCGTTGCGGCATCCTCGCTTGCGCTGCCCATTGCGGCGATATTCGTCTGGTCCGGCGCATGGTGGCCGCCCGTATTGTTCGCGATATGGGGGCTGACGGTCGGGTTCTATTGGGCGATGTCCGCTTCGCGCCGGCAAGATGAACGGTTCGACCGGATGCTCGATCACGCGCATGCATCGGCGATTCAGACGTTAAGCCACCACCGGCACGATTGGATGAACGAGCTGCAGGTTCTGTACGGTTATTTGCGGCTGAACAAACCCGATAAAGCCGTGGACGTTGTGGATAGAATAAGAGTGCGTATGGAACACGATAGCCGGCTATCCCATATCGGCAACCCGAAGCTGTCGATTTACTTCTTGTCGTTCCGGACGATGTGCGACACGTTGAGATTGGAAGTCGTGACGGAAGAAGGTCTTCAGCTTGGACGAACGCCTGACGAAGCCGATCGGATCGCTCACGCGGTCATCGGAATGATCAACGTGATCCGAGTAAGGGCGACCCGTATATCCGGTGACGATAAAGTGTTGACCGTCGGTCTGTCCCGATCGGCGTCCGGCTTTCGGATCGACCTTAAAATTACCGGAGAGCTGGCTGCAGAAGGCAGCATAACCGCGGAGTTGGCTCAATACTTGGACGGAATCGGACAGCTTGCCGATCGCCCGGCCGAGGATAAGGCGAACGTGCGAACGATGAGCGTTCATATCCCGCTGCCGGCATAACTAATTGGAGTGAAATCATCATGTTCGTAGACAAAGCGAAGATATACGTAAAAGGCGGAGACGGAGGCGACGGTCTTGTCGCGTTCCGCAGGGAATTGTACGTACCGGAAGGCGGACCTGCAGGAGGAGACGGGGGAAAGGGCGGCAACGTCATTTTCCGCGTGGACGAGGGCCTTCGGACGCTTCTCGATTTCCGATACCAGAAGCACTTTAAAGCACCAAGAGGCGAGAAGGGACGCAATAAGTCCCAACACGGCGCGAACGCCGAAGACATGATCGTTCGGGTTCCCCCGGGCACGATCGTCGTGGACGACGATACGAACGAGCTGATCGCCGATTTGACTCGTCACGACCAGCAGGTCGTCGTAGCGAAAGGCGGAAGAGGCGGAAGGGGTAACACCCGGTTCAAGAGTCCTGCGAACACCGCGCCCGCGATCGCGGAGAACGGCGAAGAAGGACAGGAGCGTTGGGTTAGGCTCGAACTGAAGGTGATGGCTGACGTCGGCCTCGTCGGATTCCCGAGCGTAGGCAAATCGACGCTGCTGTCGGTCGTATCCGGCGCTCAGCCTAAGATCGGAGCGTATCACTTCACGACGTTGACTCCTAACCTTGGCGTAGTCGACCTCGGCGACGAGAGAAGCTTCGTCATGGCGGATTTACCTGGGCTGATCGAAGGCGCGCATACGGGCGTCGGATTGGGGCATGAGTTCCTTCGCCACGTCGAACGTACTCGCGTGATCGTGCACGTCGTGGACATGTCCGGCATGGAAGGCCGCGACCCGTTCGATGACTGGGTGAAGATAGGCGAAGAGCTGAAGCTGTATAACGCCAAGCTTGCTGAGCGTCCGCAGATCGTGGCGGCCAATAAGATGGATATGCCGGATTCGGAGTCGAATTTGGAGGCGTTCCGTAAGCAAGTCTTGGAGATTCATCCGGACATGCTTATTATGCCGATTTCCTCGCTCACGCGTCAGGGCGTTCAAGAGCTGCTGTACAAGGTCGCCGACCTGCTCGACACGCTGCCGCACAATCTCGTTACCGAAGAAGCGGAAGCCGAGGACGCGGAAGAGAGTGTCGTCTATCGCTTCGAGCCCGGTAACGACACGTCGTTCACGATTACCCGCGACAACGAGGCGTTCGTCATCCATAGCGAAGCGATTGAGAAGCTTCTGCGGCGGACGCAGTTCGGCTCCCATGAGGCGGTCGTTCGGTTCGGTCGGATCTTGCGCGGCATCGGCGTAGACGCGGAGCTTCGCAAGCGCGGGGCGAAGGACGGCAACACGATCCGAATCGGCAAGTTCGAGTTCGAATTTTTCGAAGGCGGCTCCGACGAATACTTGTTCGAGGAATCCTAAATTCATGCAGGCAGCAAGCCCCTTGTCAGGCCTACGAAGGCGACAAGGGGCTTTTTATAATCCGCATTTAGTGACACCGCGTGTGCTTATTTCGGGGAATCGAGCTGCTCAGACGCATTTAGTGACACGACTTGTGCTTATTTCGGGGTATCGAGTTACTCGGACGCATTTAGTGACACCACGTGTGCTTATTTCGGGGAACCGAGGTACTCAGACGCATTTAGTGACACCGCGTGTGCTTATTTCGGGGAATCGAGTTACTCATACGTATTTAGTGACAACACGTGTGCTTATTTCGGGGAACCGAGCTGCTCAGACGCATTTAGTGACACGGCGTGTGCTTATTACGCTCTAGAGAGAATTAGCCGCGTTGTACGATATTCCATACAAGACTTCCTACTTGTCTTCGCGCGAAAAGTTCCCGGCACTCAAGTCTCAACCCACTATCCGCTCCAACTGGACGTTAGAAGCTCTCGCCAAGTCGATGAACGCGTCGCCGGATTGTATTAGCGGACGAGTCGGATCCATCGGTGGGATCATTACGATTTGGCCGCTTCGACCGTCCGACAGCTCCACTTTGCATCCGATCAGCCCGTTCATGATCCGGCGGGTAAAAGTCAGCAGGATGCCGGTTTCGAAGCTGCCTAACGTTCCCGTATACATCTGATGCAGAATTTCGTAGAAGGGCGATGCGTTCCGATACACGCGATCGCTCGTCAGCGCATGGAAGACGTCGGCGATGGCGACGATTTTGCTGAGGGGATCGATTCGGTCCCCGGAGATGCCGAAAGGATAGCCCCCGCCGTTTTCTCTCTCATGGTGCTGCAGGGCGATCAGGGCGGAGCGCAGGTTCAATTGCTTGCATTCGTTGATCAACTGGTAACCGTACACCGTGTGCTGTTTCATGATTCGGTATTCATCGTCCGTCAGACGTTCTTTTTTGTTCAATATCGTTTGGGGAACGCGCATTTTACCGACGTCGTGCAGGATCGCCCCCATCGTCAGGATGGCCAATTCCTCCTCGGGGAGCCCCATCCAGCGCCCGATGAGCGAGGACAAAGCCCCGACGGCGATGTTATGTCTATAGGTATAGTCGTCCTAGGAATACATGGAAACGAGCAGGGGGAACACTTGAATCTGTTCGGTAGACTGCATAATGGCCGGCAATACTTCATTGCGGATGTCTACGATCGGAATCGGGGCGCCGTCCCGGATTTCCTCGAACAAACCTTGAATGGTCGATACGGATTCTTCAAGCGCGCGAAGAACTTCGGCTTGCACGGACAAGGGTTCAAGATGGAGCTCCGTTAGCGTGATGCGATGCTGGAACAGCTTGGCGATGTCCTCTTCCCGGAGAACATGCCCGGCCGATAGCAGCAGCAGACCTTCGTCGTTATAGAAATCGCTTATCAGCGTTCTGCCGATCCAAGCGCGCGGCTTCAATTGCGAGTAGACCTCCATGATAACGTTACACCTCAAGTTCAATGGTCGGGAATTAGAGGCATTGTAGCATACGGCTCTGAACAAATTCTTCCAAGCACGCAACGGTATGGTGCCGACCTATTGATCCGGTGTCCGAAATTCGATATAATGTCCTCCATGAGCATACATTCGTCTTTTGTAGGAGGACGGAATATGGCGGAGCGTTACTACGCCGTCAGGGAGGATCTGTTGCCCGAAGGGATCCTGAAGACTGAACAGGTCAAAGAGCTGCTGCGCCGCGGAGAGGCGGCTACCGTGCACGAAGCGGCGGAACGCATCGGTCTCAGCCGCAGCGCGTTCTACAAATACAAAGACGGCGTATACGCGCTGGAGCAGGCGTCCCGGGAACGAATCGTCACCTTGTCGATGGATTTGGAGCATCGGTCAGGCGTGCTGTCCAAAGTGCTTGGAACGTTGGCCGCAAGCGAAGGCAACGTGCTTACGATCTCTCAGTCGATCCCGTTGCAAGGGTTGGCGAACGTCGTCGTATCGCTAGACACTTCCTCGATGGGCGGGGAACTGGCGGGATTGCTGCAGCAGCTTAAGATGATCGACGGACTGAAGCGGGCGAACGTCGTCGGTCGTTCGTAATCGGAGTCGCGACGCGGCCCTGAATGGAACAGTGAATGAGGAAGACAGATAGAAGCGGAGGGGCTAGAATGAAACCGGTAAAAATAGGATTGCTTGGATTAGGCACGGTTGGTACGGGGGTCGTTCGCATCGTCGAAGGCCATCAAGAGGATTTGCAAGGCCAGAGCGGCTCTCCGATCGAGATCTCCAAAATATTAGTGAAGGACCGCGCGAAAAGCCGCAGCGTCGCCGTGGATCCGAATAAGCTGACCGAGGATCCTTGGGAAATCGTCCGCGATCCGGACATCGACGTGATCGTCGAAGTGATGGGAGGCATCGCGCATTCCCGCGACGTGATCTTGGAGGCGCTCGAGCGCGGCAAACACGTCGTTACGGCTAACAAAGACCTTATGGCGCTTCACGGGCCGGAGATTCTGGCGAAGGCGCGCGAGAAGGGCTGCGACGTGCTGTACGAAGCGAGCGTCGCCGGGGGTATTCCGATCATTCGCACGCTGATCGAGGGCTTCTCTTCGGATCGGATCACGAAGATCATGGGGATCGTCAACGGGACGACGAACTACATCCTGACGAAGATGAGCCAGGAAGGCGCGGCCTACGCCGACGTGCTGAAGGAAGCGCAAGCGCTCGGATACGCGGAATCCGACCCGACTTCTGACGTCGAGGGCTTAGACGCCGCGCGCAAGATGACGATCTTGGCAACGCTCGGCTTCCGCGCGAACGTGGCGCTGGAGGACGTCAGCGCCAAAGGCATCAGCAGCGTGTCCCAAGAAGATATCATGTACGCGAAGCGTCTCGGCTACGAAGTGAAGCTGCTCGGCATCGCCGAGCGCGAGGACGATTCGATCAGCGTCAGCGTCCAGCCGACGATGGTGAAGATGAGCCACCCGATCGCCTCCGTGAACGGCGTGTTCAACGCCGTATACGTGCATGGCGAAGCGGTTGGCGAGACGATGTTCTATGGCCGGGGAGCAGGCGAGATGCCGACGGCGACGTCGGTCGTCGCGGATTTGGTCGCGGTCTCCAAGAACATGAAGCTGGGCGTGAACGGCCGCCAAGCGCAATTGACCTATAAAGTGATGAAGCTGAAGACGGACGAGCAAATTCGTTCGAAATACTTCCTGCTGCTCCATGTCGACGACCGGTCGGGCGTACTCGCGCAAATCGCGCAGGTGTTCTCGGGCCTCGACGTCAGCATCGAGTCCGTTATGCAGCCGTCCGCGCCGGATAAGGCCGGCGCCGAGCTCATTATTATTACGCACGACGCGAATCAAGCGGCGATGAACAAAGTGCTTAAAGCGTTCGAAGCGCTGCCTGCCGTACAACAGATCAAAAGCGTCT
Source organism: Bacillota bacterium (assembly GCA_023460795.1). Classification (GTDB taxonomy): domain Bacteria; phylum Bacillota; class Bacilli; order Paenibacillales; family Paenibacillaceae; genus Cohnella. The sequence continues at coordinate 124,088 of JAEWPC010000080.1, read as the reverse complement.
ACCGTGTCGAAGGGTGAAGGAATCCGCATGAGTAAGCAACCACAAATCGTTGCCGACCGCGTCGTGGTCAAGGTTCCGGCAAGCACGGCGAACCTCGGACCGGGCTTCGACTCGCTCGGCATGGCATTATCTTTATTCGCATGGGTCAGCCTAGCGCCGGCGGATGCGACTCGGGTTACGCTATACGGCGATAATCTGGAAGGCGTTCCTCTGGATAAGACCAATTTGGTCTACGAAGTCGCGCAAGCCGTATTCGAGAGAGCGGGAATCTCGATCCCCGAGCTCGACATTGCCATTCGATCCGACATTCCGTTAACGAGAGGACTGGGGAGCAGCGCTTCGGCGATCGTCGGCGCGCTTGTCGCGGCGAACGCTCTGATCGGCGAACCGCTCTCCCAAGACGAGCTGTTCCAGATGGCGACCGCGCTCGAGAAGCATCCCGACAACGTCGGCGCATCCTTGTTCGGAGGCGTTATCGTCGCCGCTTGGGACGGGACGAGAGCGGAGCACGTCAGATTCGATCCGCCGTCCGGTATAGCCGTGCTGGCGGCGATTCCGCAGTTCGAATTGTCGACGAAGAAAGCGCGCAACGTGCTTCCGGAGAGCTTGCCGCTCAAAGATGCCGTCTTTAATGTAACCCTGAGCTCGTTGCTTACGGCCGCGCTGGCCAGCGGACGGCTGGATTTGCTCCGGTTCGCGATGCGGGACCGTCTTCACCAGCCATACCGCGCAGCCCTGATCCCCGGGATGGAGACGATCCTTCGCGACGCGGGCGACCATGGCGCGCTGGCCGCGGTCTTATCGGGCGCCGGTCCGACGCTGCTCTTGCTTGCGAAGGCGGACGCGACGGATTCGGATCAGCTCATCGGCTTCGTTACAAGGACGATGAATGACGAAGGCATAGACGTAGCGACCAATTGGCTCCAGCCATGTCTTCACGGACCGCAAGTGAAGCTCTTGAGCAGGAATCATCCGGGATTCGACGACGATCCTAACCGGATCATCGCCGCAACCGAAGCGGAGGTCGGCGCATGACGAAACGCAAATCCGTGGCGGTGCTGCCGAAAGGGACGGTGTCGGACGAAGCGGTCCGCCATCTGTTCGCAGGCGAGGATGTCGAATTCGTCTATTGCAAGATGATATCGGACGTGTTCTTATCGACCGCTAGAGGAGAGACGGAATGGAGCGCCATTCCGATCGAGAATACGATAGACGGTTCGGTAAGCCTGCACATGGATTGGATTGTTCATGAGGTCGACTTGCCGATTCAAGCGGAGTGGGTGTTCCCTTCGATTCAGAACTTAATCGGCAGACGGAACGAGCTTGCGGGAGAAGAAGGTCAATGGGATTCGGCGCGGATCACGAAAGTGATGAGCCATCCCGTCGCGATGGCCCAATGCTTGCAGTTCCTGCGGGCCAATCTGCCGCATGCCGAATTGGAGACGCTAAGCAGCACGAGCGAAGCCGTTCGCCTGGTCAAGCAGAATCCGGGCGCGGGCTGGGCGGCGATCGGAACGAAGCTGGCGGCGCAGGATTACGAACTGGACGTGCTGGAAGAGGGCGTTACCGACCACGATAACAATTTCACGCGGTTTCTGCTCGTCGGCCCTACGACCTTCGAAAGGCCGTCGGCTCAGCACCGCAAGACGAGCATTCTGATCACGCTACCGGAAGATTACCCCGGCGCGTTGCACCAGGTGTTGTCCGCATTCGCTTGGCGCCGCATTAACTTATCCAAGATCGAGTCGCGTCCGACGAAGAAGAAGCTTGGCAACTACTATTTTTACATGGATATCGAAATGTCTATGGATTCGGTGCTGCTGCCGGCCGCTATCGCGGAAATCGAGGCGATCGGCTGCCAAGTTCGCCTGCTCGGATCTTATCCTAGCATCCCGTACTCTAAATAATTCGCGTGCCTGATTATCCGGCGTCCCGACTATGGGGCGTCGGATTTTTATGTTCGGATAGATGTCAAATGCCTATCGCTTGCATAGGATGTAGGGATTGCGCGAGGGCGTTCGCCCGCACGTAGAGAAGTCAATCGATCAGGAGGGAACGGCGTGAAGATCCATATGGTAAAGCAAGGGGATACGCTGTATTTGATCGCCAAAAAGTATAACGTGCCATTAGAGGAACTGATCAAGGCGAACCCGGAAATCAGCAATCCCGACGAGCTGGCCATCGGTACGAAGGTGAAAATACATTCGCAACCGAAATCGGCGTTCGAAGTGATGCATCAGCACGTTGTCCAGCAAGGCGACAGCTTGTGGAAGCTGTCTAAAGCATGGGGAATCCATCTGGCCGACATGATCAAAGCGAATCCGCAGCTCAAAAATCCGAACGCGTTGTTGACGGGAGAAGTCGTCAATATTCCGAAGGCGGGAAGCGCTCATGCACCGGCGCAAGACATGCATGCTCAGGCGATCGGCGGCAAAACGCCAACCGGCGTCAAGCCAAGCACGGAGGTCGTACCGGCGCCGATGCCTGTACCGATGCCTGAGCCTGTGCCGATGCCTGCTCCTCCGGTGATGCCGCCGGAGCCGGTCATGCCGGTTCAAGAGATCAAGCCGGTCTACGGCGTACCGCAGCATCATGATTTGTTCCTGCAATATCCGACGCCTGCTATTCAAGCGGGAGCGATGGCTCCGGATTGTCCGCCTGAAGCCGTATCGCCGGCGTTCGGGCAGGGATACGGATACGGGCAAGGTCAACCTTCCGTGTCGCCGGCATCAATGATGCCTGCTTATGAAAGCTACGGCTACGGTCAGTCATCCGTGTCGCCGGCATCGACGATGCCTGCTCATGAAGGTTACGGCTACTCTCCTTATACCGGCATCGCTCCATTCGGGGGTCAAATCGGAGGTCTGGGCCAAACGGGCGGACTTGGTGGGTTCGGCGGATATGGGCCTCAGGTGGGGCAGCAAGGAACGTTTCCCGGCGTCGTATCTCCGGCTATGCAATCTCCCGGCATGATGCCCCCGGGTATGATGCCTCAGGGCACAATGGCTCCAGGCATGATGTCTCCGGGCATGATGGCTCCAGGCATGATGCCTTCGGGTATGATGCCTCCGGGGATGGTATCTCCCGGCATGGCGTCGCCCGAGATGGCCGGCATGAAGCCGCAAGGCGGATGTCAATCCTGCGGGGGGTCATCGGCTTGGCCAAGCGCGACGAATATGTATCCCGGCATGGAGTATCCCGGCCAAGTTCAACCGGCTGCAATGTCGCCTTATGAAGGCTATTCCTATTCGACAGGACCGGAAGTCGGCGGAGTTCAATCTGGCGGCAACCCCTACGGCGGCTATCCCGTACAATACGGCTCTTATCCTAACGTTGCAGGCGTAACGTCGCCGGCGGAATTGGGCCATACCGGACATGGTTACTCCTATTCAGGCGCCGAAGCTTACGGATACGGCGGCGGATTTCCGCCAATCCCGTCATTCCCTTCCGCGCAGCCCCTCGCGCAGCTTAGCTCTTACGAGGGCGGTTACGAGGATCGTTCCGCGAACGATCTGGGCGAGGATACGCAAGAAGAAGCACCGGCCAAAAGCCGTCCTGCAGCCAAAGCGAAGCGGAAGGCCAACGTCGCGCGCAAAAGCAAACCGAAACGCAAAGAGAGCATGCCATGGATAAATTGGTAAACTAAGCGCATAGCACCGGAATTCCCAGGCAACACTATAGAAAAAAGCAGAGAAGGGGATTCCGGTGCTGCGCTTTCGCGTGCTTAAAGAGCTTAAGAAAAAGTTAAAGAGAAAACGTCGCCACGTATGGTCGCTTGGCATTGGCGCGGCCATATTCACTCTTGCTTCGCTCGCCGGATCGATGGGGGCTTACGCGATCGTGCGAAACTGGTCAAGCGCGCTACCGGACGATGCCGTTACGGTATTGGCATCGGACAAGCTCGGTTACGGACCGGGATACGGCGAGACGAATCGGGACAAGACCATCGCTGCGCTCCGCCAGCGCAAGGGAGACGTCGAACTTGTCCTTCATCGAAGCTACTTATGCGGAGAAGAGACGCGCAAGCTCGGCACCCATACCGCGGAGGAAGCCTACGAACTCATTCTCGCGCACCGGGAATGGGACGCTTCGCTCGCGTCCGGCGGCAAAATCACGCTGGAGGAAGCCGTCGACGACTTATCGCCCCAATGCCGAAAGACCGCGTATATCGGCATGGACCAGAACGGAAATTTGTCGTTGTTCAACGGACCGCCTAAGAAAGATAAGGTCGTAAGAACGTTCTTCCAATTGGACGTGAGAACGTTGCAGACGAGCCTGACCCAGCAGAAGCTCGAGGAGCTGCTGCACGGTATTCGCGTATCGGACAAGGATGAGTATAATAGCGTGATCTCCACGTTCAGCGATTACGCCAAAATGAAGTCGCAAGGGGTAATCAGCCCGGCGGAATAGGCATAGAAGAGATGATGGCACCTGCTTTTTCTGGTGCCTTTTTCGTGCTCTCCAACGTCCTCCCGCGCCGGTGTAACTCCAGAGCTCGGTAAATTTTCGCTCCAGCGGTCTCCCAGGCCGTTGTAACCCCAGTACTCGGTAAACTATCGCTCTAACGTTCTCCTACGCCGTTGTAGCTCCAGGACTCGGTAAACTATCGCTCTAACGTTCTCCTACGCCGTTGTAGCTCCAGGACTCGGTAAACTTTCGCTCCAGCGGTCTCCCGCGCCATTGTAACTTCAGAGCTCGGTAAACTTTCGCTCCAGCGGTCTCTCGCGCCGTTGTAACTCCAGAGCTCGGTAAACTTTCGCTCGAACGTTCTCCTGCGCCATTGTAACTCCAGAGCTCGGTAAACTTTCGATCCAACGTCCTCACGCGCCGGTGCAATCTCGTATTCCGTTTTCCGGAAACTTTTTCATCATTAGAAGTGTCTAATTCATATAGCCCGCAACATTAATTTCCTCGCCTGTTCTCCTTCTGTTCTCATCTAGGCGAACATTTGCTATAATCATAGAGTTCAGGAGCGACTTATGGGAGCGGGGAGCGTATAAATGAGAGTACTTGGAATTGACCCCGGAATCGCGATCATGGGTTTCGGCTTCATCGATAAGTCGGGGCATCGGCTAACGCCCGTTCAATACGGATGCATAGAGACCGAAGCGGGTACGCCCGCGGAGATCAGATTAAAGCAAATTTACGAAGCGTCTTGCAGCCTGCTGGATCAATATAAGCCGGATACGGTTGCGGTTGAAAAGCTGTTCTTCAATAAAAACGTCACCAACGCGTTCAGCGTCGGACAAGCGCGCGGAGTGTTCATGCTCGCGGCGGCGCAGCGGGGGTTGCCGATCTCCGAATATACGCCTATGCAGGTTAAACAAGCCGTCGTCGGTTACGGCGCGGCCGAGAAGAAGCAAGTCCAGGAGATGGTGCGCATGCTGCTGAAGCTGCAAACCGTGCCGAAGCCGGACGACGTAGCCGATGCGCTTGCCGTGGCGATCTGCCATGCGCACTCTGCGGTCATGAACGATAGAATGAATGGAGCGACGCTGAGATGATCGATTTTTTGCGCGGCACGATCGTACATACGGAACTGGAATACGTCGTCATGGACGTGCGGGACGTCGGATATCGGGTATTCACGCCGAATCCGTACGCGCTCGCGGCTAAGGAAGAACCCGTTCAGCTATTCATCCATCACCACGTCCGCGAGGACGCGATTCAGTTGTTCGGGTTCATGACCCGCGACGAACAGTGGTTATTCCGCAGACTGCTCGAAGTGTCCGGCATTGGGCCTAGGGTTGCGCTCGGCATTATGGCGGGCGGCAAGCCGGAGACGATCGCGGCGGCGATCCAGCAAGAGAATATTGCGTTCCTGACGAAGCTTCCCGGCATCGGGAAGAAAACGGCCCAGCGCATGATTCTCGATCTGAAGGAAAAGCTCGGCGGAACGGACGGTTTATGGACGGCAACGGCGATCGAAGAGGTCAGCTCGCCAGCCGTTATGGGCGGCGGCGCTTCATGGGCAGCCGCTCGCGAGGCGCTTGGCGGACTAGGCTATCGGGACGCGGAGCTTGACCGGGCATGGCACGGCATCAAGGACAAAGTGACCGGCAGCGAATCGCCGGATGCATTGATGAAGCTGGCGCTTCAGCAGCTTTTTCAAGGATAAACGCGCGTAAGCGGGAGAGGAGGCAGCTAGGATGGAAGACCGCATCGTCACCGCGCATTTGATGATGGAAGACCAGGCGGTGGAATACAGCCTGCGTCCGCGTTACTTGAACGAATATATCGGACAAGCGCAAGTGAAGGACAACTTGAAGATTTACATAGAAGCGGCCAAGATGCGCCGCGAACCGCTCGATCACGTGCTGCTGTACGGACCTCCGGGACTCGGGAAAACAACGCTCTCCAATATCATCGCCAACGAGCTCGGCGTGAATATCCGCACGACCAGCGGCCCCGCGATCGAGAGACCGGGAGACTTGGCGGCGATCCTAACGAATCTGCAAGAGAACGACGTGCTGTTCATCGACGAGATTCATCGCCTTCACCGCACGGTCGAAGAGGTGCTGTATCCCGCGATGGAAGACTTCGCGCTCGATTTCATTATCGGCAAAGGCCCAAGCGCAAGGTCCGTAAGGCTTGACCTGCCGAAGTTCACTCTCATCGGCGCGACAACGCGCGCAGGTTTGCTGTCCGCGCCGCTGCGAGACCGGTTCGGCGTCGTCAGCCGGCTCGAATTCTATACGGAGGACGAGCTCTCTTATATCGTCACCCGAACCTCGGAAATATTCGGAGTAGGCATCATCGGCGAAGCGTCTAGAGAGATCGCGCGGAGATCGCGCGGGACGCCGCGTATCGCGAACCGTCTCCTGAAGCGGGTACGCGATCACGCGCAAGTCAGAGGGGATGGAGTTATTACGGAAGCGGTCGCCCATGACGCGCTCGAGAGAATCCAAGTCGACCCGATGGGACTCGACAGCATCGACCATAAGATGCTTCGAGCGATGATCGTCAATTACGGCGGCCGTCCGGTAGGACTCGATACGATCGCGGCGTCGATCGGGGAAGAAAGCCAGACGATCGAAGACGTGTACGAGCCATATCTCATGCAGATCGGCTTCCTGCAGCGTACGCCGCGGGGGAGAATCGTCACCGCGGCGGGTTATAAGCATCTAGGACTTCCACTTCCGGAAAGAGAGGCCTAAACGATGACGCCAACCATTCGACAACCTCGTTCACGCTCTCGTTTGGCATTACTCGTCATTCTGATCGCTGCGCTATTGTCGGCTTCCTCGCGAATCGTCGTCCATGCGGACGTCGCGGTTCCGAGCACGATTCGCGCCGCTCTGTTCATCAATACGGGCGCAAGCGTGTCCACTTCATTGACGTCCGTCGCAACGCTTCAGTCGGCCGGCGGAATGAATCTGGTCTGGAGAGATCCTCAGTTCAGCTTGTCCATCGGCCAGGCGTTACCGAATCAGCTCGTACGATTCGGCATGGATGGGTATCGGGCGCTCGTGCTAGAGACGGCGGACTTGGCCGCGGCGACAACCGTTCTCAAGTCGATTCAAGGCCAATCTTCGGCAGCGTTCATGACCCAATTGTTCAAATCCGGGAAGAAGGTCTATCAAGTTTCGGAAGGTTCGTATGCAACCGCGGCTCAAGCCGCCGCATCATTGGCCAAGTGGACGAACACGGCCTCTTCTCTAGGGGTGCAGACGCTGCTTAGCCCGCGGGTCGCCGGTCCATGGGCGGTCGAAAGCGGAACCTACGCGAGCGCGGCGGAAGCCGCGGCGGCGGCAGAGACTATCGGCAACAGCGGGCTAGATGCTTTCGTTGCCCTTAAGCCGGCGAACGGCGCGATGACGTATACGGTCAGAGTCGGACAAGAGAAGGACGCATCGACGCTTACCGCTATGCAGCAAGCCGCCGCCGCTGCGGGAGCGGTGAACGCCGTCATTCCCGCGCCAGGCGAACCGTATGCGATTGTTCGCAACGATATGACGTTGAACGGAACGACGGCCGTGCCGGTCGCTTTGTACGCGATTCCGGCTTCATCCGGCGTCGTGCTTCGCGCCGACCCGGCAGGCTCGAATCCGATCCAACTGACCGAACGGTCTAAGCGGACTTATCGGGGAAGCATGGAAGTCAGCGTGTACAATAACTCGCTGGCCGTCATTAACGAAGTGAACCTGGAGCAATATCTGTATTCCGTCGTCGGAACCGAAGTCGGCTCCGGCTGGCCGCTCGAAGCGCAGAAGGCGCAAGCGGTGGCGGCGAGATCTTACGCGCTGGCGGGGGGCATGGCTTTCAAAATCGCCCATGTCGTCGATACGACGGTAAGCCAAGCGTATTACGGCACCGGCGCCGAGAACGCGAATTCGACTGCGGGCGTCGATGCGACGCAGGGCGAAGTGCTCGTGAATGCTAGCGGTAAAATCATCAGCGCGCTATTCTCCTCGAATTCCGGCGGGATTACGGCGGATTCGACGGAAGCTTGGGGCAACGTCGATCCGACTTACGCGAGCGCCGCGCTTAGTCCGGATGACGGGCCGAACGCCGGCAAGAAGATGTGGTTTAAGATCGCCTCCAGCACGGGATTGGTTGGATATGTCCGAGAGGATTTGCTGACGGACGCCGGGCAGAAGAACGCTGCGGGACTCTCTCAACTGCAGGTAACGGGAGAAGGCACGATCATACGATCGAAACCGGCGACCGACGGAGAAGAGCTTGGACGGCTAACGCTAGGCGAACGCGTCGTTCCGCTGGCCAAAGTGCCGGAAATGACGAAAGCCTACAGCTGGGTAGCAGGACCGTTCACTCCGGAGCAACTGCAGGCGAGCTTGTCTAAGCGGGACCCGAATATCACTGGACCGCTCTATACGCTTGAAGTTTCGGCGAGAGGGCCGTCTGGCCGAGCAACCGAGCTGAAAGCGAATGGTGTCCGCGTAGCCATCAATCAACCGGATAATTTCCGCAGCGCGCTAGGCAATATCAACAGCACGCTGTTCGAGATCGAAGAGACCGGAAGAATGACGGTGTTGGACGGTCAAGGAAGAACACGGGAACTGCCGAACCAGTCCGGAACGTTAAGCATCGTCGGCGGTAACGGACAATCGCAGAACGTAAGCGACGGCAATCTGTTCATTATGGATGGCCAAGGGCAAGTGCGGGCGGCAACCGTAACGCCGAAGTTCATTATTAGCGGCTACGGCTGGGGCCACGGGATCGGAATGTCCCAATGGGGAGCTAGAGGCTTCGCCGAACAAGGGTATGACTACCAATATATCCTGCTATACTATTACAAGAACGTAACGATTGAAAAAGGTGCATAGTAGATGAACGTTAGCGATTACGATTTTGATCTGCCGGAGTCATTGATCGCCCAGACTCCTCTTGCGGATCGGACGGCCTCCAGGCTGCTCGTGCTGCATAAGGACAGCGGCCGAACGGAGCATGGGACGTTCACCGATCTGGCGAAATTCCTAAAGCCGGGGGACACGCTCGTGTTGAACGACACGAGAGTGCTCCCCGCGCGTCTGTTCGGAGTCAAAGCCGAGACCGGCGCGAAAGTCGAGCTCCTGCTTCTGAAACGTCTGGACGGAGACCGCTGGGAGGCGTTGGCTCGTCCCGGCAAACGCATTACGCAAGGAACGAAGCTTCACTTCGGACAGGACGAGCATAACGGCGGAGCGCCGCTCCTGACCGCAGTCGTCGAGGCAGAGGGAGAGATGGGCGCAAGAACCGTCCGGTTCGAGTACGCCGGCATCTTCAACGAGCTGCTCGATCGGCTTGGCCAGATGCCGTTGCCGCCGTACATTAAAGAAACGTTGGACGACCGCGAAAGATACCAGACGGTGTACGCGAAGCATGAAGGCTCAGCCGCAGCGCCGACCGCCGGACTCCATTTTACCGATGCATTCTTGGGTAGCTTGCGGGCTTCGGGGGTTAAGGTGTGCCTGATCACGCTGCACGTTGGCTTGGGGACGTTCCGCCCGGTATCGGTAGAGTCGGTGGAAGAGCATGAGATGCACGCCGAATGGTATTCGGTCAGCGAGGAAAGCGCGAGCATGCTCCGCGAGGCGAAAGCAAGCGGAGGCCGAATCGTCGCCGTCGGCACGACTTCGGCGCGTACGCTCGAGACGCTAGGCAATCGGTTCGGAGACGAACCGGTGCAAGCGTGCGAGGGGTGGACGGACATCTTCATCTATCCCGGCTACAAGTTCCGCATGGTAGACGCGTTGCTGACGAACTTCCATCTTCCGAAGTCGACGCTCGTTATGCTAGTGAGCGCGCTCGCCGGAAGAGAAGCAACGCTTGCCGCATACCGGGAAGCGGTCGAAATGCAATATCGGTTTTTCAGCTTTGGAGACGCAATGTTCATCACTTAGGCAAGGGCCTAAGCAGAGAGGAATCATGGAATGGCTATTAAATACGAGTTTATTAAAGCGTGCAAGCAGACGGGCGCTAGGTTAGGGCGTCTGCATACGCCGCACGGCATCATCGATACGCCAACTTTCATGCCGGTCGGCACGCAAGCGACGGTCAAAGGAATGAGCCCCGAGGAATTGAAGACGCTGGGCGCGCAGATCATCCTCAGCAACACGTATCACCTATTCCTCCGTCCAGGGCACGAATTGGTCGAGCAAGCGGGCGGCTTGCACAAATTCATGAACTGGGACCGCCCGATTCTAACGGACAGCGGCGGGTTCCAAGTGTTCTCGCTCAGCGAAATGCGCAAAATCACGGAAGAAGGCGTGCAATTCCGCTCCCACATTAATGGGGACAAGCTGTCCTTAACGCCGGAAAGCGCGACGCATGTCCAGAACGCGCTCGGCGCGGACATTATGATGGCGTTCGACGAGTGTCCGCCATACCCGGCGGAGTACGAATACGTGAAACAATCGACCGAGCGGACCAGCCGGTGGGCGGAACGTTGTCTCAAGGCGCATAAACGTCCGCACGACCAAGCCTTGTTCGCGATCGTCCAAGGCGGCATGCACGCGGATTTGCGCAAAATGAGCGCGCGGGATTTGACTTCCCTAGATTTTCCGGGGTATGCTATGGGTGGACTGAGCGTAGGCGAGCCTAAGCATATGATGTACGAGATGCTCGAAGAGACGGTTCATCTGCTGCCAAGCGATAAGCCTCGCTATTTGATGGGCGTCGGATCACCCGATGCGCTCGTCGAGGGCAGCATCCGCGGCATCGATATGTTCGACTGCGTATTGCCTACGCGAATCGCTCGCAACGGCACCGTCATGACCAGTCAAGGCCGATTGGTCGTGCGCAACGCCAAGTTCGCCAGCGACTTCGGTCCGCTCGATCCGGAATGCGATTGCTACGCTTGCCGTCATTACTCCCGCGCATACATACGCCATCTCGTCAAAGCGGACGAGATGTTCGGACTGAGGCTGACGACCGTACATAACCTTCATTTTCTGGTTAATCTTATGGCGAACGTACGCCAAGCGATTCGGGAAGACCGGTTGGGCGATTTCCGCGATCAATTTTTCGAAGCTTACGGAATGGCCGGTAATGAAAGCGGATTTTAATGAAGGGGGGGACAACCTATGTGGCTATCCGGTGATTCAAGCGGCGGAGGCAACCTGCTAATCACGTTGCTGCCGTTCGTTCTCATGTTCGCTATTTTCTATTTCCTGCTGATTCGTCCGCAACAGAAGAAGCAGCGTACGCGCGGTTCCATGCTTAACGCCTTGAAGAAAGGCGATAAAGTCGTGACAATCGGCGGCATGCACGGAACGATCTCGGAAATTACCGACGATTCCGTCGTACTGAAAGTGAACGACGTAACGAAGCTTACGTTCGACCGCTCCGCGATTAACAACGTTACCGCTCGCGCGGAAACGAAAGAAGATTAACAACGGTGGTGCCAGGGAGGAGTCCCGGCGCCATTTTTTATATTCGGAGGCTGCTTATGGAGACGACAATCTTAGGACCGGACGGTCAGCCGCGCTGTCGGTGGTGCGGCGGAACGCCGGAGATGTTGCATTATCATGACACCGAATGGGGTTTTCCCGTAAACGACGATCGTCGCCTGTTCGAGAAATTGTGCCTTGAGGGGTTTCAATCCGGGCTTAGCTGGCGCACGATTCTGGATAAGCGCGAACATCTTCGAGAGGCGTTCCATCATTTCGATATAGACAAGGTCGCTGCCTTCACCGGGCAGGATGTCGAACGTCTATTGAACAACAAGGGGATCATCCGCCACCGCGGCAAAATCGAGGCCGCGATCAACAATGCGAAGCGGGCGCGGGAACTCATCGAACGAGAAGGCTCTCTTGCCGCGTTCATCTGGCGTTACGAACCTGCCGCCGCCGAACTGGCAAAGCCTCAGACCGTATCGGTGTCCGAGGCCTCAATCGCGCTTTCCAAAGACTTGAAGAAGTTAGGCTGGAAATTCGTCGGCCCAACGACGATGTACGCGTTCATGCAATCGATGGGTTTAATCAACGATCATGCGGAGGATTGCGTGATCCGGTCAAAAGTAGAAGCCGCGCGCGAGGAGTTCAAGCGTCCGGGGGATTATTAGATCTTTAAATCGATAATGGATAAGTGGCATGTGTCTCCTGGAGGAGCGAAGCGTCGGCCTTTGCCAGCGTGAAATTTCCTCGTTACGAGGTTATAAATTCAAGATTTCACGCTGGGAACAGCCGCCGTAAGGAGATACATGCCGCGTTCACGTCGCATCGATTAGAAAAAGCATCCCGACACGGATGCTTTTTAGTTCTCTATTAAGACTCCAAAGACCGAGCCTTCAGCTTCGCCCGAATGCGTAGCGGCCAGCTGACATCTCCCAGCGAATTGTCCGCCCAATCTCCGACTTTGAGTCCGACCGTTACGGCGAAGCTTGCGAGCAAAAGTCCCGCGAGCATATCCGTAAACCAATGAATCCCGAGGTAGAAAATCGAGAAGATGATTACCGCCGCATGAACCCAAGTGAAGATTGCCCATTTGCGGATGCCGGATCGGCTGGCTAGCAGCGCCATCGAAACCGAGATCGATGTATGTAAGCTAGGGAAGCAATTGTTCAGCCCGGATAACGCTCGGTAGCTCGATTCGAAAGCCGGGAACGAATCCAACATCAGAAACTTAATCTCCGGATGCGCGAACCATACTTCGTTGACCGGTACGAACAAATAGAACGGGACGGCCAGGAAGTAGTTAATCAGCAGCGTTACGCAGAAAGCATAGTACAATCTCCGGTTGTTGTGGAAAGTATAGATGCCGACCGACGCGATCATCACGGCTTGGAAGACGACAAGATAGAACATCGAGCAGATAGCGGTAAGCAGGTCGGATTGGAAATGCGTCTGCAGCCATAGCGGCCACTTCCCTTCCCATCCGCTTAATAACGGGGTGAGGTCGTAAGGGACGTTAAGCCACCGTTCGAGCCTGAGCTCGTTCTTGTTGAGCACCAGGATGGCGAACATGGCAACGAGGAATAGCAAATAGTTGCGCGACATCGCTAACGATTTCAGGAACATCCATGCGGCGATCAATGGCTGTCGCCCTGTGCCGAACGTCAGCAAGACGGCAACGACGACGACCGTATAGATCGTCAAAGACGACATGCTCTCGAACAAAACCATGGTGTGCCTCCCGTATAGCCTGTTGATCGAAACATACCGAACTATTATAGCACAAAAGGCCCGGGATTATCGAAAATCAGGCAGAGGAGGCGGAATTAGCGTTCGGTGGCAGTATTTACGCCAAGCATGCCGCCGAATGCCCCGGTCATCGCCGTCAAGAACAGCAGAATCGGTACGGACGTCGTCCAATTCGCGTCCGTGGCCAGGAAGCTGACGATGAGGATCATCAGCGTATACAACAGACCGTTCGCGATGCCGAAGTACCAGCCTTTGCGCTTCGCCCGCCTCGCCGATACGAACCCCCCGGCGAAAGAGGAGAAGCCGTGTACGCCGAATACCCAGGGCAGCAAGTTCGTTTCGTTCACCGACGAGCCCGTTAACATAATGGAGAGGACAACCGCGCCGATCGCGAGCCATATGCAAGACCAATATAAACCGGAAGCGACAGGCGAGGCGATCCGAAAGCCAAGTGCGCCACTGAAAGATTTCACCATAATACCTCCTTCTCATTCCTCTTTGTACAGCATATGGCACGCATGGATGGGCTAGTACAGCAGCTTGCTCGCGCAGGCTCGTTTGCCATATTTTCCGCTTCATGCAATTGAATGAGCCTCATGGCATGCGGTGACACTACGACGGCAAGCTTGGACGGAATGAAGCGTAGCGGCTACCGACTGATGAAGGAGAGAGGCGCATGGAATTCACGGCGATACTGCTGCGGACGGCGTTCATGTACATCTTCATCTACGTCATCATGAGGATGATGGGAAAACGCGAGATCGGCAAGCTGTCCGTATTCGATCTTGTCATCTCCATTATGATCGCCGAGATCGCGGTCATCGTTATAGAGAGCACCGACAAACCGCTTTGGATGGCGATAACGCCGATTTTTTTCTTGGCGTTCATCCAGATCGGCATTGCTTTTGTAGCTTTGAAAAACAACAAGCTCCGCGTGTGGGTCGACGGAAAGCCGAGCGTGATCGTTCGGGACGGGCATCTGAATCGCCGGGAGATGACCAAGCAACGCTATAACCTGGATGATCTCATGTCCCAGCTTCGCGAGAACGGCGTCACGGACGTCGGGGAAGTGAAGCTGGCGGTCCTCGAATCCACGGGCAAGCTGTCTGTCATTACCAACGACGGTGAAGGAGGAGGAAGAGAGGCAACCGCGAAGAGCGGCGGCATTCAACCGGGTAGCTCCCCGAACGAGCAAGTCTTTCCGAAGGTGCGCTACGAGCTGTTGCCGATTGCCCTTATCCTGGACGGACACGTGCAGGACGAGACGCTGGAAGGGATGGGCAAAAATCGATTTTGGCTTAAAAAAGAGCTGCAGGGTTACGGAGTCGACAGCTTTAAAGACGTGTTCTTCTGCAGCATCGACCATCGCGGCAAGCTGTACGTCGATAAGAAGAATCGGCATTAGCGCGGTCTCAGCGGTCGGAATAGCTTCCCGATGAATGGAATGCGGGCTACGTCTTGCCGATCGATCAGCTTAAGCATGACGAGCAGCAGCAAATAGACGACGATCGCGACGGCAGAGGCGATTCCCATATCGGCGGCGCCGATGCTGAGCCAATGTTGATTCCATATCCATAGTGCGACCGCGCTCATGACGATCATCGCCAGCGTTACCCGGAGGAAATCGAGAGGGTTCATTCGGAAGCCGGTTAATCTGGCCACGCTGATCCAGTGCAGCAGCGTCACGAGCGCCATGTTGACCGCGATCGCGATGACCGCGCCTTGAATGCCCAGATCCGGCTTCGTGGCCAATTGCACGATAAGGATAAGCTTGATCGCCGCGCCTGCGAACGTGTTAAACAACGCCGTCCCCGGCCGATCAAGCGCTTGAAGCGCGGCTTGCAGCGGAGCTTGCATATACAGGAAGACGGCAATCGGAGCCAGCCATCTCAGCATGCCTGCCATCGAGCTGCTTCCATATAATAGCGAGCAGAGCGGCTCGGCTAGCAATCCCATGAGTACGATGAACGGAGCGCCCGTCACGACCGCGAGCCGCATCGATTGATGGAGACGAACGTGGATCGTCGTCCAATCTCCGCGCGATGCCGCCTCGGACAGCGCGGGCACGAGCGACACCGCCAGCGAGTATGTAAGCGCGCCCGGCAGAAGGACGAGCGGGATCACCATCCCTTGCAGCGCGCCGTATTGCGCGGTCGCGACGGCGGGCAAGACACCTGCGATCGCCAAGCTTCGAGCGGTAATGATCGATTCCAGCAAGTAGGAGAGCGATCCGATCATTTTGCTGCCGGTTACCGGCGCGGCTATCGCAAGCAGCTGGCGCGTATGTCGGTTGCCGCGCGGAGACGCATGCAAGGCTGGGCCGTCCGCGGCTTCGTGATCGGCAGGCCGACGCTTCTCTTTCAGGAGATGGATCCAGAGCATGAGCAACCCTGCCAATTCACCGGCACCCATCCCGAGCACCGCACCTGCTGCAGCCCAATTCAATCCATAGGGGAGCAGCACCCAGGCGAGCACGAGCGAGAGAACGATGCGGACAAGCGTCTCTGCCGTTTGTGACAGCGCGGTTGGAATCATGTTCATCCTTCCTTGAAAGTAACCGCGCCAGACGGCGGAGACGGCGACAAGCGGCAGGATGGGCAGCATGGCAAGAAAAGCGGTATGCACGCGAGAGTCCGTCATGACGTAAGAAGAAATCCACTCCGCCATCCCGAGACATGCCGCGGCGCATACGAGACTGATGGACAGAGAGATGGATACGGCATCGCGCACGACTCGCTTGACCGAGGCAACGTCGCCCTTAGCTTCGGCTTCCGCGACGAGCTTCGCGACGGCTAACGGGATGCCGCCCGCGATAATCGTTAACAGCACGATCGTGAAGGGGAACACGAGCTGGATCAATCCGACCCCTTCCGCCCCGATCATACGAGGCAATGCGATACGCGGAACGAAGCCGAGCAGACGATTGAGCAAGCCTGCGGCGAGCAAGATCATAGCGCCTTGTATGAACGACTGTTTGCGCAAAGACAACGGAATCCCTCATTCCCTCGGTAAATCCCACATTTATGTGTATGCGGGGTTTGTCCTCGTTCATTCCAAAGGCAGGAATTTCGGGCACGAGTGGAGAAACCTAATAAGCAAGAGAAGTTGCAACAGGCATGAGGAGGTACGATGCAGTGAGCGACGCGAACGATGACATCCAGGCGCAAGAGAGCGAAGAGAAGCTCCAGGAAGCGGAATTGAACGAAATGATAGAGAAGCTGTGCGAGAGCAAGGCGGACGAATTCCGCTTGATCGGATACGACCAAGTGACCGGCGCCGATGTATGGGAATGCGTAAGCGATAAGTATCATAAAAAGGGAACGCCGAGCCTTCACGAAGTCGTGAACGACATTTTGTCCTTAAAAGTGACGCAGTTCATGAATTTTATTACGCTGAACATGTACCGCGGCGAGTTCCGTGGACGATAATCGGGACAGACACGGCCTTCCTCCGGCTACCGGAGGGAGGCTTTTCTTTTTTGACTTCCTTTCGGACACGTAGGTATAATAGGAACATTGAGAACCGAAAGGGGCCGCATACAGAGATGAACCGTTTAGTAACATTCGTGCTTATTATCGTTATCGCATTCGCGGTAATGGGCGCAACGACTCCGGGTTTGCTGGACAATACGAAGCTCGGGCTTGATTTGAAGGGCGGAGTCGAAATTTTGTACGAGGCGTCTCCGCTGACGGAAGGCGGGGAAGTAACGAAGGAATCGCTCGTGCAGACGGCGCTCAGTTTGGAGAAGCGCGCGAACCAGAGCGGTGTCGCCGAGCCGGATGTTACGACGGAGGGCAAAAACCGCATCCGCGTCAAAATCGCGATCGAAACCGGCAAAACCGAGAAAGAACGCGAAGAAGCGATCGCGAAAATTCGCGATTTGATGCAGAAGCCTGCCGAACTGCAGTTCCGCAGCGCTTCGGGTTGCACGGACGGCAGCTATTGCAAAGTAGAATTCTATGGCAGCGACTTCAAAGCCGGCGCCGCGAAAGTCCAGTCGGACGAGCTGGGCAGACCGGTCGTCGCCATCGAAGTCAAAGATAAGAACCAGCTGTCGGAAGTATCTCAACGTCTGGTTGGACAAGTACTGGCGATCTACCTGAACGACGAGGCGATCTCGACTCCGGTCGTACAACAGGCATTAACGCAAGGTACCGCTACGATTACCGGACAAGATACGCGCGCGGAAGCGCAGAAGCTCGCGGATATCATTAACCTAGGCGCTCTGCCGCTGAAGCTTACGGACAAGTACACGCAAAGCGTGGGCGCGACGCTCGGCAAAAAGTCGCTTAACGATACTTTATTCGCCGGCGTGCTCGCATCCGTACTCATTCTGGTGTTCATGATTCTATTCTATCGCGTACCCGGCGCAATCGCCGCGATCTGTCTCATTATATTCGTCTGGCTTCTGCTCGCCGTATTCTGGATGATGAACGCGACGTTAACGTTGCCGGGCATCGCGGCGTTCGTACTCGGTATCGGTATCGCGGTCGACTCGAACATCATTCAAGCCGAACGGATCAAAGACGAGCTTCGCAGCGGCAAGACCGTTGCTTCCTCTCTGCGCGCAGGGGCGAAGAACAGCTTCCGGACGATTATCGACGCGCATATTACGACGATTATCGCGGCTGCAGTGCTTTATTTCATGGGGCAAGGCATCGTTAAGAGCTTCGCGATCGTTCTGATCGCGAGCATCGTGGCGAACATCCTGACCAACGTATTCCTCCCGCGGTACCTGCTGCAATTGCTGATCAAGAGCGGTCGTTTCAATAAGCCGGGCTATTATGGCGTGAAGGAGAGTGAGATTCATGCACTCTAACAGAAAGTTCGATTTCGCGCGTTCGGCGCATAAATTTTTGTTGATCTCCGCGATCATCACGGTGATCGGTATCGTGGCCACGGGCATTCTCGGTCTGAACTACGGGATCGACTTCAGCGCCGGCACGTCGATGGATATTACGTCGAAGAAGCAGATCGACGACGTCAAGATGGGCGAATTTCTCGACGGCGAGGATATCGGCAGCTACACGCTGACGGTATCGAACTCGGATAACCGGGCGTCGGTTCGATTCAAAGACGCGCTCACCCAAGAACAAGAGAAGAAGCTCAAAGCGGATTACTACGCGCAATTCGATCCGGATGCATCGTTCGAAGTGAACGTGGTCGATCCCGAGATCGCCAATGAACAGCAACGCAGCGCTCTGATCGGCATGGCGATCGCTTGTATCGGAATTGTGCTGTACGTCAGTATCCGATTCGAATGGCGGTTCGCGATCGCTGCGATTATCTCGCTCGTCTACGATGCTTTCTTCGTCATCGCGATATTCTCGATCTTCCAATTGGAGGTCAACCTTCCGTTCATACTCGCGGTACTTACGATTATCGGTTACTCGATTAACGATACCGTCGTTATTTTCGACCGGATCCGCGAAAACCTGCGTTTTGCTAAGATCAAGACGCCTTCGGACTATGACGATCTCGTCAACAAAAGTATTTGGCAGACGTTGGCGCGCTCGATCAATACCGTCATTACCGTTCTGATCGCGGCCATCTGTTTGTTCATCTTCGGCAGCGTCTCGATCAAGCTGTTTTCGCTCGCGATGATCGTCGGTCTGGCCAGCGGCGCGTATTCTTCGATCTTCATCGCCAGCCAAATCTGGCTGTACTTCAAGAAGAAGCAACCGATTAAGAAGATTCCTGCCAAAGCGGCAACCAATCCGTAAGCAATGGGTATAAAAGCTGGTTTATGGAAAGGGCATAAGGAGTGGCTCGGATGAAAATGGTCCATCGTACCGCCGCATGCGAACGCGGCGCTATCGTTTCTCTGTGGGGGCTACTCGGATTATTCGTCGTAAAAGGCGCGGTCGGATGGTTGACCGGGAGCAAAGCGCTTATCGCAGATGCTTGTCAGTCCGCCGCGGATTGCGCCAACTCGGCTACATCCTACCTGGGGCTCCGCAAAGGGAGGCTGCCGTCCGCGGCGGCTTCTTCTTCCCAGCCCCAGCCCGGATCGGCGCTCGCCATCGTATTGTCGGCCATCGTGCTCGTGGCCGGACTCGAAGTCGGCATCTCTTCGATCCGGGAAGTGGCCAAAGGCGTTAACGAAGCGCCCGGCTGGGGAGCCGTCGTCGTCATCGCCGCGAGTATCGGGGCTCGGGAAGCGCTCGTGCGCTATAAGAGAAAACGCGACAGCGAGTGCGGGATCCGGGAAGACCGCTTGACCGATAATCGCTCCGATATTTTCGCGTCGCTGACGGCGCTTGTCGGAACATCGGCCGCGGCAGCCGGGGGAATGCTCGATATGCCGTTCCTGTACGTGCTCGACCCCGCCGCAGGCCTGGTCATCTCGGTATTCGTCCTGCGCATGGGTTATCGATTGACCTCCGACGTCATGCGCAAATCGACCGTATGCACGATGAACGAAATCGATGCTCAGACGGTTCTGGAATCGGTTCAACGCATCGACGGGGTCGTCGCCGTCGAAGATCTGCAGGCGCGCGAGCACGGACACTATATCGTGCTTGACGTTACCGTATCCGTGAATCCCCGGATTACGGTCGCCGAAGGTCAAGAGATCGCGCACCGCGTCAGACGTCACCTGACCAAACGATTTTTGCACATTATCGACGCAAACATCCGCGTGCAGCCCTACGATCCCGGCTATCCTTATAAATCGAATCATCAAGAAGAGGAATTATCGGCGTTCGTGCAGTAGCGCAATGACGATTATCCGCTATTATTCGCCGCCGCCCATGTACGGCGGCTTTCTTATTTGATCACGCAATGGAGGCATTATCCGGTGAGATTATCCAGATATAAGTGGGCATTGCCGCAGCGGGACGAGCGTCTGGAACAGGAGCTCGCCGCGCAGCATGGCCTCAGCAGGCTTGTGGCTGGCGTGCTCGTCGCTCGCGGGTGGACTTCCGCCGAGCATATGACGGCTTTCCTACATGCGAACGAGGAGCATCTTCACGATCCTTACGAGTTGAAGGGGATGGACGCAGCGGTATCCCGGATACGTCAGGCGATCGACGCCGGCGAGCTCATTCGCGTCTATGGAGATTACGACGCGGACGGCGTGACGTCCACGGCGTTGATGAGTCGTCTGTTGTCGGCGCTCGGCGCGCGCTTCGATACCTATATTCCGCATCGGAGCAACGAAGGTTACGGGTTGAACCTGAAAGCCATCGATAAGGCTGCCGAAGCCGGCGTGACGTTGATCGTGACGGTCGATAACGGAATAAGCGCGGTGGAACAGATCGCTTACGCGGCGCAGCTGGGCATCGACGTCGTCGTTACCGACCATCATGAACCGCCGGCTTCAGGCGTGCTTCCGGGCGCGGTAGCGCTCGTGAATCCGAAGCAGGAGGACTGTCCGTATCCGTTCAAAGGTCTGTGCGGGGCAGGGGTCGTCTTCAAGCTTGCGCATGCGTTCATGGGCAGGCCGATGCTGGAATACGCGGATTTGGCTGCCATCGGTACGATCGCCGATCTGATGCCGCTCATCGGCGAGAACCGCATCATCGCCAAGCTCGGGTTAGCGATGCTGCGAACGAATCCGATACCCGGCATACGGGCGCTGACGAAGGTGAGCGGAACGACGCCGGGAGAGCTGACGAGCGGACGGATCGGCTTCGGATTGGCGCCGCGTCTTAACGCGGGCGGACGTCTGGCTCACGCGAGCGGGGCAGTGGAGCTGCTTACCGCAGCCAGCGAGGAAGTCGCCGCGGGATTGGCCGAAGAGCTCGATCAGCTCAATGCCGAGCGTCAGGACTTAGTCGTTCAGACGGTAGCCGAAGCGGAGGAGAAGTGGAAGTCTCTGACGTCGGATGGCCGCCGTCGGAACGTCATCGTGCTTGCCGGTGAAGGGTGGAACGCGGGAATCGCAGGGTTGGTGGCGTCCAAGCTGGTCGAGCGATATTACCGGCCGACCATCATCCTGGCGATCGATCCGGAGACGGGCAAAGCCAAAGGCTCCGCCCGTTCCATCGAAGGCTTCGATCTGTTCGCCGCGTTGTCCGAATGCGCGGAGCTGATGGAGCATTTCGGAGGGCACACCGCTGCTGCCGGCTTAACGATTTCCCGGGACAACGTCGAGCGGTTATCCGATCGATTGCACGCGTTAGCCGACGAATGGTTGACCGAGGACGATTGGCAGCCGAAGAAGCGCGCGGATCTCGTCTGCACGCTCGCTCACGCTACGCTAGAAGCCGTCGATCAGCTGGCTAGTCTGGAGCCTTTCGGGAACGGGAATCCTACGCCTCGCGTCGTCGTTCAAGGATTGACGGTCCGGGAAGCCCGCACGCTCGGCAAGGAAAACAATCACTTGAAGCTATCGCTCGAGCAGGACGGCCAAGTCATCGAAGCGATCGGGTTCGGTATGGGCGAAGATAGCGCCAAGCTAGCGCCGGGCATGCGAATCGATCTGATAGGAGAGCTGTCGGTTAACGAGTGGAAAGGCTCCAGGCGAGTGCAGCTCGTATTCCAGGATTGGAGATCGGGAGAGCTGCGTCTGAACGACTTGCGCCGTGAACGGGATATGTGGGGCAAGCTTGGCGATCTGATTGCGGAATCGATCCCCGGTACCGCATTATTATGCGGATCTGCTAGAGTTGCTCAAGAAGTCATCGATAGATTCGGCTCACATGATATTCAGGTGCGTACGTTCGCGGAAGAAGCGAAGCCATCGGGCAGATGGTCAAGGTTGATCCTGCTCGGGGTTCCTCATCAAGAACGGGATGCCGAGCAACTAGCCGCTTGGTTATCTCCGGAATGCGGGGGCGAGCTCGTCGTCGTGTTCGACCATTCGCGAGAGGAGAAGCCGTCTGCTGCCAGAGTCGCTTTTCCTGACCGCAAACAATTCGGAGAAGTATACGGTCTGTTCAAACGGCAGGGCACCTGGATCGACGCGCCGGAAGGCTTCCTGCAATCCGTCGCGGCGGATACGGGATGGCCGCTTGCCACCGTTCGCATGATGCAGGAAGTATTCGTCGAGCTTGGCTTTATCACCGCACAAGGCAGTACGCTACAAGTGGTAGCCAATCCCCCGCGCAGCGAATTGGACCGGTCCGCTCGTTACCGCAGGGCGCAGCAAGCGGCGGAAGCGCTTCGGTTAAGACAGATGTCCGCGGAAGAGCTGCGCAACTGGATGCACCGCTGGCATCTGGCGTAGGCTGGCTCTAGCCAGATGGGCGCGCGGAAGTGTATAATGCTTAACGGATATAGAAACGGCTACACTAAGTGAACGATGATCAAAGGAGCGCTATTACGTTGGACTTTAAAAACTATATTCGGGTCATTCCCGACTTCCCTCAACCGGGTATCCGGTTCAAAGATATTACGACGTTGCTTAAGGAACCGACCGCTTACCAAGCGGCGATCGACGAGCTCAAGGCGATGGTGAAGCATCTCGATATCGACTTGATCGCCGGTCCAGAAGCCCGCGGCTTCGTCATTGGCGCACCGCTGGCGCTGGCGCTAGGCGTAGGCTTCGTGCCGATCCGCAAGAGCGGCAAGCTTCCGGGAGAGACCGTAGAAGCGGCATACGACCTCGAATACGGCAAAGATCGCCTGGCGGTACATAAGGACGCGATTAAACCGGGCCAGAAGGTTCTGATCGCGGACGACCTTCTCGCTACCGGAGGCACGATCGCGACGACGATCAATCTGATCCAGCAGCTCGGCGGCGAAGTCATCGGCGCCGCGTTCTTGATCGAGCTCGGCTACCTAGACGGCCGCGCCAAGCTCGGCGACATCGAGATCAACTCGCTCGTCACCTACTAACTCCAACCAACAAAAGGACGTATCGGAGGAAAATCTCCGATACGTCCTTTTTGTCTTTCTTGGGCCGAATTCGAACAAGGATGCATGTCTCCTGGAGGAGCGAAGCGGTGGCCTTTGGAGTCGTGAAATCACCTTATTAGGTGTTATAAGTTCAGATTTCACGAGGAGAACAGACACCGTAAGGAGATATGTATCCGGACAGACTCTTGGCGGCCCGAAGAACACTTTGGCACCATTTTCCTCCGATACGTATATACCTTTATTAGCGTCCGCCCTCCGCCTCGTTCGACCATCCCATCGTCTCGAACAGCTTGAACAGCAAGCTCAGCGCGATGGCCACGACGGTGGCGAGCGCCATGCCGGACAACGAGAAATCCCCGATCGTGATCTTCACGCCGCTAAGCCCGGTAACGAGCACGACGGTCGTCAGCAGCAGATTCGCCGGCTTGCCGTAATCGACCTTCGATTCGACGAGCATCCTCAGACCGGACGCGGCGATAACGCCGAAGAGCAAGAGCGATACGCCGCCCATGACGGGATCCGGAATGTTATCGATCAGCGCGGAAAACTTGCCGAAGAAGGACAGCACGATCGCGAACGCCGCGGCGCCGCCGATGACGAACGTCGAGTAGACGCGAGTAATGGCGAGCACGCCGATATTCTCGCCGTACGTCGTGTTCGGCGTCGAGCCGATGAAGCCGGAGAGCAGCGTCGAAATGCCGTTGCCGAGCATCGACCGGTGCAGTCCCGGATCTTTGGATAGATCGCGTCCGACGATGTTCCCGGTTACGATCAGATGGCCGATATGCTCCGCGATGACGACGAACGAAGCGAATACGATCGTGACGATCGCCGCGCCGTCGAATACGGGAGAAGTAAATTCAGGCAGGTCGAATAACGATTTCTCTCGAACAGGATCGAAGTTTACCATGCCTTGCGCGTAAGCGACAATGTAACCGACGACGATAGCGAGCAGGATCGGGATAATGCGCAGAAAGCCTCGGAGCAGCACGGAGCCGAGCACGGCGACGGCGAGCGTAACGATCGACAGCGTAACGGCCTTCGCATCCATTGTCCAATCCTTGCTTCCATCCGAGATCCACCCTGCCATTACGGCCGCGACGGGGATTAGTTCCAGCCCGATGACGGTCACGATCGCTCCCATAGCAGCAGGCGGGAACACGATATGGATCCAACCCGTTCCGGCAGCTTTAACGATCAACGCGACGATAACGAACACGACCCCCGCCGCGATAAAGCCGCCAAGCGCAGCGGCGTAGCCCTCTCCCGGAACCGCGTATTCGTGGATCACGGCGCTCGCCGGCGCGATGAAAGCGAAGCTTGAGCCGAGGTAAGCGGGGATTCGGCCGCGGCATATCCATAGATAGAGAAGAGTGCCTATTCCGTTCATGAGTAAGCAGATGGCGGGATCTACACCGAGCAGCGTCGGAACGAGGACGGTTGCCCCGAACATCGCGAATAAATGCTGTAAGCTAAGAAGCAGACTCTGGCCGATCGGAGGACGTTCGTGTACGTCAATGTTGCGGTTCATCGTGATCTCTTCCCTCTCTCGTCATAATTAGGCACAGCCTTTCCATTTTAATGCAGGCTCATTCTTTTGTCGAACGAAGGCGAAAACCAAGACTTTAGAAGGAATGGACGTGGTTGACGTTTCGCTTCGTTAAGAGGCATAATGAAAGGAATAACTTCAGGGGACACTTCCGGCGCAGGGCGCCGGTGGAAAGGAAACTCGGCATGGGCATGGAGCATCTGCTCGACAAAGCGTCAACCTATATGAAGGAGCAGGATTTGCTCAGAGTGCGAGAAGCGTACGAGTACGCCGACGAAGCGCATCGCGGTCAATTGCGCAAATCCGGAGAGCCCTATATTCTGCATCCCGTAGCGGTTGCCGAAATTTGCATGGGCATGCAGATGGATGTCGTTACGGTGATGGCGGCGCTGCTGCACGACGTCGTCGAGGATACGAACGTGACGGTCGACGATTTGCGGGAGCGATTCGGAGATACGATCGCGGGGCTTGTCGACGGCGTAACGAAGCTCGAGCGCATTCAGTTCCGTTCGAAGGAAGAGCAGCAGAACGAGAACTACCGTAAGATGTTCGTCGCGATGGCGAACGACATTCGCGTCATCTTGATCAAGCTGGCGGACCGCCTTCATAATATGCGCACGCTCAAATTCCAATCGGAAGAGAGCCAGCGCCGCATCGCCCATGAGACGCTCGAGATTTATTGCCCGATCGCCCACCGGCTCGGGATTAGCGCGATCAAGTGGGAGATGGAGGACATCGCGCTTCGTTTCCTGAACCCGCAGCAATACTATCGGGTCGCGCATCTCATGAAGAAGAAGCGGACCGAGCGGGAGCAATATATTTCCGAACTGATCGGCCGAATCCGCGAGAAACTGGACGAGATGGGCATCCAAGGGGATATCTCCGGTCGTCCGAAGCATATTTATAGCATTTATAAGAAAATGACGACCCGCAACAAGCAGTTCAACGAGATTTACGATCTGCTCGCGATTCGCATTCTGGTAGACAACGTGAAGGACTGCTACGCCACGCTCGGCATTATTCATACGTTATGGAAGCCGATGCCGGGACGCTTCAAAGACTATATCGCCATGCCGAAGGCGAACATGTATCAATCCCTGCATACGACGATCGTCGGACCGACCGGAGAACCGACCGAAGTCCAGATTCGTACGTGGGAGATGCATCGGACGAGCGAGATCGGGATCGCCGCGCACTGGGCGTACAAGGAAGGCAGCAACGCCGGCGTGACGGGCAGCTTCGGCGACAAGATGAATTTTTTCCGCGAAATTATCGAGCTTCAGCAAGAGACTCGGGACGCGGCGGAGTTCATGGAATCGCTCAAGATGGACTTTTTCACCGATCTCGTATTCGTGTTTACCCCGAAAGGCGAGGTATTCGAGCTGCCGGCCGGCTCGGTTCCGCTTGATTTCGCGTTCCGCGTTCATACGGAGGTCGGCAACCGGACGATCGGAGCGAAGGTGAACGGACGGATCGTGCCGCTCGACCATAAGCTCAAGACCGGCGATATCGTCGAAATTCTGACCTCCAAGCATTCCTACGGCCCTAGCCAGGATTGGCTGAAGATCGCCCAATCGTCTCACGCCCGCGCGAAAATCCGCCAATGGTTCAAGAAGGAACAGCGCGAGGAAAGCGTCGAGAAGGGCCGGGAATCATTGGAGCGGGAGCTCAGGCGCCAAGGTCTGGATCCGGCGGAATGGATGACGGAAGAGAAGCTGCAGGAAGCGGCGAAGAAGTTTACGTTCAATGACGTCGAGGACATGATGTCCGCGATGGGCTTCGGCGGCATTACGGCGGCGCAAGTGTGCACGAAGCTGACCGAGAAGATGCGCAAGGAAGCGGAGGAAGCGAAGCAGATCCAGCTGACGACGGAAGTGCAGGAGATGAAAGCTCCTTCCGCGCAGACGGCGGAGCGTCGTCGTCCTTCGAACGGCGTGACCGTGAAAGGCGTAGACAATTTGCTCGTACGGTTCGCGCGGTGCTGCAATCCCGTGCCGGGCGACGAGATTATCGGCTATATTACGCGCGGACGGGGCGTATCCGTCCATCGGACGGACTGCCCGAACATCCCGACGGGGGATGACGGCGAAGAGACGGCGCGGGTAATCGAAGTGCAGTGGGAGGAATCCGCCTTATCGAGCTACAGCGTCGAGATTGAAATTCTCGGCCACGATCGCCGCGGCCTCCTCAACGAGGTGCTGCTGGCGGTATCCGAAAGCAAGACGAACATCGCCGCGGTGTCCGGCAGATCGGACAAGAACAAGATGGCGATTATGCATATGACCATTCTCATTCGCAACAGAGACCATCTCCAATCCGTCGTCGACAAGATCAAACGGGTGAAGGATATTTTTTCGGTGCAGCGGATGATGCAATAGACGGAGGGTGCAGGTTGAAAGTAGTCGTGCAAAGAGTGTCAGAAGCTAGCGTGACCGTAAACGGAGAAGTCGTCGGGCGAATCGGCCAAGGACTTATGCTGCTCGTCGGCGTCGGGCACGAGGACGGGGAGCAGGACGTCGTCTGGATGGCGGACAAGCTGGCGGGACTTCGGATCTTCGAGGACGAGGACGAGAAAATGAACCTGTCGGTAGAGGACGTGAAGGGGGAGATTCTGTCGGTGTCCCAGTTCACGTTATACGGCGATTGCCGCAAAGGCAAGCGGCCGAATTTCATGGCCGCGGCCCGTCCCGAGCAAGCGGAGGCCTTATACGAGCAGTTCAACGCCCGCTTGAGAGCTAAAGGGCTTACGATCGAGACCGGCAAATTCGGCGCGATGATGGACGTCGCCCTCATCAATGACGGTCCTGTGACCTTAATCGTAGATAGCCGCGGATGAAGATTGAAAGCTTCGCGCATGGGAGATACTAGATGCCGACACTTCTTCGGGAGATGATGGCATGCGGCAATCGCGCAAGGAAGCGAAGCTGGAATGGTTTATGCGGGAAGGCTTAATGCCTGAGCGCAGAGAAGCGATGGCGTTCGAAACCGGACGCGAGGAGTTCGGAGCGGAGCTTGGCGCAGGTCCAGCGGCGGGAGCCGCGAACGGCAGACGGCACCCTCCGGGCGGACGCGGATAGATTGGAACATTAAAGCCCCGCCGATTTCATGGCATATGCCATAGGAATCGGCGGGGCTTTAATCGTTATGGCCTAATCGGCCGTCTTCTCGGTCAACGTAACGTTGTCGATCCAGATGCTGTGCGGGAGGAAGTCCTCTGAAGGCACCATATTGCTGCCAAGCAAGAAGTTCAGCTTGGCGTTCTGGTCGGTTCCGGTTACGGTGAACTCGAACGTGAACGTCCGCGGTTCGCTCGTCAAGTTGAACGAAGTCGCGGGCTGATGCGCGCCTCCGCCGCCCCGCCCGACCTCGACGCTAATCGTCTTGTCGATCGAGGAGCTCGCTTCGAAGCTTACGACGTACGTTATCCCCGTCTCTAGCCTCAGTTGCTCCTGATAGACTTGCGTCGAATAGTTGAACCAGCCGTCGTAAGACATGAATTCGACCTCAAGCTTCCCGTAGACTGCGGAAGTTACGGCGTTCGATCCGTCGCTTGTATACATAGTCCAGCCGGTCGTATCCGTATCGAACGTACCGTTCAGCAGCTCGTGACCGGATGGCGGCGGGACGACGACTTCGGCGAGCGTCACGTTGTCGATCGTGATCGTATGCGCCCCGGCGTGGTTGCCTCCCATCTGGAGGACGACCTTGCCGTTCGGCTCGGAAGCCGCGCCGACCGAGAAGTCCTTGGTGACGGTCACGAAACCGTCTCCTCCGGTCAACGGAATATCCCCGGCCGGTAAGTATTGCACGTTATAGTCGGTCCCCTTCTCAACGGACAGTTTGATCGTCTTGTCGATCGTGGACTTGATCTGGAACGAGAGTCTGTACGTCTTGTCGGCGTCCAGCTGGAGTCCGTCCTGACTCAGTTGCGTGCCCCAGATTTCGAAGCCGTCATAACCCGCCCAGTTCACGTTGAGCTCTCCGCCCGTAACTTCCAGAGAGGCGTTAGCCTCACCCGGCTTGTTGTAGAGAGTCCAGTGATCCGGATTCGTATCGAATGTCCCGTTGAGAAGCTCGTGGCCTGTCGGCACTTCCTTGATCACGACGTCGTCGATCGTAATCGTATGGGCATCCGCAGGAGTGGCAGCGTCTTCGACCGTGACGTTGCCGATCAAGTAATTGAGCTTGAGGGGGGTGCTGCTATTTACTTTGAAAGTCGTTGCGAATACCGTTTCCGTCGACGTCAGATTGAACGATTTCGCGCCTCCGGACGTGTCGGTGAATTCGACGGTAATCGGCCGATCGATCGTCGACGAAGCCTTGAACTGAAGCTCGTAGGTACGTCCCGCGACCATCGGAATGCTGGCCTGATAGAACTGGTTGGACCAGTTCTGAGGGCCCTTGGAGCCGATTGCGAGCTTCGCTTGGCCGTCTTCGACCGTCAAGGTCGCGGTCCCGCCATCTCCGGACCATGTCAGCCAGCTTGAGGCGCCGCTGTCGAAGCTGCCGTTGATGACGAGGTTGCCGTCTCCCGCTAGAACGGTCTGCGTGACGGCTGCGTCCGCGTAGCCGCTAGCTTTGACGCGGATCGCGTAGCTGCCTGCGGCCGGGAACGACTCTGCGGTGATCGTCAAGGTTCCTGCGGCGAGAGTTCCTTGATCGGAACCGATCACTTCTCCGTTGATCGTGATTTGCGTGACGGCTGACCGCCATGCCGGATGATCCGGGAACGTTATAGCGATCGGAGAGCCGACGGTGTTGCCCGTCGCGTCCGCGAACAGAGAAGGCGGCTTAGCGACAGGAGCGTTCTTGATCTCGAACGCGACGTTATCGATCGTCACGTCGTGCGTCTGGCCAAGCGCGGAGGTATTCGCGATTAAGCCCATTAGAAATTTCAAATTCAGCGTATCGTCCTTGGGCATCGTGAATTCGGATTCGTACGTTTGCATGGTCGTCCCTAGGTCGTACGTTTGATCGAAATACCGGAAGTAAGCTCCGTTCTCCGCAATGACCTCCATTTTCCTCGGGATGGAAGCCTTGGCATCGAAACGAACGATATAAGTCATGCCCGTGCTAAGCGGCAAACCGTTCTGGTTAAGCATAGCGCTCCACGGGTTGCTTCCTTGGCTGGACACGGTAAGCTTAGCTGCCTCTTCGGCAACCGCCGCGGTAACCGCGCCGCCGCTATCGGAGATCGCTTCCCAACCGGTCAGACCGCCGGTGAAATCCCCGTTGCTCAGCGGATAGAATACGACGTTGTCCGGAATGTAAGTCGACGTGCGCGTCAGCTTGAGGTTATCGAGCACGACGGTTCCCGTTGCGCCGCCGAGAAGCAGCTGGAACTGTCCTTCCGTGTCGTCCGCGCCGTTAAAGTTGTCTAGACTTACGTTAACTTTGTTAGAACCGGCTGCTAAGTTAACGGTTTGCTGCAGGACGATGCTGCCATCCTTGGACGCGAGCGCTACGACGATCGGTCGCGCCGCGGATGCTTTCGCGTCGAACGTTGCCTTGTAATCGTGTCCGTGCAGCAGCCAAGCGCCTTTCTGCAACAGCTTCACGTCTGAAGCCGAAGCGCCGCCGTCCGCGATCTCCATCGTCAAATTCCGATCGAGAGGATTCACGCTGGCGGTAACCGACGCGCCTTCGGCAGCCGCTATGTGCCAGAAACTCATGCGGTCCGTTTCGCCTTGGTCGAAGGTCCCGTTATAGAGGTGGTTTCCGTCGTCGAGCGGCTTCTTGGGGAGATCGTGTTCGAATGGAATGCCGTCGATCTCGATCAGCTTCGCCTGGCCGATCCATACGGGCTTTACGTTCGTACCCGCGTTGAACTCGATGCGGGCGGCGTTATCGGAATCCTGCTTCATCTGGAACGACATTTCGTAAGTGTTGAAGCCGTCCGTGAGCGCTGCGTCCAGCGATGGCGAGTAAGCGATGAATCCGCGCGACTCTCCGCCGGTTATCCGGACGTTCAAGTTTCTAGCCGAATCCGATTTCGCTTGGAAAGTCAATTTGTAGTAGCGTCCTTGGGCCAGCGAGACGATCGCTTTCGGCTGGACGGAATAAGGCTGGCCGCCGGCAGCCGTAATGTTGACTTTGGCGTAGCGGATTCCGCCGATCGTATCGATCGTTACATTCCCGGCACCGCCTTCGCCGGTGAACAACTCCCAATGCGCGGTTCCCGCGATTCCCATGCCTGGGTCGCCATCTTCGCTCTGCGTGTAGTCGGCGTTGTAGACGAGGTCCTTATCATCGCCCTGCGGCAACTTGGCGCCAGGCAGATAATCCTCCTTCGGATATTCTACCGGCACAGGCTCGCGATAAGGCCGTCCCGTTAGCTCGTATGCACGGACGTAATCGATCTCTATCGTGCTTGGGAAAGGCGTCTCCTCCGTCGGATTGCCGTCGAAGTTACCGCCGACCGCTAGGTTCATCAGCAAGTGGAACTCTTGATCGAACGGCGCCGGGTAAGCGAAGTTCGCGGGATTGCCGGAACTCTTGCTATACCAGTCGTTCTTCGTCGAGTACAGGTGGCCGTCGACATACCAGCGAAGCTC
The DNA here is from genome assembly GCA_023460795.1 of Bacillota bacterium. Taxonomy (GTDB): domain Bacteria; phylum Bacillota; class Bacilli; order Paenibacillales; family Paenibacillaceae; genus Cohnella. The sequence goes on along the minus strand of JAEWPC010000080.1, from coordinate 92,598 downwards.
TCCAGGCTCCCATTCCAGCGCATAAGTATGGAATTCACTAATGGTGCTGCCTTCGAACGTGTACTCCTTGCCGGAATACGTGTTGCCCGGCCATTGCTGACCGTAGTGAATCGTGCCGGCGATGTCGTGCGGGCGGCTGCCCCAGCCTTCCATAATGTCGATCTCGCCGGATGCGGCCCACGTGCCGTATTCCGTCGTGTCTTCCGGCAGCATCCAGATCGCAGGCCACAAGCCTTTGCCCGTCGACGCTTTGGCGCGTATCTCGAACTTGCCGTATTTTTGGGCGAACAGGCCTTTGGTTTTGATTCTAGCCGACGTGTAATCGAAGCCTTCGTATTTCGCGGCTTCCTTGCGCGCCGTAATCAGCAGCTTGCCGTTCTGCTCTTGGACATTCTCAGGCCGGTTCGTATAATACTCGAGCTCGTTATTGCCCCAGCCCGGATTGCCTATGGACGCGCCGTTCGTCAGGTCGAACGTCCATTTGTTCGGGGCGATGCTGCCGTTCTCGAATTCGTCGCTCCAGACGAGCGTCCAAAGCTCGTCACCGGCAGGAGAGGCCGGATCAATGCTCGGCTCATTGCGGGGACTCGTGCTTGGCGGCGTGGTCGTGATTCCACCCGAAGGTCCGGCCGGCGGCGTCGATTGCAGCGGTTCGCCATTGAACGTGACGTCGGCAGCCTGATTGTCGACGTTCTCGATCTTGCCCTTGCCTTCGATCGTCGTAGACTTAGCGCCAGGCGTGACGATCAACTGCTTGACCACCGCGCCTTCGGCTAGCTCGATGCGCGATTGTCCATCAACGACCAAACGGTCTACCTCGCCGCTGACGACGACGCGCACGATGCCGTTACTCCTATCCACGTGAACGACGCCGAGCTTGGAGCCGATAAGGTGAACGCTGTGCTCGCCGCCGCCTTGGATGAACGTCTCTCCGCCCACGCTCACGCGTTCTAGCGTCGCATCTCCGTCGTCGATGCCCGGCGCCAAGATCAGATTGCCGGCAACCGCCGTGTCCTGCAGCACGATCCCATCATGATTCAAGACGGCGTTGCCCGCAACTTTACCGGCGGTAACCGTACCCGATTCGTGCACGTACAGTCCCGTCAACCGGTCAAGCAGTACGGCCAGCTCGGCACGGGAGATCGGCTTGCCGGGTCTGAAGGTTCCGTCCGCGAATCCGTTGGCGTAACCGGCATCCGATAGCGCGTGAATAGCATCTTGGAGTTCCGGATTCAGGCCATCGATATCGTTGAACGGGGCGGAGCTTGTCTCGGCGATCGGCGACAGATGGAATACGTCGGTCAGCGCCGCTGCGGCTTCGGCGCGCGATAGCCGATCGTTCGGGCGCGCTTTGTTCGCGGCATCAAGCTTGTAGTAGCCGGCGCTTACCGCTTTGGCGATATCGGAGTACGCCCATGAGTTCTTGGCGACGTCGCCGGCGCTGAACGATTCCGGCATCGGATAACCGAACATCCGGTTGACGACCGCCGCGAATTCCGCGCGCGTGATCGGAGCGTCCGGCTTAACGGTGCCGTCGGCATATCCCGAGATGAGGCCGTATTGCTTCAGCTTGGCCAATGATGATGCTGCCCAATGCGTCTGCCGCAGATCCTTGAATAGGGCCGACTGGCTTGAAGCGGCAGGCGACGCCGCGAACGCGCCGCCAAAGACGAGGGAGCAGCTAAGGATGAATGCGCCGGCTGTCATCGTGCTTTTTCTGACTAGGCTTCGTAGATTCATAATTCTGATCCTTCCCTTCTGGTCATCATTTCGCTTCTGGAACACGGCTCCTCCCTACCGCTATTCCTGTCGAAATTTGAAAGCGTTTTCTTGGACGAATAAAAGAAAACGTCCACCTGGACAGTTTTGATTATAAGAGGGTTCGCATCGGGGGTTCAATTCTCCATTTTTCGGCTGACGGGCCGGAATTTCGGTTTGTTCGGGGTTTACGACACGATATTCAACGAGCAGCGTCAGCCTCCGTAAATTTTCTTGTTGGTGGCGATATAACTAAAAAATAGGAATATTTATCCGATAAAAGATAAGTAATCAAACAAAGGAGGGAAGGGTAGAATGGCAAAGCGTATAAGAAAATTAGGCGTAATGTTGCTTGCCTGTGCGTTGTTCGTTCCCGCGTCGTTGGCTTTCGCGAAGACGTCGGCCGATTTCAGCGATCTGAAAGATTTGGACGCGGCGACGAAAGCGAAGTTCGACGCGATGATCAACGCTGGAATATTCGACGGCGTAAGCGACAGCTCGTTCGGACTCAAGGAAGAGATGAACCGGGCGCAATTCGCGAAAGTGGCGGCGTTGATCATGGGATTGCAGGTCGAGGCCGATCTGAAGACGTCGTCGTTCAAAGACGTTAAAGCGGACGACGCGGCGAACGGCTGGGCATTGCCGTATATCGAGGCCATTAAGAAGGCCGGCATTACGGACGGCGTAGGCAACGGTCAATTCGATCCGGCCGGCACAGTGACGAAGGAACAGTTGGCGACTTTCTTGGTCCGTACCCTGGGCAAAGAGGCCGATGTCAAGAACACGACAGGCGTTAACGACGGCACCGTGTCCGACTGGGCCAAAGGATACGTCGCATTGGCGCTCGAACTGAAGTTGTTATCTAATGGCGAGGACGGAAAGTTCGGCGGGAATACGGAAGCCAGCCGCGATCTGCTCGTTGCGTCATCGTTCGAAATGGCGCGTGAGGTCGAGCAACCGCTTAAGGTCGACGCGGCCAAGCTGGACGGGAATAAGGAGCTGACGATCGACTTCACGACGGCGATCGATCCGAAATCGATCAAGCTGTCCAACATCAAGATCAACGGCATCGCGCTGAGCGACAGTCTGGACAGCTTCGAACTGTCTGCCGACGGCAAGACGCTGATCGTTAAGCTGCGTCCGGGATTTAATCCGGGAAGCTTAGCGAATCCGGTAATTGACGTCGCGGGAGTGACTACGAAGTTCAGCAATGCGATCACTCCTCCAGAGAATCCATTGGTTCTAGAGGTGACGAACGCGCCACCGCCGGTCGTTACGTACAACTCGCCGTCTTCAAGCGGGTCGCTTACCGTAACTTCCGTGACTTATTCGGTGTATGAACCCGCGATTCCGACCATTGATATTACGGTTCATTATTCGGGATCAGGTCCGGCGACGGTTTATTACGTCGCAGCCGGAGCTCTGGTAGATACTTCGAGTTACGCACCGCAAGATATTAAAGCAATGTGGCAAGGCTCGTATACAGGTGATTGGATTAGCATGCAGTTCTGCGGCGACGGGGCTCTTGACGGTAGCTCTTCTGGCAGTACTTTTATTCCGGATCACCCTATCATGATGCCTACCTATATATATCTGGTCGTAGAAAAAGACGGACAGTTCTCCTCGATTTACGAATTATTCGTCGATCCACAGCTGTAAGCTGGATATACCAGGGGCTAGCAGCCACCATCGTTCGTTTTTGTAATATAACTGTAATCTTTTATTCACGTTGGCTTAACCTATATGGATTACTCTATAGACGACCCCCTTTTTTCAATAGAATTAACTTGAACCTGCCGAGACCTTCGGCGGGTTATTTTCTTGTACGCGGGATATCGGTCGCCTTGACAGCCATCCGGCAACAGACTACAATATATAACAATTGAAATCCGCTTGAAATTCGATGACAGGGATAAGTAATCCGGACCCAGGTCCCCAGAGAGGAAAGCCCTTCTGCAACCGTCTACGGCGTGTGCCGCCAGGTAACGTTTGCGGATATGGCTGCAAGCTTTCCGACCATGAACGGATGAATGACCCCCTCGAGATCCTACCGCGAACGGCGTCGCTCGGCACGAGCGAACGAGCCCAGTAGCGTTATGGCGTAGCCGGGCGTTAACCGGATTGAAGCGCAAACCGAACATTGCTCGTTCCATTATCGGAACGGTAAGCGGACGGTTTGAATGCGGGTGGCACCGCGGGAGCACATACGTACAGCTCTCGTCCCCGACGATTCCGACATCGTCGCGGGCGGGGGCTTTTTTTATTTGCCGAAAGAAGGAGTGAACGAACGATGGGTTACCAGAAACCAACCGGCACGCAGGATATACTGCCCGGCAAGAGCGCGCTGTGGCAATACGTCGAGAGCAAAGCAAGAGATTTAGGAAGACGCTATCGCTACCATGAAATCCGGACGCCGATCTTCGAGTCGACGGAGCTGTTCAATCGAGGGGTAGGCGAGACGACGGATATCGTAGAGAAGGAAATGTACACGTTCGAGGACCGCGGTAACAGAAGCATGACGCTGCGTCCGGAAGGCACCGCGGGCACCGTCCGCGCTTACGTGGAGAACAAGCTGTACGGCGAACCGGACATCGCGAAGCTGTACTACATCGGACCGATGTTCCGCTACGAGCGGGCGCAGGCGGGCAGATACCGGCAATTCCATCAGTTCGGCATCGAAGCGATAGGTTCGACGGATCCGGCGCTCGACGCGGAAGTGATCGCACTCGGGTACGCCTTCTACGCGGAAGTCGGGTTGAAGGGAGTAACCGTCGACCTGAACTCCGTCGGAACCCCGGCCGTGCGGGCCGCGTTCCGCGAGAAGCTGCTTGCGTTCTTGCTGCCGATGAAGGATAGCCTGTGCAAGGATTGCCAATCCCGCATGGAGCGCAATCCGCTCCGCGTACTCGACTGCAAAGTCGACCAGGCGAAGTTCGAAGGCGCGCCTTCGATCCTCGATAACCTGGACGAGGAATGCGAGAGCCACTTCGCCCGCGTACGGGCGATCTTGGACGAGATGAACATTCCGTATCAATTGAACCCTCGGCTCGTTCGCGGTCTCGATTATTACACGCACACGGCGTTCGAGTACAAGGCGCAAGGCATCGGCGCGATCGACACGATCGGCGGCGGCGGACGCTACAACGGTCTCGTGGCGCAGATCGGCGGCGACGACCAGCCGGGCGTAGGCTTGGGATTGGGTCTGGAGCGGACAGTGCTGCTGCTCGAGAGCCAGGGCGTGAAGCCGGATCTCGGCGACGATATCGAGGTTTACCTCGTCGCTCTTGGCGAACGCGCGGAGCAAGCGACGCCGGGTATTCTGCACCGACTGCGAAGCGCGGGCATCGCGGCGGAGCGCGATTACAAGGGGCGCGGCACGAAGGCGCAGTTCAAAGCGGCCGACCGTCTAGGCGCGAGGTTCGCGGCCGTGCTCGGCGACGACGAGCTCGCTCGCGGAGAGATCGCATTGAAGCATTTGGCATCGGGAGAACAGCGGTCGGTTCCGCTTAACGGACTGGCCGAAGCGATACAAACATTCAAACCGAACGAAAAGGGGTCGAACTAGAGATGATGCTTAAAAATATCGATTGCGGAAAATTGACGAAGGAGAACGTTGGCCAGAACGTCGTGTTGAACGGTTGGGTGCAAGGCTGGCGGGACTTCGGAGGCATTCTGTTCATCGACCTGCGCGACCGTACGGGCATCGTGCAGATCGTATTCAATCCGGCGTTCTCCGGACAAGCGCTTGAGCTTGGCAGCCGCGCGCGCAACGAGTACGTGCTAGCGGTGAAAGGCGTAGTCGTCGACCGGGACCCGGAGACGTTCAATCCGAACCTGCCGACCGGGGAAATCGAAGTGCAAGTGCACGAAGTGGAGATCATCAATGCGGCGAAGACGCCTCCGTTCCCGATCGAAGACGGCGTCGAGGTCGACGAATCGCTTCGTCTGAAATACCGTTATCTGGACCTTCGCCGTCCGGAAATGCAGAAGACGTTGCTGCTCCGTTCCAAAGCGACGAAAGTGTTCCGCGACTTCCTTGACGAGAACGGCTTCATCGATGTGGAGACGCCGATTCTGACGAAGAGCACGCCGGAAGGCGCTCGCGACTATTTGGTGCCGAGCCGCGTTCATCCGGGCGAATTCTTCGCGCTTCCGCAATCGCCGCAAATTTTCAAACAGCTGCTGATGGTCGGCGGAATCGAGCGTTACTATCAAGTGGCCCGCTGCTTCCGCGACGAGGACCTTCGCGCGGACCGTCAGCCGGAATTCACGCAGGTGGACATCGAGACGTCGTTCCTATCGCAGGAGCAACTGCTCGGCATGATGGAGAACCTCATGGCGAAGCTGTTCCGCGAGACGATCGGCGTCGAGATTCCTACGCCTTTCCAACGTCTGACGTATCATGACGCGATCCATAAATACGGCTCCGACAAGCCGGATCTGCGTTTCGGTCTCGAGATCGAAGACGTTACCGATATCGTGAAGAACAGCGAGGTTAAGGTGTTCGCTTCCGTCGCGGCTTCCGGCGGCGTCGTCAAAGCGCTGAACGCCAAAGGCTGCGCCAGCTGGAGCCGCAAAGAGCTCGACGACCTGCAGCCGTTCGCGGCGCGTTACGGCGGCAAGGGCATCGCCTGGATTACGGTCAAGGAAGGCAAGTGGAACGGTCCGATCGTGAAGTTCTTCAAGGAAGAGGAGATCGCCGCGTTGACCGAGCGTCTGAACGTCGAAGAAGGCGACTTGATCACGTTCTCCGCCGATAAGCTGAAGACGGCCGCGGACGTCATGGGCAACCTACGCCTGAAAGTCGGCCGCGAGCTCGGCCTGATCGACAACAGCGCGTACAAATTCCTATGGGTCGTCGACTTCCCGCTGCTCGGCTGGGACGAAGAGGGCAAGCGTTGGGTGGCGGAGCACCATCCGTTCACTCGTCCTCACGACGACGATCTGGCTCTGTTCGACACCGATCCGGGCGCGATCCGCGCGCAAGCTTACGATATCGTCCTTAACGGCTACGAAGTCGGCGGCGGCTCCATGCGGATATTCCGTCGCGAAGTGCAAGAGAAGATGTTCTCCGCGCTCGGCTTCTCGATGGAGGAAGCGAAGGAGAAGTTCGGCTTCTTCCTCGACGCGTTCGACTACGGCACGCCTCCTCATGGCGGCATCGCTTTCGGTCTCGACCGCCTAGTGATGCTGTTGACCGGCCGCACGAACCTCCGCGAGACGATCGCGTTCCCGAAAACCGCGAGCGCGACCGACCTGCTCAGCGACGCTCCGTCTCCGGTTGCGGATCGCCAATTGGAAGACCTTCACGTCAGATTGTCGGCGAAGGCGATCGCGGCACAGACGAAAGACGCTGCTCCGGACGCCGAAGCTTCCGCAGTGCCAAGCCAAGGCTAAGCAAAGGGGCGAGTCTCTAACATGCTGCATCAATTTTCTCGAACGGAGCTTGCGATCGGGCCGGAAGGCTTAGCGAAGCTGAAAGGCAGCACCGTCGCGGTGCTCGGTATCGGCGGCGTCGGCGGGATCGCCGCCGAAGCGTTGGCGCGTTCGGGCGTCGGCCGGATTATATTGATCGATAAAGACGTCGTCGATATTACGAACGTTAACAGGCAGATTCACGCGCTGACGACGACCGTCGGACAACCGAAGGCCGAGCTGATGCGGGAGCGGATCAAGCTGATCAACCCGGATTGCGACGCGATCGCGCTCCGCATGTTCTATACGGAGGAGACGTACGAGGAGCTGTTCAAGTATTCGCTCGACTATGTCGTCGACGCATCGGATACGATCTCGTACAAAATCCATCTGATCAAGCAGTGTTTGGAGCGCGGTATTCCGATCATCTCCAGCATGGGCGCCGCGAACAAAACGGATCCGACCAGATTCCAGGTAGCGGACATTTCCAAGACGACGATGGACCCGATCGCGAAGGTCATTCGTAAAAAGCTGCGTCAAGAGGGCATCAAACGCGGCGTCAAGGTCGTGTTCTCGACCGAAATTCCGGTTAAGCCGCGCGAGGACGTCACGCAGCGGATCGTCCCCGAGACCGCTCCGGAGATCCGCAAAGCGCAGCAGCCGCCGTCCAGCAACGCTTTCGTCCCGCCGGTCGCGGGTCTCATTATGGTCAGCGTCGTCTTCAAAGACCTCGTCGGCGGGCAAGAAGAAGCGTAAAAAGATGCCCGCCGTATGCGAATGTCCCTATCGGCTTTCGCCTTGCCTTCATAGACTGAAGCATCATCTATGAGGAGGCGGTACCGTGGGAGCGTGCAGACATCATCACCGTCGCAATTGCGGGTGCAATAAGCGTAAGAGACACCATCGCCGGCGCAGAAGGACGTGTCCTCCCGAGCAGACGGGAGCCCAAGAGGAAGAGCAAGCGACGCCGCCGGTCGCGGAAGGGCCTGCGACTTATTGGGCGCCTTTGTGGATCGAGCGTATTCCGGACTGGACGATAGGGCCGATCGGGGGCGGAATCTCGCATGGGCATCACCATTCCGGCGGATCCCAAGGAGTACATCACCGTACGGGCGGATCACATGGGGTGCACCATTCAGGTCAGCCCCAGGACATTCATCGTACGAGTGGATCGACCAGTTGGCTTTAACCGAATACCGCATTGCTGGCAAGCCCCGGATATCCGGGGCTTGCTTCTTTATGAGCGAAGGATTCCGCGTTCTAGTCATCTGCCGTTTCCGCGATTCTCCCCCGGACATACGTTGATTGCGATAATGGCAACGGCTGTTACGGAAAGGCGGTGTCCGCTTGACCCTCCCGATCAGAGAGCTTCGCCTTCGCGATTCGGCTGCCACGGAGCTAGAGAACAACCTATGGAACGATCGTTACGTCTCCGCGACCCTGCATGACGGCAGGAGATCCGCGCCGGTCCGCATCCGTTATCGGGGCGGGCACACTCGCGGCTACCCGAAGAGATCCTACGAGGTCGCGAACAACGGCATCATTACGCATTACAACGCCGAATACGACGATCCATCGATGATCCGCAACGCGCTCTCGTTCGCTTTTTTTAACCGAATCGGAGTACCTTCGCCTAGAACGCGGCACGTTCTTCTATCCGTCAACGGTCGTCCGGCGGGCGTCTACTTGGAAATCGAAGGCGTAGGGCGACCGTTCTTCCGCAGACGCGGAATCGCGGCTCAAGCGTTGTTCTACGCGGTCAACAACCATGCGAACTTCGAAACCCGCGACTCGGAATCGGGCGAACGCAAGCCGTCGCTGCTGTCCGGTTACGAGCATCGTTTCGGGGGACCGGCGGAGAAAACAAAGCTTGCGGCGTTCATTCGGGCTTTGGGCGAGGACCGTTCCGCAGGCGCCATACGGCGAACGCTCTCGCGCGTGGACGCGGACAACTATTTGCGATGGCTGGCCGGCGCGGTGCTGACGGGCAATTACGACGGATTCGAGCAAAATTACGCGATATACCGTAGTCGTCGCACGGGACGTTACCGCATGGCGCCTTGGGATTACGAAGGTACTTGGGGGCGCAATTGCTACGGGCGGATCGTCGACAGCAACCTGGTATCGGTTACCGGATACAATCGGCTGACCCGGAAGCTGCTCGAGCAGCCGGCGATCCGAGAGAGGTACGTCCGGTTGCTGCGCAGCCTGATCAACGGCCCTTTCACCGAACGCAGGCTGATGCCAGTCGCGAACGAGATGCTTGCCCGTCTGGCTCCGCATATTCGCACCGACGAATCGCAACGTTGGTCCTATCGGGAGTTTACGGGTGAATCAAGCCGCATAAGGACTTACATTCGCGAGCGGAGAGAGAGAGTAAGAGCCGAACTGTCGCGATTATAAGGACGAAATCTGCTATGATAGGAGTAGCAGAAAGGCGGGAGCAACATGGATTTATTCAGCTATCGGGTGGAGTCGGAGCCGCGGGCGCGGCTGCTGGCGGACCGGATGCGTCCTGAGAGTTTAGAAGAATATATCGGCCAAGAGCATCTGATCGGAGAAGGGAAGCTGCTGCGCAGGGCGATCGAAGGCGACGTCGTCTCCTCGATTATTCTGTTCGGGCCTCCGGGCTGCGGCAAAACGACGTTAGCGCACATTATATCCAAGCAGACGAAAGGCGAGTTCGTCCGGCTCAACGCGGTGGATGCCACCGTGAAGGACGTCCGCGACGTGATCGAGAAGGCGGAGCAGAACCGAAGCTTATACGGCACGAAGACGATTCTGTTCCTCGACGAGGTTCATCGCTTTAACAGCGCGCGTCAAGACGCTTTGCTGCCGGCGGTCGAACGGGGGACGATCATATTCATCGGCGCGACGACCGAAAATCCTTTCCATTCGGTGAACGGAGCTTTACTGTCCCGGTCCACGCTCTTCCGCTTGGAGCCTCTAACGAAGGTACATGCGATGGAGGCGATGAGGCGGGCGCTGGCCGACAAAGAGAAAGGCTTGGGCTTCATGAAGCTGGCCGTCGACGAGGAAGCGCTCGAGCATATCGCCTCCATGGCGAGCGGCGATATCCGCCGCGCGTTGACGGCGCTCGAGCTCGCGGCGGTCACGACACCTTCCGAGCAGGATGGATCGGTTCGCGTTACGCTGGACATCGCGGAAGAATCGATTCGCCAGCCGAGCATCCAAGCGGACGAATCGACGCAGTACGACGTGCTGTCCGCCTTCCATAAGAGCGTGAGGGGATCGAGCGACGCCGCGCTGTTCTGGTTCTTGTACGCGGTGGAGAAGCTCGGGATGGACCCGATGGTGTTCATTCGCCGCCTGACGGTAGCCTGCAGCGAAGACATCGGCTTGGCCAATCCGCAGGCGATGGTACAAGCGGTCAGCGCGATGGAAGCCTACCATCGGATCGGTTGGCCGGAAGCCAAATATGTCGTCTCGCAGGCCATTCTATTCGCGGTGGAAAGTCCGAAATCGAACGCGGTAGCGGTTGCGATCGGCAACGCCATGGCTACGATCGAGACGACGAAGAACATCGAGGTTCCGCTCCATTTGCGGGACGGCCATTATAGCGGAGCGAAGAAGCTCGGTCACGTCGGTTACCTGTATCCGCATGAGTTTCCCGGCCATTACGTCGCCCAGAATTATTTGCCGGACAAGCTTGCGGGCCGCACGTTCTACGAAGCGACGGATCAGGGCACTGAGGATAAAATCCGGGTTAACCAGCTGAAGCGCAGAAGAGCAGCCCCGCAGAAGGAATAAACTAGCATTTTTTAGCACGATTCGTGTAAAATAAAATGACAATAGCCGAGCATTAGCGACAAAGCAATCGGGACGGGGGCAGTGGATATGCTTCGAAGAAGCGCATGGCGTCTTTCGATGATCTTTGTGGGCTCCATCCTGCTCATCGTCGCGATCTGCGTCATTACGTTCACCTCGGTACGCGAACTGGTAGGCAGCGCGAACCGGATCAAAGAAGAGACGTACCCCATGGACCAGACGGTGAATCGCCTGATGCTCGCCGTGGCCAACCAGGAGACAAGCCTGCGGGGCTACGTTCTGTCGGGAGACAAGTCTTACTTGGAGCCTTACGAGACGGGAACCGCCGACGTTGAACGTTACATGTCCCGCCTGAAGGAGCATCTACTCGGCAGCCCCATGATCAGTTCCCATGCGGAGCTTGCGCTCGCGAGTTTGGAGGAAGTCCAGAGCGACTTTCATCAGATCGATTCGCTTATCGATACGGACCGAGTATCGGATGCGGCCGCGTTGCTGCTGTCGGGCAAACCGAAGCTGGATCGTTTTCGCGCCGAAATCGATCTGTTGAACAAAGACATCTTTCAGTCGATGGAGTCCGCTTGGGACGATCAGAACCGCCGAGCTTCGTTCGCCCAAGAGCTTATTATCGTGTCGATCATCGTCTCGATGCTCGTGATCTTGGCGATGGGGTATTTGTATCTCACGACTCGTAGGGCTCTTCGGGCGACGATCGAGAGCGAACGAAGGTATCGCGTGTTGATCGACAGCTCTCCCGACGCCGTCGCGGTGCATCAAGACGGTCACGTCGTATTCGCGAATCCGGCGTGCACGACGCTGATGGGCGTCAGCCAAACCTCGCAGCTGGTGGGGCAACCGATCATGAAGTTCGTGCCGGCTCATTTTGCCGAAGTCGTAGCTGCCCGCGCGTACAACGCGATGAAGGAGAATGAGGTAGGCAAACTGGACGAGCAGTTCGTGCGGCCGGACGGCACCGTCATCGACGTGGAAGTAACGGCGATCGGCATTCCTTACCAAGGCAAACCGGCGGTGCTTATTATATGCAGGGACATCGGCGTCCGCAAGGAAGCGGAGCGGAAGCTTACGGAAGCGAACCTGCTTCTGGAGCGACTGTCTAAGCTCGACGGTCTGACGGGCATCCCGAATCGGCGTTCCTTGGACGAACAGCTTGTGTCTGCCTGGGATAGGTCGCGGCAGGCGTGCGAACCGTTAGCCGTGATTCTGCTCGACGTCGACAGCTTCAAGGAGTATAACGATCATTACGGTCATCAGGCCGGCGATACGTGCCTCCAGATGATCGCCAGCGTCGTGGAGAGCGAAGCGAGGAAAGCGAGGGGCACGGCCTTCCGTTACGGAGGAGAGGAATTTGCCGTCTTGTTGCCGGGCTGCGACTCCCGATCCGGCAAGTCCGTCGCCGATCAAATCCGGCGTTCCGTCGAGGAATGCGCGATTCCGCACGAAGGCGTAGCCGATGAAGCGGTCGTAACGATTAGCGTAGGCGTGGCCTCGGCGTTGAATTACGAAGGTTTGGAGCCTTGGGTACAGGCCGCGGATCAAGCGCTCTATCAGGCGAAGAAGCAAGGACGGAATTCGACGGTCGAAGCCGGGAACGGCTAGTTTTACTTGCCAAAGCGAGCCAAATCGTTAGAATCGAGGATTTCCCGCCGTAAGAGCCGAAAAATCGGCATAGCAGGCAGGCAGGAGCGAATAGAGATGGGTACTACGGCATATTGCTGTGGTATCCGGCGTTTGACGGTCCGCTGCAAACCGTCTAAGCTATAGAAAAGTATTTATGTACAATAAAGGAGGTGTACCTATCCTCTCACGTAGGTGGGGATAGGGATTATTTGGACGGTGACCCCTTTCCGCTAGGTGTGGACTTGGTCTTGATTGCTTTTCTCGTATTTTTGAACGGTTTCTTCGTGGCCGCGGAATTCGCGGTGGTGAAGGTACGCGGCTCTCGAATCGAATCGTTGGTTCAGGAAGGACATTCGCGTGCTAGACGCGCGTCACATCTCGTGGACCATCTGGATGCTTATCTATCAGCTTGCCAATTGGGGATTACGTTAGCCTCGCTTGGCCTTGGCTGGATCGGCGAGCCTGCCATTGCGAGAATGCTCGAACCGCTTTTCGCCGATATGAATCTAAGCGAGAAGTTCATCCACCCGTTGGCGTTCTTAATCGGATTCTCGTTCATTACGTTGCTGCATATCGTGCTCGGCGAACTGATGCCGAAGACTGTCGCGATTCGCAAATCGGAGATGGTAACGTTATGGGTGGCAGCCCCGCTAATGTATTTCCGCAAGTTAATGAGTCCGTTCATCTGGTTGTTGAACGGAACAGCAGGCTTGCTATTGCGTCCGTTCGGCATTAATATGGCCGACGAATCGAACTCGGCGCATACCGAGGAAGAGATCCGGATCCTGGTTAAAGAAAGCCACAAGAGCGGCTTGATCGATAATACGGAGCTTACGCTCATGGACAACATCTTCGATTTCGCGGATACGAACGCGCGCGAGATTATGATCCCGCGTCTGGAGATGATGTGCCTATACGGCAATCTGTCTTTCGAAGAGAATAAGAAGATCGCGCTCCGGGAAATGCATACCCGTTATCCGGTGTGCGACAAAGACAAAGATAACATTATCGGTTTCGTTCACATTAAAGATTTGCTTAAAGCGACCGACAATACGGTGCACGATATACGCGAGATCATGCGGCCGATCACGACCGTTCCGGAGAGCATGCCGATCAGCGCGCTCCTTAAGCTGATGCAGAAGCGGAAGTCGCAGATCGCGATTCTGATCGACGAGTACGGCGGTACGGCCGGCCTCGTGACGCTCGAAGACATCATGGAAGAGATCGTGGGCGAAATTCAAGACGAATTCGACGAAGAACGTCCCGATGTCGAGAAGCGCGACGACAGCACGTATTCCATCAACGGCATGATGCTTATCGAGGAAGTGAACAACTTCTTCGGGCTCGATATTCCGACGGACGATTACGATACGATCGGCGGATGGATGTACTCCCAGATCGAAAGCCCGCCGAAGAAGAGCCAATTCGTGGAATCGAACGACGGTCTTCGGTTCACGATCGAAGAGACGGACAACTTGCGCATCTCCCGCATCACCGTCACCCGCTTGGACGACGCGGAATGGAATCTCGAGGAACTCCAAGCCGAAACCGGCTGACACATGCAATAGCACTTATACTAACTAACACAAATGGGCTGGACGCGGTGATCGCGCTCCAGCCCGTTTTGCTGCATGTGTTGATTTGCGGCCCGCACGCTAATGGGATTCGAGCAATAGGCACACGCTGTGTCACTAAACGTGCCGATGGGCCGGGATTCGAGCAAATAAGCACACGCTGTGTCACTAAACGCGCCGATGGGCCGGGATTCGAGCAAATAAGCACACGCTGTGTCACTAAATTCACCGATGAAGCGGGGGTGGGCGAAATAGAGACACGTGGTGCCTCTATTTCTGCGTCGGCTCGAGTAAGAGAGGGACGATGGAAAATATCCTAAACAAAACGGGCTGGACGCGGTGATCGCCGCATCCAGCCCGTTTTTTGCGTTTGGTTTCGTAGTTGCCGATTCGGAAATAGAGGGTATGTGTCTCCTGGAGGAGCGGAGCGTTGGCCTTAGGAGTCGTGAAATCACCATATGAGGTGTTATCCGTTCAAATCTCACGACGAAAACTCGGGGTCCCCGCAAAGTACTCGGAATATGCTTCGAAGCTTATCTTCACTTTGTGGGGTGAAGCAGACACCGTAAGGAGATACATGCCCGGCTTTCCTGAGGGAAGGTAACTAAGCTATGCACTATACGACTTCCGAAAATGCATAACGAAAAACCCGACGGCCCCCAGCAACGCGAACAGCGCGCCCAGCTTGAACGCCGACCCGAAGCCGATCGCATCAATCAACCATCCGCCAAGCGTTCCCGCGGCGACGCCGGCAAGTCCGCTCCAAACTACAGCGAAGACGGCTTGTCCGGAGGCTCGGAACTCGTCGGGAATGATGAGCTGCATATAACGCAGCGCGGTAATGTAGAAGATGCCGAACGTCACGCTGTGCATCGTCTGCAAGGCAACCATCATCCACGGCTCGTTCGCCAAGCTGAGCAAGCCGAGCCTGACGACGTACATCGTGCTCGCGATCGCAAGGAGAGGCAGCTCGCGGAACTTATAGCCGTATTTGGCAAGCAGGAAGAATACCGGAATCTCGCTGACCGATGAAGCCAATGAGGCAACGCCGATGACCGAATCGTCGGCGTTCAGCTCGCGCATGGCGAGCGCCAGGAAGCCTTCGTTAATGCGGTGAGCGATCGAGACGAGCATGATCATGACGAAGAACGCGATCGTCTCCCGTTGCTTAAAGATGCCGATCAAGCCGCTAAATTCGAATTTACGCAGCGATGCTTGGTAGTTGCCGACTAACAAGGAGAAAATGAGCGACACCGCCACGACGATAAGGCCGATGATGATCGTCTCGTCCGAGCCGTATTGCTTCAAGATGTAACCGAATAAGACGGCGCACACCGCGTAGCCCAGCGAGCCGAACATGCGGATCGAAGGGAAGCTGCGGTTCATCCGTTCCGCCGCGAGCAAGGTGACGCTGTCCATCATGGCGTTCATCGGCGTTTGGCAGAAGTAGAAGAAGGCCATAATGCCGGCCATAATGCCGAATTCCTTCTGCGGCAGCAGCAGCGCAAGCCCTAGAATTTGTCCGACGTACAGGATGCTAAGCACCCTTCGGATATTGCGCGTGCGGTCGCTGACGATGCCGACGACGATGTTGGAGACGATCGACAGCATCGGACCGATCGAGTAGATGGCCCCGATCTGAAGCTTGGAGAAGCCCAGGCTGTCGAAGTAGAGCGGGAAGTAGGAGATGAGCAGCACCATGAACGCATAGTTCGTAAATTGCATCGCCCGCAGGATGAACAGCTGGCTCGTATGATTCATTGCTAATTCGGAATCTTTCATATCAGGCAAGTCCCCTATACGTTATTAACGTGTTTACTTTGCAGGTCGATGATATCTTCGGAACAGCCACGCCAGGCAGAGCAGCTCCACGAAGACGCCGGCCGATTGCGCCATAGAGCCGAGCACGCCGTTCCAACCGGGCAGAGCCAAGGAAAGCGCGACGATCATCGCAACGGTCGTGATCGCGTTCGACAGCTGCGAGCGGAACATCAGCTTCGTCTCTCCATTGGCCATTACGATCCCATTGAGCGTATCCAGCCATGGGAAAACGAGCACCATCGGGAGGAAACCCCGAAGGGCGTGGATGCTAGCCTGCAGCAGCTCCTCCTCGGCGCCGAGCACGTGCGAGAACATCCAAGGTCCGACCGGCGTAAAGCACATGATGAGCAGGTTGATCGTCGGAATAAAACCGAGCATGAGCGTAAACCGCTTGACGAGGTGCGGATGCGACTTGACGAACTGGAGAGCGATCTGGTGAAAATAGGTAAAAAAGCCGAGCATCAAGTTCATCAAGCTGCCCGCCGTCGCGAATGACGCGATCGTAAGCGAGCTTTTGTCCGTCGTACCCATTAACGCGTTCATGATCGGGCTGACCCAAACGACGATGAAGGCGGAATAAAGCAGCGGGCTGTAGAACCCGAGCACGTGCCTAGGCTTCGTCACTTCGCAAGCGTCGTCCTTCTCGGGCATCTCCTTCAGCAGCTTGCGCGCTTCGAGCCAGCTGATCGTGGCTTCGATGATCATGCCGAACAGGAAGATAGCCGCGCCCTGCCATGCGCTATGTACGCCGGTATGCAGGAAATACTGCGCTAGCGCGAACATGCCGGACAACCGGAACACCATGCCGATCGTCAGCCAGCGCGTCTTCATTTTATAGATAATGATGCCTTGGAACAAGCAACGCAATCCGGAGAAGATGGACAGGAACATCAGCGGATAATAAGTCTCGATCGCTTCGCGTTCCACGACCTCGTCCGCACCGAAGGCGCCGCCGAACACCCAATGCCCGACCGGAGTGAAAGCGACCGCGCCCCCGAACAGGAGGCCGCCTCCGAACACGTACGCGCTGACGCGAGCGACCGCTCGGAACGATACGCGGTCCCGTACGAGCGCCGAACAAGTTTGCCTCATTAATACCGCCGGTCGTTCGGTTACGTTGAGCAAGCTCATGCCGAGCGCGTAACCCGCTATGATCGTTACCTGCATGTTCGGGTCGGAACGGGCAAGCGTGCCGTTAATGATGACGTGCGACAAGTTGATAAGAAGGACCGATATGCCCAGCGGAATGAAAAAAAGGAAAAGCCGCCTCAGCGAGACGGACTCGTTATTCGGGATCATAGGACATCCTCCACAGCCATGATGCGACACGATTTCGACAGGATTGCTTGTATTATAACAGATTTCCACAGACGGAGAGGGTATAAAACAGAAGGTTTGTGCTGGATTTCATGATGGCGAAGTGATAAATTAAAGAATGATATGTTTTCGAGTGGGGCAATGAAGGTGACAATGCTAATGCAGGCTGATGAGGATGACTGGCTGGCCAGCCAATTCGCGTTCGAGGAACGGCTTGGCATTCGATTGCCCCGTCTGACGGACGATTGGGATTCGCTCAGTCTGAGCCGCCAGATTGCTTTGCTTGAGCAGTGGGAACGAATCCGCGGCAACATTCCCGACCATGTGAAGCGATTCGAAGATGAAATTAAGATCAAGCAGGCGATGTTGTACGAGGAAGAAGATTTTGCCGCATCGTGTCGATTGAATAGCGAGATCGCGGAGCTGGCAAGTCGAATTAACGATCTGCACATTTGGTTCCGTACCCAGCAGGAGTTGGATCGCGAAAGCAAACGGCATAGCTGATCGAACAGCGGAGGGTAACGACCGGAATGAACGGGAACGAGCTGCTGTCGGGCCTAACGCCCAAAGGGCCCCTCAGCCTGATGAAGCGGGTGTATAAGTACGTATTGCCGGAAGTCAGAGACGAGCTTGCCAGATGGCGCGGCGTCGCGGATGCGATACCGGATCCCGAGCTGCGCAAGCAAGCGATCGATAGCATGACCTCGAAGCAGTTCCATTGCGAGGGCGGCGGCGTGTACGCGGCCGGCAACCTGGCGCAGAGACACGTGCTGATCCCGCTGATCGTCGCGCTTCAGACGATTAGCGATTACTTGGATAATTTATGCGACAGAAGCACCTCGCTTGACGCCGACGATTTTAGGCTGCTGCATCAAAGCATGATCGATGCGGTGACTCCCGGCGCCGGCCCGCGTAACTATTACGCGCTTCGCGCGGAGCAGGACGACGGCGGCTATCTGCAGGCGCTCGTCGACCGATGCCGGGCGATGGTGGCGGTGCTGCCCGGATACGGGCACGTGCAGTCGCATGTCGTCGAGCTGGTGCAGCTGTACGGCGATTTGCAAGTGTATAAGCATATCGCCCGCGAGAAGCGCGAGCCCGCGCTTCATGCCTGGTGGGAGTCTCATGCGTCCCGCTATCCCGAGCTGATGTGGAACGAATTCGCGGCGGCGACGGGATCTACGCTCGGGATGTTCATGCTCTTCTTGGCGGCAACCGATCCTTCTCTGGACGCGGCGATGGCCAAGCGGATTCGGGAAGGGTATTTTCCATCGATATGCGGATTACATATTCTGCTTGATTATTTAATCGATCAGGCGGAAGACGAACTGGGCGGCGATCTTAACTTCTGCAGCTATTACGCCGATCAGCGCATGCTGAACGACAGGCTTGCCGGCATGGTGAATGCGGCGCGCAGGGCGTCTGACGATTTGCCTTTCAGCGCCTTCCATCGGATGATCGTAGAAGGCTTGGTCGCTCTCTATCTATCGGATCCGAAAGTCAAAGGGCAGAAGAGTGTCAAAGCGACCGCCAAGCGGCTCATGAAGGGCAGCCCCTGGACGAGAGTGTTTTTCTGGCTGAACAGCCATTGGATAAGAAAGGCTCTGTAAGGGCCAGGAGACATTAGGGAGGAATCGGAAATGAGTGCAGTGAAGAAAATTGCCGTTCTGACGAGCGGCGGAGATTCTCAAGGGATGAACGCCGCGGTCCGCGCCGTCGTACGGAGCGGTTTATATCATGGTCTCGAGGTTTACGGAGTTCAGCGGGGATACCAAGGGCTCTTGAATCAAGATTTGCGTCCGATGGATTTGCGCAGCGTCGGAGATATTATTCAACGCGGGGGCACGATTCTGCAGACGGCCCGCTGCAAAGAGTTCATGACCGCGGAAGGCCAGCAGCGCGGCGCGGAAGTGCTTCGCGAGCACGGCATTGACGGTCTCGTCGTGATCGGCGGCGACGGCTCGTATCAAGGCGCGAACAAGCTGAGCAAGCTCGGAATCAAGACGATGGGCTTGCCGGGCACGATCGACAACGATATTCCTTTCACTGATTTCACGATCGGCTTCGATACGGCGGTCAGCATCGTCGTAGATGCGATCAACAAGCTTCGCGATACGATGACTTCCCACGAACGTTCGTCCGTGGTCGAGGTCATGGGCCGCCACTGCGGCGATATCGCGTTGTATGCCGGCCTCGCTAGCGGCGCGGAAGCGATTCTCGTACCGGAGGTTCCGTTCGACGTCAAAGAAATTTCGCTTCGGATGAAGGACAATTTCATGAAGGGCAAGCGTCACGGCATCGTGGTCGTTGCCGAAGGCGTAGGCACCGGCGAAGACATCGCGCGCGGAATTACCGAATTCAGCGGCATCGAGCCTCGCGTGACGGTGCTCGGCCACATTCAACGCGGCGGTTCGCCGACGCACAACGACCGGATCCTGGCCAGCCAATTGGCCGATCATGCGGTACAGCGGCTGATCGAAGGGGATTCGGGCAAAGGAATCGGCATCATCAAAGGCGAATTCGTCGCGACGGATATCGACAAAGTCGTATCGACGAAGAAAACGTTCAATATCGATCTGTACAATTTGGCGATGCGCCTAGCCCAATAAACCTCGAAACACGGGCCGATTTGGAATAGAATGGTTGGCTCCGGGGTACATTTAGACTGCGCTTTACAAAGGTCGAGGAAAGCTGACACTCCTGTGCGGGCGTCAGCTTTTCTGCGTAATTTTACCTAGCCATTAGGTAGCAAATGGGCTATAATAAGCGCTGTAGAACATAATTTCATCTCGGGTGAACATAATTTCAAAAATCAGTCGTATGAAAGCGTGTGACCTTTGTTGGAATCCGACAAAATCAAGAAAGTTATCGAGGCAGCCAAGCTGTATTACCACCTAGACTATAGCCAAAGTCAGATCGCGGAGACGCTGGGCGTCTCAAGGCCAACCGTCTCGCGGTTGTTGCAGCAAGCGAAATCCGAAGGCATCGTGCACATCGAGATACACGATCCGACGAAGGACATCGAGCAGCTGCGCAAGAAGCTGATGGAACGGTTCGAGCTCGATCAGGTGATCATCGCCTTTACTCCTACATACGACGATGACATCGTGAAGAAATATATCGGCCAAGCGGCTGCGGATTATATCGTGTCCCTCGCTAAGGACGGCGATACGATCGGCGCCTCTTGGGGCTCGACGATGTATCAAGTCGCCTTGCATCTGCATACGAAATCGCTTAAGAACTCGCTCGTCGTGCAGCTGAACGGCGGAGTCAGCGACGCGGATATTCTGATTTCCCCTTCGGAAATCGTTCATTTATTCGGTAAAGCCTTCGGCGTCATTCCTTACTTTATGTATTTGCCGGCTATCTTGGACCAGACGATCGTCAAGCAGGCGATCATGACGGATCGTCACATCAGGCGGGTCATGGACATGGCCAAAAACGCGAATATCGCGGTATTCACCGCGGGGGCGCCGACGCCGGATTCCGTGCTGATTAATTCGAATTATATGCGTCCGGAAGAACTCGAGGTCATTATGTCCCGCGCGGTTGGCGACATCTGTTCCCGTTACTACGACCAGGACGGGGAGATTTGCTTGCCGAGCTTGAACGAGCGGACGATCGGCATCGAGCTGGCCGACCTTAGACACAAGGAGCACGCGATTCTCGTCGCGGGCGGCGCATCGAAGGTGGGCGCGATCTACGGCGCGTTGAGAGGACGATACGGCAACACGCTTGTGACCGATCAGATTACGGCCAAGGCGTTGCTCGATAAATCACAGAGATAAGAGGATAGGTGAAGGATGAAAGCGGAGCAAATCGCAAGCATGATCGACCATACGTTGTTGGGCGCGACCAGCACGGAGCAAGACATCGTCCGGATTTGCGCGGAAGCGAAGCAGTACAATTTCGCGACCGTATGCGTGAATCCGTACTGGGTCCCTACTGCGGCTAAAGAGCTGCAAGGCAGTCCGGTCGGGCTGACGACCGTCATCGGTTTTCCCCTCGGCGCAAGCCGTACGGAGATCAAGGCGGCGGAAGCGACGGACGCCATCGCGGCGGGCGCGACCGAAATCGACATGGTGCTGAACGTAGGCGCATTGAAGTCGGGTCTGAAGGACGCCGTATTACGCGACATCGAAGCGGTCGTACAAGCCTGCAAAGGCAAAGCGAAGGTCAAAGTCATTATCGAAACGTGCTATTTGACCGACGAAGAGAAGAGAGAAGCTTCGCTGCTGTGCAAGAAGGCGGGAGCGGACTTCGTTAAGACGTCGACAGGCTTCGGAACTGGCGGCGCGACGGTCGAAGACATCGCGTTAATCCGACATGTGGTCGGACCGGACATGGGCATTAAGGCTTCCGGAGGCGTTCGGGATCTGGAGACTGCCCGCAAGCTCATTCAGGCCGGCGCTACCCGTCTTGGAGCAAGCTCGGGCATTGCGATCGTAACGGGCGGGACGGGCCAAGGCTATTAAGCGGAGGGGATGCCGTTCATGAGAACAGTCGATTTGATTACGAAGAAGCGGGATGGCGGCGAGCTCACTCGAAGCGAGATCGATGCCCTCATTCAAGGATACACGCAAGGTACGATTCCCGATTACCAAATGTCGGCTATGGCTATGGCGATATTCTTCCGCGGAATGACGCCGGACGAACGCGCGAATTTGACGATGGCGATGGTCAATTCCGGGGAAGTCATCGATTTGTCCGGCATTGCCGGCGTTAAAGTCGATAAACACAGCACGGGCGGCGTCGGCGACACGACCACGCTCGTGTTGGCCCCGCTCGTCGCAGCCGTCGGCGTGCCGGTCGCCAAGATGTCCGGCCGCGGGTTAGGCCATACGGGCGGCACGATCGACAAGCTGGAGTCCGTACCGGGTTTTCACGTGGAGATCGATAACGACGAATTTATTTCGCTCGTTAATCGGCACGGCCTTGCCGTCATCGGGCAGAGCGGTAAGCTGACTCCGGCGGACAAGAAGCTGTACGGATTGCGCGACGTTACCGGAACCGTGAATTCGATTCCGCTGATCGCCAGCTCGATCATGAGCAAGAAGATCGCATCCGGTGCGGACGCGATCGTATTGGACGTGAAGACAGGCGACGGCGCGTTCATGAAGGAGCTGGACGAGGCCAAGGAGCTTGCCGCGTGCATGGTCGATATCGGCAACCGCGTCGGTCGACGCACGATCGCCGTTCTCTCGGATATGAGCCAGCCGCTTGGCAACGCGATCGGCAATGCCCTCGAAGTACGGGAAGCGATAGATACGCTGCGCGGCGTCGGTCCTAAGGACTTAACCGAGCTGTGCCTGACGTTGGGAAGCCATATGGCGGTACTAGCCGGGGTGGCGGCAACGCAGGCCGAAGCGGCAGAGCTTCTGAAAGAAGCGATGGCAAGCGGCAAGGCAATCGAGAAATTCAAGGAGTTCCTGAGGGCGCAAGGCGGCGACGCTTCCGTCGTCGACGAGCCGGACCGGCTGCCGACCGCCAAGTATCGGACCGAAGTAGCTGCGGAGAATTCCGGTTACGTCGCTTCGATCGCGGCCGAGAACATGGGACTGGCGGCGATGATGCTCGGAGCGGGCAGAGCGACCAAAGAGTCTGGCATCGATCTGGCCGTGGGCATCGTGCTGCATAAGAAAGTCGGGGATCTCGTCGCCGCGGGCGAGCCGATTGCGACGATTCACGCGAATAGCGAAGACGTCGCGGAAGTCATGATCAAAATTCGCGCTTCGATCGCCATTCAGAACGATCCCGTCGAACCTCCGCCGTTGCTGTCGGGAGAGGTCGTTTAGAGAGATGGACAAATGATTCGCTCTTAAGGGGCATACTTGGAAGGAGGTGATGGAATGGGCCAATTACTACAGTCGATGGAAGCTGCCAAATCGTTCATTCAATCACGGATTACAGTTACGCCGCAGATCGGTCTTATCCTAGGTTCCGGGTTGGGCGAGCTTGCGGACGAGATCCAGGACGCCGTCAAGATCCCGTACGAATCGATTCCCCATTTTCCGGTATCGACCGTGGAGGGACATGCCGGGCAACTCGTCATCGGAACATTGCAAGGCAAACCCGTCATTGCGATGCAAGGGCGTTTCCACTATTACGAAGGATATTCGATGCAGGAGGTTACGTTCCCCGTTCGCGTCATGAAGGCGTTGGGCGTCCAGCAGCTGTTCGTTACGAACGCGTGCGGCGGAATGAATCCGTCATTCAAGCCAGGGGATCTGATGATCATTCAAGATCACCTGAACTTGACCGGCGCGAATCCGCTTATCGGGCACAACGAGCCGACGCTTGGACCACGGTTTCCTGACATGAGCCGGGCGTATACGCCGGAGTTGATTCGGCTGGTGAAGGACACGGCGGCGTCGTTGGGCATCGAAGTCCAGCAAGGCGTCTACGGCGGCATCTCAGGACCGAACTACTTGCCGCCGGCGGAGCTGATTATGCTGCGGCGGTTGGGCGCGGACGCGGTCGGTATGTCTACCGTGCCGGAAGTGATCGTGGCGAGCCACATGTCGATGCAGGTTATCGGCATTTCGTGCGTAACGGACATGGCGATCGGGGAAGAGCTGGAGCCGCTGAGCCACGAGCAAGTGATCGAAGTGGCGAATCGGACGAAGCCGAAGTTCATCTCCCTAGTGAAGGAAGTCGTAGCGAAGCTGTAACGCGCTCGTCTAACAGATGGTTTCACGCAACACATTATATATTTATTTAGACAAAAGGAGAGTCATGGAAATGAAAAAGACAGCGAAAGTCGCAACAGGCATTATGCTTGTCGCTTCGCTTGCCTTGACGGCTTGCGGCGCGAAGAACAACAACAACGAGGGCGCTAACAGCCCTGCGGCTAGCAGCCCGGCTGCAACCGAATCGGCAAGCCCTGCGAACACGGCCGGCGCCGGCAAGAAGTTCGCTATGGTTACCGACGTAGGCGGCGTCAACGACAAATCGTTCAACCAAAGCGCTTGGGAAGGTTTGCAGAAGCTGTCCAAAGACACAACGGCCGATGTTAAGTACCTCGAGTCCAAAGAAGCAACGAACTACTTGACGAACATCAACCAATTCGTTCGCGAGAAATACGACCTCACTTGGGGTATCGGCTTCCTGCTCGGAGACGCGATTACGGAAGCGGCCAAGCAGAACCCGGACGCTAAGCTGGCGATCATCGACAGCGTTGTCGAAGCTCCTAACGTAGAATCCGTTACGTTCGCAGAGAACGAAGGCTCATTCTTGGTCGGCGTCGTTGCGGGCCTGATGACGAAGACGGACAAAATCGGCTTCGTCGGCGGTATCGACATCCCGGTTATCAAACGTTTCGACCTCGGCTTCGAAGCCGGCGTCAAAGCGGTAAATCCAGACGCGCAAATCATCAAAAACTATACGGGCGCATTCGACAAGCCAGACCTTGGCAAAGCGGCCGCGGCTACGATCTATAACGACGGCGCGGACATCATTTTCCACGCTGCGGGCGGCACGGGCAACGGCGTATTCAACGAAGCCAAAGAGCGCAAGTCGAAAGGCAAGCAAGTATGGGTTATCGGCGTCGATAAAGACCAATCCCTCGAGTTCGGCGACGACGTAACGCTGACTTCCATGCTGAAGCGCGTTGACGAAGCGGTATATCGCATTTCCAAAGATCTGCTTGACGGCACCTTCAACGGCGGCAAAGTAACGGTTCTCGGTCTGAAGGACAACGGCGTAGGCTTGCCTGAGACTTCCTCGAAGAACGTTCCTGCGGACGTGCTTGCTAAAGTAGAAGAGTACAAAACCAAAATCATTAACGGCGAAATCACGGTACCGACAGCCCAATAATATCGATAAAGGGTGCTACTATGAAGAAGGCGGACACAGTCGTAGAAATGCGGAACATAACGAAGCGTTTCCCCGGCATCGTCGCCAATGACCGTGTCAGTTTCGAGCTGAAGCAGGGCGAGATTCACGCCCTGCTCGGCGAGAACGGCGCGGGCAAGTCGACGCTGATGAACATTTTGTTCGGACTGTATCAGCCTGATGAAGGGGAAATCTTCGTTAACGGCGAGCAGGTCGTCATCGACGGCCCGAATAAAGCCATTAAGCTTGGCATCGGAATGGTGCATCAGCATTTCAAGCTGGTGCACCCTTTTACCGTAACGGAGAACATCATTCTTGGTAGCGAGCCTACCAAAGGCTTTGCGGTGAACTATAAGCAAGCGAACGAGAAGGTTGCGAATTTATCGAAGCAATACGGGTTGAACGTAGACCCGACCGCCACGATCGATGAAATTTCGGTAGGCATGCAGCAACGGGTCGAAATCTTGAAAACGTTGTATCGCGGCGCGGACATTCTTATTTTCGACGAGCCGACGGCGGTACTCACGCCTCAGGAAATCGAAGAACTGCTCGTCATTATGCGGAAGCTCGTCGAGCAAGGCAAGTCGATCATTCTGATCACCCATAAACTTAAGGAAATAATGGCGATTGCGGATCGGGTAACGATCGTGCGCCGCGGCAAATGGATCGACACGTTGCCCGTCGCCGGGATGAACCCGAACCAACTGGCCGAGAAGATGGTCGGCCGCGAAGTATCGCTTAAGCTGGATAAAAAGAGCGCCGTGCTTGGCGAGCCCGTGCTTGAATTGGATAAACTCGTCGTGAATGGCCGCCAAGGATTAAGGGCGCTGAACGAGACGTCTTTCATCTTAAGGCGCGGCGAAATTCTGGGCATCGCAGGCGTTGAAGGCAACGGGCAAAGCGAGCTGATCGAAGCGATTACCGGATTGCGATCGATCGAGAGCGGATCGCTGAAGGTGCTCGGGACCGAGATGGCAGGCGCGAAGACGCGCAAGCTATCGGAGGCGGGCATATCGCTCATCCCGGAAGATAGGCATAAACACGGGCTCGTGCTCGATTTCCCGATGCGGGAGAATATGGTGCTGGAGACGTACTACTTGCCGCAATTCAATAAAGGCGGCTTCCTGGATTACGACGCGATCGATGAGCATGCGAAGCGTCTGATCGCCGAGTTCGACGTCCGGACTCCGAGCATACATACGCCTGCTCGCGCGCTATCCGGGGGGAACCAACAGAAGGCGATCATTGCCAGGGAAGTCGACAAAAACCCGGAAATTCTCATTGCCGCGCAGCCGACGCGCGGGCTGGACGTAGGCGCGATCGAGTTTATTCATAAGCGTCTCGTCGAGCAGCGGAACATGGGTAAAGCCGTGCTTCTTATCTCTTTCGAGCTGGACGAAATTATGCAGCTTTCCGACCGGATCGCCGTTATGTACGAAGGCAGAATCGTCGGCGAAGTTGACCCGGCGAAGACGAACGACGAGGAGCTTGGCTTAATGATGACAGACTTCAAAGTCCCGCAAGGAGGTGAAACTCGTGAATAAACTGATCAAAGTATTCACGAAAGACTCCGCGGTCGTACCTCTCGTCGCCATCGTGCTCGGACTCATCGTCGGCGCTATTATCATGCTGTTAGGCGGCTATGACCCGATTCTGGCATACCGTTCCTTACTGAAGAAAGTATTCGGTAACCCTTATGACTTCGGGGAGACGTTGACCGCGATTACGCCGCTCATCTTCACTGGCTTATCGGTTGCGTTCGCGTTTCGTACGGGTTTGTTCAACATCGGAGCGGAAGGCCAATACATTATCGGAATGACCGGCGCGACGATCATTGGCGTGCAAGTACATGCGCCATGGTTTATTCATGCCCCTCTTGCGATTATCGTCGGGGCGCTGTGCGGCGGCTTCTGGGGGATGATCGCGGGTTATCTGAAAGCGGCCCGCGGCGTTAACGAGGTCATTACGACCATCATGCTGAACTGGATGGCGCTTCATCTCGGGAACTATCTCGTGAATACGTTCCTGCTCGAGACGGGCAAAGGACGTTCATATTTCGTGGACGAATCTGCTGCAGTCACCATCGGTTGGCTTTCTCGCGCGATGGACAACGCTCGGATCCACTGGGGGATGTTCTTCGCGATATTGGCGGTTATTTTCGTCTACGTATATTTGTGGCGCACGAAATCAGGCTACGAGCTGCGCGTAGTGGGCTTCAACCCGGATGCGGCTAAATACGCGGGCATCAACGTGAACAAAGGCGTCGTCAAGGCGATGTTCATCTCTGGCGCGCTTGCAGGTCTCGCAGGGGTATTCCAATTGCTCGGCGTGTTCCTGAACCAGCCGATTTCCGCGGGGCATACCGGGCACGGCTTCGACGGCATCGCGGTAGCGTTGCTCGGCGGCAATACGCCGCTCGGCGTCCTGTTCGGCGCGATCCTGTTCGGCACTTTATCTTATGGGGCAGCAGGCATGAGCTTCGGCGCCGACGTACCGCCGGAAATTATCCGCATCGTAATCGGATCGGTTATTTTCTTCGTTGCGGCGCCAGGCATTATCCGCTGGGTTCTTAAGCAGCTTAGACTCCGTAAAAACAAAGGCGAGGTGGCTTAGATGGATCTGGTTACGATCGGAAATATGCTAAACACCGCCTTGGTTTTCTCTACGGCTCTTATTCTGACCGCGCTTGGCGGCATCCTGTCCGAACGTTCCGGGGTCGTGAATATCGGCCTCGAAGGCTTAATGACCGCTGGCGCGTTCGCTTCGGCTGTATCCGCCTACCATGCGCAGGAAGCAGGCTTCGGCGCTTTAACGCCTTGGGTCGGACTTCTCGCTGGCGGACTGTTCGGCGTGCTGTTCGCGCTGATCCATGCGGTGGCGACGATTACGTTCCGCGCGGATCAGGTCGTTAGCGGCATCGTGATCAACTTTATCGCTGCGGGCTCGACCGTGTATTTGGTTAAGCAACTGTTCGAAGGAGCAGGCGAGACTAGCCTCGTGAACGAGACGTTCCACAAGGTGGCGATTCCGCTGCTATCCGATATTCCGGTTATCGGGGAAGGATTGTTCAATGCTTACCCGACGACTTACGTGGCGTTCGTTCTAGTCGCCGTCATTTACTACGTGCTGTACAAGACGCCGTTCGGCCTTCGTCTGCGCGCGGTTGGCGAGCACCCGAGCGCCGCGGACACGGTCGGCATCAAAGTGCTGCGCATGCGTTATACCGCCGTGCTGCTAAGCGGCCTTCTTGCCGGCTTCGGCGGCGCGACGATCGCGCTCACGACGACGGGCAGCTTCTCGCATAACACGATCTCCGGTCAAGGCTTTATCGCGCTTGCGGCGGTCATCTTCGGTAAGTGGAATCCGCTCGGCGCGATGGGCGCGGCGATCTTCTTCGGTTTCGCGCAATCGATCAACAACATTCTGCAACTGTTCGATTGGTCGCGTGACATCCCGCCGGAGTTCATCTACATGCTGCCGTACGTGCTGACGATCCTCGTGCTCGTAGGCGCAGTAGGCCGCTCCAAAGCGCCAGGCGCGCTAGGGGAACCATACTTCGCGGGGAAACGGTGATCGAGTAAACTTTGCTCTTTCCATTATCGATCACATTCTAATTCAAGAAGGGCTGTTGCCCGGTCGCCATGACCGGGACAACAGCCCTTTTATCGTTAACGGCACGAGGTACCGCTACAGACAAACTTAAGCCAGCCCGCCGCTGTTACGGTCTGAAAGACCGTTGTAGCACCAACTTTCGGAGAACCACCTCTGTAACGGTCCAAGAGACCGCTGTAGCATGAACTTCCGGAGAACCGCCGCTGTAACGGTCTGAGAGACCGCTGCAGCACCGACTTTCGGAGAACCACCGCTGTAACGGTCCGAATGACCGTTGCAGCACCAACTTCCGGAGAACCGCCGCTGTAACGGTCCAAGAGACCGCTGCAGCACCAACTTCCGGAGAACCGCCGCTGTAACGGTCTGAGAGACCGCTGCAGCGAACTTCCGGAGAACCGCCGCTGTAACGGTCCAAGAGACCGCTGCAGCACCGACTTTCGGAGAACCGCCGCTGTAACGGTCTGAGAGATCGCTGCAGCACCAACTTTCGGAGAACCGCCGCTGTAACGATCTGAGAGACCGTTGTAGCACCATCATCCGCCAATCCGCTGCTGTAGCGTTCTGAGAGACCGCTGCAGGTCAAACTGTCCCGCACGCAACAAGGCCGCCCCCTAAGGGACGGCCTTGGAATAATCGTATGAGTGCATTAATATTTAACGCCGGTGGAGTAGGTGTTGCCTGCGTTCCAGAGAAGGAATTCGTCGATGCCGGTGTCGCGGAGCGCATTGATCTGCGCTTCGACTTCCGCCGCGCCGTACTTGGTGTAGTGCCCAGCGCCGAGCCACTTGGCGGTGAAGTCCTGGATCCACGGCCGAATGATCGGCTGCGCTTCTCCCAACGGATCGAGCTTCTTATGCGTATCGAGCATCGCGCCTTTGATCGTCTCGTACGGCGCTTTGTCCGGATCCTTCTGCTTGAACCAGCCCGTGCTGTAATGGCTTGGATATACCATCGGGGAGATGACGTCGACGTTGCTGGAGATCTTGACGAAGTCTTGCCCGATGCCTTCCGCAGCCGGTACCGAAGCCGCATATCCGAAAATATCGACCGATACCCTGACGCCGAGAGGAGCAAGCTGCTGCTTCGCGTATTCGACGAAGCCGGCTACGATGTCTACGCGGCTTTGGTCGGTTTTGGAGTACTTAAGCGAGTCCGCCTTCTTCTCGAAGCCTTCCGGGAATCGGACGTAATCGAATTGGATTTCCTTGAAGCCCTTCTTAGCTGCTTCCTTCGCGATTTCAATGTTGTAGTCCCAAACCTCTTTGACGTATGGGTTAACAAATTTATCGCCGTTGCCGTTTTGCCACACTTTGCCGTCTTTTTGCACGTACGAGAACTCCGGATGCTTCTTGGCGAGAATGGTGTCCTTGAACACGACGACGCGCGCGATCGGATACACGTCGTGCTCCTTGAGCGTTGCCATGAGCTTGTCGATGTCTTTAATGAACGGTTTAGGTTCGCCGAGTTTCTGCAGCGTCTCGTTCTCGGTTTTATAAGTGATGAAGCCCGTGTCGTCTTTAATGTCGATGACCATGCTATTGAGGTCGGTCGAGTCTACCAGTTGTAGCAGCTTGGCGAAACGTTCGCCGCCGGCGCTGTAAGCGGTCACATAGACGCCCTTGATTTTAGGCGCGTCTTTCTGAGGGTCCGCATGAGGATCGACAGGGGAGCCCGGGTCAGCCGGTTGCGACGGGTCGTTCGCGCTTCCGCTTTGCGCGTTGCCTTGCGGTGTCGAGGTATCGTGAGATAGGGTGAGCTTAACCGTGTTCCATAACTTGCCGATTGCCGAATGATCTTGTTGCTGTCCGTTGTCTGAAGCCGAGTTTAGCAGTAGGAACAATGCCAATAAAATATCCATAATATCTCTCCCTATAAGCGCTCTAACCCGATTATAAACGAGTTTCGAGGGGGGAGACACAGGTATTTTGTAGTATTTTGAAGATTATTAGCGAATATGGCGCGATTATTTTGGCTAGTTTGTCCTACGCCGGAATTCACCGATGACGTCAATCGTCTGGACAACGTTCACGAAGGCCCGTTTATCGACCTCCATAATAATTTTTCGCAATTCGGCAAGCTCGTATCTCGTCGTTACGGTCATCAGCATATTGCGGCTTTCGCTTGTGTAAGCGCCCCGAGTCTCGATAATGGTTACCCCTCTCGGGATGGACATTAACCGCTTGGCCAGCTCGTCGGACTTATGGGATACGATGAATGCGGTTATTTTGCGATGGGGAGTATGGACGATATCAACAACTCTTCCCGTTAGGTAGATCGACAGCATAGAATATAAAGCGGCTTTCCAATCGTCCAGCACAAAACCAAGCGCGGCGACGACGAACGTATTCAGCCCGATTACGAGCAATCCCAAAGGCACATCTTTATATCGGGAAACGATGGAGGCTACGATGTCGAAGCCGCCGGTCGATCCGCCGTAACGCAGCGACGCGGCGGTTCCAAGCCCGACGAGCACGCCTCCGAACACCGCTCCGAGCAGCCGATCTCCCTTCGTAATGTCGAGCTCCGGCACGACCTGCATGAACACGACGGTGGTCGCGACCGATACCATGCTGAGTCCGACGAACCGGCGTCCTAAGACGCGATATCCCCAGAACAAAATCGGCAAGTTCAGGGCAAAATACATCCACCCGATATTCCAGCCGCTCACGTAGCCGATGATCATGGCCACGCCGGATACGCCGCTGCTGAGAAGTTCCTCGGGGATCAGGAGCCATTGGAACCCGCAGGCAACCGCCGCAGAGCTTAGTATCATCCATACTACGGGCCCGATTAAGGCGAATCTTTTCATGGTATGCACTCCTGTCGTAGGCGCTGGCATTTCGTTACGGGATTGGTAATAGGGTTTCCCGCGATCGGACGAACATGCGAAAAAAACGGGTACCCGTTTCCTCATGCTGGAGTTTACAAACAGGTTTGTGCTATAATGAACTGATTATCTTTTTGGAAGCCGTAAGTTGAAGGCCCAATACAGAAGGAGTTAAGAGAATTTGAGTACATTTGCAGAATTTGGGTTGGAGCCGGACGTTCTTCAAGCCATCTCGGAGATGGGGTTTGAAGAGGCGACTCCGATTCAAGCGAAAGCCATTCCTGTCGCTATTTCCGGCAGGGATATGATCGGTCAGGCTCAGACGGGTACAGGCAAGACAGCAGCATTCGGAATACCGCTTATTAGCCGCATTGCAACTAATGAAGACAGAATCGTCTCGTTGATTATGGCGCCTACGCGCGAATTGGCGATTCAAGTCGCAGAGGAAATCGAGAAACTAGGACGATTCAAAGGCATTCGTTCTTTGGCTATATATGGCGGTCAAGACATCTCGCGTCAAATCCGTTCGCTGAAGCGGAAGCCGCAGATTATCATCGGTACACCGGGTCGGTTGCTCGATCACATCAATCGTAAGACGATCCGGTTGGACGACGTACGCACGGTCGTTCTAGACGAAGCGGACGAAATGCTCGACATGGGCTTCATGGATGACATCCAATCGATTCTGAAGCTCGTGCCCGAAGAACGCCAGACGTTGCTGTTCTCGGCTACGATGCCGACGAACATCCAAAGATTGGCACAGCAGTTCCTGCGTAATCCTGAGCACATCTCGGTCATTCCGAAGCAAGTCAGCGCTCCATTGATTCAGCAATTTTACGTTGAAGTACAAGAACGGATGAAATTCGACGGGCTATGCAGGTTGCTTGACATGGAACCGCCTGAGCTCGCCATTATTTTCGGACGTACGAAACGCCGCGTAGCGGAATTGTCTGAAGCACTCATGAAGCGCGGTTACGCGTGCGACGGCTTGCACGGCGACCTGTCCCAGAACCAACGGGATACGGTTATGCGCAAGTTCCGCGACGGCAGCATCGACGTGCTGGTTGCGACGGACGTCGCGGCGCGCGGTCTCGACGTATCTGGCGTCACGCACGTTATTAACTTCGACCTTCCGCAAGATCCAGAAAGCTATGTTCACCGGATCGGCCGTACGGGACGCGCGGGCAAGGAAGGCACTTCCTGGTCGTTCGTAACGCCGCGCGAGACGGATCACCTGCATTTCATCGAGAAAATTACGCGTCATCGGATTGCCAAGAAACCATTGCCTACGATGTCTGAAGCGATGGAAGGCAAGCAGAAGCTGATGGCGGAACGCATTATCGAAACCGTCAGCGGCGAAGAAGACGTTGCAGCCTTCAAATGGGTTGCGATGCAACTGCTTGAGCAGTACGATTCGGTTCAATTGCTTGCGGCGGCTATGAAGCTGCTTACCGGCGATAAGAAAGACGTTAACATCGAGTTGACGCCTGAGGACCCTATCCGTGGTAAGAAACGCAAGTTCGACGGCGGGCGCGGCGGATCCGGCGGCGGCTATCGCGGCGGATCCAGCGGCGGCGGTTACCGTGGCGGACAAGGCGGCGGTCAAGGCTCTTGGCGTCAAGGGCAAGGACGCGGAGACTCCCGCGGATCCAGCTACGGCGGACGCAAGCCGTATAACGGCAGCAACAGCGGCCGCAGCGGCGAAGGCTATCGCGGTCCGCGCACGGAGCGTCGCGACGAGCCAAGACCAAGCAGATCGCACAGCGAGGACTTCGTAAACATCTAAGCTATTCGACGTTTGTCATCAGGGAGGAAACCCCATGGAGATGCGGGGCATGATGGGCGGCTTTTACCGGCTGTCCGAATGGGTCATGCGGCTGTCGGTCACGAACGTACTGTGGTTGGTTACGTCTTTGCCGTTTTGGTATTTCACGCTGGTCACGTTTCGTGGCATGCAACTAACGGAAACGAACGATGAGTTGCTTGCCACGTTTCAATCCGGCGTAATCATACTCGCGGTTATATCTCCTTTCACCCTGTTTCCGGCGACCTCGGCTTTGTTCTCGGTCGCCCGGAAATGGGTTTTAGGCGATACGGACGTTCCTCTGTTCAAGACGTTCTTCAGAAACTATAAGCAGAATTACGTCCAAGCGATGATCGGCGGTATTTTCTACGCGCTGTTGTTCGCGATCATGATTATCGATTACCGGGTTTATCTAAACCAGATCGATGGCTTTGGCTTTGTCGCGTACCTGTTCCTACTGCTCATGGCGTTGCTGTTGATTTCTTTGCTGCACTTTTTCTCGCTCTTGTCTCATTTCCATATGAAGACGTTCCAGTTACTGAAGAACGCGCTGATCTTGACGATCGGCCGGCCTTTGCGCTCGATCATGATGGCGATCGGGACGGCTGTCGTTCTGTACTTAAGCATCAAATGGACGTTCCTGATTCCATTCTTCTTCGGAAGCATTATCGCGGTATATACATTCTACAACTTTAACTTGATCATGCAGAAGATGATGACGCTTAAAGAATCGCTCGAGGCCGCCAATGCGGAACAATCCGAGGAAGATCAAGAAGACGGCAAACAAGCCTAAGTTACTTAACGAAAGCCTTTAGATCTTGAATCATCTCGACTCGGACGGATATCCGACCTGCTTGCAGGAAGGCAATTCCGTTTGCGCTTACCTAACCGCCTGTTCTATAATGGAGCTATTCCTGCGATGTGCGTTACGGTGCTTATTGTTTTGAACCAATGTTTGTTTCCCGGGAGCCCTACATTGCGCTGCGGCTGACACGCCCCCGAAACGGGTAGTCAAATGCAGGCGCTGCGCGCACCCACCTGCCAAAGCAGGTTCAGAAACATGCACGCCGGACGGCAAAGCGGGTTTTTCTAAGCTTACTCTTTAATCGCCGGGATTGGCGTGGTAAGATAGATGATAGCGCCAAAGGCACCCGGAGGGAGAGAGAGCTTTGCTGAAGCGAGTGCTGATCGGATTGATCCGAAGCCACGAACATACGAGCGATCGAGCGAAAGACCCGAAGCTCAAATCTCATTATTATCGGCTTTCTAAAGACCGCGCTTGGGAAGAAGTCAGCTCGATACTGAAGAAGATGAAGGGATACAAAGTTCTTCACGAAGTGCAGAACGTCGGCGAGATCGTGATGGAGAAGAAGACGGCCGTCGGTCGTACGATGGATATCAAGATACAGGTCGTCGGTACAAGCCCTGGCAGCACGGCGGTCGATATTTATTCCGCTTCCCGTGGATCGCTTGGCGATCTAGGAGCGAACTATCGAATCATCCAAGAAATTTATAGCGTTCTGGATCGCAAACTTGCATCTTACAAGACCTCATAAAGAATAGAAAAAGCGAGGAAGGCGCTTGGCCATCCCTCGCTTTTGTTGTGTGTATGGAAGAAGTTAGATCAGCGCTTTGACTGCGGCAATCGCTGCTTCGTAGTTCGGATGCTCGGTCATCTCGCCAAGCACTTCCACGTAGGTGATTTGGTCGTTGCGATCGAGGACGAAGATCGATCTCATGTCCAAGTGCAGTTCTTTAATGAATACGCCATAAGCTTTCGCGAAGGTGTTGTCTTTGTAGTCGGACAACGTAACGACGCGATCTACGCCGGCAGCGCCGCACCAGCGGGCTTGCGCGAACGGGAGATCCGCGCTGACGGTAATGATGACGACGTTATCGCCGAGCTTCGAAGCTTCTTCGTTGAAGCGGCGGGTTTGCGCGTCGCAGACACCCGTGTCGAGCGAAGGAACGACGCTGATGAGCTTGACTTTGCCTGCGAAATCTTTAAGCGAAGCGGTCTCCAGCAAGTTTTTGTTCAACGTGAAGTCCGGCGCTGCATTGCCGGGAGCCAACTGAGGACCTACGAGAGTAATCGGATTGCCTTTAAGCGTGGCGGAGCGTTCTTGAGACATGAATTTGTTCCTCCTTCATTGATAAGGGTTGCCGTAATCATTATAATCTTTAACGAACACCGTTGTCCAATGATTGGAATTTAGCGTCGTGGCACATATAGGGGAGGCACTTTGTCGTGGAACTTAGGCAGCTGCAATATTTCGTGCATGTCGCTCGCATGCAGCACGTGACCAAAGCGGCGGAAGAGCTTCATGTCGCGCAATCGGCCGTCAGCCGTCAAATTCATCGGCTGGAGGAAGAACTGGGCGTGCGCTTGTTCATGCAGCGCGGGCGCAACGTACAACTGACGCCGGTGGGCCAATTGTTCCTCAAGAGAGCAGAAGGCTTGCTCGCGGACTTAGAACGTGCGGTGACGGAAATCCATGAGTTTCTCGACCCCGAGGTCGGGGAAATTCGTCTGGGGTTTCCGCATAGCCTAGGTATTCAGCTTATTCCACAAGTTGTTGCTTCATTCCGTAAGCTGCACCCGAACGTGAAGTTCAAATTCAGGCAAGGGATGTATCCTTCGCTAATCCGGGACGTCATCGATGCGGAGGTCGATCTCGCCTTTATCTCCCCGTATCCGGAGAAGAACGATCAAGTGACGGGCGAAGTCGTCCTGACCGAAGAGCTGTTCGCCATCTTGCCGGCGAATCATCGGCTGGCGATGGAAGACTCCATCAAGCTCGGCGAGCTGAAGGAAGATAACTTCGTGCTGTTCAGTCCGGGATACTCGCTTAGGCCGATCGTGCAGGAAGCTTGTCGGGAAGCCGGGTTTACTCCGAAGATCGCTTTCGAGGGGGAGGAGACGGACACGATCCGAGGATTGGTCGCCGCGGGGATGGGAGTGAGTGTGCTGCCCGAGCTCGCGATGTATAAGACAAGCTCGATGATGCCGGCCGTCGTCAAAATCAGCGAGCCAGAAGTGAAACGCTCGATCGCGCTCATTCGTCGTTCCGGCGAGAAGATGCCTCTCGTCGTCCAGATGTTCCACACGTTCCTGATCGAGTTCTTCGATCAATATAGAACCAAATCATAAAGAAAGGCGTTCCCGACTTTGCGGGAACGCCTTTCTTCCTATTCCTTATTCTTCGCGGTTCTGCGTGAAGATCATGATGTACTTGATAAGCTCGAGCAAGGAGATGAGCGCGGCAGCGACGTAGGTCAGCGCGGCGGCGTTAAGCACCTTCGCGACGCCTCGTTCTTCGTCTTGAGCGATGAAACCTTCCGAGATCATGATGTCGCGGGCTCTGGAACTGGCATTGAACTCGACTGGCAACGTAACCAACTGAAAAGCTACCGCGGCCGAGAAGAAGATGATCCCGATGCCGACCAGGTTCATGGCGTGGAACAGGAAGCCTGCGATCAGCAAGAATGGAGCGATTCCCGAAGCGAATCTTACGAGCGGGAACATCCGGTGGCGAAGCGTCAGCATCGGGTAACTGTGCGCGTGCTGGATCGCATGTCCGACTTCGTGGCAGGCGACCGAGACGGCCGAGATCGAGTTCTCGTAATAGACCGGTTCGGATAGGCGCACGACGCGTTGGATCGGGTCGTAATGATCTGTCAGGCTGCCTTGGACCGGTTCGATCGGAACATCATGAAGACCGTTGCGGTCCAGCATGCGGCGAGCGGCTTCGTACCCGGTCAATCCGCTTCTCGTCTGCACTCCCGCCCAGCTGTTGAACGTTCCTTTAACCCGGAATTGCGCCCAGAGCGACAACAGGAATGCGATAATGATCAGAAAATCCATCGGGTGAAAAAACATCTGTGAGTATCCCTCCATCAATCTAGTTGCAGCATATGGATGCTTAGGATAGGCGCGTTACATGAAATTGCTTTTCCCGAGCAGGAGAAGAAGGGCTTCTACGCAAGCCGCCGTCTGCGGCGTGATCGCGCGGAAGAGGCGTTTGGCTTGTTGCGGCTTCAGCTGGTCGAGCACCGGTTCGAGCTCCTTGACTTCCCGTTCGAGCTGAGTAAGGTGCGTCTGCAGCTCCGTAAGCTTACGGTTCACTTCTTCGTCATGCGTGACTCGATCGAGCGAAGCGAATTGTTCCTTAATCTCCTCTAAAGTAAACTTCTGCGCCTTCAATTGTTCAATACGGCGGATGCGCGATAAAGTTTCATCATCGTATAACCGATAATTGCCTGCCGAACGTTTGCTAGGAGACAGCAGACCCAGCCCCGTATAATAGTCGATCGTTCTGGCGCTGATACCGGACAAGACGGATAGTTCGCCGATCCGGTACAGGCGTGGAGCGTTAACCGTTCCGTTGCGCATGGCGTTCACCATTCCTTCCTGATATTCGGCTTCGATCCTACCCCTATCATACTCAAACGCGAACCATACAGTCAAACGTTATGCTTATAGGCGAATAGCGGATTCGTAGTCATTTTCTACCTCAATGACATATAAACTAACACAAATGGCCGACGCACAGAAACGTAATGTATATATAGGAGGTGCTGTCGTCAAAATCTCCGAGGGCGGACGTGTTGAAAGGCTTGTTATCCGGTCAAAATCCTAACATTAAAGCCCTCTCCTATACGTAATGTTAGATTTTTGGCATAATCCATTAAAGAAATCGCAAATAATGTATTGTCAAATGGTGAAGTTCAACCTATAATGACAATAAGTCTTTCTTATTATGTGATGTAACTTAACATTCGGGGAGTGGTTGTCGTGATCAAAAAAAGTTTGCTAGCTATCGGAGCACTACTGGTCCTATTTCCAACGTTAGCTTTCGCGGATGATCCGTCCGCGGCTCAGCTGGACATGGGGCTGAATGCCATCTGGGTTATGGTCGCAGGGGTGCTCGTACTGCTCATGCAAGGCGGATTTATCTTGCTGGAATCCGGCTCTACTCGGATGAAGAACGCTGGCCACGTAGCTGGCAAGACAATCTTTACGTTAGGTCTTTGCTCGCTGATCTACTGGGCAGTCGGCTATGGATTCGCCTTCGGTACGGAAGCAAGCGATTCGTTGAACAAGTTCATCGGCATCGGCAACTTCTTCTTCGAACCTAGCTTAGCAGCGGGGGATGGCGAAGGTTATCCATCATCGATCTTCTTCGTATTCCAGCTCGCATTCGCGGCTGTATCTCTCTCGATCGCTTGGGGCGGTTTTGCCGAACGCGCGAAATTGTCCGCTTACTTGATCTTTACGGTTATTTTCACGGCAGTCATCTATCCGATTATCGCTCACTGGATCTGGGGCGGCGGCTGGCTCGCTACGGACGGCGCGCAAGACTATGCCGGTTCCACGGTCGTTCACTTGACGGGCGCTATGGCTGCGTTCGCGGCTACGATCCTGCTGAAACCGCGGATCGGCAAGTTCAACAAAGACGGCTCCGCCAACGAAATTCTCGGCCACAACCAAGTGTTCACGGCACTCGCCGTATTGCTGCTGTGGGTCGGTTGGTTCGGATTTAACGCAGGCAGCGCGCTCGCGGTCGGCGACGGCTTCTTCGGATACGTTGCATTCAACACGCAATTGGGTGCCGCAGGCGGCGCGGTTGCAGCGCTTCTGATCTCTTGGCTCGTGAAAGGTAAAGCCGACATTACGGCGATGTTGAACGGCGCTCTCGCAGGTCTCGTCGCGATTACCGCATCTTGTGCTTACGTAGAACCGTGGGCAGCGGTCGTTATCGGTCTCGTAGCAGGCGTTCTCGTATTCTTCAGCTCGATCTTCTTCGAGAAAATCAAAGTAGACGATCCGATCTTCGCTTTGTCCGTGCATGGCGCGGCAGGAGTTTGGGGCACGTTGTCGAATGGTCTATTCGCAACGGAAGAATTGGTCGGCAGAGGCGTAGGTAAACCGGGCTTGTTCTACGGCGGCGGAGAGCAATTGTGGGTTCAATTCGAATCCGTAGTCGTATGCGGCGCGTTCGCGTTCGCGGCTTCCTTCATCGTCCTGTGGGTCGTGAAGAAAGCGATCGGTTTCCGCGTGACGGAAGAGCAAGAGATCATCGGTCTCGACCTCAGCGAACATGGCAACTACGGTTATCCGGAGCAAATGAAAAAAGTTGGCACGTCGGTCTAATCTGATCCTCTATTACCGGCGACCTTACAGGAGGGCATAAGCCGCATGTCTAATCCCCAGCGGGAGAAGCGGTTGCGCAAGATCGCCGTAGCCGACAGTCTTGAGCGGCTCGCGACCATACGGGAGTCGGAGCAAAGCCGATTGTCGGCGGAGATCGTCTCCTCTCCGATCCATTCGGTAGTCGATGTTTTGAATGATTTACACGACGCGTTGATCGCAAGAACGATCGAGCTTGCGGAGGTAGAGATGGCACGGTTGGGGCATGGCGCCCCTCCCGTGCCTTACGCGTATCTATTGTTCGGCAGCGGAGGACGCTCCGAACAAACCCTGAACAGCGATCAAGACAGCGGTCTCGTCTACGCCGATCCGGTGAACGACGGGCAGGTGGAAGCTTGTCGGGACTATTTTGCGCAATTAGCCGCGATTATCGTTCGTTCCTTGGTTACGATCGGATATCCCCCGTGCGAAGGCAACGTCATCGCGTCGAATGCCGATTGGTGCCTGTCTTTGTCGGAGTGGGAAAGTCGAATCGATCGTTGGTTCTCCGAGCCGAACTGGGAGAACGTTCGATATTTGCTCATTGCCGCGGACGGTCGTCCGATCTCCGGTAACTTATCGTTAGGAGAGCGATTGAAGGATCGCTTTTTTAACGACATGCTCGGCAATCCGGTCATCGCTCGTAGAATGCTCGATAACACGCTCCGGCACAAAGTGTTGCTCGGAGTCTTCGGACAGCTGCTCCGGGAGAGATACGGAGACGACGCGGGAAGCCTCGACATTAAGTATGGCGCATATATTCCGATGGTTAACGCATTCCGCCTGATGGCGCTCGGCAGCGGAATTCGCGAGACGAGCACGTTACGTCGGATTTCCGCCCTGCAGCACGCGGGCGTGCTGACGATCGGAGAGGCGGAGAACGCCTCACAAGCGTTCTCGTTCTTCCTGAGATTGCGGCTGCTCGCCACGGTCTCCAGCGAAGACGGGCATATGGTCAACACGGGTAAAATTTCAAGGGCAAGGCTCACGAAAGAGCTTGTAGGCCCGCTTAAGAAGGCGCTCAAGACGGGTAAATATTATCAACGAAAGGTTGAACGAGAGATGAATGGCCGCTTCGGCGGGAGGTGAAAGGAATGAAGGAACCACCCAAAACCCCGAATACGATGGGGAGAATGTGGAATCTCTATAAAACGGGTGGATTGACGCCGGCGATCGCGTCGATGCTGGGTATGTCCAATGCGCAGCAAATGGCGTTCATTCGTTCGATGTCGCGCGATCAGCGCAAGGAGAACTCGCTGGAGCTGCAACTGTCAGAGATGGGAGCGGTCGTGTTCGATCTGGAGACGACGGGGTTCAATCCGTACAACGGAGACGAGATTATCTCGATCGGGGGCGTCATTATCCGAGGAGATCGGTTCGAAGACGCGGA
Source organism: Bacillota bacterium (assembly GCA_023460795.1). Classification (GTDB taxonomy): domain Bacteria; phylum Bacillota; class Bacilli; order Paenibacillales; family Paenibacillaceae; genus Cohnella. The sequence goes on along the minus strand of JAEWPC010000080.1, from coordinate 51,633 downwards.
GCCGTTCTACCAGCTCGTCAATCCGAAGCGCAAAATCCCTAAACATATAACCGAATTAACGGGCATTACGAACGAGATGGTACAGAAGGCGCCCGATCTTATGCAAAGCTTGCACGACTTCATGGACTTCGTAGGCAAGAGAGTCATGATCTGCCACGGCAGCGGGCATGACAAGCAATTCCTGAATTCGGCGTTGTGGCGTACGTCCAAGGTGAATCTGACGCACCGGGTCGTCGACACGATGATGATCGCCAAGTGGCTGGAACCGAAGCAAATCCATTACGGCTTAGACGATCTGCTTGAACGGTTCGGCGTCGAGGTAACGACGAGACATCATGCGTTGCACGATTCGATCATGACGGCGAAGCTGTACTTCCAGTTTCTCAAGATGATCAAGAACCGCCAAGTGACGACGCTCGGGGAGTTATACGCCTATTTAAGCCGGCACTAACGACAACGAAATCCAGCCTTGCTCGGTGTGCCGGTAGACGGCAACGTCGCCTTTCGATTCGGAGAATCCGACAATCCAATACGATTCCCAAGGAACGAGCGACTGCTCGTCTCGTCTGCTGGGCGAGTTAGCGCCGACTGGATGGGAATGAAACACGCCAACGATCAGTCGTTGGTTTTTTTGCGCTTCGTAGCAAACTTCGATCCATTCGTCGGGATCGAATGCGAAGGAGTCTTCGGCGCTCGGTGCAACGTTGCGGATCAACGCGAATCCATCGGGAATCAGCTCGCCCGCGGTCCGATAACCATAGATGACGCCGCAAGCTTCATTCGGAAGCCGGCGGCGGCAGGCATCGATGAGTTCTTCCCGCAAACGGGTCGCAAGCTTGACGATAATTGCGCAGGACATATAACGCTATCCCCCTTCGACGTTAGTATGCGCGAATGGGGGAGGATAGGCAATAACTGAGACTTATTGAACTTGTTTACCTGGCTTCACGAGGAAAAAGACGAGGCCGAGCGCGATTAGGGACAGAATCGATACGGTCATGAACACCGCACGGTGCGAGATGCTCATGAGCCAGCCGAACAAAGGCGGACCGAACGCCACGCCGAAAAATCGCAGGCTGCTATACAGCGAAGTGATCATGCCGCGCTCGGACTTCTCAACGGCGCCGGTAATCATCGTATTCAGGCAAGGCAAGAGCAAGCCCGTGCCGATGCTGCTGACCGTAAGCAAGCCGATGAATACGTAGATATTTTTATTAAACCATATCGATAGCGCCAAAGAGACGACCATCAGCACAAGACCGATGTTCATGAGCCAGCGGATCAGGACGCCGTTCTTGCGGATGACGGTACCCGTAATGTAAGCCGTAGTGACCATTCCGAACAGCGGGATAGCCAGAATGAAGCCTTTGCGAACGCCGTCAATCTTATAAGGAGCTTCCTCGAGGATGTTCGACAGGAAGAAGAGGACCCCGAACAGGATGAACAAAGCCATCGCTCCGCTGAAGAAAGACGAGATCATCCATCGCCCGTGTTTGGCGAACACCTTCTTAATCGACTGAATGTATTGGCGGATCGGCTGAGGTTCTTGTTGACGTTTCGGTTCCTTGATCAGAAAAAGGATGGCCAATAGCGATAGGGCGCAAAAGGCAGGGAAAGCGAAAAAAGCGGCGTACCAGACGATAATCGCAAGCAACGAGCCGAGGATCGGGCTGACGACTTTGCCCGCCCCGTTGGACGCTTCGATCAATCCGAGCGCCTGGCTCTCTTCGCCGTCTTTGTACATATCGCCGACGAGCGCCATCGCGATCGGAGCCGTGCCGGCGGCGCCGATCCCCTGAAGCGCGCGTGCGCCGATCAACACGCCATAAGAATCCCAGATTGCGCCGAAGCCGGCTAATATTCCCGCGCCGCCGTAAATGATCAACGACGGAATGATGACCGCTTTACGGCTAAATCGGTCCGACAAGTAGCCGGCGAAAGGAATGATGATCGCGGCGCATACGGAAAACAAGCTGATGACCAAGCTGCTCTGGAATTTGGAAATGCTCAGCTCTCGCTGCAAAGTCGGCAGAACCGGCACGAGCATCGAGTTGCCGAGCACCAGAACGAGCGGAACTGTCGCGAGCGCGACATATTCCCACACCTTGCTTTTACGGCCGCCTTTGGCTTTGTCTCCGCCTCCGGATTTCGCCCGTGCCTCGGATGGAGCAATGTCGCTAGTGAACGTGACGGTGAGCCTGGATCTCGATTTGGTTGCGGACATGGGGCGATCCGTTCCTCCTAACGCTGGTGATCGTTATCGGATGTAGAACAAAGCTAATTTGCCCCTGAGGAGGGGCGGGTATGCAGTTGCCAGGTAGGAGGAAAGTCGTTACAGTTCAGTGACAACGGTTGGAACAATAACCGTGAATGGGGTATGATAAGGGCAATCAGAATGACGAGAAACGGGGATGTACCGATTTGAAGAGGAATATCGTAATATTGGCGCTCTTGCTTGCCACCGTTGTCGGCGTGGTCGTGATGAACCTCGATAAAGATAAGAACACGGCGGATGCCCGCGAAGACCTAGATGGTGTACAAGATGCCGTATCCCAATTGGCGGAAGCGCCTAAGAAAGGCGCCAGGGCGCCATCGTTCAGCCTTTCGTCGCTTGACGGAACGACATCATACGACGTCGGAGGCCCAAGCGACAAAGTAACGATCATCAACTTCTGGGCGGCTTGGTGCGGACCTTGCGAGGCGGAAGCGCCCGACCTTGTCGAGCTTTATGCGAAGTACGAAGGCAAGGTCGAGTTATACGCGGTCAACGCGACGAACTACGATAAGCTGAGGGAAGCCAAGGTGTTCGTGAAAGAGCAAGGCTTTACGATGCCGGTACTGACCGACGAGAAGGGTGCGGCGGGGGATCTTTACAAAGTATTTTCTTACCCGACGAGCTTCATCTTGGATCGGGACGGCGTAGTGCTGGAGCGGATCGAAGGGGTTATCGAGAGGGAGCAATGGGAGCAATACTTGGATAAAGCGATTCAATCGTAACGATAAAAGGCTGTGCCTCGGCTATCGACTTCAATCGATGCCTGCGGCACAGCCTTATTCATGTTCGGATCGATGGTTCGATGCGAGAACTTAGTGGTTGATGAGACTCAGTTCTTCGCGAGGAGCGGCGGTCGCGGATTCATCCCTGACCATGCCGAGCAACGCATAACGGATACTGTCTACGAGAGCTTCCCAGCTCGCCTCGATAACGTTGGAGGAGACGCCTACGGTGCTCCAAGTGTCTTTGAAGTTGGTCGACTCGATCAGCACGCGGACTTTGGCCGCGGTCGCGTCTTTCTCGTCCAGCACGCGCACTTTGTAGTCCGTGAGATGAATGTCTCGGATGCCGGGATAGAATTGCATGAGCGCTTTGCGGAGCGCGTTATCGAGCGCGTTGACCGGTCCGTTGCCTTCGGCGACCGTGTACACTTGCTCTCCGCCTACCGTAAGCTTCACGATCGCTTCGGTATTCATCGTTTTATTCGAATTCTCGACGATGATCTTCATATTGTCCACCGTGAACATCGGCTCGGCGACGCCCGAAGCGTCTCTGAGCAGCAGCTCCAGCGAAGCGTCGGCGCCTTCGAACTGATAGCCTTGGTGTTCCAACTCTTTGATTCGGTCGATCACTTGGCGGGATTTCAGCCCGTCGGATTCCATGTCGAGGCCCATCTCCTGCGCTTTGGACAGAATATTGCTCTGTCCCGCAAGCTCCGATACGAGCACGCGCTGTTTGTTACCGACCAGATCGGGCGAAATATGCTCGTAAGTTTTCGAATCCTTCATGATCGCCGATACGTGAATGCCGCCCTTGTGGGCGAATGCCGCGTTGCCGACGTAAGGCTGGTTGACCGGCAGGTTGACGTTGGCAATCTCGCTTACATAGCGCGCGACGTTCGTAAGCATTCTTAGCTGGTCGTCGCTGACGCAGGAATAGCCCATCTTAAGTTGCAACGTCGGAAGGATCGAGCACAGGTTCGCGTTGCCGCAGCGTTCTCCGTAGCCGTTGATGGTGCCTTGGATCTGGCGAGCGCCGGCGGTGACGGCGGCAAGGGAGTTGGCGACCGCCAATTCGCAATCGTTATGCGTGTGAATGCCGATCGGCGCATCGATGACGGAAGTTACGCGGGATACGATCTCGGCGATTTCGTTAGGCAGCGTTCCGCCGTTCGTGTCGCAGAGGATGATCCAGGCCGCGCCGGCTTCCTTCGCTTTCTGAAGGGCGGCAAGCGCGTAATCGGGATTCGCCTTGTACCCGTCGAAGAAGTGCTCCGCGTCGAACAGCGCCTCCATTCCGCCGCGGTTAATGAAAGCCAGCGATTCATAGATCATCGCCAGGTTTTCCTCGAGCGTCGTCTGAAGAGCCGTATGTACATGGAAATCCCATGTTTTGCCGACCAAAGTCGCCGCTTGCGCTCCGGATTCGAGCAGGTGCTTCAGGTTCACGTCCTGTTCGCACGAGATGTTCTTGCGGCGCGTGCTGCCGAACGCCGTCAGCTTCGATTGCAGCTTCAACTCGCGGACGCGTCTGAAAAATTCGATGTCTTTGCTGTTGCTGCCCGGATTGCCGCCTTCGATATAGTGGACGCCCAACGCGTCAAGCTTGAGCGCGATCTTCACTTTGTCTTCCGCAGTCAGGCTGATGCCTTCGCCTTGCGTGCCGTCGCGCAGGGTCGTATCGAAAATGCATAAGGGAGTAGACATGCGTAACCGTAAAGCCTCCTTGTTAAAAAACAGTTATACTATTATACCATGGCTTGAACCAAATGTAGAGGGCGATGACCTATATTTGCCGCAGGTTTCAATCCGTTTGTATAATAGCGGCATAGGGAAAGAATCTTGCGATCGGGAGGCGATAGCGATGAGCGAGACGAAGCGAAGAATCATTCTGCATATTGATATGAACGCGTTCTATTGCTCCGTTCATGCCGCCGAGGAACCCGATAAGTACAAAGGCAAGCCTACCGCAGTCGCGGGCAGCGTGGAGCTGCGCAAAGGCATTCTCGTCACCAGCTCCTATGAAGCCCGGGCGCGGGGGATCCGGACAGGAATGACCGTGCGGCAGGCGCTGGGGTTATGTCCCGAATTGATTCTAATCGCTCCGGACTTCGACTTGTATCGCCGTTATAGCAAAGGCTTCATGAGAATCGCGGGTAACTATACGCCGCTCGTCGAGCCGGTGTCGATCGACGAATGTTATCTCGACATTACGGGCAGCTCGCAATTCGGCACGCCTATCGAGATCGCCGAGACGATTCGCAACCGGGTGAAGGACGAACTCTCTCTGCCGTGTTCGATCGGAATCGCGCCGAACAAGCTGCTCGCGAAGATGGCGTCGGACATGCGCAAGCCGGACGCGGTCACCGTACTGCGCAAACGGGATGTACCGGCGCTGCTTTGGGATAAGCCGTGCCAGACTTTATATGGGGTCGGCGGGAAAACCGCGGAGAAGCTGAAGAGACTTAACATCCATACGATCGGACAGCTCGCCGCAGCGGACGAGCGAATGCTGGAGGAACGGTTCGGCGTCTATGGTGCTTGGATGAAGCGCGCAGCTTACGGAGTAGACGACTCGCCGGTCGAACCGATATCCGAAGCGCCTAAATCGGTTGGGCACACGACTACGCTGCCGGCGAATATAATGGAGAGGGAACAATTCCATCGCGTATTACTCAATCTTGCGGACCAGACAACCAGGAGATTGCGCCATCAGGGCATGATATGCAAGGTCGTGCAAATTACGATCCGCGACCCGGACATGAGAACGATCACAAGGGCGACGACGATGTCCGAAGCAACGGACGATGCGCAGGTCGTCTATCAGACGGCATGCCGGTTAATGGACGCCCATTGGAGACCCGGCAATCCCGTGAGGTTGCTCGGGGTGACGCTGCAATCGTTATCGCTTAAGGGTGCCACGCCGGTCCAGCTCGATCTTTTCTCGTTCGAACGTCAACCGAAGCAAGATAAATTGACCGTCGCGATGGATAAACTAAGGAACAAATACGGAGAGAACGCCGTACTGACGGCGGGCATGCTGGGGGATGATCCATCGTCTTTGATCCGCAACAAACAACGGAGAGGGACGTCGCTTCAGAAAGACTTTTTGCGCGAAGATCATTCTCGCGATGAGAATGATTATTAAGACCGGACAGCGATGGAATCGTTCTGTAATTTTGTTTGATCTCGCCATCGTTTTGTATTATATTGAACTGTAGATGGACTACTTATGGCAAGAGTCGTTAGATAATAGGAGGTTATTCCATGGCCAAATTTACTTATGTAGATAAAGACACCTGTATTGCTTGCGGCGCTTGCGGCGCAACGGCACCTGACATCTATGACTATGATGATGAAGGTCTTGCAGAAGTGATCTATGCCGGCGATGGAAATCACGGCAATACCGAAATTCCAGAGAACCTGTACGACGATCTTCAAGACGCTTCGGACGGCTGCCCTACCGATTCCATTAAGATAGCGGACTCTCCGTTTAATATGTAAGATCAACGCTAACGCGTTAAGCGAAGCTCTTCCCTAGGCGATAAGTCCTAGGGAAGAGCTTTTTTATGTCCATTTTCATGACGCTCGTCATGTTAGTCATTTTTTGGACAATATTCAACAAAAATCTTCCTGCCTAGGCTATAATAAAAAGGATAATGGAACGATTTTCATAGAGCGGGCGGGATCACCTTTGAAGGAAAAGATTAAGCGCATTGCCATCGTACTGAATATTGTTCTGCTGGCGGCGGTGTACTATCTCTATCAGTCACACTCGTTATATAAGTTCGATAACTTGCTAGGCGATTTCAATATGGACAGAGTAGCTAACGGCACGCCGGATTCTAGGGTCGTCGTCGTCACGATCGACGAAGATTCGATCGCGGCGCTCGGTCAGTTCCCGTGGGACCGTGCCGTATACGCGCAGTTGCTGGCCAACATGAACCAGGAAGGGAACCTTCCGAAAGCAATCGCGTTCGACGTCATATTCAGCGAACCGAGCGATAATCCGGACAGCGACATGGCGTTCGCGGAAGCTCTCGCGGCCTATCCGAACGTGATCATGCCCGTCGTGGGCAATATGACGAACGACGCGGTGTTGAGCAACGCATCCATTGCCAAGCGGGATGAGCTTATCAAAGCAAGCTCGGTGCTTAGACCTTACGAGCTATTCGCCGATCTGGTGCAGCAAGCTCATATCAATCGCGTAAGCAGTCCGGACGGCGTCATTCGTCAGACCTGGTTGAAGATACAAGGCCCGGACGGGGAGATCATTCCTTCTCTCGCTTATAAAGCGGTAGAGATGGCCGGCGTCGATCTAAGCCAATATGACCGGATGACCGACCCGAGGAAGAACGAGCCGGTAGCCCAAAATACGATTACGATCGATTACCAGATCGAAACGGACGACTTTATATCCGTTCCTTTCATCGACGTAATGGAAGGCGCGCTGCCGCCCGACTTGTTCAAGGATTCGATCGTGTTCATCGGATTTACGGCGGTCGGTCTATCGAGCGACGGCGGACAGGACACCGGGGCTACGCCGATCGAGAAGAACGTTAAGCTCGTCTACACGCATGCGAATATCGCCAATCAATTGTTGAAAGGCACGTCCGTGTCTTATGCGCCTGTATGGGGAGAGCTGCTGCTCGCGCTTCTATTGTTCTCTTTGTTCATCTGGTTGCCATGGAGATTGAAGAACGTATACTCGTTCTTGATTTTCGTCGTCGTCGGGCTTGGCATTCTGTATGGGCAATATGCCGTATATGACACGGCGTCGCTCCATGTCAATATTGTCTACGCGCTTCTGGCGATGATCTTGGCTTACTTGGCTAACGTCTCGCTCAAATCCTATCTGGACAGCGCGCAGAAGAGCTTCGTTACGCGCCAATTCGGCCGGTACATCTCTCCCGATCTCGTTAAACAGATCGTAGACAAAGACATCGATATCGAGCTCGGCGGCGATTTGAAGCTTATTACGATTCTGTTCCTCGATATCCGCGGATTTACGCCGTTGTCGGAGAAGCTGACTCCGCCGGAGCTCGTAGACACGCTCAACACGATGTTCAACATGATCACCGAGACGACGCTTAGGAACGAAGGCACGATCGATAAGTTTATCGGCGACGCCGCCATGATCCTATTCAATGCGCCGCTAGACGTCGCGGAGCATGAACGGATGGCCGTCAAGACGGCTTACGAGATTCAGCAAGGCATGAAGAAAATTCGCGACGAGATTATGGAGAAATACGGCTGCGAGGTTAACGTCGGAATCGGTATCCATACCGGTAACGTCGTCGTCGGCAATATCGGTTCTTATCTGCGGGTGGACTATACGGCGATCGGCGACAACGTCAATATCGCGGCGCGGATCGAATCGCAGACGAAGAAGGGACAAGTTCACGTATCGGAGCAGGTGTACGAGAAGACCAAAGCGCACTTCCTCTTCGACGAGGGCGAGGACCGCATGTTCAAAGGCAAGTCCCATCCGATTAAAGTATACGAAGTTCTTGGCGTGATCGAACAATGAAAGGAGATTCATCCATGAGACAAAGTTTGATAAGATTGATGGCGCTGTTACTTGTCGTGGTTCCGTTCCTGGGCGTCTGGGCGAACGAGTCGTCCGCCGCTTCGACCCGGGTAGCCGTCATCAAAGAATTGAAAGGCACCGTCAAGGTGAAGAAAGCCGGCGGTTCCAAGGAATTCACGGCGTTCGCCAAGATGAGCTTGAACGAGGGTGATGTCCTATCCGTAGGAAGCAGCGGTTCCGCCGTGCTCCAATTCGCGAACGGGACGTCCGAAGACGACAAAATGACGGTCGGCGACAATACGAGACTATCGTTCTCGAAGCTGTCCAACAAGAAGGGGACGACGACGAAAGTCAGCATGTGGAGCGGTTCCGCATGGGTCGACGTCAAGTCGATCGCGAACAAAGACGATCAGTTCACCCTCGAGACTCCTACCGCGGTCATGGGCGTTCGGGGAACGCATTTCATGACGAGCGTGAACCCGTTGACGGGAAGCACGCAGCTAAGCGTAGGCGCAGGCATCGTATCGATGATGCCGCCGGTTCCGAACTTGTCTGTACCGCAACCTCCGCAATTCATCTATCCGAACCAGACGATTCTCGCTTTGCCTAACTTGACGGGGTTGCCGACGATCGTGCCCGCGCCGATCGATCCTTCGATCTTGGTCAACCAAGCGGGAGCCGCATTGATCGAAGCGATGCTCAAGGCCAGCATCGAGATCCAGCAAGAGAATGCTAGGTTGATGTCTCAGTACACGAAGGATTTGGGCATCCTGCAGCCGGATCTAGATCGAATTCAGAATAATATTAATCATCTGGTGTCCGTTATCGTGAATCAAGCCCTTACGGCGAAGATCATTCAACAGAACGCCATCGATAAAATTCAAGATGAGTTGCTTAAGAATGCCGGACAGAAGATGGATCTAAGCATCAAGGAATTGCAACTAACCAACGAAGAAAAGCAAAAGCAAGAGATTCAACGCGAGGCCGAGAAGAAAGCGAAGGAAGAAGCCGAGAAAAAGAAGCAAGAAGAGGCACAGTCGCGCAATAAAGAACTGGTAGAGAAGATTAAGAAACAGCAGGAAGAGCAGAAGAAAGCCGCCGAGGAAGCGATCAAGAAGAAACAGGAAGCAGCATTCATTAAATATGAGTCGCAGCTTAGCGATTCGGAGAAAGAGCGTCTGAGAAGAGACAAGAACAATCTTCCGCAAGCTCAAGTTCAGTCGCCTTCGCCTATCATTCCGGGCGGCAACGGAGGCGGTCCTACGCCCCCATCTTATATCAATCCGTTGCAATCTTTGACAGTTTCTCATGAGAGACAATTGGGTGAGTATGAATGGATCGACATCGAATATGAAGTGCCATTAGATAAAGACAACGCCGAATATGCAATCTCTGATAGGACTAAAATCATCACATTATCGCTTGAGAAAGCTTCTGCGTTCGCGGACTATGATGTGAAAGTTTCGGTCAACGGTACTCCTTATGCTTACGAGGGATCTAATACCGAGTTTACTCTTACCCGCGTTCGTAATGAAATTACAATAGACTTGAAACCGCATGGGGAAATCGCTTCTTCCAACAACACGAAGCGGTTTACTTTATTCGTAACCATTCCTTCTCTTCCGGAGGGCTTCAGCTTTACGACGTCAACCGACGGTGAAGACTTGATCTGGGAGCCTCTGGGTCTTGGTCATTTCAAAGCTATAACAACGACCGGCCCGATCGGTTCCATCACGTTCAACCCTACCTTCAATGGTTCGGCAGTCGAAGGAATTCTAGTTTGCGGCTACTATGAGGATTGTAACTATGAAATTTCCGGGCTGACCGCACGGAATTTAGTAGATGGAGAGGTTTATCAATTCACGGTAGATATGGGTGATACGAGCTTATACTTCGAGTTGGTCAATCACGTCGCCGAGCCGGATTGGCAACAGCTCTTCATCGACAACATCGAGTTCCGAGAGAACTTCAGCGAAGATCCGTCTGTACATTTCGGCAGTCAGGGCGGGGAGCAATACGCCGATGTTTCATTCCTGGCGAAGCGACTCTACATGAAATTCTATGGCGATTTAAAAGGAAATGGACAAGTATGGGATGAACGGGATTGGACGAAAGTGAATTGGACGTCCAACAATTGCAACGATTGCGATAGCCTGCAAAGAGGGGATAACCGATTCACCTTGTATGTCAACTATGACGATATATACGAGCATCGCTACGTCTTAAACATTCACAAGAACGATCCGCCGTTAAGTTTCTCTTGGATCGAAGGCGATAATAACGAACATTTGGAGGAGAGGTACGCAGGCAACAATACTTGGATCATTCATGCTCCCGTATCCGAGGATACGATTAACTTGGAACCTATGTTTGAATACCTAACGATTACAGGATCAAGCGAAACGGGAGGGCTGCTAGAGGAAGCGTTGTACGAAGGAGAGATGAGCGTCGTTCAAGCAACGTATCTCCAACCGAATAGCGTAAACGTCTTTAACGTTAATATTAGCAACCCTTTAGCGCCTGAAGAAACCTATTCACCGTCTAAGTTGATTATCTATAACGGCATCGACGATCTACACCCGACTGATTTCATGCTCAATGGGTTCGAATATACTTATCCGGACGACTTGTACATGGAAAGCGTATCTATGACGATAAACCCTGCGGATCCCGGGTTGTTGCCGGCAGGCAAGGAATTCGTCGGGGTGTTCGATGACCGAGGGAACAAGATCTATCCGATTAACAACGTATACCAATTCTATCCGGGGTACTACGAGCAACATTATTATGTGGTCGTAAAAGACAAAGCGAGTGGCATCATGATGCCGACGAACCTTACGATTACGACTACGAATTAATGAACGAATAGATGAGATTACAAGATTAGATGAATTAAAAGGAGAACAGAACATGAACATTTTTCGTATGAACAAAAGCGTCGCACTGACGCTCGGGCTAACACTGGCGCTTGCCGTCCCAAGCATCGCCTCCGCCGCTTCCGCGGATTACGGCTGGACGAAGTCGTCCAAGCTGTACGAGGTACGTACGATCGTAGGTAAATCCGAACTCGGTCATGCCAACGGCGCGAACAAGGACGCTACGTTCTTCCAACCCTACTCGGCGGTGGCGCTGCCGGATGGCAGACTACTCGTATCCGACTATGAGAACCATCTGATTCGGGTTGTCACGGCCGATAAGACGGACACTTACGCCGGCCTTGACCTTGGACAGGACGAAGCTAACAATCCAATTGGTGGTTACAACGACGACGTGCTGCTGAAGTCCGCTTTCGAGCACCCGGCAGGTTTGGCGATCGATTCGAAGGGTTCCGTCTATGTAGCGGACTTCGAGAACAACGCCATTCGCGTCATTACGAAAGACGGTAAAGTATCGACGCTCGCGGGAAGCGGGAAACTCGGTTCGGATGACGGAATCGGCGCGGCAGCAAGCTTCGATCATCCGTCCGACGTAGCGGTAGCCAAAGACGGAACGGTATACGTAGCGGATACGTTGAACCACGCGATCCGCAAGATTACTTCGGACGGTAAAGTGACGACGCTGACGGCGGATTCGAACCGACCGGTCGAGTATTTTCCGGGAGTGGTCGATTACTGGGGCAGCTTCAAGGACGGTCCGATTGCATCCTCGCAGTTCAATGAACCTAGCGGTCTCGCGCTAGATTCGAAAGGCAATCTATACGTTAGCGATCTGGGTAACCAACGTATTCGGTATATCGATTTCGCGGCAGGAACCGTAAGCACGGTTGCCGGCGGCGGCGAGCTTGGCAAGGAGCAACAATTCGTTGAAGGCGACTTTGTTGACGGAGATGCATTGAAAGCCCGTTTCAACGCCCCTAGAGGCTTGACGGTCGCACCGGATGGCACATTGATTATCGCGGACACGTTGAACCATGCGATTCGTACGTTGAAAGATGGACAAGTCGGCACCTTGGCCGGTATGGCAACAGATGGCGGAGATTCGGATGGCGTATCGGAGTCTGCGCAATTCGATAATCCGACCGACGTAACGATTCTCCCGGATGGCCGCCTCGTCGTCATCGACCAGAATAGCAACAAAATCCGCGTCCTTCAGAAATACGCGGCACCGGCTTCCATGCCGACCGATAAGTCGATCAAAGTGTTGCTTAACGGCGAACTGCTGAAGACCGACGTGCCGGCGATCATGTCGCCAGGTGCGGTATTGCTGCCGATCCGCAGCATTGGCAACGCGCTCGGTTACACGGTCGATTACGACGATAAAGCGCAGGCAGCTACATTAACGAAAGGCAACACCGTCTATACGATCAAGAAGAACATGAAGACCGTCACGAAGACCGTGGACGGCGTCGCTCAGCAAGTTGCTCTGAACTCGGCAACCGTGGAAAAAACGGATCGTCTGTTCCTTCCGGTTCGCTTCTTCGCCGAAGAGAGCGGGTACGACATTCAATGGGACGACAAGCCGCAAATCGTCGTCATTCGCGATAAGCAATTCAATTAATCTAGCGCTTTTACATCCGAGCTAATGCTGCAAGTGTGGCGTTAGCTCTTTTGATGAACGGAGAGTGGATATGCGTAAACTCATGATGGCATTCATTGCCTTCTTCGTAATTGCTGTGCCGATTAACGGAGCATTAACGAATATCGCTGACGCTGCCTCGACGCGCGTAGCGGTCATTAAGGAACTGAAGGGCACGGTTAAGGTCAAGAAAGCCGGCGGCGCCAAGGAGTTTACGGCATTCGCCAAGATGAGCCTGAACGAAGGGGACGTCTTATCCGTCGGAAGCGGCGGATCGGCCATGCTTCAGTTCGCGAACGGCACATCAGAAGACGATAAAATGACGGTATCGGCGAATACGAGGCTGTCGTTCTCCAAGCTTTCGAGTAAAAAAGGCACGACGACCAAAGTCAGCATGTGGAGCGGCAACGCATGGGTCGACGTTAAGTCCATCGCAAGCGTGAACGACGAATTCACCTTAGAGACGCCGACGGCCGTCATGGGCGTTCGCGGCACGCACTTCTTCGTTAACGTCAATCCGTTGACAGGCGCGACGAATATGACCGTCGCCGCGGGCATCGTTCGGACGAGCCCGAACGGTAACGCAACGACCGGCAAACAGCCGACCCAGAACGTCTACCCGGCCCAGCAAGTGTTCATTTCGCCGACCCAGCAAGGCCAACCGGACTTGTTGAAGGGTCCGATCGATATACAGCAGATCGTCTCGCAGAGCGGTCCGGAGATTATTAAAGCGTTCTTGCTATCCGCCCAAGACATCGTCGCCGAGAACAAATCGTTAATGGACACGTATCTGTCCCAGAGCAGTGCGGGAGAGTCTGCGCAAGAGAAAGAACGAGTACGGGGTAACATCGAGAACATCGTTGGAGCGGTTGCGTCGAGCGTGCAGAAGCAGACGGCGAATAAGGAAATCCAGGACATTATAACCGCGCTGAATAGGATCATGGATAGTCTGCGCGAGCTGAACTTGTCCGCAGAAGACATCGCTCAATCGGCCAAAATCAAGGACAAACAGTTCGCGCTGCAGAGACAAGCCGAGGAGTTGCGCAGGCAGGCTGAGCTGATCCGCGATAAAGAGCTTCGTGACAAGCTGCGGGAAAAGCAAGAGAATCAGAAGAAGGCAGCCGAAGAGGCGATTAAGAAAAATCAGAACAAGGCATACGAGCAGTATGAGTCGCAGTTGGATGAGTTGGAGAAGAAGCGTCTGAGGGGAGAGAGAGACAAGCGGCTTGAGGAGAATAACGCGGCAACTCCTAGCACGACTACTTCAGGCGGTAACGGATCTTCCGGCAACCCTGGCCCATCGCCTAGCGAATCGTCTCAGGCTGGTACGCTGACAAGCTTGCGAATCATTAAGTACGTAGGCGAAGCCAGCCCGCCTGTCGAACCTCCGCCAAGTTCTACGACGATCGACCTATTGCCTACGTTTAATTCGTCGACAACCAACTATACGGCACAGGCAGCTTCCAACGTATCCTACGTTTATATTAGGCCTGTAGCCGCCGACACATCCGATACGTTAACGGTTAACGGTTCGGTCGTAGCCAGCGGCGGTTATAGCGTAGGAATACCGCTTAACATCGGGAATAACGTCGTTACGATCGTCGTCACTGCATCGAGCGGTACGACGAAGACGTATACGGTACAGATTAGCCGTGTAGGCACGGCAAGGCTAGTAGACTTTGACGGATTGGATTTGATGGCATCTTTCAATCCGGAAATATTCGAGTATTACGGCGAAGTGGACACTAATTATATTGTCGCGATAACGGATCCAGGGTTGTCCGTTAGCGTCAAGCTTAACGGTTCATTTGTTCCCCCATATGAGGCCAGTTTTATGTTTAAACCATCCTACCTGGTTGGAGATGATAACTTGCTTGAAGTGACCGTTACACCAGAGGTTGGCATACCGGTTACCTATACGTTCCATGTACTTAATGCGAACGTTGTTAAACTCAGTTCGTTAACTGTAAACACGTCATACGTTCGACAGGTCGATAGCGATACTTACTCCGGAGTCGTCGAGTCGACGGTTACCGAAGTGAACCTGTCCGTAGATACGAAAGTGCCAACTTCGCTTGTTCAAGTTTCGTTTAACGGAACGCCTATCAATAAGGGAGCCTCAGGCTATTCGTTATTCGATTACTTGTCCGCGGGGTGGAATACTTTCAGTATCCGTGTCTCCGACGCATCTGGCAATCTACCTGCGAGAGATTACGAAATGTTGTTGTGGAAAGGCGAAGTCCTCTTAACAACAGTTCAGAGTTGGATGGTATTAGATAACAACGGGCAAACGGGAAGCGCAGAATCGTACTCCAACAACTGGGAGATTTGGTATCTACCTGGCGCAACTTCAGTAACGATTATGCCGAGTATGGATGCTGCATCGCCGTTTACCGTCCACTCAATCGAGAAATACGGCGAAGAGTACGATGTGTTTTATCCTGCAAGCGACGGTTCATTTAACCTTCAGTTGGACAACTCCTCGTATGAATACGGCTACGTATGGTTGGAATCGGATGGGAAACTTATTGGCAGGGATATTACCTTCAAACCGGATAATGTAGATTTCATTTACGGATTGAGGAAGTATGGGGAAAGCTCTCCTCCGACGGCAATATCGGATACGTCGACGACGTCGATTGAAATGCCTGTAGAAGCGACTTCGTTTAACTTTATACCCGTGTTTAATAACGGAACGGGTGGACGGGTAACTGTTTACGATGGTGGAGTTCCCATACTTCCGCTTGACGGCTTCTATTCGATCCCGTTTGACGGACCAGAAAAGACGTTCACGATAGAGTACAAATCCTACGGCGGACTAACGCAAAAAACATACACTATAAGTCTAGTTATGCCGTCTAGTTAATAAGTCCAACTTATTAAGTTATTAGCCCCTCCGATCGGTTCGCCGATTCGGAAGGGGCTTTCTTCATTCTATTGCCAATATGACCGATAAAAACCTATAGAGAGAGTTGCGCATCGCAAGGAGCGTGCAAGTGACGGTGAACAAAGAAAAACGTATCGAACAGCAAATTCAGCACTTCTACGATAACGTGCCCGACGTGGACGATGCTTTTCCTCTGAAGGAATATCTATTGAAGCACGAGGACAGCCGCATGGCTTGGTATTTGCTCGGCAAACAGTACGAGGGTAAAGGCGATACCGCGAAGGCGACCTATTGCTTCGGGCAAGCGGGGGACATCTATACGGCGTTCGAGGGGAAACCCGCGCCGTCGCTTCCGGAGCCGAAAAAAGATACGATTAATCATCGAAAGGCTTTCTGGATCTGGTCGGCCGTATTCACCGTGCTCATCGGCGCGATCGGTCTTGGACTTTACGCGATTGCGCAAGAACATAAGCAATCGGAAGCGGCCAACCAAGAGCAACAGTCGGATACGATCGGCACCCCTTCGCCCTCCGTGGAAGCGATACTGAAAGATCCGCCGTCCCCAGCGCCGATCATCGCCCTGATAGATGCGCCTCTAGGCGCCGTGTCTGCAGCGCGCGACCCGCTGAAGGACGGCCAGACGGCGCTCGGTGCGCTCCTGCTGCCATCTATCAATAACGATGCTAGAATGCTCGTCCAGGCGGCGTCACTGGGCAAATGGAACGATTGGGTGAAGAGCGGCAAACCGCTGGCGACGGTCGCGGTCGATGATAAGCTCGGTTCCTCCGGAGTCAATTGGCATGACGCCAAGTGGTGCAATTGCAAGCCGCAAGACCCGAGCTCCGCGCAGAAGAGAATACAAGAGTGGAAGCCGCTTCAAGAGAGCAAGCTCGTGCTGCGTTCCGCGATCGTGCGTTACAAGGAGCGAACGGGCAAATGGCCGGCTAATCCGGAAGCGCTGAACGGCGATTATCCGAACAACACGATCGCGGGCTGGAGCGAAGAGATGTCTCCTTGGTTCGAGGAAGTGATAGGCGAGCTTACGAATCCGAAGGACGGCAAATTGCCGACGTCCGTCGGATGGCCGACGATAACCGGTCCGATTGCAGGAATGGGGACGCCGGCGGGAGCAATCGCGCCGATGACGCAACAACCGTTAGCCATTATTGTCGACAAGACAAACCACCGGCTCGCGGTCGTCAGCGGAGATGTCATCTTGAGGAACTACGAGGTGGGTTTAGGCGGCGTTCGAACGCCGGAAGGAAGCTTCGTCATTACCGAGAAGGTTCGCAATCCGAACGGAACCGATAAGGGCAAATTCGGCAGTCGCGGCATGACGTTGTCGGACGGCGACTACGGCATTCACGGAACGGATAAACCGGGCAGCATGGGGAAAGACGAATCGCTCGGCTGCGTGCGGATGAAGAAGGAAGATATCGAGGAGTTGTTCGATCTCGTTCCGATCGGAACGCCGGTTACGATAATGCAAGGGGGCCTGCCTACCGAACTTCGCGCGCCGGCTGAACGATTCATGCTCAGCAACGCGAAGGACGAGACAAACCCCCATAAGATATATGACTGGCTGGATTAATATTACGGATTGACGACCAATAGAACGGCCATAACCGCTACGATAACCGCGAAGGTTACGCCTATCCAAATAAGAGCCTTTTTGTTCACGGTCTCTTTTTGCTTGGCACGTGGGTTCACGGGGGCTCTCTTCTTGGTTGCGCTCATTGTTCATCAACCTCTCATCGATTAGTTCAATTTCTATGCCCTCATTGTAATCGTTTTCGTCGTAAAAGGCCAGACAAGCCTACGTTATGCGCGCGATTTTCAAAGAAGGATATCCGAGATTGGGCGATTGGGCGTAACGCCCTTTTCTTTTGCCTGGGAAAAGGCTAAACTGGTAGCCGAAGGTTGTGTTCTTATATCCAATGGATGTTCATCTTTCGCGCTACTTATCATTGAAGGGACGTTGAATTCGTTGTTGTACAAAATGGCCAAATCGTTCTTATTCCGCATGGACCCCGAAGCCGCGCATCATCTGATTATCGACGGTATGGGAACTGCCGCCAAAGTGCCGGGCATTCCCGCGCTGCTCTCCGCGATCTGGGGGACGAGCGTTAAGCCGGAATTGGCCGTAGACTTGTTCGGGCTCCATTTCAAGCACCCCGTAGGTCTAGCCGCCGGGTTGGATAAAAACGCGAAGGCGGTCACCGGATTCTCGCGAGTCGGCTTGTCGTTCATGGAGGTAGGAACGGTAACGCCGAAGGCGCAAGCCGGCAACGAGCTGCCGCGGCTCTTCCGCTTGCCTCCGGATGAAGCGCTGATCAACCGGATGGGCTTCAACAACGAAGGGGCGGACGCCATGGTGGAGCGGCTGGCGAAGCTGCCAAGACGCCGGATTCCGCTTGCGGTCAATATTGGGAAAAATAAAGTTACGCCTAACGAGAACGCGGCGGACGATTATCGCGAATGCGTGAGGAAGCTGTATCTTCATGGCGACTTTTTCGTCGTGAACATCAGCTCGCCGAACACGCCGGATCTTCGCGCGCTTCAGCATGGCGACGAGCTTCGGACGCTGCTCGACGCGGTCAAGGACGAGATGGGCAAGCAAGCGGAGCGTCACGGCGGACTGCCCAAGCCGATACTGGTTAAGATCGCGCCGGACAATACGGACGATCAGCTCGCTTACATGGCGGAAGCGATTCAGTTGAGCGGCATGTCCGGCATCATTGCCACGAATACGACGATCGGCCGCGACGGGCTTACGCATGTGAACCGAAGCGAGACGGGCGGCATGAGCGGCCGACCGCTGACCGAAAGATCGACCGAAGTGATCCGGACGATCTACTCTCTAACGCAAGGCAAGCTTCCGATTATCGGTTCGGGCGGCATCTTCACGGCGGACGACGCTTACGATAAAATCCGGGCCGGCGCGAGCCTTGTAGAAGTATACACGGCGCTCATCTATAGAGGGCCGGGCGTTCTAAAGTCGATTCAGCAGGGCTTGCTTAAGCGGCTGAAGCAGGACGGTTTCTCGCGCATAGCGCAAGCCGTGGGAGCCGATCATCGGTAGAATTCGCCGCCGCGGCTTAGCGGCGCGTCGCAGGAAGGAAAAGGAGGTGCCGATGATGGATGGAAGGGACTGGGGGAAGTTTCTGCTGCCCTATCAGCAGGCGGTAGAAGAGCTGAAGGTGAAGTTGAAATCGCTGCGTTCCGAGCTTAAAGCGCGAGACGAATATGCGCCGATCGAGTTCGTCACGGGACGAGTCAAGCGGATATCGAGCATACTGCAGAAAGCGCGCAAGCTTTCCGTTCCGCTCGATCGTATAGAACTAGGCATCGAGGATATCGCGGGCATCCGGATCATGTGCCAGTTCGTCGACGATATCTATCGGGTGGCCGACCTCATACGCCAACGTAAAGACCTCGTTCTCGTCTACGAGAAGGATTATATTACGAACTTCAAAGAAAGCGGCTATCGCAGCTTTCATCTGATCGTGGAATATCCGGTTCAGACGTCGCTCGGTTCGAAGCCCGTGCTCGCGGAAATTCAAATCCGCACGCTTGGCATGAATTTCTGGGCGACGATCGAGCATTCACTGAACTATAAATATAAGGACCAATTGCCCGAGCACGTGAGGGAACGGCTTCGCAAAGCGGCGGAAGCCGCGACGCAGCTCGATCTGGAGATGTCCAGCATTCGGCAGGAAATCGTCGAGGCACAGCAAGATTTCGAAGAAAGCTCGATTATCGTCCATAAGGTGCTGAACGCGATCCAAGAGCTGTATTTTTTCCGCAGGGTACGGGAGGCGGCGCAGTTCCAGCTCCGGTTCAACGAGCTTTGGGAGCAAGACGACGTGTGGGGAATCAAGGAGCTGTCCTCGGAGATCCAAGGCGCGCTCGATCGCGCCGGCAAGAGCGGACAGAGCTGAGCCTAGAGAGGCGGGAGGCTGCATGGGGAGAGACGTCTTCGGACTTGCGGCGGTTCAGGGAGATGAGCGCTATCTGGCGTTCATCTCCTATTTCAATGCGGATCGGGACTATTTCGAATGCCATGAAGTGATGGAGGAGCTGTGGCTGGAGGAAGGCCGGCATCCGCTTCTGCAGGGGCTCCTGCAGGCGGCGGTCGGTCTGCACCACTGGCACAACGACAACTTTACGGGTGCGGTCAAGCTGATGGAGGCGGCGCTGGTTAAGCTGTCGGCGTATGCGGAAGTCGCTCTTGGACTAGATCTCGCCAAGCTGAGGGCGGATCTGACGGCGTCTCTCTCTGCGTTGGCTGCAAGACCTGCGGACGCCCCGTTTCAAGCGTTCGAGGTGGTTGTATTGGACGAGCAGCTCATCAGGGACGTCGCAGCGTGGGAAGAGCGTAGACGCCTGGAGAGCGACTCGGATGAGAGTGGACTGTAGTAAAAAAGGAACGAGAGCGATCAACCGCCCTCGTTCCTTTCTTATTACGCATTATAGTTCGGGTTGTAATGCTCCTCGATCAACTGGTTAATCTCGTCGGCGGATTTGCCTTCTTGAGACCATTGCTCGATACTAGCCAATTCATCGGTGCAAATCCCGCATAGGGCGCTATGGTCGGTCCAAGTGACGCCTTCCTCGGATTTGCTGGCCACATAGCAGCGGTATAACGAATCATGCGCGTCGTCCTCGTACTCCATGCATCCGCAGTAGCAGTGGACCGTCTTCATAATCGCCTCGTAATCTCCGACGATCGAATACAGATGCTTTGTACGATCCGTGAAATTCCCAAGGAAGGCCGGCATATCCGCGTACGTCGCTTTGAGCTCCCATTTCTCGCCGTTGTGCGCATGCGCTTCATGCGAATCTCCGCCGTTTCCGCCGCCGCAGGCGACGAGCGCGATGCCGCATGTCAGCACCGCCGCAGGCAAAGCAAGCAACCATTTGGCTTTCATTCTTCGTTATCTCCTTCCTTGCTCGGCGTGGGTCAATCGTTGCCGTCAGGCTTATGTTCGTTGAAAAACTTCCGGAAGTCGTCGAGCGTATATCCGTCGGCGTTCCCTTCCTTCAAGCCGCCTTGCATTCTGGCCGCCTCGACCCCGTCTTTGTAGTAAACGAGCGTAGGCGTCGCTTGGATATTCATCTGGGCGAAATAATTCTGGAACTCGAGCAGGTTGAACTGGTGCAAGTTAATGCCGAGCTCGTCCGCGAGCGGCTTCAGTTGAGGCGTCGTCCATTTGCAATGCGGACACGTCGCGGAGAAGTAATAGACGAAGAAGCTCTTCTTGTCCGCGATCATTCGATCTAAGTCGTCCGGAATGATAATATTGTTGTAGTTCGGGTCCTTGAGCAGCGCCCGGGTCTCGGGATACAGCTTATTGGACGGCATTCCGTATACGGTATCCTTGCCCAAATTGTTGATCACGACCAAGCCTACGATAAGAACGACAAGAATGCCCAAGAAAATCGATAAATTTTTAGCTTTCATCAAGCAGTACCCCCATCTATCCGTTATGATTATGGACGAAGCAGCAAGGACAAGCGTCCCCATCTTTCCTACATTATACTTGATCTTGCCAGGTATCAAAATGGGACGCGACACTTTGACATGAAACTGCCCCAACTTGCGCGTGGGGAGATATGGAGGCGGGTGCTCGAATGAAATCAACGATCAGGCTCGATAAAATGCTAGGAAACCTCGGGTACGGCACGAGAAGCGGCATTAAGCTGCTCGTAAAGCAAGGCGCCGTAACCGTGAATGGCCAGCGTGCTAAAGACCCGGGCATGCAAATCAATCCGCAAGCCGACATCGTGACGCTTGACGGCGAGACGATTCAATACCGGGACACCGTCTACGTGATGCTACATAAACCTGCGGGCGTCGTATCGGCGACCGAGGACAACCGGGATCGCACCGTGCTCGATCTGCTTGACACGGACGTGACGGTAATGTCTCCTTTTCCGGTTGGGCGACTGGATAAAGACACTGAAGGTTTGCTCCTGCTGACGAATGACGGCAAGCTGGCTCACGAGTTATTGTCGCCGAAGAAACACGTGCCGAAGACGTATCGCGCGCTCGTAGCCGGATACGTCGGCGCCTCGGACGCCGAGGCTTTCGAGCATGGCGTAACGTTGGACGACGGTTATGTAACGATGCCGGCGCAGTTGCAAGTATTGGCTGCTGCCTCGAACGCTTCCGAGGCTCTAGGAGCATCCACCTCCGATTCCGATCCATTGATCGAGGAGCTGAGGGCGGCGGTTCAGCTCGCGCGTCGAAATCTTACACCCGATTATACGAAGCAAACGCTAAATTGGATTGAACTGACGATCCACGAAGGCAAATTTCATCAGGTGAAAAGAATGTTCGAGGCCGTAGGCAAAAAAGTGCTATATCTTCGCCGGGTTTCCATGGGGCCGCTGACGCTGGACGCCGCTCTGGCGCCAGGGGAGTGGAGAGAGCTGAGCGAACAAGAAGTGGACAGCCTTCGCAATTACCGGAAGGAAAGCTTGTCCGCAGGGCCATAAAAAAAAGCAAGCCAGCGCACGCCGGACTTGCTTCAAGCAAGGCTGGTCGGAGTTTTGCCCCGAACTCAGTAACCTGCTTTGAGGATGATGACAAGCAGAATGAACAGGACCAGCACGAAGGCTGCCGATGCATAGTAACCGCCGACTACACCGGACATGCAAACTCCTCCTTCATGAACATAATGTTGTAGGTTGCCGGGGTTCAGGTTCCCTTATGGGGTGTCCCTTGCCTCGGTCTACACTTATATTATGAAGAAGGCGGGTAGCCGATTGGACATTTACCCCGTGGCATTTGATTTTGGGCAAACGTCTCGGGCAGCGGCTTTATCCGGTTGTGGCGCTGTCCGTACCCTTCAGCTTCGCGAAATCGGTGACGCGGTTTTTGCCGTTCGTCTTGCTGTAATACATCGCTTGGTCCGCGTCCTTCATGAGGGCCTCGGCCGTCAGACTCGGCTCGTAGAAGCGTACGCCGACGCTGACCGTGACGAGGCTTTCCTTCTCCGTGCGTGCGCGTATCGATTCGGCAGTGGAGAGCAGCGTGCTCACCGGCCCCGCGACGATCGCGACGAGCTCCTCGCCGCCGTAGCGTCCCGCAAGACCGACGCCTTCGGTTTCGTCGGTCAGTATCGCGGCGACCTGCTTGAGCACCAGGTCGGCCTTATGATGCCCGTGCGTATCGTTCAGACGCTTGAAGTTGTCGATATCGCAGAAGATGACGCCGTGCGGACGACCGGAGCGTACGAGCTGCTCCAGCTTGCCCATGAAGTATCGGCGGTTGTATAAATTCGTTAGCCCATCCGTTATCGAAGAACGATAGACGGACTGAAGCAGTTCGACGACGCGCTCGAACAGCAAGAAGAATAATAGGCAGTAGTAGACAACCGACAGAAACCCGGTAAACGAACCGTAATCGTGGGCCACGGAGAAGCCGAACGCGCCGATGATCGTCGTCAGCTGCGATCCGAACGCGATGAACAAGGACGCCAAATATTTGCGGGGCTGTCCGATGACCGGCGCGAACATGAGCGCGAACAGCGGCGACAATAACAGCATATACCCATCAAGAATAGGCGTGGAGCGCATATCGACCGGCAATCCGGAAGCGTACGCCGGCGCGTCCGGCATGAAATCCGCGAATCCGATCAGCGTGGCGAGTACGAGCAAGCCGAAGAACCACAGTCGGGTCCGCGGCCTGCGTCGATGGTACAGTTCGAATACCGCGAAATTGATGACGATGAACGCATATACTTGTAGTAGCTTGCCGCCGAACCCTATCCATGCCGTCTGCTCGGCGGCGTCTATCGCGATCGCAAGCTGAAGCACATTATAAATCAGTATAATGACGAGCGAGACGAGCAGCGACCGGAAAGCTTGCCTGCGGTTGCTGCCTTGTAGCCGGTAGGACATGAAGAGCATGAGTCCGACGATTACGACGGTGATCGCCGACGTGAAAAACTGGCCTGAGATGTCGATCGTGTGCATGGGCTGGTCCATAGGCGGCTCCTTTAAGGTCGTCCGAAATCCGTTATGCTTGTTGCAGAACATGTGTTTCTATAATAAACTATTTTAGAGGTTCTGATAGAGAAAGTAGATAGGGATTTAGCCCTAGAATTGGTTTAGACCTACGAAAGAGGAGGAATCGCCCTTGAACATCCTGCAGGCGCTATTTTTCCCTCCGGAACAACCGGGAGGCGTCTCGTCCATGGTGCCCCACATCGGGGAGCGGTTCCGTAAGCTGGGCTGGGAGATGGAGCTATTCTCGCTGCCGAAACGAATCCGCAATAAAGGCAACGAAGACATCGAGTTCGAGACATTCGATTGGAAGCAGTACGCGGGGCATCCGATCGTGGATAAATATATTCAGACGTTCAAGGATTACGTATGGTGGGTGAAGCTGCGCCTCGCCAATCAGCAATACGACTTGATTCACGCGCATCATCCGATCGCCGCGCTAGCGATGAAGCGTTGCTACGCGGATACGCCGATCCTGATGACCGTGCACTCGAGTTTCGAGAAGGAGCTCATCCTGAACGGCAGAATCGCCGAAGGCGGTCCGGAGCATCGGTTCTTGACGGCGATCTACGGCGAGCTGGAGCATAAGATGAACCGCATGCTGACGGTGTCCAAGTCGTTCGCCCAATATATGGGCGGCTATATGAAGCACCCGGAGCGGATCGAGGTCATTCCGAACGGCTACGACGAACGGCGCTTCAAGCCGATCCCGCACGACAACGAGGTGACGCAGCTCGTGTCCGTCTGCCGGCTCGTTCCCGCGAAAGGCTTGGATATTCTGCTGAAGGCTTGCGCGGAGCTGAGGAAGCGCGGACTGCCTTTCGTCTTGCACCTGATCGGAGACGGCCCGGCCCGGGAAGAGCTCGAGCAGCTGTCCCAGCAACTCGGCATTTACGACGACACGATATTCTACGGTTACATGCTGCATCCGGAAGAGATGATTCCATTCTTCGACGTGTTCGTGCTGCCGTCCCGCGCGGAGTCGTTCGGTTCGGTATTCGCGGAAGCCGCGCTTTGCTTGCTTGCGCTTGTCGGCACGAACGTAGGCGGAATCGCCGAGCAGATCCAGGACGGCGTCAACGGGCTTCTCGTGCCGTCGGAGGATCCGGTTAAGCTCGCGGACGCGCTCGAGAAAGTCATCAACGATCCGCATTTCCGGTACGAGATGGCTAGAGCCGGTTGGAACAAAGCGGTGAAGACGTATTCGCTTAACCGCGTCATCGGCCAATTGAAACGAATTTATACGTCGTTTCAACCAGAGACGAACGGATAACGACAAGGGGGGCGGAGCCGCGATGGTTCCTTTTACGTTCATTCATGCGGCGGATTTGCATCTGGGCAGCCCCTTTAGAAGTTTAGCCAAAGCACCCGATGCCGTGCGCGAACGGCTGCGCGAAGCGGCGTTCGTCGCGCTGCGGGGATTGGTAGACGCGGCGAAGCGGGAGAAAGCCGACTTCATCGTCCTCTCGGGCGACCTGTACGACGCGGCTGACCGTTCGCTTCGCGCGCAGCTAAGGCTGCAGCGATCGATAGCGGAATTAACCGAGCACGGCATCGAAGTGTTCGCCGTTCACGGCAACCACGACCCGGAGAGCGGACGCCAGGCGAAGCTGGACCCGCCTCCGGGCTTCTTTGTGTTCGGTTCGGACGAGGTGAGCTGCCTGCCTGCCCATACGCGAAACGGAGAAGTTGCGGCGCACGTGTACGGGATCTCTTATCCGAACGCGGCGGTGACCGATAATCTGGCGCTTCGCTTCGAGAAGAAGGAAGGCGCAGCGTTCCATATCGCGGTGCTTCATGCCAACGTCGACGGCGATCCCGCTCACGACAATTACGCGCCTTGCCGGCTCGAGGAGCTCGTTGCCTCTGGCTTCGACTACTGGGCGCTAGGGCACGTCCATCATCGGCGCGTGCTGCACGAATATCCTCACGTCGTCTATTCCGGCAACCTGCAAGGGCGCAGCATCCGCGAGACGGGCGGCAAAGGCGCATATGTCGTCAAGGTATCCGCGACCGGAGAAGTAGGGATGAGGTTCCTCGACGTTGCGGACGCGTTATGGCAGGAGGCCGTCGTCTCCATCGAAGGCATCGAGAGCGAGCAAGCGTTGAAGGATAAGCTGCTTGAGACCGTGGACGAGCTGCGCGCGTCGTCGGAAGGACGTCCCGTCGTCGCCAGGCTCAGGCTGGAAGGCCGCGGAGCGCTTCATGAGCGGCTGATTGAGCCTTCGGTTGCGGAAGAATGGCTGACGGAGCTTCGGGATTGGACCGGCTTGCCGGACGGCGCGGAAGGCGATTGGTTGTGGCTGGAATCGCTCTCGATACGGTCAAGCGGCAAGAGGAGGCTTGAAACCGAAGCGGAGGAGGACGGGTTCGTCGGCGAGTTGCTGCGAGTCGGCTTGGAAGCATCGGAAGACGAGGAACAGTCATTGACGCTGTTCAAGGAGTCGCTGGACTCGCTGCGGAAGCAGCTGAGCCTGCGTAACTGGATCGATTCGCGAAGCCACGGAGAGAGGGCCGAGTGGATTCGCCAAGCGATGGAGCTGTCGGGGTCGCTGCTGCGGGAAGAAGAGTAGGGATGGGATAGGCAAAGACCGACGACAATTCAGTTGTATCGAGGAGGGGGTAACGGAATGTTCATTAGCGAGCTTCATGTCGACGGCTATGGCGCGCTGCAAGGCACCCAGTTGACGTTGGATCGTTCCGTTACGATCTTGTACGGTCCGAACGAAGCCGGCAAAAGCACGCTGCTGCGGTTCATTCGCAGCATGCTGTACGGGTTTCCGTCGCGCAAGGAACCGGTGGAGCGGGGAGAGCCCGTCCGCGGCGGCAGACATGGCGGAAGGCTGCTCTTATCTGAACGGGATGGCCGCGAGTGGCTGCTCGAACGCTATGCGGAGCGCGGCTCGGTTATTACGGTACGAGACTCGTCGGGGCTCGAGCGGCAGCTCTCGCAGGTGGAATGGGAGCGGCTTGCTCTTGGAGGCATAACGGAGAAGCTGTTCCGCCAATTGTTCGCGGTATCGCTGGACGAGCTTCACCAGCTGCGTACGTTGCAGGGAGAAGAAGTCGGCAATTACTTATATCACGCGGGAATGGCCGGCGGGGCCGCGCTAACCGCCGCGAGGCGCCGCATCGGCACGGAGATGGATCGGCTGTACCGGCCGAAAGGCGTTACGCAAGAGATCAATAAGCTTCTTGCGGCGATCAAGGATGCGGAGGCGGCCATCAGGCAAAGCCGGGATCAAGTGCAGCTGTTCAACGAGCTGAGCGAGGAGCTTCGCCAGTCCGAGCTTGATATCGCCGAGACGGAACGGCAGCTGCCTCTTCTGAGAGCGCGCGCCGCCGAGGCGCAGGGCGCGTACGACCTGCGCGAATGGTGGCTCAAGACGCAGTCGCTGCGGTTGGAAGAGGAGGAAGCGAGGAGCTTGCTACCGGACTCGGAAGCTCCGCTGCTTCCGGAGTCGGCGCAGTCTCATTGGACGGAGATTAAAGCACGGCGAAGCGAGCTCGCGGAGAAGCTTAATCAGGCCAATCAGGCTAAGGATGAGCTGGAGCGAACAAGACAATCGTTCGCGTGGTCTCATTCCTTGCTGGAATCGTTGCCGGAATTGGAGCGGTTGGAATCGCTCCGCGAAGGGATCTCCGCGAGACGGGAAGAGGCAGCGGAGTTAGACGCGGAACGCCGTATGCTGGACGAGCAGCTGTCCTTGTGCTTGATGCGCCTGTCTCCCGGATGGGGAGAAGACGAGCTGCGCTCGTTCGGAAGCGCCTTGTCCGAGCAGGAACAGCTTAGACGGCTCGCCAGAGAGTTGGAAGAAGCGCATCGCGTGCTCGAACCGATCGCAGGCGAGCTGAAGCGGGTCGAGCGCCTGTCGGAAGCGTTGCATGCCGAGATGGCCGAAGCCCGCCATGAAACGGAATCGCTCGCGAGCTTCGAAGCCCGGCGGTTCCTCCCCCAGGATCGGACAAGCCTGCTGCAAGCATGGCACGGTCTAGAGGATGCGATGCGCGCGTTCGAGCGAGTCATGTCGCCGCACGCCGTCGCCGTACCCGAGCGGAGCGACACGCTTTCCTCCGGTTATGGCAGAGGCACGAGATCGCGTCGCGCGGGGAACAGCCGGACGGATCGCCCTCCAGTCGCGATGATCGGAGGCGCGGCTGCCCTGCTCGCCTTCGCGGCGATCGTTATGCCGTTCGCGTTACGAAGCGGCGATGGCGCGATGGATCCGCTGACGGCGGCGACTTCCGCCGTCTTCTTGTTGCTGTCCGGCGGACTTGCCTACATTGCCTATCGTACGAAGAGCAGCTCGATTGGTCCGGTGGATGCCGGTACCCCTAATCCAGATGAGTCAAAGATCGCGAACATCCGAGCGCATCGCAAGCAGGTGACGGAGAGGCTGCGTCAGCTCATCGCGGACCCGGAGACGGCGGCGGCGAGCCTAATGCCCGAAGTCGGTCTCAGCGTAGACCCGAGCGAAGCCGATCTGCAGGTAACCCACGCGGATGAAGCTTGGAGACAGCTGCGCGACGCGGTCCATGCCCAGCTCGGCGAGCTGGAACGCCGCGATCGAGAGTCCGTTAACCGAGAGCAGTGGACAAGGCGCGGCAATGAGCTGCGCAAGGAACAACAGCTGCTTGAACGGGAACGGATCAGGCTGACCGAGCGGATCGAAGAGCTGAACGGGCGTTGGCAGCAATGGCTTCATAGCAATAAGCTGCCTGCCAGCCTAAGGACGGACTCCCTGTCCGACCTGTTCAACCAAGCCGATCAAGCGCTGACCACGTTGCGCCATAGACAACGGGTAGCGGAGCGGCTGCAGACGGTCCGGCACGCGATCGAAGGTTTCGAGCTTTCGGCCGCGCAGGTGATCTCGCAATCGCAATGGTCTCTGCCGCCGGCGATCTCGTCTGACGCCGTGCTTGCCGTCCGCCATCTATACGCCGAAGCGGTCAGGCAGCAGGAAACGAGACGGGAAGCTGAGCGTACGGAACGGCAGATAGAGACCGTCGCCGCCCAGCTAGGCAAGCTTCGCGAGCAAGCGGAGATGGCCGCCGCGGATATCGAGGCGTTCCTCGCCGAGTCGCATTCGGCTGGCGAAGCGGAGCTGGAGCTGAGACTGCGAATCGACGAACGGTGCAGGACGCTGCGCAAAGAAGCGCGCGACATTCAGCTGAGACTCGATTCCGGGAGATCGGAAGCGGACCGGGAGAAGCTGTACGCATGGCTCCGCGAGCACGATGAAGCCGCTTTGGCAGCGCTCCTCGCCGAGCAGAGCGCAGCGCTTACCGCCGAGGAGCGCAGACGGACGGAGCTGCTGGATCGCCGGGGCCGTCTGATGCAGGAGCTGGAGCGTCTTCGCACGGACGCCGAGCTGGAGGACAGAAGACAGACGTTGATCGAGCGCGAAAGCCAGCTTGAATCTCTATTGGAGAGGTATGCGGTGCTGGCGCTCAGCGAAAGGTTGATGTCGCGCGCCAAAGCCGTGTTCGAGGAAGAACGGCAGCCGGAGGTGCTGAAGCAAGCCTCCCGCTGGTTCGGCCTGATGACGGGCGGTGCTTACGAGAGAATCGTCGCTCCCGGGGATCGGTCCGGGCTGCTCGCGGAATCGGCGAACCGGCAGCTGCTGGACAGCGCCTTCCTAAGCCGCGGCACGCAAGAACAGCTTTACCTTGCGATGCGCTTCGCTCTTTGCGATGCGACCTCGAGGGAACATCCGTTGCCTCTCCTGCTCGACGATCTGTTCGTTCATTTCGACGAGAAGAGGCTAGCGAACACGCTTCCCGTTCTCGAGGAAATCTCGGGCAACCGCCAATTGATCCTGTTTACCTGCCACCGCCATGTAGCGGAGTTGCTCGAGAGCGGCATCAAAGGCGCCAAGCGGCTAGTTCTTCCTTAGCGGGCGGATTAGGCGGAATCGCGGGAGGCCTTGCGCGATTTTTCGTAATCAGGAATAGCCACCCGAGGCTGAGCAGTCCGAACGCCGGGTATAGAGTCGAGAGCAGCGAACCGAAGCCGAATTGTCCCACGAGAAAACAAATAAACAGAAGCGTCATCGTCAGGATGCTTTGGGAAACGCGGGTGCGTTCGTGCAACTGCAGCGTAAGACCGTAAATATCGGCGACCAGCGTCGAGAATATTTCCATGAAAATAAGGAACACGTAAATCCAATGAAGCCAAGCGCCAAGCTCGCGCGCGATGCCGCCCATCGGGATTTCGAACTGGGCGATGCCTGGCATCCGCGCGGACAAAGCTAGATGGCCGGCGATAAGCAAGACGCCTATTCCGATGCCGCCGATCCAAGCCCCTCGACGTAGAATGCGGGCATCTCCGATCGCCGAGCCGAGCGGGACGAGCACGGCTTGGGACATCGATAGGTTGAAGGCCGCGTACAGGAACGGCGATAGCCATGCCGCCCAAGGCGATAGCTCGCTAGGCGCGGCTAACCAGTGCCCGGAGCTCGGCTCGCGCAACGTCTCGATCATAAGGAACAACGTAAACCCCATCATGACCGGCACGACGAACGTATTGACGGTCAGGATCGCGTTCATCCCTTTTCTGAGCAGGACGAAGCAGGCGAACATGGTGACGATCAAGCCCGTCTGGTAGCTGAGGTTCAAATGCTCGGAGAACACCGAACCGGCTCCGGCCAGCATGACGGCGTTCACGCCCAGTAAGACGACGAGCATGAGGTTGCTGACCCATCGGCCCGAGCGGGCGCCGAACAGATGCTTGTTCAAATCCTCGTACGACTTGGCTTTCAGTTCCGCCGAGAGCAGCATGACCTTGGCCCCAATCCAGACGAAAAATAGAGTAGATACGATGATCAGGTACGGCCCCCACATGCCGAACCTCGTAAAAAACTGCATTACTTCTCGGCCGGAAGCGAATCCTGCGCCGACGACGGTCCCGATAAAGGTGAATGCGACTTGTAAGCTTAATGCCCATTGTTTCATACGGCGGAACCCCCAGACCTAATCTTGTCCTCCCTTCCTATCAACTTATGTCAATGATCGGACGGGCATGACTCCAGGAGATGTCCAATCATCATGGCTTTGCCCCTATCGCTTCTTGTATTCGCGATCACGCTCATTCTGATCATCTGGCGGCCGCGCGGTTTGAATGAGGCCGTCTATGCCGCTCCGGGAGCGTTAATTCTGCTTGCACTAGGCACGCTTGCTTGGTCGGACGCCGAATATATATGGCAGGTCGTCTGGAATGCGACGCTGTCATTGATCGGCATCATGGTGCTGACCGGCGTGATGGACGACAACGGTTTTTTCAAATGGGCGGCTTTGCACGTCGTCCGAAGGTTCCATCGCCGTCCTGTAACGCTCATGGTCGGATTGTCTGTAGTCGCGTGTCTGATTACGACTTTCTTCAATAACGACGGAACGATATTGATCATGACGCCGATCGTGCTTGAAGTTACCGCGTTGCTCGGGATGGGCTTCAAGGCAAGAATCGCTTACCTGCTCGCCGTTGGCTTCATGGCCGATACCGCAAGCGCGACGCTGATGGTAAGCAACCTGACGAATATTCTGACCGCGGATTACTTCGGCATTTCGTTCGGCGATTTCGCGCGCGAGATGGCGTTCCCCGGGATAACCGCATCGCTCGCGTCGATCGGCATGCTGATCGTGCTATTCGGGCGCTCGATCCGGAAGGAAGTCCGGTCCGAATTCACGTTCCCCGATCCGGCGTCGGCGATTAGGAACCGCAGCGTGTTCAACCTGTCATGGCTCGTGTTGATGTTGATCCTGGTACTCTATTTTTGCTCGGAGAGCATCGAACTTCCCGTGTCGGTCATTGCCTGCGGAGGGGCGGCGCTGCTATGGATCGCGGCTATCGCGACTCGAAGCGTCGATTCCATGAGGCTGCTGCGCAGGACGCCTTGGCTGATCGTCGTATTCGCCCTGTCGATGTACTTGATCGTTTACAGCGTGCACCTGCACGGCGGAACGGAATGGTTCTCGTCGCTGCTGACGCCGCTTGACCGTTCGGGACTTGCCGGCATGGTGTTCGGCTCCGGGGCGCTGTTCTCGCTGCTGGCGGCCGTCATGAACAATCTGCCTGCCGTACTCGTCTCCTCGTTGACGATCACCGAGCTGGAGGGAGGCCACGCGATTATGCCGTTCGCGAGCTTAATCGGCATGTCGGTCGGAGCGAAGCTGACGCCGATCGGATCGCTCGCGACGCTGCTATGGCTTCAATTGCTGCGCCGGGACGGCGTTCGGCTTGGCATCCTCGCCTATATCAAATACGGATTCCTTCTGACCGTTCCCGTGCTTCTCGTTACTCTCGGCGCGTTATGGCTGCAATTCCGGCTGTTTCCGTAAACGAGAAAGATGTTGTAAAATAGAACGTGGACGATTCGCGGACCCGAGGGGGAGGCGACAGTGCCGAGGGTTAGGTGCTCTATCCCTACGGCGTCGCTTCGGGCAGACTTAACGACTACCCGGCCCGGGAGAATCGTCCGGCGTTCCGGGCTTCAAAGGAGCTGCTACATTGAGTAACCAAGAAAGACTGCAACAACATCTGCGTAAGAAGCCTTACCTCGTAGATGCCATTGCGGGCAATTCCGCCATGCTGGCGTCGCTCGGCGCGACCGGGAGACTGTATCGGTTATGGTGGCCGCACATCGATTTTCCGCAGCATGTGGACGAAATTCGCACGGGACTTCAAGCAAGTGGGACGCCGGGGGGCGTTCAGTGGTTTGACGATGCCGAAGCGGGATGGACGCATGAAGCGGGATACGTGCCGCACACGAACGCTTATCGCGTTCGCGCAAGCCGGCCGGATTATCCGATATCGGTGAAGCAGACCGATTATGCCGTTCCGGGACAGCCGCTCATGGTGCGGGCATACCGCTTAAGCAATGACGGCAACGAGACGCGCGACTTGACGTTCTATCATTATGGATCGTTCCGGATCGCGGAGAATGAACTGTATGCGACGACCGAGTTCCGGGGGGAACACGACGCGTTGCTGCATCACCGCCACGAATATGCGTTCGCGATCGGCAGCTCGCGGGAGTGCGACGGCTACCAAGCCGGATCCGGCGCTTGGCCGAGCGTTGCGAACGGCCATTTGAACGGCAACCAGATCGACATGCAGACGGATGGCGCGATGTCTTGGACGTTCGCGGGGATCGCTCCCGGCCAATCGGTCGAGCTGACCGTGTATATCGCGGCAGGCCACGGCCGACACGAAGCGCTGGCTGCGCTCGCGACGGCCAAATCCCGTCCAGAGTCCGAATGGTACGGGGACATGGTTGCTTACTGGGCGAACTATCTTGCCGCTGCCGCTCCATGTCCGACCAAAGACGAAGCGATCGCGGAGCTGTACGAGCGTTCCTTGCTCGCGATGAAGCTGATGGCGGACGAAGAGACGGGGACGATCGTCGCCGCTCCGGAGTTCGACGAGTATTTCAGCCGTTGCGGCGGGTACGCGTACAGCTGGGGTCGCGATGCGGCGTTCGTCACGACGGCGTTCAACAAAGCCGGTCTCGGCTCGCTCTCCGAGAAGTTCTACGAGTGGGCGTTGTCCGCGCAAGACCCCGACGGTTCTTGGCAGCAGCGCCATTACCACGACGGCAGGCTGGCTCCGCACTGGGGACTGCAGATCGACGAAGGGTCTTCCCTGATCTGGGGCATGTGGGACTACTATGTCTACTCCGGCGAGAAGCAAACTTTCCTCGATCGCGTATGGCCGGCAGTCGAGAAGGGGGCGGCGTTCCTCGTCTCGTTCATCGATCCGGAGACGGGGCTGCCTCTGCCAAGCAGAGATTTGTGGGAAGAGCGCGAAGCGGAGCACACTTATTCCGCCGCGGCGGTGTTCGGAGGATTGACTGCCGCAGCGTCGTTCGCTCGGCGTCAAGGCCGCGACGATCTAGCCGCGCAGTGGGAACAAGTCGCGGGTAAGATCGCCGAGTCCATCGAGGCGCTGTGCTGGAACGAAGGACGTTCCTCGTATTATCGCGGCGTGAAGCTGACCGTCTCGAAGGAAGAGTACGAAGCGGCGATCGCGCGCGGAGAGAAGGGGCAGGCGTTCCAGCGGGATAAAGGCTACTGGAAGCATGTGCTCGAAGTCGATCCGATCGTGGATATCAGCTTGCTCGGCCTTAGCGTGCCGTTCGGCGTCGTATCCGTCGATTCGCCGAGAATGGTTCAGACGGCCGACGCGATCGAGAAGCTCTTGACGTCGCCTAAGGTCGGCGGTATCAAACGCTACGAGAACGACAACTATATCGGCGGCAATCCTTGGATCTTGACGACGCTGTGGCTGAGCCATTATCGGACGCACCAAGGTCGTTACGAGGATGCCCGCAAGCTGCTCGACTACGCGGTGAATCACGCGACTCCGTCCGGGCTGTTGCCGGAGCAGGTCGATCGCGATACCGGCGAGACGGCTTGGGTCGTTCCGCTTACTTGGTCGCACGCCATGTTCGTGCTTGCCGTTCATCTCCTCGCGGAGAAGGGCGAGCTATAATTGGCAGTATAGTGAAAAGCCATCCACGCTTAGCTTATCGTGTGGATGGCTTTTTCCGTTGTGGGCGAGTCCGTCATATTAGTGGCAACGCTAATGCGTCGATGTACCGGGGGTGCGCCGGAGTAACGTTGTGTGGCAACGCTAATGCGCCGATGTACCGGAGGTGTGCCGGAGTAACGTTGTATGACAACGCTAAAGCGCCGATGTACCGGAGGTGCGCCGGAGTAACGTTGTGTGAAAACGCTAATTCACCGATCAGCTTCCCTAAGTAGCGTATTGTAATAAATAGACATGAACGCAGCACAAACAAATGTCCCCTAGCCATGTTATATGACCAGGGGACATCCAAGTTCCAATCTATTTATTCAGCCCCGATCAACTTGATCGAGAGAACCTCGTGCGTGTCGGGGTCAAGGTCCAGCTTGAGCCAGCCTTCGCTCAAATCCATCGTCAGGACGTGGGAGCCGGGATGGTCGAGAATTTCCAGCAGCTCGGCGGCTTCCTGTCCGGGCATGCCTAGCTTCAGTCCTGTAATACCCGTAGGCGCTTCGCTTGAGGTCAGTTCAACGTAGACGACGTTGCCGTTGCCGTCGAAGCCGACGGCGAAACCCGGATACTCCCGCATATCGATCGTCGCTTGGTCGCCGGGCAATTCATATCTCGCTTCGGTCCTCCCGAAGCGTTGTTCGATGGACTCGATCGTATCCTCGAAGCTAATGCCGTTCAGCGTCGGATGACCGGTGTCGAAAGGCGCTTCCTGGACCACGGTGCCGTCTGCCGTCGTCGAAGGCTCCGGCGTGGCCGCGTTGGAAACTTCGACGCCGCTGCCGCCGTCCGAAGTCGCCGCGGAGGAATCGGCTTGCGCGCCACCATCGGGCGAAGATACCGAGGACAAGTCCTCGGTCGAGGAAGAAGGTATCTGATGGGCATATGCGATCTCGCTAGGCTCGTTAGACGCGGACTGTTCGTTAGCCGATCCGCAAGAGACCAATAAACCGCTTATGACCGCTATCGTTATCGTCAGCACCGCAAACCGCCTTTTAGCAGATCCCAACATGTCCTTTCATCTCCCCTCCGATGTAACTATATATAGTATGACATCTGCTTTCAATGAAAAGTTGCGTTAAAAATGAAAAAGTTGGCAAAACAGGTCTTTTGTCGCATCGTGTTGATTTTTCGAGGGACTTCCAACCCCTTCGTACGGCTCATTCCGGGATGGCTAAAGCACCGGATTGTCGCCTTTCGTTCAGCTTGTTTACCGGTTGCGCGAGGGAAACGGATATGGTACGTTAAACGGAAAAGAATCGGGCGTTGGAGGAGAAATATGGACATTCTCAAGGAGAGAATATTAAAAGAAGCGAGCATCATTAATTCAGACGTTCTCAAGCTGGATTCCTTGCTGAACCACGGCGTCGATCCAGTGCTGACGATGGAGATGGGCAAAGAATTCGCCAAGCGATTCGCGGAAGCTCGGATCACCAAAGTCATTACGGTGGAATCCTCGGGCATTCCGGTCGCTTTCGCGACGGCGCTTCAGCTCGGAGTACCGCTCGTATTCGCCCGCAGGAAGAAGACGCTGCTCGGGGAGTCGGACGCTTACTGCGAGCGCGTGCCGTCTTTTACGAAAGGAATCGTAACCGATCTGATCGTCTCCCGGCATCTACTCAGCCCGGAGGATTCGGTGCTGTTCATCGACGACATTATCGCCAACGGCGACGCCGCAAGAGGGCTAATCAAGATCATCGAGCAATCCGGCGCGAGTCTCGCGGGAATCGGCATCGTGCTCGAGAAGTCGTTCCAAGCCGGCGGACGCGCGCTGCGCGAGCTTGGGTTTAAGGTCGAGACGCTCGTGAAAATTCAATCGCTGGAAGCCGGACGAATTACGTTCGAAGAGTAACCGCCGCAGACGCGGCACTGGATGATTTACCTTCTTTCGCAATTGAAGAACTTTAACGTATAATAGTAGTAACTTGCAGGGGGAGGCGAGCAATATGGGGAATCTTGAACTGTCGGGTGAGTTTTTTCTTGATAAACTGGAAGCAGCCAAAATCCATTTCGAGCGCGCGCTCGACTGCAAACATACGGAATTCGACGATCTGTATCCGTATATGATCGAGCACCCGCAATTTTTCTGGTACAAACGATATGTAGCTTGGTCCGAGCTTCTGACGATCGTCAAATTGTCCGAAGAACTGGGCATCGATTGGAAGGAACGTTTTACCGAGAATCAGGTCGATTATGTCAGCAAGCGGGTTATGTCGAGCAAAGTATTGGATTACTGGTACGAGACGAACGATACGAGAGAGCATGTCGGATAACAGACCGCGCCAGCAATAACGAATGACCCGCGAGGACGATGATCCGCGCGGGTTTTCTTGCGAATTAGAGGTGAAAATCAATGAACGAAGAACAGCTGAACCATTACCGCGAAGAAGGCACGAAAATTCGAATCGTCAGGGACGCGTTGGAGCAGAACGACGTCGTCGGGATCGTCGTCGCTTGGGACGACGAATACGTGCTTATCCGCAGACCGAATCGGAGGGTCATAAAAGTTAAGCGCGGATACCCTATGCAGCCGGCTTCGGAACCGAGACCCTCGCTGTTGGAATGATTTACAAAGCAATGTGGCATAGTAGACGACAGGATCAACACACCATGGATCAGCACTGACCGGGAGGCGCGTTACCATGTCGTTAATGGACAATAACCTATTCTTAAGATACGAAGAAGATGCGGAAGGCTTCGCTTCGATGCCGAGCCAGGTCGAAGACGCGTACGATCAGTTCGCCAGCCTGTGCCTCGCGGACGGAGATCTGAGCGCCCTTACGAAGCAACTGATCGCCATAAGCGTATCTCTCTATGCGAATAACGAAATTTCGATGCAATATCACGTACAGGAAGCGTTGGCGCATGGTGCGAGCGACAGGCAGATCATGGAAGCCGTAGCGGTCGTGGCCGCCACGGCCGGCGGTCACGCGCTGTCGCAAGGCGTGATGCAAGTCGGCAACGCCATTCATGCCGCGCATAGCGAAGGCTCGTTCGTGAATGCGATCGAACCGGACAGGCTTCGCAGCGGCGGCAGTACCAGCTGCATGCAGGATTACTTGCAGGATACGGAATTCTCGGCTGATCAGGGTTGGGAAGGCATGGCAATTCCCGGAAGTACGGCCATATCCCCGTCTTATTAATCGCAGCATTCACTGGATATTAACTGAAAATTAGAACTTCCTTCGGTTGCTTGACTTCGCTTCCGACTCCGTGCTATTATAAGCTACGTGATTGAGACAAGGTTGTTCGGAAACGCGGGTAACGCGATCAGATAAACCTAGACATCACCTTATAACATGCGGTCGTGGCGGAATTGGCAGACGCGCTGGATTCAGGTTCCAGTGGGCTAACCCCCCGTGGAGGTTCGAGTCCTCTCGACCGCACCATCATTTTCAATGACAGAACCCTTCGGTAACGAAGGGTTCTTTTTCTGTAGAAGGAGACCTCATTCTTATGGATATTACGGCACTGCAACTTACGCTCACGATCGTCGCAGCCTTGCTGGTCGGCTTCTCCAAGACCGGAGTTCCGACGCTTGGCATATTCGTCGCAGCGATGCTGGCATCCGTCTTTCCCGCCAGCGACTCCGTCGGGCTGCTTACGCCGATCTTGATCACGGGCGACGTCATCGCCATCGTTTATTATCGGCGGGCGGTGGAATGGAAGCCGCTCTTTGCCTTATTGCCTTGGGTGTTGGTCGGCATGGCAGGGGGTTACTTCGTGCTTGAAGCGATCGACAACCGCTCGCTCGGATTGTTGATCGGTACGCTCGTGCTGCTGCTGATCGGCGTCCACGTCGGCAGAGAAAGGTTAGAACGCGCGCTGAATGTAGCATTTACGAAGTCGGCCGCTTTTCATGCATTACTCGGAGTTTTGGCCGGATTCACGACGATGGTCGGCAACGCGGCGGGAAGCATTATGTCCATTTACTTGCTGTCCAAGGGCATGAACAAGACGTCGTTCATCGGAACGAACGCTTTCTTTTTCTTCCTTGTCAACGTCATTAAAGTGCCTTTCACGGCGCATCTCGGTCTCATTACGGCGGATTCGCTGACGATCGATGCATGGGTCATGCCCGTCGTGGCGATCGGCGCATACGCGGGCTTCAAAGTCGTTCCCCGAATCCCGCAACGATGGTTTGCGACGATCATTCTGTCGCTTGCCTCGTTCGGCGGAATTTACTTGATCGCAGGTTCTCTGCGTCTGCTGTAGGCTCGCAACGAACAACCCCGCCCGGAGCTTTCCAGGCGGGGTTGTTGCCGTTCTACAAACTAATTAATAGCCGGCTTTGAGGATGATGACCAAGAGGATGAATAAGACGAGCGCAAAAGCAGCTGCACCCATACCGCCATATCCAGCGCCTTCACCTGCTACAGGGTATCCCATGCGTATCACCACCGATAGTTATTGTGATGAATCATCACGAACACAGTCTATGCGGTGGTAAGGCTGCTGGGATGGGCAAACGACTCAATTAACGGAACTGTTCCGCTCCTGTCCGCATGGCTGCTGTCTGTTAGGGTTGGAGATGCAGCTGTTGGAGGATGTGGTCGATGTTGATTTTCCTTTTGACGATCTCTTTAAGCAGCAATTGGATAAACTCGTCGTCCGCTGAGAAAGGAGACACGGATTTATATTCGATGATGAGCTGGTCGTCGTCCATCCGTTGTACTTTATCGGCTAATTCGCGCAAGCGATCCACCGCCTTTCTCGATAATGTAGGCCTTCATTATATCGAACAAGTTTTAGCCAAGTTGGTTTGCAAATATTAGAACATTGTTAGGATATTGCCGTTCGGGCTGACGGATGATTTTCGAGCGCGGCGGAGAAATTAGAGGTGTACTCAAACGATACACATCAAGGAGGCGTCAACTTGAAAAAGCTGTTGTTGAGTTCGTTGCTGGTAGGCAGTTTATCCGTGGCGGCCGTTACTCCGGTTCTTGCGAACACCTCGTCAACGACGGGCATGCAGACGAACAACGTGATGAACGGTAACGGTTACGGCACATACGGAACAACCGGCAACGGAACTTTCGGAACTGGCATGGGTAATGGAACATTCGGCACGAACGGCACGTACGGCACGTACGGTACGAACGGCACGGGCACATATGGCAGCGGCTACGGCACGAACGCTTTCGACGGCAACCGGGCCGGCACTTACGGCACTTACGATCGTACGCGCATGAACGCTTTCAGCGGCACAAGGGCGACGACGAATAACTTGCGTACGAACAACTATCGGGCTGCGGCAACGACTACGAATAACAGAGGATTCAGCTGGGGCTGGCTCGGTTTGATTGGTCTATTCGGCTTGGCCGGCATGCGTAGCAGAAGCCGCGACGATATTCGTTAATAAGATAAGAGTCCGCATATCCGAATCCCCGCTTTCCTTTAAGGAACAGCGGGGATTATTTGCGCAATTTTTAGTATTTTGTTAGCAAAAAATTATGTTACACTACTATCATGGAGAGGAGGAGTAGTCGAATGACATGGAATCGCGGCAGGTGGACCCGGCTTCCTTCGCCCTTGAACAGAATGGAAGGGAAGCTGTTCATCGTCTTTTTGTTTCTTATTATTTTGCCCATCGGGGCATTAAGCTACATATCCGCCGAACGGTATACCGATTCGATCGAGCGCAATACGATAACCTACGTGTCCCAAATTTCGGACAAAATGATCAGCAAGCTGGACGATTATATGGAGGACATGAAGAAAATATCGATCATACCTTCGTACTTGGACGAGATTAAGGAAGGACTTAAAATTTCGAACAAATATTACGAAAGCTTGCCGATGCACCAGAACGATCCGGACCAGATCGTAGGCGACTCCCGAGGCGGACTGTCCGGCGAAGAGCTTCAGCTTCTGCGTCGCGTCGAAGGCAGCATTTACTTCCTGAACAATATTAAAAGCTCGGGTTCCAACTCGGTGTACTTATTCGATCGTTACGGGCACTATTATTTCACGACGAAGAGCGAGGGCATTCGCAAAGACTTGACTTCGGTATACGAGGAATGGAAAGCGCTTGCGTACGCGCAGCACGGCACGCCGGTACTCGTCAGCACGCAGGAGGTAAGCGGCCGATCGGGCAGCCGATACGTGTTCTCCGTCGTTAGGGAAATCATCGATACGACCTTCGAATCGCTCGGCATGATCGCCGTTGACGCGAACATCGACGTGATCGAGAACATCGTCAAGGACTTGGACGACGCGACCCACGGCACGACGCTGATCGTGGACAATACGGGCCGGGTCGTATTCGACAGCGAGAAGAAATATTTGGCGCAGAACATGGAGTCCAGCGAATTGCTCAGGTTGGCTTCCGGAGAAGCCGGCAGCTTCCATACGAATATCGACGGCGAATCCGTCTTGTCGATTTACCGGGAATCGCAGAACACCGGTTGGAAAATATTCGTCGCGATCCCGGAAGACAAGCTGATGGGCGACGCTTTGCGAATCCGTAACGTAACCGTGGCGTCCGCGGTCGCCATTACCGGATTCGCCCTGCTCATCTCGATGATCTTCACCTTTGCGCTGACGAAGCCGCTGCGGTCGCTCGTGCGTCTCATGAAGACGGTGCAAACCGGTAATCTGGACGTTACGTTCCCGGTAAAGGGCCGCGACGAGATCGGCGTCGTCGGAAGCGCCTTTAACCGAATGATCGTCCGCGTCAAGTCGCTGCTGCACGACGTCTATATGGCCGGGCAACGCAAAAACGAGGCGGAGCTTGAAGCGTTGCAGAATCAGATTAACCCTCACTTCATCTACAATACGCTTGAATCCATACGGATGACGGCCGTTATTAACGACGATACCGAGGTGAGCGATATGGCTCAGCTGCTCGGGAAATTGCTCCGGTACGGGATCGGCTCGGGGACCGAGACGGTGTCGCTGGCCATGGAGCTGGAGCATCTGGAGATGTACCTTCAGCTTCTGAATTATCGATACGGAGACAATCGGTTCGTGTTAACGATGCTGGATGGCAACGCCGACATGAACATGCCGATGATGAAGCTATTGTTCCAACCGATCGTGGAAAATGCGGTGTATCACGGCATGGACGAATCGAAGCCGAAGATGACGATTCGCCTGAAATACGAGGAAATAGGCGCAGACCGAGTGTTCACGATTTCCGATGACGGAGTAGGCATGGATCAACAGAAGTTAAGACGGCTTCGGAGCACGCTGAACAGCCGGGAACGCAAGCAGTCCGAAGGCGGACGCGGCATCGGGTTACGGAACGTGCACGAACGGCTTAAGCTGCGATTCGGAGAAGGATACGGCATCCGCATAGATAGCGAGCTTGGAGCCGGGACGAACGTGACCGTGAGAATTCCGATCGAACAAGCGAATGGGGGACGAAGCCATGGTTAACATTGTCGTCGTGGACGATGAAGAGCGCATCAGGCAAGGGTTGGCGAAGCTGATCACGCAGGCCGGGGAGCGTTTCCTGGTGACGGGCGTATACGCGAGCGGTTTCGAGCTGCTGGAGCAGCTTGATCAGCGGATGGTGCAGGCAGACTTGGTCATTACGGATATTAAGATGCCCGTTATGAACGGTCTTGATCTGATCGAACGCCTTAGGGAACGAGCGCCGCAGACGAGAATCGCGATCGTGAGCGGGTTCGACGATTTTACGTTCGCCCGGCAAGCGCTTCGGTTCGGCGTCGAGGAATATTTGCTGAAGCCGGTGGATAAAGGCGAATTGGAGCAGTTGCTGCGCAAGGTGGACGAAAGCCTGACTCAGGAGCGCGAGAAGGAGCACGC
This sequence comes from Bacillota bacterium, assembly GCA_023460795.1. GTDB lineage: Bacteria > Bacillota > Bacilli > Paenibacillales > Paenibacillaceae > Cohnella. The sequence continues at coordinate 9,387 of JAEWPC010000080.1, read as the reverse complement.
GCTGCGGGACGATCAGCTAGGCTTGCTGCTATTCAACGAGGCTGAATTGTTGCCGAAACAGCTTCGGCAGGAAGCGGGGAAAGCGTTGGAGCTGTCTCCGTTATTCAGCAACCCCTATGCGGTCTACATCATTCGCGGCAAAGTGCCGGGATCGTTGGAGTCGATGCTCGAGACTGCCGCCGCGGGATGGCTGCATAATTGGAAGCTTGTGGCGGGAGACGACTCCTATGCGCTGATCGTTGGCATGAATAGCGCGGATCATGCGGAACGTGCCCGGGAAATCGGCCAAACGCTTCTTCACCGGCTGCCTCCCTCGTTCGAAGGGAGAATCGGAGGCAGCGACGTGTTCCGCGGAGCGTCCTGGCTTCGAGAAGCTTATCGACAAGCCGAACTGGCGATTCAGCACGCCTGGTACGATACCGGGAGGCGCGTCTTCGCCGACTACACCCGTTTGCCTCGAAGGCAGCACTCCGTGAAGCATTTGCTCGTGCTGCTCGACCGGGAGTTCCAAGAGACGATGACGTTGTCCGACTTCGCGCGCGCCCAGGAATCGATCGCGAGATGGTTCGCCACTTGCAAAGAAGACGCGCTTCCATGGGTGGAGCTTCGGGAAGGCTGCGAGACCGTGCTCGCGTTCATTCATCGATATGGCAGCGCCAAGAAGTGCGATACGGCGCAGCAGCCCCGATTGAAAGCGTGTCTTCCGCACAAGTTCCCCGATTTCGGCGCGTACGCGACATTTTTCCTCGGGGAGGTCGAAGAGCAGTTCCGCGCGCTCCAGGAAAGCCGGCAGGAGAATCGGGTGATAGAGACGGTCAAAGCGTATATCATGCAGCATTATACCGAAGAGCTTGAGCTTAACCGGTTAGCGGAGGAAGTCTATCTGACGCCTAGCTATTTAAGCAAGCTATTCAAGACGGAGACGGGAGAGACGATTACGGATTTCCTGATTTCCGTGCGCATTGACCGCGCCAAAGACATGCTCCGAGATCGGAGCGCGCTGAAAACCTACGAGATCGGAGAAAAGGTCGGTTATGTCGATCCGGCTTATTTCAATAAAGTGTTCAAGAAAGTCGTCGGCTGCACGCCGAAGGAGTATAGGGACCGCGTTAGGTGAATTTGTTAGGTGAATATTATCTAAATAGAAGACAATGAAAACAAACACAGTCTCTAAAATTCCAAAACGAATGTCAGTATAATACTATTGAAAGCGTTTCCTATTCGACTATCGATGACTGGACGGAAAGAAAGGCGGGGGAATTTCGTTGAATTTGAGCTACAAGACGCAGAAGGTTTTGATCCTTTTCGGATTTCTAACGATTCCGCTAGCTCTGTTAGGCATGTTCTCGCTATATCCGGCGGCGGCGTTGTTCTACTTCAGCTTGACGGACTGGGACGGTCTCGGTTTCGACCAGAGCTGGGTCGGTTTGGCGAACTATAAAGAGATCTTTACGAGACCCGAGATATTCGCGGCGTTCAAGAATAATTTGTATTACTTCATCGGCGGATTGATCCAGACCGCTATTGCTTTGTACTTCGCAGTCATTCTAAACGGCAAGATTAAGGGCAAATACGCCTTCCGCGTTCTCTTGTTTCTGCCGTACGTTCTGCATAGCGTCGCAACGGTCATTATGTTCAAGAACGTGTACCACGCGGAATACGGTTCGCTGAATATTCTCCTAGGCGCGCTCGGTCTCGAATCCTGGCAGCAGCTATGGCTCGGCAATCCGCATATCGTTAATTTCTCTCTGGCTTTTATCTCGATGTGGAAGTATTTCGGCCTTAGCATGGTCATCTTCATCGGCGCGTTGCAATCGATCCCGAACGACTTGTACGAAGCCTCGAAGATCGACGGCGCGGGCAGCTGGCAGACGTTCCGATTCATTACGCTGCCGAGCTTGCGCAAAGTCATCGAGCTTATGCTTGTCCTAACGCTGACGGGCGCATTGGAAGCGTTCGATATTCCATACGTCATGATGCTCGGCGCGAACGGCACTTCTACCTTCGTCATCCAGACGGTCGATATGGCGTTCAAGTTCGAGAACTTCGGACTCGCCTCGGCGATGGCCGTCGTCCTTCTCATGATCGTGTTGTTCTTCATCGTGATTCAACGCAAAGTGCTGTTCAGGGAGGGGAAATAAGATGCTGCGCAGAACCTCCTCTATTAGAGCTATCCAGTATTTGACGTTGTTGGTCGGCGTATTCATCGTGTTCTTCCCGATCTATTCCGTGTTCGTCGGAGCGTTCAAGACGAAGATCGAGTTCTACCAATCGGGACTCGGCTTGCCGAACGACTTCTTTAACTTCGAGAACTTCGAACGCGTATTCAAAGTCGGTAAGCTCGACCTCGGCTTCAAGAATATCGCGATCATAATGATCGTTGCGCTTGCGGGGAACGTCGCCATCGGTACGATGGTCGCCTACGCGCTCGGTCGGTTCGACTTCAAGCTGAAGACGCCGATCATGGGTTTGTACCTGGTCGCGCAAGTCATTCCGCTCGTGACGACTCAAGTCGCTACGTTCAGCGTGATCAAGTGGCTCGGCGTGTACAACACGCTGAAGGCGCCGATGCTGCTGTACATGGGCGCTGACGTCCTGCAGATCGTCATCTACTTGCAATTCATCAATAACATTCCGCGAGACCTGGACGAGAGCGCAATGATCGAGGGCGCATCGCTATTCAGAATCTATCGGTCGATCATCTTCCCGCTGCTCGGTCCGGCGACGGCGACTCTGATCATCTTGAAATCGATCTCGATCTACAACGACTTCTACGTGCCGTTCCTATACATGCCGTCCCAGAAGCTCAAGGTCGTGTCGACCGCCATCTTCAGCTTCGTAGGACCGAACGCGGCTCAGATGAACGTCATTTCCGCCGGCATTCTCGTGATTTTCATCCCTACGGTTATCCTATTCTTGCTGCTGCAAAGATTTATATTCGCGGGGGTCACGAACGGCGCGGTTAAGTAGCTAATGGGTAGGTAATGCCACATTGAGTATCGCTAACGCTCGGAATATGTTATGATAACTTTTGAAATTTTGTTATCATACGTCCGGGCGTTTTTTCTATATATGAGCGGAGTGAACGAGATCATGTCCAAGAAGATTACGATGCAGCAAATCGCCGATCAAGTCGGCGTGTCCAAATTCGCCGTATCCAAGGCGCTATCCGGCAAGTCCGGCGTAAGCCCGGATACGCGGGAGCGAATCATCCAAGCCGCTACGCAGCTCGGGTATTTCGTGCAGAAGCGGATTCGCCCGGCGACGGGCAGGACGCAGGCCGGAAGGGCGGCGGGCGCCGATCGGAACACGATTATCGTGCTGATTCCGAACGTGCGCGATCAGAATCGGCAGTCGACGTTCTGGGGACGCATCATCGACGGCGTAACGGGCGGACTCGAGCAGAACCATCTCGGGATGATGATCGTGACGGAGCATATTTCGGACAACTTTACGAAGCTGATCAATCCCGACGCCGTCCTCGGCCTGCTCGGAGTCGGTCATATCTCGAACCAGCTGCTGCTGGAAATTCGCAATCTCGGCATTCCGTTCGTGCTGGTCGATCACGAGGATCCGCTCATTCCTTCGGACGTCCTGTTCATGAACAACTACGAATGTCTTCGCAGAACGACCAACTATCTGCTCGGCAACGGACACCGCGTGCTTCAATTCGTCGGCAACATCCGATATTCCCGCAGCTTCTTCGACCGTTGGCTCGGCTTCCGTTCGATGATGGAGGAGCAGGAGATCGCGCTCGATCAGCGCAAGGAGCTGCTTGAATTCGAAGGAGAGAACCGTTCGGAGATGACCGACAGCTTAGACGCCATCGTCCGTAAGCTGATCGAAGAGGACAAGCTGCCGACGGCGTTCGTCTGCGCGAACGATTCGATCGCGATTTGCATGATGACCGTGCTCTCGCGCCACGGCATCGATGTGCCGGGACGGTGTTCGGTGACCGGCTTCGATAACATTGAAGACGCCGCGATGGCCAGCCCTAGGCTAAGCACGGTGCACGTCAACAAGGAAGCGCTTGGCCAACGAGCCGTCGATACGCTGCTATGGCGGGTCGAACACCCGGAAGGGCCGAAGGAGAAAATCCTGCTCGCCGGAGATCTGCTCATTCGCGAATCGACCGGGGCCGCTCCTAACGCCAAGTAAATGGAATAGATATCTCTCGTAAACCCGTCATCATTGGCGGGTTTTTTCGTGTTGACAACAACACCGTTGGTGATACAATTTGTTTGATAGTTGTTATTCAGTTATGCAAACAAATATATAATTGTTAGTGAACATTAGAGAAACATACGAGAGCAGGAGGTTATCGGCATGAAAACATGGGCGGAGACGGTTAACGGCATGACATGGGGCTGGACCGGCGTTCGAGGCACTTGGGGCGGAGCCGAAGCAGAAGATTCGATGCGGAAAATGAGCGCGGTAGGCGTCAATTGGGTCGCGATCGCGTTAGGAGCACTGCAAGAGACGGCGCAATCGACGAAGATCAACTACGGCGAAGCGCCGACCGTTACGGACGACGAAGTCAGATGGGCGATCCGTCAGGCGAAGTCGCTCGGACTTAAAGTATGCATGAAGCCGGTCGTGAATTGCGCGAACGGAACGTGGCGGGCGCACATCGCGTTCTTCCAGCAGGATGTTCCGGGGGAACCGAGTTGGGCCGAGTGGTTCGCATCGTATACCGAATTTATCGTTCATTACGCGCGCATCGCGGAGGAAGAAGGCTGCGAGATGCTGTGCGTCGGCTGCGAGATGGTGCAGGCGGACAGCCGCGAGAACGAATGGCGCGCATTGATTCTGGAAGTGCGCCAGGTGTATAGCGGACTCGTCACGTATAACTGCGACAAATATCAAGAAGATCGCCTGACGTGGTGGGATGCGGTCGATATCATCTCCTCCAGCGGATATTACCCGATCGGGGATTGGGAGGCGCATCTGGATCGCATCGAAGCCGTGGTGAACCGATGGGAGAAACCGTTCTTCTTCATGGAGGGAGGATGCCCGAGCCGAGAAGGCTCCGCTCAGAAGCCTAACGATTGGTCGCTTCCGGGTGTGCCTTCGGAAGAGGAGCAAGCGAACTATTACCGCGTCATGTTCGAAGCTTGCTCGAAGCGGGAATGGATGCGCGGATATATGCTGTGGGATTGGCCGGCACGCCTATACGATGCGGCCGACGCTTCTCAGAACGACGATTATTGCATGTACGGCAAGCAAGCCGAAGCGATCGTTCGCGAATATTACGAGTCGCGGATTTCATCCGGGCCCGGCAAGGAGGCGCGGAAGGCGCAATGAGCACTCTACTGTCTAACGATCAGTGGCGGAGCGAGCTGGAAGAAGAGCTCCACACAAGGATTCTCGGATTCTGGATGAAGCGGACGATCAACGGGAAGCACGGCGGGTTCGTAGGCGAGATCAAGCATGATATGACGGTCAACGAAGACGCGGACAAGGGGCTCGTATTGAACGCCCGTATCTTATGGATGTTCGCCAGCGCTTACAGGGTGTATAAGGATCAAGCCTATCTGACGATGGCGCAGCGGGCGTACAAGGAATTGGACGGGCGTTTCCGCGACAGGGCGAACGGCGGTCTGTATTGGATGGTCAGCGCGGCCGGCGAGCCGGTCGAGAGCAAAAAGCAGGTGTACGGCCAAGCGTTCGCTATCTACGCGCTTACCGAATATTACCGGGCGACCGGTTCTAGCGAAGCGCTCGATTGGGCGAAGGAGATCTACCTTCTAATCGAGAAACACGCTTATGATCCCGCGCATAGGGGCTACATCGAGGCGCTGGCCGCGGATTGGACGCAGACGGACGATCTGAGCCTCAGCGGCAAAGACCTGAACGAGCGAAAGTCGATGAACACGCATCTTCACGTGCTTGAAGCGTATACGAACCTTTACCGCGTCTGGCAGCCGGAAGGGCTGCGCATGAAGCTGGCGGACCTCATCGATATTCATCTGGACAAAATCGTGAACGCGGACAATCATCATTTCCTGCTGTTCTTCGACGACGAATGGACGTCGAAATCCGGCCATATCTCGTACGGCCACGATATCGAAGGCAGTTGGCTCCTATGCGAAGCCGCCGACGTGCTGGGCGACGAAGCGCGGATCGCGCGCGTTCGGGCGGAAGCGCTCGCGATGGCTGACGCGACGTTGGCCGAAGGCATGGATACGGACGGCGGCGTATTCAACGAGGCGGACGGACACGGCCACTTAGACGATTCGAAGGATTGGTGGCCGCAGGCGGAAGCGATGGTCGGCTTCTTGAACGCCTATCAGCTGACGGGCAACGAGAAGTATTCGCAAGCCGCCCGGAACAGCTGGACGTTCATCAAGACGTTCATCAGCGATCCGGTTAACGGCGAATGGCACTGGCAGGTGACGCGCGAAGGCGTCCCGGTGTCGTCCCATCCGAAGGTGAATCCTTGGAAATGTCCCTACCATAACGGCAGAGCCTGCTTGGAAGGTTTAGAGAGATTGGCGCATATCGATGCGCATAGATAAAAAGGGAGGAGAACGATCCGATGAGCGAATTCATGAATAAGTTGAGACAATTGAAGGCCGAGCACGACCGCTTGGTGAACAAGCCGAACAAACCTGCGGCGCAAGGCAACGGCATCTATGACCGCTATGAGAATCCGATACTAACGAACGAACATGCGCCGATTCACTGGCGGTACGATCTGAATCCGGAGACGAACCCGTTCCTGATGGAACGCCTTGGCGTTAACGCCGCGTTCAACCCGGGCGCGATCGAGCTGAACGGGAAGTACTACCTGATGGTGAGAGCAGAGGGCGTCGACCGCAAATCGTTCTTCGCGGTAGCGGAGAGCGACAGTCCGACGGAAGGCTTCAAGTTCTGGGATTATCCGGTTCGCTTGCCGGAGACCGAGGACCCGGACGTTAACGTGTACGATATGCGTCTGGTGAAGCACGAGGACGGATGGATCTATGGCTTGTTCTGTTCCGAGCGCAAGGATCCGGACGCGCCGGCCGGCGACTTGTCCAGCGCCGTCGCGCAAGGCGGCATTGCCCGCACGAAGGACCTCGTTCATTGGGAGCGTCTGCCCGACTTGAAGACGCCTTCCGCGCAACAGCGCAACGTCGTGCTCCATCCGGAGTTCGTAGACGGCAAGTACGCGTTCTATACGCGTCCGCAAGACGGCTTCATCGATACGGGCTCCGGCGGCGGCATCGGCTGGGGGCTGTCGGAGAGCATGAATCCGGCGGTCATCGACCGCGAGATCATTATCGACGAACGCAAATATCATACGATCAAAGAAGTGAAGAACGGACAAGGCCCGGCTCCGATCAAGACGGACAAAGGCTGGCTGCACATCGCGCACGGCGTTCGGAATACGGCTGCAGGCTTGCGCTACGTCGTCTATATGTTCATGACGGATCTGAATGAGCCGCACAAGCTGATTCACGCGCCGGGCGGCCATCTGATCGCGCCGGAAGGCATCGAGCGCGTCGGAGACGTGTCCAACGTAATTTTCTGTAACGGATTAATTGCGAGAGAGAATGGCGAAGTGTATATTTATTATGCTTCTTCCGATACTCGCATCCATGTCGCCGCGACAACCGTCGACAAGCTGGTCGACGCCTGCGTCAACACGCCGGAAGATCCGCTGCGTTCCCGCGCTTGCGTCGATCAACGCTGCGAGCTGATCGCCCGCAACCTCGAGCTGATGAACAAGCCGGAATACGCTTTTCTGAGAGATGAATAACGACGGTTCCCGTTCGAAACGGTTAGACAGTAGCCAACTGTCCGACCGTTTTTTATCTCTTAGCCTAACAAACGGTAGAGCTTATTTCTGTAAACTAAAATTTATTATTTGTTATCATAATAAGAGACAATAAAAACAAAATAAAAGCATTTTCATTGGCAACAAAAAATTTATAATTTGAAATGTAAGCGATGTCAAACCGCTCCCTAGTCGGATTTGACGCGCTTTAAAAAAACGAGGTATGGGGGTATTACAGAACATGAAAAAAGCAATCGCACTTGCATCTGTTCTGACGTTGTCCGCCGGCATGCTCGCGGCATGCGGCAGCGACAACAATAACGAGAACGCTTCTCCGGCATCGTCCGCGCCGGCTTCCTCGGCGGCTTCCGAGAGCCCGGCGGCATCGGACTCCGCAAGTCCCGCCGCAGAGCTCACCGGCAAGCTGGTCGTCCTCACTCACCGCACAGACCTTGTCGACGATGGCACGATGGACAAATACGCGGAAGCGTTCAAAGCGAAATACGCGCCTAACGCGGAACTCGAATTCGAAGCGATCACGAACTACGCGAACGATATCAAAGTCCGCCTGACGACCGGTGAAGCCGGCGACGTCAACATGATGGACTCCGGCTTGCCGAACAGCGAGCTCGGCAACTACTACGAGCCGCTTCCGGAATCGATGCTCGAGAACGTCTGGTTCTCCAACTACAGATCTAATGACGGCAAGAGCTACGGCCTTCCGACAGGCGTGAACACCCAAGGCATCGTGTACAACAAGCAAGCGTTCGCGAAAGCGGGCATCGACAAAGTGCCGACGACGCTGGACGAGTTCTACGCCGCTGCACAGAAGCTCGAAGACGCAGGCATCATTCCGTTGTACATGAACTACGGCGCGCAATGGCCGATCGGCAACTGGGCCGAGAACTCGGTTAAATACGTGGCTGGCGATATGAAGTACTTCGACAAATTCGTATCCGCGGACGCGGTATGGACGGTCGACGGCCCATGGGGCACGCTCATGAACATCGCTCGCAAATTCGTTCAAGAGGGCTGGGTAGAGAAAGACCTCGCGACGAACAACTGGGAGATGTCCAAGGGTGAAGTCGCTTCCGGCAAAGCCGCGATGTACTTCCTCGGCAACTGGGTTATCCCGCAAGTCATCGGCGCCGGCGCGCCGTCGGAAGACATCGGCTTCTTCCCGCTTCCATACGATAACAGCGGCAAGCTGAACGCTCCGCTCGGACCGGACTACTTCATCGGCGTAAGCAAGAACAGCAAGAACAAAGAACTGGCGTTCAAATGGGTCGACTTCTTCGTGAAAGAATCCGGCTACGTGGATTCGCAAGGCTTCATGCCGGTCGATAAATCTCAGCAAGCGAAAGTTCCGCAATTGGCCGAGTTCCAATCGTACAATCCGACGTTCCTGGAAGACCAAGCGACGGATCCGAAGTGGAACGAAATCGCGAACAAAGCGGAAATCGATCTTGGCGTCGGCAAATACACGCAAGACGCGATCGTAGCTAAAGATCTTGCCAAGTATTACGACGAGCTGAACGCGAAATGGAAAAAAGCAAGAGAAGCGCTCGGTTACTAATATATAACCCAAGTAACACGAAGAGGCCGGGCGGGGGCGTTGGCGCCGG
>JAEWPC010000079.1 GCA_023460795.1 Bacillota bacterium | reverse complement strand
ATTCAAAATTCACGATGGCAACAGACACCGGAAGGAGATACATGCCCCGCCAAAACTACAATCGATAACTAATAAACTACAGAGGTGCCTCACAAAGTCATTAGTAATGACTTATGGGACAGCCTCTATTTATCATTACAGGGTCAACCACTTTTTGAACAAGTGCTTCGTCGTATCTCTGTTCATCGCCGCGATCGAGGTCGTCAGCGGAATGCCCTTCGGGCAGGAGCGCACGCAGTTCTGCGAGTTGCCGCAGCCTTCGATGCCGCCGTCTTCCATCAGCGCTTCGAGACGCTCGTACGCGTTCATCTCGCCCGTCGGATGGGCGTTGAACAAGCGAACCTGCGAGATCGGAGCCGGTCCGATGAACGTGCTGCGGTCGTTAACGTTCGGGCAAGCCTCGAGGCATACGCCGCACGTCATGCACTTGGACAACTCGTACGCCCATTGGCGCTTCGATTCCGCCATGCGCGGACCAGGTCCGAGATCGTACGTACCGTCGATCGGAATCCACGCCTTGACTTTCTTCAGCGATTGGAACATGCGCTCGCGGTTAATGACAAGGTCGCGAACGACCGGGAACGTGCTCATCGGCTCGAGGCGGATCGGCTGCTCCAGGCGGTCGATCAGCGCGGAGCACGCTTGGCGCGGTTTGCCGTTAATGACCATCGAGCAAGCGCCGCACACTTCCTCCAAACAGTTGGATTCCCAGCATACCGGCGCCGTCTTCGATCCGTCCGCTTTCACCGGGTTGCGCTGGATTTCCATAAGCGCGCTGATGACGTTCATGTTCGGACGGTAAGGGACTTCGAATTCCTCCGTGTAGGAGGACGCATCCGGATTGTCCCGGCGCGTAATGATGAATTTGACCGTGCGTTTAGCGGTTGCCGTGTCTGCCATCGTTTAGCCCTCCTTTTTCTTACTCGAGGAATAGTCGCGCGTACGCGGCTTAATCAGCGAGACGTCAACATCTTCATAAGAAATTTGCGGACCTTCCGCGGTCCATGCCGCTTTCGTCGTCTTCAGGAACTGCTCGTCGTTGCGGTCCGGGAATTCCGGCTTGTAGTGCGCGCCGCGGCTCTCGTTGCGCATCAGCGCGCTGACCGTCATCGCTTCCGCAAGCTCGAGCATGTTCCACAGCTGACGCGTATAGGCTGCACCCGAGTTGTTCCACTTGATCGTATCGTTGATGTTGATCTTCGTATAACGCTGTTTGAGCTCCTTGATCTTGCCGACCGTCTCTTCGAGCTTCTTGTTGTAACGAACGACGGTCATGTTGTTCGTCATCCATTCGCCGAGTTCTTTGGCGATGACGTACGCGTTCTCGGTGCCGTCCATCTTCGTGATCGCTTCGTACTTGCTAGCTTGCTTATTGCGCTCCCGCTCGAACACGCTCTCGGAGACGTCCTCGGCGGACTTCTTCAAGCCTTTGATGTACTCGATCGCCTTCGGACCGGTAATCATGCCGCCGTAGATCGCGGACAGCAAGGAGTTCGCGCCAAGACGGTTCGCGCCATGGTATTGGTATTCGCATTCTCCGCAAGCGAACAAGCCAGGGATGTTCGTCATTTGGTTGTAGTCGACCCACATGCCGCCCATCGAGTAGTGAACGGCAGGGAAAATTTGCATCGGAATTTTGCGCGGATCGTCGCCCATGAACTTCTCGTAAATCTCGATGATGCCGCCGAGCTTGCGATCAAGCTCCTTCGGATCTTTATGCGTCAAGTCGAGATACACTTTGTTCTCGCCGTTGATGCCGAGCTTCTGGTTCACGCACACGTCGAAAATTTCGCGAGTCGCGATATCCCGCGGAACAAGGTTGCCGTACGCCGGATACTTCTCCTCGAGGAAGTACCACGGCTTGCCGTCCTTGTACGTCCAGATCCGGCCGCCTTCGCCGCGCGCCGATTCGCTCATGAGGCGGTTTTTGTCGTCGCCCGGAATCGCCGTTGGGTGAATTTGGATGAACTCGCCGTTCGCGTAGTAGACGCCTTGCTGGTATACCGCGCTGGCTGCCGTACCCGTATTGATGACGGAGTTCGTCGTTTTGCCGAAAATAATGCCCGGTCCGCCCGTCGCGAGAATGACCGCGTCTCCGCGGAACGTGACGGATTCCATCGTGCGCAGATCTTGAGCGGAGATGCCGCGGCAGACGCCGTCGTCGTCGACGACCGCTCCCGTGAACTCCCAATGTTCATACTTGTGCACGAGTCCTGCGGCTTCCCAGCGGCGAACTTGCTCGTCCAGCGCGTAAAGCAGCTGTTGGCCCGTCGTCGCGCCGGCGAATGCCGTGCGGTGGTATTGCGTGCCGCCGAACCGGCGGAAGTCCAGCAAGCCTTCCGGCGTACGGCTGAACATAACGCCCATCCGGTCCATCAGGTGAATTATGCCCGGCGCGGCTTCGCACATCGCCTTAACCGGCGGTTGGTTCGCCAGGAAGTCGCCGCCGTATACCGTATCGTCGAAGTGCTCCCATGGGGAGTCTCCTTCGCCCTTCGTATTTACCGCTCCGTTAATGCCGCCTTGCGCGCACACGGAGTGGGATCTCTTAACCGGCACGAGCGAGAACAGGTCAACCCGCACGCCCGCTTCCGCCGCTTTAATCGTTGCCATGAGGCCGGCTAGTCCGCCGCCTACAACGATGACTCTATTGGTAGCCATTACGTCTTCTTCCTCTCTAAAAGTTCTGCGTTAGCAAAACTGCCTGCCTATGCGAATGCTTAACGTCCCGTAACCGAAGCGAGCGCCGCGGCGCCCTCGAATTCGTCGCCGCGGAACGCGAACAGCGACAGCAGGAACAACGCCGCCACGATGACGAAGATGCCCATGCAAATGTTCGCGGAAACTTTCTGCGCGCGAGGGCCGACCGTAATTCCCCAGCTGACGAGGAACGCCCAGATGCCGTTAGCGAAGTGGAACGTTGCCGCAAGTACCCCGATAATGTAGATCGTAAATACGGCTGGATTGCTTACGATGTCGTGCATGTGCGTGCCCAGCTCATCGTACGTCGTGTTCCCGAACGTCACCTGCAGCCGAGTCTCGTAGACGTGCCATGCGACGAAAATAAACGTGATCACGCCGGTAATGCGTTGCAGCGCGAACGCCCAGTTGCGGGAATAGCTGAACCGTCCGACGTTAAGGTTGGACTGGAACGCCATGTATAGCCCGTACACGCCGTGGAATAGAATCGGCAGCCAGATCAGAAGCAGCTCCAAGAAGAAAAGAAGCGGCATTCCGTGCAGGAAATCGATACTGTCCTTGAATCCCTCTGGTCCTTCTTCGAATGCGGAGTAGTTCGTCAATGCGTGCTCGATCAGGAACAATCCGAGCGGGATGACGCCGAGCAACGAATGAAGCTTGCGCGGCAAGTAAGAATTTCCTTTCATGTCCGTATACGTTCTCCTTTCGTACCCGTGCGATTTGTCGATGCAGCGCGCTCTCATTATGACCATGAAGCCTTTCGCCACCAAACGTCACCGCTTTTAAGGTTACTCTATTTTCGCTTATAATGGAACTGCTTATTTTTTATTATAACTTATAACGATTCTGCATATGGTACAATCAACCAACCATTGAAGGAGCACCCGACATGCTTGAGGATATGCGCATATTCGCCACCATTGTCGAACAAACAAGCCTGAATAAAGCCGCCGAACGGTTGAACGTCTCCCAGCCGGCGCTTTCCCGAAGAATCGCCAAGCTGGAGGAGGAACTAGAGGTTACGCTGTTCAGACGCGTCGGTAAAAGGCTGGAGCTTACCGCGGCCGGACAGTTGACCTACGAATTCGCGCTCGAGCTTCGCCGTTACCACGGCAACTATCTGCAGAAGCTCAACGCTTTCAAATCCGAGGATGCGCCGATCGCCACCATTGGAGCCAGTCTAACGACGCTTCAGACGACGCTGCCCGAGCTCATCCAAGCGATGACGGAGCGGCACCCGCAGCTGGAGATCAAAGCGATTACCGGCAAATCTCACGAGATCGCCACGCTCGTGAAGGAGCGCAAAGTCGATTTCGGACTTGTCGCTTCGGCCGTCGAGGCAGACCCGGCCATTACAAGTTTACCCTTATTCGACGATCACCTCATACTCGTCCTTCCTCGGACGCACTATATATTAGAGAGAACGCAGCTGGAGCTGTCCGATTTGAACGGTCTGCCCATGATTCTGTTCGCGCCGGGCACCTGGTACCGAACCCATACGGACGAGCTGTTCCGCAAATACAATCTGAAGCCCGACGTCCGAATGGAGATCGATTCGTTCGAGGCGATCATCCGCTTGCTCTCCGCTTGCCGCGCCGGTACGTTACTGCCCAAATCGTACATGCGCGATCAACTGCTCGCGGACAACGATCTGTACCTCGTTCGGATCCCCGAGCTCGAGGAAGCGAAGCGAACGACATCGATCATCCATGGGGATCCGGCGTGGATCGCTCCCGCAACCCGCTTCCTGATCGACGAGATGTCCGCCTATTTCAACCGTCGCCGGACGACTTCTTAATCGCTGTCGCGGCGCGGCTTTGCGGGCGATTTCCGGGATTTTCCGCTTTTATCGGCATGCTGGCTGTGTTACCCTCTACAAGAATAAAAAACGGCCAAAACCTCACGGTGCGGGGGAAAATACTTAATAGTACGCATAGGCGGCGATGCTTCGATCGTCGCCGTGTACTCGGGGTGAATCCGGTGATCTCTCATCGGTAGGGTTGTACTCCCAACCCGAACCCGACAGCTAACCTCGCCGGCCTAGCATCTTAGGAGGCAATTCGTTAATGAACCAAGCCATGAAGAAACTAAGTCTTCGCGCGGCATCGATCATGCTGGGCGGAGCGCTGCTCGTTCCTGCTTTAACCGCTCACGCGGCTGTACCGACGTCCGTGCACGTCGCCACCGATACGACGACGTTCTGGAAGCTCTCGCAATATTACGGCATTCCGGTACAGGAGATTATGGACGCGAATCCGAACGTCGATTCGCAGAACATCTATGCCGGACTCCGTCTCGCCATCCCGGGCGGGAATATGAAGGTCGCGTTAGCCATGAAGGAAGAGCAACCAGCCGTGACCGCGCAGTCGATCACCACCTTCGCGGGTCAATCGATCTCTTACACGCGAGTTCTCGACATTAAAGCGACGGCTTACTCCGACTCCATCGAGGAGAACGGCAAATGGGGCGCCGTCGATTACATGGGCAACGCGCTGAAGCTGGGCACGATCGCGGTCGACCCGAAAGTCATTCCGTTAGGTACGAAGCTGTACATCACGGGCTATGATTTCAAAGGCTTGCCGACAGGCGGCATGGTCGGCACCGCGACCGATATCGGCTCCGCGATCAAAGGCAATCGCGTCGATATATTCGTACCGGGCTCCCGCTCCTTCGTATCCGAATTCGGCGTTCAGAACGTGAAAGTGTATGTCCTGAAATAAGCTACTCGATCGCCCCTTCCGGCAGCTTCATCATCTGCTGGAGGGGGTTATTTTTGTCCCTGTACACCGGCACGTCGAGCAATTCCGTTAACGGCACGGGCTCGTATTCGTGCTCCCTTAGCCAGTCGATGATGCGGGGCAGCGCCTTGACGGTTCCTTCCAGATTTTGACCATGCCCGCCTCCCGCGTGCATGAGAATCACCGATCCGGGACGTACGGTTCTCGTAACGTTCCTGAACACTTCATCCGCCTTCAGCTGACGCCAATCCGCGGAATCCACGTCCCAATTAACGACCGTGAACTCTTCGCTTTTCGCCCATTCGAGCTGTTCGGGCATGATCTCCCCGTAAGGCGGGCGTACCAGCTTCGGCTTATAGCCGATGATTCCTGCGATCGTCTTCTCCGCGCGGATGATCTGGCTCTTCACGTCTTCGAGAGCCAGCTTGGAGAAGTCCGGGTGGCTGTAGGAATGGTTGCCTACGTCATGGCCCTCCCGGGCGATCCGCCGCAGCAAGTCGGGATGTCTCAGGCTGCGAGTGCCCATCGCGAAGAAAGTCGCCTTCACGCGTTTGTTCTTCAGTACGTCGAGCACTTTTCCCGTAAACCTTGGATCCGGTACGTCGTCGAACGTCAGCGCTACCTTGCGCGACTCCCGCGAAGCGGACAAGACGAACACCCCTTCGTACTTGCGCGCAAGATCGGTCCACTTGATCCCGGGCGGCACTGCTCCTTGGGAACGTGCCGGCCCCATCAAACATAAAAGGGTGACGGCGCTCCCCAGCGCCATCACCGCTATTCGATACCGCCAACGCTTCATTGCGCCACCCTCCCGGAGCCTTTCGTCTCCTTCTATCCTGAGCGAGCGAGTAGCATTTCATACTTCTGATTTCTATCCGTTCAATGGGCGATCGATTGTTGGAATAGTTCGATCTGTTGATTCGTCCCGATGACGACCATAACATCCTTCTCGATCAGCACGTCTTTCGCTACCGGAGCGATAATGATGCCTCTCGGCTTATTGATAGCCACGATGCTGCAGCCGAACCGGCCTCTCGGGTTGACGTCGTCAAGCGACTTGCCCGATAAGCAATGCGGCACGGCAAGCTCCGCGATGGTGTATTGCTTCGAGAGCTCGATATAATCGAGCAGATTCGGCGACACGAGCTGATGAGCGACTCGTACGCCCATATCCCGCTCCGGGTAAACCACGCGATCGACGCCCATTCGTTCCAGCACGCGCCCGTGCAGGTCGGATACCGCCTTGGCGACGACCTTCTTCACGCCGAGTTCTTTCAGCAAGATCGTCGCCAGAATACTGGCCTGTATATCGTCGCCGATCGCGACGACTCCGACGTCGAAGTTGCGCGCCCCGATCGACCGCAACTCCTCTTCCTCCGTCGCGTCCGCCTCGACGACGTGCGTAAGCACGTTCGACAGCTCCAGCACCTTCTCTTCGTCGCGGTCGACGCCTAGCACCTCGTGGCCGAGCTGGATAAGCTCGCGGCCGATGCTCGAGCCGAAGCGTCCCAATCCGATAATAATGAACTGACTTTGTTTCATCCCGCGTTCTCCTACCCGATTATGATTTTGCCCTCCGCATGGCGGTAACGCGCTTTTTCCAGCTTAGGCGCGAGCGCATAGGTCAACGTTAGAGGCCCTAATCGCCCGATGAACATCAGCAAGATGATCGTCAGCTTTCCGGCGATCGTCAGTTGCCCGGTCAAACCCATGGACAATCCGACCGTACCGAACGCCGATGTCGTCTCGAACAAGATTTTAAGGAAAGCGGCGTCCTCGGTCGTACATAGAATCATCGTGCCCAGCATGACGATGCCGATACAGAACAACGTGACGGTTACGGCCTTGTATACGCGTTCCTGAGCTAACCGCAAGCGGAACAGGACGACGTCCTCTTTGCCTCGGATCATGGCGAATACCGCCCCTACGAGCACGGCGAACGTCGTCGTCTTTATCCCTCCGCCCGTGGAGCCCGGGGAAGCGCCGATGAACATCAGAATGATGATGAAAAATTGAGTCGCTTGGCGGAAGTCCGCGACGTCTATAGTCGTGATGCCTCCGGAACGCGTCGTGACGGATTGGAATATCGAGACGAGCGACTTCTTGCCGAAGCTGCTATCACCTATGGAATGCGGATTCGTAAACTCGAAAATGAAAATGATCACCGCTCCGACCACGATCAGAATGCCGCTGACGGTCAGAACGACTTTCGTATGCAACGATAATCTTCGTCTCAAGTTATTCCTAAGATCGAACAAGTCGGAAAGGACGATAAACCCGAAGCCGCCAAGGACGATAAGCAGCATGGATACGACGTTCATGTACAGATCGTTGGAGTAATGCGAGAAGCTGCTGGAATTGCCGGATAGATCGAAGCCGGCGTTATTAAAGACCGAAATGGAATGGAATATCCCATGATATAAGGCTTGTCCGAAGCTCATGTCGAACAGGAATCTTCCCGTATACAGCGCCGCGCCCACGAGTTCGATCGCAAGTGCGAAGAAGATGACTTTGCGGACGAGCCTAACCAACCCTTCAATACTGCCCTGATTAAGCGATTCTTGCAGAATGAGGCGTTCCTTGAGCGAGATGCGCCTCCGGAGGATGAGCGCGAACAACGTCGCCATCGTCATAAAGCCGATCCCGCCGATTTGGACTAGCGCGGCGATCACCCAATGACCGAACGATGAGAATTGCGTTCCCGTATCGAAGACGACCAATCCGGTTACGCATGTCGCCGAGGTCGAGGTGAACAACGCGTCGATATATCTAATCGAGTGTCCGTCAGCCGACGCCGCGGGAAGCTTGAGCAGTTGAGCGCCGAGAAGGATAATGAATACGAAGCCGAGGAGGAGCGTTCTCGGAGGAGATTGGCCGAACCAGCGCGTGACTTTACTAAACATCGAATAACCACCTTTTCCGACTCGCGTATGTACATGAAAAAGAAGCACTGGGGCTCCAATGCTTCGGATCGCATACGAGTCCTGTTCATGTCAGCCTGCGAGGTTAGCTGTCGGGTTCGGGCTCGAACAGATTGCCCTATCCTGCTGCGTCTGAAAGGCAGTTGGAATTCACCCCGCGACCGCTGAATACAATAGCCTGTACCCGCGATCCATTGGTTCCCCCGTTTTCCCATGGAAATTCGGCTGGTTCAATATGACATTCAATGACGTACCATCGAATTATATGCTTTCCCCGTTGGGGGAACAACATCAACAAAGACGCAAACGACCCCGTTTCGACGATATATGGCACCGCAGCCTTCAACTTTCCGTTCCGGAAGCCGCCGTACTACGATTATCGTTCTCTTTTCTTCCATTTTCATCAAATCTGCACTGGACAATCCCTTCCTATGCTATAATCAGCATAGGAAGGAGGCGAACATATGATCGTAACGATGACGGCGAAACTCAAAATCAAACCTACAGCAGACCAAAGTCACGCGCTTCAAGAAACGATTAATACATACCATCAAGGATGTAAACTCGTATCAGTTGTTGTGTTTGACACAAGAAAATTAATGCAGTCAGCTATTAATAAGAAAACCTATCACACGCTTCGCGGCGAAATCGGCCTGCGTTCCCAGATGGCTCAATCCGTGATCAGGACCGTGATCGCCAAATACAGAGCGTTGCGTACCAATGACCACGACTGGGTGTACGTGCGGTTTCGGAAGCAAGAATACGACCTCGTTTGGAATCGGGACTATTCGCTTATCTCGAATCGGTTTTCCGTGAACACACTGCTGGGCCGCATCAAAGTCCCCTTCGAATCGAAAGGTATGGAGAAGTACTTGGACGGCACATGGCATTTTGGCACCGCGAAGCTGATGCACAAGCATCGAAAATGGTTTCTGCATATCCCCATGTCCAAAGAGATCGCCTCGCCACAAATCGAGGAACTGACACAAGTTGTCGGCATCGATTTGGGCATTAACTTCATTGCTGCGGCTTATGATAGCCAAGGGAAAACCATCTTCTTCCCAGGCAGGGCTATGAAACGCAAGAGAGCGAACTACAAGAGGGTTCGCCAGGAGTTGCAACACAAACGAACATGCTCATCGCGCCGTAAGCTCAAACAGATCGGGCAACGAGAAAACCGTTGGATGACCGACGTGAACCATCAGGTCAGTAAGGCACTCGTGTCCCGATATGGCGCCAATACGCTATTTGTTCTGGAAGATTTGACAGGAGTGCGAAGTACTACGGAGAAGGCCAGAATGCAAAACCGCTATTTGACCGTATCTTGGTCATTCCATCAACTACGGAAGATGATCGAATACAAAGCTGGTCTGTCGGGATCAATGTCCATCGCGGTAGACCCGAAGTACACCTCTCAGACGTGTCCTAAGCCGGATTGCGGCCATATTGCAAAAGCGAATCGGGACAAACGTAAACATCTCTTCCGTTGTCAAAAGTGCGGCTACCAAAGCAATGATGACCGAATTGGCGCGATGAATCTTGCCTTAAGAGGCAAATTGTACCTTCTCCAAAGTGCAAGCGCAGCAAGACTGCGCGTGCAGGGTAGCTGTCAATCTGCCCATCGGTAGGCTGAAGCCGGCCGTGGATGCGACACCACGTTCTTTGTGAGCGATAAAAGATCGGAGTCGAAAGACATTTGTACGATTGGGTAGTCGCAAGTTCCCGCTTCAAACGCAAGTTGAGCGAGAGCCATTGACATAAAATGCAAGATACTTAGCGAAAAATACCGCTCCAGATTCGATCGACGAAAGGAAGCCGGACGAATGATCCCATACAATCAAGCGAAGCTGTCCAGCGGATGGATGTGGACGGCCGCGGTAGGCTTGGCTCTGTTCCTGCTCATACAAGTTTTCCCGACGTCCTACTCGTTGTTCCAATCGGACAATCACGACGTGCTTACCCGTGCACAGGCCGAGAATATAGCCTTCGGCATTGCCGAGCGGCAATTCGGCATTACTCGTTCGGAGATCGGGGAGTCGTCGGTGACTCATCTGTCGGACAGCGAAGCCGTTGGTTATTACGCGAAAAATCACCTGTTGCCCGATTACGATAAACAATGGGACGCGACGATACCGACCGATTATTACCGCGTTGATCTCCATCTGAGCGGGCAATCGGGGACGTTATTGCTGCTCCTGCATCTGGAGACCGGCAAGCTGGTCGGTTGGCGGCATCAGGCAACGAACGTTACCGTATCGGAGTTTCCAGCAGACGGCGAAGACCGGACCGCGTCCAAGGCGTTGCGTTACGCGGCAGCCTGGGGCGTCGATGTCGCGAGCTGGGAATGGTCCGGCATGACGGAGAAAGACGGAAGCACGCTGTTCTTCTCCAAGCAGCCTGCGCTCGGCCAAGCAATCCCATGGCTGAAAGTACGCATGCCGGCTTCCTTTAGTGAAGTTGCCTCGTCTTTTCCTCCATGGGAAGGCGGATATGTGATCTTAGGCACGCAGCTTCCGAGCGATTTTCTTGCGTATATGGACGACCAGGAGCGTCTCGCTTCCAAGCTGTCTACGTTCGGTTACATTCTTCCTCAGCTGTTCATGCTCGTATGCGCGGTCGTGGCAACGGGCATGTATGCGGCGCATAGCTCCTATAGACGAGGTATTTTCTTGGCCGGTTTGTTCGTCTCGCTGTATATCGTATTCACGTACAACATGATCCCGGGCTTACGGTCCAGCGTAATCGGGATTTCGACTAGCGCCAGGGACTCATTGAACGAGGGCATCGTTACGACAAGCATCATCATCTATGCGGCGATGGGACTGCTTACTTATTTATCCGCGGTGGCCGGAGACGGCGTGTGGAACAAAATGGGGCATCGGCTATGGCCGAGATGGAAGGAAGCCGACTATGGCGATTCCGTGCTTGGGAGCATGAAGACGGGATACTTCCTCGCGTTCATTCTGCTCGGCGTCCAATCTCTCGTTCTGATCGCGCTGGAACAGTCGATCGGATCGTTCGCCGCATCGGATCCGACGCAATCCACTTACAATATGATTTATCCGTGGCTGTTGCCGATATTGGCTTGGTGCGCGGGCATCTCCGAGGAGATGCAAAGCCGGTTGTTCGGCATCGGGCTATTCCGTCGTTGGCTAGTCGGAGGCGCCAAGAAGCTGCTGGGCCGTGAGCCGTCGGCCAGAACGGCTTCGATGCTGACCTTCGTCGCCATGCTGCCTCCCGGCATGCTGTGGGCGTTCGGTCACGTCGGTTACGCCGTCTATCCGATCTACACGCGCTTAATCGAGCTCGTCCTGTTGTCTCTCTTGTTCGGGTGGTTCATGCTTCGATTCGGTTTGATGGCCGTAATCTTCGCGCACGTGACGCTCGACGGCGTCCTCATGGGCTTCCAGATGATCACGGACGGCTTGCCTGGCGACTATTGGGCCGGATTGTTCAGCTTCCTAATGCCGGGGTTGGCCGGCATCGCGATCTGGCGGCTGCATCGGTATTTCGTTCGCTCGCGGGGTACCGTCTAAAGCGCCTTTACAACGATATCCCCTTCGCTCAGGTGGCGCTGTAGTTTAGGTTAGTCTAACTTCGTGCTCGTTCATGGGCGTTCGGCGCTCAATAGTTCGGGTTAATCTAACTGCGTGCTCGCTCTTGGACGTTCGGCGCTCAATAGTTCGGGTTAGTCTAACTGCAAATGCAAAAAGGCAGCTATTCATCTGTAGATCTGATGAATAGCTGCCTTTTTCGATTCAACCCCTACTCCGCGTTCAGCGCCTCGAGGATGCGTTGCGCCAGCGCCTCGCCGATCGACACCGCTTTGAAGTCCTCGGCCTGCGCTTCCTTGATCGCCTTAAGCGACCCGAAATGCTTCAACAGCTGCTTGCGTCGCTTCTCTCCGATGCCGGGGATGGCGTCAAGCTTGGAAGCGACCATCGACTTCGCCCGTTTCTCGCGGTGGAACGTGATCGCGAAGCGATGCACCTCGTCTTGGATGCGAGTCAGCAGGTAGAACTCCTGACTGTCGCGCGCCATCGGCACGGGCTCCGGCGGGTCTCCGACGAGCAGCTCGGCGGTGCGGTGCTTGGCATCCTTGGCCAAGCCGCAGACGGGCACATCGAGGCCCAACTCGTTCGTCAGCACGTCCATGACCGCGGAGATATGCGTCTTGCCGCCGTCGATGACGATTATATCCGGCAGCGGCAGCCCTTCCTTCAGCACGCGTTCATATCGCCGACGTACGACTTCGCGCATCGTTTGATAGTCGTCCGGCCCTTCCACGGAACGCACATTGTACTTGCGGTATTCCTTCTTATCCGGCTTGCCGTCCGTGAACACGACCATGGCGGATACCGGCGACGCGCCTTGAATGTTCGAATTATCGAACGCCTCGATCCGGTGAGCGCTCGGGATGCCGAGCAGCTCGGCCAAGCCGTCCGCCGCCTTCACGGTACGCGTCTCGTCCCGCTCGATCAGCTTGAACTTCTCCTCCAGCGCCACGCGCGAGTTGTCGCAAGCCATCGCGACGAGCTGCTTCTTCGTGCCGCGCTGTGGGAACGCCACCTTGATCTTTAGCCAGCGGCGCAGAGAATCGCCGATCTCTCCACCCTCGTCATGAGCCGAATCCACGGCTTCCGCCTCGCCTTCTTCCTCGGCAAGCTTCCGACTCAGCGCGGCCTCGCTCTCCGTTGGCCCAGCGTCGGCAGCCGCTTCGCCGTCACCCGCATCTTCCTCCGGCGGCAGAGGCAGCAGCATCTCGCGAGGAAGCGCGGGATTGTCGCTGTAATACTGGGTAACATAGCTAAGGAAATCTTCATAAGGCTCGCCGTAATACGGAAACACGGACATGTGCCGCTGATTCATTTTGCCTTGGCGCATGTACAGAATTTGCACGCACATCCAGCCTTTATCGACGGCGTAGCCGAAGACGTCGCGGTCCATCGCGTCGTTAATATTGATCGTCTGCTTCTCCATCAGCGCGTCGATTGCCGTAATCTGGTCGCGATACTCGCGGGCGCGCTCGAATTGGAGCTCTTCGGCGGCTTCCTCCATCTTGCGCTTCAGCTCGCGCTTGATGTCGGTATGGCCGCCGTTCAGGAACCGCGTAATCTCGCCGATCATCTCGTCGTATTGCGATTGCTCGACCGGATGCTCGCAAGGAGCGACGCATTGGCCGAGATGGTAGTAGAGGCACACTTTGTCCGGCAGCACGTTGCACTTGCGCAGCGGATACAACCGGTCGAGCAGCTTCTTCGTCTGCTGAGCCGCGAACGCGTTCGGGTAAGGGCCGAAATATCTCCCTTTATCCTTCACGACACGCCGCGTAACCTCGAGCTTCGGATGCTTCTCATGGGTGATTTTGAGATAGGGGAACGACTTATCGTCCTTCAGCAAGACGTTGTATCTCGGCATGTGCTCCTTGATCAGATTGCACTCGAGAATGAGCGATTCCGTATTGCTGGCGGTCACGATATATTCGAAATCCCGGATTTCCGAGACGAGCTTCTGCGTCTTGCCGTCGTGGCTCCCGATGAAATAGGAACGCACGCGATTTTTAAGCACTTTCGCCTTGCCGACGTATATGATGCGGCCTTCGCCGTTCTTCATCAGGTAGCAGCCCGGCTGGTCCGGGAGCAGCGCAAGCTTATGACGGATGCCTACCATCGCCTGCTCGCGGCTTACGGGTTGCGGCGTCGTACGATCCATGAGAGACACCTCGATTCCTTCGGTATTCGTCCCTTTATTGTACCATAGCAGCGCCCTTAACGGGCTTTGCTCCTGCGGCGTTGTCGCAAACTTGTCACCGCCTTGCGCCCGGGCTATCTTTACAACAAAAAGCGAAGTTGGGTATACTAACATTATCGAATGTCTCAGGAGGCTTACCATGGAGAACGTAAGAGATCCGCGTCAGCATATTAACGAAGAGCCGCGCGACGATTTGCAAGACACGGCAATGGGCTTTTTCGCCATGTTCGGCTTCATGTTCGTGGTGTTTACCGCCGCGGTTGTCATTAAATTTATCATTTCGTAAGCCGAACGAACGACAAAAACGCATTCCATTCTCCCTTCGGAGTCCGGAATGCGTTTTTTTGTCGGCTTGATCGCCTTTGATCCGCCCTATCCTTGCTTGCGCTCTTTTTTGTCTACCGAATGCACCGTTCGCTGTACGGACGACGCACCGTCGTCGTAGCGGCGGCGTTCCTTGCGCTCGATCTGCACGATTCTGCCGTCATGCACGACGATGTTCACCTCGCCGTACTCCAACCCGTTTACTTGCTCGGCGATTCGAGCGAGCCAACGATCGTCTACTTCTACCGGTTTCGCCATCCTAATCCCTCCACTTAGTCCTTAACAAATTCTACTTTTCGTGTTCCTTGGTCATTCGGCTTTCCAAGATGGACTTAATGATCAACGTAACGATCGCAAGCAGCATCAGCAACGAAGCAACGGCAAACGAGGCGCTGAACTGATACTCGTTATACAGAATCTCGATATGAAGCGGCAGCGTGTTCGTCTCGCCCCGGATGTGGCCGGATACGACAGATACGGCGCCGAATTCGCCCATCGCCCGCGCGTTGCATAGAATCATACCGTAGAGAAGCCCCCACTTGATGTTCGGCAGCGTCACTTTGAAGAAGATTCGCCACCCTCGGGCTCCGAGGCTTACCGCTGCTTCCTCGTCTTGGACGCCTTGCGCCTCCATGATCGGGATGAGCTCCCTCGCTACGAAGGGGAACGTGACGAACATCGTCGCGAGAACGATACCCGGCGTTGCGAAAATAATATCGATATCGTGAGCGTCCAGCCAAGGACCGAGGAGTCCTTGGGCGCCGAACAACAATACGTAGATGAGACCGCTGACGACCGGCGATACCGCGAACGGTAGATCGATCAGCGTAACGAGCAGGTTTTTGCCGCGGAACTTGAACTTCGTGATCGCCCACGCGGCGGCAACGCCGAACACCGTATTAAGCGGTACCGCGATAGCCGCCGTGATAAGCGTCAGCTTGAGGGCGGACATCGCATCGGGATCCTTCAGCGCTTCGAGATAGGCGTCCCATCCTTTGCGCAGAGACTCTGAGATGACCGTGATCATCGGCAGCACGACGATTAAACCTACGAAGAGAAGCGAGATTCCGATCAACAACCACCGGATCCATCCGGATTCCGTTAGATGAGGGCGCGTATTGGCGCTCTTGTTGGAACGCGGATTCGTGACGATTCCTGCCATACGCTCACGCTCCTTTCGTTACGCTGCGCAGGCGGCGGTTAGACCATCTTTGCAGAAGGTTAATGAAGAGCAACAAGACGAACGAGATGATGAGCAGCCCGACCGCAACCGCGGCCGCTTGACTGTATTGATACTGCTCCAGCTTCGTGATGATCAAGAGCGGCGCGATCTCGGTTTTCATCGGCATGTTGCCGGAGATGAACACGACCGAGCCGTATTCCCCGATTCCGCGGGCGAACGCCAGCGCGAAACCGGTTAACAGCGGAGGGAGCAGCTCCGGCAAGATGACCTTGCGGAACGTGCGTAAGCGGTAGGCGCCGAGCATCACGGCCGCTTCCTCCATATCGGCTTCCATATCCTGCAGCACCGGCTGAACCGTCCGAATGACGAACGGCAGCCCGATGAAGATAAGCGCGATCGTAATGCCGATAGGCGTATAGGCTACCTTGATTCCCAGCGGTTCGAGCAGCGATCCGATCCATCCCTTCGGCGCATAGATCGTCGTTAGCGCAATGCCCGCTACTGCCGTCGGCAGCGCGAAAGGAAGGTCGATGAGTCCGTCGATGATTCTTTTACCCGGAAAACGGTACCTGACGAGCACCCATGCGAGCAAAAGACCGAATACGAGATTGACGATCGCCGCGTAGAACGAGGTGAGCAAGCTTAGCTTATACGAGGCGACCACCCTAGGGTCAGCCACCGTATCCCACCACTCCGACAAGGATAGGTCGAACGATTTGATCACCAGAGCCGCTAGCGGAATAAGGACGATCAAGCTAACGTAAGTAATCGTGAACCCAAGCGAGAGATTAAACCCGGGCAGCACCCGGTCCGCTTTGCGTTGACGCATCATGTCTTAACCCCTCTGACCGGTTCCTCTATTAAGATCCCGGCGTGTAGATTTTATCGAACGTGCCGCCGTCGGCGAAATGCTTCGTTTGTGCTTCCTTCCAGCCGCCGAAGTCTCCATCGATCGTCAGCAGGCTCAATTCGCCGAATTGGTCTTTATATTTGTCGGCGACCGACTGCAGGCGCGGACGGTAGAAGTTCTGTGCCGCGATCTCTTGCCCTTGCTCGGAGTACAAGTATTTCAGGTAGGCGTCGGCCGCTTCGCGCGTACCCTTCTTGTCTACGTTCTTGTCGACGATCGCAACCGGAGGTTCGGCCAGAATGCTGAGGGACGGAGTGACGATCTCGTAATCGTCGCCGTATTCCTTAAGCGCCAAGTAAGCCTCGTTCTCCCAAGCCAGCAGCACGTCGCCGATTCCTTTCTCTACGAACGTCGTCGTAGAACCGCGTGCGCCCGTATCGAGCACAGGTACGTTCTTGAACAGCTTCTTCAGAAAATCGAGCGTTTGCGCTTCGTCGTAACCGAGCGTCTTCTGAGCGTAACCCCAAGCCGCGAGGTAGTTCCAACGCGCGCCGCCGGACGTCTTCGGATTCGGCGTAATGACGCCGACGCCGTCCTTGATCAGATCGTTCCAGTCCTTAATGCCTTTCGGATTGCCTTTGCGCACGAGGAACACGATCGTCGACGTGTACGGCGTGCTGTTCTGCTCGTAGGACTTCTGCCAATCGGCTTTCAGCAAGCCCGCATCCGCGATCGCATCGATATCGTAGCCGAGCGCCAACGTTACGACGTCCGCGTCCAGGCCGTCGATTACCGCGCGGCCTTGCTTGCCGGAACCGCCGTGAGATTGCTTAATCGTGATTTTGCCGCCGGTCGTTTGTTTCCAATATTCCGCGAAGCTCTTGTTGAACGCTTCGTACAGCTCGCGAGTCGGGTCGTAAGAGACGTTCAGCAATTCGATCGGATCCGGAACCTTGCTTGGCTCCGCCGAAGAGTCGCCGGTAGTTTCGCTCGTTGTTGCGCTTGGGCTCGCTCCCGATGGAGAAGCAGCCGGTTCGTTGTTATTGTTCTTGGATCCGCATGCGGATACAAGAGTCAAGATTAATGCCGCGATAAGGACGAATTGGAATTTTTTCAATGCTGTCATCACTATGCACCCCAATGTTAATTGTCTTGTTCCGTTAACGCTCCGGTTCGTCCGGTCGCTCGGTCGGTTACCCGATAATTCCTACAAACTTTATAATTCCTACCAACATACTAGGTATTGTGGAAATAATAACAGGGAGCCTAGCTCCCTGTCAATAAGGTCTTATAAAAAATATTGATAAATGTTCCTTCGGCTTATCCGCGCTGGTTGCGACCCCGCACGTGCACGACTTCGACGAACGGCCGGACGCGGTCCATCAGCCGCTGTCCTTTATGCAGCTCCTCGCCTTCCTTGTGCGTAAAGCTAAAATGCTTCTCCAGCGCTTCCAAGTCGTGGTTCGACGTATAGAACGTAGGCTTGCGGTTCATCCGATAGTTCAAGATCGCCCCCAGCACGTGATCGCGTACCCAAGGGCTTAAATTTTCCGCGCCGATATCGTCGAAGACGAGCAGGTCCGCTTCTTTCATGAGCGAGATCGTTTCTTTAAGCTGCTGCGGCTCCAGCATGAGCGCTTTGGCGTCTTCCACAAACTCCGGCATATAGACGATCACGCCCGAGAAGCCTTCCTTCGCGAGCTCTTTAAGCATAAACCCGGCTAAATATGTTTTTCCCGTGCCGAAGTTACCTTGCAAATACAGGCCTTTCTTCTGTAGTCCTTCGTTTCGAGTCTTCTCGATATAACGGATAAGATCCATAACTGCCAATTCACGATTCTCATCCAGATCAAGCATCTCCGATGGATCGTATTCCGCTCCGAAGATAGTCTCATCCACGAAAAAACTCGTAATCCGTTTACGAATTTGCTCCTGTTGCGTATAAGCGGTCCATTTCGCGCACGGCGTCTTCTGATCGACGACTTGCCAGCGGCCGTTCAGCGTAGCGCAAGTGATCGTCGTAGAATGGCCCTGCATATCGTTCGGACAGTTCTCGAGACCTGGACAATATTTGCAATTGCGATACTCCGTTGACATCTGGTATAGGCGGTTCAGATTAAGCCGCAGAGTCGCGTCGTCCACGTCCGGATAACGCTCGCGAAGCTTGAGCACGAGCGGATCGTTCAACACTTGCTCGGCTAGCCGATCCGGATGCATCGCGCCTTCCAATAGGGGTACTCGGCGAAGCGCCTCACCTAACGATTCCATATTCCAGTCCTCCTGTTCAGCGAGTAATGAATGGCATTTACCGTTCTTCCTTCATCCGCCGAGCAATTTCGCGTATCTTCTCGCGTTCCTCCTGCGATACTTCGCGTACGGGCCCGTCGTCTTTAACGATAGGCATCGCAGGCTTGCGCTTCACGCTCCCGCGCCCCGTGCCGGCTGAGGCAGCGCCTCGCGACGCCGGAGCGTCTCCGCTTCGCTTGCGCTCGAGCGCCGCGTTCAGCTTCTCTTGTTCCTTGACGTACTGGATCGCTTTGTCGACCGTATCGATGCCTTTGGCGAGCATGTTGGACGCAATGGAGTCGATGAAAGACTTCGTTAACCGTTGATTGCTGCTCATGCCGAGAACGTAATGAATGAGGACGTTGATGACCGGCTCGGGCAGCTTATAATTGATGTCGATTTTCTCGAAAATATCGATAAACCCGCTCGGAACCGCCCCTGGAAAATAACGCTCCAACACCTTCGTGTAAGGCTCTTGGCGAATCATCTCGTTATAGGCGGCTTGCGTGACGTCGGCGAGGAACCGCTCAGGCACCTCCAATTGGATCGTAGAGGCCGCCGCGGCGGCAATCGAGGCTTCTTCCTTCGTCCTGCCTTCGCCTCTGGAGACGAAGCGCTCGCGCTCCTCGTCGCGCTTGCGGCTTTGGCGATACATCTGGTTGGCTCGGCTCTGCAGCTCGTCCCAGACGAACGTGCCGTCCGGATGGAACATGCCGTCCTCGTCGAGAAGCCTGCAGATTTCCGGCGTTTCCAAGTCGTACTTGAACGCTAAGTAATTGATCTGCGACATGAGCTCCGGCGAGCGGTTCAACCGCTCCACGTATACCCGGTTCGCCGATCCGCGCGGGAATCGCAGCATAATCTCGCCGTGGAGAATGCGTTCCTGCACTTTAATTGCGGAGGACCTCTCCTGCGCAGGCGCGCTTTCCGCCCAGCCGGCTTCCAGTTCGGGGTCGACGACGCTGGCTCCGATTCTGAACAGCTCGTAGAACGGCGTCGTCGCTTCCTCTCGGTTCACGAACTTCGCTAGCTCCGCGGGCGGCTCCGGAGAGAACGCCTCTCTGAGCTCCAGCACCGCGGGCTTGCCGATCTTGTCTCGAAGCAGCAACGTCAGATGAACGTTGGAGAAGAACTCCTCCGCTTTCAGCGGACGCATCAGAATATATTCGTATATCGTCTCGTCAGTCACAGGATTATGGTTGCGAAATACTTGTAATAACCCAACGGCTTCCAGGCGTGACGCCGCTTCTACGGCCGTCTTGCGGCCGGCGGCGTTCAGCTCGAAGCCCAGCCCGAGGAACAGACGGCGCTGCGACTCGATCCCCGAATAGCCGGTCGCGTCTTCGGACAGCATATGATAGAGATAATGATAGAACCCGGCCGAAACAGCCCCGATCATCGGCTGATAGAGGCACGCGAACGATTTGCGGTCGAGCGCGCTGAGCGAGAAATCCCTGCTCGCGAAGTATCGGTGATTCTCGGTGAATTCCATGAAATTCGACACGCGCATGCGGATTCGACAACTCTTTCCTATCGAAAATGGTTTCTTTATTGTAGCATAATCCTAGCATCCGGGCAGATAAAAAATAGAGTCCTCTCGGACTCCAAATGGTTCATCTATTGGTAAGTGCTCATCCTGTCTGCGTATCCCCTCGGAATACCCAAAGCTTATATCCGACGTAGTTCACGACTAACGAAACGACGACGGAACACGCCTTGGCGAGCGCCGCCTCCAAGCCCGCCTGCTCCAAGCCGAGCAGCACGGCCGTCGCGGCCGCGAACGAAAGCACGTTCACGACGATGAACCTTACGATATCTCCGACCCGATGCCGCTTCTTGACTTGGAACGTCCATACGCGATTCAACACGTAGCTGTTCGCGATTCCCGCCACGTAAGATATCGTCTGGGCCCACGCGGTTCCTAGCCCGGCCGCA
The DNA here is from genome assembly GCA_023460795.1 of Bacillota bacterium. Lineage (GTDB taxonomy): Bacteria > Bacillota > Bacilli > Paenibacillales > Paenibacillaceae > Cohnella. Next base: position 4,017 of record JAEWPC010000079.1, on the reverse strand, counting down.
TAGACCAACACGCAAAAAAAGGCAAAATCGACGCCCGTATTCATAACGCCTACGAGCGCGTATTTTGCCATTCTCGTGATTTCCGATCGCTTTAACACTCGATTAGCCCCCTGATCGCAGCTTCGGGGCCGCGTCTAGAACATCTTATAGCCGCCCTTGCGAAGCGCGCGAATCGCCCAGCCGCTAATATAAGCGCCGGCAGCGCCCGCGATGACCAGAACGATGTCCGACACGAGCATGGAGCGAATGTTCTCCGATGCGCTTAGATCCGGTTGCCATAATTTATACAAGCCGTAAGGCACGACGAATATAATAAATAGCCACAGCGGCAGCCATGTCGTCTTGATCAACATGTTCAAGATGAAACCGATGCCGAAGAACAGCACGAGGCAGAGAAGCGAGCCTACGACGCCGAACATAATACCCCCAAGCATAATACGTCCCTCCAATGTATGTTCCCTTAACAGTTTACAAGATCGTTTTCCCGCCCGTCAACGTTTGCTACCCCCTATGGGATTCGGCTACAATGGAAGCACGGCATATTGGGACAAGGGAGAGATAACGAAATGAGCGAAGCCGCACAAACATTGGATGGTTGGTACGCGCTGCACGACTTGAGAAGCATCGATTGGGAGGCTTGGAACGCCGCGAGCGCAGCGGAGAAGGACGCCGCGCTGAACGATCTGCTACGCCTCGTTGCGGACTGGCAAGCGGTCGAAGAGCGCAAGGAAGGCAGCTTGGCGATGTACACGGTCGTCGGACAGAAAGCCGACCTGATCTTCATGCACTTGCGAGAGACGCTGCAGGAGCTTAACGATATCGAGAACGCGTTCAACCGCTCGGCGATCGGACGTTACCTCAAGAAAGCCTATTCTTATGTAAGCGTCGTGGAACTGAGCAACTATATGGCCGCGCCGGGCGTGGACCCGATGCAAGTGCCGGAGATCGTCGCTAGGCTGAAGCCGATTCTGCCGAAGAGCAACCATATTTGCTTCTACCCGATGAACAAGAAGCGCGATCTTCAGGACAACTGGTACATGCTTCCGATGGAAGACCGCAAGTCGATGATGCGCAGCCACGGCATGATCGGCCGCAGCTACGCCGGCAAGGTGAAACAGATCATCTCCGGCTCCGTCGGCTTCGACGATTGGGAATGGGGCGTCACGCTATTCGCGGACGACGCGTTGCAATTCAAGAAGCTCGTGTACGAAATGCGCTTCGACGAAGTAAGCGCGCGCTTCGGCGAGTTCGGGGCTTTCTACGTCGGCAACCTGCTGACGAACGAATCGCTGGCTAAATTGCTGAAATAATCATACTCGTAACATCGTGAAGACCGGGGGCAGCCCCGGTCTTTTCTATTTTCGCATCTCTCGATCAGCCCTGGTCCTTCAACAGATGTTCTCCCGCGATGCCCGGCGTCGTCATCTGCACCGGATCGAGGATGACATCCAATTCCTCTGCCGAGAGCAAGTGCTTCTCGAGAATAAGTTCTTTGATCGACATCCCCGTCGTGAGAGCCTCTTTCACCAACTGCGCCGCCACCTCGTATCCGAGATGCGGATTCAGCGCCGTTACGATGCCGAAGCTGTTGTCCACGTATTGCTGGCAACGGTCTCGGTACGCCGTCATTCCTTGCAGCGCGAAGCGGTCGAACACGTCGAGCGCGTTCGCGAGGATGTCGAGAGATTGCAGGAGATTGAAGGCGATGACCGGCCCCATCACGTTCAGCTCGAACTGCCCGGCTTCGCAAGCGAGGCCGATCGTATGATCGTTGCCCATCACCTGAAAAGCGACTTGGTTGACGAGCTCCGCCATGACGGGATTCACTTTCCCCGGCATAATGGAGGAGCCGGGTTGCCTAGGCGGCAGCGCGATCTCGCTTAAGCCGACCCGCGGGCCCGAGGCCATCAATCGAATATCGTTGCATATCTTCGATAGGTTGATGGCAAGAACTTTAAGCGCCGCCGACAGCTCCGCGTAAGCGTCCGTATTCTGCGTAGCGTCTACCAGATCGTCCGCCGAACGAATCGGCAGTTGAAGGTCTTCGGCCAGCTTGGCGACGACGATGCGGATATAGTCCGGCGTGGCGTTCAGTCCGGTACCGACAGCCGTCGCTCCCATGTTGACGGCGAGCAAGCCGTCCATCGCCCGCTTGATTCGCCCCATATCCCTTTCTAGCACGCGCGCGTAAGCTCCGAACTCTTGACCCATTCGGATCGGTACGGCGTCCTGCAGATGAGTTCGCCCCATCTTGAGCACGTCATCGAACTCGGCTGCTTTGCTCGCGAAAGACTTGTGCGTCTCCAGTAATGTCGCGACCAGCTTCTCGGCCGATAAGTAGGCAGCAATCCGGAGCGCCGTCGGAATCGCGTCGTTGGTCGATTGAGACATGTTCACGTGGTTATTCGGACTGCAATGGAAGTAATCGCCCTTGTCGCGGCCTAGAAGCTCCAGCGCCCGGTTAGCTAGCACCTCGTTCATGTTCATATTGATGGAGGTGCCCGCCCCGCCTTGAATCGAATCCACGATGAATTGATCCGCCCACTCGCCGCGGGTCACCTCCGTCGCCGCTTCGGCGATCGCTTCGCCAATTCGGCTCGGCAGCCTGTGCAGCTCGGCGTTCGTCTTGGCGGCGGCCTTCTTCACATGGGCAAGCGCTCGAATGAGCGACGGATGAATGGGGATGCCGGTAATCGGGAAATTCTCGATCGCGCGTTTCGTTTGAATGCCGTAATACGCCTCTCGCTGTACGCTCATGCTGCCTAACGAATCCTTTTCGATCCGATCGGCCATCGTGATCCCTCCTCAGTCAGACTGTAATCTATGCCTTCATTATGCTTCCGAAAGCTTCTTCTAACTCCGCGTTCCCGTCTGCCCGCCCATCAATCCGTCCAGCGCTTTCTTGATCGTCGACGTCGGAATGGCGAACCCGATGCCTTGCCCCTCCGCGTTGACCGCCGTATTGATGCCGATAACTTCCCCTTGGGCATTAAGCAGCGGCCCGCCGGAGTTGCCGGAATTGATCGAAGCGTCCGTCTGCAGTAAATGCTCGTATAGATGGTCGCCCTGCTCGTCACTGATCGTTATCGGACGCTCCTTCGCGCTAAGCACCCCTATCGTTAGCGTATGATCTAACCCGTACGGATTGCCGATCGCGACGACCCAATCCCCGATTTTCGTCTGATCCGAGTCGCCGAGCGCAAGCGTCGGGAAAGCTTGTCCGTCCGGGCTTTCCACCTTCAACACAGCCAAGTCGAGTTTGGGATCAGAGCCTACGACCTTAGCCGTCAGCGGCTCCTCGTAGCCTTGCACGGTGACTTTCAGTTCCGTCGCGTCGGCTACGACGTGCTCATTGGTCAATAAATACCCGCTCTTCTCGAAGAAGAATCCGGTGCCCGAACCGATAAGCGTCGGTTCCGCGTTCTGTTGCGGTTGCCGGCTCATTCCTCGTCCTCCGAACCAGCTGTATCCGGAACCGCTCGCTTGCGTGCCGTAGTTTTCGATTTTGACGACGGCCGGGTTCGCCGCATCGTACACCGACGCGATATTCGCATCTTCCCCTAAAGCTACGGAAGCCGTCGTTAATCCGGAGCCGCCCGCGCTTGTACCGCTGCCGCCTTGCGCTTGCGACGAGATCGTGCCCCCGCCGGAGAATACGTTCAGCTTGTCCGCCCCGTAGGAGAATCCGCCGACCATGACCGCTCCCGCCAAGAACGCCGCCAGTAAGGTTGTCGCTTTCGTTTTTCCAGTCTCGCGTTTCATATATTCGTTCATCTTCATCATCCTCCGATGTTGCTGTAGTTGTGTTCCGTCGATGCTTCCATCATGAAGGATGAAACTTAAACGAATCTTAATTGTCCCTAAAAATACGGTAAGAGGAGTAACAAAAAGGTAGCGTCAAGAAGTTTGTGTAAGTAAGGTATTCCATTGGTTACGCAGATATTGTCTTCGTATTCTTGGAGGACGAAGACCAAGCGAAGGGGCGGGAATTTTACTCCTCCGGTTGCGGTTCACGCG
>JAEWPC010000078.1 GCA_023460795.1 Bacillota bacterium | reverse complement strand
ATTGGATGCATTTGCTTTTCAATATGATGACGCTGTATTTCTTCGGGCCTATCGTCGTACAGGTTTTCGGAGAAATCGGATTTCTTGCTGTGTATTTTGGTTCTATAATTCTGGGAAATCTATTCTCTCTTTATCTCTATCAGAATCAGTCCTGGTATTCAGCCATAGGAGCGAGTGGAGGAGTATCGGGAATTTTGTTTACATCCATTGCTATGATTCCGGATTTGGGAATATATTTCTTTTTTATTCCCATTCCTATTCCCGGATATATTTTCGGAGTTTTATATTTTTCCTATTCGGTGTACAGTATGCTGAATCCGCGACAAGGCGATAATATCGGACATGCTGCGCATTTGGGTGGAGCTTTTTTCGGGTTGGTTTTTGCGGTTGCATTACAGCCGGAAAGAGCGATTGAGAATGCACTTTATCTCGGTATCATGGCGCTTCCGTTGTTGTATATGGCTTATATGGTTTTTGTGAAAAAGAGAATGGGATAGCGGTTATTTGGAAACATAAACAAACCTATCGTTTCCGGATAAGTCTTTTATTAATCGTCTGTCAGGGAATTTTTTAAAAAGATCCAGCGTTTCTTGTCCCAGTTTCTGATTGATTTCCAGAAAGATCATTCCGTTTTCTGAGAGATGATGTTGAGCGTCTTCAGCAATTTTACGATAAAAAATCAAAGCATCAGAAGTCGGAGAAAAAAGTGCCAGTTTCGGTTCAAAATCCATTACTGAAATTTCAATTTGGTCTTGCTCATCGATTCCGATATAAGGTGGATTTGAAATAATGATGTCGTATTGCTGATTCAGGTTTTCTTCAAGATAATTTTGATGAAAAAAATGAATGTCAGTCTGATGAATTACGGCATTTCTTCTGGCCACTTCCAGTGCTTTTTCAGAATAATCAATCGCCGAAATTTCTGCTTCGGGAAAATGTTTCTTCAGCACAATGGGAATAATTCCGCTTCCGGTTCCGATGTCTAAAATCCTTACATTATGATCTTTAAGCTTCGATTTTTTAATTTCCTGAATGGCAAATTCCAATAATTCCTCCGTTTCCGGGCGCGGAATGAGCACCTGTTCATTTACAAAAAACTGAAGTCCGAAAAATTCGGTTTTTCCCCGAATCTGCTGATAGGGTTTTCCTGTTCTTAATGCAGAAAGGATTTCTAAAAACTGGCTTTCTTCGCTTTCTGACAATTTCTGATCCGCAAATTTTCTTTGATCATACGGTTCAAAACCCATCGTTTCCTGAACAAAAACAGAACACAAAAAAACACTTTCACTTTCAGAATATAAACCGGAAAGTTCTTCATGGAAATGCTTTTTTAATGCTGACAATGTCATCTTGTGAAGACCAGTCTTTGAGGTGTGGACATTTCTTCATTAATGCGATATCCTTCTAGATTGAATGCTTTCACATCATCTAAAGTTGTTGCATTATTTTCTGCACAAAATCGTACCATCAGGCCTCTTGCGTGTTTGGTGTACACTACAATGGTTTTGGGTTTTCCGCTTTTCATTTCGTAGAAATCGAAGTTGATGATCGGAGCTTTCAATTTTTTCTTGTCCAGAACTTTGATGTATTCTGCACTGGCAAGATTCAGGATGATTTCTTTAGATTTCAATTCACTGTTCAGTTGTTTGGTGATTTTATCTTTCCAAAATTCATAAAGATTCCAATACTGCTGGATTTTAAATTTTCTGCCCATCTCCAGACGGTAGAGCATAATTTTATCAGACGGTTTCAGCAATCCGTAAAGTCCGGATAAAATTCTGTAGTTTTTCTGAAGATAGGAAACGGCATCTTCCGAAAGCGTTTGGGCATCTAACCCGCGATAGACTTCACCTGTAAAGGCATACAAAGCAGGAGAGGAGTGCTTAGCTGTAGGATTTGGTTTCCAGTCTTGGTTGCGTTGCCAGTTCTCATCGGCAAGTTTTGGAGAAATTTCCATCATTTCTGACAGGAATTCCGGTGTTTTTTCCTTTAAGTGAGATTGAATAAGTTCTGCTTCTTTGATGAATTTTGGAGTTGTGGTCCTCGGGAATTTAACAGTACTGGTGATGTCCATTAATTTTGCTGGCGAAGTAATAATTTTCATAAAATTCACAATTTTGATTAAAGCGTTCCCTTTCCTTCACGAAGAATTTCCGGCTCACCACTTGTGAGATCTACAATAGTGGAAGCCATATTATCACCGTAACCGGAATCAATTACGATATCAACCAAATGATCATATTTCTCTGCAATTAATTCAGGATCTGTGGAATACTCCAGAATTTCGTCGTCATCTTTTATGGAAGTAGAAGCGATGGGATGTCCGAGTTTTTGTACTATCAATTGAGGAACAGGATGATCCGGAACCCGGATTCCGATGGTTTTTTTTCCTTTGTAAGCCAGGGGAAGATTTTTATTTGCTTCCAGAATAAAAGTAAACGGGCCGGGAACATTATTTTTTAAAATCCTGAACACCGCCGTGTCGATAGGTCTTGTAAAATCTGACAGATGGCTCAAATCGTTGCAGATAATAGAGAACTGTGCTTTGTCAAGTTTCATTTTTTTGATGTGTGCCAGCTTTTCCATCGCTCTGATGTTGTTTATATCACAGCCCAATGCGTATACAGTATCGGAAGGATAGATGATGATTCCTCCTTTTTGCAATGTCTTAACTACCTCAACGATAAAACTTTCCTGAGGATTATCCGGATATATTTTGAGAATTTTTGCCATGACACAAAGTTATGAAATTACGATGAATAAAAGATTTCTTTGAATAAATTTGGAGAAAGACAATTTTGTTGTATATTTGCATCACAATACCGCGGGGTAGAGCAGTAGGTAGCTCGTCGGGCTCATAACCCGGAGGTCGCACGTTCGAGTCGTGTCCCCGCTACTAAGGAAAGAGAATCATTTTGGTTCTCTTTTTTTTTATTGCGTAAATTACTTATTTATAGTTGTTTAGCATATTTCTGAAATTTCCCATCTATTCATTTTTAAGGTAATGTAACAAGGTTTTGGTGAAATATAGGTACACAAAAAGGTACACATATAAATCAACTTGGTACACCATCTAAACCCCTATTAAATCTACAAAGTAAATAAAATGAGAATATTATTTGTCATAGAAAAAGCACGTATTAATGCGAAAGGACTAGCTCCTTTAAGATGTAGAGTAATTTACCAGAAAAACAGGAAAATTTTCTCAACAGGTTTATTTATAAATCCTGATCATTGGAATTCTAAAAAGCAAAAAGCACATGCACTCTCTCCAGAAAATGAAGTGCTGAATAACCAACTAAGCCTGATAAGACAAAAAGTTAATCAGGCTTTTTTAATGCTCAAAATTCAGAAGGATACTTTTGATGTTGAGGATATTTATCTGCAATACAAAGGTGAGAATATCAGAACTGAAAAATCTCTGTTAGAAGCTTATAATCTACATAATGTAAGGATGAAAAAGCTCATTGGTATTGAATATTCTGAATCTACCTACAAGAAATTTGAGGAATCCAAGAATCATATAAAATCTTTTATGAAGCATAAAATTGGTAGCTCTAATATTCTCTTAAAAGATTTAAATATGAAGTTTCTACATGATTTTGACTACTATATGAAGGTGGAAAAGAAGCTAAAACAGGTAACCATCAACAAGCATATTGAGAGATTGAGAAAAATCATTAAGCTAGCATTAGCAGAAGGGTTTCTCGAGAGAGATCCTTTTTTACTTTTCAGTCCTAAAAAGATAATTACAGAAGTAATATATCTTAATACAGAAGAGTTAAAGTTAATGGAGAAATATAGCTTCAGTCAGGAAAGATTACAGAAGGTTGCAGATATGTTTATTTTCTGCTGCTATACAGGCTTGCCCTATCAGGAGATGGCATCTTTAAAACATGAGAGTATTATTCAGGGAAATGACAGCCATATTAACACCATGGCTAAGGATTATTATGAAGATCAGAACTTCTCCAGAATGGAAGATGGAAGGATTAATTTGTGGAGTGTTTTCAACCTGTTCACACAGGCAAACAAATCCTCTTATATAGATACTTTCCTTGACAGGAATTTGAATGCTTTTGAGTTTTCAAAAGGTATTCAAAAAACTCTCAATGGTGATTCAGATTATCATTGGTTTTTGAGTTAGCCAGAGCACCTCACTTTTGTGGGGTGGTTTTAACTATTGAATGTAGAATTGATTGTTAAATGTTATATTACTTTCTTTTAAATTTTTCGTAACTGTCAATTTTCTTGTGTTCAAAGACTTCTAATAATTTTTTCCTTACTTT
>JAEWPC010000077.1 GCA_023460795.1 Bacillota bacterium | reverse complement strand
TTGTCTTTACTCTTGTTATTGTTCTTGTCTTTGCTCTCGTCTTCTTTGTTCTTGTCTTCTTTGCTCTTGTCTTTGTTCTTGTCTTCTTTGCTCTTGTCTTCGTTCTTGTCTTTGCTCTTGTCATCGTTCTTCTTGCCTTTGTTCTTATCGCTGTTCTTCTTGTCGTCCTTGCGCTTGTCGTCGGCCGCTTTGCTCGCCTTCATGGCGGACAGCTTGCTCTTCGCTTCGTCGAGCCGTTCCTTCCACACCTCGGCGTCTTCCCTCTGCTTCGCGTCGTCGCCAAGCACCTCGTTCACGCCTCCCCACTGCTCGGCGATCTTCTTCAGCGGTTGCTCCTTCAGCGTGTCGATCGAGACGGCATGCCCTTGGCTTTCCGCCGCAAGCCAGAACGCCATTTTGCCGGAGGAGACGCCCTGCTCGTTCGCGACCTTCCTAATTTCCGCCGGAACGGAGATCGTCGTCACTTCTATGTCGACGCTGGCTTCACTATCGTTCTGCGGTTTAGCCGCTTCGCTAAGGACGGCCCTCATCTTCTCCGTCACCTGCGATTCCCACTCCGCGGCGATCGATTTCACGGGAACGCTGGCAATGACGATTTCCGAGCCCTGCGTCGTCAACAGATGAGCCTCGACCAATTTGGCAGCCAAAGCCTGCATGACGGTCTCCAGATCCTTGCCTTTGTACTTCACTTCCGCTATGATCGCTTCCGCGTCCGGGTTTACCGCGCGGAGCTTGCGTACGTTCATCTCTTCGTCTAGCCCGATCTCGACGCTCGGATTGACGTCCATCGACACATAGGCGACGACGCTCGGGGGCTGCATGAGCCAGAACCCGAAGAAGAAGGCGAGCAGCACGGCCGCGCCGACGCCGCCCTGCAGCCAGCGTCTGAGCTTGGCGGCATTGCGACGAACCTGGTACGTGACCTCCGCTCCGACTTCGTACCCGGGAAGCTTGCGTACTTTCACGAATTCGCCGCCCGGCGTGAGCACCACCGCGGTTTTATTCTCCAACGCCATTATCGTTCCGCGATTCATGACGTTACCTCCTCCTTGCGGCGATCCAAGCCGATGTAATGCTGAAGATACGGATAAGCTCCGCTGGCGATCAACGAGACGGCGATCAAATATTTGCGGTGGCGTTCCGCGGTCTTCCGGGATACGGCCTCCGCCAGGCAAAGCTCTTTAATCGGCAGCTGCCGCTTCTCTTTCAAATATCGAACCATGCTCTCGTCCCTAGCCAATGCGGCCCCTAGACGAAGCAGCGAATCCCGGGAATCTTGATGGCTGGGGGACAGGCGAACAAGGTCTGCGAACGTGATGCCGTATACGGCCAATTCCTCGGTGAACGACGCGATCTCCTGCTTGCGTTCTTCCGCGGTCTGGGCGCGTTCGTAAGCATCCATCGCCTGATCGACTTCGATCCGGTTCATCGGCGCCTCGCCTTCGTTCTCGTCGAACGAGCTGTAAGGAATGACGCCTTGATGTCTGCTTTCTTGCCGCACGTAATCGACAAGCCGCCGGCGTATGACGGTTTCCGCGAAGCTCAAAAAGAGCCTGCCGCTTGCCGGTTCGAATCGGGTTATCGCCTCGTCGAAAGCGGCCAGCGCAACGCTGAAAGCGTCATCCCGCTGCGGATCTATGTATCTGCGGAAAAATCGGCTCGTGATTTTGATGATGTACGGATGATAGCGAACGATCAGCTCGTTGCGCAGTTCCGCTTCTCCTTGATGGATTCGTTCCACGATGCTCTCCGGATCGTTCTCCGAAGCGGACCTTGAGGCGAATCCCGAAGCGCTCACCCATTTTTTCCATAATACGAGTAGCACGAGCTCACCTCACAACCATAACTATTCGAACGGCAGCTTCTTTTTAAGGGGGTAGTCCCCCTAATTAAACAACAAAAAAAGCCGGCGATAGACAGGTAAATTCTGCCTAACGACCGGCCCTTATCTATAGCGCGCCGCCTGGCGCCCGCTTCATCCTCAGTTTATGTCTTCTCTGGCTCAGCACGATCAGCCTCTTCTTCAGTTGCTGCACCCATTCCCCGTCGCCGATCTCCTTCGCGAAGGACAGCAGGTCTAGAGCCATATCGATCTGGTTCTGGACGATGAGGATCGGTTCCTCGTCCTCGTTGTTCACGCAGTTCTCGTTCAGGGCTTTGTCGGATTCGTCGACGTAGTCGTGGAAATCGACTTCCGAAGCTCCGTCTCCATGGGCATATTCGGCCAATATTTCATATTCGTTCTCCACCAGATAATGTACCTCGATCCGATGGCAAACCGGACATAAAAGAATCGGAACGTTGTGAATTCTCGTACGGTAATGCTTCAACGTACCTTTGGTCCCAATCATACTAGCTCCGCAGCAGAAGCTCATCCGCTTCACCCCCGACATACCGAAACCTGATTTGTTCACTATATTCTATACTGCAACCCGCAATTCCTTCCGGAATAGAAAACAAACTCCCCGGAAGAATTTCTTCCAGGGAGAATGCGGGTTTACTCGTCTTATTTCGCTACGAGGTGCTTGTCGCCGGCTTTCCAGTTCATCGGGCACAAGCCGCCGGATTGAAGGGCTTGAAGCACGCGAAGCGTCTCTTCGACGCTGCGGCCGATGTCGTTATGGTTAACGACTTGGTACTTCAGTTCGCCTTCAGGGCTGATGATGTACAAGCCGCGCAGAGCGACGCCTTCTTCTTCGATCAGGACGCCGTAGTCGCGAGCGACTTGCTTCGTCAAGTCCGAAGCGAGCGGGAAGTTCAGTTGGCCGAGGCCGTTGTCGTTGCGAGCCGTATTGATCCACGCGCGGTGGCTATGTTTGCTGTCTACGCTGACGCCGAGAATTTCCGTATTCAAGCCTTTGAACACGTCGGCAGCGTCGGACAATGCCGTAATTTCCGTCGGGCATACGAACGTGAAGTCCAGCGGATAGAAGAACAACACCAACCATTTGCCGCGATAATCAGACAAGCTTGCCGTACCGAAATCTTGACCGTTGCCGAGTGCCGTTTCCATTGTGAAATCAGGCGCAGGGCGGCCTACCAAACGTTCTGCCATGATGATTTCCTCCTATCGTCCGGCTTGTCCGCCGGTACTCTCTATAATTTGTCGAACACTTTAAAGATCGTACCACTGCGGACATGCCCAGTCAAGATAGTAATCGTTCCTTGTTAATAATTACTCTAAATAAAGTGACGAATTAGCGAACCATAGCTTTAACGATCAAATCGCCCATCGCGGTCGTGCCGATCGCTTTGCTCTTATCGACGGCGATGTCGCCCGTACGGTGGCCGGCGTCAAGCACTTGCTTAACCGCGCGTTCGATGACGTCAGCCGCTTCTTCGAAGCCGAGCGTCAAGCGGAACATAAGCGCAACGGACAGGATGGTCGCGATCGGGTTGGCGATTCCTTGACCGGCGATGTCAGGCGCGGAGCCGTGCACCGGCTCGTACAAGCCGAAGCTGCCTTCGCCCATCGAAGCGGAGGACAGCATGCCGATCGAACCCGTCAGCATAGCCGCTTCGTCGCTCAAGATGTCGCCGAACATGTTCTCGGTTACGATAACGTCGAAGCTGGACGGACGGCGAAGCAATTGCATCGCGCAGTTGTCGACGAGCACGTGCTCGACTTCAACGTCCGGATATTCCGGAGCGATGCGGTTGACGGTCTCGCGCCATAGGCGGGACGTCTCGAGCACGTTCGCTTTGTCGACGGATGCGAGCTGCTTGCGGCGCTTCTGCGCGACTTCGAACGCTTGGCGTACGATACGCTCGATCTCGCTTACGTTATAGACGCAAGTATCGACCGCTTCTTGTCCGCCCGCTCCATCGCGACGGAACTTCTCGCCGAAGTAGATGCCGCCGGTCAGCTCGCGCACGACGATCAGATCGGTGCCTTCGAGCACTTCCGGTTTCAGCGTGGATGCGTCCTTCAAGCAGTCGAAGACGACGGCCGGACGAAGGTTGGAGAATAGGCCGAGCGCTTTGCGAATGCCGAGCAGGCCGGTTTCCGGACGAAGCTCCTTCGGATTGTTATCCCACTTCGGTCCGCCTACGGCGCCGAGCAATACGGCGTCGGCTTTGCGGCAAATTTCAAGCGTGTCTTCAGGCAGCGGCGTGCCTCTCTCGTCGATGGCGATGCCGCCGAACAAACCGTGTTCGAACTCGAATTTGTATCCGAACATTTCTTCCGTGCGTTTCATGACTTTGATCGCTTCCGCGACAACTTCAGGACCGATACCGTCGCCGGCGATGACCGCGATTTTTTTAACGTCTGTCATTATTATTCACTCCTAATACGGTTGGCTTTTATAGGGTTGGACTCTCTCTCAGTTGTAGCATAACTTACCGTAAGAGGTAAAATAGATAATAACTATGGTTTCTATAGGAAAAACCAATTGTGATCCAAAGGATCTCCTAGCCGGTCAAGGTTTATTCGTCGCACACAGCGTTGAAACATCAATTTCCCCGTTATCCATATTTCGAAGAAGAAGGTCTTCTTCGAGAGAATCCGAATTCACGATTTTATTAAAAACCGCCCCTTTAATGGACATCGCCAACATTCTCGTGTTGCCGGGAAATGGTTTGCTCTTGGATACGTTGGTCAATACGTCAAGCAGGTTGAAGGATATCGTATTTCCATCGGCTAAGCCTCCTGTCCGAATGCAATCCGACCAAAAACCTAAACCTTCAATCGAATGAAAGTTGGAATGAAGAAACGCATGCGTCTTCTTCCAATATAAGTTCTCCGATAAGCAATGCGGTTCGAAGAAATTGTACTGTTCGAATTTTCCAAGCAATAATCGGGATAAGCGATCTCCGAAAACACGTGGCTCCTTGGACGACTCCACCAAAAATCTCGAATGGAACGTTAGCTCCGTATGATAGTGGAAAGTTCTCGTGATCGTTCTTAAGAGCGGCGCCGGACATTCGGCAAGGCTTGGTACCGGTATGCCGAAAATCGTTCCCATCATTTTATCTTCCCAAACCGTCTGCTTTTCAAGCAGTCTTGGAATGGAAAATGGATATCGGTTGGGATCCAGTATCTTTAATCGGATCGCTCTTCTCTCAAAGTCATCGAACGACAAATCTGTATACATCCGAATAAAGCACTGCGTCCAATCACTCGTTTCCGTGATCCTAACCAAACTATAAATCGTGAAAATATCTTCGCTGTCCATCAGCTCATTCAGCGTGCTATGCCCTAGACATTTCATTAAGCCTGCAGGCGGCATATTAATGAGTAATCTTATTGCAGTGCTCTCTTTTAGAAAATAAGTTTCAGTCGCTTCTGCTCGTTGAAGAACGCTAGAAGCCAATTGTTCAAACTCCCGGACGTCCTGATAGTTCGGTTTGCCCAGTCGGATGTAGAAATCATTTTCCAACGAAACGGCTTGATCTTTTAAAAAGTCATAGATATATTGCGCCGTCGCGCGATTCATCCCAATTTGGTTGATTTTATGGTTATACCGATCTTCCGTTTCCTGGACAATTTCCATCGCGATTCGTTCTTTTCCATCGAGAGCGATTTGATCGAACGGCCGATCGTTGAAGCAATTTTGCGAGTCGCATAACCGATCTAAATGTTCGAAAGTTGATAACAATATTGCCACATCCCTACTTTGTTTATATCTTCCATATCGTTATGTTTCTTACCTAGTTTGATAAACTCATAAACTCGATTCAGAATAATCGTTCCGATCAAGTACTCCGCAAGCGCTTCATCTTCCTTATGGTCTCCTTGTCCGACAAGCCTCGGATAAGTATCGGAGAGAAAATGTATCGCTGACGAAAAGAGTACTTGAAGTCTAAAATCATTCATCCAATCCCGCTCCACGTACTCCATAACCATTTGATTTCGGTATAAGAGGGGGATGAGCGCATTTTGCAACTTCATAAATTTGTCGACAAGTTCGCCCGTTAATTCAATTTCAAACCTAGCTCCATTTTCTATCATCGAGGCCGATGAAGATAAAGTAAAGTTCTCTAAGCGAATCAACTTCCAACCTGCAAAGTAGAAATAGAGTTTTCCTACTTCATAGGCAATGTCGAACATGGGTGTCTCATTGTCCCAATGAACGTCCCCTCTTGGGTCGATCATAATTATTTTTTGATCTTCTGTTACGAAAATATTGTCCAGGATCGGATCCCCGCTAATGCAAACCCCCAAATAGCAACTCTTGAAACGGTCGATCGTACCGTCCGATTCCCATTCGCTTAAGATGTTTAAAGGATTTTTGTAAGCTGCATTATTAATATGGATCGATTCATAGACAAGAATGTTTTGGAAATGCTTTGACATTTGGGAGATGTGCTGCAATCTCCTTCGGGCCCTGTTCGTGTAGTTATTTTCGAAAAACTGGGGCGGCATCTTGATCCTGTCTAGGGATGAAATAGAGAATAATGTGTTAATAATCAAATCTAGGTACTTAATGCAATGTTCCGCTTCGGATTCACTGGCGGTCACGAGTTCGCTTAAATTTTTATAGTTTAGATACTCTATGATTAAGTATGAAAAGTCGGATGATGCGTACATCGTCTTCACATTCGGAACCGTGTCTTGGTACGCCGTCCCAAGCAGTGCTTTTCTGGACAGTTGCAGCTGTTTGGCTTCGTTGATCAATTTAAGATTGCCGTTCTCCGCCCCATTTTCGAAGGCGATTTTAATGATTTCTTCTTTACCCGCTTCATTCTTGACTAAATAGACTTTTGCTGATGAACCTCCCGTAATCTTATGAACAATCTCCAGCCTCAAGCGAACCTCAATCACATAGCGAAACAACATTTCTTTCAGACCGTCCTCGAACGACACTAAGGAGCGATAGTTAATATTATTTAATAAACTTTCGAGCCTTTGGCTGGAAAAGGCTATGTTATTTCGCTTATTACGGACGCGTTCAATGTTTGAGGTCAAATTAAAATTTTTCGAAATATTCTGAAAATAATTAGCCAACCGAGGCATCGAAATCGGATCCCCGCTCACTACATTTAATACCTCGGGTATTTTTTGATCGTCGTTTCGCGCTGTACATATTTTTTTTACGACTTCGGCTAAATCCTCATACGATACGAAGTCCTTATCTTCAGACGTAAGGGTGATTTTATCTCCCTTGAATAACCGGTCCAACAATTGATAGATGACATTTTTTTTATCCTTATAGCCGTAGCCGTAACTTAGCCGAAGTGTAAAATGGTTTGGCCTGCCGCTGACCAAGTCTTCGACAACTAATTTGCTGATCTCATAACCGTAATTGTAACCCGTACCCACAGGCAGTATCTCCGTTGGAACCGGGTTTTCTTCAAGATAGCGTTGAATGCATCCTAGGATCTCCATTTCATTTGTAGCGGAATCGCCATGCGTCAGCGCCATTCTATAAATAGATAAGCTTGTCCGCTTTGTCCATTCTTGCAATCGAGGATGTAGAATCAAGTCCTCTTCGGCGTAGCTTCTCCTCGAAATCGTACTTAGATGATAAACATGCGCGGTCGAAAAGAAGACGACATTGCCCGGAAAATGGGATTCGAAAACGGCGCGAACCGTCATTGCAGCATAATAGGAGTTATCGAGCAGCAAGCGCGCTAAATTTTCAAGACCATAGTGCGCCTCTGTGTTGCCGACAGTGAATATCGCATTATCGGAAGAAGCGAGCACTTCCTTGATCTCAACCACCGTGAAAGAGTTCGATCTCCTATTCGATATACGCCGGTCAACAGCATCCGTTCGTGACAAGCCTAGAAACCTATACAGGTTATGATCCAACAACCCTGCAATCGCTCTCGAAATTTTGCTGTTGCTGCCGATCAACGCAATTTTCATAAGTCACTTCCTATACGTTTTAACACATCGAATAATTCGTTTAAATTTTGGATGATGTAATCCGGCGCCGACTGTTCTTCCGGCACACGCTGTCCTTTTCGATTAATCCATACCGTCTTCATCCCAACGCTCTGCGGGCCCCAAACATCGTCATCTAATGAATCGCCGACAAAGAGCGCCTCCGATGGGTCACAACGGAGTTCTTCCAATATCCGAAGATAGAACGATTTTTGCGGTTTATATACTTTTAACAGCTCCGAAGAAAACACCCCGTCCAGTTTCAGACCATTTGTTTGGACATCATTCATGAGAGGTGCATGATCGGATGTGGAGGCAATGTAAATGGAATAATGTGTTTTTAAACCATTCAAAACTTCATTCGTTTCCGGAAACGCAGTACGTATTCCTAGCGTCCGCAGCATGATGCCTACATCATCAATTGCTTTGCCTTCAATACAAAACTCTTCGTATAACCTCTCTAAGTCCTTCAAGAAAATCTCTTCTTCAGACAGAAAAGAGGTTAACTTGTTAATGTGCTCTTTATGGAGCACTTTCCATCTGGCATAAAAACTTGCCGCATCCAATGAGACATTATTTTTGCTAAGAATCGCTTGCGCGGCAGTAACCGATCCATTCGAGGTGTTTATTAACGTTCCATAGGCATCGAACAAAATGGTCTTGATCTTCACGTTCAAATGAACAACCTCCCTCCGCTAGAGTGCCATTCCAAGTTCGAGCGAATACCGTACGACGTTTTCCCAACAGTCCGTTTTATGTGTTTCATTACAATATAAATAATTCGGCCGGTAGGCAAGTACATCCATTATGTCTTTGCGATTTTCCTCACTTAAATCGTCGCTTGTACATAGGCTACTATAATAATTCGATGCCGGGACTGAAAGCTTGTTTTGTTGTTTGCATGCTGAAATGACTTGATAAGTCGCTTCGTTCAAATTTCCTGTCAACCAAGTGGACAGGTCATCTCGTCCAATGATTGCTCCATCACATTCCTTCAATATCTCACTTACGTTACTCACTGCAATTGGGGATTCGATCTTTGCTAGAATACCCGGCCGGTATGAGGTATTCGTATTTAACGATTGGATGTTCGCTTTCAAACTACGAATCATTTCAGGCGTATCCGCGAACGAAGCACCGATGAAATCGGGCTCTGCCCGAAGAACGATGGGCAGCAGCTCTTTATCGCTCTCTTCTAGATCGATCGAAGGAATATACTTGTTTTCGGCAATAATGTAGTATCCCCAGCCGATCTGCCCTTCCCCTAACGATACCACCTGCATCTCGTTCCGGTTGCACTCCACGACTTGCAGCCGTACGTTTTCCCTTCTCCTTACCTGCAATACGTCGTTGTCACGAATGTTAAAGAAGAAATTGTCGCCGGTAATATGAAAGCAACCATTATAGGAAGTGGGCTGGTTTGTCCTGCGAATGGTGAAGCGATCATTGGTCTTGATTGTGATTCTTTCGCTCGGCTTATACCAGATCCGCGACTTTATCCCTGGCAAATCCATGAACAATTTAGGAGTGACGCCGGTAGACGTGCAAGCTTCACGAATCATGGATGACGTAGATCCAATTTGATCCCTGGTCAGATGCGCACAGTTAAGTCGAAAACAGGATAGTCCCGTACTTAACATTCTCTTTATTTCATCTGGAGTGGTCGTGCTTTTGATGGTGACGACGAGTTTAGTCATTCTTTTTCTCCTCTGCCATTGGATCGCCTTGCTGCTTTAATTGCCTGTACTCTTATACCGCAACAGTCCGATTCTCCATAACGAATAAGCGATTGCGAACGCCGCTATCCCCACTATGGGTGACAAATATAGCCAAATGATCTCATTCTGAATGAGGTAGTGTGAGGGATAGTAGTTAACGAAAGCCAATGGGACGATAAAGGTCAATATGATTTGAATGAATTTGGGATAAATCGAAATCGGGTAGGCGATGAACGTTCTTGTCTGATAAAACAAGATGTTCTGAATCTCGCTTGATTTGATGGTCCAGAACGTAATCGCGGCGCACAAGAGCAACAACGCTCCTTGAATGAGCACGCCGCCCAACAGTAACCAAGGGATGATTAAGAACATCTTGAAGGACCAATCCAGTCCGGCTTTGTCGAAGGAGTACAAAAACAAAATTAACCCCAGTCCGCCATGGCCGAACGAAGCCATGATATCCGACTTTTTGGAAATAATATGAAAGAGAGGCGAAATCGGCTTCGTTAAATATCCGTCAAAATCCCCATTGTGCACTGACCCCTCGAAGTCTCGAACGCCCGTAAAGACGAATACGCACAAGCTATAAGTCAGGAAGACGAAGCTATACATGAGAAGCAGAGAGTTCATATCCCAGCCTTGAATCTCATGGAATCGGGTAAGCATCAAGAACAGCGTAATCACCATGACGCTTTCGCGGATAAGAACGGAAAATGACAACAGGAGGGTATCCAACTTGTACATCATCCTAGACATGACGATCATTTTTATAAACTTGAAATAAAGCCTCAAATATTCGATGGAAGTATGCTTTACAAAGCCATTCAAGCGGTTACCCTCCTTGGATCACGAGCTTTCTCTGGGCTTTTCTCCACATTAGCATTCCTGCTGCGGCAAATAGGAAAATCCACAACGTTTGTTCCGCATAAAGTACTCCAACGTTCTCGTTCGGCGCTTTACCAAGCAAGATCGCTAGCGGAGTGAAGTAAATGTTTTTGAATGGCAGCCACTCGAACAGCTCCGCCAAACCGCTTGGCAGAAACCAGAAGGGGATGGTCGCGCCAGATAGCAACAATACGACCGCATTTTTAATCGTAACGATACTCCATGTTTGATGGACCCAAAACGCGCACAGCCAAAAAATCATATTGAAGAAATACATCAGTAAGTAGCTTAGAAAAAGACTGCCAAGAAACTGAAGCAGAACCCACCACGAATCAAACAATTCCAAGCGAAATATCCATGTGGACACGATAAGCAGAGGAAGTACCTTCGTCCACAAATTAAAGCAAACTTCTCCGATAATGACGGAGAACAAGTATGCCAAAAAAGAATATGGCCGTAGCAGCTCCGTCGCGATTTCACCCGATTTTATTTTATAGTCGATCAGAAACTCGTTCATGGTCAACGTCGTTCTCAGCAGGATGGCCAATACGGCATAACTAATCGCCTCTTCCACGCTGATTCCTGCAACCGAAGACTCGGAGCCATATACCGCTTTCCATATCGCCACGCTTATAAAAATACTAAGCAACGAGCCGAACAAACCTAAATAATATTCAAACTTATAGGTGGATTTACGAAGGAAAGACTTCTTTGCGATATGAATATAGGCTCTCATAGTACAGTTTCCTCAATGTCGCGCATGGAAGGCTGATTAGACTGTTTGTAAATATCTTTAATAATCGCTTCGATCTCGGGCTCCAAAATGGACAAGTCAACAAGCTCATTCTGCTCGGATATGCGACTAATCAATTGCGACGCTGACAGCCTGTCCTTTTCAAACAAAAACTTATACTTCAAGCCGTCCTGTATAACGGAAGTAACCCCTTCGATCGGCGGAAGCTTCGGCGCATGTTTAAAATCTACAACAAGCGTTCTGAGCTTGCCGTAATTCGCGCGAATCTGTTCAATGCCGCCATCGTAAATTTTATGTCCTCTATCGATAATAATCATCCGATTGCACGTTTTTTCGATATCGGTCATATCGTGGGTGGTCAACAATACCGTCACGTTCTTCTCTTTATTGATATTCACGAGCAGCTCTCTGATGGTTTCCTTTGCGATTGCGTCCAACCCGATCGTCGGTTCATCAAGGAACAATATCGACGGGTCGTGCAATAACGAAGCCAACAAATCGGCCCGCATGCGTTGACCAAGACTAAGTTGCCTGACAGGCGTATTCATGAAAGTACTCACATCAAGCAATTCAGTCAGGAACGCTAAATTTTTACGGTAGTGAGCATCCGGAATTTTGTAGATGTATTTGAGAAGCTCGAAAGATTCGACCAATGGCAAGTCCCACCAAAGCTGCGTGCGTTGACCGAACACAACTCCGATATTCGCTGCGTTCAATTCCCTATGCCTAACAGGATCCCGTCCGTGCACCCTGACATGTCCAGATGAGGGAACGAGTATGCCTGACAGCATCTTGATCGTTGTCGATTTTCCAGCGCCGTTAGGACCTATGAATCCGACCATTTCTCCTTGTTCAATCGAGAAAGAAATTTGATCAACCGCGAGCTTGGGATCATATTCCGTCGAGAACAATGTCTGAATCGATCCCCAGAGTCCGCTCTTTTTACGAGGAATCATGTATTTTTTCGAGACTTGGCTAACGTCGATCACGCTCATTATTGACGGACCTCGAGTACTCTGAGCACGAGCGGAACAATCTCCGATAACTTCTGGCTTTGCCTGATTTCAGTCAATACTGTTTCCAACGTAATATCGAGCGCCTCCTCGATTTCGATCATCAGGTTAACAAGTCCTAGAGAGTCCAACCCGGAGTTCCGCCCAATAACAGCGTCAAGTGAAGGCGTAATGGTGCTCCCTGATGCATCGAGCACCTTTTTGTAGCTTTCCATGACTATTTGTTCAACGTTAACCATTTCATTCGCCTCCAAAATAATTTTCTAGTTAGATGATTGATTCCCACCGTCTAGGATCTATACCATGTTGGGCCAGAAAAGCTAGCACCCATCGTTCTAACCCAAATCCTACACACCCTGTTACAGACTGCGGCTTATCGTGTATCCTAATATCAAAAGGATTCGTAAAGGCTGTTCCGTGAAGGTTAAAAGAGGCGACTGCTAAATAGCGATCAAGCCCGTAGGCAAGCTGCAATTCCAGCTTGCTTTCTTCTTC
Organism: Bacillota bacterium; assembly: GCA_023460795.1. Taxonomy (GTDB): domain Bacteria; phylum Bacillota; class Bacilli; order Paenibacillales; family Paenibacillaceae; genus Cohnella. The sequence goes on along the minus strand of JAEWPC010000077.1, from coordinate 13,667 downwards.
CAGTTGGATCTTCTTGAACTTTTGCATGGACGGGACGACGAACGGATCGCTAGTGACGCACACTCTTGCCGTTAAATTCAACTCGCTGACGAATCGTTTGACTTTATCGAGTACATAATTGCGATTCACATGGACAAATGGCTCGTCGCCGATAAAGACGATCTCCCGAACATTATAGTCTCTAAGTCTTCCGAAACCGGACCAATTCAATCTACCCTCATGCCGAAACACCTTTTGCCGGAACGTATATACCTCGGGCTTCTCTAGCTCTGCTTGTTCTAAGTCCGTGTAGCAATGGAAGCATGCCGCCGGAGATAAAACATAGTTGGGCTCGTGGACGACATCTTTCACGCTTCCTTGCATGGCTTCCCTGCTCATCCGCAGCAATTCATCCACGTCTTCCTTCGGATGGCACACGAACATCGAATATTGAGGCGACGTTCTTAAATACCCTGTCTTATCCATAGCAGCGAGCGGGAGAAGAGTCGGGTAATGTTTCTCCGTCGCGGTTAAGTCCAATGCAAATTGCTTGAACTTTGAATCGAAATAATCAAAAAGCCGAATCGCATCGCCTTCCAAACCGATTAGACCGTCTCCGTAGTTTTTAACGAGGTGATTCGGGAATTCCGTTGTAAACGATGTGCGATTGGCGTCCCCCGTCGAGTAGATGACCGTCTGCTGTTGGCTCGCAGAAGATCGATGCTTGATTATCCGTTCGATTTTCGAATAAGCAGCCTCAACATCCGCTCCTTCTTCGAGTTGGACTTGCAATGCAGATTGTTCTCTCTCAATTGAGACGATTTTTTCCGATGCAAAGCCGATCAACCTGACCAAGTCATCATCCGGCTGCATATCGTCATTGGCGAGCGGGATCGTAATTCGCATCACCGACCAACTCTCTTTTGATACTGGAGGTTGAATGCATCATCACGGAACGCGACTTGACGTTTAATGATGTTGTTGTGACCGGAAATGGCGATTTCATCCAAGTAACCTATATCTTCAGGCCGCAGCGCCGACATTAGCTTCTCGGGGACAACGTTCGGATAAAACTGTTCTATATAATAAAGCGTATAGTAGGAGGCTTTATCCAGCTTCCACTCTTTCAATTTCCCCGCCCAATCCATCAGCCGTTGTTCATCTTGTACAAATCTTAACGTATTAGCCACATCGATCAACTTGTACAAAACAACATCCCGCCGCCCCGAGCTCCATATGCTGCTTGTCCCTTCACGGTAAAAGTGTATGCACAGCTGCGCCATATGGGTTTCCCATTGTAAGCCTCTTACTTCTAGCAGCTCGCCAGCATAAATTTGAGTACCATACTCCAGCACAGCTTTCGTAATGTCGTTATCTTTGGAGTCGAAGTGGAAATTGATGTCAATTTCGTGCTTGCTGAGAAATGGGGAGTCGACAATCTTCACATACGGAACTAAATCGTGATAATTCATCCGCTGGATCATTTTCTCTTTGCGCGTAGCTTCTTTATACTCTCCGTTGTGCATGTAGGTCTGAATGTAACCATGCTTCCGCAAAATTTCATCGAGCATGTCCAAATCGTTCTCCCACACTAAGATGTCGCTATCGTTAGACCGACGCTCTCCGAGATTATATAAGTTTGCGTTAAACACTAATCCCTTTAATGCTGCATAGTGAAGTCCTCTTTCCTCAAATTCCTGAAGGACAGGCCTGACAAGCTGATTGAGTTCTCTGATTTGTTGCGATTGGGCCTTCACAATGAGCTCAAGCGCAATCAAAAATTCCTTAAAGAGCAATTGCTTGCGCAGTTCGCCCAGCCCGAAGTAAAAATAGCCGGACAGCCGGTGATGCAACAACTGCCCTCCGATCCAGCCCCAATCGAGCTTATTTCCTGAAATCTCTTGCAATCTGCTATTTTCTTCGGCTGTTCGACTTTTTAATACGGCTAACAAAAGCAATTCCTGTTCCAACTTCATCGCATTCATGGAATAGGTGACCCTTTCTTTTTGAACTTCTAGGACAATTTGGAATTGACTTCTAAAAACTAGCACAAAATTAGATGCCTCACAATCGAATATGTAGAATTGAATAGTAAGTGTATTTATCGAGAATTTGTTTGCGAACTGATTGCTAATCAATGTCGAACAATGTAAAAGAAAATCTGATTTTCGCTAACTGATTAGTTTTTTGTAAAATTTCCAAAGTATTCTATTAAAAAAACTCAATGAGTTCACAAATGCGAGATGCTATTATGTTGGGCATAACTTCCATTTTTAATATTGGAGGGAAATAATGAAGAAGCGGCTTTCTCTCGAAAAACCCAAAATCATGTCCTATCTCCATCATGCTTACCCTCTGGCCATCATGTCGAACCATGAGAACTTTTTGCCGTGGTTCTATAACAATTACATTCAGCTTTATTGCAATAAAAATTCATCTGATTCCATCTTGCCAGTCAACTTCTACCGGTATCTCGATTGGAGCTATTACCCGTTATTAGATCATCAATTTCTAAGTCGCGATTTAATTCCGAATTTGAATATCATCGACTATGTTATTCATGTCCTGGAGTCGGATTATTATTTCTATGCCTATGTCAATGAACTGTACGTTCCGGGCAGAAAAGCATATCAGAAGTATGATTTCGATCACGAATTACTCATCTCGGGCTATGACGATATCAATCGTACCTTTATTGCTACGAGTTTCATAAAAGGCGAGTACTCCGATTTTGAGATTTCATTCGAAGAATTCGAGAAAGCCTTCGCCAACATGACCTGTTCTTTCGAGTTCATGAAACTCATTCGCGTAATCAAACCGAACGTATCCAATACGCATCATTTCGACCCGAATGCCGTCATGGAAAGCCTTAAAGACTACCTGAATTCATGCAGCGGCAACGATAGATTTACGAATCAAAATTACTTCAACAGCAAAAAAATCGTATTCGGCATGGATGTATATAGCGAAATCCAATCTTTCATCCCACGCATCAAAAGCGAACAACTGAAACCGGAAATCAACCCGTTCCAAATTTTGTGGGAGCATAAAGTCATCATGCAGGAACGGTTTCAATACTTGTTGTCGCAACTATCTAATCCTGCAGCAATCGAGCAATTAACTATCATATCAACTTCTTATGACCGCGTAGTCCAGAAATCGGATCGAATCCGATTGTTAATCTTGATGTATCAGAAAACTAAGAGGGAGTCGTTATTGCACAACGTTCTGAACGAACTCGAGCAATTGGAACAGCTGGAAAGAGATACGATAACGAATTGGATAGACAAGCACGAAAAATATGCAGCTGAAGAGGAGCTTTGATAGAGGTGTCCTTGTCCGTATCCCTGCTGTCATATCAGATCTATCGATTTATGAACTTAAGCGCTAGACTGAACTTCTCTCATTGGCCCCAAAACCAATATTTACTGTGCAATTTTGAAGGGCCTATCGTGATAAGAGACCGAAACTCTCGAGTTTACGAAGCATGCGACAGTTATTTCCTAGGGACGAATATGATTTCAATCGCATCACCAAGACAGGGAACGACCTTAATAATGTATACGCTTTCAACTAAAAACCCGCTTCTCGGTCAGCAAGACATCATGATATTAGATCCGGAGCAACCGATCTATGGCACCACGATTACGAGTCTATTTTCTAACCAAGCAGCCGGTGGCGAAGCCTTGATCGCTCCATTCTTGGAGATGATCACTTCCGAATCCGAAAAGCATATTTTAGAGAATCGGAAAAAAACAGGACAAATCGATCCGGTATTTATTAAAATCAATCGATACATTCGTACCAATTGCCATCTTCCGTTGACCTTGCAATCGTTGTCTGAGCGTTTTGGCTATAACCCTGTCTATTTGAGTAATAAATATACGAAGGTTTTCGGTATCTCACCCATGCGTTACTTACAGAATTCACGGATGACATTAGCCTCCAAGCAATTACTTTCCGATGACGTATGCGTAACTGAGCTAGCCCATCAAATCGGCTTTGAATCCGTCTCGCAGTTCGGCGCGCTGTTTAAACGTTATTTCGGACTAAGTCCTAGAGAATTTAGGGTTCGACATCGGATAGGGAAAGTATAAATCGGAGGTGCCGTCGGTCTTGTCTGTTGAGAAGACAACACAAGCGATCGAGCTGTTACTTCGTTCCATGATCCAACTACCGGAGGGGACAGCTAGGGATCAAAATCTGATGGAATATGGGCTGGATGCAATATATACGATCCGCCTGGTCGCTGAACTAGAGGAAATCTTTAACATCATGTTCAATGACAACGAATTACGATTTGAAAACTTCAATACAATCAAGAATATTGTACAAAACGTTATTCGCCGAGTTTCCAATTCGGTACTGGAGACAAACTAAAAAACGGGACAGATTCAAGCGACTTGCTTGTCTGTCCCGTTTTCGTATGCATTCACTTACTTCACCAGTACGCTATTCATCGCCTGCGACAGCCGCTGCATGCCTCTGACAGTTGCTTCCGCGTCGTTATGCGTGAAGTTGAGGCGCATGTTGTTCGTCTTCGACTCTTCCGCATAGAAGGTCACGCCGGGAACGAACGCGACGCCGAGGTCGACGGCCGTCTTGAGCAGCTCGGACGTATTGACCGACTCCGGCACTTCCAGCCAGAAGAACATGCCGCCCTTCGGTTCGTTCCAAGTCACGCCCGGCCATGCGGCCTCCTGGAGCAGATCGGCCATCTGGCGCATGCGCTTCTCGTATTCCTTGCGCACGAATTCGATATGGCCCGCCAGGTCGAAGTGCTCCATCAGCTGATGCAACGTCTGCTGGTCGAGCGAGCTGGAATGCAAATCCGCCGCCTGCTTAGCTCGCGCCATATGGCGAATGATTTCCGGGTCGGCCATCACCCATCCGGTACGAAGCGCCGGAGCAACCGTCTTAGAGAACGTGCTCGTGTAAACAACGCACGAACCGTTCGGATGCTGATCCAGTGAGAACAGCGAAGGATAAGTAACCGACGCGTCGCCGAACTTAAGCTCGCCGTACGGATCGTCCTCGAGAATGAGCGTGTCGGATTCCCGGCACAGCTTGAGCACGCCTTGTCGGCGCTCGAGGCTCCAAGCGTTGCCCGTCGGATTCGAGAACGTCGGGATCACGTATACGAGCTTCGGTTTATGCTGCTTCAGCTTAAGCGCGAGATCGTCCAAGTCCATGCCGTCTTTGTCCGTCTTCACCGATACGAGCTTCGCGCCGTAAGAACGGAACACTTGCAGGGCGGACAAGTACGTCGGGCTCTCGACAAGAATGACGTCGCCCGGATCGATATAGATCCGCGTGAGCAAGTCGATCGCCTGCTGGGAACCGGTCGTGATGAGCATGTCGTCCGGCGTTACCGTTACGCCCTTCTTCGTCATCCACTTGCAGATCGACTCGCGAAGCGGCAAGTAGCCTTCCGTCAAGCCGTACTGCAGCGCCTTGTTCCCCGCCGCCAGCACGCGGTCGAACGCCTCGCCGATCGCCGCTACCGGGAAGTGCTCCTCCGCCGGCAGACCGCCGGCGAAGGAGATGATCGAAGCCTTCTGCGTCAGCTTCAGTATTTCACGAACCGCCGAGGAGGAGAAAGTGCTTAATCTAGCGGAAAATTGATAATTCATCGATGCTTCCCCATTTCGATTCTTAGATCAACGTGACGTTGTCGCGGCGGCTTCGGGTCGGCGCGTTGCGCTTGTCGATGAGCCGGTTCAAGGCGTCGACGTACGCGCGAGCGCTCGCTTCGAGAATATCGGTGCTGACGCCGCGTCCGTGAGCGGACGAGTCGCCTTGCTTAAGCACGACGTGCACTTCGCCGAGCGCGTCGGTGCCGTCGGTTACGGACTTGATCGTGTAATCGTCCAGCTCCACGGCTTCGCCTGTAAGCGCGTCGATCGCTTGATAGATCGCGTCGACCGAGCCGTTGCCTTCCGAACGCTTCTCCACCGATCCGCCGGCCGTCTTCAGCTTCACCGTAGCCGAAGGCGTCGCATGGCTGTCGAAGGAGACGATCAGCTGTTGCAGCGAGTACACTTCCGGCGTCTCGATGATTTTCTCCTCGAGCAAAGCGCGAATGTCTTCGTCGCTGACGTTCTTCTTGCGGTCCGCCAAATCCTTGAACTTGCCGAATGCCGCGTTAAGCTGCTCTTCGGACAAGTTGTCGTAGCCGAGGTCGACGAGCTTCTCGCGGAACGCGTGGCGTCCGGAATGCTTGCCCAGCACGAGCTTGCTGTCCTTGAGGCCGATTGTGTCCGGGGAGATGATCTCGTAAGTCGTCTTCTCTTTAAGCATGCCGTCCTGATGGATTCCCGATTCATGCGCGAACGCGTTTGCTCCGACGATCGCTTTGTTGCCGGGAACGACCATGCCCGTCAGCTTGCTGACGAGACGGCTCGTTCTTGCGATTTCCTTTAATTGAAGCGACGTCTTCGCTTGGAAGAACTCCGCTCTCGTCTCGAGGGCCAGCGCCACTTCCTCGATCGCGGTGTTGCCCGCGCGTTCGCCGATGCCGTTGATCGTGCCTTCGATCTGATCTGCGCCGTTCAGAATGGCCGCGAGCGCGTTCGCCGTCGCCATGCCGAGATCGTCATGGCAGTGGGCGGACAGCTGGATCTTATCGATGCCCGGCACTTTCTCTTTCAGCGTCTTGAAAATATTGCCGTATTCATACGGCGTCAAGTAACCGACCGTGTCCGGAATATTCACGACCGTCGCTCCCGCTTTGATCGCCATCTCCGTCACTTCGACCAGGAAGTCCAGCTCCGTGCGGCCGGCGTCTTCGGGAGAAAACTCGATCTTGTCAAAGTATTGCTTCGCGTACCGAATCATCCGGTCCGCCGTCTCGAGCACTTGCTCCTTCTCCATGCGCAGCTTGTGCTTGCGATGGATCGGGGAAGTCGCCAGGAACAGGTGGATACCCGGATCCTTCGCCGCTTTCACCGCTTCGCGGACGGCATCGATGTCTTGCTCGCGCGAACGGGCGAGTCCGATAACCGTCGCGTTCTTGACGGCGCGCGCGACCGCGTCGACGGCCGCCAGGTCGCCGGGGGAAGCTGCCGGGAAGCCGGCTTCGATCCGATCGACGCCGAGTCTCTCCAATTGCAGCGCGATTTCGACTTTCTCCTGCGTATTCAGGTTAACGCCAGGCGATTGCTCGCCGTCTCTCAACGTCGTGTCAAAAATGTATATTTTACGCATGCTGAGTATTCCGCACCTCCTGAAGCTGATCTATTCGCTAATCCGATTATAACATGAAAGCCGCCGCCCTCAAGGACGGCGACGGCTTACGCTAAGCTATTCGATTCGAATTACTTCTTGATCCAGTGCATCAAGCCGCGAAGCTGAGCGCCTACGACTTCGATCGGATGCTCGGCTTCGTTGCGGCGGGTAGCCGTCAGGAACGCGCGTCCGGATTGGTTCTCAAGGATAAAGTCGCGAGCGAATTTGCCTTGTTGGATGTCGGAAAGAACGGCTTTCATCGCTTTCTTCGTCTCGTCGGTTACGATGCGAGGACCCGTTACGTAGTCGCCGTATTCAGCCGTGTTGGAGATCGAAGAACGCATGGAAGCAAGTCCGCCTTCGTACATCATGTCAACGATCAGCTTCAGCTCGTGCAAGCACTCGAAGTAAGCCATTTCAGGCGCATAGCCGGCTTCAACGAGCGTTTCGAAGCCTGCTTTAACGAGAGCGGAAGCGCCGCCGCACAGCACGGCTTGTTCGCCGAACAGGTCGGTTTCGGTTTCTTCGCGGAACGAAGTTTCGATAACGCCCGCGCGCGTACAGCCGATGCCTTTCGCGTAAGCCATGCCGATTTCGAACGCTTTGCCCGTGCCGTTCTGGTGGATGGCGATCAATCCCGGAACGCCGAAGCCTTCCGTGTAAGTACGACGAACCATATGGCCGGGGGATTTAGGAGCGACGAGAAGAACGTCCGCGTCCGCCGGAGCGACGATTTGTCCGAAGTGGATGTTGAAGCCGTGGGAGAACATGAGCGCCGCGCCTTTTTTGAGGTTAGGCTCGATCTCGTTCTTATACACGCTGGCTTGCGTTTCGTCAGGCATCAGAATTTGAACGACGTCCGCTTTGCGAGTCGCGTCTGCAACGGACAATACTTCGAACCCGTCGTTACGCGCCGCGTCGGCGGATTTGCCGTTGCGAAGGCCGATGATGACGTTAAGGCCGCTGTCGCGCAGGTTTTGCGCTTGCGCATGCCCTTGGCTGCCGTAACCGATAATTGCGATAGTTTTGCCTTTCAGAACGCCGAGGTCTGCATCTTTCTCATGAAACAACTTGACTGCCATTGGATTGTGTTCCTCCTTCGGATATGTGAATCGATGTATTACCTTACCCCTCGAAGCGGGCGTTCCAAGAGAGAGCGTCCCTAGCGTTCTCGCCGGGTATGCTATCCCCTCGAACCCCCGCTCCGAGCGGGTCTTACTAAGCTTGGTTAGAATGTTGCGATTAGCGGCTGCCGCGCGCCATGGCCGTCACGCCGGTACGGGAAAGCTCCCGGATGCCGTATGGTTTAAGAAGCTCGATCATGGCGTCGATCTTCTCCGTATCCCCGACGACTTGAACGATTAACGTGCTTGGACCGATATCGACGACCGCCGCGCGGAACGTCTCCACGATACCGAGAATTTCCGGACGTGCCGACGGCTCGGCGCCGATCTTGATCAAGCCCAGCTCGCGCCCGACCATCGGATTGGAGCTGACGTCCGTTACTTTAATAACGTCGATGAGCTTGTACAATTGCTTCTGGATTTGCTCCAGCGTATGGTCATCGCCTGTAGTGACGATGACCATACGGGACAATCCGGGTTCTTCGGACGCGCCGACGGTAATGCTCTCAATGTTGAAGCCGCGGCGGCCGAACAGGCCGGAGACCCGTTGCAGCACGCCTGGCTGGTCGTTCACGAGAATGGCGATCGTATGTTTGTTCTTCATTCGGAATCCCCCATCAGCATATGGTCGATCGTGCTGCCCTGCGTGACCATCGGATAGACGTTCTCTTCCTTGCGCACGACGAATTCGACGAGCGCAGGACCGTTATGCTTAAGCGCTTCTTCCCAGACGCGCCGCGCTTCTTCCTTGTTCGTGGCACGGAACGACTTCACGCCGTAAGCTTCGCCAAGCTTAACGAAATCCGGGCTGCCCGCAAGGTCGATGTGGCTTTCCCGATTCTCGTGGATCAGCTCCTGCCACTGACGAACCATGCCCAGCACCTGGTTGTTGATGATAACAACCTTGACCGGAATGTTATTGATCGCGCAGATCGCAAGCTCTTGCGCGCACATCTGCATTCCGCCGTCGCCGTTGATCGAGACGACCGTACGATCCGGATTGCCCATCTGAGCGCCGATCGCGGACGGGAAGCCGAAGCCCATCGTTCCGAGACCGCCGGAGGTTACCCAAGAGCGCGGTTTATTGAGCGGATAGTATTGAGCCGCCCACATTTGATGCTGGCCGACGTCCGTCGTTACGATGGCGTCGCCTTTCGTCGTCTCGTGGATCATCGAGATGACCCATTGCGGCTTCAATTCGACGTCGGAATCGATGTACTTGAAAGGTTTGCTGGCCTTCCAAGTCGCGATCTGATCCCGCCACGCATCCGCCAAGTCCGCGCGCTTCGCCAGCTCGTTCGCCGCTTGCAGCACCGATTTGGCATCGCCTACGATCGGGATGTCGACCGGTACGTTCTTGCCGATCTCCGCCGGATCGATATCGATATGGACGATTTTCGCTTTCGGCGCGAAGCCTTTCAGCTTGCCCGTTACGCGGTCGTCGAAGCGCGCGCCGATATTGATCAAGAGGTCGGCGTTCTGGATGGCGTTGTTCGCGGTATACGTTCCGTGCATCCCCGGGAATCCCATGTGAAGCTCATGTCCCGTTGGGAAAGCGCCCAGGCCGAGTAACGTCGTCGTTACCGGAATTTGCGTCTTCGTAACGAATTCGTGCAGCTCTTCATGCGCTCCCGAATAGATAACGCCGCCTCCGACGAGCATGATCGGACGCTCGGCCTTCTCGATCGCTTTGATTAATTTATCGACTTGATTGCGATTCGGCTGAACCGTCGGGTTGTAACCGCGCAAGTTAAGTTCGCTCACAGGCTTGAACAGCGTCTTCGCCGCCGACACGTCCTTCGGAATGTCGATCAACACCGGACCTTTGCGTCCCGTATTCGCAATATGGAACGCTTCGTGGATCACGCGAGGCAATTCTTCAACGTCGCGAACCATGTAGCTGTGTTTCGTGATCGGCATCGTGATGCCGACGATGTCCGCTTCCTGGAACGCGTCCGTACCGATCAGGGTCGAGAAGACGTTGCCCGTAATGACAACGAGAGGAACGGAATCCATGTACGCCGTCGCGATCCCCGTTACGAGGTTCGTGGCCCCCGGTCCGGATGTGGCGATACATACGCCGACTTTACCGGTGGAACGGGCGTAGCCGTCCGCAGCATGGATTGCGCCTTGTTCATGGCGAGTCAGCAAATGCTGGAAATCCGAGAAGCCGTGCATGGCGTCATAGATGTACAGAACCGCGCCGCCCGGATACCCGAAGACGCATTCCGCGCCCTCCAACAACAAGCTGCGAAGAAGCATTTCCGAACCGGTGATGACTTCCGACTTGCTCCATTTCGCGATTAATTCTTCTTTGGATTTCAGCGTAGCACTTTGTGCGCTCATCCATAATTCCTCCCTTCAAAAGTGCGATCAGTTATAGTGACTGATCACGATAAAAAAGCCTTTCATCCCGAAGCCATTCCTGGCTGTCTTGGGACGAAAGGCTTGTCGCTTCCGTGGTACCACCCGAGTTTGCCGTACGCCTCGCGGCTACGACCTTCGAAAGTATGGCGGGACGTGCGCGCGCGACGACGTTACCATACTTGGCGCAATAACGAGCGCTACTCCGATTCACCCTACTGCGCCAGCGGCGGTTCAGGCGAACAGCTCCGAGGAGACTTCGCATTCAGGGATTAAGGTATCGGTCTCAGCAGTTCCGATACTCTCTGAGCATAAGAGCCCTAACGCTTTTTCCTCTTCACGGCTGTTGTTTGTTCAATGAATTAAAATCAATTATATGCTTCCCGCAAGCTTCCGTCAATACGCAAGTTCGCAAAATCGCAAAGTCGCCGTTGCCGCCATTTTGACCGTTACATACATTATACCACAGGCTAATTAAGATCCCTAATAGCATGTCTCGCGCACGAGGAGGCGATGCGGATGATCCGTTGGAAACAGCAAGGGGATACGAAAGGAATCGTTGAGCTTGTGCGTAAGCAGCTTGTACCGCTGTCGCCCTGGCAGCATCCGAGAGACGCAAGACTCAGGCTCGAGGTCGTGCGCCGTCTTCGCAGAGGTCCGACGTTCGTGGTCTCCCGCACACGGCAAAGCCCCCCGTTCGGCTTCGTCCATCTCGAAGTTCGAGGCTCGGTGCTGTTCGTCGATCTACTCGCCGTAGACGCGAGGCACCAGAATCGGCAATGGGGGACGGAGCTCATGCGACGGGCGGAATCGTACGGGCGTAAAAAAGGCTGCACCGTTGCTTATTTGTTCGTCGATGAAGGCAACGCTCGCGGCATTCGATTCTATAGGCGCCTCGGCTACCAATCGCTTGCCTATGTAGAAGCGCTTAAGGCTTACCACATGCACAAATCGCTCGCAAGCGAATCTCCCCTCTTCGGGAACGCGCTCTGAGCGACGAACAAAAAGCGTACTCGCCACGGATATATCGCCGTTGGCAAGTACGCATTTTCGGTTTAAAACCAGCTGTTGCCGTATACGTTATTGCCTCCGTAGAAACCGCCGCCAAATCCGAATGGACCAAATCCGCCGAATCCGGCGAAAGGAACCGTGCCGATCGCCAACAGGTCGAACAGAACAAGCGGAATAATCGCTTTCGTGCGAACCGTCTTGCCTCTCGGCGCTTCGAGCATGAGTCTGTTGCCCGATATACGTACGAGCTTGCCGGAGACTACCGATCCGTCCTTGCGAACCGCGTACACGTTCCGACCGATCAACTTCCGCGCTTGCGCGCGAGTGACTCGCGACATCTTCGAACTCCTCCTCCCTTGTTGCGGACGAAGTTGCGGACTGCCGAGAGCAGCCGCTTCCCCGTTTCTTTTATAGGGTATGGAGAGGGAACAAGCTTGGCTTGTACCTTTGTCCCACAAGGCGGATTACTCGCTCTCGCTTTCGCTTTCGGCGGCTCTGAATTCCGCAAGCGCTTGCTCGTAAGCTTTCTGGCCTCTGCTTCTTATCGCGGCGATCATATCGTCCAAGCCTTTTGTGCCTTCTAGCGCCTGAGCGAACTCTTCGTCGATGATCGGATTCAATTTCTGTGAGTGAAAGTACGGTGATACGACCATCGGCTTGTTCGCATCCGCGATAGACGGCGGAATCGCCTTCGTCGCGTAGAACGGCTCCAGGTTTCTGCCTAGTCGTTCATCGCCGATATCCTTCTGAGCGGGAAGCTGCGGCACCGACTTGGACAGCAGCTTCAAGGTAGCGGGATCGTTCATATAACGGATGTACGCCCACGCCGCATCGACATTGGCTGCATCGCGATAGATCGCGTAGATCATAGAAGGATAGGATGGCATGCCCTTGCTCCGATCAAGCGAGACGAATTTCGGCGCGATCCCCCATTCGAATCCGGGCTTGCTCTGATCGAGCCGGCTCATGAACAGCGCGTCGGCTTCCATCATCGCGACGCGGCCATCCAAGAAAGGAACGTCCCCGCCGGATTCCGGATCGTCGAATCGGACCTCGCCGTCGTTCTTCGCGTACGATACGGCATTCAGCTTGAACGCTTGCAATAATTGATCCGCGATCGTCCGCCAGCGCGCATCCCCCATCGTCAGATGTATGCCGTCCGTAGCCGAAAGGCCTTCCAACTGCGAGATGTAATCCAAGTAAAAGCCGGGAGTGGAAAATGCACGATGATGATACCCGTATAACCGCGCGCCTTGTTCGTTTCGATTCGGGAACCGCGACGCCAGCCGAAGCATTTGTTCCCAGGTCATTTCGCCTTCCGGCAAAGGAACGCCGTACTTTCCGAAAAGCGTCTTGTTGTAGTACAACGCACTCGGGTTAAAGAACGGAGCCAATCCGAGCAACTCGCTGGGCTCTCCGGGATACTTGAGCAAGGATACGATCGTCGGATCGACGACGTTCAAATCGAATCCGTCTTTGCGGATCATCGCGCTCATATCCTTGAGCAATCCTGCCGACGCCAACTTATAATAATCGAAAATATTGCCGATCGCGATAACGTCCGGTTTTTCCGACTCCAGCAAGCCGATGTATTTGTCCCAGTAGTCCGCATCGATCGGCAAATTGGCGTTCACATAGGCGACCTCGTATTCCGGGTGCGTCAATTCGAACTGGTTGCCTCCAAAATAGGAGCTGAAGGTAAAGGGGTCGAAAGCGGTGATCAGCTTTAACTTTTTCGATGACTCTTCGTTCCGGCTTCCGCTGCATCCCGTAACGAACAACATGATCGATAATGCGGCGAGCATCGTAAACTTCCGCTTGTTCAAGTCGGTTCCCCCTTTGAATACGTTTTATCCTCTCTGCGTTTCATTTTATCAGGCGCGAACCATCTTTTCCTTATTTTTCTTTTTTATTCAATCGTTCCTAAAAAGCAAAAACCGCGTTCTCACGTCCCAATCGGGA
>JAEWPC010000076.1 GCA_023460795.1 Bacillota bacterium | reverse complement strand
ATACGCCCATGAGGGCAAGCGACTCGATCTTGCGGGCGGCCTGGCGCAGCCGCTGCACCAGCCCCTTCATGATGGCGTAGGCCATCGAGCTGTTCTCTGGCAGGCAGCGGGCGAACTCGGCCCGGCCCAGTGCCAGCATGTCGGTCTGCACTTCGGCGCGGACGGTGGCTGAGTGGGCCTCGTTGTCGATCAGGCTCATCTCGCCGATGTAGTCGCCGGGGTTGAGCGTGGCCAGGATGACCTCGCGGCCGCGCTTGTCGGAGGTGACCACGCGGACTCGGCCGGGGAGGATGATGAAGAGCGTGTTGGACTTCTCGCCCTGCTCCACCACGATCTCGCCGCGCTTGAACCGGCGCTTGACGACCGCGTCGGCGACGGATTCGGCTTGGTTGGATGTGAGCAATGCGAACAACGGGACCCGGCGGATCAGTTCCAGGTTGGACAGCATCGACATCCAGTTCCCTCCAGCGTGGCCGTGCGCAATCGGTTCTTACAATCAACGGGATTGAGACGCCCAGGCATCGCAGCGCTCTGACGCGCTTGATACTTGCAACGTTCACCCCGAAATGTACAACGACCTGTGGTGTTTCCCACACAGGTTTTCCAACCAATGAACACTCGACACGCCAAAGTCCTGATCCTCGGCTCCGGCCCGGCCGGCTACACCGCCGCCGTCTACGCGGCTCGAGCCAATCTCAACCCCCTCCTGATCACCGGCATCGCGCAGGGCGGCCAGCTCATGACCACGACCGACGTGGACAACTGGCCGGCCGACGTGCAGGGCGTGCAGGGCCCCGAGCTGATGCAGCGCTTCCTGGAGCACGCCGAGCGCTTCAAGACCGAGATCGTGTTCGACCACATCAACAAGGTCGACTTCAGCAAGCGCCCGTTCACGCTCACCGGCGACAGCGGCACCTACACCGCCGACGCGCTGGTCATCGCCACGGGCGCCTCGGCCAAGTACCTGGGCCTGCCCTCCGAGCAGCATTTCATGGGCAAGGGCGTGAGCGCCTGCGCCACCTGCGACGGCTTCTTCTACCGCGAGCAGGTCACGGCGGTGGTCGGCGGCGGCAACACCGCGGTGGAAGAGGCGCTGTACCTGTCCAACATCGCCAGCAAGGTCTACCTGATCCACCGCCGCGACAAGTTCCGCGCCGAGCCGATCCTGATCGACAAGGTCATGGACAAGGTCAAGAGCGGCAAGATCGAACTCAAGCTGTTCAAGACGGTGGACGAAGTTCTCGGCGACGACAGCGGCGTCACGGCGCTGCGCCTGAAGGACGCGCGCACCGGCGAGACCGAGGACCTGAAGACCCAGGGCTTCTTCGTCGCGATCGGCCACCAGCCCAACACCGAAATCTTCCAGGGCCAGCTGGAGATGAAGGATGGCTACATCCTGACCAGGTCGGGCCTGAACGGCTTCGCCACCATGACCAGCGTGCCGGGCGTGTTCGCGGCCGGCGACGTGCAGGACCACGTGTACCGGCAGGCGATCACCAGCGCGGGCACGGGCTGCATGGCCGCCCTGGATGCCCAGCGGTTCCTGGAGCAGGAGCAGTAGATCCGCCCTGGGCTATAATCGCGGGCTTTGCCGGCTGCACCTGGGAAGGTGCGCCCAAGCCGGCAGATGGGTTACCGCCACCCTTTCTGGCGAGGTGAGGCAGTTGCGAGGCTGCGGCGCTTTCCAGGCGCGACAGCCGCGAGTGACTGCCGTTTTGATGCGAATGGAGTGCTCATGGCACGCGTGTGCGAAGTCACGGGCAAAGGCCCGATGGTGGGGAACAACGTCTCCCACGCCAACAACAAGACCAAGCGCCGGTTCGAAGTGAACCTGCAATACCGCCGTTTCTGGGTTGAGAGCGAGAACCGCTGGGTGCGCCTGCGCATTTCCAACGCCGGCCTTCGCCTCATCGACAAGAAGGGCATCGACAGCGTGCTGGCGGACCTGCGGGCCCGCGGCCAGGCTTAATTCGCAAGGAGCACGATCATGGCAAGCAAAGGCGGCCGCGAGAAGATCAAGCTGGAGTCCACCGCGGGCACCGGCCACTTCTACACCACGAGCAAGAACAAGAAGACGATGCCCGAAAAGATGTCGATCATGAAGTTCGACCCGAAGGCTCGCAAGCACGTCGAGTACAAGGAAACCAAGCTGAAGTGATTCAGCTGGCTCCATGAAAAAAGCCCCGCATCGCGGGGCTTTTTGTTTTCCAGGGAAGCCCTGGATTCCCGCCTTCGCGGGAATGACGGAATCAGGCGTGCGCCGACCGCAGCTTGAGCGAGAACTGCCGCAGCGCGTCGATGCCGCTCTCTTCCGCCCGGCGGCACCAGGCCTGCAGGTCGGCGGCGAGCTGCTCGCGCGAGTGATTGGTGTTGAGCCACAACTGGCGCAGTTCCTCGCGCATGGTGACCATCTGGTCGAGCACCGGGTGTTCGGCACGGGCCTTGGCCAGGTGAGCGCGGGCGGAAGCCGGCACCTTGTCATCGTCGCGGTGCAGCCAGCGCTTGGCGGCTTTCAGGGGCGAGAGGTCGGCACCCTTTTCCTTCAGCAGGTCGATCTCCGACTTGCAGGTGCGGCGCATCTCGCGCGCGTAGCCGGCCATCACCTCGTAGCGGTGGGCGATGAGCGCTTCGAGCGTCTTCTCGTCCGCCACGGGCTTGATCTCGCCGAGGCGCAGCTTCGGCGGTACTTTCTTGACCTTCGCCCAGCCGATCGCCTGCATGGCCTGGATGTAAACCCAGCCGATGTCGAACTCGTACGGCTTGACCGAGAACTTGGCCGAGGTCGGGTAGGTGTGGTGGTTGTTGTGCAGC
>JAEWPC010000075.1 GCA_023460795.1 Bacillota bacterium | reverse complement strand
GAGATGCCCCAGGCTTGCGTATCCGGTCTTAGCATTCGTTTCCGAATGTTATCCCGGTCTTGTGGGCAGGTTGCCTACGTGTTACTCACCCGTCCGCCGCTAACCAAGATTGCAGCAAGCTGCAATCTTGGTCCGCTCGACTTGCATGTATTAGGCACGCCGCCAGCGTTCGTCCTGAGCCAGGATCAAACTCTCCATAAAAGTAAAACTTTTATCGAAGAGCCTTTCGGCTCAATCAGTTAATGCTGGTTTTGTTCACCGAAGTGAACGATTTATTACCGTAAATTACGCTCGATGTTCAGTTTTCAAAGAACAAGCTTTGTTGCTTTTTCGTGGCCACCGTGTTAGCGGCGACTTTTATAATATATCACAGCGCCCACATTCGATGCAACCACTAAATTGTGGTATTTATCTCTTGCCTTCGGAGAGTATTACTTAAGCCCGAGAGGCGCGAGAACTAATGTACCATAGACCGATGGGCCGCGTCAACGTCTGAACCGACATTTTTCACCGGTAATCGCCTCCGCCTTCCCGCCTCTGCGAACTCAGCAAAAAACCCGCTTCCGCAGGTTTATGCCCTATGCCAGCAGAACCGTCTGCAAGCCCAACACCAATCCGATGCCCGGCAATCCGAGAACCGCGACCGTTCCGATCGTAACGGGGTTGAGCGGAACGTACCACCCGGTGATCCATCCCGAGAAGTTAAGCGCATAGAGCGCCATCGCCGACACGACCAGATGAATGCCGAATCTCGTCAGCCAGCCCTTCGGCGCTTTCTGACGTACAATCAATAGACCGAGCGACGTAGCCGATACCGCGAGCATAACGATCCAGAACGTCTTCATTCCGTCAGACCGCCTTCCCCGCCGGAGCCTGGATGTTTCCAAAGCCATTTCGCTTGCTTAAGCAGCATGTCCAGCTTCTTCTCGGCCGCTTCCAACGTATAGATCGCGTAATCGATTCGGTCGTCCCCCAGCGCGTTATCGAAATGCCACTGGGCCAACGCCCATTCGCGCTCCGCTTGACGAACGTCTTCGATCAGCTGCTTACGATCCGCAGCTTCTTCAAGCGCAACCTGAGCGCGGGCGCGCCGATTCAATTGTGGCAGCATGAAGATCCCCTCCCGCATCACTCGATACACGGGTCGTCCGAGAGGACAACCCTATATCATGCTTATGCATGGAGGGCACGGATTAGAACTAAAATGAATTCCCGCATAACGCGATCCTGCAGAATAACAACCATTCGCATTTATTTCTCGCAGAAATCCCGTTTCACATAAAAATAACAACAATATGCAGTTATTCGGAGTGAAAGTTGGCCATCTTGCTCGATCTCGTATAAGTAACTGTCGATTTGTTGTTATAAAAAACCGCCGAAGAGCCTGCGCTCTCGGCGGTTCGATCTAGTCTAGAATCAGGATCATGAATCAATTCAGTTCTCTGCGGCCTTCGAGCGCCCGGGACAGCGTAACTTCATCCGCGTACTCCAGGTCGCCTCCGACCGGCAAGCCGTGCGCGATCCGCGTAACCTTAATGCCGAACGGCTTTACGAGCCGCGATAAGTACATCGCCGTCGCCTCGCCTTCGATGTTCGGGTTCGTCGCCAGAATCATCTCCTGCACGCGCTCGTCGCTTAGACGACGAAGCAGCTCGGCTATTCGAATGTCGTCGGGACCGATCCCGTCCATCGGGGAGATCGCTCCGTTGAGCACATGGTAATGCCCGTTGTACTCGCGGGTTCTTTCCATGGCGACAAGGTCCTTCGGTTCTTGTACGACGCAGATGACGGACATGTCCCTGGACTTATCGGAGCATATTCGGCAAGGGTCCGTGTCCGTAATGTTGCAGCATACCGAGCAATACGTTAAGTTGCGTTTCACGTTAACAAGCGCTTTAGCGAAGTCTATGACTTCGTCTTCTTTCATACGCAGGACGTAGAAAGCCAGTCGCGCCGCCGTCTTCGGTCCGATCCCCGGCAAGCGGGAAAAGGCGTCGATCAGCTTAGCTATCGGTTCCGGATAGAACAACGGGTCGTGCTCCTTTAGAACAGGCCGGGAATTTTCATGCCGCCCGTATATTTGCCCATGTCCTTATTCGCCAGCTCTTCGGCTTTGGCGAGCGCGTCGTTAACCGCCGTCAGGACGAGATCCTGCAGCATCTCGACGTCTTCCGGGTCAACGGCTTCGGGTTTGATCGTGATGCTAAGCACCTTCTTATGACCATTAACGGTTACCGTCACGACGCCGCCGCCCGCGGTACCGTCGATTGTTTTCGTGCCGAGCTCTTCTTGAGCCTTCAGCATTTGCTCTTGCATCTTCTTCACTTGCTTCATCATTTGGTTCATGTTGTTCATTGCGCGGATCCTCCCTAAACTAATCTTCTTTAATCGTTACCAGCTGTTCCCCGAACAGACGTATGGCCTCGTCTACGGAAGAGTCCCGTCCCGATTGCCCGTCGGCGTCCGGAACAAGCGTAAACTCTTCGGCTTCGGATGCGGCCGCCTCCTGGGCACCGCCCTTCGCCGCGAGCGCTTCCTTCCAATCCTTCTGCATAATGGCGGCATACTTGACGGGCGTGCCGAACACGGAGTTCAGCACTTCTTCGATAATCGCCATGCCGTTCGGCTTAACCGTGTTCTCTCGGTGGAAGGTGTTATTGAACGCCACCACGATCGTATCCTCCGAGAAGGCGACCGGTTCGCCGTCGAGCAGCATCGCATGAATCGTGCGGCCCCGTTCCTTGACCCCGTTCATAATCTGGGGCCATTTCGCCAATTGGGCACCGGAACTCCCTGCCGCCTCCGCGAAAGTAATCAATCTCGTTCGCGAAACCGCGGGAGCCGCTCGGGCAGGCGTAGAAGAACCGCCTCCAGCGCCTGTCCGACCGGAACCGCCAACGCTGGACGCACCCGCCGTTCCGCCGAAGGAACCCGCGCTCATCGCGGCGTTAAGCTTGCTCTCCAATTCCGCAAGCTGCTGCCTGAGCTGCTGAACCTCGCCGCGGCCAGCCGCGTCTCCCGCTTGAACCGGGCGCGATCCGCTCGCGTTCTCGGTCCCCGGCTCCGCGCAAAGCTTCAATAGCGCGATCTCGAACATCGTCTGAGGATGAGCGGCGTATTTCATTTCGCTCTGATAGCGGTTCAACAAATCAATGATAACAAATAACCGCTCGCGAGAAAATCCGTCCGCCATCTTGCGAAGCTCCGTCGGATCGGCGATCCGCCCCGATGATCCGGTCGCTTCCGGAGCCAGCAACGCAAGAAGCATGTCGCGGAAGTAATGCATGAGCTGCTCCAAGCACTTGTCCGCACTCTTGCCGGCTCGCATCATCTCGTCGATCTCTTGCAGCACCGCAGACGCATCCGCATCGCGAATCGCCGCCGCCAACCTCGCGAACTGCTCCGAAGGAAGACCGCCCGTCGCTTCGACCGCTTGGGCGAGCGTTACGCGCCCCCCCGTGAACGAGGAGATTTGGTCCAACAGGCTAAGCGCGTCGCGCATGCCGCCGTCCGACAGCCGCCCGATATACTTGAGCGCTTCCTCTTCCGCGTCAATGTTCTCCTCGGCGCATATTTCCTTCATAAGTCCGGTCTGTTCTTCAAGCGACACGCGGCGGAAATCGAACCGTTGGCATCGCGAGACGATCGTCGGAGGAAGCCGATGAGGCTCC
The DNA here is from genome assembly GCA_023460795.1 of Bacillota bacterium. Lineage (GTDB taxonomy): Bacteria > Bacillota > Bacilli > Paenibacillales > Paenibacillaceae > Cohnella. Next base: position 21,640 of record JAEWPC010000075.1, on the reverse strand, counting down.
GTCGTCGCCAGAACGAACATGACGTGCCCCGGCGGTTCTTCAAGCGTTTTCAAAAGCGCGTTAAAGGCTTCCGTCGTGAGCATGTGCACTTCGTCTATAATATAAACTTTACGCCGTACTTCGGTCGGCGAATATTTCACTTTATCGCGAATGTCCCGAATCTCTTCAACCCCGCGATTGGAAGCCGCATCGATCTCGACGACGTCCATGACCGCCCCGGCCGTAATGCGCTGGCATGCGGAGCATTCGTTGCACGGCTCCGGCGCAGGACCGTGCTCGCAGTTGACGGCTTTGGCTAATATCTTGGCCGCGCTCGTCTTCCCGGTTCCACGCGGACCGCTGAACAAATAGGCGTGAGAGAGACGATTCTCGCGAATCGCGTTCTGCAACGTCTGTACGATATGTTGTTGCCCGACCATATCCTTGAACGTCTGGGGACGCCAGGCCCGGTACAAAGCAAGATGTGCCATTGCTTGTCGCTCCCGTCGAATTCCGTTTCAACCATTATACATCATTGCGAGGGCACGCTCCACCAGTCCTACGAATAGGGCAGCCACACTCTGAACGTCGTTCCGTCCTTCCCCGATTCGACATCGATGCGCCCTCCCAGATCGTGCACGATCCTCTGGCAAACCGATAATCCAAGCCCCGTCCCTTGCTGCTTCGTCGTATAGAAAGGCTCGAACACTTTCTCGAGCGCCTCCGGCGGTATTCCCATGCCCGTATCTTGCAGTTCTATCGTGACTTTGTCCGGTTGTTCGGGATACCCGCACTCTCTTATCGTCAACGTCCCTCCGTTCGGCATCGCTTCGATCGCGTTTTTGGCTAGATTAAGGAACACTTGCTTGAGTAAATCTTTATCGGCAACGATAGGCTTTAAGTCGGTTTTGGGGTAGTGCTTGACGGCTACGTTGTGCAGCAGCGCCTCGTTGCGTATCATAGGCATAATTTCCTGCACGACCGTACCCGCCCGAATCAGTTCATGCTTAATTTCCTTCGGCTTGCTAAGCAGCAGAAAATCGCCTACAAGCTCGTTCACTCGCTCGAGTTCGGATAACACTATGCTTATGTATTCCAGCTCGCGGTCCATGTTCCGCTGGGTCAGCGACTTACCGAGCAACTGGATGAAGCCTTTCATCGCGGTAAGCGGGTTACGGATTTCATGCGCGGTGCCGGCGGCGATCTGCCCGATCGTCTTGAGCCGGTCCGATTGCCTGATCTGCTCCTCGAGAGCCGTTTGATGCGAGACGTCACGGAAAATAACGAACGCGCCGATCTGCCTGCCGTTGTCCTCCATGGCATCTCCGTCGAGCATCATCGAGAACCGTTTGCCGTTCCACTTCCAAGTCCAACTCCGGTCCCGGAACGCCCCTTCGCGGAGCAGCGCTTTGTCGAAAGGCGGCGGATCCATTCGCAGCCCCGCGAGCCAGTCCTCCAGATCGCAAGAGACGATGTCCTCCCTGCGGCACTCGAGCATCGCGCATAGCATATCGCTAATTTCCACGATCCGAAATTCGGAGTCGAGCACGATTACGCCGGTCCCTTCCATCGCCAGAAAATGATTCATGAACCGCGCCATATACCAAGACGGCTTCGCGCGCTCCGATTCGACCTCCATCAGCCTTCCCCCCGATTCCCAACGACGACAAAAAAGCACCCAGCGTTCGTTCATACGCTAAGGTGCTTATTCATCGTGGAAGTTATATTCAGGACCGTGCACCTGTCCTCGATAATTATGATCCAGCCTAATAAGAAAGCAACGCTCAAGCAGAGCTGCCCTCCAGCACAAGAACTAAACCACTTACGGCTGCTTCCTTCCGGACCTGACCGGGTTCATGGCCGTTCCTCGCGGAGGACTCTGCCGTCAACACGGCACTTCCTTACCGGAACCTGCATCACAAAACCTAAAACAGGAATTCGACCTCGCTGGAGCGGATTGCGAGTTACAGGGCACCGCTACCTCCCCGTCTAGCACGGCAAAACTAAGTATAGCGGATGGCCGCGAGAAGTGCAACCGACGGAAACAGTTCCCTTGGGCACAATCGACAATTACCTCATCGAGCTAACGTGTATCGTGTACCTCGGAAAGTTGAATCGGAGCACCGATGCCGCTTGGCTTTCGACCGTCGGCACTTCGTTCGGTCTGAGCGACGGATCGACTTTGATGGTCACGTAAGCATCGGCACCGTTGAAGGTGACTCTCGAGCTGACGACGCCGGGTACGTTCCTGATCGCTTCGGAAATCGCCTGCCCGTCGTTGGCGTACGTGCTCGTCATGTGATGGCCGGGAATTCTCGGATTCGTATTCGTGATGCCCATGTAACCGTCGTCGGGATAGTTCTGCGCCTGGACGCCGTTATTCCCGTTGTTCCCATAGTTCGCATTGTTACCGTTGTTCGCATGGTTGTTGCCATTGTTCCCGCATCCCGAGGATATTAGCAGGACGCAAGCCGCCGCTGCGATTAACGCCATTCTTGACCGCTTTGTGAGCATTAAAAAACCTCCCTTGTTATCCGGTAGGATTTCAAGGGAGGCTCTCGGCTATGCATCGCCTAAGCGGCAATCTTACATGCCGTATTTCTTCTTGAACTTGTCAACGCGTCCGCCTGCGTCGATGAACTTCTGCTTGCCGGTGAAGAACGGGTGGCAGTTAGAGCAGATCTCGACTTTCAGGTTCGAACGAATCGAACCCGTCTCGAACGTATTTCCGCATGCGCACGTTGCCATCGTTACGTGATACTTCGGATGAATAGCTTCTTTCAAAGGGTTCACCTTCTTTCTGCCCTGGATCTCGGTCGGATCCAGAGTAATAGACACATGAGGAGATTATAGCACGCGGTATCAACCAAGGCAATAATCACTTCAACGTTAAAATAAGGATGGATTACCGGCGCGGCCGTGGCGGAACATGCGTGTACGATCCGATCACGACGTCCGGCAGCTCCTGACGGTAAATGTCGAGCAGCGTCTTCATGCCGTAAATCTCGCCTTTCGCAGGCGGAATCAAGTCTAAGTACGCGTCCGGATCGATATTCAGGTTGCGCATCTGAATCAGCTTTAATCCGGTGCGCTTCACGAAATCGATCATCGCTTCGATCTCTTCCTCGCGGTCCGTTACCCCTGGGAAAATCAAGTAGTTGATCGACGTGTAGACACCGTTGTCCGCCGCGTAACGCAGCGACTTCTCCACGTTCTTAAGCGTGTAGCCTCGCGGTTTGTAATACGCGTTGTAATGCTCGTCCAGCGCGCTGATCGTGCTGACTCGCATGAGGTCCAGCCCCGCGTCCGTGATCGCCCGCAGATGATCCGATAATCCGGCGTTCGTGTTGATGTTGATGTACCCGAGCGAAGTTTCCGCTCGCACCCGCTTAATCGCCTCGATAATCGTCTTCGCCTGCGTCGAAGGCTCGCCTTCGCAGCCTTGTCCGAAGCTGATGATCGACTCCGGCGTCTTCAGATGCTCGAGCATAATGTTCACGACGTCGTCTACCGTCGGCTTGAATTTCAGCCGCGTCTGAGGCGCCACGAAGCCGCTGTCGTCCGGCTGCTCCGAGATGCATCCGTAGCACCCGGCATTACAGGAGAACGACACGGGAACCGCGCCTTCCAAGCGCTGAAGGAACGTATTGGATGCCGTCAGACACTCATACTCCAGCGCGCAATGCGACAAGTGCTTGTATAACTGATTGTCCGGGTACGTCTTAAGCAGGCGGTCGACTTGAATTTCGAGCTCTCCGCGGTCGCAGTGCTCGGGGTTCCAAGGCTCCGGATCGTCCGTCGCGTCAGCCGCGACGTAGAACCCGCCGTCTTTCCACACGACGGCGGTATAGCCGAAGAGCGGGAATTTCTGCGTCTTATCCGTCTTATAGTAGCCGGGAACGTAATAGCGCGTGAACCCTTGCGGGAGCAACGCTCCGACGGCCTGATAATTGCCGGGGAGCAGCTTCATCTCGCCGCTCTTCGGATCCAATCCGATCGGCTTCGTATAAGGCAAGCCTACGAGCGTTGCGCCTGCCGGAAGAGGGATAAGCTCCTCCTCGAGCAGCTCGACCAGATCGTTGCCGCTTCGCGCGACGCCGTAGAGCTCGCCATGATCGAACACGTTCCCGTGCTCGTCCGCGTATACCAAATACATAGGCTAAACCTTCTTCTTCGCCATTCTCAAGAGGAGCTGCCCCGAGGCGCGCGGCGGGAGCCGCCCGTGCTCGCAGGTCCGGAACTTCCCGAGCCTCCGCCGGTGTCCAGCGAATCCAGAAACTCTTGGTTGGTTTTCGTATTCGATAGCTTCTTGAGGAATTGTTCCACGTACTCCATCGAATCGTTCATGCTTTTGCGAATCGCCCAAAGCTTCTCGAGCGCGTCTTTCTCCAGCAGCATCTCCTCGCGGCGGGTTCCCGAGCGACGGATGTCCAAGGCCGGGAAGATGCGGCGTTCCGCTAACTTGCGGTCGAGATGCAGCTCCATATTACCGGTTCCTTTGAACTCCTCGTAGATAATATCGTCCATGCGCGAGCCGGTCTCGATGAGCGCCGTAGCCAATATCGTCAGGCTTCCGCCCTCTTCGACGTTGCGCGCCGCCCCGAAAAAGCGCTTCGGACGATGGAAAGACGCCGGGTCGATCCCGCCTGACAACGTGCGTCCCGAAGGCGGCACGACCAGGTTGTAAGCCCGGGCCAATCTCGTAATGCTATCCAGCAAAATGACGACGTCCCGCTTATGCTCGACCAAACGCAAGGCGCGTTCCAACACGAGTTCCGCCACTTTAATATGGTGCTCCGGCACTTCGTCGAATGTCGAAGCGATGACTTCGCCTTTGACCGAACGTTGCATGTCCGTTACTTCCTCCGGCCGTTCGTCGATGAGCAGCACGAATAGGTCGATGTCCGGCCGGTTCGCGGAAATGCTGTTGGCGATCTCCTTGAGCAGCAGCGTCTTGCCCGCTTTCGGCTGCGCGACGATCAAGCCGCGCTGGCCAAGCCCGACGGGAGCGATCATATCCATAATGCGCGTGGACAGATGGGTGGGAGACGATTCGAGTTTGAGCTTCGTTTGCGGATACAGCGGGGTAAGCGCGGGAAAATGCAAGCGTTCCGCGGCAGCCTCGGGAGATATGCCGTTAACGGCGTTCACCTGCAGCAACCCGAAAAAGCGCTCGCTTTCCTTAGGCGCCCTACACTTACCGGAGACGAGATCCCCGGTTCTCAGGTCGAACTTGCGAATTTGCGAGGCGGAGATATAGATGTCGTCGTTGCTCTGGTAATAGTTAATCGGCCTGAGGAATCCGAACCCTTCCTGCATGACCTCGAGCACGCCTTCCATGAACATCAAGCCGCTTCGTTCCGCTTGCGCGCGCAGGATGGCGATCATCAGTTCCTTCTTCTTCATCTGCGCGTAGCCTTGAATCTGATGCTGCTTCGCCAGCTTATACAGCTCGTTCAGCTTCATCTCTTCCAGGTCTGTTAACATCAATTCGGACAATGGAATCCCCACTTTGTATTCAGAAATCATCGGTTATCCTTGACGCCATACTTCCGCTCCAAGATTGCTAAGCTGCGCGACCAGACGTTCATAGCCTCGATCGATATACTCGACGCCGCCAATCTCCGTCGTGCCTTCTTGCACCGTCAGCGCCGCTACGACCAACGCCGCGCCGGCGCGTAAATCCGCCGCCCGTACTTTCGCGGCGTTAAGCGCTCCGCCCTCGATGATCGCGGAACGACCTTCGACGCGAATATTCGCGCCCATCCGCGCCAGCTCGGGAACGTGCTTAAATCGGTTGCTGTACACATAATCGGACAGCACGCTAACACCGCTGGCCTGCGTGAGCAAGCTCGTCATCGGCGACTGCAGGTCGGTGGCGAAGCCCGGATACACGAGCGCCTTGACGTCGACGGCCTCGTAATTCGGCTGGCCGACGACGCGAATGGACTCGTCCATCTCGTAGACGTGCACGCCCATCTCTTGCAGTTTCGCGGTCATCGCTTCCAGATGCTTAGGAATAATATTATCGATAAGGACGTCGCCGCGCGTTGCCGCCGCCGCGATCATGTAAGTACCGGCTTGAATCCGATCTGGAATAATAGAGTGCCTGCAGCCGTGCATTTCTTTGACGCCTTCGATGCGAATCGTCTCGGTGCCCGCGCCTTTGATTTTCGCGCCCATCGCATTCAGCAACGTAGCGACATCGATGATCTCCGGTTCCTTCGCCGCGTTCTCGATAACCGTAAGCCCTTTGGCCCTAGAGGCCGCGAGCATAATATTGATCGTGGCGCCGACGCTGGCGACGTCTAGATAGATCTTCGCGCCTCTCAGCTCTTTGGCCTTGATCCGTATCGCGCCGTGCTCGTTGGACACTTCCGCTCCCAACGCCTCGAAACCTTTAATATGCTGATCAATCGGACGAGGCTCGAAATTGCAGCCGCCCGGCAAGCCGATCGTTGCTTCCCCGAACCGTCCGAGCAAAGCTCCCATTAAATAATAAGAAGCCCTGAGCAGTTTAACGCGCCCGTTAGGCATCGGAACCGAAGTCATTCCGGACGGATCGATCGACATCGCATCGTTCGTCCATGATACCTTGCCCCCGAGCTGTTCCAACAATTCCGCGTATACCGCAACGTCGCTAAGCTGAGGAAGGTTGTCCAATCTTACTTCCGTTTCCGCCAAGATCGCGGCGGGTATAAGCGCGACCGCGCTGTTCTTCGCGCCGCTGATCGCAACGGTCCCCCGCAAAGGGCGGCCTCCCCGTACCATCAATATCTCCATGAGTTCCTCCTCGTGGTGTTGCCGATGCCGGAAAAATCACCGACACATGAAGGAACGGGAAAACGCCTGTAGACGTTTTCCCGTGCGCAGGTGTGTACATGTAACGTTGCCTCTCGAAAGAGAGGTTAGACACTGCAATATTATAGCAATAATGACCGCAGGAAGTAAACCGAATGAATGTTTCCTCATTGTAGGCCATAAGCAGGCAAAAAAAAAAAAAGAAGGCTTACGACCCGGAAGCGAATCGGGACGCTGCGCCTTCACTCATTTGCAAATTAACGGCCGTACGCATCTCATCGATATCGAAAGGTTTCGTGAAATGCATCAATGCACCTAAATCCATCGCTTCTTTGATCATATCCAACTCGCCGTAAGCGGTCATCATGATGACTTTAATCGTTCTGTCGTGTTCTTTTATCTGCTTAAGAATCTCTAAACCGTCCATTCCCGGGATCTTCATGTCCAGGAGGACGAGATCCGGCCGGTGCATCTTCGCAATCTCCAGCGCCGCGCGCCCGTTGGCCGCTTGGAACGTCTCGTAGCCCTCCGTGGCGAATACTTCCAGCAGCAAGATCCGGATGCCGACTTGATCGTCAACAATGAGCAATTTCTTCTTTTCCAAGCTCGCATCCCTCCGTTTTACTATCGCTAGCAATATTCGCGCCGGCAGGGTCAAATTCCTGCTCTTTCCATGTAAAAATTTGAAAAACGCTCCGATTTAACATCGAAGCGTTCCCCGTGAAGGCTGAAGCGGAGGATCGTTAAGCTTCCGCTTGGCGCAAAGACGCTTTGACGAATTCGCGGAACAACGGCTGCGGACGGTTCGGACGGGACGTGAATTCCGGATGGAATTGCACCGCCAGGAACCATGGATGATCCGGCAGCTCGATCATCTCGACCAGACGGCCGTCCGGGGACGTCCCAGAGATGCGAAGGCCTGCCGCCTCGATCCGATCGCGGTATTCGTTGTTAAATTCGTACCGGTGACGATGACGCTCGTAGACGAGCTCTTCCCCGTAGCATTGAGCCGCCAAGCTTCCCGAAATCAGCTTGCACGGATACAGGCCGAGGCGCATCGTACCGCCCAAGTCTTCGATATCCTTCTGTTCCGGCAACAGGTCGATAACCGGATAAGGCGTCGCAGGGTTGATCTCCGAGCTGTTCGCGCCGTCAAGACCGGCCATGCCGCGTGCATATTCGACAACGGCGACTTGCATGCCGAGACAAATGCCGAAGAACGGAGTGCCTGTCTCGCGCGCGTAACGAATCGCCGTAACTTTGCCTTCGATGCCGCGATCCCCGAACCCGCCCGGCACGAGAATGCCTTGAACGCCTTCGAGGAGCTCCTTCACGTTGTCCGGCGTTACCTCTTCGGCGTTGACCCAGCGGATGTTCACTTCCGCGTCGGCGTCGAAGCCCGCATGGGACAACGATTCTACGATACTAAGGTACGCGTCGTGCAGAGCGACGTATTTGCCTACGATCGCGATTTCGGTCGTGCGTTTGAGCGATTGGACGCGGCTCACGAGCTCCGTCCACTCGGTCATATCCGGCGGTCCGACTTGCAGCTTCAAATGCTTGACGACAATATCGTCCAGACCTTCCGCGCGTAGGTTAAGAGGGACTTCGTACAGCGTCGAAGCGTCGCGGCACTCGACGACGGCGTCCGATTCGACGTCGCAGAACTGGGCGATCTTGCGCTTCAGGTCTTCCGCGAGCGGATATTCCGTCCGGCAGACGATCACGTTCGGCTGAATACCGATGCTCCGAAGCTCTTTAACGCTATGCTGCGTCGGCTTCGTCTTCACTTCGCCGGCAGCTTTAATAAACGGAATAAGCGTAACGTGAATGTACATGACGTTGTCGCGGCCGATGTCGCTCTTAATCTGGCGAATGGCTTCAAGGAAAGGCAAGCTTTCGATATCGCCTACCGTGCCGCCGATTTCCGTGATGACGACGTCGGAGCCCGCTTCTTTGCCCGCGCGGAATACGCGGTCTTTGATTTCGTTCGTAATATGCGGAATGACCTGTACCGTACCGCCGAGGTACTCGCCGCGGCGTTCCTTGCTAATAACCGTAGAATAAATTTTACCCGTCGTCACGTTGCTGTTCTTCGACAAGTTAATATCGATGAAGCGTTCATAGTGCCCGAGATCGAGATCCGTCTCCGCTCCATCGTCCGTGACGAATACTTCGCCGTGCTGGTAAGGACTCATCGTCCCTGGATCCACGTTAATATAAGGATCGAATTTCTGGATCGTCACCTTTAGTCCGCGGTTCTTCAACAACCGCCCCAGCGAAGCGGCGGTAATCCCTTTGCCGAGCGACGAGACTACGCCGCCGGTTACGAAAATGTACTTAGTCACCCTACGAAACCTCCCACCACATGCCTGCGGCATCCTCATTATCGTTACCTAGTTCGAAGCATTCCTTCCCGCAAAAGCGGTAAAAAAAACAAAAAAGTGACACCCAATAAATGGGGGCACTTTGGATTCCTCATGCTATGAAATACCTTAACTTCTAAAGCCCAAGCATAAGTTTAACGTCTGACACAAACCGTGTCAAGCCCGCGTCGGAATCGTTATTCTTATACTCGGGCAGCTAGATTTAGTCCTCTTCTTCTTCCTCGTCGAAGGTCGCGTCTTCGTCGTCTTCGTCTTCGAACAACTCGTCTTCGCCTTCGGCGCCCTTGTCGTCCAGCTCCTCGTCTAGCGAAGCTTCCTCTTCGTCTTCGAGAATGTTCTCCTCGTCGACTTCGGTGGCTTCTTCCCCTTCGTCGAAGATCTCTTCGCGCTCTTCGTCGAACAGATCGTACGACTCGTCTTCCGCCGTGAAGGTTTCTTCCTCGTCCTCGCCGTACAAGTCTTCGTCGTCGAGATCGTCGTCGTCGTTAATAATGCGCGGACGCTTGCCGCCGCCCGTTACCGGATCGTCGGTGCGTTCGACCGGATACCAGCGCTTCAATCCCCATACGTTGCTGCCAACGCATGCGAAGCGACCGTCGATATTGATCTCCGTATACAACTGCGCGATCACGTCGATGATCTGGCTTTCGGAAAGTCCGCGGATCTTGCCGATCTCCATCATCAGGTCGCGATAGTAGAACGGAGTGTTCGCTGCCTTCAGCACCTCGAAAGCGAGGTCGACCATAGGCATCTCTTGGATTTTCTCGGAGTCGAGTTTGAGTACGTACTCGGCGCTCAAGTGTGTTCCTCCCTGTATGTGAACCGTTTCTTCACGTTGATTTATCAACCTATAGTTAACCTTATTTCTCATAAAATTGCAAGCAAGCTATCACGAAAAAGCGAAGGAGCGTCCTGAGCGGACGTCACCTTCGCTTTTCGACTGTATCCCTTCCCGGCCGCTCCGCGGGCGGAGGAACCGGCATGCTAGAGAGTCTCACCGGAAACTCTCCCTTCATCGTATGCCCGGAAGCGGATTTTGCCACGGAACGGCGCCTATTTCGCAGGCAAAAAGGCTTGATTCCCATACCGTTCCGCGCGTGCTCACATACAGTAGAGGACACGGCTAGTCGGCGAGCCATGCATGCGCTTGCCGCCCGCACATTCGCCCGGGAGGGAATCGCCTTGGATGGACACGATGTCGTCGAATGGCTTCTGGACGCTATTGAATCCGGCAACGAATCGGAACGCAGAACGATTCTCCGGTTCACGGAAGAAGGCCTATACGTCCGATTCCAGCGTACTTTGCAAGCCGCGCTCCCCCTTCATCCGAAGCTGCGGGGCATTCAACCGCTCGGCGTCATTCCCGCCATGATCTGTTCATTGCCGGAGACGGCCGAAATTCCGTCGCCCCTGCGCGGCAAGCTCGCCTTGGAAGAGGATGAGGCCGTGCAGCTTCAAGCGCTCCCGAGCGGAAGCATCGTCAGCGAACGGGGCATTCCTTGGGGCGTCGGGCATATCGGCGCGCCCGCCGCTTGGAGCCGCACGACCGGGCATCGCGTCAAGGTCGGCGTCATTGATACCGGGGTCGACTTCAGGCATCCCGATCTTCGCCATTCGCTTGAAAGGGGCATAAATCTGCTTCATCGCATGGAACTGCCGCAGGACGACAACGGCCACGGCACCCATATTGCCGGAACGATCGCGGCCGCCAATCAGCAACAAGGCATGATCGGCGTAGCCCCCCGCGCGCAAATCCATCCCGTCAAAGCGTTCGATCATAACGGCACGGCTTATGTCTCCGATATTATACTCGGCATCGAGTGGTGCGTGAGAAACGGCATCGACGTCGTCAACATGAGCTTCGGAATGAAGACAAGAAGCCGCTCGCTGTACGCGGCCGTCAACAGTGCCTACAGGTCCGGCGTTCTAATCGTGGCGTCCTCCGGCAACGACGGACGGACCGGCGCCATCGACTATCCCGCGAGATACGTCAATACGATCGCGGTGGGCGCGACGACGCGAACGGGAAGGATCGCCGGCTTCACGAACCGCAGCCGCATGATCGACGTCTATGCCCCGGGAGAACGTATCGTGTCCGCATGGCTTCGAGGCAAGCACCGCGAGATGAGCGGCACCTCGATGGCGACGTCTCACGTCACCGGAGCCGTCGCGCTGCTGCTCAGCCTTAGGCCACGGCTTACGCCCGGGCAAATCAAATCGATCATTAAACGTTCGGCCATCCCGCTCAGAAACAGCAAACCCCCCCGGTCGACCGGGGAGCTTAGCGTGACGCGCATGATTAAATTAGCCGATCTGATCTAGCTACATTTGCTCCGGGGCCGAGACGCCGACAAGCTTCAAGACGTTCGCGAGCGCGACTCTGATCGCGGCCAATAGCTGCAGCTTCGCTTGGCTCTCCGCGGCATTCTCGGTAATGACGCGTTCCGCGCGGTAGTAGCTATGGAATTGCGACGCCAGTTCGTATACGTACCGGATCATGACATGCGGGGCATAAAGGCGAGCGGATTCGTTAATCGTCTCCGACAGCTCCCCGACTTTGCGGATAAGGTCGAATGCCTGCTCCGAATTCAGGAGCGACAGATCGGCCTCTTGCCATGGGAGCAGCTTAATGCCCTGTTCCTCCGCCTGGCGGAAAATGCTGCAAATGCGCGCATGCGCGTATTGCACGTAGTATACCGGGTTTTCGTTGGACGTGGATACGGCTAGATCCATGTCGAAGTCGAGGTGCGAATCCATGCCTCTCATCGTGAAGAAGTAGCGAATCGCGTCGACGCCGACTTCGTCCATGAGGTCTTCCATCGTAACGGCTTTGCCCGTACGCTTGGACATCTTAACCTTCTCGCCGTTCTGGAACAGGCTGACCATCTGAGCGATCAGAACCGTGAGCTTGTCGGGATCGTTGCCCAGCGCCGCCATCGCCGCTTTCATCCGCGGGATGTAACCGTGGTGATCGGCGCCCCAGATGTTGATCAATTGATCGTAACCGCGCGAATATTTATCCATATGATAGGCGGTATCCGGCGTCAAATACGTGTAGCTGCCATCGTTCTTGACGAGGACGCGGTTCTTGTCGTCGCCGTAATCGGTCGAACGGAGCCATACCGCTCCCTCTTCCTCGTACACTTGGCCTTTCGCCTTCAAAGCGTCTAGCGCTTCGATGACTTTGCCGGTTTCGTAGAGGGAAGTTTCGCTGTACCAGATGTCGAAGCCAACCTTAAACCTTCCGAGGTCGCGTTTGATTTTATCCAATTCCTTCTCAAGACCGTACTTCCGGAAAAATTCGAAGCGTTCTTCGTCCGAAAGCGACAGCAGCTTGTCGCCCCGCTCCGCCGCCAGCTCCTTGGCGAAGCCGACGATATCTTCGCCGTGATAGCCGTCTTCCGGCATCTGGGCGTCTTGGCCAAGAGCTTGGCGATAACGAGCTTCGATCGATTTCGCAAGGTTGTTCACTTGATTGCCCGCGTCGTTAATATAATACTCGCGCGTAACCTGGTAACCTGCCGCCGCAAGCACGTTGCACAGCGCATCGCCGACGGCCGCTCCGCGGGCATGCCCCAGGTGCAGGCTGCCGGTCGGATTCGCGCTGACGAACTCGACGTTCACGGATTTCCCTTGGCCGACGGCCGTACGGCCGTAGCTTTCTCCTTCGGCTTGGGCTTCTCCGATGATCGGATAGAGGAAGCTCTTGTCGAGGCGGAAGTTGATGAATCCAGGACCCGCGATTTCCGCGGATTGAATGCTTGCCTTGTCTTTGTCGAGATGCTCGATCAATGCCTCCGCGATTTGGCGCGGATTGCGTTTCGCGAGCTTCGTCAACTGCATCGCCAAGTTCGTGGACAAGTCGCCGTGGCTTTTATCCTTCGGGATCTCCAGGATGATGGCCGGAATGTCGCTCGCATCGGATACGAGTCCTGCCGCGGTTACGGCATCGGCCAGCGTTGCGCGCAAATCGGAATAATAACGGTCTAACACGTTCGTCTTCATAATGGCGTTCCTCCTCGATAAATTGAATCTTCGTCGGGCTCGAACTTACTCACCCTCGATAAATTGAATCTTCGTCGGGCTCGAACTTACTCACCCTAGGTTGTATAAGGCTACATCAACTCTCTGCTTCGTCCTCGCGTCGCTCCGCGTGAAGACGGACGATAAAGACTCCGGCTTGCTCGTCGGCCGCCCATAGCGAATAATGCCACTCCAGCACTAACGGCAAGCTAGGCTGCGGCGGCGCGTCTTCCGTCTTTCCGGGGATCGTATCGGATACGACTCGCAGCATCGTCGTCTCCGTGTCGAGGTTCAGCCGGACCTGCGAGTTCGCGTAATAGCCCGGCAGGCGTTTGCCTAATGCGAAAGTCTGATCGGACTCGGCGTCTCCGCGCCGGACGACCTTCAAGACGCCGTCCTTCCAGGAGACGAGCGTTCTAACGCTTCGCCCCTCTTCATTCTCCGTGTACCTCACGTAAATGCCGTTATTCCTGTAATACCATTCCCCGTTCAGCTCGCGCGACAGCTTCTCTCCGTCCGCCGTGCTATCCAGCTTGATGCGAACGTTAGCTTTGGAGGCGTTCTCTGTCTGCTCCTGCATAGCAAGCTCTCCTCCCTTGACAAACATAAAGCCTCCGTCTCCTGTAAGAGACGGAGGCTGACTCCGCGGTACCACTCTTCTAGCTGCTCCCGGATGGCAAGATTAAGCCTCGCGGAGGAACAGCGCCTTGAACACGATAACGGAGTGACCGGACCTTCCTACGCAGCGGCGCCTTCGGACGATCGGCTCACGGGTGCGCTTCCGTCCGCGCGGAACGGCCGGCTTCCACTTTCCCGGCTCGCTGTTCGTTCCGTTCGCGGGCGTACTGTCCCGATCAATGCCTGTAACTTTGTTGCTCCTATTCTATAGGATGAAAGTTAGCGTGGCAAGCGAAAAGCGACAGTCGCCTTCCGTGGATGGCGGGAAGCACCGGAAATCGAACCGAATTTCGTCCTGAGAATAAAATAGCAACCATTAGCAGTTATTTCGTCTACCCCGGTGTGAGCATCGCCGAATAACAACCATGCGCAGCTAATTCAGGGCCACATTCATCAACTTCCGTAAATTCGTAAAAATAAATATCGATTTGCTGTTACTTTTCCATTTCACCCGGTTTTCCGAGATATAACTATCGATTTGCTGTTATTCGCTCAACCGCCTGGCGCTCAACCGCCCGGCACTCGCCCGCCCAGCTTCTCGATCTCGCGGCACAGCTCGTGCTGCCAGTCCACGTCATCGGTAATCGAAGCGACGAGCGATAGATTATATAACTGCGATAGTCTGTAGCAATAATCGGCGTTCATGTCCAAGCAATGCTCGAGCTCCCTTAGCTCGGCGTCCGTAAGCTTTTTGCGTCTCTGGATGATTCTCAGCTCCGCCATTCTCTCGTAGATCGGCAGCATCCCCATGAGCAACACCCTCCTATTCCCATCATGCCCAGATGGGGGCGGGGTTTAAACTGTAGGCGGCGCAAACAAAAAGCTGGCTCCGGATCATCCGGAACCAGCCTCTATCCCTGCCTATTATGATTCGATTACGCTTTGCCCGCAGAGCCGAACTCGCGGATTTTGCCGATAACCGTTGCCTTGATCGCATCGCGGCCAGGAACGATGAATTTACGCGGATCGTATACTTCGGAATCTTTCGCGAGTACCGCGCGAACCGCTTTCGTGAACTCGATTTGGTTCTCGGTGTTCACGTTGATCTTCGCCGTGCCGAGGGAGATCGATTTCTTGATTTGCTCGGTCGGGATACCCGTGCCGCCGTGCAGAACGAGCGGAAGACCGATCGTCTTGCAGATCTCTTCCATCTCTTTGAAGCCCAGGTTCGGCTCGCCTTTGTAAGGACCGTGTACGGAGCCGAGAGCCGGCGCGAGGCAGTCGATGCCCGTACGCTCAACAAGCACTTTGCACTCTTGCGGGTCTGCATAAATAACGCCGTTCGCGATAACATCGTCCTCTTGACCGCCGACCGTTCCCAGCTCGGCTTCAACGGAGACGCCGCGCTCATGCGCGTAAGCAACGACTTCGCTCGTGATACGGATGTTGTCTTCGAGCGGATCGTGCGAAGCATCGATCATAACGGACGTGAAGCCCGCGTCGATCGCTTGTTTACACTTGTCCACGCTGGAGCCGTGGTCGAGATGGATCGCTACCGGAACCGTAATCTTCATCTCTTCGACCAACGCTTTCGTCATCGCCGTAACGACTTTGAAGCCGCCCATATGACGAGCCGCGCCTTCGGATACGCCAAGGATAACCGGAGATTGCTCTTCTTGAGCCGCCGCGAGAATCGCCTGCGTCCACTCCAAGTTATTGATGTTGAACTGACCTACCGCATAGCCGCCTTTCAGTGCCTTGTTAAGCATGTCCTTCATCGATTCCAATGCCATCTTTAACAGCCTCCTACACCTTTTCAGAAAATTTCTCTTTAGTGAATCAACGCACTTCCGAACGAAGCCCTACACCCTATAATCTCGTATTTGACTGAGTTCGTCAACTCCCCGCTATCCGAGCAATTCTTATCTTAGAGGGTATGTCAGGGGTCGCGCCGCAAAGCAAAAAAGTCCTCGCAAGCTCGATTGACGAGGGCCTCCTGCACTTCCACGAGTTCTAAGCCTATGATTACGTTTGCCGTTCGAATGCGACGATCCAATCACCCTTCACGGCCGCATATCCTTCATCTCCTTCAACAACGAGACCGTACAAGTTTTTGACGTCCAAATATTCGCGGCGAGAGCCGTCGTCGAACTCCAACGTAATGTAGTAATAAGTTCGGGATGAATTGACCGCATGCATGCCGCCGTCTCCGTTCGCGTGTTGGTTCGTGCGGCTGCGGATGTCCATCCTTTTGGCGACAACCCGCGCATATACCGTTTCCTTCGAGGCTCTTGCATTTTTGATGTAACGCGCGCCGTTCATTGCTATTCCCAATAATACCGCCACGAATCCAATAACAATCAAGATCGGTACGACCGTAAACATGATGCTGCCCATATGGCTTCCGCCTACCGATGGATCTCCCATTCCTACCCCTCCTGCTTTCCTGTCCTTATGACTATACGCGCATGGCTGGAATATTGTTTCTTTGCGCTAACTTAAAAAGCCCCCAAACCCGCGCGCAGAGCACAAGGTTAGAGGGCTAAATTCTTCACCACTACTTCAAAAATCCGAGCAGCATCTCGCGGACCATCTTCGAGGCGACGATCGGCGTCATCTCCGTCGGATCGTAGATCGGCGCCACTTCGACGAGGTCGAAGCCGACGACGTTAACGCCGGAGCGCGCGATCGCGTGAATCGCTTCGAGCAGCTCCTTCGAGGTGATGCCGCCCGCTTCGGTCGTGCCGGTACCCGGCGCCGCGGACGGATCGAGCACGTCGATGTCTATCGTGACGTAAACCGGACGGCCCTTCAGGGAAGGGAGCTCCTTCTTAAGCGGCTCGGCTACGACGAACGGGTGGAAGTGAATGCCCGATTCGAGCGCGTACGTCCAATCCTCCTTGGAACCGGAGCGAATGCCGAATTGGTAGATATTGCGCGGACCAATCAGCTCGGCGGCTTTGCGAATCGGCGTCGAGTGGGACAGCGGCTCGCCTTCGTATTCCTCGCGCAGATCGGTATGCGCGTCGAAGTGAAGAACCGCAAGGTCCGGATGTTTCTTGTATACTTCTTGAATGACCGGCCAGCTGACGAGATGCTCGCCTCCGAGTCCGACCGGGATTTTGCCGTCGGCCAGCACGCCGCGAACGAACTCCGCGATAATATCGAGGCTCTTCGCCGCATTGCCGAACGGAAGCAGCAGATCGCCGGCGTCGTAATATTTCACGTCATAAACGCTGCGATCGAGGTAAGGGCTGTACTCTTCGAGCCCGACCGACGCTTCGCGGATACGGCCGGGGCCGAATCGGGAGCCCGGACGGAAGGATACGGTGTAGTCCATCGGCATGCCGTAGATAACGGCTTGGGAAGCCGCGTAATCCTCGGTGCTGCAAATGAACACGTTGCCGGAATAAGCTTGATTAAGGCGCATGGTATGGGAGATCTCCTTATTTCGTCAAGTCCTCGACGAACTTAGGCAGCGCGAATGCGGCCTTGTGCAAGCGAGGGGAGTAGTATTTGGTGTCGAGCTCCGGAATCGCGGACTCGTCGACCTGCAGCGGATCGTGCTTCTTGCTGCCGAGCGTGAACGTCCAGAGGCCGCTCGGATACGTCGGAATGTTCGCGCAGTAGACGCGGACGATCGGGAACACTTCCTTCACGTCGCGGTTCACGCTTTGGATCAGGTCCGCTTTGAACCAAGGGTTGTCCGTCTGAGCGACGAAGATGCCGTCTTCTTTAAGGGCGTCGTAGATGCCTTGGTAGAACCCTTTGGTGAACAGGTTTACCGCGGGACCGACCGGTTCTGTGGAATCGACCATAATGACGTCGTATGTAGCCTTGTGATCGTGGATATGCATGTAACCGTCGTTCACGATCACTTCGACGCGCGGATCTTCGAGCTTGCCCGCGATCGAAGGGAGGTATTGCTTCGAATATTCGATGACTTTGCCGTCGATCTCTACGAGAACGGCTTTCTTCACTTTCGGGTGCTTCAGCACCTCGCGGATAACGCCGCCGTCGCCGCCGCCGACGACCAGCACGTTCTCCGGATTCGGGTGCGTGAACAGCGCCGGATGCGCCACCATTTCATGGTAGACGAATTCGTCTTTGATCGTCGTCATGACCATGCCGTCGAGAACGAGCATGTTGCCGTACTCTTCCGTCTCGATCATCGCGAGCTCTTGGAAATCCGTCTTTTCGTGAACCATCGTGCGTTTGATTTTCATCGTAATACCGAAGTTCTCGGTTTGTTTTTCCGTATACCACAATTCCATGGAGGACATGAGATCCCTGCTTTCTACCGCGCGCGAAGCGGCCGCTGTATTGTACCAATCAACATGTATTATATAAAATCAAGACCAAAAAGCAACCCGAGCCCCAGGCGCCCGGAACGGACGGATAGTACGGCAGCCCTTATTCCATACTATAGGGAGGTTTCCTGAAGTTACCGAAAGGGGGAAAATGCTTGAAACCGTCCGACGACACAGAGCAGCTTCCGCCGGAGCCGCGGCGGGCGACGCTGTGGACGAAATTGCGACGCAGGCTGGGTTGGATGACGTTGGTCTCGATGCTGCTGCTATCCGGCTGCGGCATGTATCTGCTGCGCTTCGGCGCGCTCCCAGCCGGTTCGATCATGCAGTCCACCCAAATCTTCGACTCGGAGGGCGTCATGCTCGCCTCGGTGCAAGGCGGCGTCAACCGGCATATCGTGAAGCTCGCCGATATTTCTCCTTGGCTCGTCAAGGCGACCGTCGCCATCGAGGATCGCCGGTTCTACGAGCACACGGGCGTCGATCTCCACGGGCTTGCCCGCGCCGCATGGGTTGACATGCGCCATATGTCGAAGGAGCAAGGCGCCAGCACGTTAACGCAGCAGCTTGCCCGGAACTTATACTTGTCGCACGAAAGAACGTGGACGCGAAAGCTGAAGGAAGCTTGGTATGCCGCGCGTCTCGAGCAGACGTATACGAAGGACGAGATTATCGAGCTCTATCTGAATCAAATCTATTACGGGCACGGAGCATACGGTGCGGAGGCAGCGGCCAGGCTGTATTTCAACAAGCCGGCGAAGCAGCTTACGATCGCCGAGAGCGCCCTGCTTGCCGGCATTCCGAAAGGACCTCGCTATTATTCGCCGCATCTTCATCCCGCCGACGCGAAAGCACGGCGGCGGCAGGTGCTCGAGGCGCTAGCGGCGACGCGGCAGATCACGGCCCAGCAAGCGGAACAAGCGAACGCCAAGCCGCTCGGCGTTCGGCCGCTGCCGGAAGAGCAAACAGGCGCCGCGCCGTACTTCGTCGACTACGTGAAGAAGCTCGCCGTGGACAAGCTGGGCATCGACGAACGTCTGATTAACGAGGGCGGATTGCGGATCATGACGACGTTGGACGCGCGCGTGCAGAAGCAAGCCGAGGATGCGGTCAAACAAAGTTTGCCGGGCGGTGATTCCGAGCTCCAAGCGGCGCTCATCGCGATCGATCCTCGGAACGGATATATCAAAGCAATGGTAGGCGGCCGCAATTACCGCAAGAACCAATATAACCGGGTGTTCGCGAGCAGCCGCCAGCCGGGCTCTTCCTTTAAACCGATTATGTACGCGACCGCCCTTGACCAGCGCGCGATCACGGCTGCCACCCGCTTCCGCAGCGAACCGACGTTGTTCTATTACGACGGAGATAGGCAAATTTATCGTCCGAGCAACTATAACAACCGTTACTTCAACGGAGAGATCAGCTTGCGTCAAGCGATCGCTTCCTCCGATAACATCTATGCGGTCAATACGATCATGCAGGTCGGCCCGAAGCAAGTGATCGAGATGGCGCGCAAGCTAGGCATCGCTTCGCCGCTGAATGCCATCCCTTCGCTAGCTCTCGGCACATCGCCGGTGAGCCCGTTCGAGATGGCGTCCGCTTATTCCGTCTTCGCCGCTCAAGGCCGCAGATCGGAGCCGATCGCGATTACGCGCATACTGGATGCCAAAGGAAGAACCCTCTACGAGGCCCATCCGACTTCGACGCAGGTTCTATCTCCTGCCGTCGCTTACGTTACGACGCATTTGCTCGAGAGCGTGTTCGATCGCGGAGGCACCGCGCACCGAATATCGACGATCATGAAGCGCCCCGTCGCAGGCAAGACGGGCACGACGGATTCGGACGCTTGGTTCGTCGGTTACACGCCGGAGCTGGCGACGGCCGTATGGGTCGGCTATGACCGGGGAAGACCGATCAAGTCCAGCGAAGCCCATCGCGCCGCGCCGATCTTCGCGCGCTTCACGGAGGCGGCTTTGGCGCGAACGCCGCCGACCCCGTTCGCGATACCGGAAGGCGTCGTCAACGTCACGTACGATCCCGCCACGAGCTTGCTCGCGGCGCCGGAATGCCCGGCGGAATGGGTGACGGAAGCGTTCGTGGCCGGCACGGAGCCGACCGAGACGTGCGCGCTCCATCATGACGACAAGGACGACAAGCATGAAGGCGGTCATGGAGGCCGTTCCTGGTGGCGTAAACTGAGAAAATGGTGGTAGGAACAAACCACGCTTACATTAAGCTGCAACGGTATGCGAGAACTTTACAAGATCACACCGCGCTTGCGCAGTGCCAATACTATGAAAAAAGCCGTTCGCAGCGTTAATCGCTGCGAACGGCTTTTGCTTCTATTTCTTGCTGTTGCGCATAGCAGCCAGCAGCTTGACGCCCGCGACCTGGCCTTCCACGAACCGCCGATAGTCCGGAGATTCCATCGGCACGAGCGCCATTCGGCCGGCTTCGTCGAAGTGAATGCCCCAGCCGTACTTCTTCGCGAGCATGGAAGCTCTGAAGCACGCGGTCGGCTTCGCGTAGAACTCCGCTTTGCTCTGCTCGAGCTGCTCGGCAGGAATCTCCTTATGCTGCGCGTGCACCTGGAACAGCATTTGCTCTTGCGTGTACGTATACGGATGCTCGCTGAGCATCTCGTACTCGATCCCCGGCTTCGTCTTTCCCGTCTTCTTGTCCGGAGGCACGATGCCCCGCTCCGCCGGACAATCCGGCGCTACCGTGATGAACGTATTGTAATAGTTCCATTCCATCCGCGATAACCTCCAATCCTATGACAGGCTTAAGCGAGCAGTTCCTTTAACGCTTGCGGCGAACGATCCCACCACTCCAGATTATGCTCCATGAGCAGCTTGGTCAGCGCTTCTTTCTCTACCGGTCCGATATTGTCCAGCATGAACTTGCGCTTCAGCGCGGCATCGAGCCGGTTCACGTGGTCGGGGAGCAGCTTCCATCCACGGCGCGCTTCGGTGTCGATCAGCATCTCGCAGGAAGTGACACCTGCGTAGTAGCTGCCCTCTTCGTTGCGGTCGACCGCGACCCACACGACCCAAGCCGGACGTCCGTTCGGCACGTCCTCTTTGTTCGGAGAGAACTTGATGCCCTTCTCGATCTTGCTCTTCGCATGCATCGCGCCGACGTCGATGTACGCCTCGCCGTTATCGATAATGACGCAAGCTACTTGGCTCAAATCGATCGTGCCGGCGCCGAACCCCCGATGCTCCTTGTTGCTCACGACGTTAAGCGAGAGCTTCTTTTTCTCCGGTTGTTGCCCGTTGTTGTCCATCTATCTCATAACCTCCGAATCCTTATCCAAGTTATCAAAATGATAACAAACCGCCCATCAATAGTCTAGCGAGCCGATGCCGCGGCAGCGCGGTCGGCAGACAGCCTCGGAGCATAAAAACCAGCTAATGTTTGTCAAGCCCAAGTGATTGGACTGTGGCAAAGATACTGCTATACTAATTTTGAGCAACACAAAGAAGTTTCCGTTGGCGCGGACGCTTCTGGGTAAATATG
>JAEWPC010000074.1 GCA_023460795.1 Bacillota bacterium | reverse complement strand
CGTTTCACAGTATCTTGAAGAGAGAGTTCATTTACAGCAATCCGAAATTCAAAACCAAGCAAGAAGCATTCGAGAAGATCTACCGCTACATCGAATTTTTTTACAACCGCAAACGTTCAAACAGTACCATCGGATACATGTCACCGGTGCTATTTGAGGAGCAATATTACAAGCAGGTAGCGTGAGTTATGGAGTGTCCACTTTCTTGACAGAAGAGCAATTTCGCACAGAGCGCTCGACCGATCCTCCACAATCGCTCGTTTGTACGATATTTCGCACAGAGTCCCCGACCGATCCCTCCACCATCGCACGTTTGTACGATATTTCGCACAGAGTCCCCGACCGATCCCTCCACAATCGCACGTATATTCGATATTTCGTACAAAGACCCCGACGATCCCACCACTATCGCACGTTGTACGATATTTCGCTCAAGCTCCCGACAGCTGCTTTAACCTGCTTCATGAATATGACGGGGTTTGGATGTTCTTTCAAATAGGGTTTTAACCCACTCCTAAACGCGCGTTTATTGTATTCCTCTTCCGAAACGCCTATGATGATAGAGGAGATATACGTACATACGGAGAGGAGCGGGAATGAGGCATGAAGCTGGATTTATCGAACCGAATCGCACTCGTGACCGGGGCGACCGGAGAGCTAGGGCGAGTGATGACCCGTACGCTCGCGTTATGCGGCGCGGACGTCGCGATCCATTACCGCAGCAACGAAGCGCAAGCGCTTAAGCTGCAGGAAGAGGTCAAAGCGCTGGGAAGACGCGCCGTTATCGTGCAAGGAGACGTTACGAGCCTCGAATCGATCCAAGCGATGAAGCGTACCACCGAGCAGTCACTTGGAACCGTTAACATCGTCGTCGCCAACGCCGTGGCGCAATACCAATGGACATCGATTCTCGAGCAGGCGCCGGAAGATTACGAGAGCCAGTTCGAATCGTGCGTCATGCAGAGCGTCTATTTGGCGAAGACGTTCGCTCCGGCGATGATCGACGCGAAGTGGGGGAGATTCATCGGCATCAATACGGAGTGTTCGATGCAGAACTTCCCTACGCAGTCCGCGTACGTCGCGGGCAAACGCGGCATGGACGGCGTATACCGCATTCTGGCGAAGGAAATCGGCGAGCATCAGATTACGGTGAACCAAGTGGCGCCTGGCTGGACGATCAGCGACCGGGACCGCGAGAATAACACGGAGAGAAGCGAAGCTTACGAGAGCACGGTGCCGCTCAAGAGGAGAGGTACCGATCAGGAGATCGCCAATGCGGTTGCGTTCCTGGCTTCCGATCTGGCGAGCTTCATTACGGGCGCATACATTCCGGTCAACGGCGGCAACGTCATGCCGGCGATATAATTCGAACATAGGGGAGAGATGAACATGGACAAAGCGATATTGGGGAGAACGGGACTCGAGGTGACGAAGCTCGGTTTCGGAGCGATGGAAATCCGCGGACCGCGCGTGTGGAACGGAAGACCGGTCACCGACGAACAGAGCGAGGCGATTCTGAACGCGGTGCTGGACGCAGGCATTAACTTCATCGATACGGCCTACGACTACGGAAGAAGCGAAGAGCTGATCGGCAAGTTCATCAGCCATCGCCGGCAGGAGTACATTCTCGCGACCAAATGCGGCTGCACGCTCGTCGACTGCGGCGATCATGACGAGACGCCTCACGTATGGACGAGAGACAACCTGCTCCACAACATCGATACGAGCCTTCGCCGGATGAAGACGGACTACATCGACTTGCTGCAACTGCACGGGCCTACCGTTCAGCAAGCGGAAGAAGGGCAGCTCGTCGACGTGTTGAAGGAAATCCAAGCGACCGGTAAAGTCCGCTGGATCGGCATCTCTTCTTATTTGCCGCACTTGCCTGCTTACATTCGGTCGGGAGACTTCGATACGTTCCAGATTCCTTATTCCGCGCTGGAGCGCGACCATGAGCAGCTGATTACGGAAGCGGGGGAAGGCGGCGCCGGCATCATTATTCGCGGCGGCGTCGGTCGCGGCGAACCGGGAGCGGGACTTGGTTTGGCCGATCGCTGGGCAACCTGGAACGAGGCGAAGCTGGACGATCTGCTCGTAGAAGGGGAGAGCCGCACGGGCTTCCTGCTTCGGTTCACGCTCACTCATCCGCAACTGTCGACGACGATCGTCGGCACGATGAACCCGGCGCATCTGGCGGAGAACGTTCGGTTCGCCGCCAACGGCGTTCTGCCGGCAGACGTGTACGCGGAAGCCAAACGGAGGCTCGATGCCGTAGGCTGCAAGCCGATCGCGTAAACGAAAATCACCATTTGCTTCAGGCGAAGCAAATGGTGATTTTTTGTTCAAGACTCCGTAAGGGGGGCTTCGGCCGCTGCCTTATGCCGTGCGCGGAAACGGCGGACTTTCATCAGGTTGCCGCACATTTTATCGTCGCAATATCGCTTGGAACGGTTGCGCGTTTCGTCGTAATAAATCCACCGACAATCGGGATTGTCGCACATGCGGATGCGTGATGCGCCTCCCGACGCCAGCATGTCGGCGAAGGAAGAAGCAATCGCCGACATCGCTTGCGGCCAGCCGTTCGCAGAGGGCGCTTGTCGCAGCGTGTAGGTTTCGCCGTCCGTAT
This sequence comes from Bacillota bacterium, assembly GCA_023460795.1. Taxonomy (GTDB): domain Bacteria; phylum Bacillota; class Bacilli; order Paenibacillales; family Paenibacillaceae; genus Cohnella. The sequence continues at coordinate 55,085 of JAEWPC010000074.1, read as the reverse complement.
CGACTTGGCTGACGAACGCACCTTGAGCTAGCACAAGGTTCAGGGCTGCGATCATCTCCTGATCGGGCCGGTCTCCGCCGACATGACGCTTCACGATGGAGAACAGAAGCGTTCGGAGCTGCTTTAGCCGGTCAAGCTCGTCCGGATGCGGTTCGTCCGCGGCAAGCCTGTAATGCGACAATAGCTCGGCAAGCCAACCCGAACGGTCCAGCCTGTCTTCGGAACGGTTCCCGCCGCGCCAGTCGTGATAATCGCTGTTGATGAAATCGATCCAAAGCATTTCGGGATCGTCCTCCTTCTGCTGCCAACATTGTAACAGCTTAAAATAAGATTAGCTAGTTACTTGAAATCGACAACGTCCGTATGATACATTTCATGATGTAACGAGCAAATTTATTTTAGATAGTTACAGGAGGACTTTGGATGAATAAATCGGAACTGCTTCGTCACGGCTGGGAAATTTGTTACGACAAGGAGGATTGGTACCCGCCGGTAGCGGACGCATTGGAGAGCGTAACGGCGGAACAAGCGAGCTGGCGGCCGGAAGGCGAACCCGTCAACACGATCTGGGAGACGGTTAACCATTTGATCTTCTACAAGGAACGGTTGTTGAAACGCATGACGGGGGAGGAAACCGCATACCCCGAAGGCGTAACGAACGACGACACGTTCCGCGTAGAGGCTTCAGACGATGAAGCTTGGGCTAAGACGGTGGCTCATAGTCACGACATTCATCATCAAATTCGCTTCAGGATCGCGGGCCTCAAGGACGGCGATTGGAAAGGCGCGATACCGAGCCGGGAGCTCGACGGCTGGCTATACAGCTTGATCCAGCACGACGCTTACCACGCCGGTCAAATCGTGCTCATCCGCAAGCTGCAAGGCTCTTGGCCATCTCGCAGAAGCTAGGAATAAATACGACTCCCCCCGCAACCTCGTCTCTATTGCGAGCGTCTATAGTACAGCAAGTTCGTTAGGAGACGGAGGAGTCTAGATGTTGCGTACGCGCAAGTACATGCCATTCATCGTATTCATGTTTCTTATTGCCAGCTTGTTCGGGGCGTCCGGCGGCGTATCGTCCGCCGCGCAGCCGATCAGCATTTACCTGAACGGGGTTAAGATCAAAACCGACGTCGCTCCGTACATCGTGCCTAAGGCGAACGTGACGATGGTGCCGCTTCGCGTCATTAGCGAGAGCTTGAAGGCGAACGTCGGCTGGTCTCAGAAGACGCAGACGGCGACGATCAGCAAAGGTGACTTGAAGCTGACGATGAAGGTCGGACAGAAATTCGCGATGGTCGGCAGCGCGAAGGTGCCTCTCGATGCCAGCGTCGAGCTCAAAAATAGCCGAGCGATGGTGCCGCTTCGCTTCGTAAGCGAACAGTTGGGTCTTCTCGTTACTTGGTACGGTTCCGCCAGCACGATCAAACTGGAATCCAAAGACGGCGTAACCTCTCTTAGAGGGGCTTGGGTGTCGACGGTCTACAATCTGGATTGGCCCTCCGCCGCCTCGTACGGGAATACGGCGCAGCAACAGCAGGAGTATGCGCAAATGCTCGACGAGCTCCAAGGCATGGGGCTCAATACGGTATTCGTGCAGGTTCGCCCGTCGGCTGACGCGTTGTACCCGTCCAAGCTCGTCCCCTGGACGAAGTTCCTGACAGGCGCGCAAGGCCAGGATCCGGGTTACGACCCGCTGGCGTTCATGATCGCGGAGACGCATAAGAGAGGGATGGAGTTCCATGCCTGGTTTAATCCGTTCCGCGCGAACGTGGACGCCAAGACGGACGGTTTGGCCGCCAATCACGTGATGAAGGAGCATCCCGAGTGGATCGTGAACGCGAACGGAAAGCCGTATATCAATCCGGGCATTCCGGATGCCCGCCAGCACATCACCGACGTCGTTATGGAAGTCGTGAAGAAATACGAGGTGGACGGCGTCCATCTGGACGATTACTTCTATCCGACGGACGGCAAGTTCGACGATGCCGCGACGTTCGCCGCTTACAACCCGAATCGGATCGCCGATGTCGGCGATTGGCGGCGCGACAACATCAATCAGTTCGTCAGCAAGCTGGGCAAGACGATCCATGCGGCCAAACCGGCGATCGACTTCGGCATCAGCCCGTTCGGCGTATGGCGCAACGCCTCGTCCGATCCTACCGGCTCGGATACGAGAGCCGGAGTCGAGACGTACGACGACATGTACGCCGACGTAAGGAAGTGGATTCAAGAGGAATGGATCGACTACGTCATGCCGCAAATTTACTGGAGCTTATCGCTGTCGGTCGCCAGATACGACAAGCTCGTCGATTGGTGGAGCAAAGAGGTGCGGGGAACGAACGTAAGCCTGTACATCGGTCATGCCGCATACAAGCTGGGCACGAGCGAGACAGGCTGGCAGTCGGCGGATGAGATCATCAATCAGCTTAAATATAACGAACGATTCCCGGAAATCGGCGGAGACGTCTACTTCAGCGCGCAGCAGCTGCGCAAGAACACGCTGGGGCTCGTTCCGCTTCTGCAAAACTATTACAAAGTGAACCCATCCAATTAACGCGCAAGCCGGCCGTCCAGCCAGCGGCGAATCGTCTCGAACACTTCCTCGCGCCTAAGCTCGTTCATTAGTTCGTGCTGGAAACCGTCCCAACCGATCCACTGGCAGTTCGGCCCGGCCTTGTCCGCGAATTGCTTGCTGGCGGCCGATGACGTTACGCGATCATCGGTCGCGTGCATGATCAGCGTCGGTACGCGAAGTTCGTTCGCGTGCTCGATCGCCCAGCGGCCGGCCCGCAGCATAGAGAAGAAGAATTTGGCGGTAATCTGGCCGTGCCCGAGCGGATCGTTCAAGTAGCGTTGGATCATCTCCGGGTCGGTCGTCAAATTCGCCGCTTTGAGCGGCCGATTGTTCGTGTAGCTCGGATAGATCCGTTCGATGATTCTGCCGAGCACGACTTGCAACGAAGGCGGCTTAAAGGCGAGCTTTAGCCACGGACCGGTGACGATGGCTCCGGCTATGTCGGGTTGTTTGCGCAGCAAATAGTTCAAAGCGACGTTGCCGCCCATGCTATGGGCCAGCAGGAACACCGGAACGTCCGGATAACCTGTAGCCGCCTCCGCCAATAACCGATCGATGCCTTCCATCAACGCATCGTAGGTCGGCGTATGCCCGCGCTTGCCTTCGGTGCGGCCGTGGCCGCGTTGGTCGAAGCCGATGACCGCATAACCGGCGTCGTTCAGCATCTGCGCGACGTGAACGTATCTCCCCATATGCTCGCCCATGCCGTGAACGAGGCCGATGACGGCTTTAATGCTTGATCTTTGTTCCGGATGCCATACGCAACCGTACATGTTCGTGCCGTCTTCGCACGTCCATGTCCATTCCCGATGTACCATGAATGAGATCCTCCCGATTGGTTCGCGTTGTCGGTCTACTTTTTATTTTAAATGGAAATCGTGTGTTATTATAGCCTTAAATGCAAAAGCGAGGTGTAACTCATGAGTGAGCAAAAAGAAACGAAGACGCAATTGGCGACGTTCGCGGGCGGGTGTTTCTGGTGTATGGTGACGCCGTTCGAAGAGCTGCCGGGCATTCGCGGCATCGTGTCCGGCTATACCGGCGGACACACCGTTAATCCGACGTACGAGCAAGTTTGCTCGGAAACGACGGGGCATGCGGAAGCGGTGCAAATCGAGTTCGAGCCGGACGTATTTCCATATTCCAAGCTGCTCGATATTTTCTGGCGTTCCTGCGACCCTACGGATGCGGAAGGTCAGTTCCACGATCGCGGCAGCTCGTATCGCCCGGCGATCTTCTATCATAACGAAGAGCAGCGGAAGGAAGCCGAAGCTTCCAAAGCGGCTCTGGATGCAAGTGGCAGGTTCGATCGTCCGATCGCGGTCACCATCGAACCGGCGTCGGTGTTCTATCCAGCGGAAGAGTACCATCAGGACTATCACCACAAAAATCCGCTGCGCTACAAATATTATCGCGCCGGTTCCGGAAGAGACACGTTTATTGCCCGCCACTGGAAAACGGATAAGGATCGCGCGGAGCTTCGAAAGCGGCTAACGCCGATCCAGTATGAGGTTACGCAGAACAACGCGACCGAACGGCCGTTCACGGGCGAGTATTACGAGCTCGAAGAAGAGGGAATTTACGTCGACATCGTGTCGGGAGAGCCGCTGTTCAGCTCGAAGGAGAAATTCGATGCGGGTTGCGGCTGGCCAAGCTTCGCCAAGCCGCTGCATCAAGGAACGATTCAAGAAATCGAGGATTTCTCGCACGGCATGTTCCGAACCGAGGTGCGCAGCCGTGAAGCCGATTCGCATCTGGGACACGTGTTCAACGACGGTCCGCGAGAGATGGGCGGTCTGCGGTATTGCATCAACTCCGCGTCGCTCCGGTTTATCCCTAAAGATAAATTGGAAGAGGAAGGGTACGGCCAGTATACCTCCCTGTTCAAGAGTTAATTAATACAGCAACCGCCACAGATAGAACGTCGCGTACGCCTCCCAGCCCGCCCATCCGGCGGATAGCTGGCGGATGTACGCGACTTTCGGTTTATCGGACATTCCGAGCACGGCTTTGATGGCGTTATGAAGCCCTACGTCGTCGATCGGGAACGCCGAAGGGACCTTCAGACAGCGCATGAGCACGTAGTTCGCCGTCCAAGGGCCGATGCCGCGAATATCGGTCAGCAGCCGTTCGGCTTCCTTCACGTCCTTGGCCGCAAGCAGCTTGTCCTTGCTCAGCGAGCCTTCCGCAATTAAGCGGGCCGTGCCGATGAGATATTCCGCTTTACGTCCTGTAATTTGCATGGCGGTTAAGTCATGCGGCGACAGCTCCGCGATCGTGCGCGGATCGGGAAACGTCCAGTAGGCGGTGCCGTTATTCCAGACCGAGTCGCCGAACTTCTCGACGAACCGGCGTTTGAGCGTGTAAGCGAAGGCAAGGTTGATCTGTTGGCCGAGGATGCCCCAGCACAGCGCTTCGAACAGATCGGGGATGCCGAGAATACGCAAGCCGTAGAACTGCTTCACGACGTCACCCAGCAAAGCGTCTTCGCGAGCCATCGCGTAGAAAGGCTCTAAATCCGTATCCAAATCGAACAACTCCCGTACGTACCGCTTAATCGCTTCGACTTCTTCGTCCGGGAGCGGAGCGTTCGGGTGACATACGCGAATTTGAAGCGGCTCGTTATCGTGACCGGTTACGGCGACTAACGGATCTGACATTCCGGTCGGGATGCGCTTATAGACGGCGTTGCCGTAGATCATATGCATGCATTCGTTCGGCGAACGGGACAAGTAGGCGATATTGACCGCGTAATCGAACGTGTCGGGGACATCGATTGCAAACGAAATAGTTGTCAGGGTAATCTCTCCTTAAGCGCGATCGTGGCCTAGTATATTTATATCATAATTCAACTCCGAACCACTTTCGTAAACTTGCGGTTCTATTCGATAACGCTAACGCTTCGGTTCGTCTCGCGCTATACTAGTCGTAGGTGGTGACCCAAGGATATGAACGAGGAGCAATGGCAAGCGATCGTCCGGTGCGATGCGTCGTACGACGGCAGGTTTTATTACGGGGTGGCATCGACGGGAATCTTCTGTCGTCCTTCCTGCAGATCGAGAACGCCCGCGGTTAGGAACGTCTCGATCTTCCAACATTACGAAGAGGCGCTCACAGCAGGCTATAGGCCGTGCAAGAGATGCAAGCCGGACGAGCTGATGGCTCCGAATGAAGCTTGGGTCGCCGCAATCGCCGAATGGATCGAGCAGCGCTTGTCCGAAACGTTCACGTTGGAAGGGTTGGCGGAACGCATGCATGGCAGTCCTTATCACTTGCAGCGAATGTTCAAGCGATCGCGAGGCGTAACGCCAACGCAGTACGCGCAAGAGAAGCGCATCGAACGCGCGAAGCAGCTGCTGTCCGGCACGGACCATTCTGTCGCTGCCGTCGCCGCGCAAGTCGGAATGCCGAATTCGGCCCATTTCGCGACCGTATTCGCCGCCAAGACGGGCTTAACCCCGACCCAATATCGCCGGCAGTCCATCGCTGCCCAGGAGGAAGCAACCGATGAACGAATCGAATCGAAAGCCTGATCTACATTGGACGGAACTGAGAGAAGGTGAATGGCGGCTTATTATCGCCGCGACGGAGGAAGGCCTCGTCTTCATCGGCTCTCAGGGCGGATCCGTTGATGAGCTTACGGAGTGGGCGAGCAGGCAGTACCGACATGGCTTTGAGCTTATCCGCGATAACGACAAGCTGGCATCCTATACGGCGCAGCTCATCGAATATTTGCAAGGGAAACGTCATGCGTTCGATCTGCCGACGGCGTTGCGGGGAACGTCATTCCAGCAATCGGTATGGGCGGCCATGAGCGAGATCGGCTACGGCGACACGGCTACTTACTCGCAGATCGCGCAGCGGATCGGCAAGCCCGAGGCGGTTAGAGCGGTAGGCACGGCGATCGGCCGCAATCCGGCATTGATCGTGCTGCCTTGTCACCGCGTCGTCGGCAAAAACGGCGCATTGACCGGCTATCGTGGCGGTCTGGAGATGAAGGACCGGCTGCTGAGGCTCGAACGGAATTGAGACGTTGCCGAGCGCTTGGCGCACTGCTGGCGGTCGCGCTGCTCGCGATGGCGATCGGATGCGAGGGAACCGCCGAACCGTCGAACGAATCCGGATCGGCGTCCGCCAACGCTCCCCAATCTCCGACGCTAGGCGCGGACGGAACGGAAATCTCGCTGCTCGTATCGGATCACGGACTCGAAGTGCCGGGCGAGGACGATCCGCTGTTCCGTTACATGGAAGACAAGACGGGCGTTAAGCTGAACGTAACGTATCTGGCGCACGCGCAATACGAGGAACAGATACGGCTTAAATTCGCGGGAGGGTACTACCCCGATGCGTACCAAAGCTGGAACGCGCCCGAACCCGCGCTAGTCGAAGAAGGCAAAATTCTCGTGCTGAACGACTTAATCGACCGTTACGGGCCTCATCTGAAAGAGAGTATTCCGCAATCCGCATGGGACGCCGTTACGGTGGACGGCAACATCCTGGCGATTCCGCAGCCGACGAAGACGAAGCAGGGCCAAGTGCTCTACATTCGCAAAGACTGGTTGGACAAGCTCAAGCTTGCCGTGCCGACGACGTCGGACGAGCTGCTCGACGTCATGCGAGCGTTCAAGACGCAAGACCCGAACGGCAACGGCATCGCCGACGAAATTCCTTATTCGATGCGTCAGAATTTCGCGTGGGGCGACGATATATTCGGCATGTGGGGCATCTTTCCCATGTTCTCGGAAACCGCCTACGACGGGGAAATCATTCTCGGGAGCGTTCATCCGAACATGGTGCCGGCGCTGCGTTACTTGAAGACGATGTACGCGGAAGGGCTGCTCGATCCCGATTTTCTAACGAACAGCAAATCGAGCTGGGAGCAGAAGATCAAGCAAGGTTTGGTCGGTATCTGGGACCACGCCCCGGAGCTGGCCTGGCAGTGGCAGCAGGAGCTGAACGCGACGCTCCCGTCCATGCATCCCGACGTCGTCGCGATCCGAACCCCGCAAGGCAGCGGTTACGACGGCCCGGTCGGAGTTCGTTGGAGTCCGATCGATAAGACGTACATCCTGTTCCGAAGCGCAAAGCATCCGGAGGCGGTCATCCGTTGGCTTGATTGGTTGGCGAGCGACGAGGGACAAGTGTTCACCGATCTTGGCGTGGAAGGCAAGACGTATGCCAAGGAAGGGGAACGTTACGTCCTTGCTCCGGAATCCGGCGTCTCCATGGAATGGCTACGGGTGATTTTCAAAATGCACGGGTTGAACGAGCGGACGGAGCAGGCGTGGCTCTCCGATCCGAACGCGAGCGAAAAGCTCCGGCAAGCCTACGAAATCGCGAACGCGCAAGGCTTCGTCAGCGAAACGATCGGCATGCCGAACATCGAGAACGACTATCGCATCCATGCCTTGTATCCGCGGGAAGCGGCGGAGATCATTATAGGCAACAAGGAGCCGGAGTCGTATTTGGAATTTATCGCCGAATGGAAGGCGAGCGGAGGCCAGCGACTTATCGATGAACGAACGCGTTGGGTGAAGGAGAATCGACGGGTTAATCCGTAAGCAGTGCCGAGAGAGGCTGTCATTCAAGTCTGCCAAGACTTGGAGGGCTGCCTCTTTGCGTTGCCTCGCGGCGGCGAAAGTCGGATATATACCGATGCATGTCGATATATTGCCTCATGGTGGGCGACCCGGTCCGGTCGGTACAATTAAGCCATCTCCACTATCCCAAGACGAAGGAGTGCACGCATGAAACGAACGTTCTCCGCTGCCGCGCCGCCGCCTTTGCTCAGATTCGTGTGGAAACACCGTGCGCTCTACCTGATGCTCGTACCCGGAATCGCTTATCTGCTGGTGTTCAAATTTTTCCCGCTTCTTGGAAGCGCTATCGCGTTCAAGGACTACAACATTTACAAAGGGTTCTGGGACAGCGATTGGGTAGGGACGAAATACTTCGTACAGTTCTTCACCTATCCGCAATTCACGAGGCTGCTGCGCAATACGCTCGTCATCAGCCTGTACCAGCTGCTGTTCTCGCTGCCGGCACCGATTATTCTCGCCGTGTTGCTGAACGAATTGCGCAACGTCGCCTTCAAGCGAAGCGTGCAGACGGTATTGTACTTGCCGCACTTTCTATCCTGGGTCATTATCGGCGGTCTCGGTTATATGCTGCTCTCGCCGCAGACCGGACTCGTCAACCAATGGATGACCCAGTCTGGCGGTTCGCCGATTCACTTCTTGCAGGAAGCCGGATATTTCCGGCCGATCATCGTCTTGTCCAGCATCTGGAAGGACATGGGGTGGAACGCGATCATCTTCTTGGCAGCGCTTGCAGGCATCAGTCCTTCGCTCTACGAAGCGGCGAAAATCGACGGTGCCGGAAGGTGGAACCAATTCAAGCACATTACGCTTCCCGGACTGCTGCCGGTCATCATGCTCATCCTGCTGCTCAAAATCGGGCACGTGCTCGACCTTGGCTTCGAACAAATCAACATGTTCCTGAACCCGATCACTTACGCGACGGGAGACGTGCTCGACACTTATTCGTACCGCGAAGGCATTCTGAGAGGCAAATACAGCTTGCCGACGGCGATCGGATTGTTCAAGGGCGTAGTAGGCTTCATCCTTCTGATCGTGGCGAATCGCGCCAGCAAAGCGACGACGGGACAAGGCATCTTCTAACGGAGGGGATCGAAGGTCATGGAAATTCGCAAATCAACGGGCGAGCGCATATTCGATCTCGCCAACGTCATCGTCCTTTCCTTGGCCTGCTTGGCCGTGTTGCTGCCGATCGTGCACGTCTTCGCCAGTTCGCTCAGCTCGACGCAAGCTTTGGTTCACGCCAAAGTCAGCCTGTGGCCGGTCGAGTTCAACTTAGACAATTACGCGGAGATCATGCACAACGATCAGTTCTGGCGTTCGTTCGGCGTATCGGCTTTCGTCGTCGTGGTCGGAACGCTGATCGCCTTGACCGTCACGGTGCTTATGGCATATCCGCTGTCGAAGAGCTACCTGCGCGGCAGGAACGCGATTATGCTCATGGTCGTGTTCACGATGATTTTCTACCCGCCGATGATTCCGCTGTATCTCACCGTCAAATCGGTGGGGTTGATGAACACCGTGTGGGCGATGATCATACCCGCGGCGATGGCTCAGTTCAACCTGCTCATCTGCCTGACGTTCTTCCGCTCGCTGCCGGAAGAGCTCTACGAGGCGGCTAGAATGGACGGCATGTCGGAATCGCGTATGGTGTGGCGAATTGCCGTGCCGTTATCGAAGCCGATCATGATGACGCTGGGTCTGTTCTACGCGGAGTTCTTCTGGAACAATTATTCCTCCTCGCTGCTGTACGTGACGAAGACTACGATTCGACCGCTCCAGCTGTTTATGTACTACATGATCGCCAAAACCGACATGAACGAGATGACGGGCAACATTACGGAGCACGCTTCGACGGTCAGCCCGCAAGGGCTGCAAATGGCGACGATCATTATCGCGACGATCCCGATCGTCATCATCTATCCGTTCATCCAGAAGCATTTCATAAAAGGCGCGCTTGTCGGTTCGGTCAAGGAATAACGTAACTCTCGGTGTCAACGGCGCTCGCCGTCCACATAGCAAGATCCATTCCTAGGAGGTCAGAGAAGAGATGAATAAAAAACAGTGGTTAAGTCTTCTTAGCGCTACTTCCCTCGTCCTTACCCTCGCCGCTTGCGGCAACAACAACGGCAACGACGGAGCTTCTTCCGGTCCGAACGCCAGTCCGTCCGCGGCGCAGTCCGCTTCGGACACGCCTACGGCAACGCCGCAAGAAACGCCGAAGATCAAGCTGGTCGTCTCCGACAACAGCGTGCCGACACCGAAAGCGGACGACCTGCGCCTTAAATACATGGAGGAGAAGGCAGGGGTCGACCTGGACGTCGAGTTTCTGGCGCACGGCACTTATCTCGATCAATTAAAGCTGAAGTTCGCTTCCGGCGAGTTCCCCGACGTGTACCAATCGTGGTCCGGTCCCGACCAGGACTTGGTCGACGCCGGCAAAATCCTCCCGCTGAACGATCTGATCGAGCAATACGGACCTAACCTGAAGAAGTACATTCCCCAGGCCGCTTGGGACGCGGTTACGCTGAAAGGCCAAATTCTCGCGATCCCGCAGCCCGCCGATACGCAATCCGGGCAAGTGATGTTCATCCGCAAAGACTGGCTGGATAAGGTCGGCTTACCGGTGCCTACGACGTCCGACGAGCTGCTCACCGTCATGAAAGCGTTCCGCGACAACGATCTGAACGGCAACGGACAGAAGGACGAAATCCCTTATTCGATGCGCGAGAATATCACGTGGGGCGACAACCTATTCGGCATGTGGGGCATCAGCACGGCTTGGACCGAGTACTACTACAATAACGAAGTCATACTCGGCAATATCCATCCGAACATCCTGAAAGGGCTTGAGTTCCTGCAGACGATGAACAAGGAAAAGTTGCTGGATTCCGAGTTTCTGACGAACAGCCGCACGACCTGGGAGCAGAAAATCAAAGCCGGGCTCGTCGGCATCTGGGACCATGCGCCGACGCTCGTCACGCAATGGAATGCCGACTTGCAAGCTTCGATCCCGGATCAGAAGCCGGAAGTCATCGCGATTCCGACGCCACGCGGCACGGGTTACGACGGTCCGCTGGGCACGCGCTGGAGCCCGATCGGCAAGACGTTCATCCTGCTCAAGAACGCCAGCAATCCGGAAGCGATCATCCGGTATTTCGACTGGCTGATCAGCGACGAAGGCCAAATGTTCACCGAGCTCGGCGTAGAAGGGGACACGTACTTCAAGGCGACGAGCGACGGACGGATCACGTTCGATGCGAACAAGGCGAAGGAAGTCGAGTGGATGAACTTCTCGTTCAGAATGCACGGCTATAACGCCGAAGCGACGAGAATTAAGCTTGGCAACGACGCGATGTTCGAGAAGCTGAACGAAGCCTATACGATCGCCAATTCCGAAGGCTACGTCAACGAAGCGGTCGGCATGCCGCCGATCGCCGACGAGCACAATATGACGACGATGTTCCGCGAAACCGCGGCGAAAGTCATCCTGGGCGCCCCGATCGGCGACTACGAGAAGTTCATGGCGTCCTGGAGAAAGCAGGGCGGGGACGATCTCGTCAAGGAGCGGACGGAATGGTACAACGAGAATCGGAAGTAAATCAGGTATAATCGGTGTGAGAGCCCGACTTGCGCGGACTCTCACATCTTCCGTGCCAAAGGATGCGATGCGGAGTGTTGCAATGGGTACAAAAGTCGCTTACGGCGAAGCTGATCCTGCTGTTCACCGGCATTATCGTCGTCATTGTCGCTTCCATGGGATTGTACAGCTATTACGCGATGTCCAAAACGATTAAACGGGATATCGTCAGATTCAGCTCGCAAGTGCTGAAGCAGGCGAACCTGAATTTAGAACGGTATTACCGGGAATACGAGCAGGGCTTCCTGCTCTTAGGCACGAGCCAGGAGTTCGTAGACTGGCTGCAGCTTAGCCCGGACGACAAAGGCGCGATGTTCAATAACTTGAAGCTCATTCAAGAAAATTACATCGCGCCTTTTCAATTCCGGCATCCCGAGATTTTATCGGTGACGCTTAAATCCGACCGGGGCAACGAGTACCACCAGACTCGGCAATACGGGCTCGAGCTAGGCTATTCGCTTGCGAACGAACCATGGCTCCCCGAGGTGGCGCTCACCGACAAGGTGTACATTCGCGTCGGCATTAACCCTCACTACTTGAACGAAGAAGGCAAGCTGTCGCCGCGAATGGTCATGACGATGGCGAAACGGTTCGGCACGTTCTCTAATAAAGGTTATCTGAAAATGGATATCGGGCTCGGACCGGCGCAATCGATTCTGAACGAGCTTGAGCTTGGCGAGCATTCGATCGGCATGATCAGCGACACGACGGGAACGATCATCGTTCATCCGGACCTGGAATGGATCAATACGAAGCTGAATCCAAGCTGGATCGACGAAATTTACGCCCATGACAACGGCTCGCTCTTCGTAGCGAAGACCGAAGACATGGTCATCTACGAAACGATTCCGTTCACGAACTGGAAATCGATCGCGGTCGTCTCGTATCCGACGGCGGCGGGAAGCGTCGATCGCCTCAAAGCCGTCACGATCGTGATGGCCGTCACCGGCATCGTCGTCGCGGTGCTGCTCGTCATCACCGTATCGACTTCCTTCACGCGACGCATATCCGATTTACGGCGCATGATGAAGCGGATCAAAATCGGCGATTTCGACCAAAGGGTTCAAGTGAAAGGCAAAGACGAGCTGGCGGATCTCGGCGTCACCTACAATCAAATGCTCGACACGCTCGACGATTCGATCCACCAGCTGGCGGATACGCGCATGCGCCAGCAACAAGCGGTACTGTCGGCGCTGCAGTCGCAGATCAACTCTCATTTTCTGTACAACACGCTCGAATCGATCAATTCGATGGCGATATTGGCCGACCATGAAGACATCGAGCGAACGACGGTTAACCTGTCGAACATGCTTCGGTACACGTCGACCTACAAAGACGCGATCGTGACCGTTGGCGACGAGATCAATCATATGATCAGTTATTTGGAAATTTGCCGCATTCGTTACGGCGATCAGCTGTCTTACGACGTTCATATGGATCCAGAGTGCGGACAGGCGCCTTGCTTGAAGGCGATCCTGCAGCCGATCGCGGAGAATGCGATCAAACACGGTCTAGAGACATCGGGGGATTCCATCCATCTGCGCGTCGGGATCACGAGGCAGTTCGACACGCTGACCATAGCGATCGAAGATAACGGCGTCGTTATTGAAGCCGCCAAGCTTCGCCAGCTGCAAGCCAGATTGCAGGAGGTCGGCCATCAGGAGAATTACGATCAGTTTACGCAAGTCGGATTATCGAACGTCTTGTATCGGCTTAGAACGTATTACCGAAGCAGGCACAAATTCGCCGATTTGCAGATCGCCGGCGCTCGGCCTAAGGGGACGATCGTAACGTTGACATTCCCGATCATCGAGACGGACAGGAAGGAGGAACGGGCATGAACCGGATATTGATCGTGGATGACGAACGGCTTATCCGTTCCAGCCTGAACAAAATCGTCGACCAGATCGGGGACAACAACGTCGTCGCCGGGCTCGCCGAGGACGGAGAAAGCGCGCTCGCATGGCTGTCCCGGCATTACGCGGATTTGTGCATTACGGACGTCCGGATGCCGAAGGTGAACGGATTGGAGCTGCTGAAGACGATCAACGAGCGGTATCCGTGGATGCACGCGATCATCGTCTCCAGCTATGACGATTTCTCGTATATTCAGCAAAGCTTGCAGCTCGGAGCGGTGGATTACGTGCTAAAGCCGGTCGATCGCGAGCTGCTGCGGCAAGCGATCAATCGTTCTCGCGACAAGATGAAGCGTTCGCGTTACGATTTCGCTCACGGATTAACGCTCAAGAAGTTGTCGCACCATCGCGACATGCTGCTCCGATGGATCGAGCAGGTGAAAACCGTTCAATCCGAGGCGATGCCGATCCTCGTCGTCGATACGCTTGAAATGCTGGAGCGTTGGGTCGGCGACGACGTCTATCATTTGAACATGCTCGCCATGGTATGGCTGGAAGTCGTGAACGAGGAGCTGAGTAAGGAAAAGCTGGACGTCGCGTTCGAAGAAGGGGACGATGTCGGCCTCGGCGATGCGGCCATTCCGGTTGAGCGGCTGCGGAGCTACTTCAGGTTGTGCGCGGTTCGAAGACTGGAAGAGGGCGCGATCCGGCTGTTCGAGGGCAGCAAGGCGGCCGCGGCCAAAGACCAACCCGGTCGTAGGGCGACCGAAGAAGTGAAGAAATATATCAACGCGCATTACGATAAAAAAATCACCTTGCAGGAGCTGGCGGATGCCGCTTGGGTGAGCCGCAACTATATCGCGATCTTGTTCAAGAAGGCGACGGGGATGACGATTTGGAACTACCTCGTCATGGTCCGCATGCAGAAGGCGCGGGACATGCTGCTCGGCACGCCGCTCAAAGTGTATGAAATCGCCGGTCGCGTCGGGTACGACAACAGCGTTCATTTTTCGCAGCTATTCAAGGAAACGTACGGGCTGTCGCCCGCGGAATATAAGAAGAGAATGGAAGACTAATGAACGGAATACGATCGCAAGATCACTAGGAGGAGAGATTCGGATGACGATGGGTTATTACCGCACGGACAAGACGAACGGCAAGTGGCAGCTGATCGCGCCGAACGGGCAACCGTTCTTCTCTCTCGGGGTTAACGGAGTATACAACCAAATCGTAGATCAAGCGGAATGGCTCGAGGTAGACCTCGTAGACAAATACGGCGGCGACGCCAGGTGGCTCCGCAGATGGGCGGATACGCAGCTTGAAAGAGTGAAGGAATGGGGCTTTAATACGCTCGGCTGCTGGCACGAGAAAATCTATTGGGGCGACGGTACCCCGAAAGCGGTCGAAATTCGCATGTCACGGTACGCGAAGAAAGCGAATCGCGATTGGGGCGTAGGGTTTCCGGACGTGTTCGACCCGAGCTTTAAAGCGTCGGTGTACAAGAGCTTGGCGGAATGCTTCTACGAGAAAGGGGAAGCGCTGTTGTCCGATCCTGGCTTAATCGGCTATTACACGGACAACGAGCTGCATTGGTGGGGGTCTAGCGGCAAGTGGGGAGACAACGAGCCGGACTCCGGGTACCAATCGACGGGACTGGTCGACGACTATTTCGAGCTGCCGGCGAACGCCGCGGGCAAGCGCGCCTGGGTAAGCTACGTCGCCTCCAAATACGGCACGATCGAACGGCTTAACGAAACATGGGACAGCGAATATTGCGAGTTCGACGACCTGCATCACATCGCCGTCTACCGAGCGCGCCAAGAAGTGCTTGAAGCGGATAAGCTCGGATTCCTGAAGCTGATCGCCGACATCTACTTCCGCACGACGAACGAGGCGCTGAAGCGATTCGATCCGAATCGCCTGAATCTCGGCTGCCGCATGGTCGGAACGAGCACGCCGCCGGCCGTGTTCGAAGCGATGAAGGAGCACGCGGACGTCGTGTCGCTTAACTTCTACAGCTTCGATCTGCCGGAGCAGTGGCTGCAATCGCTCAGCGAGAAGACGAATATGCCGGTAATGATTACGGAATTCAGCTTTTGCGCGGGACGCGAGGCGGGATTTCTCCTCAGCACGAACGGCGCGCGTAACGTGCTCGTACGTAATCAGACGCGACGGGGCGAGGTTTACCGCGATTTCGTGACGAGGGCGGCGAAGCTTCCGAGCATCGTCGGCTTGCATTGGTTCGCGCTGCACGACTACTGCAACCCTAACGGTCTGATCGGCAATTACGGCCTGGTGGATATGAAGGACGAGCCGTACGCCGAATTCACGGCGAGCGTGAGCAAGACGCACGGCGAGCTTGGAGAGACGGTTGTCCTTCTCCAAGGGGAGGAATAAGGCGATGGCATCAACAGGGGAATGGCATCAGGAAGCCTGGCGACTCGCCTGCGACAAGATCGCGGCGATGCAGGAACGGATTGGAACGAGGTTCCCGGAAGCCGCGCATGACGGACGATATACGGAAGTCGCGCGCACGCATTGGGTGGCGGGCTTCTGGCCCGGGCTGCTGTGGCTGGCGTACGGCGAAACGGGAGACGAGAGGTTGAAGGAAGGGGCGATCGCCTGCGAGCGGCGACTGTCCGAAGCGCTTCGGGATGACTTCGAGCAGCTGCATCATGACGTCGGATTCATGTATCTGCTCAGCAGCGTCGCGCAGCATAAGTTCGTCGGCGACGAGGAGGCGCGAAAGCATGGGCTGGTCGCCGCGGTCATTCTGGCGTCGCGCTTTAATCCGGCCGGCGGCTTCATCCGCGCCTGGCCGGATTGGGACGGCGAGAATCATGCCGGCTGGGCGATCATCGATTGCATGATGAACGTGTCGCTGCTCTATTGGGCGGCAGAGCAAGAAGATGACCCGCGTTATCGGCATATTGCGACCCGTCATGCGGACACGGTGCTGAAGACTTTCTTCCAGCCGGACGACACGGTGCATCATATCGTCGTCTTCGACCCGGAGGCGGGAAGCCGCGCAGGTTCGTTAGCCGGGCAAGGCTACGCCGCGGATTCGGCATGGTCGCGCGGCCTGTCTTGGGCGATCTATGGGTTCGCGAACTGTTACCGGCACACGGGCTATGCGAGATACTTGGACGCTGCGGAGCGCGCGGCGGAAGCGTTCTTGCGTCTACTGCCCGAGGATGGCATTCCTTACTGGGACTTCAAGCTGCCTTCGCTTGAGGGGATGCCGCGCGATTCGTCTGCCGCCGCTTGCGCGGCATCCGGTATGCTGGAACTATCCGAATTCGGATCGGAAGGGAAGAGGGAGAAGTTTCGCGTCGGCGCGGAAGCTCTGCTGAAGCGTCTATGCGAGACGTGCGCGGATTGGGACCCCAGACGGGACGGTTTGCTTCGCCACGCGACCGCCTTTCACGCGAAAGGCATGCATCTGGACGTTCCTCTCGTCTATGGAGACTATTATTTCGCCGAGGCGCTGGCCAAGCTGAACGGCTTGAAGATTCGGCTCTGGTAACGGTCGTCGGAATACCCGCTATTCTCTTGCTTGTCGCTATCGTTATGAGGTATACTTTTCTCGCCAATTAACGTGCGAAGGAGCTAGACAATGAGCAAAGTATTGATTTTCGGCCACAAAAATCCGGATACGGATACGATCTGTTCGGCGATCGCTTATGCCGACCTCAAAACGAAATTAGGCGCGGACGTAGAAGCGGTTCGCCTCGGCAACGTCAGCGGCGAAACGCAGTTCGCGCTCGACACGTTCGGCTTCAAGGCGCCTCGCCTCGTAGAGACGGTAGCGAACGAAACGAAGGAAGTCATCCTCGTTGACCATAACGAACGCCAGCAAAGCGCGTCCGACATCGACCAAGTTCGCGTCATCGAGGTCATCGATCACCATCGTATCGCCAACTTCGAAACTTCAGGTCCTTTGTACTTCCGCGCCGAGCCGGTAGGCTGCACGGCGACGATCTTGAAGAAGCTGTACCGCGAGAACGGCATCGACATTCCTAAACCGATCGCGGGCCTGATGCTTTCCGCCATTATCTCCGACTCTCTGCTGTTCAAATCGCCGACCTGCACGCCGGAAGACGTCGCGGCCGCTCGCGAGCTGGCCCAGATCGCAGGCGTCGACGCCGATAAGTACGGATTGGACATGCTTAAAGCCGGCGCGGACCTGAGCGACAAATCGATCGCGGAGCTGATCTCCCTCGATGCCAAGGAATTCAAGATGGCCAACGCGAAGGTCGAGATCGCGCAAGTGAACGCGGTCGACGTGAACGACGTGCTGTCCCGCCAAGCGGAGCTCGAAGACGCGATCACGGGCATTATCAACGAGAAGGGCCTCGACCTGTTCTTGTTCGCCGTAACGGACATCTTGAACAACGATTCGGTCGGCATCGCTCTTGGTAAAGCGGCGGACGCGGTAGAGCAAGCTTACGGCGTGAAGCTTAACAACAACCAAGCGGTATTGAAGGGCGTCGTATCCCGCAAATCGCAAATCGTACCGGTTCTGACCGATACGTTCAACAAACGCTAATCGAAGAAATCCAGAACAATAGAAGGAAGACAACCGGATGGCCGGTTGTCTTCCTTTTTTGTCGTCGCGTACCTACAGCTGACTCTGAAAGGCGTTATCGATCATCGTTTCCCTAAACTCGCTAGGCGTAATTCCTTTTATTTTCTTGAACACCCGGTTGAAGGAAGATACGCTTGAAAATCCCGATTCGAACGCAATATCGGTTATACGCGCGTTTGGATTCAAGATCAAGGATTCCGTCCTCTTGATGCGTTCGGTCGTCAGGAAATCGATAAACGTCATGTTCGTATATTTATTGAATATTCGCGAGAAATGGTACTTGCTAACCCCAATGTGCTGAGCAACGTCTTCGAGCGTTAGGGGTTGAGTGCAGTTTTGCGAGATGTAAAGGCAAGCTTCCGCCATCAGTTTAGTAGATTTGTAATCCGCGCTTGCGTCGCCCGAGAAGCCTTCCTTCTTCGCATTAAGGCAGTATCGTCCGAGTTTGACGAAAAACTCCAGAAGAAGCGAATAGATTAGCACCTCATTAAACAGCGCGTCGGAATAAAACAGGTCCGGCAATTGCTTGATTAAAAATATCATTCGATCGGCATCGACATCCGAGGGATCGTATTTAATGCAGTGGAACTGGGAGAAAACAGAAACGTTGTTATTCAATTCACCCATAATCATTAATAAATCCAGAGGAAACTGAACGAGTATAAATGCGTCTTCATCTACATGCGCGAACGAATGCAGGTCGCCGGGGTAGATGATGACCAGGTCGTTCGTCTTCAGCGTATACGGTGTGAAATTAATCGTGACTTCATTATGATCTTTGAGGCTAACGAGGATTTCAATAAAGGGATGCCAGTGCATCTTGCCGGAGAAATTGATGTCGATTTTCTTGGATACGTTGATTTTCTTCCCGTTATCGAAATTCAGCTTCTCGAAATAGTTGTTCAAGTGCATGATCGAACACCTCCGTTGCTCGTGATCGGCGAAGCTTTGGATAAGGTTAGGCTATCATTTGCGATGAAAAAGAGCAATATTTGATAGGTTCATGCAAAGAAAACGCATACAAAACAGTTAGAAGGCTTATCTATCAAGGTTTTGCCAATCGCAATATTTGCGAATAAAAATATAGGAAGGACAAAAAATGCGCAGGGAATACACAAGTTTCAAAGAGCAAGTTGGTTGTAAAATTGATAATTTATTAACAGAAAAACCTATTGAAATTCAGCTAAGCGCTGAAAGGAGACATCGTATGTCCGGAGTATTGGGAACGAGTATCGTGGCACAGGTTGGATTAATCGTAAAAGACGTTGAAGAATCGAAGGTGAAGTGGGCAAAGTTCCTGGGGGTCGACGTCCCTGCGACGCAACCGATCGGAGACTATGCGATTACGGGAACCGAGTTTAACGGCAAACCAGCGCCGAACGCATACTGCTGGATGGCTTTCTTCGACGTTGGTCCGGGCATGCAGCTAGAGCTGATTCAGCCGAACGACGAACCATCGACTTGGAGAAACTTTCTGAACGAGAAAGGCGAGGGCATTCATCACATCGCGTTTCAAGTGAAAGATTCGAAGGCTGCGACGGCTAATGCCGAGGCGGCGGGCTTAAAGCTGGTTCAAAGAGGCGTGTACGGCGACGGCAGCGGCGAATATAACTATTTCGACGCTCCGGACCTCAAATGCGTCATCGAAATTCTCGAGAGTTACCGGAAGTAGTAGGAGACTTGGACAATCATTAGGGGGTAATGAAATGAAAAAGTCGAAGGTCGTAGGGTTGGGATTGGCTGCTGTCATGTTGACGACGACAGTGTTAGCAGGATGCAGCAGCAAAGAGACCAAGGATACTTCGTCCGCAACGTCGGGCGAGGTCGTGTGGTGGGGATGGACGCCGGGGTCCCCGACGAATGAACAATACATTGAAGCCTTTAACAAAGAATACCCGGACATCAAGGTGACGTGGAAACAAACCTCGATCGACGCTTATGACGCGGCTCTCAAACCGGCTCTGGCCAACGGCAAGGGCGTTGACGCCTTCGAGGTATCGGCGGGCTCGGGGAACGGCGGCATCCAAGTGTTCGGCGGACAAGCCATCGACTTGACCAACGCCGTCAAAGAGGCATTGGGCGATGATTTCATCAACAAACTCAACGAGGCATCGATCTCCACGATGACCGTAGGCGGCCATTTGAAAGCGCTAGGCGTCGGAACGGTATACTCCGGAAACCTATGGATTAACCAAGATTTATTCGACAAATATAACGTCAAAATCCCTACGAATCTTGAAGAGTGGAAAGCGGCTAACGAGATTTTCAAGAAAAACGGCATCTATGGTTTCGTGCAGGGAGCCGGTCAAGGCGCGTTTAACATCGATACGTTCCATGCAATCGCTGACAATGTAAGCCCTGGAACATTTACGAAAGCGGCGAGAGGCGAAGCGGAGTGGACCGACGGCTCGATCGTCAAAGCGCTGGAGTTATGGAAACAACTGTTCGACGACGGCATTATGCAAGAGGGCGCGCTCGGTCTTCAGCAATATCCGGAGGCCAACAACTTATTCATGTCCCAGAAGGCAGCCATGGTCATGATGGGCTCTTGGTACACCTCCAACGCGCTTCCGGATACGATGAAGGCCTCGATCGAGTCCGCGGCTTCCAAAGCCGAGCCGTTCACGATGATTCCGATTAACTTCCCCGACATTGCGGGCACGGGAAATACGGGATCGATGTTCGGCGATCTGGACTACTCGACGGCGGTGTCAGCCAAATCGAGCAATATTAAGGCTGCAACGACGTTCGCCGTGTGGCTCGGAACCTCTCAGAGCGGTCAACAGATCATCGCGGATTCCTTGAACGTCGTTCCTTCTCTCAAATCGGCGACTCCGGATTGGGACAACGTAAAGCTCGTGAATCCCGAGAAACAGAACGAACCGATCAAAAAGTATCTTGAGAATGCGATGAACAGCGGCGATAACCCGCGGTTTGCAAGCATTAACGCCGATATGAACCAAGCCTTGATGGACGTGCTCGCAGGCGTTGCGGGAGGCACGATCAAGCCTGCCGACGGCGCTGCGACGCTAGCGAACGCGCAAGCGGACAGCGAGTAAGGGATCATATTCTGATAGGGGCCTAGTGATGCTAGCGCCCCTATTATTTAGAATTTAGGAGACCTGAACATGGACAAGAATCATTCCTCGAGATCCACGGTGATGAACGGACTCCCGTGGATTCTTCCCGCCTTTGTTTTTGTCGTGAGCCTGATCTATTATTCGATCTTTTACACGTTCAAGTTGTCTACGTTGGATTGGAACGGACTAGACCCCCTTCAGACAAGCGTAGGCATGAGCAACTATGATAAAGCGCTTAACGACTGGATTTTCTGGAAAGCGATTCGCAACACGGCCGTGTTCTTCGTCATTACGTTCGTCATTCAGAACTTCTTGGGCTTCCTGTTCGCCGCTATCCTGCATTCTAACGTGAAGCTGGCGACGCTGCACAAGTGCTTGATCTTCATCCCGACGATCTTGGCTCCCGCGACGATGGCGCCGGTATTCCGATTGCTGTTCTCGCCACAGGGGATGCTACAGGATGTATTCGACGCGCTTCATCTAGGCATAACGGTGGATTGGCTGGCCAGACCGGATTCGGCGCTATTCGTTCTTATGATCGTCACGATCTGGCAGTTCACGGGGATGAGCTTCATTCTTTATTACGCGGCGATGAGCCAGATCGATAAGGAAATGCTCGAGGCGTCGCACTTAGACGGGGCGGGTAAATTCAGAACGTTAATGAGCATCGTATTGCCGAACTGCAAGAGCACGACGATCTCACTGGCCATGCTCGGGATTATCGGTTCTCTGAAAACCTTCGACGTTCCATATCTGATTACGACAGGCGGGCCCAACCATGCAACCGAATTTTTAGGCACGTATATTTTCAGACAGGGTATCAGGCAGTCCCATCTTGGTTATGCGGCAGCCATATCCGTCATGCTCCTTATACTCGCGATCTGCGGCGCCATCCTGGTTAACCGGATGAATAAAGGAGGGGAGAAATAAGATGTTCGAAACGAGAAGCTTAAAAAGCAAAATCGTCTTGCAAATCGTACTGCTACTCCTAACGATCCCTTACGTGATTCCGCTTGTGCAAATGTTTATCGGCTCGCTCGGCGGAACGGGGTGGCTTAATTATAAGGCGGTCTGGGACACGGGCGTCGTTCCGATCTATTTTAGAAACTCGCTCTTCATATCGGCAGGCGTCATTGCGCTGGTTTATGCATTCAGCATGACGGCCGGCTTCGGGTTCGCGAAACTGCGCATATTCGGCAAAGAAGTGTTCTTCTGGTTGATTCTCGTCGCGTTGACGTTGCCGGAAGTCATCCTGCTGTCTCCGCTGTTCGTCACGTTCCAGAAGCTTCATATGTTCAACACCTTCTGGGCCGTTATTCTACCTACCGCGGCATTGCAGCTGCCGTTTACCATTCTGCTGGCCAGAAACTTCAACAGCGGCATTCCCAGCCAGTTAATGGAGGCGGCGAGAATTGACGGAGCGAGCGTGTTCTCGACGTTCTGGTATGTCATTCTTCCGCTTACGAAGCCGATCGCGGCATCCATTATCGTATTGACGCTCATCAATTCTTGGAACACCTATCTGCTGCCGCTATTGTTCTTGCAGAGCCCGGATATGCAGACGGTAACGCTGCTTCCGCAATATTTCCAAGGCGAGTTTACGAACGATCAGACGAAGATCCTGGCGGCAGCCGTGCTCACGGCAATACCCGTCATCATGGTGTACTTGTTCATGCAGAAGAGTTTCGAGAAGGGCATGAGCGCAGGTGCCCTGAAATAAGCGAATAGAAGGTGTTCACGGTGCCGTTGATTCAAGTCGACTTACATCGATCGGTGTTCAGAGAAAAAGGGAGAGACATATCGAACGCCATTCATCAATCGTTGATTGCGGGTCTAGGTATGGATCCAACCGATCTGTTCCAATTGTTCAGGCCGCGCGACGAAGGGGAGATCCTATTCTCGCCGACTTACGACGATCGCGATAGACGGGATTTGATCGTCATTCGAATTACGATGGTGAATATGTTCTCGCGTGAGCAGAAGAAAACCACGTATAAAGAGCTAACGAAGAGGCTGGTCGACGTCGGAATCCGGCGCGACGATATCCTCGTGTGCGTCGTGGAGAACAACGCGGAAAATTGGTCGCTCGGCGAAAAAGAAGTTTGAGCTACGGTGCAGGAGGATTGCGTATGAGCAAGTCATTGGATAAGCAGTTGGTCGTCGTCACGGGCGCGGCGAACGGAATCGGCAGGGCGATCGCGGAACGGTTCATCAGCGAAGGCGCCGATGTGATTATGGCTAGTCGCCGTATTGAAACCCTAAAAAAAGATTTCGAGGGAAACCGCCAAGTCATCGATATTCTAGAGGTCGATGCCACGAACGTGGACGATCTAGATAAAATAGCGGAAGCCGTCAAAGCAACGGGGCGCCCGTTAAAAGCCGTTCTGCCGGTCGTGGGTAACGGACCGCAAAGCCCGATTACGGACGTCACGCCCGAGCAGTTTCATTTGACGATGAACCTTAACGTTTTTTCGGCTTTCTTCACGGTGCAGAAGCTGCTTCCCTATATGTCCGATCGATCTTCCATCGTTCTGATCTCGTCGATCGCAGGTTTTCAAGGCGGGAAAAACTCCAGCGTCTATAATGCGGCGAAAGCCGCGGTCAGGTCTCTGGCGCGTTCGTTCACGGGAGAACTTGCGGAGAAGGGGATTCGAGCGAACGCGATAAGCCCCGGGCCGACGGATACGAAGGCGTTCACGGAATTCGTAGGCGGCGATGACGAGCTGCGCAACCATATCGTTGCGCAGCTGCCGATCGGACATATCGGACAGCCTAGCGAGATCGCGAATATAGCCTTGTTCTTGGCGTCCGACGAATCTTCGTACGTGACGGGCGCCGAAATTATAGCCGACGGCGGATTCACCAATAGATAAATAGATTAAACCAACATAAGGGAGAGAACGATATGACGCTATCTTCGACGAAAATCATTAAAGTGATTGTCGTAACGGACGATTTGGACAAAACGGTTTCCGCCTATAAGACTTTGCTAGGCACGGGGAAAGAGCCTGCGGAGCATCATACGGAGCATAAAGAGGTAAGAACGCCTTATATGAAGTATAAAGGCGCCGACATCACGGATACCCCCATGAAGGTAGAGAGCGTGTTCAGCGATAATTTCTGGTTTGAAATTATTCAGCCTTTAGGCCATAATGATCCGTGGGCAGCTTGGTTGCAACAACACGGCACGTCCATTTGCTCCATCTGTTTGTTGTCGGACGGACCTTTAGAGAACGACGAACAAACGATGAAAAACGCGGGGTTTGAATCTCTATTCAAACACGAGAAGGGCTATGAAGCGTATGAATATTTCGACACCTCGAGCGCGCTTGGAGTTTTAGTCGAGGTGAAGGAGCAGTATAAATAAGATAAGATCGTTAATAGAGGGGCGCTTGGGCTATCCAAGCGTCCCTTTAACGCATATGGCGATGCTTCTTCAACAGACGATCTGTCGCATGGTATGCTGTAAATGATAAGAATCGAGGTGATGCGGGTGAAAATCGTCGTCATTTCCGATACGCATATGCCCAGGATGAGCAAGAAGCTTCCCGATCGGCTGATCGCGGAGCTCGCGGACGCGGACGCGATCCTGCACGCGGGCGATTGGACCAGCACGGACGTGATCTCGACGTTGACCGCTTATGCGCCGACATACGGCGTCTCCGGCAACAACGACGGTCCCGAGCTGCGCAAGAAGTTCGGCCTGAAGAAGCTGCTCAAGCTAGGCGGCTGCACGATCGCCCTCATTCACGGTCACGGCACGAACAAGTCGGTCGCGACCGAGGCGAGAGCGATAGAAGCTTTCCGGGGACAACGGGTCGACGTTATCGTCTACGGACATTCCCATACGCCGGTGCTGAAGCGACTCGGCAAGACGGTCGTGCTCAATCCCGGGTCTCCGACGGACAAAAGAAGACAGCCGCTGTACTCTTTTGCGATCTTAACGATCGAAGACGGGAAGCTCGATGCGCATCATATCTATTACGATGACAAGTCTTGACAGCGCTCGCCGTCATTCCTAATCCGGACCGAGCTTGGTATAATGGGAGTATCGTTACTTACGCATGTCCGATTGGAGCATATACCTTGAAAAGATTCAAAAAGTTTTACGTCGAAATTACGAGCGTCTGCAACCTTTCCTGCACGTTCTGTCCGCCGACGGAGCGCAAAGCGACTTTCATCCAAGTAGACAAGTTCACGCATATATTGGACGAGGTTAAGCCTTATACCGACCATATCTACTTTCATGTTAAAGGCGAGCCGCTGCTGCACCCGAAGATCGACGAGCTGCTCGACCTCAGCCATGACCGAGGGCTGAAGGTGAACTTGACGACGAACGGCACGTTGCTGCACAAAGCGGGCCATAAGATTCTAGGCAAGCCCGCGCTGCGGCAAATCAACTTCTCGCTTCATAGCTGGGACGGACATCCGGGCTCCAAGGACAAGGAAGGTTATGTCCTAAGCGTGCTTCGGTTCGCCCAAGAAGCGGTCGCTCAGTCGAACGTTCTCATCTCGCTGCGTCTATGGAATCTCGCCTCCGATAACGAGACGAATTTGGCGCGCGACCGGAACCGGGAAGTGCTGGATATCATCGAGCGCGAATTCGGTCTTGATTACAAGATCGACGACCATTTCAAGCGCGGCAGCGGCATTCGGATCGCGGATCGGATCTACGTCAACCACGAGACGGAATTCGTATGGCCGGCGCTGACGGAAGAAGAGGATCTGAGCAGAGGCTTCTGCCACGGGCTTCGCAATCAAGCGGGCATCCTATCGAACGGTACGGTCATCCCGTGCTGCCTGGATGGGGAAGGCGTCATTAACCTGGGCAACGTGCACGAGAAGCCTTTCGCCGAAATTATCGAAGGCGATCGGGCGAAGCGGATGTACGACGGTTTCTCGAGACGCGAGGTCGTCGAAGAGCTGTGCCGCAGATGCGATTACCGCCGAAGATTCGGCACTTGATCGATACGCCTTCGGGCGTATTTTTGCGTTCATTCAGGCGATGCTGAGCAGGGAGGAGTTCGCGTTCATGATTACGCAGGGCAAGCTGGACGACCGGTATTGGCCGGGTGCGCTTAGCCTGTATCGGCAAGCGTTCCCCGAAGGCAAACCGGAGCATATACTCGTCGCGATGTTCCGCAAGCTTATCGCTTACTTGCACGTTGTATGCGATGATGAAGGCGTGATCGCCATGGCCATAACCGGCAGGGTCGCGCAAGGCAAGCTGTTGCTGATCGATTACATGGCCGTTCGCGATGACCTAAGAGGTAAAGGCGTCGGACAAGCGTTGCTCGGCGAGATCAAGAGCTGGGCGGCGGAAGAGCTGTCGGCCGACGGCTTGCTGATCGAAGTCGAGTACGGCCAGACTCCAGAAGACGTAAGCCGTCTGCGATTCTGGCAAAAGTGCGGATTCGTGCTGACCGAATACGTCCACCAATACATATGGGTGCCGGAGCCTTATCAGGCGATGTACTTTCCTCTCGTGCCGGACGCGGGTATCCCGTCCGACGGCCGTAAGCTATTCAAGTATATTAGCGATTATCACGGCCGCTCGTTCCGCGGCGAAGATTAATCGAGCTCTTCCGCGTAATAACGCGAAGGCTTGCGGGTTCTGGCGGCAGACTTCGACTTCTTGGCGGCTTGCTTGCTCTGCGCTTTGATCTCCTTGCTCGCTTGCCGCGCCAGCTCCCGGGCAGTCTTCTTGTAGTTGACGAGCCTTCCGGCATCCAGCTCTCCGCTCGCGATCGCTTCGGCGACGGCGCAGCCGGCTTCGGATTCGTGTCGACAATCGCGATACCGGCATTGCGCGGCCAGGGCTTCGATGTCCGAGAACGCCTGCTGCCAGCCGTCTTGGGAATCCCATAGCTGCAGCTCTCGCATGCCGGGCGTATCGATGACGAGCGCGCCGCAAGGCAACGGGAACAGCTCCCGGTGCGTCGTCGTATGGCGACCGCGGGCGTCGCTCTCGCGAATGTCGGATGTCGCCATGCGAGATTGTCCCGCCAGCCAATTGAGCAGCGTGGACTTGCCGACGCCGGAGGAGCCTGTGACGGCGATCGTCGCCCCAGTGCGCAAGTACGGCCGCAGCTGTTCGATGCCTTGATCGTGCAAGGCGCTCACGAAGTGCACGGGAACGCCGGGAGCCGCCTGTTCGACTTGCGCGAGATAAGCATCGGGATTCGGGCACAGATCGGCTTTCGTCAGCAGGACGACCGGCGTTGCGCCGCTTTCCCATGCCGCGATTAAGTAGCGCTCGATTTTACGGATATTGAAATCTTGGTTAAGAGCCGAAGTGATGAACAAGTAGTCGATATTCGCGCCGATCACTTGTTCCGCCTCCACGTTCCCCGCCGCCCGGCGAGTCATCGCGGATCGGCGGGGGAGAAGGGCATGGATGACGGACCGGGATTCGCCCGGCATCGGCTCGGTCAAGACCCAGTCGCCGACGGCAGGAAAGTCGCTGGGTTGCACGGCCGTATAGGTGTATTTGCCGGTTACGACCGCAGTATGCTCTCCGTCATGCGTCATGATTTGGTACGAATGCGAATGCTGGGCAATGACTCTAGCGGGAAGTAAACCGCGGATTTTATCTTCCGACTGGGTGACAATCGCATCCCAATGCTCGTTCCAGCCGTATTGTTCTAAGAGTGGATTCGGATGTGGATTCAAATGAGTCGCTCCTTTAAGCGTCGATTAGGTTAAAATGCAGAAAAAACCGCAGGAAATATTCCTGCGGCCGGCAAAGCACAAAAAAACCGCATGGAACCGATCCGGTCCATGCGGCAGCGTCGATCAACGATAACGGTCGATCAGAAAGCGGTCCGTAGAGGCCGGGTCATATGAAGCTGTCTTGCGACCGAAACAATCGAAACGTAGCTCAACATATGACATCGACCTCCTTGAGTAAGATGTGCTTATTATAGATACCGTTACCGCAAAATGTCAACAGGGGGTTTAGCGATGTCATCGAACGTGAAACCGGAATTGAACCGAACCTATATGCTGGATACGCTGCGTATGCTGCTCGAGACGCCGAGTCCGAGCGGTTATTGCATGGAGATCATGTCTCTGGTCAGAGCCGAAGCGGAGAAGCTCGGCTACGACATGCGAATGACTCCGAAAGGCAACGGCATCGTAACGATCGAAGGCGTCGATCCGGATGAAGTCGTCGGTCTGACGGCCCACGTGGATACGCTTGGCGCTATGGTCCGTTCGATCAAGCCGAACGGCATGCTGCGCTTCACGCCGGTCGGCGGCTACGCCATGCATACGGTGGAAGGGGAGTATTGCCGGATCCATACGAGAGACGGGCGAACGTATGAAGGAACGGTGCTGTCCACGAAACCTTCCGTTCACGTGTATTCCGACGCCCGGGATTGGAAGCGGGAAGAGGCGAATATGGAAATCCGCATCGACGAGGCGACTTCTTCGAAAGAAGAGACCGAGAAGCTGGGAATCGCCGTCGGCGACTTCGTCTCCTGGGATCCGAGGGCGCGCTTGCTCAATAACGGCTGGGTCAAGTCCCGCCATCTCGACGATAAAGCGAGTGTCGCCGCCTTATTCGGGTTGATGGAATGGCTGGCAAGAGAGGGCGTGCGTCCGACGAAAACGTTGAAACTCATATTCTCGACGTACGAGGAAGTCGGTCACGGCTCCTCGCACATTCCGGCCGACATTACGGAGATGATCGCGGTAGATATGGGAGCGATCGGGGACGATCTGTCGGCGACGGAGCGAGACGTCTCGATCTGCGCCAAAGATTCTTCGGGTCCGTACGACTATGGAATGACCTCGAGGTTGATCGAGTTGGCAAAGGAGCTGGAAATCCCGCATGCCGTCGATATTTACCCGTACTACGGCTCGGACGCGTCCGCCGCGTTAAGGGGAGGCAGCAATATTCGCGCCGCGTTGATCGGACCGGGCGTGCACGCTTCGCACGGCATGGAACGCACTCATGCGGACGCGATCGTGAACACCGCGGCATTGTTGCTAGCTTATGTCACCGTACAATAACGCGCTGCTTGGCAACGGGGAGGCATTGTCATGAAATCCAAATTCATCGCCGGCATCTCGTTAGCGGTCATGGCCGCCGGGTTCGTTGCGTCGCTCTTCATGCCGGACAGCACTACACAAAAAATTCTGCAAGGCGGCTTCGAAGCCGGACTGGTCGGCGGCATCGCGGACTGGTTCGCGGTGACGGCGCTCTTCCGCCATCCGCTAGGCCTGCCGATTCCGCATACGTCGCTCTTGCTCAAGAACAAAGACCGAATCGTGCAGTCGCTCGTCTCGTCGATGGAGAACGAGCTGCTGAACAAAACCAGCATTACGAACAAGCTACGCGGATGGCGGATTTTGCGCATGGCGACGATGGGATTGGCCAAGCTACTCCGCAGACGCCGCAACCGGGTCGCCTTGCTGGAAGCGGCGACGGAGCTCGCGCGCGGTCTGCCGGTTCATCAAGCCGCGCCGGCGGTTCAGAACCTGCTGGCAAGTTGCGCGCGCGATATGAAGATGAAGCCGGCCGCCGAGTCGGCGCTTGCTTACGCCCTTCAAGAGCGAATGGACGAGAAGGCGCTTGATTTCGCGCTCGATAAGGCGGCGGACTGGGTGGAGAAGCCCGAAACCGCGTATCGGCTCGGGCAGATGGCCAGCGAGAAGCTGTCGGCGGTCAACGTGCGCGGTTTCATGGGCTTCGCCGTCCAGGCGATATCCGGCTTTATGAGCGAAGAGAAGCTTGGCGCGATCTTGCAAGGGATGCTGACTTCCGCGATCCATGATTTGCGGCAGCCGCATAACGGGAATCGAGAGATGATCGTGCGCGAGCTGCGCGAGCAATTGTATAAGCTAGCGAACGACGACGAGAAGTTAACGAGGTTAAATAAAGGTTTGAGCGGCATGATTCAAAGCGAGGACGGAGGCCGAATGATTGCCGAGGCGCTCGAACAGGCGCGCGCGGCGATCGTATCGAGGCTTGAGGAAGAGAAGGAACGCGGCGGCAAAGCCGTGTTCTCCGGTTATCGCGCGATCGTACGGATCGCCGGTAACAATGCCGAGGCGATCGCTCGCTGGGAGGACCGCCTCTTGGGCTTCATCGTTCATATCGTAGAGTCGAACCATTACCGGATCGGCGCGCTCGTGAGAGAGAACGTCGACAGAATGGACGACCGAGAGCTGGTGGCTATGCTCGAAGACAAGGTCGGCAAAGACCTGCAATGGATTCGCGTCAACGGCGCGCTGTGCGGGTTCTTGATCGGCGTCGTCCTGTCGCTGTTTCAGCTCTGATCCTTGCCGGGCAGCAATACGGTCAGGCTGACGAACGTGACGAAGATCGTCGCGCCCATGTCCGACAGAATGGCTACCCATAACGTGAGCCAGCCTGGAATCGTGAGCAGGAGGGCGAGCAGTTTCAGACCGATGGAGACCGATATATTAAACTTCACGATACGGTTCACCCGTCTGGCGATCCGAATGGCGGCGGGCAGCTTGCCGAGATGATCCTGCAGCAGCACGATATCCGCCGTCTCGATCGCGCTGTCCGCGCCTTTGCCCATCGCGATGCCGAGCTGGGCGGTCGCAAGCGCAGGCGTATCGTTAATGCCGTCGCCGATCATGCCGACCGTGCCGCGCTCCGCAAGCTTCTTCACCAGGTTTACTTTATCCTCGGGCAGCAGGCCGCCATGAACTTCTCTAACGCCGACAGTCTCGGCCACTCGCTTCGCGATTTGCGGATGATCGCCCGTCAACATGACCGTCTTGCGAATGCCGCTGCGATGCAGCTCGGCGACGACGTCGCGGCTTTCCTCGCGAAGCTCGTCGGCGATGCCGAACAGGCCGAGTACCCGCGATTCGTCGGCGACGGCGACGATCGTCAGCGCCTCATCTTTCATTCGCGCCAGGGCGGCGGACGCTTCGTCCGTCAGCGAGACGTGCGCGATCCCGCGCTCGTTCCCGAGCCAATAGCGTTGTCCCTCGAATACGGCCGTCATTCCTTGCCCCGCCACGGCTCGAACATCCTCGGCTTCTTTCATTTCCACGCCTAACGATTCCAAATGCTTCATAACGGCTTTCGCGATCGGGTGCGTAGAGCTCCGCTCGATGGCGCCTGCCACCGTGTAAAACCGTTCTTCGTCGTAGACGACCGCGCGTACGACGTGAGGCTCGCCTTTCGTTAACGTGCCGGTCTTATCGAAGGCGAGCGAGTCCAGCTTGCCCAGCGTCTCCAAGTAGGCGCCGCCTTTGACGAGGACGCCGAGCCTTGCGCTTCGCGTTATACCCGATAGAATGGCGATCGGCGACGACAAGATGAGCGCGCAAGGACAGCCGACGATCAATACGGCGAGCGCTTCGTATAGAGATTCGAGCCAATCCTTCCCGAGCGCCAGGGGAGGGAAGAGGAAGACGACCACGGCGATGGCCATGATAAGCGGCGTATACCACTTCGCGAATCGGTTAATGAACAGCTCCGTCGGCGTACGTTGCTTTTGCGCTTCTTGCACGAGCTTCATGATCGTCGCCAGCGCGGACTGCGCGTAAGCTTTCGTAATCGTGAGTCGCAGCATGCCTTCATTGTTAATACTGCCGCCAAGAACCGTATCGCCTACGGACTTGTCGACGGGCAGCGATTCCCCGGTAATGGCTGCTTCGTTCACCGAGCTGTTGCCGGATAGAACGATTCCGTCCGAAGGAATTTTGTCGCCGGGTTTGACGATGACCGTATCGCCTACGCGAAGCTGCGCAATCGGAACGATCGTCTCAACGCCGTCTTCGAGCTTCAAGGCCTGTACGGGCGCTATTGCGAGCAGTTTGCCCATGGCGTTGCGTGCTTTGTCCATCCCGATTCCTTCGAGCAGCTCGTTCAACCCGAACAGGATAGCGACGAGGGAGGCTTCCTTCCATTCGCCTATGGAGACGGCGCCGATCAGCGCGATCGTCATGAGCGTATCGATGTTGAAGCGAAGCTTCGCCAGATTGCGTAAGCCGCGGAGGAACGTGCTATAGCCGCTAAGTATGATAGCGATGATATAGAGAGGAAGTACGATGGCGTTACTCGCGTGGCCGTCTAGGGCAAGCGCCGCGAAATAGCCGACGGCGGATGCGAGCAGCAGCCACAGCATGCGGTTTCCGCCGCCGTGGTCGTGGTCGTGGTCGTGATCGTGTCCGTGTCCGTCATGGTTATGGCCGTGCGCATGATCATGTTCGTGCGGATGATCGTGATCATGATTGAGCTCGTGTTCGTGTTTAGACTTGGCATTCGAATCATCCGTGCTGCAGCAAGGATCGTGCAATGGAACCGTTGGATGTGTCATCTTGCTCACCTCGGTAACATATGAATGTTTGCTCATATATTATTCTAGAACCGTCCAGGTTGTCAATAACAAATGAACAATTATTCATATGTTAAGACGAAGTTATCGGTGAAGCCTTTTACAGTCGCGCTCGAACCGCTATAATGAAGGGCAAGAGCGCGAGCGTAAGGTGGTATAAGAATGATGGACAAACAAGCCGTCGAGCTATGCGAAGATAGCTGCGCGGGTACGGATACGGATTTATCGACGGTCAAAAACCGAATGGTCGACGAGGCTTCGGCCGTAGAGCTGGCCGAAATGTTCAAGGCGCTCGGCGATCCGACGAGAGTGAAGCTGATCGGCGCTTTGCTCATTAACGAGTTATGCGTTCACGATCTGTGCGTATTGCTCGACATGGGGCAGTCGGCCGTGTCGCATCAGCTGCGTTATTTGCGCAACTTAAGAATCGTCAAACGGCGCAAAGCTGGGAAGACGGTCTATTATTCGCTGGACGACGCGCATATCGAACAGATCTTTTCGCTGACGCTGCAGCACCTTAAGCATTCCCATTAAGACGCGAAAAACCCGCGAAGCCGCGGGTTTTCGTGCTTGTATCGTATGATTCCGTTAAGCCGTCGCCCGTTGCTCCGAGCGCAGGTAGAACAGCAAACCGGCAATGACGAGCGCGCCGCCTCCCAGTTGAAAGACCGTAATCATTTCGCCGAATATGAACATCCCGAGGATGCTGGCGCCTACCGGCTCCGCAAGCACGGACATGGATACCGTCGTTGTCGCCAAATATTGGAGCAGCCAATTGAAGATTAAATGACCGAAGACGGTAGGGACGATGGCGAGAAGCAGGAATACGAGCCATTCCTTGGCCGGGTAACCGGAAAAGGAAATTCCGCTTGCCAGGTTATAACCCGCGAACAGGACGGCCGATACGACGAATACGACGATGCTGTAGACGAAAGACGGCACGCGCGTCAGTATTCTTTTGGCGATCAGCATGTTGAAGACGACCGCAAGCGTACCGAAGAACGACAATAAGTCCCCGGTGAACGCCGTATCCGAGAGAACGAGATCGCCCGAACTGACGAAGCAGGTGCCGACCAGCGCGATGACTAAGCCGAATAAAGCCAGCTTGCGAATCCGGTCTTTGAATAAGAAATAAGCGCCGACCATGACGAACACCGGCTCAAGCGCGAGGATGATCGTCGAGCTGGCGATGGACGTATAATCGAGCGAAGCCATCCATAAAAGGAAGTGCAAAGCCAAGAATACGCCGGCTAGGACTAGCAAAACCCAGTCTTTGCCCGAGATCGAGCTTGCCGACTTCAACTGCTTGCGGCCGAAGGGCAGCATAAGCAAGACGGTGAAGAGCATGCGATACATCGCTTGGACGGATACTTCCGCATCCGACAAGCGTACGAGAATCGGCGCGAACGAGATGGCGATCATCCCGACGATTAACGGAATGAGCGGGGGAATCGGGGGATTTCTGTGCGGTGTCATCATGATGTAGGTCGTGCCAGCCTCCTGAGATCATAAACGTATAAGTGAACAACTTATCGATTATAGCACATCGAGCCGTTGATAGATTTGATATTTAAATAGTAATTGTTGCGCCTATTGGCGCGGGAAGGAACAGCATGAGAAGCTTCGTTACCTATTATCGATTCGTCAAACCTTATTGGAAGTCGATCGCGATGACGCTCGTCATCGGGATGGTCAAGTTCGGCATTCCGCTCACGCTGCCGATTATCATGAAATACGTCGTGGACGACTTGCTGCTCGGCGATCTGCCGACCGACGTGAAGGTGGAGCGGCTTGTCTACGCGATGCTTGGCGCGTTCGCCCTGTTCGTCGTCGTGCGCGCGCCGGTCGAATATTTGCGTCAATACTTCGCTCAGCTTACGACCAGCCGCATCTTGTACGATCTACGAAATTACTTGTATGCCCACGTTCAGAAGCTGTCGCTCAGCTACTACCAGAACCGTAAGACGGGGGAAATCATCTCCCGGATGATCAACGACGCCGAGCAGACGAAGAGCATCGTCGAGACGGGACTCATGAACGTGTGGCTCGACATGTTCACGCTCGTGATCGCGCTAGGCTTCATGTTCTATATGGACGTCGATCTGACGTTGGTGGCGATTGCCGTGCTGCCTTTCTACGGGCTTGCCGTCAAGAAGCTATATAAGCGGCTCAAAGGTCATTCGAAGGCGAGATCGCAAGCGCTGGCGGACATGCAAAGCTATCTCGTCGAGCGGGTGAACGGGATCGCGGTGACCAAGAGCTTCACGCTGGAAAGCGAAGAAGCGGCGAGGTTCGCCGATCGCAACCGGAACTTCCTGAGCAAGGCGCTTGCGCTGACGCGGTGGAACGCCCGGACGAACGCCGTCATCAATACGCTGACGGACTTGGCGCCGCTTGCCGTGCTGACTTACGGAGGATACCAGGTGATTCACGATAACCTCACGATCGGGGCGTTCATGGCGTTCTTCGCTTATCTCGATCGTCTCTACACGCCGCTGCGCAGACTCGTAAACTCTTCCACGGAGCTGACGCAAGCGAGCGCATCGCTCGAGCGCGTCGTCGAGTTCATGCATGAGCCGTACGACATCGTGGACGAAAAGGGCGCGGAGCCGATCGATCATGTTCAAGGCAGGATCGAGTTCGACGACGTTAGCTTTAAGTATAAGGACTCCGGGGGATGGGTGCTGAACCGGATTCGGTTGACGATCGAGCCCGGGCAGACGGTCGCGTTCGTCGGCATGAGCGGCGGCGGCAAGTCGTCCCTAATCAGCCTGCTGCCTCGCTTCTACGACATCCAAGAGGGAACGATTCGATTGGACGGCATACCGATACGCGACATTACGCTTAAGAGCTTGCGGGGACATATCGGCATGGTGCTGCAGGATAATATCCTGTTCAGCGGCAGCGTGCGCGACAACATCCTGTTCGGCAACCCCGATGCCGACGACGCAGCAATCGTGCAAGCGGCTATCGCGGCGAACGCGCACGATTTCATCACGGCGCTTCCGAACGGTTACGATACCGAGATTGGGGAGCGGGGCGTCAAGCTGTCCGGCGGACAGAAGCAGCGGGTCGCGATCGCGCGCGTGTTCTTGAAAAATCCGCGCATACTCGTGCTGGACGAAGCCACGTCCGCGCTCGATCTCGAATCCGAGCATTTGATCCAAGAGTCGCTCGACAAGCTGGCCAAAGACCGTACGACGCTTATCGTCGCTCACCGCCTGTCCACGATCACGCACGCGGACCAGATCGTACTGATCGAGGACGGCGAGATCAAGGAAAAAGGAACGCACGAAGAGCTCATGCGGCTCGGCGGCGGGTACGCGAGGCTAT
Organism: Bacillota bacterium; assembly: GCA_023460795.1. Lineage (GTDB taxonomy): Bacteria > Bacillota > Bacilli > Paenibacillales > Paenibacillaceae > Cohnella. The sequence continues at coordinate 19,086 of JAEWPC010000074.1, read as the reverse complement.
TCAACGTGCAGAACCTGCGGGATCTTCAGACGACGGGGCAATAATGAGGTGCGGATATAGTTGGATTGGCGCTGGTGTTTCCCTCACAACTAGGTTACAGTACAGAATGCTGTTAATTCGATTGAGTGATTGGAAATAAAAATGTTAACTGCACAGAGTACCGTTAATTCGGAGGAAACCGTTATTATTTTCGATAGAGAGATCGTTTAGATGTACTCGGTGCAGTAATTGGTTGGTATGAACGATTTTTATATGATTAACTGTACTTCATACAACTAAGGCTCCATAGAAGGACGGATACGACCGCCCCCGCGACGAAATCGCGGGGGTTTTCTCATGTAACGCGGGTTTTGGGTAACACTACGGGAGAATAAGGATGGAAAGCGAGGATAAATATGTCTCAATCGACTTTGCTGAAGGAGCCAAAGCAGCGAAGGCTGCTGTTCAGCGCGGGCATCAGCTGGTTGTTCGACGCGATGGATATCGGCATGATCTCGTTCATCGTGGCGGCGCTGGCCGTCGAATGGAAGCTGGCGCCGCATCAGATCGGGTTAGTCGCGGCCGTCAACTCGATCGGCATGGCCGTCGGCGCCTTCGCGGCCGGCACGCTTGCGGACAAGCTGGGCCGCAAGGCGGTGCTGCTGTGGACGCTTGTCATTTTCTCGATTGCGAGCGGACTTTCGGCTTTTGCGACCAGTTTCATGATGCTATGCCTGTTGCGGTTCGTGGCGGGCTTCGGCTTAGGCGGGGAGCTTCCGGTCGCGTCCACGCTCGTCTCCGAATCGGTTCCGGCATCGGATCGGGGCAGGGCCGTCGTGCTGCTCGAAAGCTTCTGGGCGATCGGATGGATCTTATCGGCGATTATCGCCTACTTCGTCATCCCGGACTACGGTTGGCGCATCGCGTTCTTGATCGGTGCGATTCCGTGCTTATACGCGCTCGTGCTTAGAAGAACGATCAGCGATTCCCCGCGGTTTCTAGCGAGACAGCGTACGAAGAAGCTTCGTTTCGGCGAACGGATGTCCGCCGTATGGTCTTCTCCGCATCGTCGGTCGACCATTATGCTTTGGGTGCTTTGGTTTTGCGTCGTTTTCTCGTATTACGGGATGTTCCTGTGGCTGCCCTCCGTCATGCTGCTGAAGGGCTTCGGACTCGTCAAGAGCTTCGAGTACGTGCTCATCATTACGCTAGCGCAGTTGCCGGGTTATTTCACGGCGGCTTATCTCATCGAGAAGCTGGGCAGGAAGTTCGTGCTCGCCACGTATTTGATGCTAACGGGAGCGAGCGCGGTATGGTTCGGCGTCGCGACGACGGAAGGCATGCTCATCGCGGCCGGAATTTGCTTGTCGTTCTTCAATCTTGGCGCATGGGGCGCGATGTACGCCTATACGCCGGAGCTGTATCCGACCACGGTGCGCTCGACGGGAGTCGGTCTTGCCGCGTCGATCGGCCGCATCGGCGGCGTGATCGGACCCTACCTGGTCGGGATGCTGATCTCGGGCGGAACGGCGGTCACCGCGGTATTCATCGTGTTTTTCGTCGCGATCGTCATCGGCGCGTTATCGGTACTGTTCCTTGGCAAAGAAACGAAAGGCTCGGACCCGGATTATATGGATTACGGTTTAAGGCCGGCTTAAGTAGGGAAAACCGGGTGCTCTACCGAATACTTCATCCTAACGAAATCCTTCTATAGGAGGGAAGCTCCGGTGGATAGATCGCAAAGTAAGTTACCGTTCCACCCTGTACTGTCCGAATGGTTCGCGCAGACGTTCGGGGAGCCGACCGACGTGCAACTGGAAGCTTGGCAAGCGATCCGGTCGGGCAACCATACGCTAATCGCCGCACCTACCGGCTCGGGCAAGACGCTAGCGGCGCTGTTGCCTTGCCTGGATCGGCTCGCCTATTCGAATACGCAGGATTCCGCGCCTCGGGGCGTTCGCGTCTTGTACGTAACGCCGCTTAAAGCGCTTAATAACGATATTCACCACCACGTCGTCGGCTTCGTGGAGCAGCTCGATTCGCGTGCGGCCGAGCAGCAAGCGGATTGGCCCGGCATCCGATGCGAGGTGCGTACGGGAGATACGCCGCAGAGCAAGCGCGCCGCGATGCTGCGCCGTCCGCCGGAGCTGCTCATTACGACCCCGGAATCGCTCTACTTGCTGCTGATCTCGGATAAAGGCCGCGCCATGCTGAAGACGGTGGAGCAAGTGATCGTAGACGAAATCCACGATCTTGCCGCCTCGAAGCGGGGAGCGCATCTGTCCTTATCGCTGGAGAGGCTTACGCATTTGTGCGGGAAGTCGCCGCAACGGATCGGCGTATCCGCGACGCAGCAGCCGATCGAACGTGTCGCAGCTTTCCTTGGGGGATGGGAAGAAGATGCACATTCTTCGTTGAATCCGCGTCCCGTCGCAATCGTGCGGAGCGACATGCGCAAACAGATGCAGATCGCCGTATCGATGCCCGACATGAGCCGAAGCGCCGCGACGCGTGAAGGCGTATGGCTGCCGCTGCTGGATCGGATCATGCAGGCGATGGAAGGCTGCCGCTCCGTACTGCTGTTCGTGAACAGCAGGCGGCTTTGCGAGAGGCTGTGCCTGCGATTGAACGATCATGTCGGATACGAGATGGCGCGATCGCATCATGGCAGCATCTCGAAGGAACGTCGCCTGGAGGTCGAACGGCTGCTCAAAGCGGGCGAGCTGCGATGCATCGTCGCTACGTCTTCGCTTGAGCTCGGCATTGACGTCGGGCATATCGATCTCGTCATTCAGATCGACTCTCCGCAGGAAGCCGCTCGCGGCATTCAGCGTATCGGGCGAGCGGGACACGGCGTCGGCGAAGCGAGCCGAGGCTTGCTGATCGCCCGGCAGAAGACGGCGCTCCCAGAGATCGCCGTATTAAGCAAGCTTATCGCTAATCGCGAGATCGAAGACATCCGCATACCCGAGCAGCCGCTCGACGTGCTATCGCAGCATATCGTCGCGGCCGCCGCTTCCGACGATTGGCAAACCGGGGAGCTGTTCCGTCTCGTTCGCGGAAGCGACAGCTATCGCCAAATCACTAGGACGGAATTCGAACGAGCGCTCGGCGTGCTGGCGGGTTTCTATCCGTTCGTAAGACCGCTTGTCGAATGGAACAGGGACACCGGCGTTATCAGCGCAAGAAGCAACACGCTTATGGCGGCGGTGACCGGGGCGGGCACGATTCCGCAAAGCGGCGCTTATCCGGTCCATCATCTGGACAGCCGCGTCCATCTGGGCGAACTGGACGAAGAATTCATCCACGAGAGCAGAGTCGGCGACGTCTTCCTGCTCGGAACGAGCGCCTGGATGATCCGCGAAATCGGCAACGATCGCGTGTACGTCTCCGAGGCGGGCAATCGGTTCAGCGAGGTGCCGTTCTGGCGCAACGAATCGGGCAGTCGGTCCTACGAGATGGGAGAGCGGATCGGCGCGTTCATTCGCGAGTTGGCAAGCCGGCTCGGAATGTCGGACGATTCTACCGGGAGCAACGAGAATACGAGCTTAGACGATGCGATCTGCAATTGGCTGGCCGCGGAATACGGACTGGATCGATTATCCGCCGAAGCTCTCATAGGCGTGATACGAGCTCAGCATCACGCCTGCGGGCTGCCGACGGACCGGAATCTCGTGATCGAGCATTATCGCGACGTCATGAACCAGACGCATGTTATTCTGCACAATCATTGCGGACGCAAAGTGAATCGGGCATGGCTGCTGGCGATCGAACGGCAATTCGAGAAGCTGTTGCCTTATCGCGTCTATGGCAACGCCAAAGATAACGGCATCGAATTCGTGCTGCCGGAATGGGACCCGTCTTGGATGCAGGCGCTCTACCAAGTGACGCCGTCGAACGTCGAGGAGCTGCTCGTCGAAGCGATTACCGGATCGCCGCTGCTGGCGATCTCGTTCCGCCGCATCGCGGAGACGTCGCTGCTATTGTCCCGCAGCTTCACGCGCACGCCGATGTGGCAGAAGCGGCTGCGCGGAGAAGAGCTGCTGCGCAACTCGCTGCCGTATGCCGCGGAGTTTCCGTATTTGCGCGAAGCGATGGCGGAATGTCTTCATAACTATTTAGGACTAACGGAGCTCAAGCAACTGCTGGCGTCGCTAACGGAAGGACGCGTACAGTGGATCGTCAGGGAGACGCCGTATCCGTCTCCGCTGGCGGCGCAATTCCTGGCGGATTACGTGAACATGCGGTTATACGAGGGCGACGGCGTCGACGAGACGATCCAGCTACAGCTATTGAACGTGAGCAAAGAGCTGGCCGGGCAGCTGTTCGGTTCCGAAGCGATGCAAGAAGCGATCGGCAGGGATGCGCTCGCGGAGGAGTCGCGCCGTATCAACGAACCGGATAGGAAGCCGGACAATGCCGATGAGCTGGCCGATTTGTTGAAGCGGCGAGGCGACTTGACGGCAGGCGAGCTGACGAAGCTGGCAGGCGATCGGACGATGGCGTGGCTATCGCGATTGCAACAATCTGGAAGAGCCGTTCCGATCGATCTGACGGGCGACGGCGAATTCCGATGGATTCGCGCGGACGAGCAGGACGTATACGCAGGATTCCCGAACGATCCTTCGTCCCTCGCGTTCGTGCTTGGACGTTATGCCGAGCATGTGATCTCCTTCACGGAAGAGGAGCTGTGCGAACGTTACCCGAAGCTGACGAGAGAGCTGGCGGAACGCGCCGTAGATTCGATGCTGGAGCAACGTTTGATCGAACGAGCGCCTCATGCCGCCAGCGACGAGGAACGAATCTGGTCCAGCGTCAACGTGGCGTCGCGAATCGTCCGGTTGTCGATCAAGCATGCGCGCGACCGTGCCGAGCCCGTCGATCCGGTGCGCTGGTGCGGCCGAATCGCGTTCATGCAGCACGCGCTGCAAGGCGCGCAGAAGCAAGGGAGCGAAGGGCTTCGCGCCGTCATCGAGCGGCTGCAAGGGCTGTATATGCCGCTGAGCCTATGGGAGTCCGTCGTGTTCCCGACTCGAGTTGCGCCTTATCGCAAAGAAGATCTGGATCTCCTATGCGCTTCGGGCGAAGTGCTGTGGCTCGGTCGCAAGGACGCGGACGAGAAAGAAGGCAAGATCGCTTTCTTCCTGACGGATTCCAAACCGCTGTACTTGCCGTTCCTTCGGCAGGCCGCGGAGGAGAACGCGTATCCGACCAAGCATACGGAGCTGCTGCGGCGACTGGAGGAGGGCGGAGCCAGCTTCTTGACCAAGCTAAGCCGCGAGATGGACAAGACTCCGACGGAGCTGCTTCAAGACTTGCTCGAGCTCGTCTGGGAAGGCCGCGTCTCTAACGACCAGTTCGCGCCGTTGCGGCTGCAAGCGAACGCTAAACAAGCGAATTGGGCGCGGGCGGGCTCAGGACTTGGGCGATGGTACGCGACGAGCTCGCTAGCCGAGCCGCAGGAGCCTGGGGACACGACCTCATCGCCGCTGCTATCCTGGGCGCATCATCTGTTGAACGTATACGGATTGATCAACAAGGATTTGGTCGCCCGAACGGCGCCGTTCGGCTGGGACGAGCTTTACCCGGCGCTCAAGCGGTTAGAGGAGTGGGGCGTGCTGACGCGCGGTACGTTCATCGGCGGGATGTCCTCGCTGCAATTCACGACGAGAGAGATGAGCGTCGCCGTCAGGCTGCCGTTCCCCGAGCTGCAACAGCAGGCAACGACGGTGCTGTGCGCCGCCGATCCCGCGAACCCGTATGGCTGGATGATCGATTGGCCGAAGAACGTCGAATACGCAAGTTTTGCCCGCAATGCCGGCAACTATTTATTGCTGCAAGGCGACAGGTGGCTGTATTGGATCGAAGGCCGGGGCAGGAAAGTGTTCTCCTTGGCTGCGGACGATGCGAACGAGGGGGGCGATTCCGACCTATCGACCGAACGCCGGGCGGACCTGCTTCTGCAGGCGTTCCGAACGATCATTCGCAGACAGAAGCTGGTCAAGATAACGGTCGAGCGTTGGAACGGCAAACCCGTCATGGACACCGATTTCGGGCAAGCGCTAGTGAGCCTAGGCGCGGAAAGGCAGCAGCAGACGATCGTCGTATGGTCTCAATAACTACCCAAGCGTATGAACGGCATAACGCAACAGGAGGCGGGCTGCAGCATGAACAAGGAGAGAACGAGATTAGGGATCAAGCTCGCGCTAGCGTTATTAGGCATCATTCTATTCGCGATTCCAATACCGTTGACCGACAGGACTCTTATCGCAACCGGCGAAGCCGCGGCCGATGACTTGACGCCGCTGACGATCGCGCATCGCGGCGCGTCGGGTTACGCGCCGGAGAACACGCTATCGGCTTTTCGATTAGCCGTCCGGATGAAAGCCGATTTCATAGAGCTCGACTTGCAGCTTACGAAGGATGGAGAAATCGTCATTATGCACGACGGTTCGGTTAACCGGACGACGAACGGCAAAGGCGAAATCCGGCGATTGACGCTGTCCGACGTGCAGACGCTGGATGCCGGTTCCTGGTTCAACGCGAAGTATCCCGCTTACGCTCGCGAGGAGTATACGGGCGAGAAAGTACCGTTGCTGCGCGATGTGTTCGAGACGTTCGGCAACCGAACGGGTTATTTGCTCGAGACGAAGTCGCCCGCGGACAATCCGGGACTCGAGGAGAAAACGTGGGCATTGGTGGAGCAATACGGCCTTGCCGATCGCGTCGCCTTCCAATCGTTCAGCAGGAAAAGCCTGAGAAAGCTGCGAAAGCTTGCTCCGAAAGTTCAGCTTTATCAGTTGCTCTGGTACAATCACCCTTCGACGATTTCGCGAGCGAAGCTTAAAGAAATAAAAAAATATGCAAACGGGATCGGCGTCACGTACAATAAAATCACCGAAGATTACGTGCGAAAGGCGAAGGCGGCGGGCCTATCCGTCATCCCGTACACGATCAACGAACCAAGCGACATGGATACAACCGCGAGTTGGGGAGTCGACGGGATCCATACCGACTACCCCGATCGCCTGCAACGGATATTAACGATGGAACGAATAAGGAGAGAACCCCTCGATGAGCAACAAGAAGAAAGCGTCCAGCCGACGGACGAACGCGAATACGAACCCGTCCACGACTACGAATTCGGCCGATAAACCGGCCACCTTGCGGGATCTGCTAGGCGCGGATACGATCGCCAAGCTGAAGCAGCAGACCGAGCTGCTGAAGCAGGAGGAAGCCGCGAAGCAAGAGGCGAAGCGAGCCGAAGCGGAGGCAACGCGCCTGGCGGAGCAGAAGCGCAACGAGAACGATTTCGCTTATTTGCTCGAGCATTCGAAGGTCAAGGGACGAAATACATTTAGGGATATGCCGATTTCGCAACCTCATGTACAATAGAAGGGAATTGATCCATTCTTAGGGAGAGATGCGAAGGATGCAGGCCGAGAACACGTTATGGGAAGGCAAGCCGTTCAACTATGGGATTCCTACCTTTACCCGTTATCAGCTCACGGATCGCCGACTGATCGTCGAGAGGGGCCTCTTCACGAAGCGGCGCGAGGAAATCCAGCTGTATCGTATTCGGGACATCTCGCTGAAGCGGAACCTCCTCGAACGAATGCTTAAATTCGGCGATATTACGATCCTATCCACGGACACCAGCTCGCCGACTTATACGCTTAAGAACATTCGCGACAGCGTCGTCATATCGGATTTGATCAGCCAGACCGCCGAAGCTTCCCGTCTGAAGAACCGCGCCATGGAGCTGACCGAAGTGCAATCTTAGTCTCTAATCTTTCTAATCTGCGAAATCGGCGACATAATCGCACAATCATTTTACGTCCAATCCGCGCTCTGCGCGGTTTTTTTATGGCAATATGACAAATTAACAGAAGTTCGCCTCAGACCGTTTGACAAGCTTTTCATTCGCTTCTAGGTACAATCTTTGTAACCTTAAAGCGAAGAGGTGGTTGGATTGCACCATGAACACCGTCAATGGCTGGCCTATTTCATAAGCGGCATTTTGCTTTTGTGTCTAGGCTTCTATCTCGTATCTTCGATCTTTAATCACGCGAGCGCCGCTTCAGAGCCTCATTCGAACGCACCCGCGGTTACCGGCAATACGGTTCCGACGACAGCTCCGAATACGTATGCCCGCGTGCCGAACGTCAATCGCTTAAGCGCGTTCACTACATCACCGCCGATAACGATTCCCCCGCAGCCCGCGCCGAAGCTGGCGCCCACACCGACGATATCAGCATCAGCAAGCGAAGCCTCAAGTGAGGCCCCAATCGCAGCCCCAAGCGAGGCGCCAAGCGATCCGGCCATCCAGGAAGAAGTCAAAATGCATACATACGAAACGACGGCTTATTATCTTAACGTAAGGGCACAACCTTATCCGAAAGCGAAAATCGTAAACGTGCTCGCCCAAGGCACGATTATCGAGGTGCTGCTCCAGACCGATAACGGATGGCTGAAGCTGAAGGACGGCGGATACGTGCACGGCGGTTATGCGAGACAGCTGAAAGACGATATCGTCAAAATCGCGTCTTTGCCGGCCGAGAACAACCCAGCAAGCCAGAGCGTAGAGAACGATCGAGAGGAAGAGGCCGGCGAGCCCAAGAAACCTACTTCTACCGTAATGTCCGACTCGGGCCTGACGGAGGACGATATCGGCGAGATTCTGGAGGGCACGGACTTGGCGAATCATGGGCTGGAGGAAGCGATCCTCGAAATCGAAGACGAATACGGCATTAACGCCTATTTCACGATCGCGGTCATGAAGCTCGAGAGCGGTAACGGAGAGAGCAGGCTCGCCAAGCGCAAGAACAATCTGTTCGGGCTTAACGCGATCGCCGGCGATGCCTTCAACAAGGCGCTAAGCTTCGATACGAAGGCGGACTGCGTCCGTATGTTCGGACAACTTATCGCGGAAAAGTACGTGGATAAAGGGTACACGACGGTGGAGCGGATCGCCAAAAAGTATTGCCCGGCCAATTCGAAATGGCCCAGCCACGTGAAAAACATTATGGCGCGGGATTATCGGTCGCTATGATACAATGATCGCATCTGATGAACCTTGAGGGGGACAAGCCTTGCGATTGCCCGCAAGCTGGCGCGAGGAAGCGATCTACACGGCGATGGGCGGAGGAATCGTATCGCGAATTCGAAGCGACGATGGACGAAGCTACATCCGCAAGCCCCGATCGCCGGATTCTCGCGAGCAATGGATTTACGAGAACCTGCTTTGCGAACTGCCGCCTATTTATCCGCGTTTGTTGGCAGATCCTCTAACGAAAGGCGGGACGGTTGACGAGCGTTCAAGCTGGCTTTGGTTCGAGGATTTAGGCAGCTTGAGACATGAATACGACTTGGAGACGGCGCGAGCGGTCGTCCAAGCCGCAGCCCGTTGGCATAGCGCGAGCTTGGAGCATGCGGGCCGCGTTCCGTTACAAGGGCTCAAACCTTCGTACCAAGCGGTCGCCGGCGAACTCCTATCGGAGCGTGAGCTATGCACGGCTGTCGCTTCCCGTTACGATATTGATTTTCGTAAGCTAGATGAGCTTTATTCGGATCTTGAACGGAGAAGTCTGTCGGACGAGCTCGTCTTCTGCCATGGCGATTTGCATGTCGGCAACTATGCGTTCGCGAACGGACGGTTGTACGTCATCGATTGGGAGCATGCCCATCTGAATATGCGGCATTGGGATTTGTACCATCTTATCGATCTTACCCATCCGGTATATCCCCGCAAGACCGAGCTTAAGTGGCGGGACGCGCTGCTGCAAGATTACCTGCTGGAAACCGATAAACTAGGTATCAAGCTCGATCGGCGAATATTCCTTGCGGAATATAAGCTGTTCGCAGCCGTATTCTCGCTATGGATGTTGAAACTTATCCATAGCGATTTAGCTGAGCCGGAGGGCGTATGGACGCATGCGCAGCTTCGAAGTCAAGCCGAAGAGACGGCGGGTATCTTTCGTCAGCTTCTACAACGATAGCGGACAGGCCGGAAGCGCCTGTTTTTTGTCGTTGATCTATTCAATAGAGAGAGGATGTTAACGCATGCGCAGAGTGAAGGTAGGCGTCATCGGAACGGGAATGATCAGCGGCGTATATTTGACCAACTTGACCGGCATGTTCGATTCGATCGTCGAGGTGACCGCGGTTGCGGACATGATGCCGGAATCGGCCCGGCTTAAGGCGGAGCAGTTCAATATTCCGAACGTATACACGGTAGAGCAGCTGCTTGGCGATCCCGAGATCGAGATCGTCGTCAACCTGACCGCGCCGTCGGCTCACGCTTCGCTGAACCTTCGCGCGCTTCAAGCGGGCAAGCATGTCTATACCGAGAAGCCTTTCGCGCTGAATCGCGAGGAGGCGGACGAGGTGCTTGCGCTGGCGGAAGCAAAGGGACTGCTCGTCGGCTGCGCGCCGGATACGTTCCTTGGGGCGGGCATTCAGACGTGCGCGAAGCTGATCGACGACGGCTGGATCGGCACCCCTTACGCGGCAAGCGCCAACATCATCATGGGCAATGCCGCGGGCGGCATGCATCCGAACTTCCAGAACTTCCTTAAGCTCGGCGGGGATCCGATCATGGATATGGGGCCGTATTATTTAACGGCATTGATCGCCTTGCTCGGTCCGGTTCGCAGAGTATCCGGCTCCGCCGCGCAGCTCCATCGCGAGATCGTCGTCACGAATCCGAAATCCCACGCCTTCAGGCACAAGGTGCCGGTGGAGGCGCCGACGAACGTCTCCGCGGTGCTGGATTTCCGCAGCGGCGTCGTGGCGACGGTGCAGGCGGCGAAAGAAGCATTCGGTTATTTTCCTCGCATGGAGGTGTACGGAACGGAGGGCATTCTGTACGTCCCCGACGCCAATTTCTTCGGAGGCCAGGTGTTCATCCATACCGCGCATGGAGAGAAGAAGGAAGTTCCGCTCGCTTATCCGAACGCGGAAGAAGGCAGGGGCACGGGCGTCGCGGACATGGCGTACGCGATTCAGCTAGGCAGGACGAACCGCGCAAGCGGGCGGCTTGCCAGGCACGTGCTTGATATCTCTCTCGGTATCTTCGAGGCGTCGGAAGCAGGACGCCACGTGGAACTGCAATCGACGATCGATCGTCCGGAGCGTCTGCCGCAAGGCTTGAAATACCATACGCTGGATGCGTAAGACGGAGGCAAAGATGACGAGACGAATTCCTATCGGCGTGCAGCCCTATACGGTTCGCGAAGCGCTTGCTCAAGACTACGTCGGGACATTGGAGAAATTGGCCGCAATCGGGTATCAAGGGATCGAACTAGGCCTGCCGCCCGAAGGTATGACGGTAAATGAACAGAAGGCGATACTAGATCGGCTCGGCTTGCAAGTCATCGGCACGCATGCCGGCTTTAACACGTTTGATTTCGATCCAGACGCGATCGCCGATTACTTAGAGGAAGTAGCGGGAGAGAGACATGTCGCGATCTCCTTGATGTTCGACTCTCTAGCCGACGTACGGGGCAAGGCTGCGAAGTTGAACGAAATCGGGGAACGGTTCCATAAGCGCGGCATCAAGTTTCTGTACCACAATCACGATTGGGAGTTCGCGAGCTACGAAGGCGTCTGCGTGATCGATCATCTCATGCGGCTGACCGATCCGAACTTCGTTCAGCTTGAGCTTGATACGTACTGGATCCGCCGTGGCGGAGAAAATCCCGCGGCGTATCTCGCGAATTACGCCGGTCGGTGCCCGCTGCTCCATATTAAAGACGTCGGGCACGGACCCGAGCAACCGTTCGCGGAGATCGGCGAGGGCACGCTCGATTTCAAGGAGATTGCCTCGGCGGCTGCGGCGGCCGGCACGCAATGGCTCATCGTCGAGCAAGACGTATGCCGGCGCGATCCGTTCGAAAGCTTGTCGATCAGCTATCGTAACTTAACGGGCTTGGGACTGGCCTAAATGCTTTCCCCATTCGCGAACGTTGGCGTATAATGGGGAGCATGGGTACACGGATGCTTCAAGTCCGATGTTGACGGTAAAGCGCCTCTAAGAACGATGGATAACTCGGCGAATTGGAAGCGATATGCCTTGCTTAATCGTCTTTGTTCGCGTTATGCTGACGTTAACCATCACTACTAACGATAAGGAATCGATAGCTATGACGATCGGATTTTTCGACTCCGGACTAGGCGGACTCACGGTCCTATCCGAAGCGCTGCGCAAGCTGCCGCTCGAGGACTATGTCTATATGGCGGATACGCTGCACGTTCCTTACGGTCCGAAATCGAAGGAAGACGTAAAATCGTATATTCTGGAAGCGATCGAGATGCTGATGCAGTATCATATCGACGCTCTCGTCATCGCTTGCAACACGGCGACAAGCATCGCGGTCGAGGAGCTGCGGGAGATGTACGCGATTCCGATCATCGGTATGGAACCGGCGGTGAAGCCGGCCGTGGAGATGAACCGGGCTACCGGCAAGCGAGTGCTCGTGATGGCCACGCAGCTTACGCTGCAGCAAGAGAAATATTACGCGCTCGTCTCCCGCGTGGATGAACAGGGCATCGTCGATTCGTTGCCGTTGCCCGAGCTTGTTCAATTCTGCGAAGCGCTTCAATTCGATAGACGGGTCATTACCGAATATTTCCGGTCGAAGCTGGCGCCGTACGACCTTAACGAATACGGCATCGTCGTGCTGGGCTGCACGCACTATCCTTTCTATGCGGACCTGTTGCGCGAAGTGCTGCCGCCGCACATCGGCATCGTCGACGGAAGCGCCGGCACTGTCCGCCGTTTAGCCGCCATGCTTCATCGCTACGGCATCGCCGAAAGCCAAGGCAACGGCTCCGTTAAGCTTCTGTGCACGAGCGGCGATCAGGCATACGTGAACAAAATGCGCACGGCGCTTGATCTGCTGACCGGCAATACGATCTTTACGTAGAGGTGTTCCGTGAACGATACAGAGCAGAGCCATTGCCGCATACGCCGTACGGGAGTCGCGAGGACGGTCGATGATTCGTTCGTTCACGCGGAGATCGAAGGCAAACTTATCGCGATCCCGTTCGGCAAATGCGAGCCGACCGTCCGCTCGGGCGACACGATTGCCTGGGACGGCAAGAGGTGGGCCGTTAACGACTCGGACGTGCCAACGCAGGCAGGAGGATAGCCATTGAACGATAGACGATTCACGCCAGACGAAGCGAATGCGCTTCTGCCTCAGTTGCGCGATCAATTGGCCAAGCTTCGGGAGCTGGTACAGATCATCCGCGAGCAAGAACAAGAGCTTCACCGCATGAAAAGCTATCCGTTCGCCGACTCGGTCGCCATCGCGAGCGACCCTTATTTTCTGTTGGAAGGCCGGATCGACTTCATGCGTATGGAAGCCCAGCTCGTGATCGACAACTTCGCCCGCGCAGGCGTATTGCTGAAGAGGATCGAGCCTGGGTTGCTTGATTTTCCGGCGGTTATCGACGGGGAAGACGTGCTTATCTGCTGGAAGGAAGGCGAAGAGAGGGTCGCGCATTACCACGGCTGGAACGACGGTTACGCGGGGCGCAAGCGTCTGCCGGAGTGATGGTGTGGCATGACCTATTGACATTCCGGTCAGCCTCGCGTAATATACCTTCTGTTGCTTATGAATCGAATAGTTGAATTTCGTATAACCTCACAACAATAGGGTGGGGGTTTCTACGGGAAGCCTTAACTTCCTAACTACGATGCCTCGTTCATCTTCGGATGATCGGACATCGCGTTAGGAAGTTTTTTGTCGTTCGGGCAACTTAGAATCAGAGAGAAGGTGACGAAAACCCTATGAAATATAGTATAGCCGTATTGCTAGGCGCGATCAGCTACGGGATTCTGTCTACGATCGTCGTCAAAGCATACGATCATGGCTATTCGCTTGGCGAAGTCGTCGGCAGCCAGCTGCTGACGGGATGTTTGCTTGCTTGGGCGCTCGTAGGCGGATGGAGATGGATGGAGCGGCGTCGCTCGAATCGGTTTGTCCGCGGAGAAGCGGCGGCTCGTGCCGAGAAGGGACGGCTTACCTGGAAGCAGCGGGTCACGCTGCTATTGGCAGGCATGCCGACGGCGATAACCGGGTTGCTCTATTACGAATCGCTCAGAACGATCTCGAATTCGCTTGCGATCTTGCTCCTGTTCCAATTCACGTGGATGGGCGTCGTCATTCAAGCGATCCATACCCGCAAACGGCCTAGCGGCATGATGCTGCTCACTCTCGCCGTCTTGTTCGGAGGAACGTTGCTAGCGGCAGGCATCATAGAGGGCGCGGGCCATCTGAACGGCAAAGGCGTTATGTTCGGCTTATTATCCGCGGTTAGCTACACGGTATTCATCATCGTGAGCGGTAAAGCGGTGCCGCACGCCAAAGCGACGACCCGGAGCGCTTGGATGATCACGGGAGGTCTGCTTCTCGTATTCGTTCTGTTCCCGCCGCACTTCCTGATCGATGGCACGATCAATGGTCCTTTGCTTCTGTTCGGCGCGATGCTCGGGTTCTTCGGAGCGTTCCTGCCGCCGGTGCTGTTCACGTACGGCGTTCCGCATATCGGAGGCGGTATGGCCGGCATTCTCGGCGCGGCGGAGCTTCCGGTCGCCGTATCGCTGTCGGCGATCGTGCTGGGCGAGGACGTTAGCGCGCTTAGATGGCTAGGCATCGCGCTAGTGCTTGCCGGAGTGGCGATTCCCGAACTCGCGAAGCATTCACGTCGGGCGACGCCCCGATATGAGTCCCGCTCGGTATCCGCGTCATAATCCATCGTACTAGGCCCGCTCGCAGGAGCGGGTTTTTCATCTTTCATATGGGTTAACCTAATCATGCGTCCGAATAGTCTTTTTCAAAAGCTAACGTTGACGTTAACGTTTATTCGGGAGTATGATAGAAATCGACCTCAAAGCACCGTCATCAGAAGGAGGAGCACATGGATAAATTTAAAATCGACGACGTGGCCAAGGAGACCGGCCTGACGAAACGGACGATTCGTTATTACGAAGAGATCGGCTTGCTTACGCCTCCGGAAAGAACGAATGGCGGCATGCGCTTGTACGCGCGGGAAGACATCGACCGGCTGAAGCACATCATGAACGCCCGGGACGTGCTCGGATTTACGCTTCAGGAAATTATCGAGTACGTGAATCTCGTTCGAGAGTTCGAAAGCTTCAGACAGGCATACAAGATCAACCCCGACGCAAATCGCTCTCCCGACAAGCTATTGGAGGTCAAAGAGCTGCTCTCCAAGCAGCTTTCGATGATCGACCAGAAGATGGAGAAGATGAACGACATTCGCGCCGAGGCGGATCGCTTGTATAAGAGGGTCTGCGACGCGATCGATAAAATCACACCTTAGAAGGAGTTAACGTACACATGGCAATGACCGCACCTAACAAGAACTCGTCGCCGGCATCCCCGTTGCAGCCGGCGAACGCGAGCATGTTCAATCAACCGAGAGCGGTATGGGCGATCGTATTCGCCTGTATTATCGCCTTCATGGGACTCGGGCTAGTCGACCCGATTCTCCCCGAGATCGCCAAACAATTTCATGCTACCGCAGCGGACGTGACGCTGCTGTTCACCAGCTATAACGCCGTCATGGCCGTGGCGATGCTGATTACCGGCGTGTTGTCGTCGCGTCTGGGCATCAAAAACACGTTGCTGCTCGGCATTGTCGTCATCGCCCTCTTCTCGGCTCTGGGCGGCATGTCGAACGGCGTAACCGCGCTCGTTCTGCTTCGCGCGGGGTGGGGGCTCGGCAACGCGATGTTCGTGGCGACCGCCTTGTCCGCGATCGTATCGCTGTCCCGTACGGGCGTCGCAAAATCGATCATTCTGTTCGAAGTCGCCGTCGGCTTAGGCATTTCCGTCGGTCCGTTGCTCGGCGGAGAGCTAGGCTCCCTCTCTTGGCGCGGCCCGTTCTACGGCGTCGCATGCCTGATGGTTCTGGCGTTCTTGTTCGTCGTAACGCTAATGCCGAAGGCGAAGAAGGGAGCGGTAGCAGCTAACGCCAAGAAGGCTTCTTTGCTCGATCCGTTCCGGGCTCTCAAGATTCGGGCGCTTCGAGATTTCGGCATTGCGGCGTTCCTGTACAACTTCGGCTTCTTTACGCTGCTCGTCTATGCTGCGCTTGTCCTCAGCGACCTAGGATTGGACACCCAAGGCTTAGGCTACGTATTCCTCGGCTGGGGATTGCTGCTGGCGTGCACGTCCGTCTTCATGGCGCCTAAGCTCCAGAAGCGGTCCGGCACGATCAAGTCGATGTGCATCCAGCTGCTGCTGTTTGCGATTACGTTGTTCGTGATGGCCTTCTATACGCATGACAAAACCGTACTCATCTGCTGCGTCATCCTTGCCGGCGCATTCCTTGGCAACAACAATACGCTGATTACGACCGCGGTTATGAACGCCGCTGATGTTCCTCGTCCGACGGCTTCCGCGGCTTACAGCTTCCTGCGCTTTATCGGCGGGGCGATAGCCCCGTATCTTGCCGGGAAGCTAGCGGAATGGTTTAATCCCGAGATGCCGTTCATCGTGGGCGGGGCTTGCGTCGTGCTTTCCGTCCTTTTCTTAATGATCGAACGTAAGCATCTGGTTCATGTCGATCATGCCGAAGCTCACTGACATGAACAACGAATAGCGAACGATCCGAAAAAAGCCGCTTATTGCGGCTTTTTTCTCTTTTATAGCTATTTTTTTGCCAAAAGGGGTTTTACAAAGTTATCCATATCGCATATAGTAGAGATATCAAGTTTTGCATACACGCAACATTATTGTATATGTGACAAAACATTAGTTGAGTACAAGAATGGTGGGTGAGGGCAATGGCCGACGATAAGAAGTTAGTCTCTCGGCGGCAAGTGTTGAAATGGGGGGCGGCGGGAGCGCTTGGCGCGTTGGGAAGCGGATTGCTGAAGCCAGGGTCATGGTTTGCGAAGACGGCTAACGCGTCGGATAAGCATGAGGTCCATACCGCGCTGCAAGCGCAGCGCAAGCATGCGAGCGCGCACGGCTACGATCCCGGGACTGCCCGTACGGCGGGTTTGGATGCCGCAATCCAAGCTCTGACGGCGTTCGATTACGGCAAGGTCAGCACTCGCGCGGACGGGAGGACCGTTCGCGAGTACGAGATGGTCGCGCTAGACGCCGAGATCGAGATCGCCAAGGGAATCAAGTTTCCCGGTTGGACGTACAACGGGACGATTCCGGGTCCGACGATCCGCTGCACGGAAGGCGATATCATCCGCGTGAAATTCATTAACGGTACGATTCATCCGCACTCGATTCATTTTCACGGCATTCATTCTCCGGCGATGGATGGCATCGAGCCCGTTGAAACCGGCGGGGAATTCGTGTACGAGTTCGAAGCGAAGCCGGCCGGCATGCACGTCTACCATTGTCATGTCCCGCCGCTGGCGAAGCATATTCACAAAGGGCTCTACGGCAATTTCATTATCGATCCCAAGAAGCCGAGAGCTTCGGCGCACGAGATGAACATGGTCATGAACGGCTTCGATCTCGATCTGGACGGCGAGAACGAAATTTATACGGTCAACGGCTACGCGTTCGCTTATCAGGCATGGCCGATCGAAGTCAAGGTCGGCGAGCTCGTACGGATATATCTAAGCAATTTAACCGAATTCGATCTGATCAATTCCTTTCATCTGCACGCGAACATCTTCAACTATTACGAGGTTGGCGCCGATCAAGGCGCCAGGCCGGTCATTACCGATACCGTTATGCAGTGCCAAGGCCAGCGCGGCATCCTGGAGATCGTATTTCCGGAGCCCGGCAAATATATGTTCCATGCGCATCAGAGCGAATTCGCGGAGTTAGGCTGGATGGGATTCTTCGAGGCGAAGCGGTAAGGGGAGGGGTTAAACGATGCAGACCGAAGCGGTTGTCGAGGCGAAGAAAGGCATTCGATTGAATTGGCTTTGGGGCGTGCTGCCCCTGCTTCTGCTGGCGCTCCTGATCTACTTGATCTCGAGCATCGGCACGGGCATCGATGACGAGTCCGTCGCGCCGATCGAATCGATCGACGTTCAGAGAATCGTATTGACGCATGAAGGCTTCGAGATGAAGGTGCTGAACTCCGGGCCGGAGAAGGTAACGATCGCGCAAGTGCTCGTCAACGATGCGTTCTGGAACGCGACCTTCGAGCCGAGCGAGACGATCGCGAGGCTGGGGAAAACGACAGTGAGCATCCCGTATGGTTGGGTAGAAGGCGATCCGTACGAGATTAAGCTCATTACGACGAACGGATTGATCTTCAGCGGCGAAGTGCCCGTCGCGGCTCTTACGCCCGAGCCGAGCGCAAGCCGGTTCGGCCAATACGCGTTGATCGGGCTATATGTCGGCGTCATACCGGTCGGTCTGGGATTGCTGTGGTATCCGTTCCTTCGCAGGTTCTCGGAGCGCGGCATTCAAGCCGTGTTGGCGTTCACCGTAGGGTTGCTCTTCTTCCTTGTCGTCGACACGATCCAAGAGGGGCTGGAGCTGGGAGCGGAAGCGCCGGGCATCTTCCACGGGACCGGTCTAGTATGGTTCGGAGCGCTGCTTAGTTTCTTGTTCTTGATTGCGCTCGACCAATCGAACGCGCGCCGAGGGGACGGAACGAACCGGCAGGTCGCCTATAAAATTTCCGCGGGGATCGGGCTTCACAATCTCGGAGAGGGGCTGGCCATCGGGGCGGCGTTCGCCAGCGGAGAAGCAGCGTTAGGGACGTTCTTGATCATCGGTTTCACGTTGCATAACATAACGGAGGGCGTCGGTATCGCCGCTCCGTTGCTGAAAGACCGTCCGTCGTGGCGAACGTTCCTAGCTCTCGCGGTGCTAGGAGGAGGTCCGGCGATCGTCGGCACATGGGTCGGCGGTTTCGTGTTCAACGAGACTCTTGCGGCGTTGTTCTTCGGCATCGGCGCGGGGGCGATCGCTCAAGTCATCTACGTCATCGGCAAAATGATCGTACGCGAGACGAAGAATTCGCGCACCTCGAGCGTATCTTGGCTGAACTTGGGGAGTTTGACGCTGGGCATTCTCGTGATGTACGTTACGGCACTGTTTGTATAACCTCTTGATAGGACGGCCGGCAATGAGCTCTGCTCATTGC
>JAEWPC010000073.1 GCA_023460795.1 Bacillota bacterium | reverse complement strand
GCTTTTTCGTATTATCAGGTCAGCCAGAATTTCTGGTTGGCCTTTTTTCATGGCCGTTTTAAGATGGCGGTAGCCGGGAGAACGTGCGGCTTTTAGGGGCAATGATCCCGTCATAAAAACTGTTCTCCCACTACCCCCAATGACCATGTTTGAGCTGGTTGAGGCATCGGACCTCGAATCACAAGCGAAGCTGTGGGATTGGAACCATCGTGGGAGTGCCGGCTATTATTCAGGAGGAGATGACATGGGACCGATTATCGGTTTGGATGTGTCGAAAGGGACAAGCATGCTCCAAGCGTTTACGGATCGGAATAAACCGTATGGCAAAATCATCAGCATTGCGCATACGCAGGAAGGGTTTGAACGGCTAGGGATCTTACTGGAGGAATTAATACAGATAACGGGGTTGGAGCCTGTCGTGGTGTTAGAAGCGACAGGGCATTACCATCGAAGTCTGGTCGCCTATTTGGAGCGTGAAGGATATCGTCACTTCATCGTGAATCCTTTGCAATCCAAACGTGCAAAAGGCACACAATTGCGAAAGGTGAAGACGGGCGCGGTAGATGCATGGCATCTGGCTGAGATGTTTTACCGAGGAGACATCCGGCCGCATCGAACGTGGGCGGAGGAGATGACCGAGCTTCAGCATCTTACGCGGCAGCATGAGTTTATGACATCCCTGCTCGTCCAGGCCAAGCAGAACGCCAGGGCCTTATTGGATCAAGTGAGTCCTGCTTACGAGAATGTGTTTCACAACTTGTTTTCCACGACCTCCTTGCAGGTTCTGCGCCATATGCTTAGCGGCGGCACTGTCACGGTATAAACGATTCGGGAAACGGCAGGCTCGTCACACGGTAAGGCGTGGATTCAGACAAAGGCAGAGCGGATTCAAGCGTTACCGCCTCTAAGCAATTCAAGCAAAGCGCAACAGACGGCCTTGCTTTGTATGGTGGAAATGGTGCTCACAGGACAAGAACAGCTACGTCAGCTTGAGACTGCCATTGAGGAGACGGCGCTGGCGCTTCCGGAGGTGGAACTGCTCAAGACGATTCCCGGCGTGGGAGACAAGCTTGCTGCGGCGCTGGCGGCAGAGATTGGGGATGCGGCGCAATTTAAGGATCCGAAGCAGCTCGTGGCGTATGCGGGACTGGATCCGGGGGTGCACAGCTCGGGGAAGTTTACGGCCAGTAGTAGCCGCATTTCAAAGAGAGGCTCCAAACGCTTACGCAGAGCGTTGTACGTTGCCGTCCAATGCGGGCTCAGGAAAGGTGTAAACGAGCGGTTAAAGGCTTATTACGAGAAGAAAAGGAAAGAGGGCAAGCCCTACAAGGTAGTCGTGATCGCTTGCGCCAACAAGCTTTTACATCACGTCTTTGCCATCCTTGTGAAAGGCGAGCCCTACAAAGTCTAAATATCATATTTACCCAGAAGCGTCCGCGCCAACGGAAACTTCTTTGTGTTGCTCAAAATTAGTATAGCAGTATCTTTGCCACAGTCCAATCACTTGGGCTTGACAAACATTAGCTGGTTTTTATGTTCCTCTGTCATGGATGGTTGAATCCCGCGCTTTTATCGTCGAGAATGAGAACCCAATCGTTCCCGCCCCCTCTGGAAGGAGGCTCGAAGAGCTGTGCCCCGGTATTCGCGTAATCCCCGATCACGGTGCTGACTCCCGATCTTGGGTTATACCAGCTCGCCGTTACCGTATCTCCGGATATTTTCCCCATGTTGACCGTGAACGCCGCGCCTCTAGGGGAATAGACCATCGCGTAATTCGTTCCTCTTGTCGCTTGGATATGGCTGCCGCCGGATAAAGCATTCGTAATTAACGACTGATCCGGCATGCGTTCGAGCAACGGTCTGGACTCCATCAGCTTGCGCAAATATTTCATTTGCGATCTTCCGGCGGCCTCCAGGGCCTCGTGCCAATATTGAATTTCGTCCGCTTTATGGCCGGCTGCGTGCAATTGCCAGATGGCTCCGTTGCCGTACGTGTGCCCGAAAGAGCCCGCGAATACCGACCAATACGCGGCTTGCCTGACATCGTAGGCGGAGAACCGTCCGTTCTCAGAACTGAAATTGATGCCGCTATCCTCGTAGCGCGGTTCCGCGTCTATGACCGGTTTAACGGGTTTCTTGAGATAGTCCGAGGCAATGACTTTGTAATTCGGATAATCGGCCGACAGATGACCGGACTGATACATATTGAAATCGAGCCATTCTTCATCATGGAACCATTCGGAGGACGACTTCCCGCCGATCGGATGGAAGGTGATCAGTTGCTTAGCTCCCCCGTTCTTGATTCCCCATGCCATCTGCCGAATAAGATCTCTTTGGGATTCGGTATTCGGAGCGCGATCGCCGCCTAGTACCCAAATCATGTTGCTTCGGTCCGCGTAGCGGTTCCCGATCCACACTCCGAAATCGTAGGCGTTATAGTAATCGAAAATCCCCCTGTACGGCTGGTTATCGGGAGGAGCGCTGTTATCGATGATGTACTTGCCCCAAGTCGGCAACAGCGCGACGTAGATACCGAGCGATGCGGCCGTGTCGATTACGAAATCCGCATGATCCCAATAATCGTACTGGGAACGGTTGGAAGGGTCGCTGCCGGGCGACGTGAGAGGTTTATCGGGGTCCGCACCTTCTAGAGGCAGATCCCCGTAAGCATTCGGTACGTTCAGGTTCCAGAAGTGCGACAACGCGGTAACCTGGACGACATTGAAGCCTTGCTCGGCCACGTTGGTCAGATAGGTCTCCACTTCGGAACGAGTCAACCTCTGCAGCATTTCCCAAGCCGTATCCGCGAGCCAGAAGAAAGGCTCGCCATTAGAGGCGACGAGATATCTGCCGTTATCGCTCACCCGAAGCGGGGTCAGCGGTTTGGCTATGAAGTTAGAAGACCGCCATTTGACGATCGTTTCATTGCCTTTAGCGGATACGGTGCTTGCGGTAAGGTCGGCCCACGTCTGGAGCGGAACCATAAGAGCCCCGTTTTTTAAAAGCGTTGGCTGAGGCCATGTCGTCGGCGTTCCATCCACCGTCACGCGGTTGCTGCCCCACTTGAATCGGAGGATTCTCGATCCGGATACGGCAATCGATTCTTTGGCGCCAGAGTCGTATGAAAGCTTAAATCCGTATGGTTGAGCGATTCCGTTCAAAGCGACGTATGCCGTTCCCTTCACGATTTCATGGGGTTGCGAGGCAACGATCCGTTTGCCGTTATGCAGCATCTCTTTTTTGTTTTTCGTTAGGACCAGCGTATTGTCGAGGGTGTCCTTGGCATGAATAGATTTCAATTGTCCGTGATGCGGAAGAACAAGTAGAGAAGCGATGATCAGCAGAACAAGGACAAATCGGTGGTTCTTCATGAATCGCACTCCCTTCGGCCAATAGCAACTTCTCCATAAGATTCATTCCCCTCTGCAAGAAACTCATACCTATTAAGAGAGTTGCATTCTTTAAGTTATACCCGAAACAGATTGTATCATAATGTGGAATAAAAAACTATTGACACGATACTAATTGTATCATAATGTAAAAAGGGTAAATGATACAAAACGTATCTGAGTTTGTTGGTGAGGAGACGACCGTATGGCACAAGCGAACAAAATAGGCGCAGATCGCACAAGGCCTATGGGCCGGGAAGGAGCTTCCTTATATGCGGTACTATGACTATCTCATCGTAGGAGGCGGCATTATAGGGTTGACGATTGCCAGGGAATTGGGGCGACGGTTTCCCGACCGGACGATAGCCATAATCGAGAAGGAGGGGGACGTTGCCAAGCACTCCAGCGGCAGGAACAGCGGCGTTCTGCACGCGGGATTCTATTATTCGGCCGACAGTCTTAAAGCCAGGTTTACTAGAGATGGCAACCAGGCCATGACCCGGTATTGCGAGGAGAACGGCCTGAAGATCAACAAATGCGGCAAGATCGTCGTGGCGACCAACGAGGAAGAGCTGCAAGGCCTGTATGAATTGAAGAAAAGGGCAGACCGCAACGGGGTGGAGCTCCAATGGATTACCGAGAGCGAGCTTCGCCGGATCGATTCGAACGTTCGAACGTTCAAGAGAGCGTTGTATTCGCCGACGACGTCGACCGTCGATCCCGTGGAAGTGTGCAACAAACTCAAAGAAGAGATAACGGCGAACGGCGTGGAGTTCTTCTTCAACTGTCCGTATAGAAGCCAGAAAGACGGTCTCGTCTATGCCGGCAACGAAGTATTCGAGTGCGGCTACTTCATCAACGCGGCAGGTTTGTACGCGGATAAGATCGCGCACGAAGCCGGTTTCGGCCAAGCGTACACGATCATTCCGTTCAAGGGCATCTATCTGAAGTACGCCAAAAATAAAACGGATATCCAGACGAACGTGTATCCGGTGCCCAACCTGAAAAACCCTTTTCTGGGCGTGCACTTTACGAAAACGGTAGACGGCAGCATCAAGATCGGACCGACGGCCATCCCGGCGTTCTGGCGGGAAAATTATAAAGGGTTGTCCCGCTTCAAGCTTGGGGAGTTCCTGACCATCCTGAAGTTCGAATTGAAGCTGTTCTACAAGAACGCCTTTAACTTCAGAACGCTGGCGTTCGAGGAAATGAAGAAATATATGAAACGGCATTTCATCGGTTTGTCTCTCAAGATGGTGAAGAAGATCGACAGCGACGGCTTCGGCGAGTTCATGAAACCGGGCATTCGCGCCCAGCTGCTGAACAAGGAGACGCTTGAACTTCTGCAAGATTTCGTCATTGAAGGAGACCATCGATCGATGCATGTTCTAAATGCGGTTTCGCCTGCATTTACTTGCTCGATCCCGTTCGCCCAATTCGTGGTGGACGCGATCTGCGAAAAACAAGGAGGTCAAAAAGTTGAGGCTGGTTGAAACGAAAATCAAAGACGTGTACATCATCGAGCCGGACGTGTTCGGCGACCATCGGGGATTTTTCATGGAGAGCTATAACAAGGAGAAGTTCGAGAAGCTTGGCCTGAAGTTCGATCTCATTCAGGATAACCATTCCTTATCGGTACAGCCAGGCGTCATTCGCGGGCTTCACTTCCAGAAAGACCCGAAAGCTCAGACCAAAATCGTGAGAGTGCTGACGGGAGCGATCTACGATGTCGTCGTCGACCTGAGGCGAGATTCGCCGACCTTCGGCGAGTGGGTCGGAGTCCACCTCTCCGAAGAGAACAAATTCCAGCTCGTCGTTCCCAAAGGCTTCGCGCACGGCTTCTGCACGATTCTTCCGAACACTCAAGTGTTCTATAAGGTGGATGAGTATTATTCCCAGGCGCATGACAGCGGCATTCTCTGGAACGACCCCGACCTCGGGATCGACTGGCCGACGAAGGATCCGATTCTATCGGATAAGGATCGCAACCAACCTTCATTCCAAGATTTTGTTAAACAGCTCGACACCAATTTCACGGAGGCAGGATGAACATGGTCAAGAACGTACTCGTAACTGGAGCAGGCGGTTATATCGGAAGCGTATTGGTTCCCAAATTGCTGAACAAAGGCTATCACGTCAAGGCGATCGATCGGTTTTTCTTCGGAACGGATAAATTGCCCCCCGCGCATGAGAATTTGACCGTCATTAAGGAAGATTGCAGGAAGCTGACGGAAGCGTATTTGGAAGACGTGGACGCCGTCATCGACTTGGTGGCGATCTCGAACGATCCGAGCGGAGAGCTCTTCAAGGAAGCGACCTATCAAATCAACCACGAGGCCCGCGTCAATTGCGCGAAGCTCGCGAAGAAAGCCGGCGTAAGACGGTATATTCTTCCTTCCTCCTGCAGCATTTACGGATTCCAAGATCAAGGCGTTATCGTGAGCGAGCAATCGCCGACCAACCCGCTGACGACGTATGCCAAGGCGAACGAACAAGCCGAGCGAGACATTCTTCCGCTTGCGGATGCGACCTTCACCGCCGTCGTGATCAGACAGGCGACCGTATACGGTTATTCGCCGAGAATGAGATTCGATCTGGCGATTAACGGAATGACGCTCGGTGCTTGGGAGAAAGGCGATATCCCGCTCATGAGGGACGGGTTGCAGTGGAGACCGATGGTGCACGTGCAAGATACGACGGACGTCATGTGCTTACTGCTCGAGGCCGATGAAACGGCTATCAACGGCGAAATTTTCAACGTAGGCTCGGACCGGAACAACTATCAATTAGGCAAGCTGGCCGATGAGATCGCCGGTGCGCTGCCGAACGACGTGACGATCTCTTGGTACGGGGATCCCGACCATCGTTCCTACCGGGTGAACTTCGAAAAGATCGAGAAGACGCTGGGTTGGAAGGCGAAATGGACGGCGGCGGACGGGGCGCTCGAAATCTATGACGCGCTGGCGACCGGCAAGCTGGTGAAGAACGAGCAAACGATTACGCTGGGCTGGTACCAGGAGCTGGCCAAGTGGCACAAGATCATTAAAGAATGCGAGCTGTACGGCGGAATTATTGCGGTCGTGTAGCATTCGGCTTCATGAGAAAGACGATTTGGGTCGTTATCCCTATCCTGTGGTGCGGAATGATTTATTTCTTCACTCAATCCGCATTCTTCACATCCGCAAGCACCGACGGTAAAATCGCTTCCTTCTTCGGGATTACCGATTGGCGTGTCGTCAGCACGCTTAACTACTTGTCCAGGAAGAGCGCGCATTTTATTCTGTTCGCGTTGCTTGCGGTCTTTATTAAACTCATGACGGTTAACGTCAAACGCTCCTATTGGGTGGCCTGGATCGGCGCTTCGGCTTATGGATTGTTGGATGAATATCACCAAATTTACGTCGCGGGCAGAGGACCTTCTCTCCTGGATGCAGGCATCGATTCGGCGGGGGCTGGGGCAGGATTATTCATCTACTATATAACCGCTCGAAGGCTTGGAACAACGAAAGGCTAGGAGGGAAGGGCATTGAATACGGCGGAAACGAAGAAAAGCGTCGTAAGCGTGGTTATTCCGATCTATAACGGTCAGAAATACATCGAGGAGACGGTTCGCAGCGTAATCAACCAAACCTATGCCGATTTGGAAGTGATCTGCATCATAGACGGCACGAAGGATGCTTCCGAGAGCATGATCGACAAGATGAACGATCCAAGGATACGGATCCTGGAACAAGAGAACAGAGGGGCGACGTATACCCGTAATCGCGGCTTATCGCTAGCGACAGGCGAGTTTATTTTATTTCTGGATCAAGACGACGTTATCGAGCCTGATTTCATCGAATCGGCTGTACGGGAAATCGTTCGCACGGGAAGCACGGGAGTGGCGGTGAACGGCTACCGTATCGATGCCGCGGGGCGAGTCATCCGCCGGATTTATCGGATCAACAAACCGAAATTAACGCTGAAGTCGCTGTTAAAGGGCAATCAGCTGTGCACTTCTTCGCAGGTACTGTTAAAGCGCGAGACCCTAGCCGCAATCGGCGGGTTCGATGTGTCCGCGGATCAAGCCGACGACTGGGACATGTGGATTCGTCATGCCCGCAGCGGGAAGCTCGTCTTCCTGGATCGGTATCTATTGAAGTATCGGCTGCATGACGCCAATCAATCCCGTAACGTGGAGAAAATGCTGAAAAGCGAGCTGCATATCGTAGAGAAGAAATTGGCGGATATCGGCAAGCCGGATCGAATCAAAAGCTACAGCTATATGCGTTATTCCAAAGGTTCAGGCCAATGGAACGCTCTGGCGAAGGCATTACGGCTTAATGCTTGGCTGTTGTTCCAGCCTCGGTTCTATGTAACTCTCTGCCAGGTTGCGTTCAAGAGGCGAGAGTGGAAATGAAGCGCCAAGGATTCGAAAAAATCATTGTTGAATCGAAAGGAGTTTACAATGAAACTTGCAAGCAAAATTTTACTGAGTCTACTCGTATTATTCTCTGTCCTTCCATTAAGCGTTATGGCCGATGCTCCCGATGAAACCGAGTCCGGCGACTACGGCCGCAATTTGATTCGTAACGGTACGTTCGACGCGGTAGCGGAACCGCCAAGCGTAGTCGACTCGTGGGAAACATGGCCGGAGAGCGACGAGTTCGCAACCGTCAATTTGGAATCTCAACCGAGTAGTCCCGTGTTAAAGATACATACGAATAACATCCCCGTGCAATGGGGAATCGTTGAAGCCCATCAATGGGTTGCCATCGAGGACAATCAATTGTTCGATCTTAAAGCCGATGTTTACTATGAGTCAGCCGTCGATTCGTTGGTTTCCATGCGAATCGACTTCTATGATGAAACGTTGAATAGCAGCGAACCGAATTTACCGGCAGCTTATCTTGGCCATTATATCAGTAACCTTTATGCCCCTAACGGCAAATTCGAACCGATTGCAATCGAGGGGATAACGCCGGAAGGCGCTCGCTATGCGAAGGTCGAGTTCGACATCAAAGCCTATGAAGCT
Source organism: Bacillota bacterium (assembly GCA_023460795.1). GTDB lineage: Bacteria > Bacillota > Bacilli > Paenibacillales > Paenibacillaceae > Cohnella. The sequence goes on along the minus strand of JAEWPC010000073.1, from coordinate 34,373 downwards.
GGTGCCCAAGGAACGGTTTACGTAGACAACGTCGATTTGGCCTACCAGTTTGCGCCGAAGAATCTCCGGAAGACAGCTCAAACGGAAAGCTCTATTAGCTTCGCATGGGACAAGCCTCTCTACGGAGAAGGATACGTCTATGAACTGTATCGGGTAATTGGGGAAGTTGGCGGAGACGACGATGAAAGCATAGGCGTAACCGAAACCGACCAAACTTCCTTCACCTGGGACGGATTGTATTCCCCGACGAATCTTAAAGAAGCGGTAATGGCTTATTCGTTCTACGTCGTTGCCAAACCAGAAGGGGAGCCTTCTCGAGTCTCCAAACCTAGCAACACGCTGCGCATTGCGACCCTAAAACCCGATGGCAAGTTAGCGGTTATGACGATTGGGGACTCGCTTACGCTAGGTTATCCGATTCCTCCCGGGTACCGGGGACCGCTTTGGGAGCTGCTGCAGAAGGACCATGACAACACGCTGTTCGTCGGTTCCATGAATGACGGCGCGACCGACAACGTCGATTTCGATGCGGATCATGAAGGACACCCTGGATGGACGACGGAGCAGATCGCCGAGCTGGTGGACAGCCAGATCAAAGTCTATGATCCCGATTACGTGCTCCTCATGGCGGGTTCGAACTACATGATGCATTACAACAACCAAGCTGCCCACATGAAGGCAATGATCGAGGAAATAGCAAGCAATCTGCCGAACACCTATGTTATCGTTGCAGCCATACCCGACCTCTATTTGTTCGATGATACGCTGATACCGCTAGTCAGACAATACAACGAAGAGCTTAAAGAAGTGGTGCGCCAATTACGGGAAGAGGGCAAGAAAGTCGGAATCGTCGACATGAACTCCATGGTCACCAGGCAATATTACTTGGATCCCGACAACGACGACATTCATCCGAATAAGGATGGTTACCAAGTCATGGCGGATGTATGGTTCGACGCCCTCGATGCGGCTATCGCCGCGGGCGACGTATCCGCGGGATTACCGACGAAGCCCGTCCTGGATATTCCGGTGCTGATCGGGAATACGGACGTCCAGCTGTCATGGCAAGAAGCGGAAGATAATGTCGGCGTTGATCGCTATAAAATCTATGTGAACAACGAGGAGAAAACGAGCGTTACCGGCTCAACCTACGGGGTCGTCACGAACCTGAAACCGTCGAACGTTTATTCTTTCTCCGTAGGGGCAGTTGATAAGGCCGGCAACGAGACGGTCAGCGAGCCGGTGAGTTTCGCGATACCGGACGTGCCTGACACCACTCCTCCATCGTCGCCTTCGGAACTGATGTCCACCGACGTTTCCTATAACAGCGCTAAGCTGTCATGGGTACCTGGCAGCGACGATGTCGGAATCGGCGAGTATAAGATCAGATACGGGGGCTCCTCCGTCAGCGTAACGGATGTCACATACGGAGCCGATAATATGACGCATGAAGTTACCGGTTTATTACCGGAGACCCGTTACGATTTCGACGTCATCGCCATCGATCTTGCCGGTAACGAATCGGAAGCCAGCGACCCGATCTCGGTCGAAACCTTGGCAGCTCCGCCATCCAACCTGCGTTTAGCGGCGAAGACGACGACTAGCGTCACGTTGGCGTGGGACGCGGCGACGGATAAGGATGGAATAAGCGGATACCGCATTTACCAGAATGGATCGTACGTTACGGAGACGAAAGAGACCACGTACAAGTTAAGCGGGCTAAATATGGGCCAGACTTATACGTTCCAGGTAACGGCGGTGGATACGAATAGCATTGAAACTCTTAAATCAGTCGAGTTAACGGAGCAATTGGAGCTGCCGGCACCGAAAAATATCGTAATGAAAGCTAATTCAGAGCGTACGATCGATATTCAGTGGTCGAGTGTCGACGGGGCTATCGGATACGAAGTGTATATGAACGGGACCAAGGTAGCGACGACCGAGAACACGTCCTATCATGCGGATAAATTGAATCCGGAGACCGCATATACGTTTGCCGTCAAATCCCTATTCGGGGAAGGATTGAAATCCGAGCTTAGCGCGACGGTTGAGTTCACAACCGAGAAAGTTCCGGAAACGCCGCCTGGAGGTAACGGAGGAACCGGAGGATCAGGAGGACTCGGCGGATTTGGGGGAATCATACTTCCGGCTAATACCGAACCGAAGTACGAAACAACGGATAAAGGCATTAAAATGACTTACGCGCCGAGCAAAGACGAGTTGTTGAAGTCGTTGAACAGTTCGGATGCACGGCTGACGGTCAACGTACCGACCGGAAAACGGTTCGACTTGTTGCAGTTGGAGTTGGACGGGGAAGTGCTGAAGCTGGCCGCGGAGAAGAAGAAGCCTGTCGTTATTCGGATGGGAAGCCTAGCTCTGGAGCTATCGCCGGGTTGGTTGAACGTCGCGGACAAGGACAAAGTAACGTTCACGATCGTGAAGAAGTCACTAGAAGGCAATAAAGCCTCCATCAGCCAATCGCTTCAACCTTTATCGGATTCTTATGATCTGACGGTTGAGCGGAATGGCACGAAGGCAACCGAATTTACGAAGCCGGTGCGGTTAACGATATCCACCAAGACGAAACCGGATCCGGGTGTCACGGGCATCTATCTGTGGGACAACGCGAAAGGAACATGGACCTCTCTTGGAGGAACGGTCGATGAGAGCGGCAACGTATCGCTCGATTTGTCCCATTTCTCGGAATATGCCGTGTTCACCGCAGCTAAGGTGAAGACTTTCGTAGACATTACGAATCACTGGGCAAGGAAGGAAATCGAGTCGTTGGCAGCCAGAGAGATCGTCAAGGGAGCGACAGCCGAACGATTCAATCCGTCGGGCGAAGTCACGCGAGCCGAATTCGCGGCCATGCTCGCTCGGGCGTTCAATCTGAAACCGCCTGCCGAACGGTCTCCTTTCGACGATGTGAAGGAAGGAAGCTGGTACTATGACTCTATCGCGGCGGCTTATCAAGCCGGATGGATTCAAGGAGTCGGCGGCGGAAAGTTCGCTCCGTCGAACCGAATCACGCGCGAAGAGATGGCGGTAATGATCTGGAAAGCGTACGCGTACGCGAAAGGCGGCAACGCCGGTCAAGAAGCTCCAACCGGCGAGCTGAAGTTCGCCGATGCGGCCAAGATCAGCAAGTGGGCCGTCGAAGCGGTAGAGCAAGCAACCGCGCAAGGATTGATTCAAGGCATGAGCGGCAGCTTCAAGCCGGACCTCTATGCCGATCGCGCGCAAGCGGCGGTCATGATCAGCAGGCTTCTCGACAAGACCGATAGACGTTAACTCCAAGAATAGAACGACAACGAAACGCACCTTATCCGAATGAAGGATAAGGTGCGTTTCAGTTCGTTCGATAGAAGGAATAATTAACCCACTTTCTTAACCAGAACGAGAGGAACGGGAACCGAATCATGGCGCTCCCCCAGAGGGTCATTCCTCGTCCGGCGGAGGAGATTCGGTTCTTGCCGACCCTCTTAGGCTTTCGTTCGATGTACCACAGTTTACCGACGATCCGATCGAATGCGACAGGCTGATCGGGGTACAGGTTCGTGTCGCCTTTGCACGTATACGTTCTACCGGACGGGCTTCCCGAGACGCTGACGAGCCGATGGCCGACCAAGTGTCCCTCTTGGTCGCAGAACAAGAGAATGTCGCCTAGGTTCAGCTCCTGTTCATGGACCGGGACGAAGAGGCATTCGTCTTGAGGCCTGATGGTCGGGTACATGCTATATCCGGTAGACGGGATGATGACCGAACCGCAAGACGACATCAGCTTCTTCGCAAGGGTTAATGGGGAACTAGGCGACATTCTCGATCAGTCCGCATTGGACAAGCTGATCCACGAATACGAGAATATCCTGCTTCGCTTGCTCCTCGGAGATATCGTATTCGCTGCTCATCGCTTGAACCAGAGTCTCCAACGTATCGCCTGCCTGGATGCGGCTGTAAATCCATCCGCCCACTTCATTCAGCTTGGTGATCAAGTATTTTTCCGAGTCCAGTACGACCCATTCGCCTTCCATTTCCACGGCTTCCGTATGATCGGCGCATTTCCACATTATGAGATCCTCTCCCAGAACAAATCGTTTTTTTGGAATTTCAAGTTATAGGCGGCTACTTGCTTTGCCAGAGTACGGCACATTCCCAGCACTTTGCGCGTTTCCGCCGGGTTATGCGCCCAATAGAAGATTTTGTCCATCAAGCGGAAGACCGTCTCCGCTTGGGAGATTCGGCTCCGCTCGATCTGCGGCGATTGCTCCAGCAGGTGAATGGCTGCCAGAGGCCGGCTTTCCTTCTCGTAATCCGTCGTAGAATCGCTGCGGAACGGCGAATCGTAAGCATAGATACGATCCTGTTCGACTTTGATTAACGTGGCTTCGTCGGACAGAACCTCTCTTGGCCGCGAGAGCATGGCGACCGTCGATTTGCCGGCTCCGGACGGACCGGCGAACAAGTAAGCCTTATCGCCGTTAACCACGCAAGAGGAGTGAATGAGCAGCCCCCAGCCGGAATGAACGATGAACGCGCTGTAGATGGTCATCAGGCCATGCTTAAGAGCCATATCGTCGTAGACTTGAAGCTCTACTTGCCGGTAATTGGGCAGCGCCCTAATCAGGAAATCATCCCGCTTGTAGACCAGTAAGCCATCTTCTTCCTGGATATCGACGTCGTAGTCGTTAAGGGGAGCTCCGTAACCTTTGCGAATATTCATGTATAGATCCGGCGTATTGCCGTCCCATTGCTCCCGCGGGATCACCTTGAATTGATCGTGTATCCACGTATGTACGGATGAGTCATCCGTGTTCACGAGAACGTAGTGATCGCCGATTTGGATTTTACTGATGTGCATCATACGCTCACTTTCCCTTTCGTTGATGGTACAAACAAGGGGCGCTGGTGCGCCCCCGTTTGCTTGCTAATGGATAATGATTACCAAGGCCATCTTGGTCTGGACTGTCTCGTTTCGAAAGCGAAAGCGCGTTGCTCGATAACAGCCGGAGCGGAATATGCTTTTTTCATATGTATGTTCACCTCCTTTCATAGAGTCTGGCGTACAGACCGTTCTGCCGCAGCAGCTCGTCATGAGTGTCTTGCTCTACGACTTTTCCTTGGCTCATGACGATAATCCGATCGACGTCGCTAACGGCGGACAGACGATGAGTGATCATGATGACGGTCCGATCCTTCATGAGACGGGTTAAGGCCTCTTGGACCGCCGACTCCGATTCCGTGTCCAAGGAGGACGTCGCTTCGTCGAGCAACAGAATCGGCGCGTTCTTCAGAATCGCCCGCGCGATCGTGATGCGTTGTCTTTGGCCGCCCGACAGATCGCCGCCGCGTTCGCCGATCGGCGTGTCGTAACCGTCCGGCAGCGCCGAGATGAATTCATGCGCGTTGGCATCCTTGGCCGCTTGCTCGATTTCCCCGTCGGTCGCGTCGGGACGTCCTCCCGCGATATTGTCGCGGATCGTCCCGGCGAACAGATAAGGCTCCTGCGGAACGTAGGAAATATAGCTTCGCCATACGTCCGGATCGGTGAAACCGAGTCGATGGCCATCGAAATGGATGCTCCCCTCCGACGGATGCTGCAGGCCCGTCAGAAGCTGGAATAAGGTACTCTTCCCGGAGCCGTTCGGTCCGACGAGCGCAACCGTCTTCCCCGCAGGGATGAACAAGTCGATGCCGTCGATCGCCATCTTTCCTCCTCCTTCGTAAGCGAAGGCAAGCCGTTCGATGCGGATACCCTCCGTTAAAGAAGCGGACGGGAGATAGGCGGGCATACTCGTCCTGTCCGGCTTCGTGTCCAGGACGCTCCAGATCCGCTCCACCGAAGCAAGCGATCGTTGGAGTCCGCCCCATTGCCTGGCAATGCCGGAGAATGGATAGACGATATATTGCATGAGCGTTACGAAGGCGAACAACGATCCGATGGAGATTTGATCGATGGCGACCAAGTACGCTCCGAGTCCGAGGCTGATGAAGAAGGAGGCCAGCGACAACGTGCTCGAACCGGCTTGCAACCAGCCCATCAGCCGGGCTTCCTTGCGTTCCAAAGCCAATACTTGATTGGAATAAGCGTCATAGCTAGCGGCAAGCTTCCGCTCCATGGCGAATACCCGCATGACGGTAAAACCGGAGAATACGTCGTGGAGATAAGCATTGATTCGGCCGAATTTCGCTTGAAGGAGCTTGCCGTTATCTCGCACCATTTTCCCGAAAATCCCGCCTATTAATAGCGCCGCGGGACCGATCAGCATACAGATCAACGCCAACTGCCAGTGAATGATAAGCAGGTAGGTAAAAGCGGCAGCGGCCAGCAGCGGCATTCGGACTAAGTTCAGCAGGTTCGCTCCTAATGCTCCCTCGACTCCGTTGATGTCCAAAGTGAGCCGGGACACGAGCTCGCCGGAGTGGTGCGACGAGAAGAAGCGGGTCGGCAAGCGAAGCATATGTCCGAACAACGTCGTCTTCAAGTCTCTCTTGATTCGGTTCACGGTCTCGGATTGCAAGATCGCTTCGTAGAATTCCGCAACGAAACTGAAGACGACGATGCTTGCGCCTAGAACCATTAACCAAGCGATTCGTTTCGCTTCTCCGTCGATCGCGGCATCCGCCGCCTGGCTCATGAACCAGGTGAAGAACAGGGTCAGAGCGATATCGAAGAAGAGCAGCAAGGCTAAGACCGCATAAATGCCGCGATATTGGATCACGTAGGGCAGAAGCCGAACGAACGGCTGTTTCATTTCGTCGAAGCCCAGCACCTTGCGAAGCCGGAATCCGATCGCCGCCGAGTTTCTCGCAATGCTGACGATGACGCGCATAAGTTAGCTCCCTTGCATGCCGCCGAACAATTTGCGGAGACGCTGTTTATATAGACGGTAATAAATAAGAGGAAGCGAGCTTCGCGGTCCGCCGACATCCACGCTGTAGCGAGCCAGTTCCCGGGAAGGGAATACGAATCGAAGCAAGTGTCCTAGACGGAAGCGCCAATTATCCATCACCGCCATCACGAACAGACTTTTCTTGATGGCACGGAAGCGAGGGGCGCGAGGATCGGAGCTCAGCACGTGATCCCGACTCCAGAATCGGACTTTAGGCCGGAAAGGCAGCCGCATCGTCTCGTGTAATTCGGGAAACAAACCGTATACGACGGATAATGCCGCCTTGACCCGATTGCGCGTGCCATCCGCGCGGGCCAGTCGCCAGACCCCATCCATATCGATGCGTTCGCGATGACGTCTCAGCAGTTGATAGATATCCATCACATGCTTCAGCGATTCCATCTGATGGCTGGCGCCGTGCAGGCATAAGGAATAGAACGTATAGGTCGTACCTAGCATTCGAACGTTCTCGTAGCCGGGAAGCCGTTCGGATGTTCCCCAGGCGGGTTCCATCTTCATGCTGGAAGATCCAGCGGATGCCAAGCTCCAATGCAGCTCGACGGTTAAAGTCTCGGAAGCGCCCTGAAGCGTCTTGGTCCATTCCAGGTGATAGTGGGTCGGGTCGTGCCGGTGAGCCGTCGAGTAACCCATCTTCACCGTGCAGGCAATCGCTTGTTGGATTTGTTCGGGCTTGATAAGCAAGTCGATATCCGACGTGCCGCGAGCGGCGAAGTGACCGAAGAACCGTTCCGCCATCAACGTTCCCTTGAGGGGGATTACGGCGATGCCGTTCTCGTCCAATTCGCGGAGGAGAAGTTCCGTCTCCTTCTTGATGAGCAAATTCTGAATATATAGAGCTTGATAGTTCCTCGTAAGCCGATCCCGGAACGAGGAGGGGACTTGCGAAAGCCTTGCGCTGGATTTGAGAAGCGAATAAACCTGGGCCCCGATCGCGGACCGCTCGATTACTGTTATGAACCGCGCATAATCCTCCTCCGAATACCCTAAGTCTTGATCAGGCTCGTAAAGGTCTTGCAGCATACGAACGATCACGGCTTCCCAACTCCTAACAAAAACTTTCTACACACACTTTAAGATACAATATGTATCATGTCAAGCAGTTTTTTGACACGTTTTGTATATTTAAATATTTGAATGATGGGGATGAAAAGTGAAAATAAAACCCTTGACATGATACTATTTGTATCATAAATTAAGTTCATTAGATACGTATCGTCGCTGAAAATGAAGATTAAGATTTCGAAGGAGAGGTTCATATGAAAGGGATTTTATTAGCTGGGGGAAGCGGAACGCGGTTATATCCATTAACGAGGGCAGTATCGAAACAGCTGCTGCCGGTGTACGATAAACCGATGATCTACTATCCGTTGTCCGTCTTGATGCTCGCGGGAATCCGCGACATTCTGATTATCTCCACTCCGGAGGACACGCCGAGATTCAGAAGCTTGCTCGGGGACGGAGCGGATTTGGGCGTATCGTTCTCTTATGCCGTTCAGCCTTCGCCGGACGGGATCGCGCAGGCGTTCACGATCGCCGAATCGTTCATCGGCGACGACAACGTGGCGCTCATTCTGGGGGACAATTTGTTCTACGGCAACGGACTTCAACAGATGCTGGACCGCGCGGTGAAGAGAGAGCAAGGCGCGACGGTATTCGGCTACTTCGTGAACGATCCGAGCCGGTTCGGGGTAGTCGACTTCGACGATTACGGAAAAGTCGTTTCTATTGAAGAGAAGCCCGCGAATCCTAAGACCAACTATGCCGTGACGGGCTTGTACTTCTACGATAACCGCATCGTAGAGATCGCGAAGAGCATTAAGCCTTCCGCTCGCGGAGAGCTTGAGATCACGGACGTGAACAAAGCTTATCTGGCTTCCGGGGATTTGCACGTGGAGATCCTAGGCAGAGGCTTTTCTTGGCTGGATTCGGGAACGCACGAATCTTTGCTCGAGGCTTCGCAGTTTATCGAGACGATCGAGAAGCGGCAAAGCCTGAAGATCGCTTGCCTGGAGGAGATCGCCTACCAACGGGGATATATCTCGAGAGAGCAATTGCTCAATCTAGCGGAACCGATGATGAAGAACGAATACGGGAAGTACTTGGCGACGATCGCGAATTATCATATGAGAAAGCTGCCGATCTCCGTTCCAAGCGGTATCAAGTGATTAGGCGAATGGCTCGAACTAAGAAGCAGGGGGGACTCGTTCCTCCTGCTTCTTTTTGTTGCGGGGCGATTCTAAACTCGGGGAGTGGGCAAAAATGATAAAATAAGCCGAACGCTTATCAACCTTAGAGAGGACAACCGCATGATCGTCTGGGGTTTGCTTATCGCACTACTGATCTTCATTTTCCAAGCCGCCACGATTCTATTGCTCGAGTTCCGAAGGCCCTCGAACGCTACGGCATGGCTGTTCATTCTGTTCCTGTTCCCGCTCGTCGGCTTCACCCTGTACTACTTTCTTGCAACCGAATACCGGAGAAAAAGAAAGACGAGGAAAAGAGGCGGTCTCGACTGGCGAAGGAGGGCGCTCCTGCTCTCGCGCAGCAAGGTATTGAAGTATCCGACGGCGCTGCCCGATCCGGTGTTCACGTTCCGGCAGCGTCTGTTCCGAGCGCTCGTGAAGAACGGGCAGCTGCCGATCACGGGCCGTAACCGTGTCGATATCTACAACAACGGACACGATACGTACGAGGCGATGCTGGCGGCGATCCGGGACGCCAAGCACCATGTCCATCTCGCCACCTATATTCTTCGCGACGACGATATCGGCCGGTTGTTCCAGCAGGCGCTTCTGGCCAAAGCTTGCGAAGGCGTCACGGTGCGCCTGCTGTACGACGGCATCGGATGTATTAAGCTTAACGACGGCTACATACGGACTTTGCTGGAAGGCGGCGTGCACTGCGCTTGCTTCTTCCCGTTGCGGCCTTCCTTTCTGAAGAGGCGAATGAACTACCGGAATCATCGGAAAATCCTTGTCGTGGACGGGCTGGTCGGGTTCATCGGAGGCATCAACATCGGCGAGGAGTATGTCGGCAAGCACCCGCGTCTCGGGTATTGGCGGGATACGCACCTGCGGCTGAAGGGAGATTCCGTCTATCGGCTTCAGGAGATCTTCCTGAAAGATTGGGAGATCGCGACCCGAGAGAACCCCGATCACCCCGGATTCCTGCCCGAGCATCATTGCGAGACGGAGGAACCGATTCAAATCGTGCATTCGGGGCCGAGCCGGCATGGAGAAGCGATTCACGATTCCGTCTACGCAATTATGACGGCCGCAAGGCATCGCATCTGGATTACGACGCCGTATTTCATTCCGAGCATGGCCGTGGCGATGGCGCTGCGCGACGCGGCGATGAACGGACTTGACGTGCGCATCATCGTTCCTTACGTTCCGGATACTTGGCTCGTCCATCTGGCGACTCTGTCCTATGTCGAGACGATGCTGCAGCACGGCGTGCGCGTATGGCAATACCGCAAAGGCTTCATTCACGCCAAGACGATGATCGTTGACGAGATGGTCGGCGTCGTCGGTTCGGCGAATATGGACCTGCGCAGCTATTACAGCAACTTCGAAGCGAATGCGCACCTGTTCGGCCCGGATGCGATCAAGAGGCTGGAGCAAGATTTCCTGCTCGATCTGGAAGGGGCGTCCGAGATCGATCTGCGAACGTTCATGAAGCGTCCGCGCAAGCAAAAGGCGAAAGAAGCGATGGCTCGCATTCTGTCGCCATTGTTGTAAGCCTATTTCTTAGGCAGACCGGCAAGGATCGGTCCAAGATTCTGCCGAGGCGCGACGGCCAGCATGTCTCCTTGGGCGTGAAGCCGGTCCACGATATTGAGCAGGTGATAATCCGTCGGCTTCGCGTCTCGGCGGACTTCGTCCCATGAAATTGGAGTCGATACCGTCGCTCCGGGGCGGGCGCGCGGGGAGTAAGCGGCGGGCAGCGTGCGGCCGGCGAAGTGCTGGATGTAATCGAGATAGATGAGGTCTCCGCGGTCCTTCTTCATCCGCTCTACGGTGAAGAGCTTCGGATACTTAGCGACCAAATATTCGGATACGAACTTGCCGAACCGCCGCAGGTCGTCGAAGGTCGGCCCGCGTTCGATCGGCATGACAATCTGCACGCCCGTCGCCCCGGACGTCTTCGGAACGGCGGACAAGCCGAGAGAAGTTAACAGGTCGCCGACGTAAGCGGTCGCTTCCATTAGGCGCGGCTCGACGTCGAGGGACGGATCGATATCCAGCATCCAAGCGTTCGGGAGCGGGGTGTCGATCTCGTCCGACGACACGTGGAACTCCAGGCTGTATAAGCTACCCATCCACAGCAAGGCCGGAATCGAATCGAGCACGACATAGCGGATGTTGCCGTCTCTCGCGGTTCGCACGAACTCCGGAGTCGGCTCCGGGCAGTTTTTCTGATAAAAGGAAGTTCCGTAGATGCCCTCGGGATAACGGATCGTCGTTAAGTAACGGTTCTTCGTGTAAGGCAGGAGGAAGGGACCGAGACTGGCCAGCCGCTCCACGTATCCGAGCTTCGTGAGCCCGGCTTCCGGCCAAATCAGCTTGTCCGGATGAGACAACGAAAGCTCGAAATCCCCCAGCTTAATCTTCGTCCTTTGCGCTGTCGCCATGTGATACCGTACCCCCTTCGACCCTTAGGCTTGTCCGAACGTACAAGACGCCGGCTCCGTCTCGGTCAGCGCCTGGATGACCGGATGGCGCAACGTCTGGTGCGACGTCCATTCCAAGTATTCCACCTTTACCGTCGTCCGCGGCTTTACCCACAGAATCTCCTTGCTGCGCGCCGGCGCGACCGCGAACGGACATTGCTCGCTCACTTCCGCCTTCATCCGCTCCGTCATCTCTCTCCAATGCTGCTGCGTCCACTTGCCCGTTCCCGCATTGCCGATGTACGTTAGTCTCCCGGCATCGTCGTACAAGCCGAGCAGCAACGAATTCACGATCGCCCCGCGGAAAGTTACGCCCCCGACTACCGCAATGAGGTCTCGGAAATGCTTGAACTTCTGCCAACGCTTATCCTTGCCTCCGATCGCGTAGCCGCTGTCCAAGTCTTTGGCGATGATGCCTTCGAGCCGATGCTCGCGGGTGACCGTGAGCAATCCCGAGATGTCGGGGAAGTTCGTCACGAGCTGCACGTTGTCGTTCGGCTGAACGTAGCGCGTAAGGAGCCGTTGCCGTTCCGCTAGCGGCTCGCCCACGACCGAGCGGCCATTTGCGTACAGAATATCGAACACCATATACGTTACCGCGGGGAGACCGGCGAGCCTTCCGCTGCTCGTGCCGTCCCTTCGCATCACTTGCTGGAACGAAGGCTTGCCTTCCGCGAAGGCGACGATCTCGCCGTCTAGGATGACGGAGTCGGCCGAGCAATAGACGGCCGCTTCAGCCAGCTCGGGATAACGGGCCGTGCGCTCGTGAAGCTTGCGGTTGACGAGCCGCGTCTGCGACCCGTCGTAATAAGTGAGCATGCGCACGCCGTCCCACTTTAGCTGCGCGATCCAGCGATCGCCCTCGGGCAACCGCTCGCCGGCGATCGGCTCGAAGGGCAGGAGAGGCTTCAGCTGCATTACGGCGATACGGGTTCCTTCTTGCGCGTGCGGGGAGCGCGCGGTTTCGGCGCGGTGGCGGCTTCGGCGCCGGCGGCTTTCGCGACGCGAGTGCCGCCTCCGCGGGAGCGATTGCTCGCCGACGTCTTCGTTGCAGCGGCGTCGGCAGCATCGGTCGTCGTTGCGGCTGCAACTGGTGCTGCGTTGCCCGGCTTCGAAGCTTCGAGGCTCGCTTGCAGCGCCGCCATAAGGTCGATGACGTTCGTCCGATCGGCGGCCGGCGCGGTGACGATGTCGGTGCCTTCGCCGGCGATTTTGCGCTGGATGGCGTCCATAAGACCAACGCGGTAATCGTCCGTATATTTCTCCGGCTCGAACGGCGCGGACAGCTGCTCGATCAACATTTTCGCCATCGTCAGCTCTTTATCGTTCACTTTGGGTTCCGCCGGCAAGTTCGGGACTTGAGCGAGGGTGCGAATCTCGTCCGGATAATGCATCGTCTCCATGCAGATGCAGTTGTCCACGGCCCGAATGGCGGCAAGACTGCTCTTAGAACGAATCGCCACCTTGGCGATTCCTATCTTGCCCGATTGGCGCATCGCTTCGAGCAGCAAGCTGTACGCGCCGGCTCCGGCTTGGTCGGGCGATAAGTAGTAGGGCTTCTGGAAGTAAATCGGATCGATGTCGGTAAGATCGACGAAGTCTAGAATTTGAATCGTTCGGGTCGTCTCCGGCTTGATGGCCTCCAGCTCTTGGTCGTCGAACAAGACAAAGCTGCCTTTCTCGTATTCGTAGCCTTTCGTAATATCCTCCCACACGACTTCCTTCTCGCAGTGCTGGCACGTGCGCACGTTCGAGATCGGCGTTCCGCATTCTTTATGAATCATTCTGAGGTGTACGTCCTTGTCCTCCGTGGCGGTGAACATTTTGACGGGGACGTGGACCAGCCCGAAGCTGATCGCGCCTTTCCAGACGGTATGCATGGCGACAACTCCTCCCATTGTATTAGTAACAGGTTGCCCGTTTTGAATGGAAATCAACCGCTCAGGGAATATTGGAATCGATCTGACTATGGATAGCACAGAAGGAGTTGTAGCGCGATGGCGATGCCGACGAAGGATTCGCAAGGGGATTCGATCAACGAGGGGAAAGACACGTACGATATGGATATCGACCGGATGATCAACGAAGGGCTCGGCGGCGGCAACGTGACGATTGATAACGGCCTGATTACCGAATCGACGACCGATTGGATCGAGAGGGATAATCCATGAAAGCCGATAGAGCGCGGGAAATTTACGAATCGAAAGATACGATCGCCGTTCAACTGGACGGGGAGCAATCGGTGTGGATCGAGAACGTCGACGTCGCTAACGGCGTGGCTACGGTTCAAGTAGGCGGGAATCCGATAAACACGCAAACCGTGAACGTCGATCGGCTCCATGAGACAACGCACTAAGCGGTGAGGGCGAACGTGTAGGTGATGGCTTACTTTTTGTAAGCGGTATTAAATTGTGCTAAAATTTAAGCAGTATTTTAATCCGTTTTACGAGGAGTGAGCCAGCTATGCCGGATATTATCATTATCGGCGGAGGACCGGCGGGCGCAAGCGCCGCGATATTCACCGCCAAAGCAGGCAAATCCACGCTTGTCATCGATAACGATATGAGCGTAACGAAACGCGCATGGATCGCGAATCACTACGGCGCGCCGGAACTTTCCGGACCGGATCTGGTCGAGATCGGCAAGAACCAAGCGATTAAACACGGGGCGCAGTTCGTTACCGCGAAAGCGACCAAGGTGAGCTCAGACGGCGGCGTCGTGAAGGTCGAGACCGAAGGCGGCGATATATACGAAGCGAAGCACGTCATTATCGCGACCGGGCTGTTCGTCGACGTCGCGGAAGCGAGCGGCATTCGCACGAAGCCGGGCACGGAGCCGCGGATCAAGACGATCCTCGAGTGCACGCCAGAAGGGAAGACGAGCATGGACAACGTCTGGGTGGCGGGTACCGCCGCGGGGGTCAGCATGCACACGATCATTACGGCCGGAGACGGCGGGAAAGTCGCGTTCAACGTCATCAGCGAGCTGAACGGCGAGCGTTACGTGGACCACGATGTGTTGAAGGCATAGGTTAAGCGGGAATGCAGCGGGTATCCTTCGGGATGCCCGCTGTATTTGCGTTCTTAGGATGCGGGCGGAGACGGAGGCGGAGGAGTTGGAGGTTAGCTGTATGGAATACAGTTAACCGACTTCAGATACGCGTGAGGGGGGACCTGCCTGCGCTAAATGCATCTATTTACTCCAAATTACCGTCAAAACCTTATTTTCAGCAGTATTCACTCTTACTTGGCGATAACGCCAAAAAAAAGCTGCCGCATCCCGCGACAGCTTTTCGATCTTAAGCTAATTAGCCGATAAACTCTTGCACCCATACGCCGTTGTAGTATGCGACGCCGATCGTCGTGAAGCTGGCGTTAAGGATGTTCGCGCGGTGGCCAGCGCTGTTCATCCAGGCGTTCATGACCTCTTGAGGCGAGCGTTGGCCTTTGGCGATGTTCTCGCCGGCCGCGCGGTACGTGATGCCGTACTTCTTCATCATATCGAACGGAGAGCCGTACGTCGGTGACGTGTGGTCGAAATAGTTGTTGTTATACATATCTTTCGCTTTGTCGAGAGCGACGAGCTTCAGCGTCGAGTTGGTTACCTTAAGCGCCGGAAGTCCGGCTTTCGCGCGCTCTTGGTTCACGAGCGTGACGACTTGCGTCGCGTATTCGGAAGTTGCGACCGACGTAGTCGTAGCCGGCTTCGTTGCGGTCGTCGTAGTCGGCTTCGTAGTCGTTGTCGGTTTCGTGACCGTAGTCGTTGCCGGTTTCGTCGTCGTAGTTGTTGGCTTGTTGTAATAGTAGCCTTGCATATATTGTTTAAGGAACGCGTTCAGGTCGAAGCCGTAATGGATGGTTACTCTCTGCGTAACAGGAGCGGTATTCGAAGTCGCCGCGAACGCCCCGGCTCCAATCGGCAAGGAAAGCGTTAATGCCATCGCGCCCAGCACCAGCGTTCTCTTCAAACCTTTGTTCGGTTGCTTATTCATGAATGTTTCCTCCTCGTCGTTGCCATAGGCTTGGAATGACCACAGTCTATCAGCTATTCGCTAGAGGAGGCACCCCATAATCATTTCCAACGCTAGATTCGGCGACACGAAAGCGTACGGAGTCATCGGGTTTCGCGGTTTATAAATAATTCTTAATCTTTCAGAGCAGGTTCGTTATGATGGAGGAACAATAGAGTCGGAGGGTTCGCGCATGAAACGGGTTTTCGGAGCATATACGATCAGCGATGATCGTAACCTACTGGACTTAGATGTCATACGCGGCTTCATGGAACAGAGCTATTGGGGGAAAACAAGGCCGTTCGAGCGTACCCTGAAAGCGACCTTGAACTCGCACTGCTTCGGCGTCTACGACTCCGACAGCAAGCAGGTCGGTTTCGCGCGCGTCGTGACCGATTATGCCACCTGTTATTACTTGTGCGACGTGTTTATCGACAAGAATCACCGCGGCGAGGGGATCGGAAAAGCGCTGGTCGCGGCCATCGTCGGCTTGGAGGAGCTTCAAGAATTAACGGGGATATTGGCGACGGACGACGCCTTCGGGTTGTACGAGCGATTCGGATTCGCGAGAGAACGCGATAAGATGATGCGCAAGCCCGCGTCGTGGGCGGCGCAGCCGGAATGAGCGGGTTTTTGCATGTTCTATCCCGCCCCTTTATAATTAAGGACAAAATCACGTGGCAAAGGGGATTCCGCCGTGCCGTCACTTGACGAGTTCGGGCTTATCCGCGTCTGGACGGAAGGGCGCCAGACCGAGCCTTTCCTCGCTTCGGCAGGCGTTACGGTCGGCATTGGAGACGATGCGGCCGTCGTAGCCGCCGATCCCGGCATGGATTGGCTATTCGCCGTCGATACGATGGTGGAAGAGATTCATTTCAAGCCGGAGACGATGGAAGACTCGGATATCGGATACAAAGCGTTAGCCGCCAACGTCAGCGATATCGCGGCGATGGGCGGCGTGCCTAAGCATGCGCTCGTATCCGTCAGCGTGCCTCCGGCTTGGGAAGCGGGACGCATGGAACGACTGTACGAAGGGCTGTACGCGTGCGCGAAGCAGTACGGAATCGCCGTCGTCGGCGGGGATACGACATCCTCGCCCGAGCACCTCGTCGTTGCCGTTACGTTGATCGGCTGCGTGGAGTCCGGCTCGGCGATCCGTCGAAGCGGGGCGCGGCCGGGGCAGTTCGTGTTCTTGACCGGGACGACCGGCTTGTCGGCAGGCGGGTTGCACGGAATGCTTGGGCAAGGAGACGCGGCGAAAGATTCCGCGCGCGTGCCCGTGCCCCCGAAGCGATTGATCGATGCGCACCGCAGGCCGCAGCCATCGGTGAAGGCTGGACGGCTGCTGCAGGGCTTCGCCGCGTCGCTCAATGACGTAAGCGACGGGCTGGCCAGCGAAGCGTGGGAGATCGCCGAGGCGTCGGGCGCGAGACTCGTGCTTCGGGAGACGGAGCTGCCGATTTCCGGCGAGCTTGCCGGATACGCGGGATTATGCGGAATTCCAACGCTGGAATGGATGCTATACGGAGGCGAGGATTACGTGCTGCTCGGGACGGCGGGGCGCGAGCACGAGGACGCGTTAAGACGGAAGTTCCGCGAGGAACAGGTTCCTTTTTTCGTGATCGGTTCGGTGGAGGAAGGGGCTCCAGGCGTCGAGATGGAGTTGGCGAACGGGAAACGCAAACCGCTGCTTAAACGCGGCTACAATCATTTTGCGAAAGGATAAATCGGACATATGCAGCTGAACGAGAGAAGAGAGCATACGAAGCGGTATGTCCTTCAAGCTTCTTCGGAAGCGGATACGGTCGCTTTCGCGGACGCGCTAGCGACGCTGGTCGTTCCGGGCACCGTGCTCGCGGTCGACGGCGACCTTGGCGCGGGCAAGACGAGATTCGCGCAAGCCTTCGCGGCGGCGCTGGGAGTGCCGGGCATCGTCAATAGCCCTACTTTTACGATTATTAAGGAATACGAAGGCGGCAGGCTGCCTTTATATCATATGGACGTCTATCGGCTGTCGCTGGAGGAAGCGGACGAGCTCGGATTGGACGAGTATTTTCACGGCAGGGGCGTGTCGCTCGTCGAATGGGCGTCGATCATCGAGCCGATCTTGCCCGACGAGCGGCTGCATATCGAGCTGAGATCGACGGGGCCGACGTCGCGGACGATACGGTGTACGCCGATCGGCGATCGTTGCGAGACATGGTGCAAGGCGATCGCGTCGCTGGAAGCCGAGGAGGAGCAGGGGAATGACTGATGGAACGCAATCGACGAACGTAACGCTGCTGGCGCTCGATTCCTCGACCGCATCGATGTCCGTGGCGATCGTCCGAGACGGGCAAGTGTTGGATTCTTATACGACGTTCACGGAGCGCAATCATTCGGTACGCGTTGTATCCGAGATCAAAGAGATTTTGTCGCGTAACGGTATCCGTGGCGAGGATCTGGACGGCATCGCGATCGGCCAGGGGCCGGGTTCGTACACGGGCGTGCGCATCGGAGTTACGGCGGCCAAGACGTTGGCATGGGCGTGGCGCAAGCCGCTGATCGGCGTATCTAGTCTGGAGGCGCTCGCTTACAGCGCTTGGCTCAAGGCCGGTATGGGTGTGGGCAACCAGCCGGAGTCGTGGATCGTGCCGCTTATGGATGCGCGCCGCGGACAAGTCTATACAGCCCGTTATGTAGCAGGTAAAGATTCGGAGTGGCACCGGGCGAGCGAAGACGGGATCAGACTGATCGCGGATTGGACCGTACGTCTGAAGGAGCATGCAGAGAACGGCGCGGAGCCGGTCGAAGTATGGCTCGCCGGGGACGTGACGACTCATGAGGCGGTTATTGCCGAGGCACGGGCTTCGTTCGCGGGTTTCCGGGCGGTGTCATGCGATTTGGACGCGGGAGCGCTCGGGCTGCTGGCGGAACGTAAATATAGAAGCGGACAACGGGACGAGGTTCATTCTTTCGTGCCGAATTACACGCAATTGGCGGAAGCGGAAGCGAAGCTATTGTCCGCATCGCGGGGAGAGTGACACGATGCGGGACGTTGGTGGGGAACTCGTATTTCGCAGCATGACGCTAAGCGACATCGGCACGATCGCCCAGATCGAACGGGAGTCGTTCACCGCGCCGTGGTCGGAGGAAGCGTTCCGCAACGAACTGATGAACAATTTGTTCGCTAAATATATGGTCATGGAGCAGGACGGCCGCATCCTCGGTTACGGCGGCATGTGGATGATCGTAGACGAGGCGCACGTCACGAACATTGCGGTAAGAGAAGCGTATCGCGGCCAAGGGCTCGGCAAGAGGCTCCTGCAGGAACTCATGCGGACGGCCCAATGGTTCGGTGCGGTTCGCATGACGCTGGAAGTACGGGTAACGAACGAAATCGCGAAGTCGCTGTACGAAAGCATGGGCTTCGTTCCTTCGGGCATTCGACCGAATTATTATTCGGATAATATGGAGGACGCGCTGATCATGTGGGCCGAGCTCGCGCCGGAAGACGCGAACGAGGAGACGGCAGGTACGGCGGAAGGGGAAGACCGATGAACTCAACTGACTATTACATTCTTGCCATAGAAACAAGCTGCGACGAGACGTCGGTGGCGGTCGTACGCAACGGTCGCGAAGTGTTGTCCAACGTCGTATCCAGCCAGATCGACACGCACCGCCAATTCGGCGGCGTCGTGCCCGAGATCGCTTCCCGCAAGCATGTGGAGAGCATGACGATCATCATCGAAGAAGCGATTTCCGTCGCGGGGGTTGGCTTAGCCGATATCGATACGGTGGCCGTTACGCAAGGTCCTGGGCTTGTCGGAGCGTTGTTAGTTGGCGTCGTTGCGGGCAAAAGCTTGGCGATGGCGCTGGACGTACCGCTGATCGGGACGCACCATATCGCCGGACATATCTACGCCAACCATCTCGTCGGCGATATCGTGTATCCTTCGCTGGCGCTTGTCGTGTCCGGGGGACATACGGAGATCGTGCTGCTGGAGGCGGAAGGGAAGTTCCGCATTCTCGGGCGGACACGGGACGACGCTGTCGGAGAGGCGTACGACAAAGTCGCGCGGGCTCTGCAATTTCCGTATCCGGGCGGCCCGTACGTGGACAAGCTGGCGCAGTCGGCGGAGGAAGAGATCGTGCTTCCGCGTTCTTGGCTGGAGCCGGATTCTTACGACTTCAGCTTCAGCGGTTTGAAATCCGCGGTGCTCGCGGAGATCAACCGCTCGCGGATGAAGGGCGAGTCGCCGGATTTCTCCGCGCTCGCGCGGGGGTTCCAGCAGTCCGTCATCGACGTCGTAACGACGAAGGCGATGAAGGCCGCGAGCGCATACGGCGCGCGGCAAGTGCTATTGTGCGGCGGCGTCGCGGCGAATCGCGGACTGCGCGAGCGGCTCGCCGAGCTGTGCGCGGAGGCGGGGCTGCCGCTTCTGATTCCGCCGCACTCGCTGTGCACGGACAACGCCGCCATGATCGCCGCCGCCGCGGACTTGAAGTGGCGCCGCGGCGAGTTCTCCTCCCTCGACTTAAAGGCTGAGCCCGTATTCTCGCTGGAGGAATGGTCGGTCGCGGATTGATGCACCTTACAACGGTATCCCCTTCGCTCAGGGGCGGAATGCGGAGTGCAGATTCCGCAGCAGAAGCGTCGGAATAAGGTATATTTGCTGGGCGCGGTGGTTCGCCGAAATCTTTTTTTCAAAAATAAGCGATTATTGAATTGACAGACGATTTGTTGGTGAATATAATAAAAACCAATCCCGACGAGGGAGCAGCATACCACGCAACGCGAAGATCAGGAACAGTAGGGAACACCCGGCAATCAGAGAGCTGCGGGACGGTGCAACGCAGCGGATGGGAACCCGAAGCTCGCCTGTGAGCGGATCGTTGGAACGGCGGAGCGTCATCGCTCCCAAGCGTACATCGATACGGCTAACCCCCGATACAGGGTCTTAAGCGGACGCCTCCATCCTTCGGGATCCGGTCGCGTCAACAAGAGTGGTACCGCGGAAGGCAGACAATGCCCGCCGTCTCTTATTCCAAGAGACTGGCGGGCTTTTATATTTATTAACGCGATGAACGGGAGCAGTAAGAATACCTCGGGTGCAGAGAGCTGCGGGTTGGTGCGACGCAGTCGAAGAGGATTCCGAAACTCGCCCGGGAGCGTAACGGCGGAAAGTAGCTCGGCGCAAGCCGATGCCTTCAAGTACGTCGATACGGCTGGCCCCCGATATCGGGCGCTTGCGGCGATTTCAACCGGCCGAACGGTTGAAGTCGAAGCACACAAGGGGGAGGATTCGTTTGCCATTCGGAAGGCAAACCCCTCCAAGCGGAGTGGTACCGCGGCGGTCTGATCGGCCCGTCGTCTCTGAGATTCATCAGGAGACGGCGGGCTTTTTGTCGTCTCCCGGGGCTTCACGAACCAATCCAAACCTTAGGAGGGCTTTACCATGACTAACCAATCGCCAAACCAAGCAACGACGGCCAAAAGACAAATCCGCATTTTCGATACGACGCTTCGAGACGGCGAGCAAGCGCCCGGCGCTTCGATGCGCCCCGAGCAGAAAATCGTCATCGCCCGCCAGCTGGCTCGCCTCGGCGTCGATATCATAGAACCGGGGTTCGCGATCTCCAGTCCCGGCGAGTTCCAAGCGATCCAGCAAATTTCCCGCGAATTGCAGAACACGGAAATTTGCGGCTTCGCCCGCTGCGTGCCGATCGACATCGATGCCGCGGTTCAAGCGACGCAAGACGCAGCTCGCCGCCGCCTGCACCTGTTCATCTCCTCGTCGCAAATCCATCTGGATTTCCAATTGCGCAAAACGCAGGATCAAGTCGTCGAGATGGTGCGGAGCATGGTCTCCTACGGCAAGCAGTTCGTCAACGAGATCGAGTTCTCGCCGATGGACGCTTCCCGCGCCAGCGAGGAGTTCCTGTTCCGCGTCATCGAGGCCGCGATCGCCGAAGGCGCAACGATCATCAACGTTCCTGACACAATGGGATACGCGCTTCCGGAGGAATTCGGCCCGTTGTTCACTAGAATCCGGGGCGGCGTGCGTGGCGCCGACAAAGTCGTGTTCAGCACGCATTGCCACAACGATCTCGGACTTGCGGTCGCGAACAGCTTGGCGGCAATCCGCCACGGAGTTACGCAAGTGGAAGTGAGCGTTAACGGCGTCGGCGAACGCGCGGGCAACTGCTCCTTGGAGGAGCTGGTCATGGCGATCGAGACTCGGGGGGAATCGATGGGCGTTACGACGAACATCAACACGGATCAAATTTTCGAGACTTCCCGCATGGTTAGCCGCGCGATGCATTTTCCGATCGCATACAACAAGCCGATCGTCGGCCGTAACGCCTTCCAACACGAATCGGGGATCCATCAGGACGGCCTCCTAAAAAACCGCAACACCTACGAGATCATGGATCCCGAAGCGATGGGCATTCCGCGCAGCATGATCATTCTGGGCAAGCACTCCGGCCGCCATGCGATCAAGCACCGGGTAGCGGAGTTCGGCGTAGAGTTGAACGACGAGGAGATGGAGGATCTGTACAACCGCTTCAAGGCGAAAGCCGACGAGCAGAAAATCATTACCGACGACGTGCTCATGCAACTGGTGGGCGAATCGACGGATACGATCGTTCAACCGTACTCGCTGGTCGATCTCCAAGTACTGGCGGGCTCGCAGCGATCCCGCATCGCATCGGTGACGATTCACAGCTCCGAAGACGGGACCGAAGCGACTTATACAGGCACCGGCGAAGGTCCGCTCGAAGCGGTTATCCAATGCATCCGCCAAGCGATGCCGGTCGACGCGGAGTTCGAGGATTTGGAGCTGCACTCGCTGTCCACCGGAGAAGACGCTTCGGGCGAAGCGGTCGTCTCCGTCGTCAGTAACGGCAACCGGTTCCGCGGCACCGCGATCCATAGAGACATTATTCTGGCGGCGGCAAGGGCGTACGTGGCGGCCTGCAACGGAGTCGTCATGGCCCGTCGTCAAGCGGCTGAAGCCGAGCGGCAAGAAGCGGCAGGAGAGTAATTCAAGCCACAATCGAATAATTACCAAATCAACAGGTGTGGACAACTTATCCACACCTGTTGTGCATAGTGGGGACAAACCCGCCAAACCGCCGTGGGACAAGGGGGGAGTTATCCATGAAAACGGGATGAGTTTTTCACAGTGAAGCTGTGGATAGTGTGGACAATGTGGATAGAACGGTGGAAAACTTTTCATTCGGACGCACAGGTCGACAAAAAAGCTTGCGCATCAACATTCTCCGGTTGTGGATTCGACAAAATCCCCGAAGGTTGTTGCTCGCAAGCTGTGGATAAGACTGTGTATATCGTATTGGTAATTTCGATGGTCCGGTTCGATTATTCTTCCATTAACGCTTCCCAGATCGCATAGTTTTCGTCCAAGGCGGCCCTCGTGCGTTCCACCTCGGCTTGCTTCTCCCGAAGCTTCATATAATCGGTGACCAGTTCGGGAGAGGCCATCTCCAGCTCCAATGCTTCAAGCTGCTCTTCCAGCTTGGCGATGTCCGCCTCTGCTTGCTCGCGCTTGCGCTGCTTGGCGCGTTCCTCGCGTTTCTGCTGCTTCTCGGCTTCGTAATCGTTCACTGGCTGCTGAGCCACGGAAGACGAAGCAGACGAAGCAACCTGCGTTGCCTGTTCCGCTTCCCACTCCAACATATCTTGTTTCTTCGTTACCATTTCATCGTAATTTCCCAGGAAATGTCGAACGCCGTCGGCGTTCAGCTCGACGATCCGATCCGCGATCCGGTTCAGGAAATATCGGTCATGGGAGACGAAGAAAAGGGTGCCGTCGTATTCGTCGAGCGCGGCTTCGAGCACTTCTCTGCTCATCAAGTCCAGATGGTTCGTCGGTTCGTCCATGATCATGACGTTCGCTTTGCGAAGCATCAGCTTGGACAGCGCGACGCGGGCTTTCTCGCCGCCGCTTAACGAGCTGACCTTCTTCTTGACGTCCTCGCCGCTGAACAGGAAGTTGCCTAGCACGGTGCGGATTTCGGCCTCGGGCTGCATGGGGAACGCGCTCCATAGCTCCTCGAGCACGGTGTTATTCGGATCCAGCTCTCGTTGCTCTTGATCGTAGTACCCGATGGATACGCCGGCACCCCATTCCACCGCGCCGCTGCGGAGCGGCAGCTTGTCGATGAGCGCGCGCAGCAGCGTCGTCTTGCCGACGCCGTTCGGTCCGAGCAACGCGAGCCGCTCTCCGCGTCTGACTTCGAAGCTGACGTTGCGGAACAAGGGCGCCATGTCCGGCTTCGGCGCGGCCGAAGCGTTAACGACGCGCAATACTTCCTTGCCGCTCCGTCTCTCGGTGGTGAACGAAAAGCTGGCTTGCCGCAGCGCGCCTGGCTTCTCCAGCCGTTCGATTCGCTCGAGCGCGTTGCGCCGGCTTTGCGCTCTCCGCGTCGTCGTCGCGCGGGCGATGTTGCGTTGAATGAAATCTTCCATGCGCGCGATCTCTTTGCGTTGCGATTCGTAGAGCTTCATCTGTTGAGCGAACGAGGCGGCTTTCAGCTCCATATAACGGCTATAATTGCCCGTATACCTCGTCGCCGCGTTGCGTTCGATCTCGATGATGGACGTAACGGTCGCATCCAGGAAATAACGGTCATGGGATACGATGACCATCGCTCCGTTATAGGAACGCAAGTATTGCTCGAGCCAGGTCAGCGTATCGATGTCCAGATGGTTCGTCGGCTCGTCGAGCAGCAGAAGATCCGGCTGCACAAGCAACAGGCGGGCAAGCGCCAGACGCGTACGCTGGCCTCCGCTGAGCGACGCGACCTCGGTATCCGGCGCGAAATCGCCGAATCCCATGCCGTGAAGCACGCTGCGGGTTCGGTTGCCCATCTCGTAGCCGCCGGCTTCGCGGAATTTCTCGCTGGCGTCGGCATACTGCGACAGCAGCGATTCGTAACGCGCCGCGTTCTCGAGCTCGGCCGGGTCGGCGATTCGCGCCTCCATCTCGCGCAGGCTCGCTTCCTGCTCGAGCAGCGGGCCGAAAGCGGAGGTCATCTCCTCCATCAGCGTCCGGTGCCCTTGCAGTCCGCCATTTTGAGCCAAGTAGCCGATTCTTACGTCCTTCGCCTTCGATATCGATCCGTGATCGGCGCGCAGCTCGCCCGCGAGCACTTTGAGCAGCGTGGATTTGCCGGCGCCGTTCACGCCGACGAGCCCGATCCGATCGCGTTCGTTAATGAGCAGCGTGATCCCTTCGAGCACGGGAGTAACGCCGTAATGTTTGGAAATGCCATTCGCTTGCAAGAGCAAGAGGAATCCCTCCGACTTCATATAATCAGTAATAGAAGAAGCGATTGATAACATCATGATATCCACCCAAGTTTACCTCAAAAGAAGGAGATCGTCCAAGGCGCCCCCATTTGGCGAAAAAAGGTGAAAAATGCTAAGATAATGAGTAGCTTTATCCGTATCTTCATCTAAGGTGGCATGCCGCATATGGATCGGGTTTCCGGCCCTTGGAATAAATCCGAATGGCGCGCGCGGATGCGAGCGGTTCGGGATTCATTGCCCCCCGTCGAAAGGGAAGAACGTTCGCGGCGGTTGTGCGAGCGAGTGGCCGTACATGTCCTGCAGCCCATGCGCGCGAAGCTAGGGCGTCCTATCAACCTGTGCGTCTATGCCGCTTTTCGCTCGGAAGCCGATCCTGCGCAGCTGATTTTGGACCGAATAGCGGCAGGAGATCGGCTTATCGCGCCAAGAATTTTGCCGGGCGGAGAAGGAATGGAGTTAAGGAAGGTCGAAGGATTGTCTAGCTGGGTATCCGGACGCTGGGGCGTGCCCGAACCGGATCCGGATAACACCTCCGCATGGGATCCGTCGATTCCGCCGGACGTCGTGCTCGTTCCAGGGCTCGCGTTCAACGAAGAAGGCGGCAGACTCGGCTATGGTGGCGGCTATTATGACGGATTATATGCGACGCTGCGGGAATCGGGGGAAACGTTGACGACACAATGGATCGGCTTCGCTTACGAGCTGCAAGTGATCGCGGAATCGTTGCCTATGGAGCCGCACGACTTGCGTTTAACCGCGCTCGCGACGGAGACGGACTTGCGCTGGTTCGCGGGCAGATCAAATTAGCCTATACGCCGAGAGAAGGAGTATAACGCATGACGCAACCGAACGATCGTTTGACACATTTCAATGAACAAGGCAGGGCGACGATGGTGGATGTGACCGATAAGGCGGTGACCGCCAGAATCGCCGTCGCGCAAGGACAAGTGACGATGGCACCGGATACGCTGGCGCGAATTCAGGAAGGCAAGGTTGCCAAAGGAGACGTGCTGGCCGTCGCGCAGATCGCGGGCATTCAAGCGGCCAAACGGACTTCCGATTGGATTCCGATGTGCCACCCGTTGCCGCTTACCGGCGTGAATCTATCTTTTACCGATAACGGCATCGATACGTTATATATACAAGCTGAAGTGAAGACGACCGGTCGAACGGGAGTTGAGATGGAGGCGTTGACCGCCGTATCCGCCGCAGCGTTGACCGTCTACGATATGTGCAAGGCGATACAGAAGGATATGATCGTCGGTCCGATCGCGTTGCTGTCGAAGACCGGCGGCAAGAGCGGCGATTATATCGCCGATTCGATGCGACAAGACCAATAATCAGCCGTATTCAGGGGAGCGGGGGATAAAGAGATGCGTTGGAAAGTAGCCCTATTGACCGCAAGCGACAAAGGATCGCGCGGAGAGCGGGAGGATACGAGCGCGCAGGTCGTCCGGGAGCTCGTCGAGGAAGAGCTTGGCGGCGACATCGTCGATTATCGCATCGTTCCGGACGACCAGGATGAAATTCGCGCCGCGTTGATCGAGATGGCGGATTATTATCAAGCCGATCTTGTGCTGACGACCGGAGGCACCGGGCTCGGGCTTAGGGATGTTACGCCCGAGGCGACGCTGAAGATCGCGGAACGCGTCATACCGGGCATGGCAGAGACGATGCGTGCTGCGGAGATGCAGCGTTCCCGCATGGGCATGCTGTTCCGCGGCGTGTGCGCCATTCGCGGCAACGCGCTGATCGTGAACTTGCCCGGCGATCCGAAAGGCGTCAGCGAGCATTTGATGGCGATCATGGACATGCTGCCCGAAGCGATGGAGCAAGTCAAGGGTATGCGAAGGGATAAAGACCTATGAAGGATCCGATAGAGAGCGACTCGGCAACGAATTCGCGCGCGTCCCGAATCAGCGATTCGATCGTTCGCGAAGTGAGTACGGATGACGCTGTCGGCATGGTGCTTGCCCACGATCTGACGCAGATCGTGCCCGGCCAGTTCAAGGGACGGTTGTTTCGCAAAGGCCATGTCGTTACGAACGAAGATATCCCGAAATTGAAAGACATCGGCAAAGAGAATTTATACGTTATCGAACTGGCCAAGACCGACCTTCACGAGGACGACGCGGCGCACCGCATGGCGGTCGCGCTCGGCGGAGAACATACGGGGTACGGGGAGCCGCATGAAGGCAAAGTGACGATTAAAACCGATATTCGGGGCTTGGCCTGCGTCGATCGGGTAGTCGTCGACGAGATCAACCGGCTAGGCGATATCGCATTAGCCACCGTAACGAACCATCGGGTCGTTCAGCCGGGCGATGCGATTGCGGCGACTCGGGCGATTCCGCTCATCGTGCCCGAGCTCAAGGTGCTGGAGGTCGAGCGAATCGCGGAACGCTATCGGGAGCAGCACGGCGCTAGTCCGATCCGGGTGCGTTCGCTCCGCCAGATGAAAGTCGGCTTGCTGACGACGGGCACGGAAGTGTACACCGGACGAATCCAAGACAAATTCGGTCCGGCCGTGCGAGAGAAGTTAGATTCGCTCGGTTCGGAAGTCGCGGAGCAGCGTTTCGCTCCCGATGACAGACAAACAATTGTCAAGGATATTCACTACTTCCTGCAACAAGGGTATGATATGATACTGGTAACAGGCGGAATGTCGGTAGATCCCGACGATCGCACGCCGGGCGCCATCGCGGCGGCGGGCACGGAGATCGTCAGCTACGGTACGCCGATGCTGCCGGGATCGATGCTGCTGTTCGGCTATTTGCGAGGAGTACCGATTTTTGGCTTGCCGGGATGCGTCATGCACGATCCTTACACGTCATTCGACGTATTATTGCCGCGTATACTAGCAGGAGACACGATCGTTAAAGAGGATATCGTCGGTATGGGTTATGGCGGACTGTATCGTTGCTGAATACACGTACACGAGGGAATACAACAAGATGAGGAACGGAGGTTAGGCACATGGGTGGTATTGGAGCATCGGGCATTATCCTGCTCGTATTGATCGCGCTCTTGCTGTTCGGACCGAATAAGCTGCCGGAGCTCGGCCGCGCATTCGGACGGACGCTTCGCGAATTCAAGAAGGGCGCCAACGATTTGATGGAAGAATCTAAGGATCGCGGCGCCAGCGCGAACGCGAACCGCGTAGACGTAACGCCGCAAGAGAGTGAACTGCCGAAGTCGGAACGCCGTCTTCCAGAGTAACGAAACCTAACAAGCATACGAGCAGGGGCTGTCTCTCTAGCAGTAGTTCTACTGCGAAGGGGCAGCCTTCTTGTCGCATGGAGGAAGCCATACAATGAATCAACGTCCAGAGGCTAAGCGCGATGACGAATGGATGCCGATCATGGACCATTTGGGCGAATTGCGCAAACGGCTAGTCTATTGTCTTATCGTATTCGTCGTCGGCTTGGTCGGCGGCTTATTCGGCGCTAAGCCCTCGTTCGATTACTTCGTCGAAGCCGCGCCGGTAGATAACCTCGATCTCCATGTGTTCTCGCCTTGGGACGCGATCGGACTGTATATGAAGTTCGCCATCCTCATCTCGCTGATCACGGCGATTCCTTTCACGCTGTTCCAAGTTTGGTTGTTCGTTAAGCCCGCGCTCGGGATGAAGGAACGGAGAGCGACGCTGAGATACATACCCGGAGCGTTGATTATGTTCCTGGCCGGCCTATCTTTCGCCTATTACGTCGTGTTCCCGATGGCTTACGTGTTCACGGCCAAGGTGACCAAGAGCATGGGGCTCAGCGAGACGTACGGCGTCACTCAGTATTTCAGCTTTCTGTTTAATATTCTGTTGCCGATCTCGCTTCTGTTCGAGCTTCCGATCGTCATTCTGTTCCTTACCCGAATCGGGATATTGAATCCGTTCCTGCTCATCAAGATGCGCCGGGTCGCTTGGTTCGTCATGGTCTTGGTCGGGGTGACGATTACGCCGCCGGACGTGATCTCCGACTTGCTCGTCGCGATCCCGCTCATTCTGTTGTTCGAGTTCAGCGTGCTGCTGTCGAGAGCGGCGTACCGCAAGCGTCTGGCTGCGCGCGAGGAAAGAGAAACCCAGCTGTCCGAGAGCTGATTGCCGTCCGTATTCATGCTTCGTAACACCCGGTCTGAGTAGCGCAAAATGTGCCAAATTTCGATATGCCAATATTCGAAATTATGGTACAATCTTTCAAGAAAGGGCTTTCAGGAGCATATCGGGGGGAATGGCGCATGCGCAATTTGACAATCGGTCGCAAAATGACGATCGGCTATTTGGGTATCGTGTTATTGTTGGTTATCGGCTTCATCTTGATTGTGACGCAATTGGAATTGTCCGATCACGGTGCTTTATTTACTCAGTTGATTATCATTTTCGTGGCGATTGCCGCACTGACCGGATTCGGCGCCATGTGGATTTCGCGCAATATATCCGGTTCGATCGGCAACGTAACCTCCACGCTTCGTAATATCGCTTCTTCCGGCGGGGATCTGACTCGCAGAATTCACGTGAACGCGTCGGACGAGATCGGCGATCTCGCGGATGCGGCGAACCAGATGCTTAGCGGTTTGCAGAAGATGATGCAAGAATTCCGCGACAGCACGGCAGAGCTTGCAGCTTCGGCGCTGCATCTGCAGCAAGGCGCGAGCGAGAACGCGCGCGTCAGCAGCGAAGTGTCCAAAGCGGTAGAGAAAGTCGCTGCCGGCTCCGAGACGCAAGTCGCTCAATCGCAGGAAATTACGGCGGTTATGCAAGAGACGCTGGACGGCTTGAACCAGATCGCCGGGACGACGACGGGCGTATCCGATGCCGCGCAGTCGACGGTCAGCAGCGCTCAAGCCGGGTCGGAGCTATTGCGCACGACGTCGGACGAGATCGCCGAAGTCGATTCGGCGTTCCGGTCGCTGCAAGAGATCGTCAGAGGTTTGAATCAGAAGTCCGAGCAAGTACAGGAAGTTATCGGTTACATATCCGAAGTATCGAACCAGACGAACCTGCTGGCGCTTAACGCCGCGATCGAAGCGGCACGCGCGGGCGAACACGGACGCGGCTTCGCGGTCGTCGCCGGCGAGATCCGCAAGCTCGCGGACCAGACGCAGCAATCCGCCGTGCAGATCGGCGATACGATCGGCACGATGTCGGGCGATATCGGCAAAGTCGCCGCTATGTTCGAGCAGAGCGCGAGCTCCGTATTCTCCGCCGTCTCCGGCATGCGCAACGCTGAAGAGACGTTCCGCCATATCGTAGAGCAAGTCGGCCAGCTGACGGGCAATATCGTCGAGGTAGCGGCATCGGTTGAGCAGATGACGGCCGGAAGTTCTTCCGTCGTCCAATCGATTCAGGATATCGCCCGCATTACGGAAGAGACCGCTTCGTTCACCGAGCAAGTGTCCGCGATGACGGAAGAACAGCTGTCGTCCACGGAAGAGATGGCTCGCACGGCAGAACGCTTGAGCGCAATGGCTGCGAAGCTGAAAGGCCTGGTCGGGAACTTCAGAACCTAAGCCGGACCGCCTCGTGAATGGGGCGACCGCTAATGGGATACAATGGAAATCGTACCTGTGAGGTGCGGATCCGCATTCAGATGCGGGTCCGCATTTTTTATTGCGGATTCGCGCAAAGGGGACTTGAAAACAACATCCAAAATAAGTATCATAGAAAATGGTTATTAGCACTTAACACAATTGAGTGCTAACAAATGAGTTGGTTACACCAACAGACACCTATTTGAGAAGGAGGCAATTTTCATGATCAAACCTTTGGGTGATCGCGTTCTTGTTGAAGCGAGCGCGAAAGAAGAAAAGACGCTGAGCGGAATCGTATTGCCGGACACGGCTAAAGAAAAGCCGCAAGAAGGAACGATTGTCGCTGTAGGCGTTGGCGCCTTGAACAAGGACGGCGGACGGATCGCGTTGGAAGTTAAAGTAGGCGACCGCGTACTGTTCTCCAAATATGCAGGCACGGAAATCAAGTACGAGGGCAAAGAGTACTTGATTATGAAAGAAAGCGACATCCACGCGATCGTAGGCTAATTCGCCGAAGGATCGAACGATAATAAAAGATTGATTTTTCGAGGGTGAGACCATTCGAGCCCGACGTAAATTGATTTCATTGAGGAGGTACTTAACGATGGCTAAAGAAATCAGATTCAGCGAAGACGCTCGCCGCGCGATGCTTCGCGGCGTAGACGCGCTTGCGAACGTTGTTAAAGTAACGCTTGGACCGAAAGGCCGCAACGTCGTATTGGAGAAAAAATTCGGATCCCCGCTGATTACGAACGACGGCGTTACGATCGCTAAGGAAATCGAGCTCGAGGATTCCTTCGAGAACATGGGCGCACAGCTCGTTAAAGAAGTCGCGACGAAGACGAACGACGTTGCCGGCGACGGTACGACGACGGCTACCGTTCTTGCACAAGCGATGATTCGCGAAGGCTTGAAGAACGTAACCGCAGGCGCTAACCCTATGGTTATCCGCAAAGGCATCGACAAAGCGGTTCGCGCCGCAGTCGAGAGATTGCAAGAGATCTCCAAGCAAGTCGAAGGCCGTAACGATATCGCGCAAGTCGCTGCGATCTCCGCGGCTGACGACGAAGTCGGCCAACTGATCGCCGACGCGATGGAGAAAGTCGGCAAAGACGGCGTTATTACCGTCGAAGAATCGAAAGGCTTCCAAACCGACCTTGAAGTCGTGGAAGGGATGCAATTCGACCGCGGCTACATCTCCCCATACATGATTACCGACACCGACAAGATGATCGCGGTTCTCGAGAACCCGTACATCTTGATCACGGATAAGAAAATCACGAACATCCAAGAGATCTTGCCTGTGCTTGAGAAAGTCGTTCAATCCGGCAAGCAGCTCCTGATCATCGCGGAAGACGTAGAAGGCGAAGCGCAAGCGACGCTGATCGTGAACCGTCTTCGCGGCACGTTCACTTGCGTTGCCGTTAAAGCGCCTGGCTTCGGCGATCGCCGCAAAGCGATGCTGCAAGACATCGCGGCTCTGACGGGCGGCCAAGTGATCACGGAAGAGCTCGGCCTCGAGCTCAAATCGACGAGCATCCAACAGCTCGGTACGGCACGCCAAGTGCGCGTCTCCAAAGAAAACACGATCATCGTCGACGGCGCGGGAGATCCGGCTGACATTCAAGCTCGCGTCAGCCAAATCAAAGCGCAAATCGAAGAGACGACTTCCGACTTCGACCGCGAGAAGCTGCAAGAGCGTCTGGCTAAATTGGCCGGCGGCGTAGCGGTAATCAAAGTCGGCGCTGCGACGGAAACCGAGCTCAAAGAGCGCAAGCTCCGCATCGAGGACGCTCTTAACGCGACTCGCGCGGCTGTCGAAGAAGGCATCGTATCCGGCGGCGGCACGGCGCTCGTGAACGTATACAACGCCGTTGCTGCGGTTAAAGCCGACGGCGACGAGAAAACCGGCGTTAACATCATTCTTCGCGCGTTGGAAGAACCGATCCGCACGATCGCGGCTAACGCGGGCCAAGAAGGCTCCGTTATCGTCGAGCGCCTGAAGAACGAGCCTGTAGGCAACGGTTATAACGCCGCTAACGGCGAGTGGGTCAACATGTTCCAAGCCGGCATCATCGATCCGGTTAAGGTTACGCGTACCGCGCTTCAGAACGCGGCTTCCGTAGCGAGCGTGTTCCTGACGACCGAAGCGGTCATCGCCGACAAGCCTGAGCCGAAGGGCGCAGCTGCTGGCGGCATGCCAGGCGGCATGGGCGGCATGGGCGGCATGGACATGATGTAATAAAGCCGTAAGGCTTGGGAGGCTTTCCCGGATTCATTCCGGGAGAGCCTCTTTTTTTTTATAAATTATTAATGTTCATTGCGCTATAGCCGGGTGTATAATGTGCGAATCGACAGCATCGATTCCATTCGACATCATGACACCTGGAGATGAGCACTTTTTGAGCATCCTGTACCGATTCCGTCAGTCGCTGCACGCATACCATCCGATCGTCCTTACTTTAATCGTCGGCCATGGACTGTCGCGAATCGCGACCTCCATGAGCTTGCCGTTCCTTGCCTTATATTTATCGAACACGACTGACATGAACCCGGTCATGATCGGGGTCGTCGCGGGAGCGGGTCCGCTGGCCGGCACTTTCGGCGGATTTTTCGGCGGCGCGTTATCCGACCGTCTCGGCAGGCGCGCGATCATGTTCGCGGCGCTGTGCCTATGGGTGGTCGTCTTCCTCGGATTCTCGGTCGCTCATCACCCGGTATTATTCCTGTTGCTTAACTTTACGAACGGGCTGTGCCGCTCTTGGTTCGAGCCGGTCACGCAAGCGCTTATGGCGGATTTGACCGTACCCGAGAGACGGTTCCGCGTGTTCTCCATGCGGTATCTGGCCGCGAATATCGGCGTGGCCGTCGGTCCGCTGTTAGGCGCTTGGCTCGGTACCGGAACCGGTTCGCTTCCGTTCCTCATCACCGGATTGATCTTCGTCCTCTATGGAGTTGTACTGTATGCCTTATTCTTGACGTTCGGCATTCGCAAGATCGAAGGGACGCCCAAAGCGAAGGTTACGATCGCCTCGGCGTGGGGCGTCATCCGACAAGACCGCACGCTCAGATTGTTCCTTCTCGGCGCCATCGTGGTCGGCATCGCCTATTGCCAAATGACCGTTACGCTGTCCCAGTTCGTCGAAGACAGCTTCGAGCAAGGCGTTCGACTGTTCGCTACGCTCATGAGCGTTAACGCCGTCACGGTCGTCACGCTGCAAATTCCGCTGTCTCGATGGGCGGAGAAGATCGAGCCTATTCGATTAATCTACGCGGGGAACGTGCTGTTCGCGGCGGGGTTGATCGGTTTCGCCGTATCGGGCCATTGGTTCGGGTTCGTCGTCTCGATGATCGTGTTCACGATAGGGGAGATCCTGAATTACCCCGCGGGCACTTTGCTGCTCGACCAACTGGCGCCGGACGGCCTCCGCGGCACGTATTACGGGGCGCAATCGTTCGGCAACTTCGGTCAATTCATCGGACCATTGGCGGGCGGGTACTTATTGGATTCTTATGGAGGAACGACGCTGTTCGTCGTTATGGGTATGGTCGTCCTATGCGCCTCGTATTTCTATGCGGCGGGGCGGCGGAGATTACAGGCGGGGTGAGGGGTGGAAGGGCAGAAGCACCAGCACCAGCACCGTTAACTAACTGCGCGGACTGCAGTTATTCCAGCGGATCGACAACCCCCAACTCGTCAACTGCATGGAATACAGTTAGTTTGAAGAAAAGTGAGGATTTCGGCGATAATCGGTATTATGGGATGTATTCCGTGCAGGTATTTATCTGAAAAATGTCTCTCTGGGCCAACTAACGGCATTCCATGCAATTATCTACCAGGGTTTCCGTAAACAGCAACCCCCGCGAACCGGTTTGCGGGGGTTTCACTGTTCTACGGCCGGCTGCGAATTGTTCTCTAATAAGCACAAGAAGCTTCGAATC
>JAEWPC010000072.1 GCA_023460795.1 Bacillota bacterium | reverse complement strand
CTCATAGCCGATGCTGCCGTCCGCTAGCTTATCGAACCCGACGCTGCCATCCGCGATCTTGCCTGACAGAACGCTGCCTTCGGCCAGCTTGCCGGATATGACGCTCCCTTCGGCTAACTTCGCCGACACGATGCTGCCGTCGGCCAGCTTATCGGTAACGATGCTGCCGCTCGCCAACTTATCCGAATCGATGCTGCCGGCGATTAACTTATCGTAACCGACGCTGCCCGCAGCCAGCTTATCGAAGCCGACGCTGCCATCCGCGATCTTGCCGGATACGATGCTGCTTTCAGCCAGCTTCCCGGACACGATGCTGCCTTCCGCCAGCTTCACTGCCGTTATGCTGCCGTCCGCGAGCTTGCTCGATATGACGCTGCCATCCGCAAGCTTATCGGACTCCACGCTGCTTTCCGCTAGCTTGCTTGACGTAACGCTGCCGTCGGCCAGCTTACCCGATACGACGCTGCCTTCCGCCAGCTTCTCGGCCACGACGCTGCCGCTCGCCAACTTATCCGCACCGACTCCACCGTCGGCTATTTTCTCGAAGCCCACGCTTCCGTCCGCCAGTTGGTCGAATTCGACGCTTCCGTAGGCTAGTTTTGACGCTACGACACTGCCATCGGCCAGCTTCTCCGAGATGACGCTGCCGTCGGCCAGCTTGCTCGACGTCACGCTGCCATCCGTCAGCTTCCCGGAACCTACGCTGTCGTCCGCCAACTTATCAGTCGATACGCTTCCGTCAGCGATCTTAGCGGACGTGACGCTTCCCGCTGCCAATTTGTCAACCGACACGCTTCCTTCCGCCAACTTGCTGGACGTAACGCTTCCTTCCGCTAGCTTAGGGGACGAAACCGAGTCATCCCGGAGATGCACCTCGTCTACGGCGCCCGGTTCCAGTCGGTCCGCGCTGATCCGGCGCTCGGCAAGCTTGGCGATCTCCAATAGATCCGGGGCCAAATGCGTAATCGAAATCGCGTTTTTGCGCAAGTGGAACCCATGGATGGACTCCGGCTTCACATGTTTGCCGCCGATGCTCTCCAATTGCAAATGTCCGCCCGAAATGCTGCCGTAAGCGATCTTATCGCTCGTCACGCTCTCGCTCGCCAGCTTGCTCGTCGTAACGGCGCCGTCGATCAGCGCGGACTCGTCAACGCTGTCGACCGCTAGATGGTCGGTCAGCACGCTTTCTTTGCGCAGGTGAATCGAATCGACGGATTCAAGCTGAAGATGGACCGAGGATACGGCCTGGTTCGCGATATGGCCGTACCCGATCGCGCCCGGACGCAAATGCTCTCCGTCCACGCTGCCCGCGGCCAGCTTGGAAGACGTCACTGCGCCATTGTTCAGATGCTGCTCGCGAATGCTATTGTCCGCAAGATGGGAGCTAAGCACGGACTGCTCAGACAGATGCGTGCTTTGCACCGCTTCTTCGGCCAGATGGTACGACTGAATCGATCGTTCGGTCAAATTCCAGGACGTGACCACCCCGCCTGCCAGCGCGCTCGTCGTCACCGATCCGTCGGCTAGATGGTAAGGCTTGATCGCTTTCGCTTGCACGTGCTTGGAGGCGACCGCTTCCTCCGCCAAGACGCGTCCGGATACCGAACCGTTCTGAAGCGCGCGTTCGTATACCGCGAATTCGTCCAGCTTATCCGCCGTGACGCTCGCATCCGCGAGCTTCGACGTCGTCACCGAGCTATCCGCGATCTTATCCGTGGACACGCACTCCGGAGAAAGCTTCAAAGAAGTGATCAGATGATCGGTAAGGTGATGGGACATGACGGACCGGCTCGCAAGCTGCCGCTCGCCGATCGCGCCGGGAGCTACGATTCGCTCCGTTACGGACTCCGGCTGCAGCGCCTCGGTCCCGACGGAGCCCTCGGACAGATGGTTCGCCTGAATCGCGTCGTCGCGAATATGCTTGCCGGCGATCGTCTCCGAAGCGACGGCTTCTCCTCTTACGATTTCGGGGGCAAAATGATACGTCCTCAGCGCTCCGGTGGCCAGCTGTTCCGCTCCCACGCTCTCCGGCGCGAGATGGATGCTCTGCACGCTGGACACGCCCAGTTGCTTGGGTCCTACCGACTTATCCGCGAGCTTCGCCGAGCCTACCGCCCCGTCGGACAATTGCGCCGCGCCGATCGCCCCGTCCGCGACGTGCCCCGAATGCACCGAGCCTAGCGCCAATTGCTCCGATCCGATCAGCTTATCCCGCAAATGCTCGCGTCCGATCGCCCGGTGAGCGATATGAGCGTTATCCACCGAGCGTTCGGCAAGATGACGCGACTCCACGCTTCCGTCCATGAGCTTCTCGGAGCCGACGCTTCCCCTTGCCAGATGTCTGGATTGGATCGCTTCATCCGCGATTTTGCTGGATCCGACGTTCTGATCCGCGATTTTCGTCGAAGTCACCGCATGGTCGACGAGCTTCAGCGTCGACACGGATTGCTCGGACAGCTTCGATGCCGTTACCGCCCCTTCTGCCAGGTGCTTCGCTTCAACGGCTTCTTCCGCGAGATGCGCGCTTTGAACGGCCCCTTTGCTTAGATGCTCGCGACGGATCGACTCGGACGCCAGCTTGGCTGCCGTTACGGACCTGTCTGCCAGCCCGCGGGTGCCGACCGCTCCGTCCGCGAGATGCTCCGCCTCTACGGCGTTCGGGGCCAAATGCTTTCCCTGCAGCACGCCTACCGCCACATGATCGGCCAGCACGAGTCCGTCCGCCAGGTGACGAGACTCGATCGAACCGGTTGCGAGCTTATCGCCGCTGACCGATCCGTGCCTCAGTTTCGAATTCGTTACCGCGCCGTCCGCAAGCTTAGACGTATCTACGCTTTCGTTGGCCAAGCTGTCGCTGCGAATCGCTCCGCTGCGTATTTTGTCCGCCGTAATGCTTTGGTCCTGCAGCAGGTCCGACGTTATGATCGACACGCTCAGATGCTTCGCTTGAATCGACCCTTCGGCTAGCTTATCGGAGCTGATCGTCCTGTCCGCCAGCTTCTCGGAGGACACGCTGCCGTCGCGGATTTTATCCCCGGTTATGGAACGATCGCGAATTTTGTAGCCCGATATAGAGTTTTTGGCGAGGTGGTCGCCGAGAATCGATTCCGGCGCGATCTTCGCGCTCGTTACCGACCCGTCCGCCAGCTTGATCGATGTCACGGAAAAATCCGCCATCGCGTGCGCGTCCACGGACTCGGCGGCAAGCTTGGAGGAGGTGATCGAGAATGGGGCCAGCTTATCCCCCGTGATCGACTCGTCCGCCATGTCGTCCGTATAGACGAGAGGCGCGGGGCGGACCGGCAGCCGTTTCTCTTCCAGCTTAATCGCCCGAAGCTCACGGGATTGAAGCAACGCTTGTTCCTCTGCCTGCGCCGCTCTGTCGTCGGCCGTGATCAGCGCGACGATCTCGTCGGCGTCCGAATCCGCATCATAGACGGGACCGGTATCCGCTTGGAAAACCTCCACAGTCGGTTCATAAGTCGTTACGGCGATGATGTCGTCTACTTGCTCGGGCGTGGACACGTATTCGGATGGCAATATAAATTCGGACGGCTCCGTCAACCGATGCGTTTCGATCGGCGTGATAGGGGGTTTGTTCCGGCTCGTTAACCTAGCGTTCACGACGCTTAGCCGATGATCGGCCTGCTCCTGCGCCCAACCTTCGACCGGCGCTGCACCATGGACCGTAATCGGCTTGTCGTTATCGCTCGGCTTTTTTATATCGTCCAGCCATTGCAACTCCAGCTTGTTCGGGTTATCGACGTAATAGAGCGGTCGCCGCGATTTCGCCTGTTTCGGCTGCCTCGTTGCCTTCTTCTTTTTCATGTCCGTCTCCTTCCTAACCATCGTAATCTGCACTATCATATGCATTCACCCATAGGCACGACACGAGGATAGGCAGGTATCTAGGGCGCGACTCCGACATTATTCCGACGCGAACGCAAGCCAGCGCTGCGCGGTATGCTCCCATAAAAATCCGTTCAAGACGCGTTCTTTGCCTTTTGCCCCCATCGCATGTCTCAACGATTCGTCTCCAAGCAGTTCGGTAACGCGAAGCGCAAGCTCGCGCACGATTAACGGTTTTTCCTTCGATATGAGATATCCCGTCTCTCCGTCCACGACGATCTCCTTCATCCCGCCGGCCCGCGTTGCGACGACGGGGAGCTCGGCCGCCATTGCTTCGACGTTGACGAGCCCGAACGCTTCATTGCCGATAGACGGTACGACGACGAGATCCGCCATGGCAAACCATCGGGGGATTTCGTTATGCGGGACATAAGGCTCGAAATGAACGTGCTTCCGCCACCGCTTCGCTTGACGATGCAGCGTTCGAGAGTATTTCGTCAGCCGGTGGGAGCCGTACATCGCGCTGCCCACGACGACGATCTGCGCGTCAGGGTGGTGACGGACGATCGCCGGAACCGCGGACAGCAGATGATGGACACCCTTTTGCGGCACGAGCCGCCCGACGAACAATACGATTTTACGCCCGACCCATCCGTGCTCTAACCGTCCGATTGCCCGTAAAGCCATGCCTTCGAGCGTCGACCGTCCCGGAAAGCGATTAGCCTCGACGCCAAGGTGGTTAACGCGGATTTTCCCGGCGGTCCGGGGCAGTCTCGAAGCGATATAGGTTTTCAAATAATCGCTGTTCACGACGATCCGATCGGCTGCCTGCAAACAAACTTTACGTTGAAACTTACCCAGCCTCGCGCCCGTTATGAAGGTAGTGGAGTGCAAGCTGAGCCACACCTTCGTTCCCGGAAAACGCCGCTTCAGTCTCGGTACCCACTTCGGACGATTTTCCACTTGAATGATGTCGGGTCGATTCGCCCTGAGGCTCCGGCACACGCTTGCAAAATACCGTTCCTTGCTCCTAGCCGGGAATCTCACGATCGGCGCGCCTTCCAGCCTCCCTTTCACGGCTAATCGAGGGCCTCTACGGCTGTAGATGACGACGTCCGCGCGAGACGCCAGTCTCGGTACGACTTTCTCCACGACGCGCTCTACCGATCCGCCCATGGCGGAAGGCACGGGGAACGCTCCCGGCGTTACGAATGCGGCTTTCATACGCGCTCATCCCTTCGTTGCCAACCCTGCTCGTCACAGCATATACATCCGCCGGGCTGAAAGCGACGGACAATTGACACGGGATGCCGAAAGTGTTGCACTTTGCCGAGCGATATGTCACACTGACTCAGAACTCACTACGACAACAAAGGAGTGCACGGCTGCAATGAAACTTCCGCTGCTGCGCATGATGACGGAGCTGTCTTCACGCAAATTCATCTCCCGCATGACGGGACGATTCGCTAAATCTGCCTATAGCCGCAGATGGATCTCCAAATTCGCTTCCATGTACCAGATCCCGATAGAAGAAGCCGAGAAGAAGCTGGAGGAATATCGCTCGCTGAACGAGTTTTTCACGCGCCGGCTGAAACCGGGCAGCCGTACCGTCGATACGGCTGCCGATGCGTTGGTCAGCCCGGTCGACGCCAAGATCACCGCATGCGGTACGATCCAAGAAGGGCTTATGCTGCAAGTCAAAGGGCAAGACTACACTATCGAAGAGCTGCTGAACGGTTCTCCGCGAGTCTCGCAATATTTGCACGGTTACTATTGGGTGCTTTACTTAAGCCCGACCGACTATCATCGGATTCATTCTCCTTGCGAAGGAGACGTCGTCGAAACCGAACACATTCCCGGCCGCGTCTATCCCGTTAACGAATTCGGATTAACGAAGATGCGCCGCGTCCTATCGCGCAACGAGCGGCTGGTCACGTACATCAGCCACGACATCGGGGAAGCCGCCGTCGTGAAGGTCGGCGCTTTGAACGTCAGCAGCATCAAATACGTCGAGCCGCGGCCGACTCGTCTAGAGCGCGGACAAGAGCTCGCCTACTTCGAATTCGGCTCCACGATCGTTCTGTTGACGCAAGACGGAACGCTCTCCCCGCGTACGGACCTGAAGGTCGGCGACAGAGTGCGGATGGGCGAAAAGCTCGGAACGCTCACGAAAACGGAATAGCGCGGAATAACGACAAAAGAGCCCTTATGGGCTCTTTTATGCGTTGGCAGGACTGTTTTATCGGATTTCCGAAGGACTCTTGCCCGTATATTGTTTGAACTGTCGGCTGAAGAAGAAGATATCGCGGTAGCCAAGCGCGTCGGCCACCTCGGTTACGTTCATGCCGGCATGCATGAGCAGATGCTGGGCACGCTCGATCCGCGAACGGATCATATACGTCTGCACGGACACGCCGATCAGCTCCTTGAACTTGATGGAGAAGTATCGCGTCGACAGCCCCGCGCGCGCGGCCAGATCGTCGACCCGATGCGCGTTGCCGGGGTGCTGCTGAATGTAGTTGGCGATCTCGTGAATGCTCTCGGTCAACTGGTTGCTCGCCCTGCGCTCGATCGGCTCGGCTAAGTCCGCCCGGAGCAGATGGATGACCAACTGCTTGAGCAGAAGCCGCGCCTCTTCTTCGGCGGCGTACGTACGAACGAGGAACAGCCGGACGTAACGGGAGAGCATATGCTCGAAATCGAACGTATCATCAAGCACGCGATAAGGCTCGGGGATGAGCTCGGCCGCTTCCGAGATATCGAAGTGTATGTACGTCAGCACGAGGGGTTTCTGCGGATTGTGCGTGGCGCTCGTATGGTCGCCCGGACGGAACAGGAAGCAGCTGCCTTTCCCGACCTTATAGGGCTTGCCGTTCAAGACAACTTCCCCTTCGCCGCTCCACACATAAAATAAATCGTAGTTGGCAAGCGGTTTTTCACGCTTCTGCCATTTCCAGCCCGGCTCGCACACGATTTTGGCGAAGGCGCTGAGCAATACAAAAGACGAAGGCGCCAATTTGAGCATACGATTACATCCTCCCCACCGCTGCAACTCGTCTACTAGCCCCAATTTATATGTGTTTGGATGTTCTGTCAATGTAGATGACGGTGTCCTGCCGTTGGTGTATAATATCTCCTAATGACATTTGGCTCCAAGAGCTCTGATTACGATAATCCGGAAGGAAGAGAACGATGAACACGCTCGCCCAACAGTTAAACGATACGATTGCCGCGCAGGCTCCCAACGTCTTGAGCATGCTTTCCGGCCTCGGCAAAGCGATCTATTTCCCGAAGATCGGCATTCTAAGCCAGGGTGCGGAAGCGAAGCAGAAAGCGCACCGTTACAACGCGACGGTCGGTATCGCGACCGAGAACGGCGTACCGATGCACCTAGAGGTGATCCAACGCACGTTATCTTCATACGATCCTAAGGATATTTACGAATACGCGCCTCCGGCAGGAAAGCCCGAGCTTCGTTCCGTATGGCTCGAGAAGATGATCAAGGAAAACCCTTCGATCGCCGGCAAGAAGACGAGCCTGCCGATCGTGACGAACGCGCTCACCCACGGCCTTAGCATCGTAGCGGACCTGTTCGCGGACAGCGGCGACGCCATCGTCATTCCGGATAAAAACTGGGAGAACTACGAGCTCACCTTCGGCATTCGCCGCGGCGCGGAGATGGTATACTATCCGCTCTACAACGCGGATAACCGCTTCAACGCGGACGGCCTGCGCGATGCGTTGCTCGCCCAGAAAGATAAAGGCAAAGCGATCGTCATTCTGAACTTCCCGAACAACCCGACCGGTTATACGCCGGACGCCGAAGAAGGACGGGAGATCGTCGCCGCCATCAAGGACGCGGCGGACGCGGGCGTGAACGTCGTAGCCGTGACGGACGATGCTTACTTCGGGCTTTTCTTCGAAAACTCGTTGCAGGAATCGCTGTTCGGCAAGCTCTGCGGCTTGCACGAGCGCATTCTGCCTATCAAAGTCGATGGCGCGACGAAGGAAGAGTACGTGTGGGGCTTCCGCGTAGGCTTTATTACTTACGGCGGCTTGCCTGATGGCGTATTGGCCGCGCTCGAGCAGAAGACGCTCGGCATTATCCGCGCCACGATCTCGAACTGCTCGCACCCGTCGCAGACGTTCGTCCTGCACGCGCTGAAATCTCCAGAATTCGAGGCGCAGAAGCAAGAGAAGTTCAACATCATGAAAGCCCGCGCCAACAAGGTGAAGCAGCTGCTAGACAGCGGCAAGTACGGCGACGATATGCCATACTACTCGTTCAACTCCGGCTACTTCATGTGCTTGAAGCTGAAGGTAGACGCCGAAGCGGTTCGCCAGCGGCTGCTTAACGAGTACGGCGTCGGCACGATCGCGCTCGGCCAGGCCGATCTGCGCGTCGCGTTCTCTTGCACCGAGGAATCCGATCTGGGCGACTTGTTCGACCGCATCCACAGCGCGGTTCTCGACGTGAAAGCCGGCAAAGCTTAATTCAGGCTTGAAAATGCAAATAACGGGGCTGTCCCAAAAGGGCTCGCTCACAGAATAATAGTTCACATCGTGTCTAAATTTACGAAAAAACTGGCTATACGAGGGCTTACCCTTGTATAGCCAGTTTGC
The DNA here is from genome assembly GCA_023460795.1 of Bacillota bacterium. GTDB lineage: Bacteria > Bacillota > Bacilli > Paenibacillales > Paenibacillaceae > Cohnella. The sequence continues at coordinate 243 of JAEWPC010000072.1, read as the reverse complement.
GTTTTTGGTCTATTACCGCCTTCTTCAGCAGATTATGAGCAAGCGAAAGCCACCCGACCTCCAGGCTTACCTTCGGCAAGCCTCGAAGCAGAAAACGCCGGAATCCCCGGTTATTTTTTATTTGCCCAAACACACTCTCCGGTTCGATCATCCGCCTGACCGACAGCGCATAGCCCTCCTCGCTTCGCAGCTTCTCCCGTACCTGACCCTTGTAACGCATGTACGCGAGACTGACACTGACTT
>JAEWPC010000071.1 GCA_023460795.1 Bacillota bacterium | reverse complement strand
ACCGCCAGCAGGCGGCGCAAATCCGCGGCGACGGCCGCCGGCTCCGTCGCGGGAGTCGGCCGCAGCTCGGCGAGCGGCCAGCGGCGGACCCCGCGGATGACGACGGAGTCGCAGCCCGCGTCGCCGTCCCGCGGCAAATACCGCGACGCGGGAACAAGAGCGCCGTCCGGCCGGAGCATGACGAATTCGGGATCCGCGCCGAGCGTGACGCGAACGCCCTGCCCCGTCTCTACGGCCCATGACGAAGCGAACGCGGATACGGCTGCGGCAAGGTCGGCTTCGCCCTCCGCGGACAGCCGAGCATAGTGAGAGCGAACGTCCAGGATCGTCGCCCGCCCCCAATCGTCCAGCTCGAGATCGACTTCTCCGAAGTCTAACCCAAGCGCATATAAGGCGCGTACGGCCGCCTTCGCAATAATGTTGCGTAGCCGATCGTCAACGGGGGTACCGCGCTGTCCGTCCGTTATGTACCTAGCTTGGTGAACGATGCGGCGCACCTCGATGACCGATAGATCAAAGATGCCGGCGGAAAACCGACGTCCCGAATAGTCCCGCCCGTCAACCGTCTCGCCTTCCATCCGAGCGGACAACCCTTCCCGCAGCACCCTCCGCTCGATTTCCGCGGGCGCAAGAGACGCGAACTGCCTGGCACGGCCGTTCATGAGCCAAGGGGATAACGATGAGGCTCGCCCCTCCCGAGAGCCGTCCCTGACCCAATGGGATAATGATGGAACATGCCCCCCTTGCACCCCTTCCCTGAGCGAAGGGGATACCGATGTAAGCAGCACGCAATCGTTGTCCCTCAGCGTCGCTCGAGCCCGTTCCTGAAGGACGGGGATACCGGACCATTCCATCCATCGCGCAACGCCGCCGCTTCCGCGATCCAACCATACCCGCCCCTCTTGCCCCGCATGTTCGCCCACGAACGATTCCCCCCGAAAAAACGGGAAGGGCCGTCCCGCTGGCGATAGTCCGCCGAAGCCGAATGACCCTGTTCCGTGTTCATTTCCATGGAGCCTGCGCCGGCCAGCGCCGAAAACAGGCTTTTCCCACCGTCTACATCGGGCATTCGCCCTCGACTTCTGTTCCGCTTCAGCATAGACATAAGTACCGGCCTAAAGACCGAACCGATTATAACTCGTCGTCTAACAGATCGGAATCGAGATCTTCGAAATCTCCGTCGTCGCCAAGTGAGAAATCTCCGTCTTTTCCATCGTCGTCGCAGCCACCCGGGCATACCGCGACGCACACCTTCGTCTCCGCCACCATCTCCACGGCGAATTCCCGTTCGACGCGGATCGAGACCGACGAACCGTTGGCAGTAATCGTCGCTTCCACGCAGTTAGGCTCCTGCGTTGCCTCCGCAGAGACCTCTTCCGTGGAGGCGCGATGTTTCGGGTCAACGTACGATAGAGGAACGAGCTCAACGTACGAGATCGTCTCCTTGGCAACATCCGTCTGCGAATTCTTGCTGTACGAATACCAGATGTTAATATCGTATGACCCGATTACCTCGATTCCGTCCCCCGATTTCACCGCTTCATACTGGTGATTGATGATCCACGCGCCCAGTATGCTGGTCGGGTGGTGCGGCGGCGTCACGGTATGGGAAACCGCCTGGAACTTCCGGCCTTTTCCGCAAACCGCCTTCGTGATGATTTCCCTGCACTGCAGCCGTTTATCCGCAATAGCCATTGTCGGTAGACCTCCTCCATACGATCAAGTCACTTAAAGTCTATGCAGGACATTCGTCTAGAGTGACAAAAATGTAGAGCCTGCACAGAGCATTTACGACTCATTGTATGATCGACGGAGCGGAACGAGACTTCCGTTTTTTGACGCGGCTGGCGATAGACAAATAGCGACGCAATTCCCTCGTTAATTGGAAGAGAGCGGCTCTCGTCTCGAACTCGTCGCGGGTCGCGGGCAGCGGCATTCCTCGGAAACTCGCATCCAATTCGTCTAATCCGCGCTCCGTCTCGCCCTCGTAAAATTCCGATCTCACGTCTTCGGTCAACCGGTCGAACAGCCGGGCGATCAGCTCCGCTTGCGGCACGTGCCGGGAGACGAACGCGACCGACTCCATCATCAGCTGGATCGATTCGAGCTGGCTTTTCCTCATATGAAAATAGACGAGCCACGGTTCGTCCTGCGGAATGAGCCGGTTTTCGCGCGCCCTTCTCGCCGTCTCGATGCCATCGTCGATCGCCTTGGACGAGACCAGCACTTCTTCGCCGGCCCACACGTTATCCGGATCTCTTAGATGAATCGCCAGTTCCCGGAAAATCGCCGAAAATCCCGACTCCGTCTCGTGCCGCAGCCTTTCGAGCGCCTTCCCTTCCTTCGGCATGTAGACCAGATTGAGCACCGTCGCCCAACCGAGCCCGATTAACAGCAGCGCCATTTCCGTTCCGATCGTGAACGCATCGACATTACCGCTGGCGAACAGATGGAATACGACGACGGAGCCCGTTACGATACCGTCTTTGAGCCCGATTCTAGCCAGAGCCGGATACGCGATTAAGATGTAGATCGATAATACCCAGATCTGAAAGCCGATCGCCTCGAACAATACGGAGGCAAGAAGGAGCCCGAACACCGAAGCCATGAATCGGGCGAACACGGACCGGAGTCCGCGCCATCTCGTCGTTTCCACGCCCAGGATAGCCAGCAAGCCGGCTCCGAGCGGATTGTCTGCTCCAACCAGATATGCCGTGTAGATCGCGAAAAGCGCGGCAACGGCCGTCTTGATGACACGAAAGCCTACCATTGTTCTCCTCTTCTCCTTGAATTCATTACGATCATACGTCTGACCGTCTGGAGAATCAAGGATATGCTTAGTGAAGGATATAGTCTGCATATTCGTCTAGCATTCGCGAGACAGCGAGCGAGTCTTTCTCTTTTAACGCCTCCAGACGTTCGTCGATCTGCCGTGCGAGCCTTGCATCCCGAATCATTAGAAATTTCAAAAACAAGTTCCACACGGACAGCGCCATTTGCTCTACCTTCTTGTATCTTTCCACGACCTCGTCGGACAACGTGAAATACCCTTGTTCGGTCATATAAGCGATTCGCCGGTTCATCATCTTCTTATGCTCCCATAACACGTAAAGCGGACGGTGATCGATGCCATGACTGTCCGATAGCAGCTCCTCCCTAGTCAACTGATTCCGCAATACATCGTAGATGCCGAGGCCGTAAACCCTGCCCTGCGGAACGCCGGGAGCCAACGCGCCTTTCATGTAGCCGGACCTTCTGGCGTGCAAGTAGTCGCTAAGCTGTTCCATTACCCAATCCAGCCTGAATTCGCACTCCTTCATTTTTCTCTCGTGAAGCTTGAACAGCATGACGATGTCCTGCTCTCCGCTTTGCGACGGCAGCTCTGCTTCCTTGAACGCTTGCTCCATTGTTTCGTAAGGCAGCTCGCACATCCCGAATTTTCGTTGGGCGAAAAATCCGGCAACGCTTAACTTTCGCTCCGTATCATCGTAGCCGTAGATCATGAGCGGATGAGTGAACGATTGATTTTCGTAAGCTAACGTACTTGGAATGTAATACTCGTTCACATACGTCCAGCAATAATAGCCGTGATCGATTTGAAATCGGACAAAATCGACGAAGCTCGGCGACAATCGAACGATCGTCTCCCTATGAATGCGTTGCGAGCCGTGCAAGCAAGGAATCATGTGCTGTTCGGGACTTGGCGTCAAATAGTCCGTGAACATACTGGCCGTATCCATATGCAGTTGAACATAGTTGCTATACACCCATTTCAACGGATGCGGATCGGAATACATCACGGACAGGAAACAGGTGAGGTGCGCGTACGATACGATATCGGGCACCACGATGGGCAACACTTTTCTGGGGGACATTAAGTCCCTCCTTTCCGAAGAGGATGATAAATAAAAACAGGGCTCGATCGTCAATCATCTGCAACAAATGACTGAGATAAGCCCCGTTTCACGGAGAAGTATAGATCAATATGCAAACTCACGAAACACCCGGCGGTATTAATCCAGGTTATAGATGTCCCGGTATTTCTCCTCCAGATAGTCGCACAAGTACGTCGATTCCAGCGGTTTGCCGGTAATCCGCTCGATAATCTCGGATGGATCTAGCAGCTTGCCGTACTTGTACACCCGCTCCGTCAGCCATTCCTTCAGCGGCAACAGGTTGCCCGCCGCGATTTGGCTATCCAGCTCCGGCATTTGCCCGCGAGCGGTAGCCATCATCTGCGCGCCGTACATATTGCCGAGCGAGTAAGACGGGAAGTAGCCGAACGCTCCGCCTGACCAGTGCACGTCCTGCAGAACGCCTTCGGCGTTCGTCGCCGGCGTTACTCCGAGCGCCTCCGTATACTTCTTATTCCACACTTCGGGCAAATCACGCGGATTCAAGCCTTCATTGAATAGCATTTTCTCGATTTCGTACCGGATCATGATATGAAGGTTATACGTGAGCTCGTCTGCCTCGATCCGGATCAGAGACGGCTGCACGACGTTAATTCCGCGGTAAAATTGCTCCGGCGTCACCTGATTCAACTGGTCTGAGAATTCCTTCTTCAAGTCCGGCAAGTACCGTTGCCAGAAGCCGAGGCTGCGGCCGACGATATTCTCCCACAGCCGGGATTGCGACTCGTGAATGCCCATCGAAGTGCCTGTCGACAGAGGCGTTCCCGCGAGCTCGGGCATGATATTCTGCTCATACAGGGCGTGCCCGCCTTCATGGATCGTGCCGAACAAGGCGCTCGTCACGTCGTCCGGCAAGTAGCGGGTCGTTATCCGCACGTCGCCCGTGGACAGCCCCGTCGCGAACGGGTGAACGCTTTCGTCGAGTCTTCCGGCATCGAAGTCGTACCCCATCTCTTTCAAGATCAGCTTGCTGAACCGTTTCTGGGCTTCTTTATCGAACGTTCCTTCGAGGAACGAAGTATCCGGCTGATGCTCTGACTTCGCGATCGCTTCCGCGAGCGGAACGAGACGCGCGCGGAGCTCGCCGAACAACCGGTCCAATTCCACGGTCGTAAGACCCGGCTCGTACATATCGAGCAGCGTATCGTACGGAGTGCTCTTCACGCCCCACAGCTCGATGAATTTGCGATTGTAATCGATGATTTGCTCCAAGTACGGAACGAATCCTTCGAAATCGTCTTTCTCCTTCGCCTCTTCCCACGCCGACTCGGCTTGCGAAGTCAACACCACGTATTGTTGATACATATCCGGCGGAATTCTGCGGTTCCGCTCGTACTCTTTATTCGTCTCCGCGACTAACCGGCGATCGATCTCGCTAAGCTGCGCGAGTTGTTCCGGCTTCGTCAATTCGGCCAGAAGCTCGCCCATCTCGGCGGAAGTCGCCAGCTTGAACGATTCGGCCGACAGCGTCCCGACGGCTTCCGACCGCTGCGCGATGCCTTTGCGCGGGGCGCCGGTGCGCATGTCCCAATAGACGACGCCGAGCAGCTCGTCGTAATGTTTGATTCGGCCGGTCAACGCCCGAAAACGCTGCAGCGCGTTCGGCGCGGATGTTTGGTTGTCGTTGTTCATGAACAGCCACTTCCTTTCGGCATCCATTTCTGTAAGGTAAGCTTACGCGTTGGATAAAGTCTCCTTGATCATACTCCCCGTAATCTTTATAATCAACTCAAGCATGAAGGCTCACGAAAGGAGTGCGATTCGAATGTTCATCGAATGGAGCGACAGCGCGGCTAGGGAGATCGAGGCGCGATTCGGACCGGAAGCGAAACGTTGGAAGCTCGTCTTCGATTCGGAAGGTTGCGGTTGCTCGGTCGACGGCGTTCCGACGTTCTGGAACGTCGTGAGTCCCGATCCGGATGACGTCCAGATCGACAGCAATTCCGGCGAAGTATGGGTCAAGCCTCAGCATATGATTTTCTTCGAAGACCGGCTTCGCGTCGACTACTTGCCCGAGCATCGCAGCTTTAAGCTGGCGAGCGACGGCCAAACGTATACGAACCGATTGAAGCTGGAAGATCGAACGACCATACCGATGTAAAGGTTGTTGCGGGAAACGGAGGCATGTCATGCGCAAGATCGATGAAATTATGGCGTTCAATGAACAATTCGTCGCCAACAAAGCCTATGAAGATATCGAACGGAATTATCCGGACAAGCGGATCGTCATCGTCACCTGCATGGACGCCAGGTTGACGGAGCTGCTGCCTAAAGCGATGGACCTGAGAGACGGCGACGCGAAAATCATCAAAAACGCCGGAGCGATCATCACGTCTCCGTTCGGCAACATTATGCGGAGCATATTGGTAGCGTTATACGAGTTGAACGCGCACGAAGTGTTCATTATCGGGCATCTGAATTGCGGCATGACGGGGATCGACCCCGAGAGGGTCGTTGAGCATATGCTCGAACGCGGCGTACCCGAGCAGACGATTCACACGCTGCGCCATTCCGGCGTCAGCTTGAACCGTTGGCTTACCGGCTTCGACAGCGTACGGGAGAGCGTCGAGAACAGCGTGGACATCGTCCGCAATCACCCGCTGCTGCCTCCGAACACGCCGATTCATGGACTTATTATCGATCCGGTGACGGGCGAGCTCGAGAAGGTTATCGACGGTTATCAGTATTTGGATCCGATCGGCTAAGCGATTTCCGCTTGGCCGATTGTTCCCTCGCCTCGATGACGTCGCTGCGGTCTCTTAGCTTATGGCGATGAATGACGGAATCCCCCGCCTCGTTCCCTTGTATCCCCCACGGATAACCTAAGGCAAGGCTTCTGCGCCGAGCTTCCTCAAGCAAGCACGGGTCGGTGAACGGCAAGTCCAAATCTTCGTAAGCGATGACCGGAACGTCGCTCCAGCGGCGATACGCGTGCTCGAGCATCTCCTTCAGCTTCGCGCCGTCGATGCCGATGTCGCCGAATCGGACGGGATCCGTCTCTTGCGCCGCCTTGCCCATCAGCTTAAGCGCGCCGGACCGATTGCCTCGGCGCGCATGGTACAGAGCGACCGCGATGCGGATGAGCACGAGCCAACAACCGAGCTGCGGCGACTGCGGATGCTCCTTCCAATACTCTTCCATGATCTCGTGGCATTCGAAGTAGTCTCGCGAGCCGTAGTATTCGGCCAAGTATTGAATGTATTCGTCTGGATAGGATGATAGAGATGACATCGCACCTGTCCTTTCGCGCTTCTATCGTTTATACTCAAGCATAGCTCAATCTTCGCGCGTTATCACGCCATAATTTTCTTGCGCGAATATCGAAACCGAATGCGACTAGGCACGTATTACTATCCATTAACATCTTCTAACCTACTGGAGGACAACAATCACATGTGGAAAAAAGCATTATTGATCTTCAGCCTGTTCGCTTTCACGATCGCGGTAACCGTTCCAATGGCAAGCGTAGACGCCAAGCCACGTTCGTTCAGCTCCGGCAAGAAGTCGTTTACGAAGACGCCTTCCAAATCCGATAGCGGAGTCAGCCAGTCATCCACGACCAAATCCAGCTCTTCTTCCGCGGCCGGCACCACGGCGAACCGCGGTTTCTTCTCCGGCGGAAGCTTCATGAAAGGCATGATGATCGGCGGCTTGGCCGGCATGCTGTTCGGCGGCATGTTCGGCGGTATGGGAGCACTCGGCAATTTCTTCGGCTTGATTATTAACGTGCTCGCGCTGTTCGTTCTGTTCGCGGTGTTCCGCGCGATCTACGACCGGTTCAAGAACCGTCGTCAGCCGCACAATCCGGATCGCAATAGCCCTCCGCGCTGGTAATGCCGATGAGATTATCGATGGATGAAATCGTCAACGCCGTCTGCCTGCATATGTCCAAGCGGCATGAGGTTCCGGTCGACAGCGTCGAGGTAGAGCTGCTGTACGACGAGGAACAAGGCTTCAGCGCGGAAGTGTGGGTTCAGGGCCGAAGCCGGTTTATTATCGAAGCGAACTTGAAAGAAGCGATTATGCAGTATATGCTCGCCGAGTACGATCAACGCGTATTCCCATCGCAGATTACGCTCGACGTCGAGGACGAGATTTGGGCGGATATCGCCTAAATAGAAAGCCCGTTCCCTGCAGCCGATAACGGCCGGGAAACGGGCTTTCTTCGCATTCTTAGCTTTAGGATTCGAATAATTTCTGTCCGATGTATTCTCCCTGCCTGATGCCGCCCGGACAGGCGAACATGCCGCTGGCAATATGCAGCGTATATTCGTTAAGCTTATCGTTATTCTGCATCAGCTTGAGCATCGGAATGAATTGCTCCTCCGGGTTGCGCTGATAGCTGATGAACAACAGCCCCGCATTCACGTTGCCGGTGCGAGGATCGACGCCGTCCGTGTAGGAGTACCCTCTCCGGTGAATGAGCTGCTTGGACTCTTTGGCCAATCGGACGTGCGCCGTATCCGGGAGCTTCGCGGAATCGACTTCATCGAATTCTCCCTGCTTGCCATACGCCGCACCCGATTCCTTATACCTTCCGAACGTGTCCTGTTGCTCGGCCATCGAAGAGCGATCCCATACTTCGAGCAGCATTCTGATTTTGCGGAACGCCATGTACGTGCCGCCCCTCATCCATTCCGGCTCTTCCTCGCTCGCCCACACGACTTGGTCGTAGCCTTCGGACGTCTGGTGCAAGACGTTCGCCGTACCGTCCTTGAAGCCGAACAGATTACGCGGCGTCGTGCCCGGGCGTCCGCTGATGAACCCTTCGTTAAGCCAGTTGAGCGTCGCCGCTCCGGTCGATAATCGGATGAAATTGCGGATCGCATGGAACGCCACCTGCTGATCGTCCGCGCACACTTGCACGACGACGTCTCCACCGGACAAAGCCGCATCCAGCTTCTCGCGCGGCATTCGCGGAATATCCTTCAAATAGTTAGGCAGCTTGCCGGCAAGCCCATAACGGTCCGCTCCTCCGACTCCGAACAATGACGGTCCGAACCCGAAAGTAACGGTGAGTCTAGATGCCGGCAAATCGTAAGTTTCTCCGGTATCGCTAGGGGGCAGCATCGGGTTGTCGCCCGTCCGCATCGTGCCTCCCGACGTGCTGAGGTCGCTGAACTTCGTCCAATCCTTCATCAGGCGAATCAAGCCGGCCCGATCTGCCGCTATCATCTTGAAGCTCGCCAAGTACATATAGGTCTGCTGCGGAGAGATGATACCCGCTTGATGCTCGCCGTACATCTCGACTTGTACGTCTTCGACTTTCCCGTCAACCGCCGTGTCGCCGTCCGAACCGACCGCGCGTTCGATGACCTTCATTCCCGCCCCGCCTACGACCAGACCGACGCCCGCGACGGCCGACATTTTCAGAAAATCCAGCCGGGACATTCCGCCTTTGTTCGATTGCTCGCCCATGAACCTTCCGTCCCTTCCTTAGCGATTATAGGATGCTTGCCGTTTGGGACATCAGAGTGGACAGGACGCTCAGTTCATCGCTGATCTCGCGAATCTGCTCGGTCGTCAGCGTATCGTAAGTGACGTATTCCCCGTTCTTCTGGTAGCCGAGCAGCACTTGTTCGATTTTCTGGAATTGAGTATCCAATTGATTGCCCAAATCCGGATTTTTCTCGTTCAACGCCGGAATGATCGAGAGATACACGGTCTTGGAGCCTTCGACGTTCGCCGCGAAATCGACTAAATCGAGGTGCGAGAAAACTTCTTCTTCGCCCGTAATCTTCGAAGTCGCAGCTTCGTTAAGAAGCTCCATCGCGCCGGCAACCATGCCTTTCGGCTCAAGCTCGAACGTGCTTATTTTCCGCTGCAGCTCTTGGATATCGGCAACTAATTGGTCCGCGTATTTATCCATGCCTTCGAGCGACTTATCTGCCCACAATGCTTTCTCGATCCGGTGAATGCCCGTCCACGTACTCAGATCTTCCACGTCCGCTTCGCGAGCGTCGATGCGGGGATCCAAGTCCCCGAAGCTCTCGGCGATGGGCTCGATTCTTTCAAAGTTGACGCGCGCTTGCGGATAGAGGCGCTTCGCTTCGTCGATATTGCCGGCTTTGACCGCATCCGTAAACAGCTTCGCTTGCACGACCATTTGGTCCGCTTGCTCCTGCACGTATTTCTTATAATTGTCTACCGCCTTCAGCAGCAGCTCGGACGTGTTCGCCGTAGTCGGCTTCGCGTTCTTCAGCGCGACAAGCGCGTCCTGCAGCTTGGCCGCGGTGGCGGTCAGCGCTTCGAAATCCACTTTGTCGTAGGCAGACGCCGAATAGATCGGCATGACGTATTTCTCTACTTCCACGTATTCGAGCGGGAACGCTTGGCGTACCGAATTTTCGTAGGCAAGCCAGGCATCGTTCACCGATTTACCCAACTTCTTGACTTCCTCCGCGTTCTGGCTGCCGATCGCGTCCTGAAGCTGCTTCGTCACTTCCTGAAGCTTCGTCGTGCCTTCTTGGATCGCGCTATTGTCGCTTGCCGGGGATTCGCTCTGCTGAGCGTCAAACGAAGCCGCAGGCTCGGCATCGTTGTTATTGCCGCAAGCGGCCAGCGTTGCCGCCAGCAAAGCGGACATTCCGAGATAACCTAGCTTGGAGAACCGATTAGACGTGCGTGCGTGCATGTTTCTAACACTCCTCTTTCTCATTAGCATGAAGCCGTTTTATTTTTGAGCCGCTTGGCGAATGCGCTGCAGAACGATAACGGTAAATCCCGCCAATACGAACAAGAGTTGCGGCAGCGTACTGTACCAAGACGGATACAAACTGAACGAAGCTTTCTCGGGCAAATAATCGTCTACGGAGGACGGGATGATTCCGGCCATCTGAAGACTGTGGATACCCGAGCCCATGAATTTAAAGCATAGATAGAAAACGATCAAGCTGGAGATCAGGAACACCGGACGGATCGGAAGACGATTCCCGCCCTTAATGATCGCGAACGCGGCAACGATAAGGATGCCGAATCCGGCGGCGATACCGCCGACGAGAGACATGGCCGGCATTTTGCCCGCCATCCCGATCAGGAAGATGACCGTCTCCAGCCCCTCGCGCGTAATCGCGAAAAAGGCGATCAAGGAGAGAGACAACATTTTGCCGCCGGATATCGCCATGTCGCTCTTCGTCTTAATCAGCCGGCTCCACCGTTTCACGTCGGAATTGCGGTGCAGCCAGTAGCTGACATACAGGAGCATCAAGCTGGCGAATACGCCGGTCCACCCGTTGATTAAGGCGTTGTTACGGCCGAACGCGCTCGAAGACAGCAATAGCGATACGATGAATCCGACGGCGATACACAGAATGACGCCGGCCATTGTGCCTCCTACGACCCATTTCTGAGCCGGCTTAGAGTTCGACTTCTTCGCGAACATGAGCAGAGTGCCGATGACGAGCAGCGCTTCGATTCCTTCGCGAAGAGGGATCAAGGCCGCATCCCACCACGAATATTGGGCGTCGATGAGCGGCGACAGCGACTGCACCATCCGATCGACGACGCTAGACGCTTCTTCTTGCTTGCCCTCGCCGGACAAGTAGGCGTCGAGCATGACTAAGTCCCGCTCCGCATCGCTGTACGCGGACTGCGATTGGCTGACGACGTCTCCTTCGACGGACAGCCATTGGCGCTGCAGCAGCTTCGTCTCGGTCCTTGCCTTCTCGAGCTCGCCGCGGTCGATCAGGTCCCCCGTCTGGCGGAGCTTCATCACGTACGTGCCGAGCGACAGGTTCGTCTTCCCGTCGTTCATGACGAACGCGCCTTCCGCATACATTTGCAGCGAAAATCGCAAATCGGATGCATGAGTCGCGGCCTGCTTGACGTCTTTGCTTACGAAAGCGAGAGACAGACCGGCGATCTTGCCGTCGATCTCAAGCGCCATATCGAGCGATTGCCGCTTGGCTTCGGCTTTGTTCGCGTTCCACCATTTCTTAATAGCCGCGAAAGATTCCGAGCCTTGCTCTAAGTCTCCGGCATCCAATAGCTGGATCAGTCGCTCGGTTTCGGCAAGCGCATCGTTCGTAGTTTGAGACGCAGGTTCGGCATACGCTATCCCCTGTACCGTTAGCAGGCTTGAGCTCAATAGCATCATAGCGAATACAATCGCCGGCAATAATTTATAAAGTCGAAGTCTGCGGTCCCCGTGTGGCATGATCGACCTTCCCCTTACCGTTAACGTGTGGCTTTTTCGAGATGCTAATTGATAATAATTATCAATGTCAAACCAAATTATATCAGCATCAAGCTCCTAGTCAATGAAATCTTGTTATTTCCAAATATTTATTAGCTTTACGTTCACATATATCTCACAAATTCGGGTTACGGAATTTACAGCATAAAAAAAGAGACGAAGCGCGGTTGCTTCGTCTCTTCATCATGAAATGGCGTTGTCGCAGGTTTCGTTGCTTACCAAGCGTAGGCTTTCGGCGCGGAACCCCCGGGACCCGGGAAAATCTCGTCCAGACGCTTCAGCGTTGCTTCGTCCAGCTTAATGTCGACGACGCGCAGAGCGCCCTCAAGCTGTCCGAGCGTACGCGGACCGATGATCGGAGCGGTCATCGAAGGCTGCACGAGCGTCCAGGCGAGCGCGACGTTCGCCTCGCTCTCGCCGAGCTCGCGGCACAGCGCCTCGAACAGGACGAGTTGTTCGCGGTAACGTTCCGTACGCTCCGGATTGTTCGCGCGCTTGGAGCCTTCCACGGGCCGGAGCGCATGTCCGCTTAACAAACCTCCGTCCAGCGGGCTCCAAGCGATCACGCCGATCCCCAGTTCTTCCGCCGCCGGCAATACTTCGAGTTCGGGCAGCCGGCATAACAGGCTGTATTTATGCTGCTCGCTCACCAGTCCGAGCATGCGGTGGTTGCGCGCTTCGTATTGCGCTTTCACGAGATCGCGACCGGCGAAGTTGCTGGAGCCGACGTAACCGATCTTGCCTTGGTGCAGCGCTACGTTGAACGCTTCCCATAACTCGTCCCAAGAGACGTTGCGGTCTACGTGATGCATCTGATAAAGCTCGATATGGTCGGTTTGGAGCCTTCTGAGGGAGCCTTCCAGGTGGCGGCGCAGCTTGTAAGCGGACAGCCCGCCCTCTTGGTTCGGACCGTCGTTCTCGTCGCTCATATCCCCGTAGAACTTCGTCGCAAGGACGACTCGTTCGCGGCGATTGCCGCCTTGCGCGAACCAGCGGCCGATAATTTCCTCGGTTCTGCCCGCGTTCTTGCCCCATCCGTAAATGTTAGCGGTGTCGAAGAAGTTAATGCCCGCGTCGAGCGCCGCGTCCATGATGCGGAACGACTCCTTCTCGTCCGTATCGACGCCGAAGTTCATCGTTCCCAGACAAAGCTTGCTGACCTTTAGGCCGGACCGGCCCAGTTGACTGAATTTCACTATGCTTCACGCTCCTCTTCCTCATGATCGAACCTTTATTATTGTATCGAATCGGAATTCCAAACACAAAGCTATTAACCGCATAACCGCTCTCGCGTTTGGAGATGGTAACCTTGACAAGGACTTCGGACATGGGCCGTTGATCCGGCGTAACCACGATACAGGAGGAGAGTAAACATAATGGGAATTTTAAGCGGTAATCCGAAGAACGAACCGTTGCATTACGGGGAAGCTTACGATGTATGGCAATTCTCGATGGGCGCCAAAGGCTGCGTGTCGGCCTATCGCGCGTTAAGCTATCACGCGGGAGACAAGGAGCTTAAAAGTCTTATCGGAGATATGATCAATCAAGCGGAACTAGAAGCTTCGGAGTGCGATGAAATCTTGGTCCATAACGGGCTCGTTCCGTCACCCGGTTTGCCGGACCGCCCTGAAGCGAAGCTTGAAGACATCCCGATCGGCGCAAGGTTCGCGGATATGGAGATCGCCGCCATGCTCTCGGCCGATACGGCTGCCGGCCTCGTCTTGTGCAGTCAGATCATGGCCAAATGCATTCGCGAAGACGTCGCGGCCTTGTTCGAGAAATACCATGCCACGAAAGCGGCGATCGGACTCAAGGCGCTCAGGCTGAGCAAAGAGAAAGGCTGGCTGATCCCTCCTCCTCTTGTATTGGATCGCCCAACGAGCGAAGAATCCAAGAAATAAGGTCACGAATATGGCGGCTCGGAGAACGTACACTCTGAGCCGCCATTTCACTCCCGTCTATTCGCTCGGCGTCGGTTTCTTGCTAATGGACGTGAGATCGAATGCTTCTTTCGGAATCCCTAAATCGCGGGCCATCTTCTTCTTCACCGTCATCGCCTGCTGCAAGCTGGTCGCTTGAAACTCGAGCGTCGTGCCGGCTTGATCCTCGAAGGTGTAATAGCATTTTTTGTTCGCCATGAACGAATCCCCTTTCCCGGAGCGATTACTCGAGCTTTAGTATGCGTCCGCTCGTGCCAAAGCAATCGGATAGAAAAAAAGAAGCACGGAGAAATGATCTCCATGCTCTAATGCGTCTCCCCAATAACTTCCTCGCATCCGTTGAACGACGCGAACCGGTCCAGCCTTTCACGAAGCATTCGGCGGAACGTTCCGTCCTTCTCCGCCTCGTCCTCCGGCCAATACCGGACGACGTTAAGCCGCTTCGCCTTCTTGTCCGCGACCAGCTCGATGCGTCCGACGAGCGCGTCGCCGTATAACACCGGGAGCACGTAGTATCCGTATTTGCGCTCGGCGACCGGCGTGTATATTTCCCACTTATATTCGAAGTCGAATAATGCCCGAATGAGCTTGCGATCCCACATGAGATTATCGAGCGGAGCGATGAACTCGACCCGGCGTTCGTACTCGGACTTGGCGGAGAGCACCGAGCGAAGAAGCGGTTCGTCGCCAACGCACGCGTAGAGCGGTTCCGCGATCCCTTCCACGACGCAAGGGATGATCGCTTCGTCTTCAAGCAGCGAAGCGAACGCGGCTTTGCGAGCTTCGGACTTTAATCGATCGATTCCCAGCCACGCGTCCGACGGCTTGTTCCACAGCATGCCTACGGAACCGATGCGCCGCAGCACCATCCACTTCGTGAATTCCGCTTCCGTCCGATTCGGGTCCGCCGCGCTCAGAAGCGCGGGATCGATATGGTCTTCGGCGAGCGCGTAAGATTTAATCGTTCCTTTCTTATGATGAACGATCAAATCCCCGCGAAAATACAACGTCTCCAGAGCCGCTCTCGCCAGCGAAGTCGCGCTCCAAGACCAGTCTACCGTTTCCTTCAGCGGCAAATCCTTCGCGCTGGCCGGGCCGTTCGTCATGATGAACCGTTTGACTTCGTCCGCTACGGCATCGACCTTGTCCCGGCTTCGCCCATGCTCCCGGTACCGCATCCGTGTTCTCTCGAAGTAGGGCCAATTTTCGACCGGGAAGATCGCCAGCATTTTGTCGAAATAATCGACCAGCTTCCTGTCTTCATAGAGTAGCTCGCTCAGCATGGCCTTCTTGAATCCGGCGACTCTGGACTGAAGCACGAGCTCGGCGTTCTTGCCGCATACGTCGATCGGATCGAATTGAATGCAGCCGGCTTGTCTCGCGAATTCGCATATGCCCGGCTTGCCCTCGAATTTATAAGCGCCGAGCAGCCCGTGCTTCAGCAGAAGGAACCGACGAGCTTGCGCGTTCGTCAATCGATATTCGTTCATCCTAACCCTGCTGACCTTCGATCACGACGAGCAGCACCGCGGCGGCAAGCCCCAACCGCCGATCCAACCGCTGATTCGTATCGAGAGAGAAGTCCAAATTCAGCTTGCCGACGAACGGATTGAGGTCCTGCTTGAACAGCGCGACGCGCTCGCCGTTCATCTCCACATGGAACTTCTGCGGGATGAGATTGGTCAGGAACCGTCTAAGCAGCGCCATCCAAGGACTGTCTTCCTTGACGAGCCCAACCTCCGTCTCGCTTCGGTCCAGAATGACCCACTCGTCCTTCAGCATCGACTTCATCCCTTTGCGGCGGAGCGATCCGAGATTCTCGCCGGTTACGGAATCCACCACGTCGTAGGTGGCCGAGAAGTCGATGACGCTGCGCGCCTGTATCGAAATCAGCTCTTCCTGCATCGTATCGTCGGAGAACAGCCGGATGTCTTCTTTCAGCTTGAAAGCCTTCATCTGCGAGTACAATACCGGTTGGCCGCTGCCGTCGAAAATATCGATTTTCGCCCCAGCCAGCGTCAAAATTTGTTTTCTGATCAGGTATTGCGTTTGGGTAAATTTCGGATTCATGGAAAGCTTGGCCTCCTACGCGTCATTTGCTTCTATGCGTAAATTCGACAGATTGGCGGGAACTCCTTCCGCACGCCAAAAGGAAGAGGCTTTCTCCTCTTCCTTCGTCGCAGCTTATCGCGCCCGTCACACGAACACCATGTTCTTGCCGTAAAAGATTTCGTCCATCTCCCACTTGACGCTTTTCTCGATCTCGTGCTGCTCCTCCTTGGTTAACGAATCGGCCGTATAGCCGAACAAGTAGTTGTTCAGATCGAATTCCCGCAGCTTGCATTTCGTATGGAAAATATTTTCCTGGTACACGTTGACGTCGATCATTTGGTACATCTCTTTAATCTCCTGAGGGATGTAGTTCTGAATGGAGCTGATTTCGTGATCGATGAACAGCTTGTGTCCGTTAATATCCCGAGTGAAGCCCCTGACCCGGTAATCCATCGTCATAATGTCGGCGTCGAACGAATGAATGAGGTAATTAAGCGCCTTGAGAGGCGAGATTTCCCCGCAGGTAGAGACGTCGATATCCGCGCGGAATGTGCTTATTCCTTCGTCCGGATGATACTCGGGATAAGTGTGCACCGTAATGTGGCTTTTGTCCAAGTGACCGACGACTGCTCCCGGAAGAGGCCCGGGAGACTCCTCGAACGATTCGCTCGGCGCCTGCTCGATCGGTCCCTCCGACACGAGCATCGTGACGCTGGCGCCCTGCGGTTCGTAGTCCTGCTTGGCGATGTTCAGCACGTGCGCTCCGATAATGTCGGCCACGGAATTCAATATCGCGGTCAATCGTTCCGCGTTGTATTGCTCGTCGATGTATGCCAGATAAGCTTTGCGCTCATCCTTCGTCTTCGTGAAGCAAATATCGTACATGTTGAAGCTAAGCGATTTCGTTAAATTGTTGAACCCGTGCAGCGTAATTCGTTGCTCCGTAGTTAGAACCATCCGCGTGCTCCTCCCAACGTTCCCCGCTTTGCGTTCTTGCTTATGCTCTTCCGCTAGGATGCGATCAATCGGGCGGATTTATGTCGTAATTCCCAGCCGTTCGCATGACTGTTCCCGTGACAAGCGAGGTGACATTACGCGTGACCATGACAAGATGTCAGCTCCCGAACATGACGAAACCGGATCCGCATTCGAACTTAAGTATCATTTTTTAACGGAAGCGACGAGACGAAGAGGAATCGCAGGACGCCTATCGAATGGGGTAGGAGCTTATTTCACACGTGCGAGGAGATTAGGCATGTTAGTCGAAGAACTACTCAGAATCACCGAAATCGGCCGCTTCGTCGGAAGAACCGATGAATTACTGGCTCTAAAATCGATCCTATCCTCGAATAGGCCGGATTGGACGATTATACGTCTGCACGGACCAAGCGGAATCGGCAAAACCGCGTTACTGAAGCGCTTCGAAGCGGCCCAAGACGCGGAGATGCTATGCTTATATGCCGATTGCTCCGGATTCGGCTCGGCGGATGAGCTGTTCATCGAGCTCGGCGTAACGCTGTCCCGCAACGGATTCATTAACGTCCGGGACGCGCAGGGTAAATCCGCGGGCGATAGGTTGGCCGACAAGATCAATCGGATCGGGAATACGGGCAAACGTTCGGTCGTTCTGCTGCTTGACGCCGTCGAGGAGGACGAGCCGCTGGCACGCGAGCTCCGAAGCTGGTTCCTCTTGCTCGATAGCAAGATTGCCGTCGTCACGGCCGGTACGACCGCTGCTCATCCATCGTCCCCCGGCGCGTGGCACCGCCTGCAGCAACACGTTCGCCTGTCACCCCTCTCCTACGAGGAGCAGGCTGCTTATATCAGGAGCCATAACATTCACGACAGGCGCCTGCTGGACGCGATCTCGCGGTTTGCCGGCGGCGTCCCGATGGCGTTGGAGCTGGCGATCGAGCGCATCCGCCGCGGATACGATCAACAGGACTTGCTCTCGCTATGCAGCGATCTTGTTGAGCGTCTGCTCAGGCATATCGATCAACCTCATCTGTATGTCATGATCGAAGCTTCCTCCTTGCTGCCGGAATTCAACCAAGAGAGCTTGTCCGCGCTCGCGGAAGAGGAGCTAACCGCATTCGATTTCAACGCGTTCGTCCGCTTGCCTCTCATCGATCGGACCGATAACGGTTGGACGTTAAACGAGCCGTACAGAACGTGGATCGCCATCGATTTCGGGCGCCGGAAACCGCATGCCTTCCGCATGATGACGGACCGCTTATCCGAGCGATCGCATGCCGAGAAGTCCGCCGTAGCGCTGCCGTCCAAGTCGCCGATCGCGACGCGGCGGCTCGTCGATGTCGTCGGCGTACTGCTGCTTCGTTACGCCGATCTGGCGAACCGGAGCGAGCCGCTTGCAGATTTCACGTCGATGTTCCCTCGGCTGATGGCCAAGACTCCGTCATCCAAAGACTCGGCCAGTCCGTTCCGCGCCGTCCTTCGGCAGGCGATTCGCGAGATGAGCGACCGTTCCGATAGACACTTCGCGTTAAGCCAACTGCTGGAGCAAGCCTATATGGCAGGTACGCGCTCCCATGCAAAAACCGCGGAACGATTCGGCTATTCGATGGCGACTTACTACCGGAACTTGAAGAAAGCCAAAACGTTTCTCGCCGAGACGTTGTTATCTATGGAGCACGCGCATGAACGCGAACGTCGGTAACGAATCGCGTTCGGAGGTTACGTACGAACAACGCCAACCCGGCCGGGTTGGCGTTGTCTTATTTCCATATCGAGCTTCCTAAATAGATAGCGGTTCCCCACATGAATATCGCGGATATTCGGTTGAGCAGCAACATGAACTTGCCCGAACGGTCGATGCTGCCGACGACTCTTCCCGCGTAGGCAAGCGCGGCGAACCAAACCCATGAGACGACGATGCAGGTCAAGGCGAAGATCGTTCTGTCGGTGCCGCCATACTGCAAGGAGCTCGTTCCGATCACCCCTACCGTATCCAAGATCGCGTGGGGGTTCAGGAGCGAGACGGACAACGCGAACGCGATTTGCCGTCGCGGCGTTACAAGCTCGGCCGACGCTCCGGCCGACTTAGGTTTGCTTCGCCACGTCATCCAGCCCATATAGAGCAGGAACAGCGTGCCAAGCCCGATTAACGTCGTCTTCACTGCGGGGAGACTAAGCGCGACCGCGGATACGCCTCCTACGGCGAACAGGATGAGCAAGGTGTCGCACGCCGAAGCGGTAATGATTACGGGAAGCGCCTTCGAGTATCGACCGTGTATCGCTCCCTGATTGAATACGAACAAGTTCTGCACGCCTAGCGGCAAGATAAGTCCGATGGCCAGGATAAAGGCGTTCATGATGACTGGCAAATGCATGGTCGTGTGATCTCCCTACGCTATCTTGAATGGCCTTTATTTTCTTTTGGGTTTGTTGTACCCTTTCTCCCCGTAAGGTTGAAGCTTCTCGAGCCACAATTCGAGCAGCGTCTCGACTTCTTCCTTATACGCCTCCAGTTCGGAAGGATCGTTCATTTGCTCCTCTCGCGGCTTGATCCGGTCGAGCACCTCGAATACGAAAGCTATGCCGCCGTATCGGTTCCAATCGTCCTTCAGCTCCATGAACGTATTCGCGTTCATTTGCTTAGAGAAGGCCAGACGGTTGTTCATGCCGTCAAGATCCATCGAGCCTCCGACCAGTATTTTGCCGTTCTCGGTATTGCGAATTTGATAGACGCCCATCGGGCGAAAAGACTGCTTATACGCCGTGGCCAGCTCTTTCTTCTGTTGTTTGTCCAGCGTCATGTCAATAACCCATTTCCTTTAGGATGTCGGACAGCATGCGCAAACGTTCTCCGATCAATTCCGCGTCGTTGCTTAGCGCTTGGTTGAACAGCTTAATATCCTCTTTGATCTTCTCGTTATCGGTACACACTTCCACCGTCATCGCGTCGCCTTGCAATCCGATCCTGTCGATAACGGGATTCTCCGGGTCGTACAGATCCGGATATCGATACGCTTCGCGAAAATACGATAACGAACGGGATACCAAAATGGCGAGGTCGAGCACCCGATGAAGCGGCAGCTCCTCGGATTGGCGGGACCACTTGTCGCCGGTATGCCGCCACACTTTGGCCGAGACGTCGACTTTGCCCCGATCGTTCCATTGCGCCAGGCCTAGCGAGAGTCCCTGCGTGTCCGTCTGACCTGCGTATCTTCCGTCTACGCTCGCGTAATTCTCGGATACGATAACCGGTTTATGTTTTAACGAAGTTGGAATTTTCACGACGTCATCTCCTTTTCATATTTACTAATTTACTAAATTACTGATTCTATTGTCAAGGTTCAGCGCAGTTTCATAAATTCTCCACATTACGGTACAATATCCATGCGAATACAAATCTACCGTAATGGAGGCTGAATTCATGGCATTGGACGTGTATTTGAATTTTCAAGGCAACGCGCGCGAGGCGATCCGATTCTATACCGACGTGTTCGGTTCCGAGCCCGCGCAAATGATGACCTTCGCGGAAGCGCCGCCGAATCCTGATTTTCCGCTCCCCGACGAGGCGAAAGATCAGATTATGCATGCGAGGCTTATGATCGATGGCAGCAGCGTGATGTTCTCGGATACGTTCCCTGGTACGCCCTTCACGGTGGGCAATAATGTAAGCTTAGTCTTTAACAGCGACAGCAAGGACAGAATGACCGAGTTGTTCGGCAAGCTGAAGAACGGCGGCAACGTAACGATGGAGCTGCAGGAGACGTTCTGGAGCCAATATTACGGCATGCTGACGGATAAATTCGGCATCAACTGGATGTTCAATCATATCGCCGAATCATGACACAACGCAATGGAGCCGCCCGTTAGGGGCAGCTCCATTATTCATATAGGGATTAGATCGCCCAGTTGCCTTTGCGGAATACCGGTATGGCGTTGCCGTCCGCATCGATCCCTTCGATATCCAGTTCGGCGTTACCGATCATGAAGTCTACGTGAGTCAAGCTGTCGTTCAACCCGCGCTCCCGCAGCTGTTCCTTGTTCATTGCCGTTCCGCCTTCCAGACAGAACGGCAACGCGAAGCCGATGGCGAGATGGCAGGCCGCGTTCTCGTCGAACAGCGTGTTATAGAAAATCAAGTTCGTATCCGATATCGGCGAGCGGTGCGGAACGAGCGCCACTTCGCCCAAGTAATGCGAGCCTTCGTCGGTCTCGATCAACTGCTTGAGCGTGTCGAAGGATTTGCCGGCGGTATATTCTACGATCCGGCCGTCTCGGAACGTGAGCGAGAAGTCTTCGATCAGATTGCCGCCGTAGCTGAGCGGCTTGCTGCTGGCGACGGTCCCGTTCACGCTCCCCTTAAGCGGCGCGGTGAACACTTCTTCCGTCGGCATATTCGGAATGAACGACGTTCCTTGTTCGTTATTCGAGCCGGCGCACACCCACAGGTGCCCTTCCGGCAATCCGATCGTAAGATCGGTTCCGGGACCGCGGTAACGGAGCGCCTTGAACTTCCGCCGGTTCAGTTCGGATGCATGCGACTCCAGAGATCGCGCATGCTCTCTCCAGGTAGTCACCGGCTCGGGAACGTCGACGCGGGTCGCCGAGAATATCGCGTTCCATAACGCGGTCACCCTATCCGTCTCCGCCATATCGGGAAACACTTTGTTCGCCCAAGCCGGAGAAGGCACGGCGACGATGGACCAAGCGATCTTATTGTTCATCTGATAGTGACGGAAAGGCTGCAGCGCTGCCGACGCGGCTTTCGAGAACGCGGCGATGCGCGCGGGGTCGATGCCCTTCAGCAAGTCCGGATCTTCCGCGACGACCCATAGGAATGCCGCCCCTCCGGCCGCCATCTCTTCTCTTCCCTTCGCATGCCACATCGGATACTCCGACAGCGCTTCCTCCGGAGCGAGCTCGAAGCGCGTCCGCGTGATCGTCTCGTCGCTCCAGTCGACGTGCACGTGTCTCGCGCCGACTTCGTAAGCGCGTCTTGCCACGATGCGAACGAAGCTTGCTGCGGAGATCGGAGCCATGACGTACAGCGCCTGTCCCGGCTGCACGTTCACGCCGACTTCTACGGCCAGCGACGCGTATTGTTTCAATCGTTCTTCGAAAGATTTGATCAAGGTTGTAGCCTCCAGTCGATGGTTGTACCTATTCTTCTCCCTTTTCGATCATAACTCCAAGATACCTCGCCGCGCCTACGCAAGCAACTTTGAAATTATTACTTTGACACGCAGAGTAATGTATGTTAAATTTACTCCATCAGATAGAACTCTATGTGATAGAACACTAACAGACAGAACACTTCCAGACAGAGTACTTAGCGATTATCGAATCTGGCACAGGAGGACAACGCATGATTAGAAGCGATGCTATACGCGGACATCTCGACGCCATTATATTGCGCCTCATCTATGAGGAAGATCGTTACGGTTACGAGATCTCCAAAGAAATCGCGGCACGGACGAACGAGCGGTTCCAGATCAAAGAAGCGACGCTCTATGCCGTCTTCCAACGGCTCGAACGCAAGGAGCTGATCGAATCTTACCTCGGAGACGTCTCTCATGGCGGACAACGGCGTTATTACAAGATCACGAAGCTAGGCCGCGCGTACTTGAGGGAAACGATCGATGAATGGAACGAAATCAAAGACATTATGAACATATTCATGGAGGGATTAACGTGAGAAAAATCAGATCGCACGTAGAAGAATGGTTTAAGGATATACCGGATAGCGAAGCGAAAGAGGCCATGAAGGAGGAGATCGTCCAGAACCTGGAGGAGAAAGTCCAAGACTTGATTCGCAAAGGCAAAGCCGAGGAGGACGCGATCAATAAGGCGATCGTCGACTTCGGGGATATCGCGGATATCAAGGAAGAGCTGGGCGGCGGTCAAGCCGCGCGGAACGCAAGAAACCGCTACGGCATCCACTTGGGCTTCTCGATCTGGGGCAGCGTGCTGATTATCGGACTGATGATCTTCATTAACTTCTACACGTCGCCAGACACGATCTGGTTCGTGTACCCGACTTTCGGCGTTCTATGGTGGCCGCTGACCATGTTCTACAGATGGTTAGCCAATAAGCAATAAGGAGCTGATCCCAATGAAAAGCAAACAGCTCGCATTCGCCGTCACCGGCAGCCTCATGACGATCTTATTCTTATACATCGTGAACCTGCTGACGACTCCGGACCACCTCTGGTTCATCGATCCGACTTTCGGCATTTTGCATTGGCCGTTAGCGATGGCATTCGCGGCCAGGGGCAAGGTTAAGCAGTTCGCGCTGTACGACAGCCTGCTCATTATCGCGTTCCTGTTTACCGAGAACATGCTCTACTCTCCGGATCATCCCTGGTTCCTATACGCGGCTTTCGCCATCGTCTGGTGGCCGATCCTCATGTTCGCGGGACGATTCGCCAAGACGTTCGCCATGGCCGTCATCGGCAGCGTCGGCGTTATAGCCAGCTACACGTTGCTCAACGCCAGCCTCTCTCCCGAGTTTCCTTGGGCGATCTTCCCGGCTTTCGCCGTCCTGTGGTGGCCGCTCGCCATCTACTGCGGCATCGTCAGGCAATGGTTTCTCTTCTCCGTCCTAGGCTCGGTGCTGAGCGCCGTTTTCTTCATTACCTTGAACGCGCTCACGACGAAGGAAGTTTGGGCGATCTATCCGATCTTCGCGCTCTCTTGGTGGCCGCTGAGCATGTACTACTATGCCCGCAATCGTAAGACGGCATAAGGCGAATCGCCTTATGCCGTTCGTCTAAGACCTCGCTTTCGCGAGCTCGTCCATTTTCACGATCGTCTTCCAATTCCGCATCGTCGCCGGGCCGATCTTCTGCAACTTCCGCGGGAGCTTGGAATCGAGCATGCTTTGGTTGAAAAACCAATACATCTCCCGCCCGTCGATGATGTACTCGTCCCGCCCGGTATCGATATCCGGTATGGCGGCGATTTCCTCCTCGGATAGTTCCCGCTTCATCAACGACAGGTGGATGCTCTGGCCTTCCGTCAGTTCGGCGAACGAATAAGGACAACGCTGCATGATGTTCTTCATCTCTTCCGCGCTTCGAATCATCGTCGGCATCGGAAACCCGAACGTCGATTCCAGTAACGGCTCGAATCGCGCTTCCAGCTCGGATGCCGCTTCGTCCGATTCGAACAGGATGTTGCCGCTTTGTATGTACGTCTGCACTCGCTGCATGCCGGCTTCCTCTAAAGTTCGTTTAAGTTCGGCCATCTTCACGATATGGTTGCCGCCAACGTTAATCCCGCGTAAAAATGCCATGTACAGGGTCATATAATCTCGTTTCCTCTCGCCTATTGGAATAGATCCATTATAGTGGAAACTAGCGGCTTCGTTCCATCTTCTGATTTCAATATTCAGGTTAGCCGCTTACCGCACGATGTCTTGCCAAAGCGGCGGCAGCTCATCCGACTCCAAATGGATGTACTGTGTCTCTTTGACCGCTGGTCCCGCCGAAACTTCGAACGTTATTCGATCTTTTCCTACTGGAATATGGGGACCGACTACGGGGACGACTTCCACCGTAATCGACAGCATAAACCCTCGGAATCCGTTCAGTCTATCCGTTCGAACGATTTCTACGAAGTATGGATATACGAGCGGTAATTCTCTCAACGATCGGGCGTAATAACGATCGATGGCATCGCTTATGTGCGGGAGCAGCAACAGAAGCAGCATATCTTGGATTTGAAGTTCTTTAGAGTCTTCTTTGGGTTTAGGTTGCAGAAAGACGGACTGTGCTGCGACTTCCGATAAGCAAGGCGACAACATCAACAGTACACATGCGAACAGGATTAGACACTGTTGTCTCCTAACTATTTAAGCCTCCATCTTCAAAATAACAACATATTGCAGTTAATCTATCAGGCAACATGCAAAATGTTTCAAATAACACCTATAAGCAGCTATTTGCTATGATTCGGGAATACGGATAAACCGAACGTTAAAATAACTGCAAATGGCTGTTATTTCGACGACGAGTCGCTAAATGAATAAAATAACTGCGAATCGTTGTTATTTCGAAATAAACGAAAAGGATAGAGAAGCGGACGCTATCGTCCACCTCTCTATCCTTCCCCAGATGCTGCTTACGCCAGCGCAACGGAATAGACGCCTCCTGCCACAACTGCGAAACGCAGTTCCCCGGTACCCGTCGACGTCGACAATACCGCTCCCGCTTCGTCCGTCACGACCAAAGCGGAGTCGCCGCGGCGAACGCGGCACGTTCCGTCGCGATCGGCGCGGATCGTCGCCTGCGACAGCTTGCCACCGTGCCAGGCGATGTCGACGCCGTAGCCTCCTCGCGCGCGCAAGCCGCTGATCGCGCCTTCGCTCCACGCTTCCGGCAGCGTCGGCAGCAGTTCCAGCACGCCGTGCTGAGACTGCAGCAACAGCTCCGTCATGCCTGCCGTGCCGCCGAAGTTGCCGTCGATCTGGAACGGCGGATGCGCGTCGAACAAGTTCGGATACGTGGACTTGGCGAGCAGCGTTCGCACCGCGCCGTATGCCTGCTCCCCGTCCTTGAGCCTCGCGAACAGATTGATCAGCCATGCGCAGCTCCAGCCGGTATGTCCGCCGCCGTGGGTCAGCCGTCGTTCCAGCGTCTTCGCCGCGGCCGCGAACAGCTCCGGCGTACCCTCGTGGATTTGGTTGCCCGGGTACAGGCCGTACAGATGCGAGACGTGACGGTGTCCGGGCTCTGCTTCTTCGTAGTCCGCGTACCATTCTTGAATTTGCCCGTATCGGCCGATCTTGTAGTCCGGCAGTCTTGCGAGAGAACCTATCAATTCCGCGCGTAACCCGTCCTCGCCGCCGAGCAGCGAGATCGCTTCGAGGCAGCTGCGAAGCAGCTCGCGAATGATCGCGATATCCATCGTGGAAGCCATCGTCACGCTGCATCGCTCGCCGTCATCCGTCAAGAATTCGTTCTCCGGGGAGGTGGAAGGATTGGTGACGAGAAAACCGTCCGGACCTTCGACGAGCCAGTCCAAGCAGAATAGCGCCGCTCCCTTCATGATCGGGAACGCCCGCTCCCGCAAGAAGTCCATATCCCCCGTGAACGCATGCCGTTCCCACAGATGCCGTACCAACCAGGCGCCGCCGAGCGGCCAGAACGCCCACATCGGATGCCCGCCGGTCGGCGTCGACGAACGCCACAGGTCGACGTTATGATGCGTCGTCCATCCGCGGCAGCCGTAATGGATCGTCGCCGTCCGCGCGCCGGTTACGCTCAGCTGTTCAAGCATATCGAACAGGGGCTCGTGACATTCGCCGAGGCCGGCGATCTCGGCTGGCCAATAGTTCATCTGCGTATTAATGTTAACCGTGTAATCGCTGAACCAAGGCGGCTGCACATGGGGGTTCCATATGCCCTGAAGGTTCGCCGGCTGAGTGCCCGGACGGGAAGACGCCATGAGCAAGTACCGCCCGTATTGGTAGTATAGCGCTTCTAGAGTCAGATCCGATTCTCCGCCCTGATAGCGAACCAGGCGCTCGTCCGTCGGCAGAGCCGACAATTCGTCGCTCGCCTGGCCGAGTTTGAAGGCTACCCGATTGAACAACTCGCGGTGTTCCGTAACGTGTCGCTCTTTAAGCGATTCGTAGCTGCGCTCCGAAGCCGCTCGAAGCCTCTTCGCGTTACGCGAAGCCATCGCTTCCTCGTTCGGCGCAGAATCATAACCCGCGAATCCGGTTTCGGCGACGACGATGATCGTCAGCCATTTCGCGCCGCGAACCGCCAGCATGCCGCGATCATCCGTCTCGCAAGTACCATCCGTACGAACGGATAGGCGGGCCTCGAACGTCAGCCCTCTCCCTTCCTCGTACAGCACGGGCATCGGGTGGTCGCCCCTGTAATTGTCCGCGATATGGGTCGGCGCCCGGCCCTTAAGCAGGAGCGCCCGGTCGCCTATTCCTTCTACGGTGTAGGTAAGCTTCGAATCCAGAGTTACGTTCAGATCCAGCGTTCCCCCGGACGCCTCGTATCGAATGACGACCGCTTGGTCGGGGACGCTGGAGAACATCTCGCTCGTTACCGACCTTCCGGCACGCTCGTATCGTACGGCGGCGACGCCTCGCTCGATATCCAATTCACGCCGATATTCCGTGGCGCCTACAACCTCGCCAACATGCGATACCGATATCGAACCGAGAGGTAAGTAAGCCTCCACGTCTCGCCCAAGCATTCGGTCTCCGATCAGCCGCTGCGCCTCTACGACCTTGCCCGCGAATACGAGCTCTCTCGCCTTCGCCAGATGCCTTTGCGCCTCGTAACTGATCGGATCGCGGGGAAATCCCGACCATAACGTATCCTCGTTCAGCTCGATCCGTTCCGAGTCCACGCCGCCGTATACCATCCCGCCGAGCCTTCCGTTGCCGATCGGCAGCGCTTCTTCCCATATCGACGCCGGTTTGCTATACCATAGTCGCTCCATCTTATGTACCGCCTCCTATGCGAAAGAGAGCCCGCGTAAGACGGGCTCTCTCTTCATTTCGAACTAGATTATTCGCTCCACATTCTAACGCGTGCTTTCACAAGCTCTTCGCGGAGATCTTCCGCTTTCTCAACGTTAGCCGCGACGAGTTCTTTTTGGTATTCATCCCAAATTTTATCGAATTCTTCCGGTTTTGCCAAGATCGCTTGCGGGATGCGTTTCCACGTAATATCCTGCAGCTTCTTCTCGAGGACGACGGATTCGCTTTCCGTCGGAACCGGAATGTTCCAGGATGCGCCCCAAGGACGAACTTTGAACTCTTCTTCTTTCGGGAACAGGTCTCTCCAAGTCGTCGCGCCGTAAGCCGCGAGCGTTTCTTTCTCGATGTCGTTGAAGCCGGCTACGATTTGCTCAGGGAAGTTCGTCGTATAGTAGTTGCCGGTAGGGTCTTTCACGCCGTCGCCGTAGTGAGCGGACAGCAGGTTGTAGTTGCCGATGCCCGAAGTTTTCTGGAAATTCGTAGCATCGTTGATTTTGCTGTTGTTCACGTCTGCAGGAATAACGCGTTTGCCGTCGACCACGTTGTAGTGCTTGCCTTCGATACCCCAGTTCATCAGAACTTGGCCTTCGTCGGAAGCGAGGTAGTCCAGGAACTTGATCGCGCGAACCGGATCCGGGTTGTCTTTGGAGATCGACACGCCGTTGCCCGCCATGAAGCCGGTTGGCCAGAACGATGCTTCCTTGTACTCCTCTGTCAGCGTTACCGGATAGTGGCCGTAGCCGTATTCGAATTTGCCTTCCGCTTTCAGCGCTTTCTCGCCGTCGCCGTAATCCCAGTCTTGGTCGATCAAGCCGAGAACGCGGCCTGTAGCGATTTTCGCTTTGTATTGGTCGTACTTCTGAACGAAACTTTCTTTGTCGAGCAAGCCTTCCGCGTTCATGTGGTTCAACCAGCGGAAGTATTCCTTCTCTTCAGGACGACGGAAGTGGTATGTGACTTCCGTCGTGTCGACGTCGATGTGGAACTCGCCGTCATCCGCGCCGCCTGTCGCCAGGAACGCAGGGTTCGTAACGGAGATGTACATATGCCAGTCGTCGGCGTTCAGGGACAAGCCGATGTTCGGGTTGCCGTTCTCGTCTTTCGGATGAAGCTTCAAGTAATCTTTGATCGCTTTCTCGAAGTCGGCGACCGTCTTGATTTGCGGATAGCCAAGCTCCTTCACGACGCGGTGCTGCAGTTCAAAACCGCCGCCTGCGTTGAAGTATTGTTGGCCTACCGTGCTGTAGGAAGGAATAACATAGATGGCAGGATCGTCTTCGCTGTATTTCAAGCGGCCCATTTGGCCTTCGAATACTTTCTTGATGTTAGGAGCGTATTGGTCGATCAAATCCGTCAAGTCGAGGACGGCGCCCGCGTCGACGAATTTGCTGATGCTTTGCTTAGCGCTGATCAGGTCCGGATACTCTCCGCTTGCCGCGATCAGGGAAGACTTCTGTACAGGGTCGCCGACGGCGTATTCAGCGTCGAGCGTGATGCCGGTCTTCGCGGTGAGCGCTTTACCGACTTCGTCTTGCATGTTCGCCCAGTTCGGATTCGGATCTTCGCTGTAGAACGTCATGGTCAGCGGCTTGAGGTTCTCCTCGGAGCTGCTCGTCGCGGACGGATTAGCCGAAGCGCTTGGGCTTGCGTTGCCCGCATTGTCGTTGTTATTGCCGCAAGCTGCGAGCAGACCGGCGAACAACGTCGTCGTCAGGACGAGACCTGACCACTTCATCTCTCGTTTCATGTGTAACCCTCCTGTATCGTGTAAGAAGCTATATTGTAGAAACGGGATTGCCCCATTCATACCGTTGTTCGTAGCGCCTAGGTTGGCATTAACCTTTGACGGCGCCAAGCGTCATGCCCTTCACGAAGTAGCGTTGAAGGAACGGGTACACGAGCAGGATCGGCAGCGTGACGACGATTGTAATCGCCATCTTCACCGACTCCGGCGATACCGTGGACATGACCTGCGTGAGGTTCGGATTATGAATATCCGCGTTGTTGCCGGACGTCGTGCTCTGCAGCACTTTCATAAGCTCGAATTGCAGCGTCGTGAGAGATTCGTTGGAACCGTTGTACAAGTACGTATCGAACCAAGCGTTCCATTGTCCGACCGCCAAGAACAGCGCGATCGTCGCCAGCGCCGGCTTCGACATCGGCAGGATGATCCGCCAGTAAATCGTGAAGTCGTTGGCGCCGTCCAGCTTGGCCGACTCTTGCAGGGCGTACGGAATCGTATCCATGAACGAACGGATGATGAATACGTTGAACGCGCTTACCAGACCCGGGATAATGTACACCGCGAAGGTGTTCATCATGTGCAGATCCTTAATCAGGAAGTAGAACGGGATGAGACCGCCCGAGACGTACATCGTAAGCGCGAGATACACGGACACGAATCTGCGGCCCTGGAAATCCGGACGGCTCAGCGTGTAAGCCAGCATCGATGCGCTGATCAGACCGACGATCGTGCCGATAACCGTTCGCAGCACGGATATTTTGAAGCCGGTCAGTAGACTCGAGAACGAGAAAATAAGATCGTAGTTTCGAAGCGTAAATTCGCGAGGGTAGATCGTAATCCCGCCGCGCACGCTGTCGATGGAATCGTTGAAAGATAGCGCGAGCACGTTCAGGAACGGGTACAACGTCACGATCATTACGCCGATAACGAAGACGTAAACGACGAAGTTGAATATCCGGTCCGACATCGGCGTGCCCATCAGGGTTTTCTTCGTTGACATATCGGCACGCCTCCTTACATGATGCTTTCTTTCGTAATGCGTTTGAACAGACCGTTCGCCGCGAACAACAGGATGATGCTGACGACGGAGTTAAAGATATTAATCGCCGTACCGAACGAGTAACGGCTCATCTGCAAACCGTACTCAAGCGAGTATAGGTCGAGCACTTGCGAATAATCTCTGACGAGGTTGTTGCCGAGCAGGAATTGTTTCTCGAAGCCGATTTGGATCAAGTGGCCGATCGACATGATCAGCAAGATGACGATCGTCGTGCGGATACCCGGCAACGTGATGTGCCAGATTTGTCTGAGCCGGCTCGCGCCGTCCACTTTGGCCGCTTCGTACAGCTCCGGTCCGATACCCGCGATCGCCGCCAGGTAGATGATCGTGTTCCATCCCATTTCCTTCCACACGTCGGACACCGTAACGATACCCCAGAACAGCTCGCCTTTAGCCATGAACTGAATCGGTTCGTTAATGACGCCGAGCCACATCAGGAAATCGTTGACCGCGCCGTGATCGGTCGAGAGCATCTTCGTCACGAGACCCGCGACGACGACCCACGATACGAAGTGGGGCAAGTAAGAAACCGTTTGCGCGACGCGCTTGAATGCCATGCTTTTGATTTCATTGAGCATGATCGCGAAGATGATCGGCACAAGGAATCCGGCTATAATGCCCATGAAACTCATGGCGAGCGTGTTGCGAAGCACTTGATAGAACGTATCGTCATGGAACAGCGTCTTGAAATGGTCGAAGCCTACCCACTTCTGCTCGCCGAACGATAACGCGGGCTTGTACTTCTGAAAAGCCATCGTCCAGCCCCATAACGGATAGTAGCTGAACACGAATACCCACAAGACGAACGGCAGCGACATCGCCCACAAGTACTTGTTGCGCAGGAACGTTCTCCAGAACTGGCCCTTATCCCGGCGTACTTGCCGTTCTCCGTCAATTGTGATCGCTTTCATTTGATCCCTCCTGCTGTGTTGCCTTTGCTGCATGCCTTAATGTTAGCCCATGCCGAACGCGGGAACTACCCGAAGGATTGGACGCAAAATCATATAAAAATTAGTGTAAGCGGATTCAAGCTAGCGGCATTGTGGCCATAACCGCACCCTCTCGTCCATGAAGCTTTATTTTTTCTTGTATGCGGACGGGGATACGCCTTCGTATTTACGGAATTTCGCATGAAAATAGTCGACGTTCGCGTAACCGACCTTGTCCGCGACTTGATATACCTTCATCCCCTGCTCCAATAGCGCCTTGGCATGCTCGATCCGGACTTTGTCCAAATAGGTGTTGAAATGCTCGCCAGTCTCGCTCTTGAACAGCTTCCCTAGGTAGGCGCTATTGTAATTGAACAGCTCCGCGAGTTTCTCCAGCTTCAGGTTTTCGCTGTAGTTGCGCTGGATCAAGTCGATCATGCGGGCGATTTGCGAACGGCTGGACGAGCTGTCGATCGACCCGGCGATATCGACGAGAATGCCGACGATTCGATGTAGGAAAGAACGGTAACGAAGTTCCGCATATAAGTCCAGCAGCCTTGCCCGGTACTCCCGGGTATTGAATTCCGGGCGGCCGGAGGAAAGCTTGTCGAGCACGACCGACAGCAGCTGCACGAACTCGGATTTGAACTCGGTCTCTCCGCTACCGCGCCCGATCAACGCCTTCGCCGTCTCCCAGGCCAGCTGTTCGATCGATTCGCGGCTTCCGATATCTAGCGCTAGATACAGCTTCTGCGCGACCGCTTCTCCGTCCCAAGCATGTACGTTCATGCCCTCTTGGGCATTCGGAACGAATGACGTATCCGATTCGGCAGTGGCGATCGTCTCGCTGTCCAGGAAGAAGCGGCGCCTCATGAGATCCAGCGCGGAGACGTAAGAGCTTCTCAGCTCCGTCCAGTCGGTTACGGGACGGCCCGCTGACGCCGTGAAATCGTTCGCATGCTCGGCGCATGCCGCCATGACGTCTTGATGCAGCAGACGCCGGCTCCATTCTTCGTGCGTGCCCCCGGGCAGCAGCAATCCGATATAAGGCTCTATGGAGAAGACGATGCCTCGCCCCGTCGGTTCGAACTTCTCTTCTAAGTTTTTGCGGATCTGCGCATAGGCCATGGCTTCTTCCGTAACGAGCCCGTGCGGCCTGATCAGCACGACCTCGAACGCGTCCCATTCGCGGATCGCCTGCGGCTGATCGAGTCTCGCGCCTTCTTCCGAGAGCATCGCCAGAATAGCCGCCTCGGTACTCGTTCCCCGATCTTGGTCCGCCAACCGCTTGTATTCGTATTCTTGATCCAGTTCTTTTCGCAGCTTCACTAGATATTCGATGAGCTCGTCCTCGTCGACCGGCTTCAGCAAGTAACCGTCGATTCTTAACGTCATCGCTTGCTTCGCGTATTCGAAATCCGCATAACCGCTCAAGATGAGCACATGCATCGTGCCGCCGGCCGAGCGAATCGTTCTCACGAGCTCTAGCCCGCTCATCTCCGGCATTCGAATATCCGCGATGATGAGATCGGGCTCCAGACGCTTGTATTTGTTCAATGCATCGATTCCGTTCGCAGCCTTATCCACGACGACGAAACCGAGCTCGTCCCATTCGATAAGCGTAGCTAGCCCGTCTCTAATCCGCGGTTCGTCATCGACGATCAGTACTTTATACATAGACATCCTCCTTGATCGGTATCGTGAAAGAGACGCGCGTTCCGACTCCCGGCTTGCTGTCGAACTTGAGACCGTGCTCCGGACCGTACGATAGAATAATCCGCATATTTACGTTGTGCAGGCCGATTCGGTGGTTGCCGCCGTCTTCCGTATCGCTGAGCTTCCTCTTCAGATCCGATAGCTTGTCCGGCGTTAGGCCGACTCCGTCGTCGCTGACTTCGACGACCATGACTCCGCCGGCTTTACTCACGCGAACCTCGACCTTGCCTTTATCCAGCTTGTCTTCCAAGCCGTGGATGACCGCATTCTCGACGAGCGGCTGAATGATGAGCGGCGGTATCGGCATCCGGGTCAAGCTCGGATCGACGTGCAGCTCGTAGGACAGACGATCCTCGTATCTGAATTTCTGAATGTCCAAATAACAGCGCACGATGTCGATCTCGTCGGCCAGACTCGATTGGCCTTGGCCGACCTCCAGATTTTTGCGCATGAGCTTCCCCAGCAAACGGACGACCTGAGCGATATCTTTCTCGCCCTTCAGGTGCGCTTTCATCCGGATCGATTCCAGCGCGTTATATAGAAAATGGGGATTCATCTGGCTCGCCATCATCTTCAGCTTGATTTCGCTCTGCTTCGACTCCAGCAGGTTTTTCTGTCTGTTGGATTCTTGTACTTCGGCGACGAGCCCGTTAATGCTGGACACCATCGCGTTGAACTGGCGGGACAGCTGTCCGATCTCGTCCTTGCCGTCGATATCGATCGAGATGTCCAGATTGCCCGTCGCGACTTTCGAAATGTGCTTGCTCAGCCTAAGCATTCGTTTCGTTAGGATCGTCGATACCCCGAACACGAGAACGATGGCGATCAATAAGCTTGCCGTGATGACGGTCAGCGCCAAATGGTTGATCCGGTTCGCGTCTTTCACGATATTGTCGATGGAAAATACCGATATGATCCGCAGCGCGTTAGCGCTCGATTCCGGTACGAAAGGCTCTACGAAGACACGTGACGTTACGCCCTCCACGTCCGTCTCGAACATATTTCCTTTCGCGGTCATGACGTTCGGATCCAGATCGATGTCCGACAGCGTTTTGCCGGCTAAATCCGTGCGGTTGGCGGCGACGATCGTACCGCTCTCGTCCACGATCATCGTATCGAACGATTCCTGCCTCAAGATCGAGGTCAGCATCGCCATGTTCACGTTCATGACGAGCACGCCGCTCGACGCGTAATCCGGGAATGCGACTTTGCGCACGAGGCTTAAGTAATTGCGATTGTCCCGCTCATCCCTCAAGTAATACCAATTCACGGTGTTGCCGAAGTATTTGAACGCGTTCATGTACCAATCCGCATGTTGGATCTCCGCGTTAGGCTGAATGAATTCCCAGTTGTTGAGCAGCGTTCCGTTATCGACGTACAGGCGAATGTTATCGATCTCCGCGTACAAGCGGCGCTCCTCGTTGAAATCCGTGAATTCCCGGTATGCTTTTACGACCTCGTAGGTCGAGTCGTAGCGGCGGTTCGTCACGGTCTCCAGCTTCTCATTGTTCGCGATTCGGTACGCGCTGTCGTACAGGACGTTGATCAGCTCGGCGGTTCGCGCTTTGACGCGCTGAACGTTCGTGTACGTCTGATCGATCGCGTTGTCGAGCGTCATGGCGCGCAATTCGCGAGTCAGGAAGATGCCGACGATCAGAACGGGCAGGAACACGACCGCGACGAACGATACGATCAGCTTCGTCCTTAATTTCACGTTGTTGAAGGCTTGCGGCATAAGTCGGAACACGGCTGGCGCCTCCCTTCGGGACAGGTCTAATTGTGCATGGATTTTATGGCCAATAAATCGGGTATCATGGTACGGGCGGTTATGTTACACTCTTCCAAACCTACCTCATAAGGAGCTGAATGGAATGACAGAAGCACGGCCCTATCCCTTCCGGAACCCGAATCTCCCGCTC
The DNA here is from genome assembly GCA_023460795.1 of Bacillota bacterium. GTDB lineage: Bacteria > Bacillota > Bacilli > Paenibacillales > Paenibacillaceae > Cohnella. The sequence continues at coordinate 34,993 of JAEWPC010000071.1, read as the reverse complement.
GAGCAGCGGGTCAACGATTTGGTTAATCGATTCACTTTAGACGAGAAAATCAATCTGATGTGCCAGTATCAAGACGAAGTCGCCCGTCTAGGCGTCAAAGCGTACAAGCACGGCACCGAAGCCGCTCACGGCATGGCTTGGCTCGGCGAAGCGACGACGTTCCCGCAGCCGATCGGTCTCGCTTGCACTTGGGATGCCGAGCTGATGAGACGGATCGGCGACGTGATCGGCGACGAAGCCCGCGGCTTCTACGCCAAGAAACCCGAGCTTAACGGCCTCACGCTATGGGCGCCTACCGTCGATATGGAACGCGACCCTCGCTGGGGAAGAACCGAGGAAGCTTACGGCGAAGATCCCCATCTTGCCGGGAAATTGGCGTCCGCGCTTATCCAAGGCCTTCAGGGCGATCATCCCTTCTACGTGAAAGCGGTCGCTTCGCTCAAGCACTTCATCGGCAACAACAACGAGGTTGATCGCGGCGAATGTTCGGTGAGCCTCGATCCGCGCAATAAACGCGAGTATTATTTGAAAGCGTTTGAAATCCCGTTCAAGGAAGGCGGAGCGCTGTCGATGATGACCGCGTACAATTCCGTGAACGGCGTCCCGGCCAACCTAAACCCAGACGTCAACGATATCGTGAAGCGCGAATGGGGCATGAACGGCTTCGTCGTCAGCGACGCGGGCGACGTGCTCGGCACCGTCAAAGACCATAAGTACGCGAAGACGTATAAAGAAGCCGTTGCAAGAACGATTAAAGCCGGCGTAGACAGCATTACCGACGATCATCCGGTGTCCAAAGCGGCGATCCAAGACGCCCTCGCGGAAGGACTGCTGACGGAGAACGACCTGGACAACGCGCTGCGCAATACGTTTCGCGTCCGCTTCCGCCTCGGCGAGTTCGATCCGGCCGAGTTAAATCCGTATGCTTCGATCGACGAGTCGGTCATTATGAAGCCCGAGCATGCCGCTCTCTCTCGCGAAGCGGTGCGCAAGAGCATCGTACTCCTCAAGAACGACGGCATCCTCCCGCTTCAAGCGAATAAGCTGAGCAAAGCAGCGGTCATCGGACCGCTCGGCGGCATCGTCTACCGCGATTGGTACAGCGGCTCGCTGCCTTATTTGGTTACGCCGCTCGACGGGATTATCGCCAAGCTCGGCGGCAATCCGCAATCGGTTGCGTTCGCCAGCGGCAACGACCGGATCAAGCTCAAATCGGAGGCTACCGGACGTTATGTACGCCTGACGAAAGACGAGACGCCGGCGCTGGCAGCCACGGAAGCTTCCGCGGACGAAGCCGACGTATTCGAAGCGACGGATTGGGGCTGGGACAGCCATACGTTCGTCGCCGAGGCGAACGGGCTTTACCTGACGACCGACGACCGCCGGGTGACGGCATCCTCCAAGCACATCTGGGAATGGTTCACGAAGGAAGTGTTCCATATGCGGAAGGCCGTCGGCGATACGGTTCGCTTCGCGACCTGGAACAACCGTCCGGTTACGCTGGACGCCGAATCCGGCGCGCTTGCGGTTCGCGACGGTTCCGACGATGCTGCCGCATCATTCTCCGTAGAGAAAGCGACCGACGGCTTGCAAGAAGCGATTCAAGCAGCCCGCGAAGCGGAGACGGCTATCGTCTTCGTCGGCAACCACCCGCTGATTAACGGCAAGGAGACGATGGATCGTCCGGATCTTACGTTAGCGGCATACCAAGAGAAGCTCATTCAAGAAGTGTACAAAGCCAATCCGAACACGATCGTCGTCATCGTCGGCAGCTATCCTTTCGCGATTCCGTGGGTGCAGGACAACATCCCCGCGATCGTCTACGCTTCGCATGCGGGCCAAGAGCTCGGCAACGCGCTGGCAGACGTGCTGTTCGGCGACTACAATCCGGCCGGACGCGTGAATATGACTTGGTATAAGTCCGTCGACCAGCTCGGCGACTTCATGGATTACGACATTATTAAGAGCGAGCGCACTTACCAATATTTTGCCGGCGCGCCGTTATATCCATTCGGACACGGTCTCAGCTACGCCCGGTTCGAATACGAGAAGCTGAACGTGGAGCTTGCCGGTGATCGGGTATGGGTCAGTCTTCACGTGACGAACACCAGCCAAGCGGATGGCGAGGAAGTCGTCCAGCTGTATACTCGCGCCTTAACTTCGCGCGTTAAGCGTCCGCTCAAGCAGCTGCAAGGCTTCAAACGCGTGAACATCGCTGCCGGCAGCTCCGCTGACGTGCGGTTCGAAGTTCCCGTCACCGAGCTTGCGTTCTGGGACGTCACCCGCGACAAGATGTGTCTAGAAACCGGCGAATACGCGTTCATGGCAGGTTCTTCTTCGGGAGATATCCGACTCGAAAGCACGATCTCCATTCAAGGCGAGACGATTCCGCCGAGAGATCTATGCCGCGTGACGCGAGCAGCGAATTACGACGACTACAGCAACGTCTATATGGCCGAGAATACGGAAGGCGGCGACAGCGTTGCCGCTGCCGCCGATGGCGCATGGATCCGGTTCGATGATGTTGTACTCCATGATGATATCCGGTTCTTCGAGCTTCGCGCTTCCAGCGCCGGAGACGCTTCCGTCGAGGTTAGGTTCGATTCGCCGGACGGCCCTCTCGTCGGCGGCTGCAAGCTGCAGGCAACCGGCGGATGGCAGACGGCGACGTCCGCGATCGAGCCTCATGCCGGCAACCGAAGCGTATACCTCGTCATTCAAGGCAGTGCCAAGCTTGGCTGGTTCCGCTTCGGCCGCTAACGATGAGTCGATCTTAAAGAGTCACTTTTACCAGCCCGGATGCGCCGTGCGGCTTCAGCCTCACGCCTTCCGGGCTGTCTTGCGCTTCCGCGCCTTCTACGGACGCTACGCTTTCGATGCCCCGGAGAACGGCCAGCCATGGCTTGCCTTCGCCTTCGACTTTGATCTCGATCGTGTTGCCGCTGCGTGCCGCGTTCCCATGAGCGACTGCCTTGCCGTTCAAGTCGTGGATCGTTGCCGTCGCCGTAGCTCCGTCTTCGAGCCCGAACAGATGGAGCGTTACATTGTCGGCATAGTCGTAATCCGGACGCTGGTTGTTGCCCCCGATCGCGATGAGGGAATTCGGACGCACGAGCAGCGGGATCGAGCTGTAGCCGTGCTTCTCTTCCACCCACTTGCCGCCTTCGATCGTCTTTCCGTCGATCAGGTTCGTCCATTTGCCCGCTGGAACGTAATATTTCGCGATGCCTTCTTCGTTGAAGATCGGCGCGACGAGCAGCCGTTCGCCCAGCATGTACTGCGTGTCCAGATAACGCGTCGTCGGATCTTCCGGGAACTCGAGGAGCATGGCGCGCATCATCGGCAAGCCCTTCTCCGTCGCTTCTACCGCGTAGCTGAACAAGTACGGCATCAAGCTGCTCTTAAGCTCCGTGAAGTAGCGAAGCACGTCAACGGATTCTTCGTCGAACAGCCAAGGCACGCGGTACGTTTCGTTGCCGTGCAGACGGCTGTGCGAGCTGAGCATTCCGAACGCGACCCAACGCTTGTAGATGTCCGCCGGCGCCGTCCGTTCGAAGCCGCTGATGTCGTGGCTCCAGAAGCCGAAGCCGGACAAGCCGAGCGACAAGCCGCCGCGAAGCGTCTCGGCCATCGAATCGTAGTTCGCGGAGCAGTCGCCGCCCCAGTGAACCGGGAACATCTGGCCGCCTGCCGTTGCCGAACGGGCGAACAGCATCGCTTCGTTCTTCCCGCGATTCTCTTCGAGCACTTCGAATACCGCTTTGTTATATAGCTGCGTGTAGTAGTTGTGCATTTTCATCGGGTCGGAGCCGTCGTAGTAGACGACATCGGTAGGAATCCGCTCGCCGAAGTCGGTCTTGAAGCAGTCGACGCCCATGTCCATGAGGCGTTTCAGATGGTCTTTGAACCACTGGGTCGCTGCCGGGTTCGTGAAGTCGACGAGTCCCATGCCCGCCTGCCACATATCCCACTGCCATACGCTGCCGTCCGCTCTGCGCAAGAGATAACCTTTCTCCATGCCTTCTTGGAACAGCGAGGATTTCTGCGCGATGTAGGAGTTGATCCATACGCATATTTTCAGTCCGCGGTCTTTCAAGCGGCGGAGCATGCCTTCCGGATCGGGGAACATCGCCTTATCCCATTCGAAGTTGCACCACTCGTACTCCTTCATCCAGAAGCAGTCGAAGTGGAACACGTGTAGAGGAATGCGGCGTTCCGCCATGCCTTCGATGAAGCTGTTCACCGTCGCTTCGTCGTAGTCTGTCGTGAACGACGTCGTCAGCCACAAACCGAACGACCATGCCGGCGGAAGCGCGGGCTTGCCGGTCAGCTTCGTGTAATTGTTCAGGACGTCCTTCAACGTCTCGCCGCCGACGATGAAATATTCGAGCGATTCGCCCGGCACGCTGAAGCCGACTTTGGAGACGACCTCGGAAGCGACCTCGAACGATACCCGCTCCGGATGATTGACGAATACGCCATAACCGTTGCTAGACAAGTAGAACGGCACGTTCTTATAGGCTTGCTCGCTGCTCGTTCCTCCGTCTTCGTTCCACGAGTCGACGACTTGTCCGTTTTTGACGAATGGCGTGAACCGTTCGCCAAGGCCGTAAATTTGTTCGCCGACGCCCAGGTCGAGCATTTCGCGGAAGTACGGCGTTCCGTCGACGTCTTTAACGTAAGCCGCGGCTTTATGCGCGGTTCCCGTCAACTTGCGGCCGTTATAAGTGAACGTTAGACCCCATGACGGCGTCTTGCGGATCGTAGCCGTAAGACCGCCTGTCGTTAGGGTCGCGTGCTCGTCCGTCTGCGCGGTCTTCACGTTGACGCTAGCGTCCACATTGATGTCGAAATTCGGTCCGAGTTGCTTGGCGCCCGCATGGTGAGTCCAACGAACGCGGATCACGTCTGCCATCGGAGAGCTGATTTCCGCCGTAAGCATCGTCCCGTTAAGCGTATCGCCTTTGATTCTGATCGGTTTGACCGCGCTGTATGCCGTAAGCGTTCCGTTCGATTCGCGAACCTCGCGAACGTCGACCGGGTTCTGAAGCTCGACGCCTTTGCGCGTCTGCCAGTAGCCGTCCGTAAATTTCACCGTAATTCCCCCTTAGAGTGATAAACGTTCATGATATAATGATATTGTCTTTATTCCATGAACTCTGCTCGATATTTGCTCATTATTAACAATATTTTGACTTCAACGATTAGCGAGAGGGGTGCGCAAAGCCTTCCATGAACAAATCGCTGCTAAAAGAAGAACGCAGGCACGGTACTCCGGTCTATCCGGTCAGCTTATACGAGATTACGTGCTCGCCCGACTATCCGTTGCTAGACCTTCATTGGCATGACGAGCTCGAGTTTCTGCTCGTTACGGAGGGACGCGCCGCTTTCCGCGTCGATGCCAGCGATTACGAACTGAATGCCGGAGAAGCGATCTTCGTGAATTCCGGCCTGCTGCATTCCGGATCCGTCGTCGGCGACGAGCCTTGCTCGTTCGTGGCGGTCGTGTTCCATCCGAGCCTGTTCGGGAACGGCGCGATCGACTACTTGTTCGACCAGTATATCGTCCCCATAATCCAAGAAACCTTACGATTGCCGGTCCATCTTCGAAGGCGGTCGGAGCCGGAGACCGAGCTTTTGGATACGCTCCATAGAATCGCAAAAGCCAACCGCGACAAGCGGTTGGCTTCGGAGATGGAGATCAAGGGCTTATTATTCTATTGTCTATCTAGAATGCTGATGCTAAGCGAACCTACAGTTGGACCTCGGCGCGAGCAAGACGGATATCGGATCGACAGACTAAAAGCCGTTATCGCCCATATCGAGCGGCATTACGCCGAACCGATTACGCTGCAGCAGCTTGCCGGAATCGCTTGCATGAGCGAATCGTACTTCTGCCGCTTTTTCAAGAAAATCACGACCAAGAGTCCCGTCGAGTACATGAACGGCTATCGCGTCCAACAAGCGGCGGCAAGGCTGCGAGAGACGGACGACAAAATGATGGAGATCGCCTTGGACGTCGGCTTCAACAGCCTCAGCTACTTCAACGTCGTCTTTCGAGGACGCTACGGTTGTACGCCTAGCGAATACCGCAAGAGGCTTATACGCGCCGGATCATGAACGAAGACGCGAAGGCGACGATCGAGGCGGCGAAGCCGAACAAGAACAGTTGGTCGATGCCCGTGAAGAAATCGGTTGCCCCGTTCAATATCGCGCCCATGATCGTGACGCCGATCGCGGTGCCGATATTCCGCGAGAACAGACTCAGCGAAGTCGAGACCCCTTTCTGATGCGGCTCGACGAGCTGCTGGGAACCGATCGTCGCCACGGTCGAGATCAAGCCGAAAGCGAGTCCTTGCACGATCAGCGCAACGAAGACGTACCAGAACCCGTTGCCGTGCTCCATCAGGAACAACAGCAGCCCGGAGACGACCAGAATCGCGTTGCCGACGATCAGCAGCTTGGCATAACCGAAGCGCAAGATCCATTTTCCTGCCGGAACGGCCACCGCCATCCACCCGAACGACATGCTAAGCAGAGCCAGGCCGCTTTCGAAGATGGAGTACCCCTCCTCTTGCAGAAACAGCGGAACGAAGCTGGACGTGCCGAACAGCGCCGCGCACGCCAGAAATCCGTTGACGTTAATCCAAGTGACTGCCCGGTTGCGCAGCAGCGACAACGGAATAATCGGCGACGCGTGCCTGCGCTCGTAAAGATAGAACGCGATCAACGCGATGACCCCGCCAACCCCGTAAGCGTATGCATAATGCTCCACGGTCGTCGTTAACAGCAGCAAGCTGACGCCGATCGCGAACAGCACGGACCCGCCGAAGTCGATCTTCGATTTGCGCGGGGTGTACTCTTCCTTATAAAATCTCAGCAGGATCACCGATACGATGCAGATCGGGATATTAATGTAGAAAATCCATCTCCAGCTCGCGTATTCCACGAAGAACGCGCCAAGCATCGGCGCCAATACGGCGGATAAGCCCCACATTCCGGTGAAGAGCGCTTGGATTTTGCCCCGCTTCTCGATCGAGAACAGGTCGCCCGCGATTATGGCCGGGAACGGCATCATAATGCCGGCGCCGATTCCCTGCAACGCCCGATACAGCACGAGCTGCAGCATCGTTTCGGACATGCCGCACAAGATGGAACCCGCCAAGAACAGAATAAGTCCGACGGAAAATATCGTCTTGCGCCCGAACAAATCCGAGATACGGCCCGCTACGGGAGCTACGACGGTAGACATGATCATATAAGAAGCGAAGCTCCATGCGTATAGCTGCATGCCGCCGAGCTCGTCCGCGATAACTCCCATCGTCGTGTTCGCGATCGTCGTATCCATGGAGGCGACGAGCATGGCGAGAACGATGCTGATCATGACGGGCAATCTGTTCGTTCGCGCCGCCGAAGATTCGGTTATCGTACTCTGTGGACTGGACATTCCGACTCCTCCTTTTTACAATAGCAATTAATAATAGCTTTCCGATAAGGAGAATTCAATATGTCTAGCCGCAATCCTCGCATCATTCACTCGGTTATATTCAGCTTGAAGCACGCCCAAGGCTCCGAGCAGGAGCGCCGTTTCCTGGAGGATGGACGAAGCATCCTGAGCGGAATCCCGACCGTCCAAGACTTTCAAGTATTCCGCCAAGTCAGCCCTAAGAACGATTACGACTTCGGATTCTCCATGGTATTCGACAGCCAAGCGGACTTTGAGGCGTATAACGATCATCCCGCGCACGTGGCGTTCGTGAACGAGCGTTGGAAGGTCGAGGTCGAGAAGTTCCTCGAGATCGATTACGAAGCGATCTAATTCGCACAAAAGAGACCTTCGCGGTCTCTTTTGCTTTCCTATCCGATTAGATCGTGTACGGATTCGCCTCGAGCGATTCGGCTTTCGCCACCGCTTCCTCCAGCGTCATGCCGACGAAAGCTTGCGCGGACAAGTATCTTCCGCTCTTCTTGTCGTCCAAGAACGCGCCTACCGCGATGCCCGGCACGACGCTCTCGACGCCGTTCGGAGCCTGGGGACCGCCCATATCCGTCCGGCACCAGCCCGGATCAGCCAAGCTCAGAATAACGTTCGTGCCTTCCAGTCGGGAAGCCAGATCCTTCGTGAACTTGTCCAACGCGGCTTTGCTGGCCGCGTAGCCGAGCTGCTCCGGTTCGTTGCGGATACCGCTCGTCGTGTTGATGACGCGTCCGAAGCCTCGCTCGATCATCTTGGGAACGAGTCGCAGGCATATCGCAGCCGGAGCATTGAAGTTAATGCGGAAGCTCGTATCGAAGTCTTCCATGGGCGTCTTCCAGTAGTCGGTGCGATACGCGATCTGCACCGCGGCGTTGTTGAAGACGATATCGACCGTCGTTCCTTTCGCCTCGATATCGTCCAGCATGGCGACGACCTCATTAGGGTTGGCCAGCTCGGCTTGTACGCTGTATACTTCGACCCCAAGCTCCCGGATCTCTTGCTCCATCGATTTCGTGTTCGTCAGGCTTCGGCTGTGCAAGATGAGATTGCAGCCTTGCTTCGCCATGAACATGGCCGTCTGGTAGCCGACGCCGCGGCTCGCGCCCGTAATGAGCGCCCATTTCCCTTTAACGTTGACCATAGGTTACACTCCTCTTCGCAATCGTTGTGAACGCGCGTTTACAGTAGGACGACTACCATTATAAGCGTCATGAGCAGAGGACGTCAAAGACGGGAAGTATGAACAAAACCATCCTACACGGATGGTTCCAGCTCTCTTACTTCCCCAACGCTTCCTTCGCCGTGTCCACGAATAGGTCGAACAGCTCGTCGTCTTCCTCCAACCGCTCGTCCACGAGCAAAATTTCTTCCTCGCTGCCCGGCTCGTCGCTGAAATTAAGCGCATAGTTCCAATCGTACTTGCCATTGTCGCTTTGCAGCGTAATTTCGTAGGGCTGTTTATGGCCTTCGACGGCAAACTTCACATGTCCGAGATACCCTTTTTCCTCCGTATGGCTCATCGTCGCACCAAGCACTTGAACGTTCATTCGCTGCATCTCCTTTGTTATGATACAATATGTAACATACTATTAACAATTTTCTACTAATCTGATGAATAAAATATAGATTTTCGTTCATAATTACCGTTCTCACCACTTGACATGATACGTAACGTATCATAAATTAGTGATAGTAAGTTTAGATACTTGAGAGTCCAAGGGGTTAGGGAACATGACAATGGGCGATCGATTAAGAGCTTTGCGGCTTCAGAAGAAAATCTCGCAAGGCGAAGTCGCGCGTTATATCGGAATTACGCGATCGGCATACAGCCATTACGAAATTAACAATCGACAGCCCGTTTACGATACACTCATTAAACTATCCGCGTATTTCGACGTTTCCTTGGATTATATTATAGGCGGATCGACGGGGAAAACAAAACCCGATACGCCGGAAGTCCAGGAAACGAACGAAGTGCTGGCTCTGCTGCGGCACATGAGCCATGAACAGCGCAAGCAATCGATCCATCTATTGAAGGATCTAATGAGCCAGCGAAGCGAGGAAAGCGGCTAACGCATCCGCATGGCGATTTCGCTTAAACCGCGCTCTTGGCTTCTTCATCGGATAACGGCAACGTAATTTCGAACGTGCAGCCTGTCGGCGTTCGATTAAAGACGCGAATCGTACCTCCGTGCAGCTCGACGATTTCTTTGACGATGGCCAGACCTAAACCGCTGCCTACCGATCGGGAATGCCGGGATTTGTCTTTCTTGTAGAACCGATCGAAGATATGAGGCAAATCCTCGGGACTGATCCCTTCTCCGCTATCCGATATGGACAGCTTCACGCAGCCGTTCTCGATATCCGCGGCGAACATAAATTCAATGGTTCCGTCTTTGGGCGTATAGCGGGTCGCGTTATAGACTAAGTTCTCGAATACGCGATTCATGCGTTGAACGTCGACCGACACTTTGAATAAGGCGATCGAAGGATCGTTCAGGAAGCAATCGAACCGAATCCCCCGCTGTTCCAATTCCATCCCGTACTGCTCCTGCAAATTTTCCCGCCAGTCTGCCAGCGTAAGGCACTCTTGAATAAGCTCTACCTTCCTCGCTTCGAGCACCGATATTTCGAACAAATCCTGAATTAGCGAATTCAACCCTTCGACCTTCGTCAGCATAAGCCGAATCGTCGCGTTCCGCTGCTCTTCGTCGCTGATGACGCGGTCTCGAAGCGCTTCAAGGTATCCCTGCAGCAAAGTAATCGGCGTACGCAAGTCGTGGGAGATATTGCTGACAAGCTGTTTGCGCGCATGCTCCATCCGCTCCAGCTCCGACTTGGCGTTCTCCACCGTCGCGTAAGAGCGCTGAAGCTCGTCCGTCCGCTCGGCGATTCTAAGCTCGAGGGAGTTGTTCCAATCCTTCAGTTGCTCGGACATCTGTTCTACTCGTTCGTAAGTTTGCGAGAAACGGAACGATATAATGAAGGAGTTCATGAGAATAAGGAACAACAAGCCGAACGGCACTAGGTCGATCGTCTGCGTAGATCCGCTATAGAACATCATATCGTTAACGATCGTAATCAACAGCCCCGTCACGCCCACGAGCGCGAGCTTCGCCCCTACGCGCCTGCGGATGCCGGCAAGCACGAGCGAGATGAAGGCGGAGAAGCCGAGCGCGAGGACGTACAATTGATAGGCGACGAGGCACGACGAGAAGACGTAAGTCGGCGCCGCGACCGTAAACAGCACGAGAATGGCGGCTCCCCAGCTGGCAATCCGATAGCCGAGCCGGTTCACTTCTTGCGGATACAAGCGATAGAAGTACCCGTAACCGGCCCACCCGCTCACCGCGAAGGCGATGTATTCGCACCGGATGGCGATCGTCCAGTTAAACCCCGGAATCCATTGCACGAACATGCCTTCGCCGATCGAACCCATTCGTATCGCGACGAACAAGCACAGCAATGCGAATAGCAGGTTCGCGATTTCTTGTCTTCTAAGCGCGAACAGTCCGATATGATAAATGCCGATCATGATCAGACAGCCGAAGACGATCATTTCCTGAGCTTCGTAATTAAAGCCTAACTCCTGTATTTGTTCGTCCTCGCCGAAGATGAACGGCGTACGGATGCCTCCGCGGCGATGATCGAAGTTCGATACGTGCAATTCCAGTTCGGTCAAAGTGCCGGAGGCGTTATAAGTCACGGTCGCCGGTACCTGATAAGGGGTCGTGCTCTCGGCGTCATGGCCCGCAACGCCCCTCTTAACGGAAAGCTGCCCATTAATGTAGAGTTCGTAAGCCGTCATAATATTCGGCACCCGGATCGCCAATTGACGTTCTGAGGGAGCATGATGAATGTGCAGCCGATAGACGGCGTGCCCCCGGTTCGACAGCGTCTTCCCGTCCCCGGGAATCGTCGAACCCCAGATGCCTGGTACTTGCATCGTCGTAGCAAGCTTGCCCGGCCAGTCCGTTCGGTCGCTAGAACCGAGCCATTCGAACTCCCATTCCCCTTCTAACGGTACGGGGCCATCTTCAGCCCAATTCCAGTCCGTCATGTCCAGGATGCCTTGCTTGGCTTCCGGAGGTTGGGGAGTACGGTCCGCCGACGTGCAGCCGGTCAGCATCCATACGAGCGCTAGAAGCGCGGTTAAACCATAAAGTCGCTTGCCTAGCTTCCTTAGACTCATCATCCCAATGCGTGACACTTCTTCCGCACGCTCCTCCGGTCGCCGATCCGCTTCGTTCTTGCCATTCGAACGTCATTGTAACGGTGGATTGCTTACTCGTCAACGCTTTCGTTATAATATAGCGTGATAGTCCGACCGATCGATATGGAGGATATGCGTATGAAGGAATCTGCCGCTAAAGTTCTAGTCGTAGATGACGAAGTCGAAATAACCCAGTTAATTACTTTATACTTGCAAAGAGAGGGCTTCGACGTGTACGTCGCGCATGACGGAGAAGACGCGCTGCGGATGGAGGTCACCGTGCTTCCGGATCTCGTGATACTGGACGTGAACCTAGGGCGGATGGACGGCATCGACGTGTGCCGGAGACTTCGAGCCGGGTCTTCCTCCGATGTACCTATCCTCTTCTTAAGCTGTAAAGGCGAAGATAACGATATTATCCGCGGCTTATCTGAAGGCGGAGACGACTACGTAACGAAGCCGTTCAGCCCTAGCCAGCTCGTCGCCAGAGTGCAGGCTCACTTGCGCAGACGCCGTACTCGCGAGCGCAGCGCGGAAGAGCCGGCAACGACGATCCAATATCACGGGATGGAAATCGATTTCCGCAGCTTGGAAGTCCGCCTGCACGGAGACCGGTTGAACTTATCCGTGAAAGAGTTCGAGCTTCTGTCGGTGCTGGCCCGGGAACCGAACCGGGTGTTTCCTCTAGAAGACCTGTATCGGAGAGTCTGGCAGACTGATAGCATGGGCGATACGCGAACGTTAATGGTACATATCAGCAATCTCCGCAAAAAACTTGAACCGGACCCTTCCCGCCCGCGTTGGATTCGCACCGTGCGCGGCTTCGGATACCGCTTTACGCCGGATTCCTCCGACGAAGACGAGGCCGGCGAAACCGAACCTGCAGCGAACGAATAAGCTGCGCCCACTAATCATCCGAATAGACGATGAATGTAAAGGAAGTTAACCACGCGATGCGAATGGCACAAGATTGGCAAGACTACGAACTACTGGATACCGGCAACGGCGAGAAGCTGGAACGCTGGGGCAACGTCATCCTGCGACGGCCAGATCCTCAGATTATATGGCCTCTCGTCTCCGAGAGCGATGAGTGGCGCAAAGCCGACGGCCATTACCACCGCAGCAACAGCGGCGGCGGACAATGGACGTTCCGCAAGACGTTGCCGGAACGTTGGAGCATCGCTTACGGCCCGCTAAGATTCCATATCAAGCCGACCAGCTTCAAGCATACCGGCTTATTCCCCGAGCAGGCGGTGAACTGGAGCTGGATCATGGACACGATCCGTTCCGCCGGCCGTCCGGTCCGCGTGCTCAATCTGTTCGCTTACACGGGCGGGGCGACCGTCGCCGCGGCTTCGGCCGGCGCGGACGTCTGCCATGTTGACGCCGCTAAAGGCATGGTGCAGTGGGCGAAGGAGAACGCGCAGTTGTCCGGATTGCAGGACGCTCCGATCCGCTACATTACGGACGACGTGTTCAAGTTCGTGCAACGCGAGCAACGGCGCGAGCGCCAATACGATGCGATCATCATGGATCCGCCGTCTTACGGACGCGGACCGAACGGCGAAATGTGGAAGCTGGAAGAGAATCTGTTCCCGTTCTTGGAGTCGTGCATGTCCATTCTGTCCGATCGGCCGCTGTTCATCCTGATCAACTCTTACACGACGGGGATCTCGCCTACCGTGCTTCGCAATCTGCTGCACATGTCCATCGGACGTAAATTCGGGGGCAAGATCGATTGCGGCGAAATCGGATTGCCGATTACCCGCAGCGGATTAACGCTTCCTTGCGGGATTTATGGCCGTTGGGAGAGCGATAAGTAAGTCGCATCGAAACTCATGTCGTGGTCTGGAGCGTGAATCGTGAATCCGTATCGTAAGGCAGCATGGATAGGCATAGCGGCCATGACCCTATTCGCCGGCGCATGCTCGAATTCTCCGCAGTCCCCTGCCGGGAGCGGCAATCCGCTTGACAAGCCGTCCGAATCTCCGCCGATCGAGACGTCCCATGCTCCGACCGCTGCCGTCGAACAACCGCCGCCGGAGCCGGTCAGACGGGAAGCTACGCTGATTGCCGTCGGAGATATTATGGTCCATACGCCTCAGCTCCCGGCCTATTACGACGCCGCGAGCAAGCGCTATACGTTCAACCCCTGGTTCGAGCAGGTGAAGCCGATATTCCAATCGGGAGATTGGGTGTTCGGCAACCTCGAGACTCCGTTAGCCGGTCAAGCATTGAAGTATACGGGATACCCTCGCTTCAACGCGCCGGCCGAGCTTGCGAACGCCCTCGCGGACGCCGGGTTTGATGTCGTATCGACGGCGAACAACCATACGATGGACAGAGGATTCCCGGGCATCGTGCGAACGCTCGAGAACGTTAGGAAATCCGGACTCGTCCCGGTCGGAACGGCTGCCGATGCCGACGATGCCGAGCGCCTTACGATCGTGGAACGAGAAGGCATTAAGATGGGGTTCCTCGCTTACACTTACGGGACGAACGGCATTCCGATTCCCGAGGATAAAGCTTTCAGCGTGAACTTGATCGATTCGGAGCGTATCGTAAAGGAGATCGCTTCGCTCAGAAACGCCGGTGCGGACGTCGTGGCCGTATCGCTGCACTTCGGCCTCGAGTATCACCGCATGCCTAATAAGCAGCAAATCCAGCTGGCCCGTAAGCTTATCGCCTCCGGCGCGGACATCGTCCTCGGATCGCACCCGCACGTCGTGCAGCCTCTCGAGCGGGTATCGGTTCCGGCCTCCGAGAGCATAGACGGAATCGCCCGCAGCGGAGTCGTCATCTACTCGCTCGGCAACTTTATCTCGAACCAGTCGGGAGATTGGAAAGACGTCGGGCTCATCCTTACCATTAACGTCGTCAAAACCGAGCACGCCGACGGAACCTCCTCCATCGAGCTTAAACAAGTGGAGACGATGCCGACATGGGTGCATATCGAATCGATTCGCAAGCAACGCTATTATACGATCATTCCATTGGAACAAGCGCTACTGAGCCGCAACGACCCGAAGCTGAAGCCGCAAGAATACGCTGCCATGCAGCGAATGCTGGACGGCATGAACGAGCATCTGAAGCAACATGTCGATTCCGCCGAATAAGGCCGGCAATCGCAATAAAGGCATATATCCCCGCAGGGATATATGCCTTTGTAGTTCGTATATGTAATCTTCGTTAGATCGCATTCGATTCCACGTTCTCTTCCTTGCTGTCGCCGGACGTCTCGCTGACGGAAGGCTGCTTAGCGGCTGCCGCCGCGGAGGACGCGTCGCGCGTTCCCGCGACTTTGCTGAACAGATAGACGAGCAGCTGCCGGTTATGACTGGACACGCGATCCAACGAACGGCTGACGATCGCGTTGCGAACGCTGACGCCTCGTTCGACCTCCGAACGGCCGAATGCGGTCATCGTCACCCAGACGATTCGGCGATCCCCCTCGTCCCGATTCCGTTCGACGAGTCCGTTTCGCTCCATTCGGTCAAGCAGCGTCGTGATTGCCGCGGGGGTCGTCTCCAGATGCGGGAGCAAATCCGACGGTTTCATCGGTTCGTAAGCTTGCAGCAGCTCTAGCACCTCCAATTGGCCGACCGTCAGCCCGGGAGCCAATTCCTCTTCCATTTGGGAGTTCCAATCCTTCGTGAGCTTGGCCCAGCTTTTCACAAAATCCGCCGCGTTTTCCATGAGTACGCCCCTTTCAACCCGAACGATGCCTTCTCTTTTATTATACTCAGAGCCCATGTCGAAAGATAGATTAATGCAATTAAATATTTCCGACATTGTCCACCATATCCGCGAACGTCCCGACAATCCATGACATATGCTAATAGAAAATAATGGAGAATCGAGTAGGATAAGCTGGGAGGCTTGGATATGGCTTCTATGGACGAGAGAATACAAATGATCGGCAGAATGGCGAAGGACGCAGGGTTAATAGAAGACCCACAGTGGCTGGATCGGCTGAGCGAGCCGGTGCCGCTATGGGTCGTGTTGGATATGATGTTGAAATGGATCGATCGCAGCGAGCCGGTTAACGGCCCTTACGATTAATCATTAGATCTTAGCGCCGGCAGCGGCTTCTTGAACGTGACGATTGCCGCATCGCTTCGTTCGACGGCCGTCATCTGTTTGCCTTGTCCTCTGCGATCGTCGATCGGCGCCGCTTCCGAAGAGAACTCCGACAGCGCCCCGCTCGAAGTCAACAGTAACAGGGTGACCGCTTCTTTGACGAGGAAGCCGTCGATCAGCTTCGTGCCGTTCGGCTTTACGCGCTTGCCTTCCTTGAATTCGAACGTCTGAATGCCTTTGCCGCCCCGCCCTTGAATCGGATAATCCAGCAGCAGCGAACGTTTCGCATAGCCATGGTCCGTGACGACAAGCACTTCTCCCTCGTCGCCCGCGACTTGGAACGCGCCCGTAACGGCATCGTTCTCCTTCAGGACGATGCCTCTTACCCCGCCCGCGACTTTGCCTTGCAGGCTAACCTCCGATTCGCTGAATCGGATGCTCATGCCTTGCTCGGTCACGAGCATTAGGTCGGCCGGGGAATCGGAACGGAATACCGTAATGATCTCGTCGCCGTCCGCGACCTTGCAGGCGGCGATCGCCATATTGCGGGTCGTGGCGTACTCGGCCAGCGCCGTGCGTTTCACTTGGCCTCTTCTCGTTACGAACACGAGGACAGGCCCGCCTTCGGCCGCGGAATCGCCATCGGATGCCGCCAGTTCTGCCGGCTTGGCGGCAATGACGCTTACGATGCGATCGTCTTTCGTCAGCCCCGGCAGCAGGTTGACGATCGCCGTGCCGGTGTCCTTCCACTTGAATTCCGGAATTTGATGGACCGGCAGCAAGTAATATTGCCCTCGCTGCGTGAAGATCAGAAGCGGATCGAGCGTGCTTACGCCGAGACTCCAACGAATGACGTCTCCTTCCTTCACGCCCGCGCTTTCCAGCTCCCCGCCCGAACGCGTGAACGACAACAAGCTTGTCCGCTTCACGTATCCTTCGCGGCTTAGCGTCACGATGACGTCTTCCGCGGGGACGGTCACCTCTAGGTTGACCTTGATCTCCTCGACTTCACCCTGGATGACCGAACGGCGGTCGATGCCGAACTTATCGCGGATTTCCGTGAGCTCGTCTTTGATGACGCCGAGCAGCTTGCGAGGATTGTCCAGAATCGAGCGGTACAGCGCGATTTTCTTGAGCATGTCCGCATGTTCCTTCTCCAGCTGCGTAATCTCGAGATTCGTCAGCCGGTATAGCTGGAGCGTCAGGATGGCATCCGCTTGGCGCTCGGTGAAGCCGTATTCGGCAATCAAGTTGTTCTGCGCGTCCTGGCGGTTCTTGGATCGCTTGATCGTCTCGATGACTTGATCGAGAATGTTCAGCGCTTTGACGAGGCCTTCCAAGACGTGAGCGCGATCTTCCGCTTTCTCCAGATCGTACTGGGTACGGTGCGTCACGACTTCTTTCTGGTGCGCGATATAAGCGTCCAGCATCGCCTTGATGCCGAGCTGCTGCGGCGCCTTGTTGACGATGGCGACCATGTTGAAGCTGTAAGCCGTCTGCAGATCGGTTTTCTTGAGCAGGAACGCGAGAATGCCTTCGGCGTCGGCGTCCTTCTTCAGCTCCACGACGATTCGAAGCCCATTGCGGCCGCTCTCGTCGCGTACTTCCGCGATGCCTTCGACCTTCTTCTCGAGCCGAAGGTTATCGATGGCGTTCACGAGCTTGGATTTGACGACTTGATACGGAATTTCCGTGACGACGATCTGCTGCTTGCCGCCTCGCAAATCCTCGATGGCCGTCTTCGAGCGCAAATAAATGCGGCCCTTGCCGGTTTCGTAGGCTTCCCGGATGCCGTCTTCGCCCATGATAATGCCGCCCGTCGGAAAATCGGGACCGCGAACGATCGTCATGAGCTCCGGAACGGTAATGTCCGGCTTGTTCATGATCGCGATACAGGCGTCGATCACTTCGCGCAGGTTGTGCGTCGGAATTTCCGTCGCGAAACCGGACGAGATGCCGCTGACTCCGTTGACGAGAAGGTTCGGATAACGGGCCGGCAGCACGACGGGCTCCTTCGTCGTGTTGTCGAAGTTGTCCTTGAACTGGACGGTCCGCTTCTCGATGTCGCGAAGCAGCTCCATGGCGATCCACGATAGCCGAGCCTCCGTATACCGCATGGCCGCCGCCGGATCGTCGTCCATCGAACCCCAGTTACCGTGGCCGTCCACGAGCGGATGGGCCATCTTCCAGGGCTGCGCCATCCGGACCATGCCTTCGTAGATGGACGAGTCGCCGTGCGGATGATAGTTGCCCATGACGTCGCCGACCGTCTTCGCGGACTTGCGATAAGGCTTGTCGGGCGTGTTGCTCGAGTCGTACATCGCGTACAGAATACGCCGTTGAACGGGCTTCAGACCGTCGCGTACGTCGGGTATCGCGCGGTCTTGAATTATATATTTGGAATAGCGTCCGAAGCGGTCGCCGACGACCTCTTCCAGGAACGCGGGCAAAAAGTTTTCCAGCAAACTCACTAAACTTCCCCCTCAGCTTTTACGGAATAGGATGATACCCATGTGTGATGGCGAACAAGCACGAAGGAGTGAAATGTCCATGAAGAGCGGAGCGCCCGCCTTCGGAGTCGAGTTGCAACCTATGAAAATTCATTCCAGCAACTCGACGAGGACAGCGGCGTAATGGATATTTCAACTCCGTAGTGCGGTTTGTCGCCTTTACACGCTATTCTTCGTATTCCGTAAAATCGACGTTCTCGATGATCCAACGTTTTCTTGGGTCGACTTTGTCGCCCATGAGCGTCGTTACGCGGCGTTCCGCTTTGGCGGCGTCCTCGATTTGGACTTGGAGGAACGTGCGCGACTCCGGATTCATCGTCGTCTCCCACAACTGGTCGGGATTCATCTCGCCAAGTCCTTTATAACGCTGCAGCTCCGCGTTTTTGCCGAATTCCTTCAAGTAGTTCGCTAGCTGATCTTCCGTCCAAGCATAACGCACCGTCTCCAGCTTGCCGGATTTGCGGGTAATCTTGTACAGCGGCGGCTGGGCGATGAACACTTTGCCCGCGTCGATAAGCGGCTTCATGTAGCGGTAGAAGAACGTCAGCAGCAGCACTTGAATGTGCGCTCCGTCCGTGTCCGCGTCGGTCATGATGACGATCTTCGAATAATTGCATTCCTCGACGTCGAATTCCGAGCCGATGCCGGCGCCGATCGCGGCGATGATCGCCTTGTATTCTTCGTTCTTCAGGATATCGAGCAACTTCGCCTTCTCCGGGTTCATCGGCTTGCCCTTCAGCGGCAGAATCGCCTGGAACTTGGAGTCGCGTCCCTGCTTGGCCGAGCCGCCTGCCGAATCGCCTTCGACGATGAACAGCTCGTTGCGGGTGTAGTCCTTGGATTGCGCCGGCGACAGCTTGCCGCCCAGGCTCGGGCTTTCGCTCTTCTTCTTGCCGCTGCGCACTTCCTCGCGGGCTTTGCGGGCTGCTTCGCGGGCTTTGGACGCTTGCACCGCCTTCTTGATCAGTGCACCGCCGACTTGCGGGTTTTCCTCCAGGAATACCGCCATCTTCTCCGCCACGATCGCATCCACGGCGCTGCGCGCGGACGCGCTGCCGAGCTGGTCCTTCGTCTGCCCGACGAATTCGACCTCCGCCATCTTAATATTGATGACGGCCATCAGCCCTTCGCGCAAATCGTTGCCCTCGAGGTTTTTGTCCTTCTCCTTGAGCTGGCCGACCTTGCGGGCGTATTCGTTCAAGACGCGCGTGTACGCAGTCTTAAAGCCCGTCTCGTGCGTACCGCCGCCTCGCGTAGGAATCGAGTTAACGAACGAAGCGAGCGTCTCCGTATAACCATCGTTGTACTGGAGCGCGATCTCGACCTCGATGTCGTCCTTCTCGGCCGCGAAGTGAATGACGTCGTGCAGAACCGTCTTCTCTTCGTTCAGAAACTGAACGAATTGCTTCGCGCCGCCGTCGTAATGGAAAATATCCTCTTTGCCCGAACGCTCGTCCTTCAGGGTTACCTTCAGGCCCGAGTTCAGGAAAGCGATCTCCTGCAGCCGTTCGGACAGCGTATCGTAGTTCATGCTGATGTGGCCATGGAACACTTTCACGTCCGGCTTGAACGTGACTTTCGTGCCGGTCCGGTTCGTGTTCCCGATGATTTGCAAGCCGCCGACGGTCTCGCCGACGTGATCCTTGCCGTTCTCGTCGACCCACGTCTCGAAGCGCATTTTATGAATTTTGCCTTCGCGGTAGATTTCGACTTCCAGCCATTCGGACAGCGCGTTCGTGACCGAAGCGCCTACGCCGTGCAAGCCGCCCGATTTCTTATAGCCGCCGCCGCCGAATTTACCGCCCGCGTGGAGCATCGTGAAGACGACCTGCGGCGTCGGAATGCCGGCCTTGTGCATTCCCGTCGGAATTCCCCGTCCGTTATCATGCACCGTGACGGAGTTATCTTTATGTACGGTCACGTCGATCTTGGAACAAAACTTGCCGAGGTGCTCGTCCACCGCGTTATCGACGATTTCCCATAGCAGGTGGTGCAAACCGGACGACGTCGTGCTGCCGATGTACATCCCCGGTCTTTTGCGGACGGCCGTCAAGCCTTCGAGCACTTGAATATCGTCCGCGCCGTATCCGCTGTCAACCGCGGCGGCCGGAGCCGTGAACAAGTCCAATTGATCGCTCAAGGATGGTCCCCCTTGTTAGTCTAGAGCGTCCGTGTCAAAGACGCGTATACCGTATCATTCTAATTCATAACCGCGCCAATGTTCAATAAGCCGATTAACCTTATTCTGTTTGGAGGGGATGTCGCTTAGTTCAGAATATCCTGTCTCGTAAAGACGAAGAACGATACGAACAACGCCCCGAGACCCCATATTCCTAGCACCGCGAGCGAGAATCCAAGCGTCATGCCTTCGATCGGCGGAGGCGTTCCGCGCAGGTATGAACTAAGCTCGAGGTTAACGTTAAATAAATATTTGGCATTCGTCCATGAGGAGGCCATCGCGGACAGAATCGTCCCCGAGATGATCGTCGCCATCATCGTCACGAAGCTGGCCGCCGTGCTGCGGACGAGCACCGATACCATGAGCCCGATCATCGCCACGACCATCGCGGAGAACCATACGAGCCCGGCTTGCATGAGCAGGTACACGCCTTGCGTGACGGCATGCACGTTCGCCGTGTTCACCTCCGCCCCGTTCACCTGGAAACCTACGAATACAGGCGCATCCCAGCCGGTATAGCCGAAGATCAGTCCCGATATCAAGTAGCAGAGCGCGATCGTCGTCACGATGATTAGCGATACGTATAGCGATAGGGTCAACAGCTTCGATAATAAAATGCGCCATCGTCGCACCGGTCTCGTCAGCAGCATCTTGATCGTGCCTGTCGAACGCTCCGAAGAGACAAGGTCGGACGCGATCGCCAGCACCATGAGCGGAATGAACAAATTAACGGCGTTGTCGATGAACTGCTTCGTGAACGTAACCGCGTTCGGCGTCTGCGGATTCACGTCATGATCGAGATAATATTGCAGCTGCTGGACGAGCGCCCGCCTCCATTGCTTCCACTCCTCCGGAATCCGGTCGCTGCTGAGCGCCCTCGTATTGTCGGATATGCGGTCTTGCAAGTTCGCGCGCCAATCCCCTTTAAATTGCTTCTCGTTCGTCTGGGCGATCTTCATCTGGGCATAGACGAACACCGGTATAAGAATGAGCAAGATCAGGACGATGACGGCAAAACGCTTCTTTTTCCACACCTTCAAAGTCTCGTTCTGCACGAGCGCCAGCATGTTACCCAATCTTCTCACCCTCCGTCAGCTTCAAGAATAGTTCCTCGAGCGATGGCGCCACGCGCTGAACGGATCTCAATCCGATTCCGGCGCCGACGAGCCTACCCACCCATGCGGGCACGCTTTCTTCGTCCATGACCGTCACGATCGCGTCTTGCCAGCCGCTCTGAATCGTTTCGTCGATACGGTGCTCCTGTTCCCCTACGATTCGAATGTCCGCTTGTCCTTCGAACAGCCGACGAGCTTCTTCCGGCTTGTCGACTTGCCATACCGTATAAGAGCCGGCTTGCGAGACGAGCGCGTCCACCTCGCCTACGGCGATCACCTCTCCGTGGGCGATGATCGCGACGCGATCGCACATGAGCTGGATTTCGCTGAGCAGGTGGCTCGAGATGAACAAGCTCATGCCCGTACCGGCGAGCATGCGGATGAATTCCCTCAGCTCCTTGATTCCTTTCGGATCGAGGCCGTTCGTCGGTTCGTCGAGGATGAGCAGCTTCGGCCTGCATAGAAGCGCCTGGGCGATGCCGAGCCGTTGCCGCATGCCGAGCGAATACGTCTTCACTTTATCGTGGATTCGCTGGTCAAGGCCGACGATTTCGACGACTTCGATGATTCTGTCCGTTGTAATTCCTTGCTGCATGCGGGCAAATTGCTCGAGATTCTCCCATCCCGTCATGAAGCTGTACATTTCCGGATTTTCGACGATGCAGCCGACGTGCGAGAGAGCTCGCTCGGGATGAGTGCCGATATCTTCGCCGCAGACGAGTATTCGGCCCGCGGTCGGTTTCACGAGATCGACGAGCATGCGGATCGTCGTCGTTTTGCCCGATCCGTTCGGCCCGAGGAAACCGAATATTTCGCCGGCGAACACGTCGAACGATACGTTGCGTATGATCGGTTTGCCGCCGATGTTCTTTTTTAGGCCCTGCACGGACAATACGATATCCCGTTCCGCCTGCGCGATCGATGCCATAATGCTAGCTTCCCCCTCCATTAATTGAGCGCCTGCATGATCCTTTCCGTGATTCGGTCGTAACCTTCGGCGTTAGGATGAAAATGGTCCTGAGACAAGTATTTCGCCACGTTCGTCTCGAATAGGTCATACGTCGGAACGACCGTCGCGTTGCCGTCGGCTTGCGCCAGCTCGTAAGCTTTGGCGTTCCACTCCGCCACGATGCCGCTGCCGCTTCTCATCTCGGCCAGATCGTAGAACGGATTGTACAGGCCGACGTATACGATACGAGCGCTTGCGTTCAGCACGCGCAGCTTCTTGAACACTTGCTCGAGCCTCGGCGTAACCTCCGGTAGCCGCTCCTTCAGCAGCTCGGGAGAGAGGTCTCCGCCCTCGATAATCGATCCGCCTTCTTGCGCAAGCTGGAACAGATCGTTGCCGCCGATCGTGAACACGATAAGATCGGCTTTCGCGATCGCGTATTTGAACCCGGTATCCTCGAACCTCTCGATCAGATGCTTAGTCTGGGCGCCGTTAACGGCCAAGTTATTCACGAGCGTCACCGGCTTGTTCAGAACGTCTCCCAGCCGGTCCGTCACCCGTTTCACGTAGCCTCTCCCCGACGGATCTCCGACTCCGTACGTCAGCGAATCGCCGAGCGAAGTGACGAACAGCTCCTGCTTGTCCGCCCATGCGCCGCCCGACGCAGCCGCGTTATCCTCCGTCTCCGGAATCGCAAGCCCGTCCTCTGGGAACCACGTATCCTTGAGCGCCCAGCCGAAGCCGACGGCGAGCGCGATCAAACAAGCGAGCGTCGTCAGTCCAAGCACGCGCCATAGCCATTTGCTAGATTTCATCCGTCTCTCCCCCTCGAGTCCGTCTTCTGCCCTTTACGCCTTTCCTGTATATTCCTTAAGCAACACGATAACGGTTCTCGTTCGGTTTTTCAAATGTAACGCGGAAGGACGGCAAAGCCCGGCTGCGAGCGAGCGCAGCCGGGCTTTCAGTAATAACCGTTCTACTAAGCGGATAAATACCTGTATTGCGCCTCTACCAAGTCCCGGTAGTGACCGGGCCGTCTCATCAATTCCTCGTGCGTGCCCTGATCCACGATAACGCCGTGATCGAGGACGACGATGAGATCCGCGTGACGGATCGTCGACAAGCGGTGGGCCACGATGAACGACGTTCTTCCTTGAAGCAGCGTGGCCAGAGCCTCTTGGATGCGAAGCTCCGTCTCGGTATCGATGCTTGCCGTCGCTTCGTCAAGGACGAGTATACGCGGATCGGCGAGCAGCGCCCGAGCGAACGAGAGCAGCTGCCGCTGGCCGACCGACAGCGCGTTGCCCCGCTCCTGCACTTCCGTATCGTAGCCGTCCGGCAGCATCGAGATAAAGTCGTGCGCCCTGACGGAGCGCGCCGCCGCTTCGATGTCCGCGTCGGTCGCGTCCGGACGGCCGTATCGGATATTGTCCCGGATCGTACCGGAGAAGATGAACGTATCCTGCATGACGATGCCGATCTGCGAGCGGAGGCTGTCGATCGTGACGTCTCTAACGTCTATGCCGTCGAGCAGCACCCGACCTTCCACCGTATCGTAGAATCGGCAGATTAGGTTCACGATCGTGCTTTTGCCGGAGCCGGTATGACCGACGAGCGCGACGGACATGCCCGGCTTCACGTCGAGGTTAATGCCCTTCAGCGCGGGACGGTCCGCTTCATAACCGAAAGACACGTTATCCAGCGTAACGCGGCCTTGCACGGCATGCAGCTTCTCGGCGTTCTCCCGCTCCGGAACGGCCGGTTTCTCGTCCATGAACTCGAAGATCCGTTCCGCGGACGACATCGAGATGAGCAGCTGCGAATACATCTGGCCAAGACGCGTGATCGGCTCCCAGAAGCTGCCGACGTACGTAATGAACGCGACCAGCGCGCCGACGGTCATGGCGTCGGTCTTAATCAAGTACGTGCCGTACAGCAGCAAAATGAGCGTTCCGATCGCCGAGGTCACTTCGATCACCGGACCGAACAGCTGGTTGAACGCCGAGGCGCGGTTCCACGAACGAATGTTGCTCGAGTTCATGTCGTCGAAGAA
The DNA here is from genome assembly GCA_023460795.1 of Bacillota bacterium. Classification (GTDB taxonomy): domain Bacteria; phylum Bacillota; class Bacilli; order Paenibacillales; family Paenibacillaceae; genus Cohnella. Next base: position 10,417 of record JAEWPC010000071.1, on the reverse strand, counting down.
CGCGATGTTCTCCCGTTCCTGGGCGAAAGCCTGCGTAACCCGGATGCCCTGGATGCTCTCGTTCAAGTGCGCGTTAATGCGCGACTGCTTAATGCGCACGACCTGCCAGCAATGCCGGATCGTGCGCCGCAGCTTCGAGGAGACGAGGAACATGATCGGCACCGTGATCATGACGGCGAGGCCCAGCTTCGGCTCCATGACGAGCAGAATGATCGTAATGCCGACGAGCTGGAGAATATCGATAATCGTATTAATGACGCCATTCGTGAACACCTCCTGCAGCGAGTTGACGTCGTTCGTGACGCGCACGAGAACGGAACCCGCCGGCCGCTTGTCGAAGAAGCGGAACGACAGCGACTGAATATGCTTGAACAGCGCCGTCCGAAGGTCGGAGATCACCTTCTGGCCGGTAATATTCGTCTGCTTGATCGTGTAATGCTGCGCCCACCAGCGCATGCCGTACATCGCCAGCATCGCGAGCACGATACCGATCAGCATGCTCGTGCTGCCCTCGCCGTCCGTAGGGTGAATGGCCTCGTCGATGGCCAGATACGTCAGATAAGGAATCGCCAGACGCGACAGCATCCCGAACACGGTCATGACGAACGCCACGCGCGCGACTTCTTTGCGGTAAGGCTTCACGAACACGAACATTCTGCCGATCTGTTTCCAGTTGAACGGCGTTTCGATCGAAGCGTCGTCTTGGTACACGAATCTGCGGCTCATCCCGTCACCCGCCTTTCGGTTGCTTCCGGCGAGGCGCCCAGCTCTTCCGGACGATCCGCATACTGAATGCGATAGGTTTCCCGATACAAACCCGGTTGCTTGATCAGCTTATCGTGTACGCCGCGCTGCACGATGCGGCCGCGATCGAGCACGACGATCTCGTCGGCATGCCTCAGCGAAGAAATCCGGTGAGCGATGACGAACACGGTGCGGCCAGCCATCACCTGACGGATCGATTGTTGAATGAGGTGCTCCGTCTCCATGTCGAGCGCGCTCGTCGCATCGTCGAGGATGAGCACCTGCGGCTTGCGCAGCAGCGCGCGGGCGATCGCGATCCGCTGCTTCTGACCGCCGGACAAGCCCATTCCGCGCTCTCCGACGACCGTCTCGTAGCCAAGCGGCAGCTCCCGTATGAAGCCGTCCGCCTGCGCCAGCCTCGCGGCCTCCACGATTTGTTCCATCGTGGCGCCGGGATTGCCGTAACAGATATTCTCTTTGATCGTCGCGGAGAACAAGAACGACTCTTGGAACACTATCGCCATCTGTTCACGCAAACTCGTAAGCTCGATATGGCGAACGTCGACTCCGTCTATCGTTACCGCTCCTTCGCCTACGTCATAAGCTCTTAGCAGCAGCGACACCGCGCTTGTCTTGCCCGAGCCCGTCCCGCCCAGCAGGCCGACGACGGAACCTGGAGGAACGTCGAGCTGGAAGCCGATCAGCGCGGACGGCTGGTTCGGACGATTCGCGTACCGGAAGCTGACGTCGTCGAATCGGATATGCCCTTGGAACGTTCCTTCCTCGAGGACGAGGCTTTGCTCCGCGTTCTTGACGCCGATCGGCTGGTTCATGAGCTCGAGCAGCCGTTCTCCGGAAGCTTTGGACTGCGTATAGTTGTTGATCTGGAAGCCGAGTCCCCACAGCGGAGCGACGACCATGCCGAGCATTCCCGACATGGCGACGAGGGTGCCGAGCGTTAAGCTGCCGTGAATGACGCGCCAGCCGCCGATGAGCAGCAGCGCCGCCACGCTTAAATTCGCGATGAATTCGATAATCGGAAAATATTTGGCCCATACGTCCGCGAGCTTCAGGTGTTTATCGCGGTAGTCTTCGTTACCGCTCGCGAACTTCTTCAGCTCGAACGGTTCGCGGGCGAACGATTTGACCGTTCTGACGCCCGTGATATTCTCCTGCACGCTGACCGTGAGGCGGCTCACGGCGGCACGGATCGACCGGAACACCGGATGGATGTTCTGTTCGAAGCGGATAGCCACGTAACCGATTACAGGAATGATCGCGACGATCGCCAGCGTCAGCTTCCAGTCGATCGTGAACATCATCGTGAACCCGAACAGCACGAGGAAAGCCGTATTCAGCAGCTGCGCCAGCCCGAAGCCGATGAAGTTCCGAATGCCTTCGATATCGGCCGTCAGCCTGGACATCAGATCGCCCGTGCGCGCCGAATCGTAATAAGTGAAGGATAATTGCTGCAGCTTCTCGTAACAGCTGTTGCGCAGCCGGTAGGCGAGTCTATTGCCTACGCGTGAGCCGCTGAAACCGTGTACATATTGGAAGCCGGCTTTGACGATGATGATGCCGACCGCTAAGAAGGCGAGTCCCGTGACGCCGGCGTACTCGCCGGGAACGATCATCTCGTCGATTAACGTACGGAGCAGAAGAGGATACACCAAGCCTAACGCCGTCGAAATGGCTAACCCGATGACTGACCCAAGCAAGAATTTCTTGTCTTGCCAGAAGAACCCTTTTAACGCGCGGAAAACGTCCAACCTGATCCCCCTCTCGTTGATTACTCCGGCAGTTTAACGCATTAAAATGTTAACGGCAATCTCGCAAATAAGCCTTTATGGCTCGCTATGACCGAGGATGTCACCATCGTTTCGCCATATTCTCCCGATAACGCCATAATCGTCGGAAAATGTGCCCAACATCCCGTAGTTGTAACGTAATACCGAGCAATCAGCCGCATAGCAAAGCAAAAGCCTCCCTCCGTCGCTTGCGATGACGGAAGAAGGCCGAATATCAATCTATTGACGGATTTGCCGCCACTCGCCGAGCACTTCGGCAAGCACTTGTTCTTCTCCGGGCTCGAGCAGCGATTGGCTTAGGCTCGAAGCGAACGCTGCGAGCTGCGCAGCCAGCTCGCGAGAAGCTCCGCGCAGCGCTTGCTGCAGCGTATCGGACAGGGCGGATTCCCACCGCGCCTTCAGCTCCTCGAACCGGCTGTCGATCTCTTGAAACAGCTCCGTCAGCAGCTCGTCTCTGAGCGCGGCTTTGCCGTCCTTCTCGAAGAACGCCTTCGGCGAGCGGAACGCGCTCCAAAGCCGTCTTGCGTCCGCGTACGGACCGCTTGAGAACGGTTCGTACAGCGGCAGCTCCAAAGCCGCGCGAGCGACCGGCTCCGGCGTGAAGCCTTCCTCCGCCATGCCTCCGGCCGACGCTTTCGTCTGTATGACGTTATCGATGATGCCGTTAAGCGTCCCTTCGAGCCGAAGCCCCGCGGAACGCAGCTCTTGCAGCAAATCTTCGCCGATCGCGCGCTGCAAATCTCCGTAGCAGGCGACGAGCAGCTTCTTTAGATCCCGTCCGTCGTCCTGCAGCACCGAAGGATGGAACGCCGACTGAAAATGCGTATTGAACCGGAAACGGACCCGCTGGCGGAGATGATACAGCTGCTCCCCGGCTTCCTGCAGCAGCGGCTGAACCGCCGCCGGCGGAAGCATCGTTTCCCCTTGCGCGATCCACGACTCCGCTTCTTGTCGCAGCCTGCGCGCCTTCGCTTCCCGCGTGCCGGCGTCGGCGTTCGCCGACTGCAGCCAGCTCTCCAGAAGCTTGTCGACGCGGTCCAGCTCCTTGCGCGCCGCGGCTAACGCCAGCCCGCCGAGCTCTTGCTCGGAGAACGTCTGGAACGCCTGCTCGAACGCGGCGACACCCGAGCGCGCGAGAGCTTCCCGGTCGCCGCGCTGCTTGGCTTGGATGCCGAGCAAGCTCGATACCGGGAACAGCCTGGCCCCGCGAATGCCGTGTTTGGACAGCTGCGTCTCCACGTGGTTGCATACGGAGTCGAGCTCGGCTTCCGAGGACGCAAGATCGGAGGCGTTGATGACGAAGAACATTTTGTCGAGCTCGAATACGTCCTTGACGCTGCCGAGCTGGTTCAGAAACTCGCGGTCGGCTTCGGTGAACGCATGGTTATAGTAAGTGACGAACAGCACCGCGTCGGCGTTCTTAATGTACTGGAACGCCACGCCCGTGTGGCGGGCGTTGATCGAATCGGCTCCCGGCGTATCGACGAGCACGGCGCCGCTTCTCGTCAACGGGGAATCGATGTACAGATCGATTTCCGAGACGTAACAAGCCGCTTGCTCGGCGGCCGCGTACTTGCGGTACGTTGCTTCGTCGACGACGAAGCTGGTGCCGAGCAGCTTGCCGTACTCGGACCAACCGGTCTCCGCCGCGTTCAAGAACGCCAGGTGAGGGCGTCCTCGCGGATGCAGCTCGTCGGCGCTAATCCGAGCTTTAAAGGCGAGCATACGCTCGATATCGTCGCCCGCCGCGGTCAACTCGGATCTATCGATGCCGATGCGCCTTAACGACAGGCGGATATCTTCTGCGAACGCTTCTTTCGATTTCATCGTAATGCGAGCCGTTCCCGCCGTCTCCCCTTCGGAAGGCGCGAGAATGCGGTTAATCGCGGACGTCGTCGGGTTCGGTGACACGGGCAGCACAGGCTGACCTACGAGCACGTTGGCGAACGACGACTTGCCCGCGCTGAACGCGCCGAACAGCGCGATCGTGAACCGCTTGTCGCGGAACCGCGCGGCTTTGGCCGAGAGGCCGTCCGCCATGGCGCTCAGCGCTGGCAGCCTGCGCAATTGAGCGGCGGCCCGCTCGAGCAATTCGGCGGCTCCCTGCGGATCTCCGGCGCTTGCCCGTGGGTCGCCCGTCTTCTCGCCGAAGTCGTTCGCTTCGACGCGGTGGGCGGCTATGCTCACAGCCGATCGCGCCGGCTCTGCCGCTGCCGCGATCGCTTCCTTCCTGCTCGCGCTAATGCTCGCAGGCACGGGCAGCGCGACCGTATCGTGATCCGCATGAGCAGGCAGCTCCGCCAGCAACCGCCTTTCTTGCTCGCGCGCCGCTTCCTCGAGCTTCTCGATCTTTTGCGCCGCTGCTTCTCTTTGGTCTAGCTCCGATAGTTGCAGCTGCACCTTCGCAACGGCTTCGTCCCGTTCCGCGCCGCGGCCCGCTTCAAGCTCGTCGAATATCCCAAGCGCCGCTTTCCGGTAGAGCGACTTCAGCTCGGCGCTGATCTCCGCCGAATAGTGAAGCGTCGCTTGACCGTCCGCTCCGGCTCCGGGCTTCACGAGCGATTTCAGCCAGTCGCCGCCGACCGGAACGAACGCCGCGTCGAGCGACTGCTCGAACGACGCGCCATCCGCTCCGGCGCTCCTCGCTTCTTGCCTGAGCAGCTCGCGCACGTGCCCGACGAGGTGGCCGCTGATCTGGCCGTTGAAGTCGTTCGTCAGAAGCGTAAGCCTTCTGTCTCGCTCCGCCTCGGTCTTCGCCGCGCTGGACAGCCAGCCCGCCTTGAAGCCGGGTTGCATCGCTTCAAGCACGTGCTGCGCCTTCTCGCGGGTTTCCGCCGGCGTCAGGTTCGCGTTGCCGAGCAAGCGATCGAGCTCTTGGCGGAACTTCTCGCGGCGAACGTCGCCGGCGCGCCTAGCCTCATCCAGCTCTGCGAGCAGGATGGCTTTCGCCTCGGCTCTTTGCGCGTCCGATTCCTCCCCGATCTCCTGCTGCAGCCGCTCTCTCTCTTCCCTATCGTTCGCTCGCAGCGTCTCCTTGAATTGCTCGGCGAGATAGATCGCCGAGCGCTCCGCGCTTCGAATCATAAGCGGCGTGGAGAGCGGCTGCAGGTCGCGCAGCATTCGCTTCATCTCATCCCATTGGGATAAGGGATGGTCCTTCTCCCTCATGGAGAGGAACAGGATGCCCGCGGGCTCGATATCCCATTGCTTCAGAGCTTGGCGCAAGCTGCGCTCGAATTCCGAGAACGCGAGCTGGTCTTCGCGGTGCTTGTCGATTTGGTTCACGACGACGTACGTCGGTTTGCCCCATCTGGCCAAGCTGCGCAGGAAACGGAAGTTCACTTCCGACTGAACATGGTTGTAATCCGTTACGTAGAAGACGACGTCCGCGAGATGAAGCGCGGATTCCGTGGCGGCGCGGTGTGAGCCGTCCGTCGAGTCGACTCCCGGCGTATCTACGAGCGCCAACTGCTCGCCGAGCAACGGAATCGGGTAAGAGACGCGAATCGTCGAGACGCCTTCTCCGTCCACGGCATAGCCGTGCAGCTCTTCAACTCCAATTCTTCTCGCTTCATGCGATTCGCCCGACGCTTCGTGGAAAATCGTCTCCGCGAACGGCTCGCCGTTCACGATCGTCACGACGTTCGCGCTGGTCGGGATCGGCGAGGACGGCAGCAGCTCCGCGCCGCACAGCGCGTTCACGAGCGTCGACTTGCCCGCGGAGAAGTGACCGCAGAACGCGACGGTCAAGCGTCCGCTGCCTAGCTTGTCGTTCAATTCCCGCAACTTATCGGCTTGAACCAAGTCGCCGTGGGACCTCGCGTTCTCGGCCATGCGCGTTAACGCGGCTTGATATTCGGTTAGTCGCAGGTGCTCTTCGTCCGCAATCGCGATCGGAGCTTTAATGTCGGTATAGCTCACGAGGTTACGCTCCTTCTCTTCGTTCCCGGCGTTGTCTTCATGCGTGCTTTCCCTTCCTTGCAATGCTCGATCAACGGGCAAATCTCGCATTTCGGGTTTTGCGCCTTGCAATGGTAACGACCGAAAAAGATGAGTCTATGATGAGTGATCGTCCATTCGTCGCGAGGGACTTTGCGCATAAGCTTCTTCTCGACCTCAAGCACAGAATCTTCGGGCTTGGCGATGCCGAGGCGCTTCGACACGCGCTCGACGTGCGTATCGACCGCGATCGCGGGCACGTCGAACGCGTTGGACATGACGACGTTCGCCGTCTTCCTCCCGACGCCCGGCAGCTCGGTGAGCAGATGATGCTCGCGAGGAATTTCGCCGCCGTGCTTGTCGATCACCAATCTGCACAGCTTCTGTATGTTCGCCGCCTTATTCCGGAACAAACCGATCCGGCGGATATCGTTCTCCAGCTCTTCGAGCGGCACGCTAAGATAGTCTTCCGGCGTCTTGTACTTGCGGAACAGATCCGCCGTTACCTTGTTCACCGTCTCGTCCGTGCACTGCGCCGATAGAAGCACCGCGATCGTCAGCTCGAACGGATTGTCGTGATTGAGCTCGCATCGCGCATCGGGAAACATCTCGGCTATCGTATCCAGCGTTTGCCGTATCTTCGTCGCGTTCATAGCTTCTCCTCATCCATACTAAGTCATTATTTCAGTGTACCGAAAGATAGAGCGCCCGGCAATAGCCGTATCTCCTCCGATAGCAAGAATGGGACCGCCCTCAGGCAGCCCCATTCCTCGTATCCTTACACCCACGCTTCGTTCTTATAACCTCTCTGTTCCCAGTAACCGATATGTTCCCCTTCGATAACTTCGATTCTCGTCAGCCATTTGACCGACTTGTAGGCGTACATCTTCGGCATGATCAGGCGCACCGGCCCGCCGAGATCGCTAGGAATCGGCTTGCCGTCGTGCATGACGGCGACCATAGCGTCGTCCTTCGCCAGCTGCGCGAGCGTAATACCGCTCGTGTACACGCCGTCGCCGGAGTGGAAGATCGCCGATGTCGCTCCGCTCTTAACGCCGACCAATTCCAGAAACTGCTTGACCGGAATGCCTTCCCACGTGTTGTCGTATACCGACCAGCCCGTGACGCAATGGAAATCGCTAACCTGCACCTTGCGCTTTAATTGAAGGAACGACTCCCAATTCCAACTCATCGGCCGGTCGACGAGACCGTCGATCGTGAACGACCAATTGTCGTTGTTGAATTTGGGAATGGATGTGACCGTATACACGCGGAAAAATCCTTGCGCTCCGCCTCCGATCGGCGGAGACGAAGCCGGCTGCGGCAGCGGGTCGGGCACGAGAGCGTTCGCATTGTTCTCGATCAGCTTGTCGATGTTCTGACCGCCTCCGATCGGTCCGATCGTCCGGCCGAGCCACTTCAGGAACGACGGGCCGACGGTGACGGCCAACCCGACTCCTACCGCGCCGCGGATGAACGCTCTGCGGGTGTATACGGGCTGCGGCGCGGCCGGATGGAGAGGTTGCGCGGATTTCGCCGTCTGTACGGCTCTTCGGCCGGGCTCTTTAAGCCACTTCACCCGGGTGATCGAGTGATAGATGATATACGGCAGCCCGACCCACGTTAACGCGTCATGTATGAATAGAGCCGTGTTCGACGCGCGGGGGCCCGCAAGATGGAATTGCCACAGCACGACCCCGGAGAGTAACCAGCCGACAAGCAGACCGAGCACGACGAGCACGTTGAATTTCTGCCACGGCTTATCCCTGAGTTGTTTCCAATGCTTGCCTGCGAGCAGCAAATAATAGAGAACCGGCAGCAGAGAGATGAGACCGATGTAGATATGAGCCTGCTTCAACCATACTCGGCCTTCCCCGAGCACGCCTCTCCAGTAGCCGTTCAGCAGGATGAGACCGGACAACGCGAGGGCAACGACGATCCATCCGTTCCACATATGCAGCGCTGCCAGCTTCTTGCCGTAGCCCTTGCGCAGCTTGTGCCATAGATCCGACATCCGGACTTCCCTCCTCATCGAATGATAGATTTCCCCCGGGAAACCGGCGATCGCCCGTAAATCGGACCGTTCCGCTTACGCTTCCCGTACCGTGAACCAGAATCGGCTTCCTTGTCCAATCGCCGGTTCGACCCCGATCTCGCCGCCGTACTGCTCGACAAGGAGCTTCGCGATCGAGAGTCCGAGACCGGAGCCGCCGCCCTCGCGGTTGCGCGACTTTTCCACCCGATAGAACCGCTCGAATATGCGCTCGCGCTCTTCGGGCGGAATGCCCGCTCCCTCGTCGGTCACGCTGATCCGCACCCTTCGTTCCGGCAGCTCCTTCGCTTCCACGACGATAATGCCGCCATCCGGCGAGTAGCGAACGGCGTTCTCGATCAAATTCTGCAGCACGCGCACGAGATGCACGGCGGACATCCGAATCGCAAGGGAACGCTCCGGCGCGAGCACGCGAAGCCGCAGCGACTTCGCGTTCAATCGCGGGGTGAAGCGCGGCAAAAGCTCCACCAGCAAATCTTCGAATAGGGCAGGCGCGCTCTTGGCGTCCGGATCGTCCTCCGGCTTGCCCGCGTCCAACGTCGATAAGTCGAATACGTCTTGAATAAGCTCGCCGAGACGAATCGTCTCCGATCGGATCGTGGACACGTATTGGCCGAACGCTTCTTCGTCTTGAACGACGCCGTCTTCGAGCGCCTCCGCGTAAGACTGCAGGGAGGCTAACGGCGTCCGCAGGTCGTGAGCGATGTTGGCGACGAGCTCCCGTTGCGCGCGTTCCGCAGCCCTCACCTGACCGAAGCTGTGATCCAAGCTGGCTCCCATCGCGTTAAACTGTTCGGCGAGCTCCTTGAACTCGGCTAGTCTCGTCGGCTGCGTCACGCGTGCTTTAAGATCTCCGGAAGCGATGCGCGCCGCTCCGTCCCGCATACGCCGGACGGATGCCTCGAGCGGGCGGACGAGCAGGAAGTGAAGACCCGCCGAGACGATGCCCGCTCCGATCGTCGCGGTGACGAGCCAGACGAGCTGCTCTTTAGTAACGAGCATGTACTGGAACGATACGAGCAGGAAAACAATGATGAATGCGATGCTTATGCAATTGGCAAGCAACAAGTAGGTGCGCAGCTTCACGTCGTCGCCCCTTTGCCTTCCAGCTTATAACCGATTCCCCATACCGTCTTGATCCATGTCGGATCGGAAGGATTCGGCTCGAGTTTCTCGCGCAGCCTGCGAACGTGAACCGTCACGGTGGAGGTGTCTCCCTCATAAGCCATGTCCCATATAGCGTTCAGGAGTTGGTTGCGCGAGAACACCTTGCCGGGATATTTCGCCATCAGATGCAGCAAATCGAACTCCTTGACGGTCAGCTCGATCTCCCTGCCTTGAACGACGACTCTGCGCTCATCCACGTGAATGGTCAACCCGTCGAAGCCGAGCGGCGCAGACTTGTCTTCCGCGCTCGGCTCGCGGGGCGACGCGGCGGACAGATAGCCGATGCCGCTTCTTCTAAGAATATTGCGGACTCTGAGCACGAGCTCTCGCGGACTGAACGGCTTCGTCATATAATCGTCCGCGCCCATCGTCAGGCCTAGCAGGCGATCCGCTTCTTCGCCGCGAGCCGTCAGCATGATGATCGGCGTATCCTTCGCCCGGCGTACTTCGTCGCACACCTGTAAGCCGTCCCGTTTCGGCATCATGTAATCCAACACCAGCAAATCCGGTTCGTGCTCCCGCCATAGCGAGAGCGCCTCCTCGCCGTCGGCAGCCGCCCAGACTTCGTAACCTTCGCGCTCTAGGTAGCGTTGGCATACGTCCGTAATATTGCGTTCGTCATCCGCTACGACGATCCGGGCAGCCGCCATCGTAATCCTCCTTACTACATGTCGTCGCTCTTCATGTCGTCCTTCATCATGTCGTC